>NZ_FODV01000006.1 GCF_900110465.1 Halogranum amylolyticum
TGATGGGTCCGTGGACGCTCATCGGCAACCACACCTTCGGCGGTACCATCTTCATGTACGAGGGTGCGCCCGACTACCCCGAACCCGATCGCTTCTGGTCGATGATCGACCGCCACAAGCTCACCACCTTCGGCATCTCGCCGACGGCGATTCGCGCCCTCCGCAAGTACGACGACGAGTGGGTCGAGAAACACGACCTCTCCAGTTTACGCCTCTTAGGCTCGACTGGCGAACCATGGGACCCCGAGTCGTGGATGTGGTTCTACGAGAAAGTGGGACGAAGCGAAGCGCCGATCATCAACATCTCCGGCGGCACCGAGATCTGCGGCTGCTTCCTCATGCCGATGCCGACCCAGCCGCTGAAACCCTGCTCACTCGGCGGACCAGGGTTGGGAATGAACATCGACGTCGTGAACTCACAGGGCGAGTCAGTCGCCGACGACCACGAACGCGGCTTCCTCGTCGCCCGTGACTCCTGTCCGTCGATGACCAAATCGCTGTGGGAGGGCGATGAACGCTATCTGAACACCTACTGGTCGACCTTCAAAGACCCGCCGATGTGGGACCACGGCGACTGGGCACAGAAAGACGAAGACGGCTTCTGGTTCTTGCACGGCCGCGCCGACGACGCGCTCAACGTCGCGGGACGGAAGGTCGGCCCCGCCGAGGTCGAGGGCGCGCTCATCGAACACGAGGGCGTCAACCAGGCGGCCGCCGTCGGCGTCCCCGACGACACCACTGGCACCGCCGTCGTCGCCTACGTCGTCCTCGAAGACGGCGTCGACGTGAGCGACGCGCTGCGCGAGGAGCTCCGGGCGCTCGTCGGCGAAGAGTTGGGCAAGCCGTTCCGCCCGCGCGAGGTGCTGTTCGTCGACGAGTTCCCCAAGACGCAGTCCGGGAAGATCATCCGCCGGGCCATCTCCGCGCTCTATCAGGGCGAAGAACTCGGCGACATGAGCAGCATCGAGAACCCCGAGGCGTTAGAGGAGATCGAGGCGGCGAAGTAGAACCCGAGCGAGGTCGATGAGATCGACCGTTCGGTCGATCAGTGACGAACAGTCGGTCGGTCAGTGACGACCGTTCAGTCGGCCAACGACGACCGCACGCCGTCGGACCAGACGCCGGTCGTGAAGTCGACCGCGCCGTTCCACTTCGCGACGGCGGTCGTCACTGCGAGGTCGCCGGTGACGTTGACCATCGTACGGATACGGTCGAGGATGGGGTCGACGCCGGCGACGACGCCGACGATCTCCAGCGGCAGTCCCAGTTGCGTGAGCACGAGCGTCAGCATGATGAGCCCCGACCCGGGGACGCCTGCGGTGCCGATACTCGCAAGGACGGCGACGGAGACGACGGCGAACTGGTCGGCCAGCGTGAGGTTGACGCCGACGACGTTGGCCGCGAAGATCGCCGCGACCCCCTGATACATCGCCGTCCCGTCCATGTTGATCGTCGCGCCGAGCGGAAGCGTGAACCCGTAGACGCGCTCTGCGACGCCGAGGTTCTCGTCGGCGTCCGACATCGTCACCGGGAGCGTCCCGCTCGACGAGCGGATGCTGAGTGCGGTGACCATCGCCTCGCGGGCCCCCGAGAGGAACGAGAACGGCGACTGGCCGAGGATGCCGACGACGAACCCGCCGAGATAGACGACGCCGATGTGGACGACGGCGGCGACGAGCATCGTCACGATGAGCAGCGCGAACGGGACGATGGCGTCGACGCCGGCCGCCCCGAAGACGCTCGCCATGAGGGCGAAGACGCCGAGGACACCGAACTCCATCACGCCCCAGACGACCTTGAACATCGCCTCGGCGCCCGCCTCCGCGAGATCGAAGAACGTCTCGATACCGCTGGAGATCGCCGGGTCGTCGGTCTCCTCCTGGACGAGTGCCAAGGCGAGGCCGAAGACGACGACGAAGAAGATGGTCGGCAACACCGACCCCTCGGCCATCGCGCCGAGCGGGTTCGTCGGGACGATGTTCAGGACGACCTCCGTGGCCGACGGCGCCTCCGCGCTCTGTGGCTCCGCCTCGGCGAGCAGGCTCTCCAGCCCCCGCGACCCCGGCTGGATCGCGTTGGAGACGGCGAGGCCGACCGCGACGGCGACGGCGGAGGTGACCGCGTACAGCGCGACGACCTGCCCACCGAGCTTCCCCAGCGTCGATGGCGTCAGCTGTCTGACTCCCATCAACAGCGTGAACACGACGATGGGGACGATGAGCATCGTCAGCAGTCGGACGAACAGGTCGCCGATCGGTTGCAGGACGGTCGCCGTCTCGCCGACAGCGAGTCCGAGAAGTGATCCGAGTACGAACGCGATTCCGATGCGGTAGACGATACCGACAGACCGGTACGTCCTCCACGTCGAGACAATGCGATTAGATGCCATAAGACGATCTATCGTACAGTTTGACAAACCTTCTCATAAATTTTGATACAGAGCTCCGAACGACAGCCGTGACACAGCGTGCCGGTTTCCGGAAAGGAGAGCCCCGTTCAGGAACTCTCCCAGTCCCGTCGCAACAGTCCGAAGTGGACCACGTCGACGTACGCGCCGTCGACGAACCGTGCCTCCCGGAACCGGCCCTCCTCGGCGAAGCCGAGTCGTTCCAGTACGCCGCGAGAGCCACCGTTGAACGCGAAGACGCGAGCGTGGAGGCCGTGACAGTCGACGGTCCGAAAGAGGTAGTCGACGAACAGGCCGACTGCCTCCGTCCCGTACCCGTCACCGTGATACTCGGGGGCGAACCAGTAGACGAGCTCCGGGCGCGCGGGGTCGAGACTCTTCGTCGCGACGAGTCCGATGCGTTTCTCGTCCGCTTCGACGAGCAGCGAGACGCCGTCGTCGCTCTCGATCACCTCCTCGATGAACGACTCGGTCTCGTGTTCGTTGCTCGGCGACGTCGAGCCGAGCGGGATGCGGATCTCCGGGTCCGTCGTCGAGCGCTGCAGGAAGGCCGCGTCGTCACGTTCGACGGGGCGAAGCGAGACGCGGTCGCCCGCGACGACGGTCGTGTCGACGTCGCCGACTTCACTCATTCGCGACGCTCCCACTCCTCGCGGAGCAGTCCGTAGACGACGACGTCCTCGTAGTCGCCACGGACGAACCGGTGACCGCGCATCGTCCCCTCGCGACTGAAGCCGAGCGACTCGAGCAGTTCCCACGAGGCGTCGTTGTACTCGAACGCCTGTGCCCAGAGCCCGTTGACGGCGTACGTCTCGAAGACGTAGCCGACGAGTAGTTCCAGTGCCTCGGCGGCGTACCCCTGGCCCTGGGAGTCGGGGGCGACCCAGTACGAGAGTTCGGGCCGGGTGTACTGGATCTGCTTCGCGCTGACCGCCCCGATCGGTTCGGGGTCGTCACTACCACTGTCTTCGTCGGCGAGGCAGACGAGCAGGTTGACGCTCTCGTCGCTCTCGAACCAGTTCTCGAAACTCTCCTCGACCTGTGTCTCGTTTCTGGGGGCGTCCATCCCGAGCGGGACGCGGACCCGAGGGTCGTTGTGCCACCGCTCGAAGAACGACGCGTCGTCGCGGTCGATCGCTCGGAGAGTTAGACGGTCACCGCGGAGGAACGTCGCACCGGGCATGCCACCGCAGACGGACAGCGCCGTGATATAGTTCGTTGAGAAGTGGTATCACAGCACGTCCGTCGAGAGGAAGCGACGGCGTTCCGGAACGTCGGCGTCGGCGTCGGCGACGGCGACGGACCCCTGCGAATCGTCCGTCTCGAGGTCGGGGAACACGACGGTCGACCCGACAGAGAGCGGTGCGAGCACGCCGGCGGCGACGACGCCCGGTTCCGCCAGCGACGAGCGGACGACCACCTCGTCGTCCGCCGTCAGGTCGAGGTCGTCGACGACGTGGTCGGCAGCACGCAGAAGCTCTCGATGGCTGTACTCGTCGTCGCCGGCGGCGAGTGCGGCCGTCGCAGGGTCGACGTCGGTCGGCGGAAACGCGGGGTTCTCGCTCCAGACCTCTTTCTCCCAGTGCGAGACGCCGGGGTCGGTCGGCGGGCCGCCGTAGACGACGCGCTTCGTGCCGGGGACGTCGGCGAACTCGCTCTCGCGTCGCTGGGGGACGACGACTGCCCGGACGTCCCCGTCGCTGGGGTCGAACGCGGTCGTCGCACCGTGGAGTGCGGCCCCGAAGAACGTCAGGAGCGGCTCGGGCAGCGGGTCCGGTTCGATGGCGACGCGTCCGCCGCCGCGGACGCCGAGGAAACTCAGGAAGTTGCCCGCCTTCCACGCCGTGGTACAGAAGTCGTGGTAACTGTAGTCTCGCTCGAGCGACGGGACGCGGAGTGCGAGCGCCGACGACCGACGGTCGCGGGCGACGAGGTCACCGAGGGTGTTCACAGAGCACACTACGGGAGAGCGACGCAAAAGACCGCCGAACTCGGACGGAGACCGGCGCACCGCACGATCCCTCGCAGAACGGAACAGTCTTCGAGACCGGTCTCTCGTGCGTTCGTCGCATTGCTAGGGATTCACAAACCAGAGTGAATAGTTAACAGTCAATCATTTACATCCACTCCGCAACACAGTTGATGGGTGTGCACACAAACCAATGAGAGCAGTTGTCTATCAGGGACCCAAGGAAGTAGCGATCGAAGACGTCGACGAACCGGAGCTCCAGCATCCGAACGACATCGTCATCGACATCACGACGACCGCCATCTGCGGCTCGGACCTCCACATGTACGAGGGCCGGACCGCCGCCGAGGAGGGGATCGTGTTCGGACACGAGAACATGGGGATCGTTGAGGAGGTCGGCGACGGCGTGTCGACACTCGAGGAGGGCGACCGTGTGGTGATGCCGTTCAACGTCGCCTGCGGGTTCTGTCGGAACTGTGAGAACGGCTACACCGGCTTCTGTACCAACGTCAACCCCGGGTTCGCCGGGGGTGCCTACGGCTACGTAGCCATGGGACCGTATCAAGGGGGACAGGCGGAGAAACTCCGCGTCCCGTACGCGGACTTCAACGCCCTCAAACTCCCGGAGGGTGACGAACACGAGGACTCGTTCTCGCTTCTGGCCGACATCTTCCCGACGGGGTGGCACGGCACCGAACTGGCGAATCTGAGTCCGGGCGAGTCCGTCGCCATCTTCGGTGCCGGACCGGTCGGTCTTATGGCCGCCTACAGCGCGAAGATCAAGGGTGCGGCGGAGATCTACGTGGTCGACCGCGTGGAGAGCCGTCTCGACCTCGCGGAGGAACACTGCGACGCGACGGCGATCAACTTCGAGGATTCGGACCCGGTCGAACAGATCAAACAGGAACACGGTGATATGGTCGACAAGGGCGTCGACGCGGTCGGCTATCAGGCGATCGACCCCGAGACCGACCCCAGCGACGACGCCTACGACCCCGCCCGGGAGAACCCGGCGGTCGTCCTCAACCAGCTGATCCAGGTCGTCCGCCCGACCGGCGAACTCGGTATCCCCGGTCTGTACGTCCCCTCGGACCCCGGTGCACCGGACGAGATGGCCGCACAGGGCCGTCTCGGTATCGACTTCGGAAAACTATTCGAGAAGGGGCTGAAGCTCGGCACCGGTCAGTGTAACGTCAAGCAGTACAACCGCGAACTGCGCGACCTCATCATCGAGGGACGGGCAGACCCGAGTTTCGTCGTCTCCCACCGCGTCGGCCTCGACGAGGCCCCGGAGATGTACGAGAAGTTCGACAAGCGCGAAGAGGGTGTGACGAAGGTGCTCCTCGAACCTTAGGAGCGCATCCACGCCTCGGGATGTTCGTTCCTGAGATGTCGCTGGTACAGCTCCACGATCTCCGCGTACGACCCCGCGACGACCTGCCAGTCGCAGTGGGGACACGTTCCGGTCATTGTCATCGTACGTCCTACCCCCGCCCGGGTACGTCCGGTGCACCGAGAGCGTCGACAGCTCCTCTACGTGCCCGACGGATTAATGCCTCTCGTCGCCCACTACTTACTACCGATGTGTCAGTACTGCATGTACAACGCCGAGGGCTGGACACAGCTCCTCCAGTACGACGACGTCTACCAGGAGGCGATCGCCGGGCTGGCCGAGAGCGAGTCGACGTACGGCTTCCACGAGTCGTGGGACGACCTCAAAGCCGACCTCATGTCGTAGGGAACGGATCGTCGAACTCCCCCACCGCGATCTCCTCGGCGGTCGCGAGACAGTCGTCGAGCGACGCCGCGAGCGCGTCGGCGTCGAGGTCGGTGCCGATGAACACCAGTCGCGTCTCCGGGTCGTCCGCCTCGTCCCACGTCCCGATCGGCCCGGCCTGTATCGACGGTCCCGCCTGACTCAACCCCATGACAGCGTCGGGTCGACCGGCGAGACGGAAGAACCCCTTCGCGCGGACGACGTTGCCGTCCCAGTCGTCGAGCCACGCGTCCAGTCGCCCCGGATGGAACGGTTCGCGGCGACGGTAGACGGTCGAGGCGACGCCGTGGCGTTCGGCGGTCGAGCGGTGGTCGTGGTCGTTGCCGTCGTCACCGTGATCGTGACCGTGATCGCCGGCCAACTGCTGCTTCCAGCCGACCTCCCGCTGGGCCCGCTCGAAGTCGAACCGACCGGTGCCGAGGACGCGTGCGGGGTCGACCGCCGAGTACTCGGTTCGGACGATGTCGGCGCGCGGTTGGAGCTCCTCGACGATGGCCTCGATCCGGTCGAGTTCCTCGTCCGGAACCATGTCACACTTGTTCAACAGCAGCACGTCACAGAACTCGATGCTGTCGACGAGAACGTTCGCGAACGGCCGGTCAGGTGTGCGCATCCGGTCGGGAAGCCCCTCCTCGACGTCGAACTCCTTCCAGAAGCCGTAGGCGTCGACGACCGAGACGGTCGTGTCGAGACGGTAGTAGTCGGTGGGGTCGACGTCGCTCTCCTCGGATCCGACGGTGAACGTCTGGGCGATCGGTATCGGTTCGCTGATGCCGGACGCCTCGACGAGGAGATAGTCGAACGATCGCGTCTCGGCCAACCGCTTCACCTCGGTGAGGAGATCCGACTGGAGTCGACAGCAGATACAGCCGTTCGAGAGGTCGATCACGCCGTCGTCGGCGTCGGCATCACTGTCAGCGATGAGTTCGGCGTCGATGTTGACCTCGCCCATGTCGTTGACGACGACGGCGATCTCGTGGCCCTGCGGGTCGTTCAGTAGGTGGTTGACGAGCGTCGTCTTCCCTGAACCGAGGTAGCCGCTGACGACCGTAACGGGGATTGTCCCGTCGGAACGTGTGCTATTCATTCTCTCGGTGTGGGTTGACACGAAAGGCAGTTATCCCTGTCGGTGCGGCGGGTCGGATGCGCACGGCACTGCTCACGGTGCGCCGACGACGAGGAGCGTACTCGCGACGTCGCCGACGTGTAACTGACGAACTTCGTCGGGTGAGACCCGAACGGCGTCGCCCACCGCGAGCGTCAGTGTCTCGTCGCCGACGGTGAGGGTGGCGTCACCGTCGACGAGGACGTACACCTCCTCGTGTTCGGACTCGACGTGGTCGTGTTCTTTCCCGCTCCACCCCGGTTCGGCCTCAACGACGGTGACGCCGAGGTTCTCACAGTCGAGCGCGTCGCGGAGGAAGTACATCGACTCGCTGATCGGTTCGACGTCGTGGTAGTTGACTTTCGTGTGCGTCATCCCCTCCGAATTGGAGTCGTGGTAGCAAATAGCTTGCACCGAGCGCCGCCGGTACCGTCGGGGTGTTGACAGGGAGTGTCGTGCGGGCGGTTACCACGGTGTGAGCGGGGGTGGTTACCGGGTGGTTGTCCGAGAATTAAGGGGAAGAATCGCTCGGTAGAGGTATGTACTTCCCAGGGCACGTCGGAATCGCGCTGCTTTGTTTCACCCCCGTCGCGATACTGCTTCACCGTTACGGGTTGCGCCGAGCAGTTCGAGTGGGGACGGTGGGCTTTCTGCTGACGGCGTCGGCACCCGACGTCGACCTCTATCTCGCCGCCGTCCCCCACCGGGGAGTCACGCACACGGCGACCGCCGCCGTCGCCGTCGGTGTCCTGTTCGGTGTCGTCGGAGCGCTCACCCGCGCACCGGGGTTCCGGCGACGACGTTACGACTTCTTCTTCACGTCTCTGGTGGGTGCGGTCGGCATCGGTACACACCTTCTCGGCGACGTCGTCACTCCGATGGGCATCCGTCCGTTCGCTCCCCTCTTCGACGCTCACTACACGCTGAGCCTGGTCCGCGCGAGCGACCCGACCGTCAACGCGGGACTGCTCGCCGCCGGTCTTACTACGTACCGGCTGCACGGCGACGTCGCTCGCCTCCTCGACCGTGCACCGTTGGCGACGAACAGAGAGAGCGTGGCAACGGTCGGAGAGACGGACAACGACCCGGTCTGACCCTCAGAAGGAGTTTTTGATCTTCTCGAAGAAGCCCTCTTTCACCTCGACCTCGTCACCGCCAGCCTCGGCGAACTGTTCGAGCGCCGCCTTCTGTTCTTTGTTGAGGCTCTCGGGCGTGACGACCTGCACCTGCACGTAGAGATCTCCCTGTCCGCGCCGCTGGAGGCGGGGCATCCCTTTCCCCTTGAGTCGGAACGTCTCGCCGCTCTGGGTCCCCTCGGGGACGTCCATCTCGACGGTGCCGTCGAGCGTCTCGACGTCGACCGTCGCGCCGAACGCAGCCTGCGGGAAGGAGATGGGAAGTTGGACGTAGAGGTCGTCGCCCTCGCGACGGAGTGTCTCGTGGTCGGTGATCTGGATCTCGATGAGGAGATCGCCGTTCGGACCCCCGTTCTCGCCGGGTGCGCCCTCCCGTTCCATCCGGAGGCTCTGTCCGTCGCGGATGCCGGCCGGGATGTCGACCGAGAGCGTCGCCTCGTTTCGGACCTGTCCGTCGCCGCCGCAGGTGCTACAGGTCTCGCTGTAGAGCTCGCCGTCGCCGCCACAGCGGCGACAGGTCTGGGTCTGTTGCATCCGACCGAACGGCGTCTGCTGGACCGTCGTCGTCTGACCCTGTCCGTTACACTCCGGACACGTCTCGACGTCGGCGTCCGCGGGATGTCCCTTGCCGTCGCAGTCGGGACACGCCTCCGGGCGGGTGACGGTCACCTGTTTCTCGACGCCCTCGTAGGCGTCTTCGAGGTCGAGCGTCAGGCGCGTCCGGAGGTCTGCACCCTTCTGTGGGCGGTTGCCGCGCTGACCGCCGCCACCACCGTTGAACAGGTTGTTGAAGATGTCCTCGAAGCCGCCCATCCCGCCACCCATCCCGCCACCGCCGCCGAACGGGTTGCCGCGCTGGCCGCCGCCACCGCCGTCGAACCCTCCGCGCTTCTCGGCCTGCTCGAAGCGGTCGTGGCCCATACGGTCGTACGCCGAGCGTTTCTCCTCGTCGGTGAGCACCTCCTTGGCCTTTTTCACCTTCTTGAACTTCTCCTCGGCGTTGGGGTCGTCGCTGACGTCCGGATGGTACTCGGTCGCCTTCTTCCGGTAGGCCTTCTTGATCTCGTCCTCGTCGGCATCCCGGGAGACCCCGAGCACGTCGTAGAAGTCCTCGCTCATCAGTTGTTCCATCCGTTATCGGTCGAACTACTTGAAAAGCGCGCTTGCTGTATCAGATCGATGTTCGGAGGGCCGACAGTCGGGACTGTCGAAAGGTGATCGGCGTAAAGAGAGACCGCAGTCAGCAGACGTCGCGTCGACGTGGGTTACTGCTCGTCTTCGTCAACGTTCACGAGAGCGTTGCTCTCGTGAGCAGACGAGACGACTCTACGAGTCGTCTTCATCAACGTTCGTCAGACTACGTCTGACGGGCAGACGAAAGCGACTATTCGTCGCTTTCGTCTACGTCTTCGAAGTCGGCGTCGACGTACTCGTCGTCGTCGGCATCGCCCGGGCCGCCCGGACCGCCTGCGCCGCCCATGTCACCCATGCCAGCGCCGCCGCCCATACCGCCGGCACCGCCGGCACCGGCCTGTGCCTGCTGGGCCTGCTGCTGGTACATCTGCTTGCCGATCTCCTGCAGTTCCGTCGAGAGCGATTCGGTCGCCTCCTCGAGCTCCTCGGTCGTCGCGTCGTCGTCCTCGAGGGTCTCCTCGACGTCCTCGATGGCGGCCTCGATGTCCGCGCGGAGGTCGTCGTCGACCTGCTCTTCGTTCTCCTCGAGCAGCGAGTTGGCGCGCTGGACGGCGCTCTCGGCGTTGTTCCGCGCCTCGATGCGCTCGCGACGTTCCTTGTCCTCCTCGGCGTGCTGTTCGGCCTCCTCCTGCATCCGGTCGATCTGCTCGTCGGAGAGGCCCGCACCGCCTTCGATGGTGATCGACTCGGCGTTGCCGGAGCCCTTGTCCTCGGCTTCGACGTTGACGATCCCGTTCTCGTCGATGTTGAAGCCGACCTCGATCTGCGGCGTGCCCGCCGGGGACGGCGGGATGCCGGTCAGCTGGAACTCGCCGAGCAGTTCGTTCTCCTCGGCGATCTCGCGTTCACCCTGGAAGACGCGGACCTGCACGGAGGTCTGGTTGTCGGCGGCCGTGGTGAAGATCTTCGACTCCTCGGTCGGGATAGTGGTGTTCTTCTCGATGAGTCGCTCGAACAGCCCACCCTTCACCTCGATACCGAGCGAGAGCGGCGTCACGTCGAGCAGGACAATGTCGTCGACCTCGCCGCCGAGGACGCCACCCTGGATGGCCGCGCCGAGCGCGACCGCCTCGTCGGGGTTGACGTTCTTCTTCGGCTCCTTGTCGAGCAGCTCCTCGACCTTCTCCTGGACCTGCGGCATCCGGGTCGATCCGCCGACGAGGATGACCTCGTCGATGTCGTCTTTGTCGTAGCCGGCGTCTTCGAGCGCCTGCTCCGTCGGACCGACGGTGCGCTCGATGAGGTCCGACGTCAGCGACTCGAACTTCGCGCGTGTGAGCGACTGTTCGAGGTGGACCGGGCCGGAGTCGGTCGCCGTGATGAACGGCAGGTTGATGTCCGTCTCCTTCCGGGAGCTGAGTTCGATCTTCGCCTCCTCGGCGGCGTCCTTCAGTCGCTGGAGCGCCTGGCGGTCCTCGCGGAGGTCGATGCCGTGGTTGTTCTCGAACTCCTCGGCGAGGTGGTCGATGATGGCCTCGTCCCAATCGTCGCCGCCGAGGCTGTTGTCCCCGTTCGTCGCGACGACTTCGTAGACGCCGCCGCCGAGATCCAGCACCGAGACGTCGAACGTCCCGCCACCGAGGTCGAAGACGAGCACGGTCTGGTCGGAGTCGTCGTCGAGACCGTACGCCATCGACGCGGCCGTCGGCTCGTTGACGATGCGTTCGACCTCGAAGCCGGCGATCTCGCCGGCGTCCTTCGTGGCCTGCCGCTGCTTGTCGTTGAAGTACGCGGGAACCGTGATGACGGCCTTCTCGACGTCGTCGCCGAGATAGTCCTCGGCGTCGCGCTTGATCTTCTGGAGGATCATCGCCGAGATCTGCTCGGGGGTGTACTCCTCACCCTCGACGTCGACGGTGTAGTCCTCCTCGCCCATGTGCCGTTTGATGGAGCGGAACGTCTGGTCGGGGTTCTGGATGGCCTGGTTCTTCGCCGGCTTGCCGACCAGACGTTCGTCGTCGTCCGTGAAGGCGACGACGGATGGGGTGGTTCGGTCACCCTCCGCGTTCACGATGATTTCGGGGTCGCCTCCCTCCATCACGGCGAACGCGCTGTTCGTGGTACCAAGGTCGATACCGAGAATCTTGTTGCTCGCCATGTTGCTTCCAGATACCGGCTTGCCGCGGTTAAAGGTTACTAGATGAGACGAGATTGGCGCAGACGACAACTCGCCGCAGTCATGCGGTTTCGGACTCCGTCGAGACAGACCGTCCGGGAGCTTTATATCGAACCGCGAGTCCGGGAGCCGTCGCTATCAGCCATCTGATCGTTCGCCGCTCCGGGACCCTCGCGGCGCCGACCGGAGTCGTGAACACGGGTCGTCGAACGGTGTCGGAGAAGCGTGTCGTGTCGCCTACTCGCCGTCGCTGACGGTGATCTGCGCCGCGCGGATGACCTTGTCGGCCATCTCGTAGCCGGGTTGGAAGACGTCGGCGACGGTGCCCTCGGGTTGGTCGCTGTCGACGCGCATCATCACCTCGTGTCGCTGCGGGTCGACCTCCACACCGGGTTCGGGATGGATGATCTCGACGTTCTCGCTCGTGAGGATGCGGTCGAACTCCTCGAGCGTCGACTCGACGCCCGGCCGAATGTCGGCACCCTCGTCCTGGTCGAGCGCGCGCACGAGGTTGTCACGGACGGAGACGACCCGCTCGACGAAGTCCTCGGTGGCACGCTCGCGGATCTGGTCCTGCTTCTTCTTGGTGCGTTTCTTGTAGTTCTGGAAGTCCGCCTGCTTGCGCTTGAGTTTCCCCTCCAACTCCTCGACCCGCTCGTCGCGGCTCTCGACCTCCGACTCGAGATGAGTGACGCGCGACTGGAGCTCGCGAACCTCGGCGGCGAGTCCGTCGTCGTACTCGGCGACGCGGGCGGCGATGTCGACCTGTTCGGCCTCGTCGGCGTCGGCCGACTCCTCCGTTTCGACGTCGTCGACAGGCACCTCTTCGACCTGGTCTGCGTCGGGAGCCTCGTCTGTCATGGTCGGAAGAAACGCCCGACGGGGTATAAGGTTGTAGATGTGGTACGCGGAGTCCCCCTCGCACGTCTGGAACCCGCGACGCTGGCGGCGGCTACGGAGGGCTATCTGTGGGGTCTATTGTCACCCTTATTATATTAATTGCTCCGAAGGAAATTTTAATTGTTTTGCTATCGAGAACTGATTCGCTATGTCCGAAAACAGCCACGACGTGAACCGGCGGCGGTTCCTGCAGGGGACGGGTGTCGCAGTCACCGGGACTGCGCTGAGTAGCCAGACGGGTCTCGCGGACGACGGGGTGGAAAGCGACAAGCGCGAGGACCGCGATGAGACGGACGAGACGATGAGCGACAGAACTCGGCCGACCACGATCGCCCACCGCGGATTCGCCGGGATGTACCCCGAGAACACGGTCGGCGCGGTCGAGATGGCGGCGAAGCAGGGACCGCAGGGCGGTGCGGAGATGGTCGAGATCGACGTCGTGCCGACCGCCGATGGCGACGTAGTCGTCTTCCACGACGATCGACTGCGCAGTCGCGACGGCGGCGAGCGGGGACTGACCGACACGGAAGGCGTCGTCTGGGAGACGTCGACCGACGTCGTCACGAGCGCGGAGGTGCTCGACAGCGGGGAGACGGTACCGCTGCTGTCAGAACTGCTGGACGCACTGCCGAGTTCGGTCGGCGTCAACGTCGAATTCAAGAACCCCGGGTCGTTCGACGTGCGGTTCGCGGAGAACCTCTCGGGCGACGCGCTGGAGACACAGAAGGACGTGTGGCGACCGTTCACCGAGGACGTGCTCGCCGTCGTCGACGACTACGACAACGACGTGCTCGTCTCGTCGTTCTACGAGGCGGCGCTCGCGACGGTCCGCGAGGCCGACCCCTCGATCCCGGTCGCCTTCCTCTTCTGGGACGATATCGAGGCGGGACTCGACATCACGCGGACGTACGATTGTGAGGCGCTCCACCCGCCGTACAATCTCGTGAAGGGGACGCCGTTCTTCGGCGACGAATACTACACGAGCGGTCCGTACGCCGACGTCGACCTCGTCGAGGTCGCTCACGACGAGGGTCGAGAAGTCAACGTCTGGACTATCGGCACGTGGTATCAGGCACAGGAGTTGACGAAGGCCGGCGTCGACGGGCTCATCGCCGACTACCCCGGACTGAGCGGGTTCGGCGGCGGTTGCTGACCGCTCGTTAACTCGCTCGCCCGCCGACCGTCACTGGTACATCCGGATCGGCTGGGCCTGCGTGCTCTCGTCGTCGACCTCCTGCATCCGCTGTGCGAGTTGCTGTTTGGCCTCGCGGATCTCCTCGGCGTGGTCGACGAGGTCGTCGACGGGCACTTCGACGCCGGTGAGCGGTTCGATCCCCTGTTTGATGACGACGCGTGCGGCCTCCGGGTCCGGGAACTTCGGGTCCGACTGGACGACGAGACCGACGCTCGTCAGGCCGTGTTCGAGTACGTCGTTCATCAGCGCGCCCGTCGGTCCGGTGACGATCCCCATCTCGGTCGGCCGACCGACGTCGGCCGCTTCCAGGAGCGACCCGCCGTCGCCGGTCGCGACGCCGTAGAGTCGGGGAACCTCGTCGGTCTTCTCCTCACCGATACCGCTCAGGAAGATGGGGACGACGCCGTCGTCCTCGAACCAGCCGCGGATACAGCCCGCGAACTCCGTCGCCGCCTGCGGGTGGATCGGGACGTCGCTCTGGAGGACGAGCAGGTCCCGCTCCTCGTCGGCGTAGAGTCGGACCGGCGTCCGGAGCTCCACGTCGTCGTCGGCGTAGACGGCGACGCGGGGGATGCCCTCACAGTGAACGTTCGCGTAGTGGACCATCTCGAACTCGTCGACGAGGTGGTCTGCGGTGATCTTCCCCACGAGTCCGACGCCCGGCAGTCCTTCGACCAGCAACGGTTCGTCGAGCGAGACGTCGTCCGCGAGTACGTTGATGTGAGCCATGGCAGTGAGAAGGAGTGGCAGCGTACTAAAAGGGTGGGCCGTGTGCACGAGAGGCGCATCCGGAGCGACGACCCCGACTCCGAAACCGACAAACGACCCCGCTGGAAAGAGAGGGCAATGAACCCCTTACAGCGGTACCTCCCGCTCGTCGACGACGAGGAGGCGTTCCTCGACGCCTGCGACCGACCGCTCCCCTACGTCGTCCGGGTCAACACCATCAAGACGACCGTCGACCGGGCGACGGCGGCGCTCGACGCCGAGGGCGTCGGCTACGAACAGACCGACTGGAACCCCGAGATCCTCCGGTTGACCGAGGGCAAAGCGGGCACGACGTGGCCGTACTTCCACGGCTGGCTCCACGGCCAGGAAGAGGTCTCTGCGCTCCCCGCGATCGCGCTCGACCCTCGACCGGGCGAGAGAGTGTGGGACACCTGTGCCGCGCCGGGCAGCAAGTCGACGCAGATCTCGGCGCTGATGGACGACGAGGGGTTCGTCGTCGCCAACGACAACAGTCTCGGCCGACTGTCGGCGCTCCGGCACAACGCCGAACGCCTCGGCGTCACCAACGTCGCCGTCACGAACCAAGACGCTCGGAACTTCTCGCTGAAGCCGTTCCAGTCCGACGGCGACGGCTCCGTCGGACCCGCCAACTTCGACGAGTTCGACCGCACCCTCGTCGACGCCCCCTGTTCCTGTGAGGGGACCTGCCGGAAGAACCCCGACGCGCTGGAGAAGTGGACGATGGACCACGTCCGGAGCGTCGTCGGCATCCAGAAGGGGATCGTCCGTCGTGCGGTCCAGGCGACGAGACCCGGTGGTATCGTCGTCTACTCCACCTGTACGTTCGCCCCCGAGGAGAACGAGGCCGTCGTGAACCACGCGCTCGAGACCGAGGACTGCGAGGTCGTCGCGTTCGACGCGCCGCTGGAGACGTCGCCCGGTATCACCGAGTGGGAAGGCGAGGAGTACCACCCGAGCGTCGAGAAGACCCACCGTGTCTACCCCCACCAGAACGACACGGGCGGGTTCTTCTGTGCGAAGCTGCGAGTGGGTGGAAGCGGAGACGAGACGGAGGTCGAGGCATGAGCGACGAGGGCTCGCAGTCCGGCGGCGACGATGCCGCACCGACGAACGACGGCCAGCGGTTCGACCGCCTCCCGGCGACCGCCACGGAGCGCGAGGTCGACGGCCGTGCGACCCGCGAGGAGGTGCTCGAGTGGTGGGACGAGCGGTTCGGCGTCCCGCCGGAGACGTTCGACGGCTACACCTTCTGGGAGAAGGGGGCCGGAAAGATCTGGATCCTCCACGGCGACACCGCAGACCCCATCTCGGTCGAGGGGCTCGGGATGACGTTCCTCCGGACGCGACAGGAACACTGGAAGCCGACGACGAACGCCGTCCAGCGGTTCGGCCGCGAGGCGACCAAGAACGTCGTCGAACTCGACGGCGAGCAGGCTGCGGCGTTCGCCGCCGGCGAAGACCAAGAGCTCGACTGGGAGGGTGACTGGGGCTACCTCGTCGCCGCACACGACCTCGCCGGCGAGGGCGAACCGATCGGTGTCGGGTTGTTCGTCTACGGAGAGCTGCGTTCGACGGTGCCGAAAGGTCGGCGCGAGAATCTAGACGAGATCTGACGGCCAGTCTACGCCTTCTTCTTGAGGAGTTTCGCCGCGATCTGTGCGATGTAGCCGAGTTCACTCCGTTTGTACGAGAGCGCGGCGGCACCGAGGAAAAGCGCGGCGGCCTTCTTCTGGCCGCGCTTGAACGACAACACTGCCTGTGCCAGCGTCGAGACGACGCTGAGCTGCCGCGAGCGCTTCGACCCGAGAATTCCGAGAAGTTTGCTAAGCATCGTGCGACGGGTTTCGGGTCGGACCCGGAAAAGTTGATGGGCCATACTCACTTTTCGCGGACAGTGCCACCGGAGAGCCCTTCCCAGGCGACCCGGTAGCCGAGCGCCGAGAGCACGGCACTCGCGTCGTCGATGCCGTACGCTTCGAAGACCGCCTCGGCCTCGTCGAGGCTCATCCCCGGTTCGACCGTGTCTCCGAGCTCCGCCAACATCGGGGGACGAACGAGCGTCCGACCCACTCGGCGGTGTTCGGGGAACGACTTCGTCTCGAGCGCGTCGACGCTCACCCCGAACTCCGCCGCGAGGTCGGCCAGCGTGACGACGTCCGCGTCAGGTTCCAGCGCATCGGGGAGCGACCCGGCCGCGTCGGCGACCAACTCGGTCTCGTACTCCCGGAGGACGTCGACCACGTCCTTCACGCGGACCGAGCCGGTGTACGGAATCGCACGGTGGTCGCGGGCCGCTACCTCGTCGCTGACGGCCAGCGACTCGTCGACGGCGACGAGGAGGTCGACGTCCTCGACGCCGCTCAGTTGGCCGAGTTTCTTCTCGACGTAGTCGGGGGTCCAGAAGCCCATGATCTCGAAGTAGACTCTGAACCCGTCGTCACCAACCGTCGCCGCACCGGCGGGCGCGTAGTCGAACGCGAAGTCCGGGATCATCACACGCGTACCGTCATCGACGGCGAGCGGCTCCGGTTCGCGGACGAGCTCCCAGTCGAGGTCGAGCGATCGGAAGCGGGCGGCGAAGTCGGCCTCGACGCCGCTGTCGAAGGCCGGTTCCGCGACGGGGTCGACGCCCGGCACGGAGACGTCGGCGTCGGTGAGCACCAGCTCGCGGTCGGTGCCCCGGTCGTCGACGGTCGCCGTCAGTCGCCAGTCGTCGGTCTTCGCGACGGTTCTGAGCAGGCGGGCGAACCCGGTGCCGTAGCGTCGCGTGCGACGGAAGAGCGCGTCCGGACCGGTGACGACCAGCTCCCGCCCCTCGGGCGTCTGCCGGACCTCGTACATGAGTCGGAGTCGCTTGACCGCCGAGACGAGCATCTTCGGGTCGGCGCTCCGGATACGGACCTCGATGGCGTCGAACAGCGCGGTCTGGGCCAAAGAGAGGTTGTACTGGACGAGCAGCTCCTCGGACGTCCACCGGGGGTCGAACTCGACGAGGATCTGGTTCACGTCCCGGTCGGCGTAGAGCGACTGTTCGACGTCGGCGACGTCGACGCCGAGACGGTCTGCGGCGGTCGCCAGCGCCTCCGTTCGCTCGTCGTCGCTCGCGACGCCGACGGACTCGGCAGCCTCGAAGGCGACGCGCCGGACGCGTTCCGGCGGCACCGCGGCCTGCGTCTCGAACGTCGCCTCGCGCTCACAGAGCGCGGCGAAGCCGCGGACGAGCTTGAACTCGTCGGCGTCGCGTTCGAGTTCCGAGAGGGCGTCCTCCAGCGCGCCGCGTCGCTCGCCGACGTGTGTCCCGTAGGTGTCGACGACGCGGGCTGCGAGCGGTCGGTCCTCGCCGTCGACGAACTGCGGGTGGTAGCCGCCGCCGGCGCGGGAGACGCGCAGGAGGTCCTTCGTGAGCACGACCGTCGGTAGTCGCCGGCTCTTTATAAGAGACGTGGGACCGTCCGTGGAGGACAAGGCTCATACGCGGGGCGAGTGAGCCTCCGATATGAAGCGACGGGTACTCCTCGGCACGCTCCCCTTCGCCCTGTCCGGCTGTCTCTCCTCGCTCCCCGGCCCGGACGGTCCTCGAAACCCTCCCACCGAACCGGAAGACGACCCCAGAGCGGAGGCGGAACAGAAACCGCTCGTCGCCGGCGACTTCCGGTTCAAACGGACCGACGACGAGACGCTCCGCGTCGTTCTCACGGTGACGAACCGGACCGACACGAAGCAGACCGGCACCCTCACCGGCACGCTGACTCTCAAGGGCGAGACCTACGAGCGGACGAACGAGGTCACCGTCGGCGGCGACGAGACGGTCGAGACGGAACTGGTCTACGACGAAGTCGGCTTCGAGGCGTTCAGAGACGCCGACTCGTTCGACTTCAGCGCGACCATCGAGTAAGGACGAGGCCGCCGTCGCCGACCCCCGAAACGACGCGTTCGAGCGAACGTCGATTGTTTTACAAGTTGCTAGAAGAAAGAGTTACGGTACGGAGCGATATTCTTCATTATCATCTATTGAAATAAGACGCGAAATATAGTGATTTCGCCTGTGTACATATCTCTCAGTTCCACACTATATACCACATACAAAAACATTTCAATTATCAATACGAGTGGAGAATTGCACCATGGAGTTCACCAGACGAAATCTGATGGCGACGTCGCTGGCGGCCTCACTCGGCGCCAGTGTGGTCGGGACAGCGAGTGCGGCGGAGGTAGAGGAGTCAGACACACCCCGTGCGCCGAGCGTCAAGGGGTCGCTCAAGCGGTTCTCGACGACCGCGTTCGGCGCCGAGATGACGGGGCCGTTCGTGTTCGCCGACGGGACGCCACTGTACAGTCTCCAGCATCCGAGTCGGGAGAACGAGGCACCCTTCGACAAGGCCGGAATCGGCTACTTCAGCGGGTTCCAGTTCGACCTCGACGGCAACAACGACGACTTCGACGAACTGCCGACGCCACAGACGGAGGACGAACAGCGGCAGGTCCGTTCCGGCAACGGCGACTACGTCCTGCTCGCACAGGAGGAAGACGAGATCAACGGCGGGGCGGAGCGACTCGGCGTCGCGCAGACCCCCGACGGGACCGACATCACGCAGGACAACTTCGTCGGCACCCAGTACGGTGACGCCGCGTACAACCCCGACTGCAACCAGTTCGTCGCGACCGACGACGAGGGGACCGAGGGCTACCTCTTCACGAACTGGGAGAACAGCCCCGGCAACGTCTCGCGGATCCCGCTCAGCCAGGACGACAACGGCGAGTGGAGCGCCGACCTCGAGAACGCGATCAACCTCGCGAACACGGACGCGCTCCGCGAACTCGGCGGGACGCGGATCAACTGCTACGGCAACCTCAGCCCGTGGAACACGATGATCTCCTCCGAGGAGAACTACGCACATCCACGGGTGTCGCTGACTGCGACGGTGGGGGACGTCGTCGAGGCGGGGTCCGGGAAAGGCATCGCCGGGGCCGCACAGTTCTGGAACCGGCCGAACCCGTCGGAGATTCAAGACGCCGTCGACGACTACTACGGCGACGAGTCGTGGTCCATCCAGGGGTACTGGGCACTCGACGGCGTCGAGTTCCTCGCGTACTACCTCGGGGCCGAACGGGTCGACCAGCCCGAGGAAGGGTCGGAGACCACCACGTACCCCATCGGCGACGTCTATCCGAACCCCTATCGCTACGGCTACCACGTCGACTTCCGCGACGCCGCGGCCGACGAGCCCCAGCCGGTGAAGTACTACGTGATGGGTCGGGCCGCCTGGGAGGCGCCGGACGTCCAGAGCGACGAGAAGACGGTCTACGGCTGTTCGGACGGCGACAGCAAGGGCATCTACAAGTTCGTCGCCGACGAACCGATCCCGAGCTACGACGACCCGATGGACGTCGCCGGGACGCTCTACGCCCCCAAGATCACCAGTCCGGAGGCCAAGCAGCGACTCTCCCCCGCGAACGTCGCCCTCGACGTCGAGTGGATCGAACTGGGCCACGCGAGCAACGCGGAGGCCGAGGAGTGGATCGCCGAGTACGACGACGTCACGCAGGTCGACTACCTCGAAGCGCACGCCGAGACCGACTGGGAGGAGGACCGCGCGGCGGCGCTCGAAGAGGCCGACAAGGAGGTCGTCGAAAACGGCAATCAGAACTACATCACAGACGCGGAGATCGTCGAGTGGGCCGAGCAGTACGCCGAGGACGGCCCCGACGGCGTCGACGAGGAGCTCCGAAAGATTCCGTTCCTCGAGACCCGGGCGGCCGCCAAGGAGATCGGTGCGTCGATCGAGTTCAACAAGGCCGAGGGCGTCGACAGCGTCGACGGCGCGGGGCCGGGCGACTTCGTCTACTTCGGCATCTCCGAGTTCAACGACGACCTCGCCAACGACGTCGGCGACGTCCAGATGGACCGCGTCGACGGCGGCGTCGTCTACCGGGCCGAACTCGAACCCGACTACAACGTCTCGACGCTCGAACCGGTCATCGTCGGCCCTGACTTCACCGACCCGCCGGAGGACGCCGACGACGCGCTCCGCAACGTCGACAACGTCTACGTGATGGACGACGGACGCGTCCTCTGCTGTGAGGACGGGTTCGGTGGACCTGCCCGTTCGTACCCCAACGACTGTATGTACGTCTACCAGCCGAACGTCCAGGTCGACGTCGGGTCTCTCGCCGTCAGGAAGGGAGCGACCGGAACCACCGACCTGTACGCCTCGTCGCTGCCGCAGGGCGTCTCCGGTGGCCGAGTCGACGTCACCGTCTCGGACCCGGCGGTCACGACTATCACCGGCGTCTCCTTCGCCGACGGCCTGTCGCCGACGAACTGTACCATCACCGGCGACGGGTCGCGAGCGATACTGCGGTTCGCCGACGCCGAGGGGAACGTCCAGCCCGGCGCGAGTCGCGCCACGCTCGCGACGCTCGAACTGGAAGCAGAGAGCGTCGGGAGCGCCGACCTCGACGTGGAGATCAAGAAGATGGACGACGAGGGCGGCGACGCCATCGACGCGAATGCCCGCAGCGGCGTCGCCGTCGTCGGTCCGCAGGGGCCGCCGGCCGTCGGCGACGGTGAGCAACCGACCGACCCCGACGGCGACGGTCGCTACGAGGACGTCGACGGCGACGGCCGCGTCGACTACGACGACATCGAACTGCTGTTCGAGGAGTTCGACTCCGACGCCGTCCAGCAGAACGGTCCAGCCTTCGACTTCAACGAGAACGGCAAACTCGACTACGACGACCTGACGACGCTGTTCGGCGAGGTCGACTGAGGCGTCGAGTCGGACGACGGGAGGAGACGTCGTCTCGGCCGACTGAGCCGACCGCGGCGTCGGCCTCCGCGTCCGTCACCCCGACCAGGCACCGCAGCGCGAATCACCGGCACGACCGGGACCACCCCAGCGACACGCAGACGAGGGCACATCCAGATGGCAAACACAGAGCAGATGTCGAGATCAGAGACCCCACCGACCACACCGGAAGACGAGACAGTGTACCGCGACTACATCCTCGACGTTCGGATCGTCGAACACCGGTCGCAGACCGACGGCGACGTGCAGTACCGGTTCGAGGCACCTCACCACGAGGGATGCAGCTTCGACGACCCCGAGGTGGCCGAACTGTACGCCGACGTCTACTTCGACGTCAACGGCTTCGAGGAGGCCGGAACCGGCGACCGCGGCGTCCCGCCGACGATCATCCAGGCGGGCCGCGACACGCTCGTCGCGTACCTGTTCACCCAACCGCACACGGACGTCTACTGGCTGGCCTCCTTCTACGGCGAGAAACCGGAGAAGATCCAGCGGTACATCAACCGCGTCGAGAAGCGAGCGACAAAGATTCGGGAGGGGGCGAGAGAACACGGGATGGAGTAGACGGGCGTCGAAAGCGGGGTGACGGCGGAACGTCGAGAGCGAGAGTCGTCACCGACGACGGCTTGCTCTTCTCGAACCTCAGACCGATGCGCTGACCGTCGTCAGTGCCGACAGTCTTCGATACTGAACATACCGACTCCGGTGTCGGTGACCGACGTCACCGACGGCGACTCGCTATGTTCTCTTCGGCCGTCTCGGAACTCACCAACTCGTACAGCAGCGCCCGCCCGCCGTCGGCTTTCGGGCGGAGCACCCGCCCGAGTCGCTGGGTGAACTCGCGTTCGCTCCCGCTGCCCGAGAGGACGACGGCGACGTTGGCGTCGGGGACGTCGACCCCCTCGTCGAGGACGTTCGCCGCCACGACCCGGCTGTACCGACCCTCTCGGAACCGTTCGAGGATCTCGCGGCGCTCCTTCGCACCCGTCTCGTTGGTGATCGCCGGGATCAGGAACCGCTCGGAGAGTCGGTAGACCAGTTCGGTGTGCGCCGTGAAGACGATGACGCGGTCCTCGCGGTGACGGTCGAGAATCGCACCGAGTTCACGCACCTTCTCGTCGGCGTTGAGCATGATGTCGCGGGCGCGTTGCTTCGCCAGCAACGCCTCGCGAGCACGCGGGTCGTTGCCCGAGCGCATCACGAGTTTCTGGTAGTCGCTGCCGCTCTGCAGCGAGAGTCCCGAGGTACGGAGATAGTCGACGAACGTCCCCTGTGCCTCCTCGTAGCGTTCGCGCTCCGCGGAGGTGAGTTCGACCTCGACGCGCTTGATGTCGTACGGGGCGAGATGCTCCCCTGCCAGGTCGTCGACGTCGACGTCGTACACCTTCGGGCCGACGAGGTCCGAGACGGTCTCGTGGGCACCGTCTGGGCGTTCGAACGTCGCCGTCAGCCCCAACCGGGCTGGGGCAGCGAGCAG
Source organism: Halogranum amylolyticum (assembly GCF_900110465.1). Classification (GTDB taxonomy): domain Archaea; phylum Halobacteriota; class Halobacteria; order Halobacteriales; family Haloferacaceae; genus Halogranum; species Halogranum amylolyticum. The sequence continues at coordinate 22,836 of NZ_FODV01000006.1, forward strand.
CCGCCCGATGTCCCGATACCCCTCACCGCCGAGATGGTGGACCTCGTCGAAGACGACGAAGCCGAAGTCGCCGCCGACTTCGTCGGCGCGGAGGTACGCCGAGTCGTACGTCGAGACGGTGATCGGCTCCTGGACCTGCTCGCCGCCGCCGAACTGGCCGATCGGGACGTCGAACTCGGCTTCCAGTTCGCGTCGCCACTGTTCGAGCAGGTCGACGGTCGGGACGACGACGAGCGTCGGCACCGACAGCGCCACGATGGCGGCGACGGCGATCACCGTCTTGCCGCTGCCGGTCGGCAGTTCGAGCACTCCACGTTCGCCCGCGTCGCGCCAGGCGTCCAGCGCGTCGCGCTGGTACTCCCGGAGGTCGTACGACGTCGACAGCGAGAGCGACGCCGCGGGGAGCACGCGGTCGTCGACGTCGGCGCCGCGCTCGCCGAGGACGGCCCGGAGGAAGGCGTACCGGTAGGCCGGCGCACGGGCCGTCCCGCTCCGGGCGTCGATCTCGACGCCAGGGAGGTCTGCGAGCGACTCGACGTCGCGGTCGACGGCGTCGAGTCTGAGCGTGCCGTTCTCGAACGAGAGCCTCACTGTCACTGGCGGGTCGTTGGACACACGGAGATTTGTGCGTTCCGACACCAGTCGGTGTGGAGACGGATGGAGAGATGACGCGCGATGTGGTGGGCGGCACGTCAGAGAAGACGTCGCGGTGGTAGTCGGATCACACCGCGAGGCGATCGTCCACTCCGTCGTAAAATCCCGAAGTTCCCGAACTCTCAAACCGTTCGCCCGCGATTGAAGACGTATGAGCGACGAGATGCCACAACCGGTTGCGACGTTTCTCCAGAACGCAGAATCGGTCTACGACGAGTACGACGAGGGGTACATCGACCCCGACGCCGCGCTGTCAGTGCTCGGCGACCACATCACCGAACTCCGGGACAGTTACGAAGACTGACTTCCTCCCACGACTTCGTGGGATTTCTCCTCGACAGCGTGTAAGCGCTGGAACGCTACTCCCCGATGAGACCGCGGATATGCTCGACGTACTCGGCGAACGCGGCGTCGGTTCGCTCGCGCGGCCGAGCGAGGTCGACGTTGACGACTTCGCGGACGCGACCCGGGTCGGCGGCCATGACGACGACACGATCCGAGAGCGTCACCGCCTCTTCGACGTCGTGGGTGACGAACAGCACCGTCTTCTGCGTCTCCGACCAGATGCTCAGCAGTTCCGCGTGGAGCATGTCGCGCGTCTGGGCGTCGACCGCGCCGAACGGTTCGTCCATGAGCAGCAGTTCCGGGTCGACGGCGAGCGCGCGGGCGATGCCGACGCGCTGTTTCATCCCGCCGGAGAGCTCCTTCGGATAGGCGTCGGCGAAGTCGCTCAGGCCGACGAGATCGAGCATCTCGCGGATTCGTCGCTTGCGCTCGGTCTTCTCGACGCCCTGCTCTTCGAGGCCGAAAGCGACGTTCTCTCGGACCGTCCGCCACGGGAACAGCCCGTACTCCTGGAAGACCATCCCTCTGTCCGTCCCCGGCCCCTCGACGGGGGTGCCGTCGAGTCGGACCGCGCCCGACGTCGGCATCTCCAGACCGGCGATGAGGCGGAACAGCGTCGTCTTCCCACAGCCGGAGGGGCCGACGATGCAGACGAACTCGCCGTCCCCGACGTCGAAGTTCACGTCCGCCAGCGCCTGGACGGTCTGGCGCTCCGACTCGTAGCGTTTTCCGAGGCCGTCGACGTCGACTTTGCGGGTCGGCCGTCCGTTCCGGTCGGTCTGTCGATCTTCGAGACTCATGCTCTCCACTCCAGAACGTTCCGCTCGACGCGTCGGAACACGCCGTCGCTGACGAGGAACACCGCGCTGATGACGAGCATGTAGGCGACCGAGACGTCCATCGAGAGGTTCTGTGCGGCGTTGATGATCTGGAATCCGACGCCCGGCGCGCCGAACAGTTCGGCGGCGACGACGATCATCCAACACTGCCCGATGCTGGTGCGGATGCCGGTCATGATCGACGGCGAGGCGGCCGGCAGGACGACCTTCCGGATCATCGTGAGATCGTCGTCGACGCCGAGGCTGGCGGCGACCTCTTTCAACTCCGTGGAGACGCCCTCGACACCCGAGGAGGCGTTGTAGAAGTTGATCCAGAACGCCCCGATGCCGACGATGAACGCCGCGCCGTTGTGGTTGACGCCGAGCCAGATGATGGCGAAGGCGATCCACGCCAGCGGCGGGATCGGCCGCAAGACGCGCGTCACGGGCGTGAACGCCGCGTCGAGCGTTCGACTCCACCCCATCGCGACGCCCGCGGCGACGCCGAGGACGCTCCCGACGAACAGCCCGGGGACGTAGTGATAGAGGCTCTCGACGAGTTTTACGGGCAGTCGAGTCGCCGGAATCTCCAGTCCGAGGAGCGGGAGCGTGAACGTCGCCGGGGCGGTGAGTTCCGTCGCGAACGCCTCGACGACGGCCAGCGGCGTCGGGAGGAGGATCCCGCCGACGGCCATCGCGCCGAGTTGCCAGACGGCGAGGAACGCGAGCGTCCCGAGCGCGCCCAGCCCGGCCCGGCGACCGTCGAACTCGTTGCCCAGGAAGCGTGCGCCGAGCGAGTCGTCGGTGTCGGTGCCGGCGGTTATTCCTCCCACGCCGGCAGTGCTACTCTCCTTGCTCATAGCGAGTCGTAGACGCTGTAGTCGAACAGCTGGTCGACGGACAGTTTCTCGTCTATCTTCCCGGCGCGGGCGGCGTACTCGCTGAAGATCGTCGCCCCCTCCTCGATCTCGTGGGGGTCGGTGATGAACGCCGAGGCCGGCGACTCCATCGCCTTCCGCGCCGTCTCGGCCGGGAGCGCCTCCTCGCCGATGACCGTCGAGGCGTGTTTGGCGGCCGTATCGGGGCTGTCCTGCGTGAACGCGGTCGCGCGCTGGTGTTGCTCGACGAACGTCTTGGCGATCTCGGGGTTGTCCTTCCGGAGTCGGTCGTGCATCAGCGTCACGGCCGCAGGCTGGCCGGGCATGAAGTCACCCGCCCACGCGATCGACTGGAACGGCGCACCCCGCGACTCGATCACCGTCGGGACGGGTTCCATGATGCTCGTCCCGTCGATCTTTCCCGAGAGCAGCGCCTGCCGAACCGGCCCGGCCCCGCCGAGCGCCGTGATGTCGACGTCGTTGTCGGGGTCGATCCCGACCGTCTCCTCGAGCCAGTATCGCAGCAGAATGTCCGGCACCGACCCCGGCGGGAAGGTGCCGAACGTGAACTTCCGTCCCTTCTGTTCTTCGAACTTCGCGAACGCCTCCGTCCCGTACTCTTCCCACATACCGGCAAACTCGTCGGAGGCGAGAATCTGCATGGCGTCCCGGATGTTAGCGGCGGCGATCTTCGAGGGGATCCCCTTGTCCATCACGATCATCGCCGGGACGATACCGAACATCATCACGTCGAAGTCGCCCTTCGCCGAGGCCTGTACGATGCTCGGACCGTCGGAGAACAGTTTCCCCGAGACGTCGACGGAGAGTTCGTCGAAGTACCCCTCCTCCTGCATCACGAAGTACTGCATGTCCGGGTAGATGGGCATGTACGCGACGTTGAGTTCGTCCAGCCCGCCGCTACTGCCACTACCGAGTGCGCCGGTGCAGCCGGCGAGACCGCCGGCGATGCTGACCGCACCAGCCGATCGTAAGAAGTGTCGTCGAGAACGTGTCGCACTACCGTTGCCTCGCGTCGTCATTGTCCGGAGTAGACGCTCGGTACTTAATCCGTACTCGCCTCCGGTAACTGTCATTGCAAAACTGTTGTATCGGGGAAGTCGAGTTTTCGCGCTCGTTAGCCCATCGAAGCACTGATTAGCGGACAATCGACTGTTGCGACCGTCATAGCTATAGGCAACACTATCCCCATAACCGGCAACATTGGTAACCATTCTGAGAGATACTCCGTGTCACCGTCCCACAGGTGGCAAGAACTATCTCGGCGGCGGACGCGGGGTAGCGTATGACGACGTTCTCCAATCGCGTCGAGCAGATCTCCATCAGTGGCATCCGCGAAGTGTTCGAGGCAGCGGGCGACGACGCCATCAACCTCGGCCTCGGCCAACCGGACTTCCCCGCGCCGGAACACGCCCGTGAGGCTGCCGTCGACGCCATCGAGGCGGGGAAAGCGGACGCCTACACCGAGAACAAGGGGACGGTCGAGCTCCGCGAGGCCATCTCCCGACGCTACAGCGAGGATCTGGACCTCGAAATCTCACCCCACGACGTCATCACCACGGCGGGTGGGAGCGAGGCGCTCCACCTCGCGATGGAGGCGCACGTCGACGAGGGGCAAGAAGTCATCTTCCCCGACCCCGGGTTCGTCGCCTACGATGCCCTGACCAAACTCGCGGGCGGGAAGCCGGTGCCGGTGCCGCTGCGGGAGGACCTTACAATCGATCCCGCGGCCATCGAGGAGGCGATCACCGAAGACACCGCGGCGTTCGTCGTCAACAGCCCCGGCAATCCGACGGGTGCGGTGTCACCCCGCGAGGACGTCGAGGCGTTCGCCCGCATCGCCGACGAACACGACGTGCTCTGCATCTCCGACGAGGTCTACCAGCACTTCGTCTTCGACGGCGCACACTACTCGCCGATGCAGTTCGCCGACTCGGACAACGTCGTCGTCGTCAACGGCTGTTCGAAGGCGTACTCGATGACTGGGTGGCGACTCGGCTGGGTCACCGGTTCCACTCGCCGCATCGAGCGGATGCTTCGCGTCCACCAGTACATCCAGGCGTGTACCTCCGCGCCCGCCCAGTTCGCCGCCGAGGCCGCGCTTTCCGGCCCGCAGGACGTCGTCCAAGAGATGAGCGACACGTTCGAGGAGCGCCGCGACCTCGTGGTCGACGGGCTGGAGGAGATGGGTCTCGACGTGCCGACGCCGAAGGGGGCGTTCTACGTGATGCCGAAGGTGCCCGAGGGGTGGGTCGACGAGTGTCTCTCCCGCGGCGTCATCGTCGTCCCCGGCGAGGCGTTCGGCGAACACGGCGAGGGGTACGCACGCCTCTCCTACGCCACGAGCACCGAAGAGTTAGAGGAGGCGCTGGCGATCATGCGCGAGGCGACCGAAGCGGTGCGGTAGGGCGGTCCGTCGAGACGGAACGACGTCCGGAGACGACGTCGGACTGACAGCTGTGAGTCCCTTCCCGCTCCCCTCTATTTCACTCCACCGAGTCCCCCTCGTCGGGTAACCACTGATCTTCGGCGTCGCGTGCTATCGCAACGTGGCCACGTAGCGAGCCGCCGGAGCACACCTCGTTTCCGCTGAAATATCCTGATCGTTCAGGTTCGTCGCAGACCGCCTCTGGTTGGCGAGCGGTCGGTCGACACGCGGTCGAACGGTCGAGTCGACGACGAGTCCCGCGTTCGGTTCGGGAGACGACGCTCAGTCCGCGATAGAGGGCTCCGGGTCGCGGTCGATCTCCTCGTTCATCAGCGCGATGAGACTGGTGTAGGGGACGAACGCGAGGAACACGTCGTCCTCGTCGTAGAGATCTGCGCCGTGTTCGGTCAGTTCGTAGTGGTCACACTCGATATCCCCGTCCGGGAAGTGCGCGCGGAACATGGTATCGTATAGACAGTCGAACTGCATGAATGTGGTGCTCGGTGACACGCCACGATGGTTCAGCTCGCCGTGCTCACGATCTTGACGACGTCGCCCTCCGCGAGGACGTGGTCGTCGGAGATACGACGGTTCGATCTCGCGTCGACCGCATGCAAGTAGCCCTCGCCGATGTCGGAGTGGACGGCGAAGGCGAGGTCCTTCGGCGTCGACCCCCGTGGGAGGAGGAAGGCGTCGGGGAGGACGTTTCCGGTCCCGTCGGTCCACTTCGACTCGTTCTGGACGGGGTAGGCGGTGACGTGGTCCAACAGGTCGTAGACCGCCGTGTCGAGCGCCTCCTGGACGCCGGTGCCGCCGTACTCGGCCATCACCTCGCGGATCTGTTCGAGTCCCTTCTCCTGCGCGTCGCTGAGATCGCCCGCGATCTCGAAGTCGGGGTCGCCGGGGTCGTAGTCGACGACGCCCGCCTCGACGGCTTTCCGGAGGGCGAGTTCGCCGTCGGCCGTCGCCGGGATGACCGGTTTTCCCGTCTCGCGCAGGCGCTCGACGTTCTCCTCGGGGGCGACGTCGGCCTTGTTGGCGACGAGGATGATCGGTTTGGTCCGGGCGCGGACGTCGCGGGCGAGTCGCTCGCGGTCCTCGTCGGACCACTGCAGGGGGCTCTCGGGATAGTCGAGGTCCCGGAGGCTGGCGGCCACCTCGGCCTCGGTCGCGCCGAACCCGGTGAGCAGTTCGGTCAGCGCGTCGTCCATGTCGAACTCCGGCGACCGGGACTTGCGTTCGACGGATTCCCAGTTGCGGTCGATTATGCCCGCGAGCCACTGGTCCATCTCCTCCTCGACGAAGTCGACCTCCTCGACGGGGTCGTAGGTGCCGACCTCGACCGGTTCGCCCTCTTCGTTCGTCCCGCCGGAGGCGTCGACGACGTTGATGATGACGTCCGCGTTCGTCAGCGCGTCGAGGAACTGGTTGCCGAGACCGCGCCCCTCGTGTGCGCCGGGGACGAGACCGGCGACGTCGAGCAGTTCGACCGGAACGTAGCGCTTTCCGTCGTGGCAGTTCTCGTTGCCGCAACGTTCCTCGCGAGCGAGACAGGGACAGTCGGTACGGACGTGCGTCACCCCGCGGTTCGGGTCGATCGTGGTGAAGGGGTAGTTGCCGACGTCGACGTCGGCCATCGTCGCCGCCTTGTAGAACGTCGACTTGCCCGCGTTCGGTTTCCCGGCGAGCGCGATAGACAACATACCCCTCAGTTCATCGGGTCGGTTGTAAGTCGTTTCCGGTGTATCGCCAGACTGTGCGCTCGCCGGTGACGCGATGATCTCCTCGGACCAGAAGTTCGATCCGTTCATCGAGCGGGTCGCGCTCGAACCCGACAGCGCTAGGGAGTAGCGAAAGTCTTCGTATTTTCTAACGTGACAGATCTATCGTCCGACGAAATCGGTGTGGCCGATAGAGAGGGTGTATCTTTCACAGCGGCACCGTCGGTTCCGTCACATCGGCACTGAACTAACTGCGAAGTAGGATGTGCAAATGTAGTGTGAAGAGCCGTGGTACCTTGACCCTCGGAAAGGTTATCCCTCATCCAACCCACTGTTTGTTTGTAATGGCAAACGGTAAGGTTGATTTCTTCAACGACACAGGCGGCTACGGTTTCATTTCGACTGACGACGGCGACCTCGACGACGACGAAGACGTGTTCTTCCACATGGAAGATGTCGGCGGCGAAGACCTCACGGAAGGTACTGAGGTCGAGTTCGACATCGAGTCCTCGCCCAAGGGGCCTCGCGCAGCGAACGTCGTTCGGCAGTAATACTGAGTCACAACTGTCGTTCATAGCGACAAGACAACGATATCGATTTTTCAGACGGTTACACGCCCGAGCTGACGCTATCTGCCTACTCTGTACTGAGCGGTTCAATTCGCTCGCATCGCGTGCTGACCCGGTGACCGACTTGCGCTCTCTATTCAGCACGAGCTACTCGTCAGTCCCAGAGAAGGACGACAGTCGAACGTATAGGGACTTCTGCCGATCCTCAGAGGTCGAGCAGGTCGTCGACGGTCGACCGGAGGTCGCCGTCGGCGGCGTAGGCGACGGCGAGCTCGTGGACGGTGAACCGCCCGGAGTGGTGAACGCCCTGGCTCGCGGCGTACTGCGAGAGCCAGTCGTCGAGCGCGCGGTCGAGTAACGACTGTTCGACCGGCGAGAGCGCGTCGTCGCTCGCTCGGCGAACCTCGATGTACAGTGAGACGATCGGTTCGACGCCAGCCGTGAGACACTGCCGTGGGTCGTCGCGGGCGGGGTCGAACGACGCACACTCACGCTGTGTCCGTTCGACGAGTCGCGCCACGATCGGCCACCGCGCCGAACGACTCACCGTCTCCACTCCCTGCTAGCCGTTCGCATACAGTACGCGACAGCGTTCGAGCGGTCGGATATAAAGACGGTCGGTTTAGATTAAGTTTCTCGCTCGGCGTCCTGGGCGGACTTCTTGCGGACGAGTTTCATGTCACCACTGGCGCGAACGGTGCCGTCGACGGTGCCGCCGTCGTACAGTCGGAGGTCGCCACAGGAGACGTCGCCAAGGACGCGCGCGCCCTCTTCGACGGTGACCGACCCGCTCCGGGTCGTCACGTCACCGTGGACGCGCGTGCCGGAGCCGACGGTGATGTCACCGCGGGCGCGGAGACTGCCGAAGATGTTGTTGTCCTCGCCGACCGTGATCTCGGAGGCGCGGATGTTGCCGTGGAGACGACAGCCGTCGCCGATGGTCGCCGGCGTCGAGACGCGCCAGGCGTCGTCGGAGACGCTGGCCCCGCGGGGGATCACCAGCGGCGAGACGTCGTCGTCCTCGTCGTCGGAGAGTGCGGTGGCGAGTTCGTCGGCGGCGTCCTCTTCGCCGATGCGGAGCAGTTGCGAGAGGACGATGAAGTAGAACACGAGCGTCGGCACCGGGTTGCGGATGACGATCCAGCCGTTGGCCTCGAAACCCTCGTCGATGTCGACGTCGTCGCCGATGTCCAGATCGCCCGAGACCATCAGGCGGCCGTCGATGGAGACGCGTTCGCCGAGGTAGGCGTCCTCGCCGACGAGCACGTTGCCGTCGACGGAACACCAGACGTCGAGTCGGCAGTCGCCCTCGGCCTCGATCCCGCCGCCGAACTGGACGCGTTCGCCGGCGATGACGTTCCGGCCGCGGACGCCGAACTCGACCGTCCCCTGCCCGCCGACGATGACGTCGCCGTCCGTGACGAGGTCGTGCTCCTCGACGGTCGTCCCGTCGGGGATGCGGAGTTCGTCGAGTGGGTCCTGACCGAGTGACACAGGCCGAACCTGTACGTGACACCTAATAAACGGCGCGCAAGACGCTCGTCAGACGAGCGCCGAAACCGCGTCTCGCTGGTGATGTCCTTTTATAGCAGGCTGTGCTACGAGCGACTATGACTGCTCTCTCGTTCGACGACGATGGCGTCGACGTAGTCTACGAAGGAACCGAGTTCCGACTGGAGAAAGCGCTCATCGAGGAGGCGACCCAGAAGTCCTACCCGGACGTCACCGACCACGACGTGCTGAAGATGGTCGAGAAGAACCCCGAGTTGACCGGCGAACCGCGTCGCGTTCAGGATATCCTGAAGTAGTCGCACGCTGCACTCTGTCGGTATTCGATTGCGACAGCGTCTCCAAGCGACCAGACGGCGGACTGCCCGTCGATGTATTAGAAAGATATCCGAATAGCTATCTGGATAGCTATCCAGATAGCTATCTGAACAGGTCGGTCTCCGGGTGGAAATCCGCCCACGCGAACCAGAACGACGGCGACCGGTCGTTGGCATGGGCAAGCCGGGTTCCTCTGTGCGGGCCGTCGACGGCCGTTCCGGTGACGAGGTTCCACCGCGAACCATCACCGACGAGGACGTCACCGTCACGCTCGAAGTTCAGCGTCTTCCCGCCGACCCGGCGTACGTAGGCGACCAGCGACCCGGCGTTCGTGGTCGCGACGACGATCGGGAGGTCGCCGACGGTGTCGTTGACGACGCCCGCATCCTCGACTGCGTCCAGCGGGTAGGCGCGGGCGACGCCGTCAGCGGTGACGCCGACGACCGTCGTCTTGGGGTGGAGGCGGTCGTCGACCGCCTGATTGAAGCCGACGCCGACACGCTCCGAGCCGTCGTACCCGGGGTAGGGGTCGTGGTCGTAGTCGCGGGACTGCCAACCTTTGATAGTCTCCGACTTCGGTGGTGGGAGGAGCACCTGCGTCTTCGGGTGTTCGCGACGCCACTCACCCCAGGTCGTCACCGTCGACGGCCGGAGGGTGAGTTCGGTCTCGGTCGACGGGCCGTGGATGGCCGTCGCCAGCAGTTGGCTCCAGAGCGACTCCGACTCGACGTCGTACATCACGAGGTCCGACTGCCAGAGTAGCCCCGAGACGCCGAACGTGTACACCTGTCCGTCGACCGTCCGGTCGGCGACGACACCACCCCCACAGAGCGGGCAGTAGGTGACGAGTAGCGGACCGCCGAAGTCGTCGTTGACGACTTCGTGCCAGTTCAACACGGCGAGCGGATACGCTCGCGTCCCGTCACCGACTTCGACGCCGATGACCAACTCGTCGTCGTCGAGCACCCCGTCGACCGACGACCAGTCGGCGGCGAAGACGGGAGCGGTGATGGCAGGAATCGCGTCCTTCGCCGCCCCTCGACGGAACTCCGACCGCGGGACCGGGAGCGACACGTTCGCGTAGATCGTCGCACTCGGCGTCCCCGGTTGCGTACTGCCCGCAGACGAGGGTCCCAACTGCTGCCGTAGTGCGTCGAGACAGCCAGTGCAGGCGGCGATACCGACGAACCCAGCAGTGGTCAGGAAATGGCGACGATTCATACCCTACTAGTCGCGCGGACGAAGCAAAATCGCGCTGGAGTATAGTGTGTGTCAATCACAACCGAACCACCGTCGCGATACGCCCCCAGTGAGCCGTTCGGGTCTCTCGACTCGCGAGACCGCCACCGGGGCCGGCGAGACTGGTGTTCGACCCTGAGAACACAGTTCAAATACCTAATAATTAGCCATTACTACTACGTTAGAAAAACTGTTAGTACGTCCCGAAACACGATGAGCGACCGTACAACGAGCAGTCGTCGGGCGATATTGAAGGGGATCGGTACCGCCGCAGCGACGGCCGGGATCGCCGGTCTCGGCGGTGCCAGTACGGACGAAGAGTGGCACACGGCCGAGACGCCGACCGACAGCACGCTCCACGGCGTCGAACACGCTGTGGCCGGTGCCTACGCTGTCGGTGGCGGCGGCGTCGTCCTCGAACGTGGTGCGGAGGGATGGACGAAGGTACTCGACGGCGGTCCGACCGGTAACGGAAACGATCTCTACGGCACGGCCGTCACTGACGGTGGGAAGCGACTCTGGTTCGTCGGTTCGAGCGGCGCCATCGGCGAGTACGACGTCGAGACGGGGAACCTCGACGACCACTCCGCGCCGATGGACGTCACCAACAACTTCAACAGCGTTGCTGTGACCGGTACGGCCGGCGACGCGAACGTCTACGTCGCCGGCGACTCCGGGAAGATCTACTACAGTTTCGAGAACGGGGAGACGGGTACCTGGGACGACGTCACACCTGGGAGCGGTGCGGCACTCCCGGCTATCGACTTCCACGGTGTCCGCTCGGGACACGCCGTCGATACCAACGGGACGGTCTTCGCCACCGACGACGGCGGGACGTGGGAGGCTATCGGCATCGGCGACGCCAACGTCAACCTCTACGGGGTCGACAGCGACGCTGCAGACGACGTCACTGTCGTCGGCGGCGGCGGGATGGTGTTCCGCCACGACGGCGCACAGTGGACACCGACTGACCTCGGTGACAAGTCGCTTCGCGACGTGACGTTCGACGACGGCGACGGCTACACGGTCGGTGGCGGCGGTGCCGTCTTCGACGCGACGGGTGGCCAGTGGAGTCGCGAACAGACCCCGAGTGGAGAGAACTTGACCGGTGTCAGTGTCGGAGACCGCGTCGTCGTGGTCGGGGCAGGCGGGACGGTACTCGAACAGTAACTCGTCGACAGAACCACCTCCCTCCCACGTCGTCGTTTCTGTCGTCTCTCGCGAGCAGTTACCGAAGTCCGGTCCGTTCCTCGAGACAGACCTTCACGATGGATTTCGCGATGGCCGCGCCACCCTCGATAGGATCGAGTTTCGTCTCGCCCGCCCGCTCGCGGTAGGCGATGGGAAGTTCTCTCACTCGGTAGTCGCGCATCAGCGGTCGGATCAACAGCTCCGCCGAGAGACCGGTGTTCTCCGTCCACTCGATGTCGTGCAGGAGCTCTCGCCGGTAGGCGCGCATCCCCGTCGTCGTGTCGTGGACGCGCGTCCCCATCAGGATGCTCGCGAGGGCGGCGAACGCTGCGTTGCCGAAGCGGTTGAACGCCGGCATCGCCTCCGCCCCGTGGTAGAGACGATCACCGCTGACGACGTCGTACCCCTCGTTGATCGCGTCGAGGAACGCCGGAAGCTGCTCCATCGGATACGTGTCGTCGCAGTCGGTCGTGACGACGACCGGGCGGTCGGGCGTGAGGACGGCCTCCCGGACGGCGACCCCGTACCCCTGCGGTCGTTGCCGGACGACCGTCGCGCCGTGTTCGCGGGCGATGTCGGGCGTGCAGTCGGACGACCCGTCGACGCAGATCACCTCGGCCCGACCGTCGGTCACTTCCTCGATGTCCGAGACGACCGTCGCGACGGCTTCCTCCTCGTTGTACGTTCCCATGACGACGGCGACGTCGTCGAACGTGTACCCCATACCCTCCGTTTCCGGCAACGGTATTTGAGCTTTTAGGTTCGCCAAAAACGACCGCCCGACGTGAGGAGACGCGTTCTCACCCGAGTCCGCGTCCGTCGGGTTGGTCTTCGAGCGTCTCGGCCCGTTCGATGAGATAGTCTATGAGACGGACGGCCGAGTCCTCTACGTCGTCGAGGTCGTCGGTCGCCCGACCGCTGACTCTGACGTTCAACTGATACAGGGAGAGTTCGACCTGTGGAACCGTCGGGTCCGTGGCCTCGGCGTGCTCGTCGTCGGATTCGTCGGCTGCGACGTCGCCCTCGCCGTCGGAGAGCTGCTTCGACTCGTCGGTCATAGGCCGTAGTCGCCACCGACCCGGATAAGCCTCACGACGACTCGACGAACGTCTCGTCGTGCAGCGATCCGGTGACGAGATCCATCAGGGTCCGCAGGTTCTCAGTGTCGTCGCGGTTGTAGGAGACGAGCGTCTCGAGGGCAGCGTCGTCGCCGCGTTCGTACTGCCGCCACAGTCGGACCGCGTCGCGACCCGAGAGGTCCGGTCGGTCGCGGTCGATGCCGACGTCCTTCTCGACCTGTTTCAACCCGCCCGTAAGGCCGAGTCGCTTGCAGGGATACATGAGGTCGACGTGCGGAACGTCGACAGAGAGGTCGAACGACTGCTCGAGGAAGGGGACGTCGAAGCGCTTACCGTTGAACGTGACGACGAGATCCGCGGAGTCGAACTGCTCGCGGAGCGCACCTGCGGTGAGGTTGTCACCCTGAACGAGTGTGGTCGTCTCGTCGCCGCGGTGGAACGTCACGGTCGTGACGTCGTTGTGGGTCGCATCGAGCCCGGTCGTCTCGATGTCGAAGAAACAGGTCGACTCGCGGAAGTTCTCGTACAGCCGCCACCGCTCCTTGCTCGGAAACGCGCTGTCGAAGTAGCGAGCGTCACCGTCGTCGAGCCGCGGGGCCGCCTCGTCGAGGAAGTCGTAGATGCGGCCCGCCGTCGTTTCGCCGACGACCGAGCCGTCGAACTCGTCCCAGTGCGTGATGCCGTGTTCCCAGAGGCGGCGCTCCGTCTTCGCGCCCACGCCGCGGACCGGGATGAAACTGTTCTCGATTCGCACGTCCCCACTGCACCGCTCCGACGACGTAAACCTCTCGACCCGGGACTCCGAGAGCCCAGTGGTTATCCCGTCTCCACTCCTCTCTCCCCCTATGTGCGGACGTTACACCCTGTTCACCCCCCAACCGACCTTGGAAGCGCGGTTCGACGCGGACGCCGAAGCGCCGTTAGAGCCGCGATACAACTGCGCACCCGGTCAGTCGCTGCCCGTCGTCACGAACGAAGAGCCCAACACGATCCGGACGCTGAAGTGGGGGCTCGTCCCGCAGTGGGCCGACGACGAGTCGGTCGGTAACGACCTCATCAACGCCCGCGCGGAGACCGTCCGCGAGAAACGGAGCTTCACCGAGGCGTACGAGCAGCGCCGGTGTCTCGTCCTCGCAGATGGGTTCTACGAGTGGGTGAACAGCGGAGAGAAGAAACAGCCTTATCGCGTCGCGTTCGCCGACGATCGCCCGTTCGCGATGGCCGGGTTGTGGGAACGGTGGACGCCGCCGCAGACCCAGACCGGGCTGGGTGACTTCGGTGGCGGCGTCGCTCCGAACACGGAGCCGGACCCGATCGAGACGTTCACCGTGATCACGACGGAGCCGAACGACCTCGTCTCGACGCTCCACCACCGGATGGCCGTCGTCCTCGACGAGAGCGAAGAGAAGACGTGGTTGAACGGCGACGGTGACGAGGCTGAACGACTGCTCGATCCGTATCCGGCCGACACGATGGAGGCCTACCCCGTCTCGACGCAGGTCAACAGTCCGGCCAACGACGGCCCGGAACTCGTCGAAGAGGTCGAATCGGGCGCGTAGCTTGCTGTGAGCGGAGTTTCTACGGATGTGGTCTGTCTCTAGCGTCGACTGTTCACCAGCCGTTTCTGTATAGCAGTATACGATTTACACGTTTCTCCTCGGACGGGCGTTGGAGAGCGAAATGGCGCAGTGTTACACTGAGTAGCGAATCGAGGTCGTTGGCCTCGAACAGTTCACGCGGAAACACCGAACTGGAGCGGTTACGTTAGGACACGGAACCGCCTACGGGGCGTGTGAGCCAGCAGCGTTCGAGGTGGTGTCGTCCGACTCGGCGGGAACGCCTTGTGAGAGCCGACGTTCAGACGGACAGGTCCTCCGGATAGCGTTCGAGTCGGGGGGGGGGGGCGACGACCCCCTCGTTCGCGATCACCGGCTACTTCGACGAGTGGTGACTACGTCGGACGATACGACGAGGTCGACACCGTTCGTGAGTGGGTGTTGGCGACGTCGACCGAGGAGACTCGAACCGCAGTCGTGACAGACACCTTTCGGAGACGCAGGACCCAGACCTCAACTCACTCGACATCGGCGACCGCTCCGACGGCTGCGTCTTCACGAGACACGACACTGAACCGAGGCCGTAGATCGAACCGTTCGAGCACGCACTCGAAACGGTCGATGCAGCGCCGGCCTAGTCGATACGTATCGGTGGTTCACTCGAGACGTCGTGGATTGCAGACCGCCGGCTCGGACACGGCGTTCGCGGGTAAACGAAGCGATCCCACGGAATCCGGACGTGACGGTCGAGTCGGCGACCGATTTCGACACACGGCGGGGTCGAGGGGCTGAATCACGTACTCCAAAGGGTTACTCCAGAAGGGAGTAGATGTTCGCCTCGTAGGTGTCTCGTACCTTGTCGCCCCAGTTGTGGGTGTAGGTGTCGATGATGTCGTCGGCGACGTCGCCACGGAGATACTTGACGATGCCGCGGTCGCCGGTTCTGTCGCGGAGGTGCGTCGTGAAGAAGTGTCGGAAGTAGTGCGGAGTGACGTTCTCGCTGGCGCCGCCGCCGGTTCGGTACCAGCCCCGATTGCGGGCGTGAGTCTCGACGACGTGACGGACCGATTCCGGCTCCAGCCGCTCTCCCCACCCCTCGGACGTACCGACGAACAAGGGGTCGGCCGAAGAACGAACGTCGGGTCGAACGGCGAGCCACCGGACGAGCACCCGCTGGAGCTCTGCGTCGATCGGGACGATCGTCGCTCGCTTCCGCTTGTTGGAGGCGGTGCGTTCCTCCCCGTTCGTCGACTCGCCGAACGAGGGCTTCGACGAGACGAAAAACGAGTCGGACCGTCCGTCGAGTTCCGCTCGCGTCCCGAGATCGTAGGTCGCCCGCGCGTCGGGGTGAGTGAGTGAGACGTCACGTAGATCGAGGTTACAGAGTTCGCCGACACGCATCCCCGTCTTGAGGAGCGTGACGACGACCGCTCGGTGGAGTGGATGAGTCACCGCTGCGACGAACCGTCGCATGGCGGGGACGTCGATCTCGCGGCGAGTCGGATCTTTGTCGATCGTCTCGTCCATCTCCTCCATCACGAGCGTCATCGGGTTCGATTCGAACACGCCGACCTGCGTCATGTACGCGTAGAACCGATGGAGGTAGGCCGCGTAGGTCGCGACCGTACTCGGTTCGACGGTGCCGCGGAGCGTGTGGACCCACGCCATGCAGTGTCGGTGCGTCGCGTCGGCGGGGGCGATCGACTCGTCGAACGGGTTCGCTTCGGGAGTCGCGAGAAACGACTCGAACCGCCGGAGCACTCGCTGGTACGAGTCGCGCGTACGTTCGGTCTTCCCGTGGAAGACGAGATCCTGCAGGAAGTATCCGATCGGGTCGTCGGGGTCGTCGTCCGTCGCCTCAGTCCCCATCGCTCACGAGAGTGTAGCCGCCGTGTCGACCGCTGTACCGGATCCGGTTCGATCCCTGGAGCTCGCCGAGCGCGTCGTCGAGTCGGTCTTCCAAGTCGCCAGCCAGTGCCTCGACAAGTTGGTCCCACGACATGAAGTCGGTGGACTCGAGCGTCGAGAGGACCCGTGTTTCGAGTCCATCTACCCCAGGGGTTTCGTGCCCAGAACCGGTGTCCTCGGGGTCGAGTTCGAACCCCTTTCTGCCGGCCTGTACCATCGTCCGGACGAACTCGCTTTGACTCATGTCGAGCTCCTCCGCGTGTTTCTGCCACCGCTCTTTCTGATACGCAGGCACGTACGTTCTGACGGCGGTCCGACTCGTCTCCGGATCGTCGCTCATGGTCGAGTCTCGGAGGCCGCCCACTTCAGCGTGTCCCTACACACTCGGATAAAGTCACTTATCCATACAGCTGTGCTCTCTCACCCCAGGACTTGTAGTCCCAGAAATCAGGATAAGATCGGTCTGTGACACACTGATCGGGATAAGTGTGAGCCGCGACATCGCCGTGACAGAATTCGGGATATATCTACGAGGCAGTCCACAAGTTCCTCTCCCCAAAACAGATCGGAGCGAGCGGAAGAAACTGACCGTCGCTTCGGGTACGGCCGATACCTTCGACGAGAAGTGACGAAAAGAAAACGGGCGCGTCCAAGCACGACTTCGATGGCCATCCGAGACGGACGTCACGACTACTGTCGGGAGCGGAGTCGGACTCTCGTCGGAAACGCAGGAAAGTCCCGAATCGGAGCGACCTCGATCCGTGGTTCGAGACAGCGAGTCCGTCTCACTCGGAGAACGTGAACTGAACGTTCTCGAGACCGAACCCGAGCGACTTCGCTGCCTCGTCGTAATCTTCCGCGTGGGCGAGACCGGTTCGGAGGATGATCTCGAGTGCGTCCGTCTCCGAGAGGTTCTCCTCGTCGTACTGCTTGACGAGGTCGGCGACGGCGTCCTGGAGTTCGAACCGCGTCTCCTTCAACAGCTGGAACTGCTTCTGCTGGCGGTCGTCGGTGACCTTCGAACGAGCCATCGCGTAGGGCAGCCCGTCCCGAGTGATGACGTCCAGCGAGGAAGCGTCGGCCGTTTCCGTGTTCGAGTCCTCACCAGCGAGATCGCTGTCCGTGGGGGGTTCCGTCGAGTCGCCTTCCGTCGTCGAGGGCTGTTGGTCTGGAACCTCGTCGCTCTCTTTCGTCCTTTCCGAGACCGCTGGCGAGTCTGCGTTCTTGAACGGACTACTGGAGTAGTCGGCGTCGCTTCCGGTCGAGGAGTATTTGTCGTCGCGAGCCATCAGTTCGCCACCTCCGCCTCGAGGTCGTCCGTCTCTGTCGCCGTCCCCTCGACGACGTCGGCGACGTTCTCGAAGGAGTCGAGAATGTCGAGTTGGTAGTCGCGCAGTTCGTGTTCGTCGTGGTAGCGGAACACGCTCATCCCCTCACCCCATGCGTCACTGATCTTGCTCCGTTTGTAGACGACGAACGGCGTGACGAGTCGATCGCTCGCCTCGAGTTCGGCGAACACCTCCTGCTGTTTGTTGGTCTGTCGCTTCCGGACCCGGTTCGGAACGACGCCGAGAATAGAGAAGGAGACGTCGACCCCCGGGATCCGGTTGAACCCACGTTCCATCGCGGCGAGCTCCTCTTCGAGTCCGCCGATCGCTGCGATCCCCTTGTCCGTCATCTCGGCGGGGGCGACGACGTTCTGGGTCGCGACCATCGCGTTGGAGACGAGCGTCCCCGTCGTCGCCGGCGGATCGACGAGGACGTAATCGTACAGCTCCGTCAACTGCTCCATCTCGTGATGGAGCAGCCAGTGTTTGCTCCCCGAGTCGACGCCGTCGGTAGACTCGATCTTCGATTCGATGTTCGCCAGATCGTTGTGTGTGGGGATCAGGTCGAACTCGGGGGTCTCGATGACGATCTCCTGCAGTCGCTGGTCGTCGTCGACAAGGAGATCGGCGATGTTCTCGTAGTCGTCGCGACCGGCCCACTCGCCGTACCCCATGTGATCCGTCATCCCCGCGTTCTGCGGGTCGAAATCGATCGCGAGGACGTCGTTTCCCCGACGAGCGAGCGCAGCGGCGGTGTTGACGGTGAACGTCGTCTTTCCCGTTCCGCCGGCCTCGGTCCAAAACGTGACTGCGTTCGGCATAGATCACTCTGCGTGAGAGTCGTTAATAAAAACACGTCAGACGGACAGAGGACAGAGCGATGCCGCTTTCCTGGAAAAGATCGATCCGAACGGAAGACGAGATAACGTGACATAGTAACTAGTAACGTTCGATAAAGAACGTCTAGTTGTTGAATAAAAATCTAACCAAAAATTTAGTTCGCCGTTTAGATTCTCATCTAAATAGTTGATCGGTCGGAGGTGCCTCTCTCCTCCAGAACCGGTTCGTCACGCGTCCGGCCGTCATCGAGTCGCGGATTCCGAACCGGATGACGCCGGGTTACCGGAGTAGAAGTGTCGGCCGTTCTGTCGGTCACCGGACTCCCGGAAGGTTCCTCTCAGCGACTCCGTGAGTACCGTGTCGAGCCGACCGCGTCCACGAGATCTGTTCGAGAAGTCGGTCGTGAAATGGTAGCACGCGACAGTCGAAGAGCGTTGGCAGTGCGACGAGTAAACCAAATGTCGATATACAGAACCGGGGGGGGGGGAGCCACGACGGAGCACCTCCGCAGCACAGACCCTCCTACCCCTCGACTCCCCGATACAGAGGGTTTAACAAGATCTCCGCCGTGAGTTAATACATGACTGTCGTCAGCGTCTCCATGCCCGAAGAGTTGCTCAACCGAATCGACGAGTTCGCAGACGAGCACGGGTACACCGGTCGAAGCGAGGTGCTCCGGGAGGCGAGTCGGAACCTCCTCGGTGAGTTCGAGGACAAGCGGTTGGAGGACCGCGAGCTGATGGGTATCGTCACGGTGCTCTTCGACTTCGAGACGACGAGCGTCGAAGAGCGGATGATGCGTCTCCGTCACGAACACGAGGATCTCGTCGCCTCGAACTTCCACAGTCACGTCGGCCACCACTACTGTATGGAGCTGTTCGTCTTGGAGGGGTCACTCGAGGAGATCTCCACGTTCGTCGGCAAACTCCGTGCGACGAAAGACACGCTCAGTATCGACTACTCGGTGATGCCGGTCGACGACTTCGGGCCGTTCAGCACGGCAGAGTAGGTACGACCGGCGACGACGGCCCGTCTCAAGTCCCGATCGCCGTCTCTAGTTTCTGTTCGGTGAGCAGCGATTTGACGCTCTCGGTGGCGTCGCTGGCTTCCGTCGGGTTCTCCATTAGGACCGTCTCACTCGGGAAGAGATGTTCACCGAGAACGAGTCCGTGGTCGCGCGCCGTCGACCCGGTGACCGTCAGGTAGACACCGAGTCCCGTTTCCGCGATAGCCGCTTCCTCTTCGTCGGCGTCTGGAGCGGGGTACGCGAACTCGACGTCGGTCAGTGCGTCGGTTCCGAGCACCGCCTCGACCAGTCGTTCGTAGCGCGGCGAGATACAGAGGTCACCCGCGTGGTCGGCGACGAACGTGCGGTCGAGGTCGGCACCCGGCGGGAGTACCTCCGGTTTCGCCATCAGCGTGTGATAGACCGTATCGCCGAGTCCGGTGACGACGCGGACGTCCGACTCGCGAGGGTCGATACGGGCGTTGACGTCCGCGAGGCTGTCGAGACCGTCCGGTCGGAGCGAGACGACCTCTTCGAGGACGAGGTCGGCGCTGTCGAACCCGAGGGCGAACTCGTGGGTTCGGAGCGACCGGAACGGCTCTTCGCGGCCGACAAGGCGGACGTCCACGTCGTCGGTCTCGATGGTGACGCTGTCGAAGACGATCCGCCGAGGTTTCCCGTCGCGGTCGTCGCGGAGCAGTGTGTACTCCGGCGACGTCGGGTCCGAGAGGTCGCTGTAGTCGGTGAGTCGCTCGTAGACGTTGCGGTCCGGATGCTGTCGCCCCTTAGTGACGGCTTTTTCGTACCGTAGCGTCGAGGAGACCTCGTCGGCGAGTGCGTGAACGCCCGCGCCGGCCGCGAGGCGTTCGAGCACTGCTTCGAGGGGCCGCCCTTTCCGGGGCACAGCGACACAGACCGTTTCTGTCATTGTCGGACGGTTGTGGTCGCGAACTAAACCGATTGCGTTTTCGGCAGCGTTCCACGACGTGCCGTAACCCCTAACCGCGAGGTATACGTGTGTCGCCGTATATGGTACCGCGGCCGCGCGACGAGCACACCGAAACCGCCAAAGAGGCAGGACAGTCGGCGTACCGTGCCGCACTCGACGTGGTGTTAACCGGTATCGCAGTTATCCTTCCTGTCGTCGTTACGATCTACGTACTGAAGGCAACACTCGACATCCTCGCGAGCGCGTTACGACCGATCGTCGTCATCCTCGAACATTTCGGCGTCATCCGCGACGTCCGACAGACGTTCGTCGTCGCCGACGTGCTCATCGAACTCGGGATGTACAGAGACGTCGTCTCGGTCATCTCCGAAATCGTCGCCGTCACGCTGCTGGCGATGCTCGTCGTCGGTATCGGCGTCGTCGCACGCTCGCAGTCCGGGGATCGCCTCCTCGACTACTTCGACTACGTGATCATGGCGATTCCCGGCATCGGAGCCATCTACAAGAGCTTTCGACGGATGGGTGATGCGATGCTCGAGAGCGATATGGACCACTTCCGGTCGGTGAAGCTCGTCGAGTTCCCGCACGACGACACTTACGTCATCGGCTTCGAGACCGCAGAGTCGCCGTCGTCGGTTCAAGAGACCATCGGGAACGGCGACGACAACATGGTCACGATGTTCATCCCGCTCGCCCCGAACCCGGTCATGGGCGGATTTCTGACACATATCCCCCAGGGTCGGATCATCGACGTCGACATGACCGTCGAACAGGGCGTACGAAGCATCATCACGAGCGGAATCGCCACCTCGAAAGACTCACCCGACTACGACGGGTTCGGCGACGGCGACGGGTTCGGCATCACTCCCGACGACTTCCCGGGGTCG
The DNA here is from genome assembly GCF_900110465.1 of Halogranum amylolyticum. GTDB lineage: Archaea > Halobacteriota > Halobacteria > Halobacteriales > Haloferacaceae > Halogranum > Halogranum amylolyticum. Next base: position 44,077 of record NZ_FODV01000006.1, read on the forward strand.
TTCGGCGACTCGACGCGAAACGAAGACTGAGAGGGAGTATCGGCGTCCGCCGGAGACCCGATGACCTCGGCTAACTACGGGGTTCGATCCTCACTGAGAGTACCGCTGAACGCCTACGAGAACCCCTCTGAGTCGGATCCGCCGCCGCTCACTCGCCACCGAAGGCACTCTCGAGGCGGTCGCGGAACTGTTTCAGTTCGACGAGCTCCGCCTGAACGTCGTCGAGCTCCGCCTCCAACGCCGCGACGTCGCCGAGTTCCTCGCGGAGTTCGTCGATCTCTGCGGACAGCTCTTCGCGCATCGCGTCCAGTTCTTCCTCAAGGCGTGCACGACTCTCGGCGAGGTTAGCGTCGAGGTCGGCCACGTCGGCTCGGACGTCACCCATCTCCGTATCCAGCGAGTCGACGGTCGTCGCCAACTCCTCGACGTCGTCGGCGACGGCGGCCAGTTCGCCGACGTCGTCGGCGAGCGACGAAAGGTCGTCAGCGTTCGCCTCCGCACGGCTCTCGACGGTGTTCACAGTCGTCGCGACGTCGTCCAGTTCGTCTCGAAGGTCGACGCGGTCGGATTCGGCGGCGGTGAGCGCCGTCTCGAGCGTGGTCAGCGACGACGACACCGACTCGATCTCCGCGCGGAACTCGGTGATGAGCTGTTCGCCGGTGCCCACCTCGTCGATGAACTCCGCCAGCGCGTCGCTGTAGGCTTCGAGGTCGTCCATCTGCGACTGCAGTCGTCCGATCCGGACGTCGACGCTGGTGGGGACGCCGACGTCGAGTTCGCGCTTCAGCAGCGCCAGATCGTCGTCGTCGACGCGGCCCTCACGGATCTCCGTGGCGAGTGTCGCCGCGATACCACCCGAGGCGACCGCCGTCGCACCGGCCGGGGCAGCCTCGGTCGCGACGGGGTCGGTCGTACCGGCGTCGGCGTCTCCGGTGTCAGTGTCGGTTTCGTCTCCGTCGTCGTCGACCGTCTGGCGGCTGGCGTCCTCGACCTCGACGTCCTCTTGCTGGCTCGCGTCGACGGCGATCGGGGCCGCGGTGGCGGAGGTGTCGTCGCCCCGCTCGACGACGGCGGAGACGGTGTCGTCGTCGACCGACCGGGGGTCGACGGCGTCGTCGGCCGAGACGTCACGTTCCTCGTCGTCGGCATCGGTCCCGGGGTCGTCGAGCGCCAGCGGCTCCACGTCGTCCGTCTTGTCTACGCCGTCTGCGGCGAGCGGGTCTGCGCCGTCGTCGGCCAACGGGTCTTCCGCGTCCGCGGCGAGCGAGTCGTCCGCGTCGTCGGCCAGGGGATCCTCGAAGTCGAGAGCCTCAGGTGCGTCCATCCCGGGAACCGTGTCGCTGTCGCCGGCCAGCACGTCGCGGACGACGTCGGTGGTGTCGTCGCCGACGATGTCCTCGACGCCCTCGGCCTCGGGGCCGCCGCTCTCGGCCGTCGAGACGAGGTCGACGGTCGGTTCGGCGAGGAACGCGGACGCTTCCACGTCGGCCTCCTCGAGACGGATCCCGTACACCGTCGTCACCGACTCCTCGGGGGCGAGCGTTCGGACGAACTCGACGTGGTGGTCTTGGTACGCCGTCCAGTTGTCGTTCTCGTAGTCGGGGTGGAAGCCGACGCAGTCCATCGGAAACGACTCGGGGACGTCGTCGGTCAAGCGGACGTCGACTCGAGGACGAACTTGATCGCGGGGACGGGGAACTCGTCGGCGACGAACGTCTCCTCGACAGTGACGTCACCGGCCGAAACACGGAGGTGGTCGGCGAGGTCGGGGTCGTGAATCATGAGGAACACAAACCCTACCCACTACATAAATCAATCAAGTATCAATAAGATGATAAGAAATTATATAAATCCGAAATTTAAGATGTAGAAGAACGTCCCGTCGTGGGCCGCGGGAAACAGATCGTGGAGAGAGGACAGCGGGAGACGGAAGTGGCGTCTACAGGTCGATACGGTCGCCGATCTCGGCGACTTCGAGCGACCGGGGGTGCTCGTAGCTCCGAGTGTGGTGGTGGAGCACCTTCGGGTCCGCAGTCATCCCCTTCCACATGTCCCAGTGGCTGGGGAGCAGACGGTCGAACTGGAGGTCGCTGGCGGCCTTCACGACCTCGTTCTCCGTCGAGTACCACTTCGTGCGGACCGGGTCGCGGCTCTCCTTGTCTGGGATGTTGCCGACGGCACCGAACGCGAGGATGCCGAGGTCGATGTCGTACTCCTCTGCCAGTTCGGGGAACTCCTCGTGGGGTTTCGTGTCGCCGCCGTGGAAGACGGTGCCCGATTCGTGTTCGAGGACGTAGCACACCGGATGCGTCGAGTCGGGGTCGTTGGAGAACTCGACGTGGACGGTGAACTCGCCGAGTTCGAGCGTGTCGCCCTCGGCGACCTCGTGGAACTGGTCGTCGCTCACGTCCCACTCGTCGGTCCACTCCTCGTCGTCGAACGCGACCGAGAGGCTGTCGTCGGGGGCGTAGAAGTCACAGCCCGTGTTCGCGAGGATGGGTGCCTGACTCGGTCCGTGAGTGTGGTCGGTGTGTTCGTGCGTCGCGAGGACGGCGTCGACCTCCTCGACGTCCTCCGGATCGAACGGGACGGGGATCATCCGGACGGTCCGCGGCGGGTCACCGAGGCCGACGTAGGGGTCGATGTAGAGGGTCGTCCCCTCGTTACCTTTGACGACGAAGCCGTTACAGCCGAGATACCAGACGGCGACGGTCTCGGGTTCTGCGTCCTCGACGGCGCGTGGGAGCCAATCGCCCCAGTCACTCACGGTCATGGACGGGACTGTGTGGGCCGGGAGGCTAAGCGTTGTGGACTCGGCGTCGCCTGCCGAAGTGGAAGTAATTGTTTTTCGCAGTTCTAGCCGGAAACTATTCCCGTTCTCGGAGTGTGTGTTGTTAGCATGACACCTCCAATATCGACCGAACGGACGCTGACGTACGCGGAGATGGTTCGTGCGATCCAGCAGTCGACGCCCTCGCCGAAAGGTCGACTGACGCCCGACTCCCGAGTGTACTGACAGCGCGCGTCGTGTCAGCGACGGTGACCGCCGGACTGACGTCCCTTCACGACTACGGACACACATGGTCGAGGTCGAAGACGAGATCGAAGCCCTCGGAGACGCGTTGCTGGCCGCCGACACCGCAGTCGCGTTCACGGGTGCGGGTGTGAGCACGGCGTCGGGGATCCCCTCGTTCCGCGGCGACGACGGCGTCTGGCGGACGCGGTTCGATCCCGATGACTTCCGAGTCGGCCGACTCGACGCCGACCCCGCCGGGTTCTGGCGCGACCGACTCGACCTCCACGAGGCGATGTTCGCCGCGGACCCCGAACCCAACGCCGCCCACGAGGCACTCGCGGAGTTGGAGCGACGGGACCTGCTCGACGCGGTCGTCACGCAGAACACCGACGGGTTGCACGCAGCCGCCGGCACCGAACGCCTACTCGAACTCCACGGCAACGCCCAGCGAGTCGTCTGTCGCGGCTGTGGCCGCCGGAGCGACGCCGCCGACGCTCGCCGACGTGTCCGCGAGGGCGAGTGTCCCCCTCGCTGCGTCGAGTGCGACGGCGTGCTCAAACCCGACGTCGTCCTGTTCGGCGAGATGCTCCCCGGCGAGACGCTCCAGGAAGCGAAGCGACTCGCTCGCGAGAGCGACGTCTTCCTCGCCGTCGGGTCGTCGCTGACGGTCGAGCCCGCGGCGTCGTTGCCCGGACTCGCCGCCGGCGACGGGACGCTCGCCCTCGTCAACTTCGAGGAGACGCCCTACAGCAGTCGAGCGGCGGTCGACCTCAGAGCGGACGTCACGGAGGTGCTCCCGCGGATCGTCGAACGAGTCGACGGGCAGTAGTGAGACTCGTCCACCGAAACCGTTGACTGCGTCGACCACGAGCGACGACCATGCGCGTCAGCGTCGTCGGCGGGAGTCGTATCGGGCCCGAAGAGGAGGCGACGGCCGAGGCGGTCGGGAAACTGCTCGCCCAACGCGGTCACAGCGTCGTCTGCGGCGGTCTCGGCGGCGTCATGGAGGCCGCCTGCCGCGGGGCGAAGGAGGCGTCGGGGACGACGGTCGGCGTCCTCCCCGGCGAGGACCCCGCCGCGGCCAACGAGTACGTCGACGTCGCCGTCGCGACGGGACTGAGTCACGCACGCAACGCGCTCGTCGTGATGAACGGCGACGCCGTCGTCGCCGTCGACGGCGGCGGCGGGACGCTCTCGGAGATCGGCTTCTCGTTCGTCTACCGGAGACCGATCGCCGGGCTGGGGACGCACGACGTCGAGGGCGTCGAAGCGTGTGAGACGCCCGAAGAAGCGGTGAACTACGTCGAGTCGACGGTCGAGTCGGCGAGCGAGTGAACCGGTCAGGGCCGCGTCGAGACGACCGGCGGCTGCGACCCGCTGGATCGACTCTCGTCGTCGCGCTTCCCCTCTCCCCGCTGTCTCCAGTATCGGCGAGCGACGGCGCCCATCCCGACCGTTCCGAGGAGGAGGTTGACGACGTCGCCGACGAACGGGACGAGACTCAGAAGCGAGGAAGCGACGACGCCGACGGCGAGTGCGACGAACAGCGTCGACTCCGTCACGGCGTCGGCGACGACCGCGCCGAGTGCGACGGTTCCGACGACGCCGCCGACGACGGCGACCAGGAGGTAGGCGAAGGCGCCCGGAATCGCCACGAGCAGGCCGACGACCGTGACCGCGAGGACGAACAGTGCGATCAGTCCACCGACACCGGCGAGCAGCCCCCAGAGGAACGTCTCGGCGGGGAACTCGCGGACGTCGGCGGCGGCGCTCTCGGTGTAGTCGGGCGCGACGGCGACGACGAGCAGTCCGACGACGCCGTTGACCGCCAGCGCGATGGTGAGGCGGAGCAACGGCGACAGTTGCGGGGCGGTCGTCGTCGACTGTGCGGCGGCGACGCCGGCCACGGAGAGGAGCGTCAGGAACGAGGCAAGCACTACCGACAGCCGTGTGGAGGGCATGACGTCCTCGACTCGCGAATGCGACGGTAAGTGCTTTCGGGTGGCTGACACCACGAAGTATTTGTCAGTTCGTCCGGAACGGTCGGGCGATGCAACGACGTGCCCTCCTCTCGACGGTCGGTGCGGCCGCGTTCGCCGGCTGTCTCGCCGACGACGCACCGAGTCCGACCGGCGACAGCGCCGAGCCGTCGACGCCGAACGCGACGGACGTGACGGACGCGACCACGCAGACTTCCGAGACCGAGACCGCGACGGCCACCCCGCCCGACGTCGGCGTCGTCCCCACCGAGGCAGCGGGTCCGCCGTGGGACGACGACGTGAAACGCGTCGTCGCGTGGCCCGACGTGACCGACGAGACGCCCGTCGCGTTGACCCCGGCGACACAGCGTGGGTCGCTGCCGACGGCGACGGTCGAGTTTACGCTGACGAACGACACCGACGTCCGGTTCGACACCAACTTCTACGCGTGGCGGGTGTGGAAGCGCGTCGACGGCGAGTGGTTCCACGTCGCCCCCCGCGCGTGGAACCAACCGCTGATGTCGCTCGCCCCCGACGAGTCGCACGCGTGGACGCTCACCGTCGACAACACGCGACTCGACGACGAGCCGCTCCCACGAGCGGGCGGCACCGAGGAGCTCTCGCTCGCCGGTCTCGGCGGTGGGACGTACGCCTTCACCGTCGACGGCTGGTTCGCCGGCGAGGGCTACCGCGACGGCGTCGGCTTCGTCGCCCGGTTCGACCTCGACGGCGACCCGGTCGAACTGACGCCGACAGACGAGGTGACGGCGACGACCCGCGACGGCGACGCGGTGGTCGTCGAGACCGACCGCGAGACGGGCGGAGAGTCGCGACTGGCCGCGTTCGTGGTCGAGCGAGTCGAAAGTAGCGTCAGCGAGTCGGCGGACGACGACGTTCGCAGACTCGTCACCGAGCAGGCGCTACGGGACCGGAAGCTCCGAAACACGCTGTCGTTCTTCGAGGCGGGAGTCGAGACCGTACGACTCCAGGAACAGAACTCCGTGTGGCCCGTCTTCGGCGTGAGAGAACCGCGGACGATAGCGTACGACGGGGTCCGGTATCGACTCAGTGCCGAGGAGTTGTGAGAGCGGGTGTCACGCACGAGCGCGGACTCAGTCTGCGGTACGGGGTCCAGGGTCCTCGGGTGGGGTGAACGGGTCTCCCTGCCAGGTGATGTCGAGTCGTCGCCGAGAGACGTAGCGGGCGAGCGTCGACGCGCTGAGCAGTCCACGGCACTCGCCGTCCTCGACAACCGGGAGCTGTCTCACCCCTGCCTCCCGCATCCGGTCGGCCGCCGCGAACACGGTCGTCTCGGGCGTCGTCGTGACCGGCGGACCGGACATGAACGCCGACACCGGGAGGTGGGTACTCTCCTCGGCGACGAGGGCGACGATGTCCGACCCGGTCACGATCCCCACTACCTCGTCCGTGGCGTCGACGACGACGAGCGCGTCCGTGTCGGGGTCTCGGAGTCGCTCGGCGGCCGAAGTCGCCGAGGCGGTCTGCGAGATCGTCGGTGGAGAAGCCGTCAGTAGGGTTTCGACTCGTGTCTCTATCATCGGCCCGTAGTTGACAACCACACGCTCGAACTTAGAATTGTTCCATGTATTCATTCATCTGCCCTAGGGTGCTAGTAGACCACACAGATCGAGCACTGCAACAGTCCACAGTGTTCAGTTCCGACTCGAAGTCGTTCGAGTGTACGGCAGAGAGAGAGACGGAGAGAGTGAGCGTCGTCGGTCCGAGCGGCGCTACCAGGTGCCGTGGAACGTGTCGAACTGGAGGTTCTCCAGCGGCTCCTCGCCGATGGCGATCTTGTACTCCTGGGGCGTCAGCATCGGCTTGTGGAATCGCGGCCCGTCGTCGGTCGTGATGCGCGGGCAGCCCGTGTTGACGAAGGCGTCCATGTCGAAGTTCCGGAGCCGATCCGGGGTGACCTCGTCCATCGTGATGAGGTAGGCGTTCTCGTTGTTCTCGACGATCTCCTCGGCGATCTCCCAGCGGCCCTGCCCGATCTTCGTACAGAAGATGACGCCCCACTTCTCGGCGTCCATCGCGCGGTGGACCGCACCGTAGCGCTGCTTCATGAACTTCTCCGTGTCGGCGACCTTCACGACGTTGTTGACGGGGTCGGCGATGACGACCTTCTTGTCGGGGTGTTCCATCGCGAGGCCGAGCGGGTGGAACTTCCCGCCGCCGACGTACATGATCTGGTCGGCGTCGATGTCGGCGGAGGCGTAGTTACAGCCGAGCACCTGCCCCTCGTAGGTGAGGCGGTCGTCGCCCTTGCGGGTGTGGACGTCGTAGCCGCGCTCTTCGAGCCAGTCGACCATGTCGCCGAAGAGGTTCATATGCTGGGCCGTCGTGACGAGACCGACGTTCGGGTCGTCGTCGGGGTCGGCAAACTCCTCCAAGGACTCCTCCATGATGGAGTAGGGGTCGACGTTGGAGAACAGCGGCACGTAGATGATCTTGTCCGACTCCTTCATCGGCGAGTGGCCGAAGTGGACGAAGACGTCCGTCCGCCGCATCAGGTAGGTGTCGAGGTCGCAGGCGCCGTAGCAGGGCTGTCCCGAGAGGAGGAAGGTGACGTCGTCGTCGCACAGTTCGCGGAGGTCGTCGGCGACGGCCGGGCCGCGGCGCTTCAGCCCCTCGGGGAACTGGAGGCCCACCTTCTTCGCGTCGCGTTCCTCCACCTCCTCGACGATGCGTTCGAGTTCGTAGTCCCACTCGCGGTCGTGTCGGAGTGACATTCCGGTGTTTCGGAGATCCCCTTCGGAGGAGGCGTCCTGACTCATTGAACTGGCCTAACCGGTCAGGAGGTTTAACCTCGGCGTTTCCGCGAGCGCGATCGCGTGCGGTTCACGGCGCCTCGAACTCGTCGAGCCAGCCGCTGACGACGCCGTCGAGCGCACCTGTCGTACTGCCGAGATTCAACAGTTGGTAGCCCGCTTTCGCCTTCTCGTTGACGTCGTCCATTCCGAAGCCGAGGCCGCCGACCGGGACGCCCGCGTCGGTCGCCTTCCGGCGGATCGTCTCGACCGCCTCCGCAACGTCCGGATGGTCGAGTTCGTTCGGGTGGCCGAGCGACACCGAGAGGTCGAGTGGCCCGATAAACACGAATCCGAGGCCAGGAACGTCGAGGATGGCGTCGAGTTCCTCGACTGCCGCCCGCGTCTCGACGGTGACGCCGACGAGCGCCTCCTCGTCCTCCCTGGTGACGTAGTCGTCGGCCAGCCCCCAGCGTCGCGCGCGCGGACTCGCCAACCCTCTGTCGCCCGGTTCGCCGTCGTACTCGAAGTACGCTGCGCGTATCGCTCGTCGGACCGCGTCGGCGGACTCGACTCGCGGGAGGAACAGCGACCGGACGCCGGCGTCGCGGAGCTTCCGGACGGCGCTCGGGTCGGCGCTCGGCAGGCGGACGAGCGGCTCGATTCCGGTCCGCTCCGCGGCGCGAAGCAGTGCCTCTATCGCGGGAGCGTCCCACGGACTCGGACCGGCGTGTTCGAGATCGAGCCAGACGAAGTCGAGTCCGAGTTCGCCGTAGAACTCGACGAGCGAGGGGTCGTAGGTGTTGTCGAGGACGCCCAGGAGGACGTCGCCGTCGGCGAGTCGACCGCGCAGTCCACTGGAGCCATCTGTCGGAGCCATAGCCACTAGTCGCGCGCCACGAGATTAACCGTTGACATACCACAGACTCGTCCGTACGTCCCTTCCGAGACACGCGCTACGGCCCGGTTACACCGACGTCACTCGGGTATTCAAACGACTGGAGTCAGTAGAGGCCGGTGATGAGTGCAGCTCTGCCGCTCTCGCACGTCCACGTCGAACCGGCCGAACCGACCGACGGTCCCGCACCGGCCGTCGTCGTGTTGCACGGACGCGGTGCCGACGAGGAGGATCTCCTCCCCGTCGCCCAGCAGCTCCCGGACGAACTACACGTGCTCAGCCTCCGCGCGCCGGACCGCCTGATGAACGGCTACACCTGGTACGAACTCGACACCTCGGCGGGCGGCCTCCACGAGAGTCAGCCGCACGCCGAGGAGTTCCGTCGGAGTCTCGACCTCGTCTCCGAGACCGTCGAGTCGGCCGTCGAAGCGTACGGCCTCGACGCCGACCGAATCGGCCTGCTGGGGTTCAGTCAGGGCTGTATCACCAGTCTCGGCCTCCTCTTGGAGGGACCGGACCGCTTCGACTGGATCGTCGGCCTCCACGGCTACCTCGCGGAGTCGCACGCCGAGTTCGACCCCGACGGCATCGAGGGGAAACCGGTCTTCCTCGGGGCGGGCGCGGCCGACCAGATCATCCCGGCCGACCGCGTCGAACGCGCCGCCGACCGCCTGCGGGAACTCGGTGCCGACGTCCGCTTCGACGTCTATCAGGCCCCACACGGTGTCGGCCGGCAGGAGCTCGAAGACCTCGTCGCGTTCGTCGAGGAGCAGGTCTGAGGCAGATCCTGGTCGGGTCGCTCGGTCGCTGCTCCGACCTTACGTGAGGGCTGTGAACGCGACCCACATTCGGCAACCCTAAACGAGTCGAGTTCCAAGCCCGGCTATGAGCGTCGAGACCACCTCGCTGGAGTCGCTGGGACGTGAACTCGGGAACGCCATCGCGGAGTCGCCCGAGTACGAGCGGTTCGAGGAGGCCCGACAGGCCGTCGAGGACGACGACGAGGCCCAAGCACAGATCCAAGAGTTCGAACAGCTCCGACAGGAGTTCATGATGGCCCGCCAGACCGGACAGGCGAGTCAAGAGGACGTCAAGGAGGTCCAGCGCGCACAGGAGCAGCTCCACCGCCTCCCGGTGATGGCGGACTACCTCGAGGCACAGTCGGAACTGCAGGACCGACTCGAAGCGGTCAACGAGGCGATCTCCGAACCGCTCGCCGTCGACTTCGGCGGCGAGGCCGGCGGCTGTTGTCAGGACTGAGACACCGTCACCCCGCCCCGTAGGGCCGGGACGTTTTCTACGGTGCCACGAGTACCGCGGCCATGGTCAGCGTCCTCCTCCCGACCGTCGAGTGGGGTCCAGTCTGCGAGCAACTGACGGCCCAACTCGACGGCGACGACGAGTTGCTCGTCGTCTGCGACACCGAGTCGGACCCCGTCGCCGACTCCGACCCGCCCGACGGGGTCCGCGTCCTCGTCGCGGGCGAACCGGAGGGCTGTTCCGGGAAGGCGAACGCGCTCGCCTACGGGATGGAGCGGGCGACCTGCGACCGGTTTCTCTGGACCGACGACGACTTCGACCACGGCGAGGGCTGGCTCCAGCAGGTGAAGCGCCTCGCGGGCGAACACGGCGTCGTCACCGGCGTCCCCGTCTTCGTCGGCGAGGGGTGGTGGCGACTCGCCGAACCGCTCGTCGCCGTCTCCGGGTCGCTCGGGTTGTACCTCGGCGGGCAGGTGTGGGGTGGCTGCGTCACCTTCACTCGCGACGACGTCGACGTCGAGCGACTCGTCGCGGACCTCCGACGGACGGTCAGCGACGACGGGCTACTCTCCGCCCGACTCGACGACGTCACCGCGGTGCGAGCGTTGACCGAGCAGATCCGCGTCGACGGCGACGTCGACGCCGTCCGTCAGCGACTGGTCCGGTTCACGCAGACGGTGCGGTTCGAGGAGACGTCGAGTACAGCGGCGTTGGTCGGCAGTTTCCTCCTACTCGCCCTCGCGACGCTCCTGTGGCCGCTGCCGGTGGGAGCCGCGACGACGGCGCTTACCGCCGGGACGTACTCGTTCTTCGGCGTCCGTCGTTCGACGTTCCTCCTCACCGCTCCCGGGCTCCTCCTCGCGCCGCTCGCCGTCGGCTACGGCCTCCTCGTCCCCGAGTTCGAGTGGGGCGGCCGTCGGTATCGGTGGCGCGACGTCTACGACGTTACCGTCTTGGAGTGAGCGTCGTCCGGACGACGGGTTGAGCGTCGAACGGGGACCGATGGCCGCCGAAAGCGTCGAACGAGCGCCGTGCGAGCGTTCATATCCCAGGAGGCGGCCACCGCCTCTATGCTCGCAATCGCGGGTGGGAAAGGCGGTAGCGGGAAGACGACCACCACGCTCGGCCTCGCGAGAGCGTTCGACGGGCGGACGCTCGTCGTCGACGCCGACGGCGACATGCCGAACCTCCACGCGCTGGCCGCAGTCGACCGGAGGCCGACGCTCGCCGCCGTCGACGGCGAGCGCCGTCCGGAGCGCGTCGCACAGGGCCACCCCGAGGACCCGGACGTCTCCGTGTTGCCCGCTCCCGTCGGGCGTCCGGACGACACGGCCGACACGGAAGGGGGAGACGCCGACCTGCAGCGACTGCTCCGCCGACTCCGCTCGTTCGACGAGGAGTCCGGACACCGAACGCTCGTCGACTGTCCGGCCGGTGCCGGGCCGGACGCGGTCGCTCCGCTCCGCGTCGTCGATAGGGTGCTCGTCGTCTCGCCGTTGTGTGCGGCCGCGCTCCGCGACGCGGCCAAGACGGCCGCCATGGCCCGAACGCTCGGCACGCCTGTCGTCGGCGCGGTGCTCACCCGGACGCGACTTCGGCCACCGGGCGTCGGCGACCTGCTCGACTGTCCGGTGGTGGGGTCCGTCCCCGAGGTTCGCCCGCCCGTGCTCGAACGTGACGCCGTACGAACGGCGTACGGGCGACTCGCGACGACGCTGGGGGAGGAAACGTAATATGCGTGGAGGGGGAAAGTGAACGCATGTCTCGCCGCCTTCCGACCGGAATCACGGTGCTCGACCGGCGCCTCGGCGGCGGCATCCCCGCAGGTAGCATCGTCCTCCTCGAAGCGCCGCCCGCCAGCCAGTCGGAGCTGTTCCTCTACGAGTTCACCGCGACGCGGGGGACGCTGTATCTGTCGACCGTCCGCTCGGAAGCGGCCGTGGCCGACGCCTTCGACCGCGTGAACACCCGCGTCGGCAACCCGACCATCCGCGACATCGGCAGCGACGCACCGCTGGACCACGCCAACCGACTCGTCGGCGCGCTCCCGGAGGAGGCGAACCTCATCGTCGACGTCGTCGACGTGCTCGAGCAGTCGGACTCGGCACGGTACCGAAGTTTCCTGAACGAACTCCAGACGCAGATCGTCAACACCGGCGGTATCGCCGTCCTCCACGCGATGAAGGGCCGTTCGATTCCGGCCAACCGCGACGTGACGGAACATATGGCTGACGTCGTCTTCGACCTCCAGACCGACGTGAAAGGCCAGGAGATCGTCAACCGACTCGCGGTGCCGAAGTTCCGCGGCAGCGCGGCGATGGACGAGACGATCAAACTGAAACTGGCCGAACAGGTGGCCGTCGACACCAGCCGCGACATCGCCTGAGCGGAGTCGCCGCGGCGGAGCGAGAGAATCGAACGCGTACGAGGAAAGACCGAGCGATCAGCGGGGACGATGCCGACAGGGGTATCGAAGGAGAATTCTTTTTAAAACGTTGTGGTTAAAAATATCTACAACTCGTTAAAACACACAAGACGTTTCTCTGATCCGAACAGTCGTCGACGTCGAGAGTCGGCGGCGTCTCCGGAGTCGAGAGCGGGTTCAGAGCACGACATAGCCGAGCACGCCCAGCGTCGTGGCGACGACGAGCAGAACCCACGTCCTGACCGCGGCCAGCGGCCCGCTCTCGGCGTTCTTTCCGACGAACAGGTAGACGAAGTAGAACCAAAGCGGGGCGAGACGGACGAGGTAACTGGGAGACTCGCCGAGCACGAACCGGAGTACGAGTGCGAGTGCGACCGTACAGCCGGCAGCGACGGCGGCGACCACCAGGTCGTCCGGTACCGGGAGCTGTGTGTCCTCCGAGGTGTCCATAGGAGAGACTGGTGGTGAGGCGCTAAAGAAAACGGTGGTTGGGAGTCGGTGCCGAGTCGCGAGGGTGTCGCGTTACTCCTCGGTCTCGTCGGAGGCTTCGAGTTCGTCGACGATCTCGTCGGCGTCGACGTCGACGTCTTCGAGGGCGTCCTCGATGTCCGCTTCGCCGCCGGCACCGCCGGCGCCGCCCATCATACCGCCCATGCCGCCCATCATGCCGCCGGAGCCGTCGATGGTCTCCTGGACGATGACGCGGTCGATGCCGAGTCGCTGCATCATGTCCTGAGCGATCTGCTGCTTCGAGAACATCCACTGCTGGTTCATCGTCATCTGCGGCGTCGCCTCGATGTACAGCGTCTCCTTCTCGACGGTTTCGACCGTCGTCTCGGGTTCGGCGTCCTCGTCTGCGTCTTCGTCAGGTTCGACGACGGTCTCCTCTTCGACCTCGTCGGTCTCGATCCAGACCTCCGGCGACTGCTGGAGGTACATGCCGAGCAGCCCCTGGGCCTGCTCCTCGCGGTCGTCGACGATCTCGACGATCTCGTAGTCGTACTCGAGATCCTCACCCGCGAGCGGGTGGTTGAAGTCGACGCGTGCACGACCGCCGATGATGGTCTCCAGTCGGCCCTGATCGCCGTCGATCTGGACCTGCGCACCGGGGTAGCGGTCGTCCTCCGGGATCTTGTCGGCGGCGACAGTCTTCACGTCGTCGGGGTCGAACGCGCCGAACGCCTCGTCGGCGGGGATGTCGACCGTCCCGGTGTCGCCAGCGTCCTTACCCTGTAGGTCGTCGTCGACGCTCTGGAAGACGTGACCGGCGCCCACGACGATGACGCGGGGGGCGAACTCGTAGTCGTCGTCGTCGATGCCTGCCTCCTCGGCGACGTCCTGTTTCGTCGTGTCGACGACCGTCTCGTCTTCTTTCGTACGGACCGTGTAGTCCAGCTTGACGAAGTCGCCGTCCTGGATACCCGCTTCTGTCTCTTCGACCTCTTCCTCGACGTCATCGGCGGCGTCCGCCGTCTCCGCCTGCTGTTCGTCACTCATGGTTCGAATGTCTCCCGTGCTACCCTTAAGAATCACGTTTCGGGCCTCAGAGGTCGGACGGCCCGATAGTCGCCCCATTGGCGGGCGTACGTGTACGTCCCGGAGAACGTGATCGCGTCGAGTCGGCGTTCGGCGAGCGGAGCCTCGGGGTCGTCGCGACCGACGAGAGAGAACGGAGAGACCAGTCTTTTGCCGGGGTGGTCCCTCGGAGCAACCATGTACGAGGTCGAACTGAAGGTCGAGGCGACACACGACGCCGTCCGGGAGCGGTTGTCGACGCTCGCTGCGGACCACCTCGGCAGCGTCGAACAGGTGGACACCTACTACGACGCCCCCCACCGGGACTTCGCCGAGACCGACGAGGCGCTCCGACTGCGACGGGAGACCGACCGCGAGACCGGGGAGACGACGACGAAAGTCACCTACAAGGGGCCGCTGGTCGAGTCGGCGTCGAAGACGCGCGAGGAGTTCGAAACCGCCGTCGACGACGACGAGTCGATGGCCGGCGTCCTCGACGGACTCGGGTTCGACCCCGCCGCAGTCGTCGAGAAGGACCGCGAGTTCTACGCCGTCGACGGCTACACGGTCACGCTCGACGCCGTCGCCGACCTCGGCGAGTTCGTCGAGGTCGAACGCGAGACCGAGAAGTCGGAGATCGAGGACGTCCGCGAGGGGGCGGTCACCCTCCTCCGCGAACTCGGGCTCGACCCCGACGAACAGATCCGGACGTCGTATCTCGGGCTGCTGTTGGAAAATTCCTGTGAGTAATTACTCCACTGTCGGAGGTTTCCGCAAGTTATAGCATCTCCCCCGGCCAAGCCCGTCTAATGACCGAGCGGAACATCCAGGTTGCGGAACTCGACCGCCGCGCCGTCGAAGACCAAGAGGTCGAGATCGTCGAACGAAAGGGGATCGGCCATCCCGACTCCATCTGCGACGGGATCGCCGAGAGCGTCTCGCAGGCGCTCGCGCAGGCGTATCTCGACCGCGTCGGAAAGGTCCTCCACTACAACACCGACGAGACTCAACTGGCCGCCGGGACGGCCGCCCCGCGCTTCGCCAACGCCGAACAGCCCGAGGGCGAGAAGGGTGGCGAGGTCGTCGAACCGATCTACATCCTCGTCGTCGGCCGGGCGACGAAGCAGTACCAGGGGACGCACATCCCCGTCGACTCGATCGCCCTGAAGGCCGCCCGCGACTACCTCCGCAAGAACTTCCCCGCGCTCGACCTCGAGACCGACGTCATCGTCGACGTCAAACTCGGCGAGGGGAGCGGCGACCTCCAGACGGTGTTCGGCGAGGAGGGCACGCAGATCCCGATGGCCAACGACACGAGTTTCGGCGTCGGCCACGCGCCGCTGACCGAGACCGAGACGATCGTCCACACCGCCGAGCGCGAACTCAACACGACGTTCCACGAGAAACACCCCGAGCTCGGACAGGACGTGAAGATCATGGGCAAGCGCGAGGGCGACCAGATCGACATCACGGTCGCCGCCGCGCTGGTCGACCAGCACGTCGAGACCATCACCGACTACACCGAGACGGTCGAGGCCGTCCGAGAGTTCGTCACCGAACTGGCACGGGAGTTCACCGACCGCGAGGTCCACGTCGACGTGAACACCGCCGACGACGTCGAGGAAGGGTCGATCTACCTCACCCACACGGGGACGAGCGCGGAGCAGGGCGACGACGGCTCCGTCGGCCGCGGCAACCGCGCCAACGGGCTCATCACGCCGAACCGGCCGATGAGCATGGAGGCGACGTCCGGGAAGAACCCCGTCAACCACATCGGGAAGATCTACAACATCCTCTCGACGGACATCGCCGAGACCGTCGTCGCCGAGGTTGACGGCATCCGCGACCTCCAGATCCGCCTACTGAGCCAGATCGGCCGCCCCATCGACGAACCGCACGTCGCCGACGCGCAGGTCGTCACCGAAGAGGGCGTCGCCGTCTCCGACATCGAGGCCGACGTCCGCGCTGTCGTCGACGAGAAACTCGCGAACGTCACCGACGTCACCCGGCAGGTCATCGAGGGCGACATCTCCACCTTCTAAATAGCTTCGAGCGACTCTGTCCGGATATGGAAGGCGGTCCGGGCGCCGTTCTCGTCCGTTACGGCGAGATCGGCACCAAGAGTTCGAAGGTCCGAACCGACATGGAGCGGTTGCTCCGAGAGAACCTCGAGGCGACGCTCGCGGCCCGCGACGTCGTGGCGACCGTGGACCGCGAGTGGTCCCGCATCTTCGTCCGCACCGACGACCCCGAGGCGGCGACCGACGCTGCCTGCGACACGTTCGGCGTCGTCTCCGCGAGTCCCGCCCGGAGCGTCGACCCCACGATGGACGCCATCCGCGAGGCGCTCGGCGCGGCCGCAAGCGATCACCCGGCGGGGGCGACGTTCGGCGTCGACGCCACGCGTACCGGCGACCGCGACGCTCACCCGTTCAGCAGCCCCGACCTCGAAGTCGAGGGTGGCAGTACCGTCGAGGCCGAGACGGGTGCGACCGTCGACCTCGACGACCCCGACCGGACCTACTACGTGGAGTGTCGGGAGCAGGAAGCGTTCGTCTTCACCGAGAAGCGGTCCGGTCCCGGCGGCCTCCCGCTCGGGACGCAGGGGACGGCCGTCGTGCTGCTGAGCGGCGGGCTGGACTCGCCCGTCGCCGCGTGGGAGCTGATGAAACGCGGCTGTACGGTCGTCCCGGTCTACGTCGATCTCGGCCCCTATGGCGGCGTCGACCACCAGGCGCGGGCGCTGTCGACGGTCGGCGAACTCGCCCGCTACGTCCCCGACGGCGACCTCGCGCTCCGTATCGTCCCCGCCGGCGAGATCGTCGAGACGTTGATGGCGGAGGTCGGCGCGACCCGGATGCTCTCGCTTCGGCGCGTGATGCTCCGTATCGCCGAGGCGGTCGCCCGCGACGTCGGCGCCCACTCGGTCGTCACCGGCGAGTCGCTCGGACAGAAGTCGAGTCAGACGGGGGGCAACCTCGCCGCCACCGACGCCGCCGTCTCGATACCCGTCCACCGACCGCTGCTCACGCGGGACAAGACCGACATCGTCGAACAGGCGCGAGCCATCGGGACGTTCGACGACTCGACCGTCTCGGTCGGCTGTGAACAGGTCGCTCCCTCGCACCCCGAGACCAACGCGACGGCCGAGGCGGTCGAGGCGGCCGAACCGGACGGGCTGTTCGACCGTGTCGGGGCCGCAGTCGACCGGGCTGAACTCGTCTCCCCGGACGAGTGAGACGAGCTATTCACATCAGCTGCCCGAAAGCTATTTCTACTATCGTGGTAAGCGTTAACATATCTATGTCGAAATCGAGCCGCGGTTCGCCCGCAGTGTCGCTCGGTCCCGGATGGACGGTTCAGCAGGTCGTCGAACGGTCGTTCAACAGCGGCGGCACCGATACGTGCACGCAGTGTGGCGCGTCGGTCGATCTCGGAGAACGCCACTACCGGGTCGACGTCGCACGAGACGTGGAGTTGACGGGTCGTCGACTCCGCTCGGAACACGAACAGCTCGTCTTCTGTAGGGCGGACTGCGCCGACGCGTGGCTGGGGCGGTAGCGTCGGGCCGAGTCGAGACGGACGGAACGCAACCCCTTTTACCGGACGTGCCGACAGTTCGGCCGTGACGCGGGTCTGTCTCGTCGGCGCCGCCGACGTCGATCTCGGCTACGAGTTGCTCTCCCGAGAGACCGCCCGGGCAGCCCTCTCGACCTACCAGTTGGAGGAACCGTTCGAGAACGCGCTCGCACTCGACACCGTCAGCGTCGGCGCCGCGGTGTCGCTCCTGAACGACCTCAACTGGTATCTCGTCCGCTACGTCGACGCCGCACTCGTCCGGGAGCCGAGCATCAGTCCCGACGAGTGGCTCTCGCGGGAGCTCGCGACGGCGATCCGCGAGAGCGCGGTCGACCCCGCCGACACGGGCGATCTACTGAAGGTGTACGGCGTCGACGACGGCGAACTGGTCGAACCGATGTTCCTCACGCGCGTCGACGGCGAGATGCCGGAGTACGACCTCCGCGACGTCGACGACACCGTCGTCGTCCGCGTGACCGAAGCCGAGTTCGGCGGCTGACTTTTTCTCACTGGCGAGCGTCGACCCAACATGAGTCGACACGGCTCTCATCGTGATCTCTCCGGTGCGACGACGCGCCGCGTGTTCGTCGGCGACCACGACGTGTTCTACCACGTCGCCGGCGACGGCCCGCCGGTCGTGTTGCTCCACGGCGGCGGCTGGGACGCAGCGGCGCTCTCGTGGCGCGAGACGGTTCCCGCACTCGCGGAGACACACACCGTCTACGCGCCGGATTTGCCGGGATACGGTGGCAGCGACCCCCTCGGCGAGACGCCGACAACCAGTTCGTACGGCGCGTTCGTCGTCGACTTTCTCGACGCGATCGGCGTCGACGCCGCGGCGCTGGTCGGCCTCTCGCTCGGCGGCAGTGTCGCCCTCGACGTCGCGCTCTCACGTCCCGAGCGCGTCTCGCGACTCGTCCTCGTGGACAGTTACGGGCTCGGCGGGACGGTCCCGGGCGGGTCGCTCGGAGCGTTGTTCGTCCGAATTCCTCGGATGGCGGAGGCGATAGAGGGGCTGCTCGCCCGTCACCGGCGACTGACGGCGCTTGGCGTCCGCGGTATCGTCCACCCGGTGAACCTGACACCGGAGCTCGTCGACGACGTGTGGGCCGTCGCCCGCGACCACGACGGCCGCGCGTGGCGGGCGTTCCAGCGCAACGAGGTCGGTTTCGGCGGGCTGCGGACGAACTACGTGGATCGACTGCCGGACCTCTCGGTGCCGACGTTGCTGGTCCACGGAGAACAGGACGCACTCGTTCCGGCCGACTGGACCGTTCGCGCCGGGACGCTGATTCCCGACGCCGAGGTCCGGATCCTCCCCCAGTGTGGGCACTGGCCGCCGCGGGAGCGACCGGACCGGTTCACGGAACTCGTGGGGGGCTTTCTCGCCTCGGCCGCTCAGTCGAACAGCCCGGTCGACATGTAGCGTTCGCCGGAGTCCCAGTAGACGGTGACGACGAGCGGTTCCCCGTCGTCTCCCCTCCGTTCCGCGCCGACCCCGGCGTCGACGAGACGCTCGGCGACCTGCTTGGCCGCGAGGTTCGACGCGCCGCTGGACTGACCGACGAGGATGCCCTCCTCGCGGGCGAGGCGGCGACACTCCTCCTCGGCCTCGTCGAGCGAGACGGTGATCACGTCGTCCAAGAGGTCGCGGTCGAGGTTCGGGCTGACGAACCCCGGCCCCATCCCCTGGAAGCTGTCGCCCTCGGGTTCTCGGCCGGAGAGCACCGCGCTGTCGTCGGGTTCGACGGCGACGATCTCCATCTCGGGGAACTCTTCGCGGAGGCGACGACCGATGCCCGAGATCGTCCCCCCGGTACCGACGCCGGCGACGAGCGCATCAACGGTGCGGTCGCCGACCTGCTCGACGATCTCTTCGCCCGTCGTCCGGTAGTGCGCCTCGGGGTTGGCGGGGTTCTCGAACTGCCGGAGTTGGACCGCGTCCTCCTCCGATTCGATCTCGTCGGCGCGGTCTTTCGCGTCGGAGATGTCGCCGTCGACGAGCACCAGGTCGGCGCCGTACGCTTTCATTATCTGTCGCCGCTCGGGCGACTTCGAGGCGGGCATGACGATCTTCACGTCGTACCCCTTCGCCGCGCCGACGACGGCGATGCCGATGCCCGTGTTGCCGCTCGTCGGTTCGACGATGGTGTCGCCCAGGTCGAGCGTCCCGTCGCGCTCGGCGGCCTCGATCATCCGCAGCGCCGGGCGGTCCTTCGCGGAGCCACCGGGGTTCTTCGACTCGATCTTGGCTGCGACCGTCGTCCCCTCGGGTGCGTCCACCTGCACCAGCGGCGATCCGATGGTGTCGAGGATGCTCTCGTCCATTACCGGCGGCTACACCGTCGACACTGAAAGCGATAGCGACCTCCGACACGTTTGCGGGGTCGTCACGGGGAACGGCCGGGTCGACCGTGACGAACGTCGCCGCCAGCGGTTCGCTTAACTTCGGGGACCCCAAAGGGGCGAGCAATGAAACTCGAGACGATGGAGCCGAACTCGTCGTGGGACCCCGTCGCGTACGAAGGCGCCGTCGCGACGCTCGGCGAGGAGGAGTACGTGTTCAAAGTCTGGGGTGGCGACTGGTGTACGGACTGCCAGTCGCAACTGCCGGAGTTCGCCGCCGCCCTCGAGGCCGCCGGCGTCCCCGACACGAACGTCGAACACTACCCCGTCGAGAAGGAAGACGACGGGTCGAAGACGGGCCCCGGCGTCGAGGAGTACGGCGTCGAGCTCATCCCGACCGTCGTCGTCGAGTCCGACGGCGAGGAGGTCGCACGGTTCGTCGAGGAGGAAGACGTGCCGATTGCGGTCTATCTCGCAGAGCAGTTAGAGTAGCTCACACCGTCCCACGGACGGTTCGAAGCTCGTTTTTTGCCACCGTCTCACTCTTCGGTCAACCGTTCGGTCTGCGGGGAGATCGACCCCGTCTGCCGGTAGAGACCGCCGAGAAGCGTCGCCCCCGCGACGAGCGGGACGACCGCACAGGCGGCGTAGAGCGCCGCGAAGCCGAGCGTGTCGACGAGCGGAAGCGTCACCATCGGACCGAGTCCACCGCCGAGGTCTCCGAGAACGTTGTTCGTCCCCATCGCCCGACCCATCCGTTCGTCCGGCGTGAGGTCGGCCAGTAGCGCCATCAGCGGACCGCTCGTGCCGCCCTGTCCGGCCCCGATGAACAGACAGGCGACGACGAGCAGCGTCAGCGAGTCGGCCGTCGCCAACACGAGGAAGCCGACGAACGAGACGCCGAGGAAGACGAACAGCGTCGGGACGCGAGCGCCGGTGACGTCGCTCACCCGTCCGCCGACCAGCATGAACCCGGACGCCGAGAGCACGGTCAGCGCCATCAGGAGCCCAGACATCCCCTGCGGGCCGTACCCCCAGATCGCGAAGTCGTTGGCCTCGACGAACAACACGAGCGTCGCGAACAGCGCGCCGAGGTACGCGAAGAACAGCCCGGCGTTGACGAACCCGACGGTCAGCGTCGGGAGGGAGGTGTCGAGCTCCCACGGGCCGACGGCCGTGCGACTGTCGGAGACGTGCGTCTCCGGCACCATCAAGTAGGCGACGAGACTCGCCACGAGCGCGAACCCGGCGGCGACGACGAACGCCGTCGAGATGCTGTAGAGGTCGCTGACGACGCCGCCCAACACGAGTCCGGCCGGGAACCCGAGCGTGATACCCCCGCGGACGACGCCCATGCTCGTCCCGCGAGACCCTCGGTCGCTCACGTCGGCGGCGATGGTGTAGGCCGTCGCGAACACCAGCGCGCTCCCGACGCCCCAGATCACGCGCGCGGCGAGGAACCACGCCTCCGGGAGCGACGACCCCAGCGCGACGACGTAGCCGAGTGTCGCGACGGCTTCGACGAACAGTCCAGCGATCAGCGGCGTGCGGGTGCCGACGCGGTCGACGAGCGACCCGGCGGGCGCGTTGGCGACGATGCGGGTGAACCGGTTGGCGCTCAGGATGATGCCGACGAGGAACGGCGAGATGCCGAGGACGGTTCCGAGGTTCGGGAGGATCGGGAAGACGACGCCACCGCCGAAACCGACGAAGAACGTGCTGACGACGACGGCGAGGACGGTCGAACGGTCGCTGCTCATCGAGCGAGTCGCGATCAGTTCTTCGTCGCCCAGTCGAGCGCCTGCCGGATGTCGGTCTGCGGCGGCGAGCAGGTGAACGACTCGCAGGCGTACACGGTCGGCTCGTCGTTCTTGCTGTCGCGACCGGCCCAGATGGGCGGAAGCTCGTCGAGTCCGAGCGTGTCGAGCCACGCGTCGAGCGCCTCGTCGGACGGCGGTCGCTGTGAGACGACCGCGCCAGGGAGATACCGGCCGGCGAGCACCTCCCACCAGTCGTCGGGGAGGTCGTCGACGGCGAGCGTCAGTTCGAGGCCGCCGCGGGCGAACTTCTCGGCGGCGAGCGCGAGCGAGACGTGTTCGAGGGGGCTCCCGCGGATGCGGTCGGCGTGCGTCTTGAGCACCTGTTCGGCGACGTCGCCGAAGTCGGCGTCCGAATCGAAGTGGTCGAGGTCGAGCAGCAGGTCGGTGGCGACGCCGAGACTCGACGGCGTCGAGGAGTCGTGCAGCTCCTGCGGGCGGGTGACGAGCTGTTCGCCGCTCTCGGGGGTGAAGTAGAGCGTACCGCGCTCCTCGTCCCAGAACTCCTCTTCGATGACGCGTGCGAGGTCGAGTGCGAACGCCAGGTGGTCGACGTCGCCAGTCGCCTGATAGAGGTCGAACGCCCCGCGAGCGAGGAAGGCGTAGTCTTCGAGGTAGCCGTCCCCCTTCACGTCACCGTCCTTGAACCGTCGGTGGAGGCGCTGGGCGTCGGCGTCCCAGAGCCGCTCGCGGACGAACGAGAGGGCGCGCTCGGCCGGACCGGCGAGTGCGGGGTCGAGGACGCGCGCACCCATGGCGAACGTCGAGATCATCAGCCCGTTCCAGCCGGCGAGTACCTTCTCGTCTCGCAGGGGTCGCGGGCGTTCCTCGCGGGCGTCGAACAGCGTCACCCGGGCGTTCATCAGCCGTTCGTGTATCTCCGAGCGGTCGAGGTCGTACTCCTCGGCGAGTTCGCCGATCGGCGTCGAGACGTTGAGGACGGTCGTCCCGCGCTCGAAGTTGCCGCGCTTCGTGATTCCGTAGCGGTCACAGACCAGGTCGGCGTCCACCTCGTCGAGCACCTCCTGCACCTGCTCGGGCGTCCAGACGTAGAACGCGCCTTCCTCTCGCTCGTGGTCGGCGGCGTCCGTACCGTTCGTGTCGTTCGTGTCGTCCACGTCGTCGGCGCCCGGGTCGTCGTCGAACGTCTCGCTCTGGGCGTCGAGCGTGCTGAAGAAGCCGCCGTCGGGGTGGGTGAGTTCGCGCTCGACGAAGGCGAACGTCTCCTGGGCGATCCAGGCGTAGCGCGGTTCGCCCGTCACCTGATAGCCCGCGAGGTAGCTCTTGGGCAACTCGGCGTTGTCGTAGAGCATCTTCTCGAAGTGCGGGACGGTCCACTTGCGGTCGACGGCGTACCGGTGGAAGCCGCCGCCGACGTGGTCGTAGATGCCACCGTTGGCCATCGCGTCGAGCGTCTCGGTCGCGACGTTCAGCGCCTCGCCACGGCCGCTCCGGTCGTAGGTTCGAAGCAGGAGGTCGATGCGACCCGGGTGGGGGAACTTCGGTCCGTCGCCGCCGAAGCCACCGAACTCGCGATCCGCGCCGCGAATCGCCGCCTGCGCAGCGGTTCCGAGCACGTCGACGTCTGGCGTCTCGTCGGCCGGCGTCGGCGTGTCCTCCAACTGGTCGGTCAGCGCCGTCGTCCACTGGTCGGCGCGGTTCTCCATCTCCGCGCGGTCCTCCTCGTCCTGCCAGGAGTCGGCGATGTTCCGCAACAGGTCGAGAAAGCCCGGCGCACCCTGCCGCGCCTCCGGCGGGAAGTAGGTGCCGACGTAGAACGGCTTCCCCTCGGGCGTCAGCCACACCGAGAGCGGCCACCCGCCGCGGCCGGAGACGAGTTGACAGATGGTCTGATAGACCCGGTCGAGGTCGGGGCGCTCTTCTCTGTCGACCTTGATCGGGACGAACTCCTCGTTCAGCACCTCGGCGACCGTCTCGTCCTCGAAACTCTCGTCGGCCATCACGTGACACCAGTGGCACGCCGAGTAGCCGATAGAGAGGAAGATGGGGACGTCGCGTTCCTCGGCCTCGTCGAGCGCGGTCTCGTCCCACGGCTGCCAGTTGACGGGGTTGTCCGCGTGCTGACGGAGATACGGGCTTTGCTCGTCGTCGAGTCGGTTACGGCCCGTAGGGTTGGTCATACCGTCCCTACGCCCGCCGGGTTGTAAAGCCTGTAGGCACGGGAGCGCGGTCGACGACCGACCCGCGGGAATACGCTCGTTCGTGCATACTCTCGTCTGCACCAAGGGCAACCTTTACACCGATGTGCGCACCCACCTCCGAGTATGACGGAGACCGTACTCCTCGTCGGCGGCGGTGGACGCGAGCACGCCATCGCCCGCGCACTCGCCGACGACTGTGACCTCTACGCCTGCGCCAGCAACCGCAACCCCGGCATCGCCTCGCTCGCGACCGGGTTCGAGTCTATCGACGAGACGGCGAGCGACGACATCGTCGCCTACGCCGAGGACGTAGGGGCGACGCTCGCCGTCGTCGGTCCCGAGTCCGCGCTCGCGGCGGGCGTCGCCGACGCCCTCGACGACGCCGGCGTCTACACCTTCGGCCCGCAGGCCGAGCAGGCGCGCATCGAGACGGACAAGGCGTTCCAGCGGCGGTTCATGCGCGACAACGACGTGCCGGGAAATCCGGACTTCGAGACGTTCGACGACACCGAGGACGCCTGCGACTACATCGACGACTACGACGGCGACCTCGCGGTGAAGCCCGCCGGTCTCACGGGCGGGAAGGGCGTGAAGGTCATCGGCGACCAGGTCGACGAGGAGGGTGCGAAGGAGTACCTCCGCGAGGAGCAGTACGACCGTGTCGTTCTCGAAGAGCGTCTCGTCGGCGAGGAGTTCACCGTACAAGCGTTCGTCGCCAACGGCGACCTCGTGACGACGCCCGCCGTCCAGGACCACAAGCGCGCCTACGAAGGCGACGAGGGACCGAACACCGGCGGGATGGGGAGTTACAGCGACACCACCTTCGAACTCCCGTTCATGACTGAGGAGGACTACGCCGACGCCGTCTCCGTGCTGGAGGCCGTCGTCGACGCGCTCGACGGCTACAAGGGCATCCTCTACGGCCAGTTCATGCTCACGAGCGAGGGGCCGAAGGTGATCGAGTTCAACGCCCGCTTCGGCGACCCCGAGGCGATGAACACCCTCCCCGTGCTCGAGACGCCGTTCCTCGACGTGCTCGCCGCCGCCCGCGACGGCGCACCGATCCCGGACCTGGAGTTCGCCGAGCAGGCCACCGTCTGTAAGTACGCCGTCCCCGAGGGCTATCCGACCGACCCCGACGCCGGCACGAGGATCGAGGTCGACGAGGAGACTGCGGGCGGGGCGCTGCTGTTCTACGCCAGCGTCGACGAACGCGAAGACGGGCTCTACACGACGACGTCCCGGTCGTTCGCCGTCGTCGGTGTCGCCGACAGCATCAGCGAGGCGGAAGCGCAGGCCGAGAACGCGCTCGGATCGGCAGGCGAGGGGTTCCACATCCGTCACGACATCGGAAAGGCGGAACTGGTCCAACAGCGTATCGACCACATGAACGAACTCCGAGAGTGAAGTTTCAACGGACGCACCGCTGTGGGAGCGGGTCATCGACCCCACGACGGAGAGAGTAGGAAGTCGACCACAGTCGACGTCAACGAACCGTTTACCGCGGTCGTGAGGGAAGTTACCGAACCACAACGTTCGAAACGGTGAGCGACGATCGGTGTCTCTCTTGGTCTCGTCGCCCGAACCCTAGGGTCGGTGATCAACGATGTCCATCGTACAGGCGCTTAGACGGATGTTCGTCCGACGGTCGGGTGAGGAGTACACGTACAGATGTCTGGTCTGTCACTCGACGTTCGCCTCGTCTCACCCACCGACGGGGACGGTCGGCTGTCCCCACTGTGGTGGGGACGAGGTGCAGGCGATGGCCACGTAGTCACGGGTCGAGAGCGACTCAAGACTGCCGGTCCTCGAAGTCGGGGGCGGGAGTCGCCGCTCTGGCCGGCCGACAGCGTCACGACAGGAGTCGGTATTTCACGCCGAGAGTGATGGCGACGAAGAGTCCCGTGACGATGGTCGCGAGCGACCCGGCGACGAGCGCGGGGGCGACGCCGAGGGCGACCGTCGCGAGGAGAGCGGTGCTCACGAGGGTCGCACCGCCGTAGTACCAGACCGGCGTCGAGAGGTCGTCTCTTCTCTCGGGAGTCGAGTCGTCGGTCGCCGACTCGACCGTCAGATACCGTTCGACCCGTCCGGCGAGCGGCGTCGGCTCGACCCGCCCCCGACTCTGGTCGTACTCGACGATCCCCGCTTCGTCGAGCTTCGGGAGGTGGCCCTGGTAGAGCGCGATGTAGACGCGCTGTCGTTCGTCCGACGTCAACTGTGCGACGGACTTGCCGTTCTCCCAGGCGGCCACCTGCTCTGCGATATCTCGCATCTCGAACACCGATTCGTCGGCGTTGTCGTGTATGTACCGCAACACGCCGCGCCGACGTCCGTTCTGGAGGAGGTGAAACAGTTCGTCCCGTTCCAACGAACGGTCCATCGACGTCTCTAGGTTCTCTGCTACTGGAGAGGACGGTGTGCTCATCGGTCCGTACGTGCCGTGTCGGCGACAGCCGATAAAGCGGTAGGTCGGTTGTCGTGCGTTTCACTTTGTTGTCACAGAGAGACTGTCGGCCGGGACTCTCCAGCGTTCGAGAGTTTTCGCGAGGAACTCTCGATGGCGTCGGCACGGTGGAGGGGTGGAGTCCGATTGAGTCGCCTACTGCGGTTCCAAGCGGACTTCGAGAATCCCGTTGTTGAACCACACGCGCGAGACGACCGGCGACTCCCACGGGATCACGATCCGTCCGACGACGGTTCCCTCTCGCTGGACGACGAGCTCGTTCGCCCGTGGGTCGATTCCGACCGAGACGTCGTCGATGGTCGCACCGGGGAGATCGGCGACGACGGTGAACACCCGGTCGTCGCGTCGCGTGTCGATCCGACACTCCTCGGACAGCGATCCGTCGTCTCGCGTCGTCGGATCGTTCCCCTCGACGCGCCGTGTCTCCTCTCGCTCCCCGCCAGGCGCATCCGTTTCGAGAGCGACCCGTTCGGACGCCGGGGGTCTGCTCACGTCGAGTTCCATCAGTGCGTCGAGGAGGTCCACGAGCGGTTGGAGCCCGAGCCCCAGTCGGATTCCACGCGGACGACCGTCGTCTTCCCGGTCCTCGTCTGGTCCGTTCTCGTCGTACGTCATAGCTACTCCTCGAGGCGGTCCTCGATGTTCTATGGGTACTGTTAGCAAACCTCGTCAAATAAAGCCGTCGACGACCTCGGTCGGTCTCACGCTCGCCGATGTCACTCCTCGACCGGCGGATACTCGATGCCGTACTCCGCGAGGAGCTCCCGGAACTCGTCTTCAGTCAGGACGGGAACGTCGTTCGCCTCGGCGTCGTCGCGCTTCGACCGACCGGGGTCGTCGCCGACGACGAGGTAGTCCGTGTTCCCCGAGACGCTCCCCGTCGCGTTCGCGCCGTACCGTTCGACGAGGTCCTGTGCCTCGCCGCGAGTGACCGAGAGCGACCCGGTGAAGACGAAGGTGAGGCCGTCGAGTTCGTCGAGGTCGTCGTCCGCGACGTCGACCGCCTGCGGCGTGACGAACTGGAGGAGGTCGTCGACGACCGCCGCGTTCTCCTCGTTGTCGAAGAACTCCCGGATCTTCTCGGCGACCGTCGGACCGACGTCCGGCACGTCCTGTAGCTCCGCCTCGCTCGCCGCCCTGACGGCCTCGAACGTCCCGAACGTCCGCGCGAGGCTGCGGGCGGTCGCCCCGCCGACGTCCGGGATGCCCAGCGCGGCGAGGAAGTTCGCCAGTTCGGGTTCGCGGGCGGCCTCGATCTCGCTCACCAGGTTCGCCGCGCTCGTCTCGCCCCACCCCTCCAACTCGGCCAGTTCGTCGCGGTCAAGCCGGTAGAGGTCCGGTAGTGTCTCGATCAGCCCGGCCTCGCGGAGCTGTTCGACACGCTCGCCGCCGAGTCCTTCGATGTCCAACCCGCCGCGACTGGCGTAGTGGTCGATGGCGCGCTCCAACTGCGCCTCACAGGCTAACCCGCCGGTGCAGAACGCGATAGGTCCGTCGCGCTCGACGTCGCTGCCGCAGACCGGACACGTCTCGGGGAACTGGTAGTGACCCTCGCTTCGCTTCTCGACGACCTCCGCGACCTGCGGGATGACGTCACCGGCGCGCTTCACGCGGACCGTGTCGCCGACGTTCACGTTCAGACTCTCGATCTCGTCGGGGTTGTGGAGCGTCGCCCGCGACACCGTCACGCCGCCGACGTCGACGGGGTCGAGCAGCGCGACGGGCGTCAGTCGTCCGGTCCGCCCGACCTGTACCACGACGTCCTGCACCGTCGTCACCTCCGCACGAGCGGGGAACTTGTAGGCGAACGCCCAGCGGATCGACCGCGACGTCGCCCCCAACTGTTCGCACTGCGCGCGGTCGTTGACCTTGATCACCGTCCCGTCGATCTCGTAGTTCAGGTCCTCGCGGCGCTGCTGCATCCGGTCGCGGTAGTCGATGGCGTCCTCGACGTCCTCGACGAGTTCGACGTCGTCGGTGGTCCGAAGCCCCCAGTCGTCGAGTCTCTCGTACTCGACCCAGTTGGTGTCGGGGCGCTCCGTCGCGTCCATCACGTCGTAGAAGAAACACTCCAGCGGTCTGTCGGCGACGACCGACGGGTCGAGTTGGCGCAGACTCCCCGCCGCCGCGTTCCGCGGGTTGGCGAAGGGGTCGTCGCCGTGCTCGATGCGCTCGCGGTTGTACGCCTGGAACGCGTCCCGCGGCATGTAGATCTCCCCGCGGACGGCGAGAAAGTCTGGGTGATCGCCACGGAGTCGCTGTGGGATCGAGCGGATCGTCCGTACCTGTGCGGTGACCTCGTCGCCCTCCTCTCCGTTTCCACGGGTGGCGGCGCGGGTGTACTGGCCGTCCTCGTAGACGATCTCCACGGAGAGACCGTCGAACTTCGGCTCGCAGACGTACTCGACGTCGCCCGCGTCGCCGACCCGTCGCCGCACGCGTTCGTCGAACGCGCGGACGTCGTCGGCCTCGCCGCTCTGGTCGATCGAGAGCATCGGCGCGACGTGTTCGACCGTGTCGAGTTCGTCGATCGGTTCGCCGCCGACGCGACGGGTCGGACTGTCCTCGGTCTGGAGGCCGAAGACGTCTTCCAGTTCCTGGAGTCGTGCGAAGAGGGCGTCGTAGGTCCGGTCGGCGACGATCGGGTCGTTCTCCACGTAGTAGCGGTGGTCGTGTTCGCGGATGGCCTCGCGGAGCAGTTCGGCTTCGTCCCGCGCCGTCTCCTTGTTCAACTCCTCGAGTGGGTCGAACGCCGTCGGCGGATCGTGTAGGTAGGGGTTGTCGCTCGTCGCCTGCTCGGTCATCGAGTGGAGTTGGTGGTGGCGGTCCTAAAGAACCCTCGTCCCACACCGCGGCGATGGGTGGCGTCGTAAAAGAATCCGTACATTGATACCCATGCAGTAATCCCCTTTCCTTGCGAAGTACTACCGAGAAGACGATGGATGGCAACACCCGACACCGACTCCTCGCAGTCGGTCTCTGCTGTTATCTGCTCGTGGTCGTCGCACTCCTCGGCCCGCTCGCCGACGTTGGGGCGTCGGCGGCGCCGCCGACGCCGGCGGCCGACGAGCAGATGGTTCCGGCAGCGGCCGACGAGCGGGGTCGTGCGGAGCCGAACGTCAAGTTCGTCCGGGTGTACGTCAACGGTAGCACGAGGCTCTGGCCGTACACGAGTCGCGGCCAGGACTTCGAGACGTTGACCCTCCCGATCAACGTGGTGTTCCGGGAGGACGCCGGGACCGTCCGTCGGCTGCTGGCCGCGAGCACGGCCGACTCCGACTCGCAGTGGCGGACGACGACGCCGGACAACGAGACGGTCGTCCTGAACGGGACGCGGACCAGGTGGGCCGACTCCGACGGTGCGCGTCGATACACGTACGTCCACACCGAGTCGGGCGGACGCTGGCTCGACGAGACGTACCAGCTCCACGACGGGACGTACTTCGGGACGCGGTACCATCTCCGACTCTACGACGGGGGATCAAAGAACAGGCCGTGGACTGCTGTGCAGGCCCACCACGAACACTGGGACTGGTTCAGACTCAGACACACGGTCGGGAGTCTCGCGAGAGCCCAGCAACACGTCGAGCAGGATTTCTACGGGACGCGGTATCTAGGTGACATCGAGCGGGAGCGGTACGCGAACGGCGGCATCATGGACGCCGACGGCTGGGTGACGATAATCGACCTCGTCGACTGGACGTTCGGCGGCCCCCAGTTCGCGCTCGCGCCAGCGGCGCTCGGTCTCCTCGCGGCGGTCTCCGACCGGTGGGACACCGTCCGCGAGACGGTCCGTGAGTCGGTGGTGACCGAACGACTCACCGGGCACCACGTCGGGCTGTTCGTCACGATGGCCGGCCTCCCGCTGGCGGTCCGACTCGCGAGCATCACGCTCGAACAGGAGACGCCGCTCGCCAGTTCTCCCAAGGTCATCGCGGCGCTGTTCTTCCCCGTCATCGCGTTCGGCATCCCCATCGTCGCGGGCATACTCGGAGAGCACCTCCGCGCTGACGACGGGTTCGTCGTCGCCGCCCTCGGGTTGGGGCTCGGGTTCCTCCTCGACTACTCGTTCCTCCAACTGACGGCACTCCCCATCGAAGTCGTCCTCCACCGGCTGACGCTCCTGTTCGCGGTCGGACTGATCGCGGCCGGCGGCGTCCGCTTGAGCGACGACGTGGTGGCGCGACACGGCTACACCCTCGTCGGTGCCTCGTTGTGGATGGCCGCCCTCTTCTGGTCGCTCTCGGGGTTCTGACACCCTCCCGTCGATTCGAGGGACGGAGATGCTTGCCGTAACTGCGGGTTATAAGAACATGGAGTAATATGCGCCACATACATGACTCGTGGTTTCCACACCCGGAGCCTCCACGCCGGACAGGAACCGGACCCTACGACGGGGGCGCGCGCTCCACCCATCTATCAGACGACGTCCTACGTGTTCGACGACGCCGACCACGCCGCAGACCTCTACGCGCTCGACCGCGAGGGTGACGTCTACTCGCGCATCTCGAACCCCACCGTCAGAACCCTCGAACGGCGACTCGCCTCGCTGGAAGGCGGCGTCGACGCCGTCGCCACCGCCGCGGGGATGGGCGCGTTCGACGCCGTAACGAGCGTCCTCGCCTCTGTCGGCGACAACGTCGTCGCCTCCGCCGACATGTACGGCGGCACCTCGACCTACCTCACGAAGATGGCCTCTCGGCGCGGCATCGAGACACGCGTCGTGGAGACACTCGACTACGACCAGTACGAGGAGGCCATCGACGACGACACCGCCTTCGTCCACGTCGAGACGGTCGCCAACCCCTCGCTCGTGACGCCCGACTTCGAGCGAGTCGCCGAGATCGCACACGACCACGCCGTCCCGCTCGTCGTCGACAACACCTTCGGCACGCCGGCGCTCTGTCGCCCCATCGAGCACGGCGCGGACGTCGTCTGGGAGTCGACGACGAAGTGGATCCACGGGTCGGGGACGACGGTGGGAGGCATCCTCGTCGACGGCGGCACCTTCCCGTGGGACCACGCCGACGCCGACTATCCCGAACTCTCCGGCGAGAACCCCGCGTTCGGGGTCGACTTCACCGAACGGTTCGGCGAGCGTGCCTTGGCGACGGCCGCCCGCCAGCGGGCGGTTCGCTCGCTCGGAAACCAGCAGTCGCCGTTCGACGCGTGGGTGACGCTCCAAGGTCTCGAAACGCTCCCGCTGCGGATGGAGAAACACTGCGAAAATGCGAGAGAAGTGGCCGAGTTCCTCCGGGACCACGAGGCGGTCGGCTGGGTGCTCTACCCCGGGTTCGACGACCACCAGACCCACGAGAACGCCTCGAAGTACCTGGAGGGTGGGTACGGCGGCATGATCACGTTCGGCCTCGCAGACGGGTTCGAGGCCTCCAAACGGCTCTGTGAGGAGGTCGACCTCGCCTCCTTCCTCGCGAACATCGGCGACGCGAAGACGCTCATCATCCACCCGGCGTCGACGACGCACGCCCAGTTGTCGGAGGAAGAACAGCGCGCCGGCGGCGTTCGCCCCGACATGCTCCGTCTCTCGGTCGGCATCGAGGACGCCGCAGACATCGTCGCCGACCTCGAACAGGGTATCGAGCGGGCGACCCGCTGACCATGCCGGTCGACACCGACGCCGCCGTCGCCGACCTCGGCGAGTTCCGGTTCGAGTGCGGCGAGTCCATCGAGAACCTCGAAGTCGCCTACGAGGCGTACGGCGAGTTCACCGGCGACAACGCGATACTCATCTGTCACGCACTCACCGGGAGTCAGAACGTCGCGAGTCACCGAACGCAGTGGGACCGCCAGTCGGGCGGCAGTTCCGGGCCGCCCAACAGCGCCGGACAGGCCCGGGCGTGGTGGTCTGACATCGTCGGGTCCGGGAAGGCCATCGACACCACGGAGTACTACGTCGTCTGTGCGAACGTCCCCGGTTCCTGTTACGGGACGTCGGGGCCGGCCAACGAGGCACCGGACGGAGAGCCGTACGGAACGCGGTTTCCACCGGTCTCCATCGGCGACTGGACGCGCGCACAGCGCCGCCTGCTCGATCACCTCGGCGTTGGGCGACTGCACGCCGTCGTCGGCGGTAGCGTCGGCGGGATGAACGCCCTCGACTGGGCGGTCCGCTACCCCGACGACGTCCAGTGCGTCGTCGCCGTCGCCGCGGCAGCCCGCCTCGACCCGCAGTGTCTCGCGCTCGACGGCATCGCCCGCCGCGCCATCACGACCGACCCGAACTGGCACGGCGGCGACTACTACGACGCCGAAACGGGGCCGACAGACGGGCTCGCGCTCGCGCGGCAGATCGGTCACGTGATGTACCTCTCGAAGTCGTCGATGGACCAGAAGTTCGGCCGCCGGGCCGCCGGTCGCGACATGGTCCGTGACACCTTCCCGAGCGACCCCGCGGCGGACTTCTTTCCCTACCGGGACATCGAGTCGTATCTCGACTATCAGGCCGAGAAGTTCGTCGACCGCTTCGACGCCAACTCGTATCTCTACCTGACGCGGGCGATGGACGACTACGACCTCTCGGAGGGGTACGAGTCCGACGCCGCCGCGCTCGCCGCCTTCGAGGGCGAGGCGCTGCTCATGTCGTTCACCGGTGACTGGCACTTCACGACCGAACAGTCCGAGACCGTCGCCGAGGCGTTCCGCGCCGACGACGTCCCGGTGGCCCACCACGTCGTCGAGAGCGACCACGGCCACGACGCGTTCCTCGTCGAGCCCGAGAACGTCGGCCCGCCGCTGCGTGACTTCCTTCACAACGGCGTCCGCGGCCAGGCGGTCACGGACACTGTCGCCGCCGACGGCGGGGACGACCCGGAGTTCGCACCCGTCCACACGAGTCTCTTCTCGGGATAGCTCCCTGCCGCAACCGGTTGCCTTTACTCGCACTCTCACACAGACACGACCATGAGCCAGTTCCCCGAGTTCGAGGTCGTCCCCGCCGTCGACATGCAGGACGGCGAGGTGGTCCAACTCGTCCAAGGAGAGCGCGGCACCGAGAAGACGTACGGCGACCCCGTCGAGGCAGCCGAACGCTGGGTCGACGAGGGCGCACGGACGCTCCACCTCGTCGACCTCGACGGCGCCTTCGAGGGCGAACGGAAGAACGCCCCCGCCGTCGACGCCATCCTCGACGCCGTCGACGTCGACGTCCAGCTGGGTGGCGGCATCCGCACGGCCGACGACGCTGTCGACCTGCTCGACCGCGGCGTCGACCGCGTGATCCTGGGGACTGCGGCGATCGAGCGGCCGGAGATCGTCGAGGAGATCTCGGAGAGCCATTCCGAGAGTGTGATGGTGAGTCTCGACGCGAAGGAGGGCGAGGTGGTCGTCTCCGGGTGGACCGAAGGGACGGGGCTCGACCCCGCCGAGGCGGCGACCCGCTACGAGGAGCTCGGCGCGGGGGCGATCCTGTTCACCGACGTCGACGTGGAAGGACAGTTGGATGGCGTCCAGACCGAGACGGTCCGGCGCGTCGTCGACGCCGTCGACATCCCGGTCGTCGCCTCGGGCGGGGTCGCGACGCTCGACGACGTCGCCGCACTCCGCGAGGCGGGCGCGGCGGCCGTCGTCGTCGGGACGGCGCTCTACGAGGGTCGGTTCACCCTCCGCGAAGCGCTGGCAGTCTGAGCGATCGAGGCGCGTCCGAGCGGGTCCGGCGGTCTACGCCGTTCGCCACACCGCTCTCCAGAGCGTCTGTGAGAGGCCCTTGACGCCCGCGACGAGTGACAGCAAGACGAGCGGCAGTCCGAACACGACCCCTTCGACCGTGAGCGAACTCACGAGGAGGACGCCGACGAAGAACGTCACTGCTGTCAACACGAGCCGTTTCATCGACCGTCGTTTAGAACTCCTGATATATCAATCTAGAGCAGACGCCCGTCAGACGATCGACCTGAGGCGGTCGTTGGCACGGACGCGCCGTCCAGAACGCCGACCCGTCATGTTCCTATTCTTTACTCTTCTCTGTATTTGACTATACGCTTCATTGACGTTTCCGACCCCGTCGCCGTCGACGACAACCCCTATATCGCCGGCGACCAACCGTCGGATATGACCGACCGAACCGCCTCGGTGTCCCGCGAGACCGCCGAGACGACCATCGACGTGACGCTCGCCGTCGACGGGTCGGGCGAGAGCGACGTCGACACCGGCGTCGGCTTCTTCGACCACATGCTCGAAGCGTTCGCCAAACACGGCCTGTTCGACCTGACGGTGGCCTGCGACGGCGACCTCCACATCGACGACCACCACACCGTCGAGGACGTCGCTATCGTCCTCGGGGAAGCGTTCGAGGCGGCACTCGGCGAGAAGCGGGGGATCGTCCGCTACGCCGACCGAAAAGTGCCGCTCGACGAGGCCGTCGCCTCGGTCGTCGTCGACGTCTCCGGCCGCCCCTTCTTCGACTTCGAGGGTGAGTTCTCCCAGGAATCGATCGGCGAGTTCACCAGTCACATGGCCGAACACTTCGCGATGTCGCTGGCGATGAACGCGGGACTGACGCTCCACGTCGCTGTCGAGGGCGACAACGCTCACCACGAGGTGGAGGCGACGTTCAAGGCGCTCGCCCGGAGTCTCGACGACGCCACCCGCATCGACGAGCGTCGCGCCGACGACACGCCGAGTACGAAGGGCGAACTGTAGGCCGCCCACCCCCGCCCGGGCTCTCGTGTCTACCGATACGGAGCGCCGCCTGTAGTTTTATAGCTCCCAACCGAACGACGGGGCGTGACCGACGCAACCGACTCCCGTCACGACCGAGTCACCCGCCATCCGACGCCCGGCCCGCGCAACTCGCTGCAGTCGTGGACGACGGCCCGCTCGCCGCTCGTCGTCGCCCGCAACTACCTGCTCGTGTGGCTCGTCCGCATCTCGCCGAGCCTCCGACTCAAGAACCACCTGCTGCGAGCGATGGGGGTCACCGTCGGGACCGGCGTCTCGTGGGGGCTCGAGGCCACGCCGGACGTCTTCTGGCCGAACCTCGTCACGCTCGAGGACCACGCCATCGTCGGCTACGACGCGACGCTGCTGTGTCACGAGTTCCTCCAAGACGAGTACCGAACCGGCGAGGTCGTCGTCGGCGAGCGCGCGATGATCGGCGCAGGTGCCGTCGTCCTCCCGGGCGTCACTGTCGGCGCGGGCGCGCAGGTCGCCGCCAACTCGCTCGTGACGAAGGACGTCCCGCCGGGTGCGACGGTCGCCGGCGTGCCGGCCGAGGAGATGGGCGAGGAGGCCGACGTCGATCTCGTCGACGAGTGAGAACGAGAACGCCGGGACGGCCGCCGACTACCGGATGCGGACGACGCCCTCGTCGAACACCTTCTGGTTCGGGATGATGTACTCCTCGCCGTCGGTCTCGATCCGTGTGACGAACACGTCCACCTCTTGGACGATTCCGTTGCGCTCGCCGATGCGGATCTCGTCGCCGATGCCGTAGGTCTGCGTGAGAAGCAGGTAGGTACCTGCAGCCCCCGACTGGAGCATCGGGCGGAACGCGACGAGGCTGAACAGGACGACCGCCAGCGCGTAGACGGCGAGCAGGACGATGAGTGCGAGCGTAGCGACCCCGACCTGACTCAGTGCGATGAGCGCCGCGACGTAGAAGACGCTGTACTTCGCGAGTCGGGGGAGGAAGTTCACCTCGGGGACCTTGATGCTGCGCAGTCGCTCCTGGACGAGCAGTTCGACCTTGTCGCCGACGACGATGCCGACGATGAGGATGAGGACGGCGAGGAACAACCCGGGGAGGAAGCCGACGACGCCGCTCCAGAACAGCGTCGTGTACTCGATCTGCGCCACCGTGAGTGCGACGAACAGCGTGAGCAGGAAGACGAAGTAGCCGCTCAACTTCGCGACGATGGAGACCGTCGACGTACCGAGTTCGTGGGCCATCCGCTCGAAAGCGGTCCCCTCGATGGCACGAGGGACGCCCGCCCGTTCGAGGAGCCGGCGGTTGACGACGGTGACGACGTAGCTCAGGAGGATGCCGATGAAGAGGACGACGAGCGCGAGCCACCACCGCGGGGGGATGTCGGTGAGGACCTGCTCGACTTGCATCTCAGTACTCCTCCGGGTCGATCTCGAGGACGAGCTTTCCGCCCTTGAACGCCCGGACGAGACCGTCCGACTCCGAGAGAACGATAGCCGTCGCGTTGGTGTCGCGGGTGATGGCACCGCCGGCCATGTGCCGTGCACCGAGTCCCTTCGGGATGTCGACGCCCTCGGCGGACGGTTCGAGGTAGCGGTACGCCGAGACGATCTTTCCCGAGTCGCTGACGACGAACGCGCCGTCGAGCCGCGAGAACTCCTTGAGCATCACGTTGACGATGGGGTCGCCGACGTGGACGTGGGACTTCTCGAAGGGGTTGTACGACAGCGGTCGGGACTTGTTCATCACCTTCCCCGCGTCGCCGACGACGAACAGCGCGCCGACGGGTTTCCCCTTCTGTCCCTTCTTTCCGAGTTCGATGGCGACCTCGAAGACGTCACGGATGACGCCGGGGTCTGCCCGGGAGTTGACGAAGAGGTCGTAGACGCCCGAGCGCATCGACTCGCCGACGCGGACCCGGACGACGGTGTCGATGTCGCCGCCGAACGTCGAGACGACGCAGGCGACGACGTCGCCCTCCTCGAACAGCCCGCGGTCCATCGACCCCTCGATCGAGAACTTCACGCGGTCGCGGACGTTGTCGAACTCGAGCGGGAGCTCGACGAACGTCTCCGCGCCGACAGTGTTCTCCGGTGCGACGACGACGAGATCCTCCTCGAGATCGGTGAACTGTTCGTAGTACGAGCCGCTCGGGGAGAAGAGAAACACGCCGTCGACGTCCGCCACGAGGTCTGCGAGAAGTTCGCTCAACGTCGCCATTGTCACGTACCTTTCAGGGGACGGGGAAAAAGCTTTGCGAGCGACTGTCGACGGCGCTGACGACCCGTCTCGTCCCGCCGACCCGTGAGCCGGCCAGTGGTTTCGCCGTCGCTCGTCGGCGATACGTGCAGACGAGCGTCACAAAAAACGAGTCGACTCCGGTGTGTGAATTTATCTCTTACAACGCGTCGCTCGGGGGCGAGCGTCGGTGACGTCAGGGCGCCGACTGCCGTCGCAGATGGAAGGTGAACGCCGTCCCACGGGGATCGTTCGGTTCGACGGTGATCCGACCGCTGTACTCGGCCATCAGTTCGGAGACGAAGAAGAGGTCGATCCCCTGACCGTGACGGACCTGGTCGGGTTCTTCGAGTCCGAGCACCAGATCGAGTTCGCCCTCGGCGATCCCCGGCCCGTTGTCGGCGACGACCGCC
The DNA here is from genome assembly GCF_900110465.1 of Halogranum amylolyticum. GTDB lineage: Archaea > Halobacteriota > Halobacteria > Halobacteriales > Haloferacaceae > Halogranum > Halogranum amylolyticum. The sequence continues at coordinate 81,625 of NZ_FODV01000006.1, forward strand.
TCGACGTTCCGTTCGTCGGCGGCCATCGACACCTCGACCCGCGGCGCCTCGGCGTCGTTGTGCTCGACGGCGTTCTCGAGGACCGCTTCGAACGCCTTCGCGAGCGCCGAGTTGGCCGCGGCGTAGACGTCGAGAACGTCGTCGACGACGAACGTCGCGTGCGGCGAGGAGGGCGACTTCTCCTCGGGCGTCATCGTCTACGCGCTCCGACACGGCATCGTCACCGTCGAGGAACTCCGGAGCGACGACCCCGAGACGAAAGCCGAACTCGCCGAGCGGATCCGCGACCATCAAGTCGAGGAGTACTTCCTGACCGAGTGGGAGACCCGGTACAGCAGTCTCAAGAGCGGTCGGCTGGAGGCGACGTCCGTCGACCTCGGGTCGTTCGTCGAGGGGATGAAGATGGTGTTGACGTACCATCTGGCGAGTCGGGGACGGAAATGAGCGTTCGGAGATGCGTGCGAGCGGATCGTGAACCACGGTCACTCACTGCGTTCGTTCCCCAGCACAAATCCGCTCGTTGCGCATACACGTCTCTCACTGGCGTTCGGGACAGTATGCGTGGGACCGGATTTGAACCGGCGGACTCCTACGAGACAGCGTCCTAAGCGCTGCGCCGTTTCCTGGCTTGGCTACCCACGCGCGTTCCGTGCTACAGGAAACACGAGTAAGAAGCTATCGTTCGAGCCGTCGCCGACGGTTTATATGCCATCGCGCCGAACGCAGAGGTATGTATCGCGCTCGTGACCAGGTGGACAACGAGGAGTGGCTGGCCGCCATCGACCGCGCGAGCGACAGCCTCGAACTCGGGTCGGAGGCGCGCTCGAACGCCACCGATCTCTTCTTGACGCACGTCCCCGACGCCGACCGGTCGAAACCGGCCACGGCCGCCGCGAGCATCTACGCCGGCGCGCTCATCGCCGGCGAGGAACGCTCCCAGACCGCCGTCGCCGACGCGATGGGCGTGACGCGACTCAGCGTCCAGCAACGGTGGAAAGGTATCCTCGACGACGCCGGCTTTCGACCCCCGAGTTGGTGACGACCCGAGTTGGTGAGCGACGTCAGTCCATCCGCGTCTTCTCGCGACCGTCGGAGTGCGGCGTCAGGTTGCCGTGTTCGTCGATCTCGCCCATGACGATGCGGGTCGAGGAGATGCGGTCGCCGTCCTCGGCGGGGACGTGTTCGACGATCTCGAGTCGGAGCGGCGGCAACCCCTTTTCTTCGCGAATCTCGTTGACACGTTCGCCGCCGCCCACCGTCTCCGGTGAGACGATGAGGGCGTCGAACCCCGCCTCGGTGGCGATGCCGGTCGGTTCCTCGAGTCTCCGAACCGAGAACTCGCGGTCGTGGCGGTCGGCGAACGTGGCGAGTTCGGCCCGCAGGTCGCGCTCTCGCTCGTCGTAGGGACGGACGAACCGGTCGACGTGTCTCGTCTTCGGGGCGAGTTCGTCGGACGTGAGTCCGACCGTCACGTCGCCGAGTGCGAACGCCCGGTCGAACAGCGCGCGGTGACCGTCGTGGATCGGGTCGAAAGTCCCGCCGAGCGCGACGTTCATATCTCGGCGTAGATGCGGTAGAACTTAAACCGGTCGGGTGACCGATGCCGACTCCTCGCTCCGAGTGGGGCCGTCTATTGTTCCGTCTCGTCGCCGCGGACGGTGATCGTCACCGGTCCGTCCTCGCCGTCTCGGTCCTCGTCGTCGAGTCGCCGATCGAGGTTAAACACCGTGTTCAGCTGCTCTTGGACCTGACCGACCGCACCGCGGACGAGGTCGCTCGGGGCGATCGCCTCGTACTCGTAGGGGTTGTTGCCCGCGCCGGCGCTCTGGCGTTTCTGCCGCGAGACGATCTCCTCGTCGTGGAGCTCCGCGAGCGCCTCCCGGACGGTCGACGGGTAGAGCCCGGTCCCGTCGGCGATCTCCTCGCTCGTGCTCTCGGGGTGTTTCCGGAGGTAGACGTAGATACGGGCCCGCGTCTCGGTGTCGAGTAGCCACGCCAGCAGGTCGACCACGCTCTGGTCGAACTCCTCGACGGCCCGGTCGGCGCTCTCCTCGATCCGCTCGCGTGCCGTGCGGACCTCGTCGGTCGCGGTCTCGTCTCCGGAGTCGGTCTCGTCGCGGGGGTCGTCAGGAGCGTCATCTGCAGCCATGTGTTCTGCACCGCAGGTCAGAACTACGCCGGGAAAAACGTTTGCTTGTCGTGAGCACCGGGTTTCAGAGTAGAACGGACCTGCAGAGCGCGTCGACGCCCTCGTCGTCGTGGATGCGACGCTGTCGTTCGGCACCGCTCTCCCGGTCGAAGAGATCACGGAGCCCCGAGACGCCGAGTCGGTCGCACTCGTCGTCGACGAACGTCGCGAGGTCGACCGTCTCCTCCGAGGATTGGTCGACGAAACTGGCCTCACGACCGTAGCGCATCGCCCGCCACTTGTTCTCGTCGAGCAGCTCGCGGCGGATATCGGTGCCCGATTCGCCGTCCTCGTACCGTTCGGCGAGGTCCATCACGAGCGCGTGGACGTACTCGACGAACGCGAAGACGACCTCGGGGTCCGACTGTCCGTCCGGCGTCCGGACCTCGACCGTCCCATGGCCGGTGTGCGGGCGGACGTCGTACCAGAGTTCGCCGCGGTCGTTGATCGAGCCGAGTTCGACCATCCGGCGTTCGAACCGCTGGAACGCCTCGAAATCCTCGAACGCCGTCGGCATCCCCGTGTTGGGGAGTCCCTCGAAGATCTTCGCCCGCGCCGACTGGAGACCGGTGTCGAACCCGTTCCAGTACGGCGAGTTCGCCGACAGTGCCAGCATCGGCGGGAGATACCACCGGAGTTCGTTGGCGATCCACGTCGCCTTGTCGGCGTCGTCGACGCCGACGTGGACGTGGAAGCCGGCCGTCGTGTTCCGGTGCTGCGGGTACTGGATCCGGTCGAGCTGTGCGCGGTAGCGGTCCTTCTGTGCGTGGTCGAGTTCGCGCCACTTGGCCATCGGATGCAGCCCCGCGCCCGCGATCCGGTAGCCGTGGTTCTCGGCGTGTTCGACGAGTGCGTCTCTGACAGACGAGATCGCCTCGGAAGCGTCGTCGAGGCGTTCGATGAGCGGCGTCTGCGTCTCGATGGTGAACTGGAACAGTTCGTGGTCGAGGCGTCCCACGAGCGGTTCCGGGGGGTCGTCGTCCCCGTACACAAGATCGTCGATCCCCGAGGTCGGCCGTCCCGTGTCGTCGACAATGTAGAACTCCTCTTCGACTCCGAGCGTTCCGAGCCGCGTGAACGACTCCGGCGACCCTAACTCCATTGCCCGCTCCTTCGAGTCGGCCCATTAAATAGGTCTTGGCATCGCGAGCACGGCGTGTAGCCCCGCTCGCGTCACCTGTACGTGGCGTCGAAGAACGCCACCTCGAGGTGGACGGCCCGCGTGAAAAGCGAGGCGACGCGTCGCTGTCGACGCGGGGCGAGCGTCGGACCCAGCGCGTCGAGTTCGTCGCGGAGCCACGAGACGAAGGCCGCGAACGCCGGGTCGTCGTGGAGCGTCACCCACTCCCGGTAGTAGAACGGTTCGTCGGGCGCGTCGACCGACTCCGCCCAGGTGAGATACACCCACTCGACCGGGAGCAACACCGCGAGCGTCTCGGCGTAGTCGCCGGTCGTCGCCGCACGACAGAGCAGGTCCCGCAGCGCCGCGGTCGGTTCAGCCAGCGGCGGGTTCTCGTAGCGGTCGGGGACGACGCCCAGCGCCTCGAACGACCGCTCGAAGTAATCGTCCTCCTCGTCGGTGACCGTGTCGAGGAACTCGACGAGTCGGCGTTTCTGTCTCATCGTCGGTGCTTGTCCGACACCGTAGCCGACGAGGCTGACGAGCGTGTCGACGAAAGCGTAGTCCTGGACGAGGTAGTCGGCGTAGGCGTCGGGGTCGAGCGACCCGTCGGCGAGATCGCGGGTGAACGGATGCGTCGTCGCCTCCGTCCACGCCGGTTCCGACCGGGCGCGGAGCCACTCGGTGAACCGCGTCTCGTCGCTCTCGTCGAAGTCGGTGAACCCGGAGACGGTCACACCGACCACCCCTCTAACTGCCAGGCGGCGTCCCAGAACTCGTACTCGTAGCGCGCCGACGTGAGAAACAGCTCCCGGTAGCGCTCGCGGTCCTCGGGGGTCGACGACGCCGCCACGTCGTCCATCAGTTCCTTGCACCACTCGGTGAGTTCGGTGAACTCGTCGCTGCTGTAGGTTCGCACCCACTCGGCGTACCGCTCCTCGTCGGGGAGGCCGTCCTCGCGGAGTCGGAGCCCGGTGTCGTTGAACCCCCACATACAGGGGAGGAGCGCGGCGACGAGGTCGCCGAACGTCCCCAGCGCGGCGGTCCGGACCAGAAAGTCGGTGTAGCCTCGCGTGGTCGGCGACGCCGCCGTCTCCTCTAGGTCCGTCTCGGTGATGCCGAAGTCGGCGGCGTACTCCCGGTGGAGCTCCATCTCGGTGTGGAGCGTCTCCGAGAGCAGCGTCGCGAACGTCTCCATCCGGTCCAGCGTCGGTGCCTGTGCCGCTCCGAGCGCGAACAGACGACAGTAGTCGACGAGGTAGACGTAGTCCTGTCGCAGCCAGTATCGGAACCGCTCTTCGTCGAGCGTCCCGTCGCCGATGCCTTCGACCATCGGGTGGTCGTAGATGGCCGTCCAGATCTCGTCGGCGTCGTCGCGGAGGCTGTCGGTGAACGCCATAGCCGAGCGTTCGCGCCGACGACCAAAGTACCACCGGATAGTACAACTATAGAATACCAGTGCGAGAGGGAGGGAAAAAGCGAGCGGCGCTACCGGGGGCGGGCGACGACGCTGAGGTGGTCGTCGTGGAACCGGTCCAACCGAGCGGTCTCCAGTATCTCGAAGTGCTCTGCGAGTTCGTCGAGAACGTCGTCGAAGACGTCCGCGGGGTCGGCGGTCACGTCCTCACTGCGGGCCTTGATCGCCGCGAGCAGTCGGCCGTCCTCGCGGAGGAACTGCGCGTTGCGGGCGGCGACCTGTGCCTGCCCGCGAGTGGCGACGTCCTGGACGACGACGTCGACGTCGGCCTCGACGACGTGTGCGTAGCTCTCGGGTTTGCGAGCGTCCTTCAGGAGCGGAAAGAGGTTCTCGCGGTCCTCGGCGACGGCGACGAGGTCGCGGACGGGTCGGGGGGCGAACTCGACGGCGTAGGTCGGGCCGGCGAGGTCTGCGACGTGCGAGACGGTCGTCCCGCTCGCCGCGCCGAGGTAGAGCACCGTCTCGCCACCGCCGAGACCGGTATCCATCCCGAGTTCGAGCATTGCGCCGAGCTTCGACCGCCCTGCGTCCCAGACACGCCAGTCGCCGTCGGTCGGTTCGCCGTAGACCGGGAGTCCTCGCGTCGCGAGTCGGTCTCGCCCGTCGAAGCTTCGGCGTTCGACGCCTGCGGGAAGATCGTCGGGCCGTTCGTCGCTCATTCGTCGTCACCCCCTTCGCCGCGGGCGCGGATCGTCTCGATACGTTCCCGCAGGTCGTCGTGAAGCTCCCCCTTGAACTCGCCGCCGTAGTGGTCGACGCGGGCGGCGAGCGTGAGTTTCCCGGCGAACGCGCGGGCGGCGGACCCGCGGTCCTCACTCCGCGTCCCGCGGACGTACTCGTGAGTGAAGATGACACCGTGTTTCGGCGACGTCGCACGTCCTGCGAGGTGGGCGAACAGGGCGTCTTCGGCCCCGAGCACCTGCACCGTCCCGCTGGGTTTCTTCGCCAGTTCGTCGAGACCGCCGGCCAGCGACATGAGTCGGGCGGCGAGCACCGGACCGGCCATCTCCGCGAGGTTCGGCGCGACGTCGGGCGCGCGGCGCTCGATGAACTCTCGGAGGTCGTCGGCCTCGTCGGCGAGGTCGGCGACGCGACCAGCGAAGGAGACGACCGGCTCCTCGGCCGGCGACTCGGGGTTTCGCGTCGCTAGCTCACGTGCGTAGTCGACGCCCGTTCCGGCGTCGTCGAACAGCGTCCCCGCCCACTCCGCGAGGCGCTCGGCGAGTTCGTTGGCCGTCCGTTCGGCGTCGTCCATCGCGCGGACGGCGTGGACGAGCTGTTTGTCGTCGGCGCGTTCGCGTTCGACGACGGCCGCGCGGGCGGCAGCGATCGTCGCCTCGCGGAGCGTCGCGTAGTACGCCTCCTCGTCGGGCACGAAGCCTGCCTCGACGGCCAGCGTCGGCCAGTCGGCCGGGGCGTCGGCGCTTCCCTCTCGGATGCGCGTCGCCGCTTCGTCGGTCTCGTCGGGGTCGCCGGAAGAGAGGCCGGCGAACCACGCGTCGGTCGTCATGGGTAGGAGTTCTCGCCCCCGGGATTAAACGTGCCTCGTTCGGTCGCTCCGGTCGACGACGCCACCCCAACTGTGAGGAGACATATTAACTCGGCCCCACTCACTAAGGACGGCGTTTATTGCACCCGAGCGGCGACCTCCGGTTATGACTCGATCGGGGTCACTGTCCCCGCGGTCGTCACGCCCGCCTCACAGTAAGGCGGTCCTGTTCTGCCCTACCTGTGGGTACGCCGACCGCTTCGACGGCGACTGGGAGATCAGCGAGACGGACGACGCCGTGACCTACTGCTGTCCGGCCTGTGACGAACTGGTCCAGCGACGTCCGGTGGTTGACGTCGACCCGGCGTCGTCGGCCGTCACAGCAGGGTCGACCTCGCGTGTCGACGGTGTCGCTCCCCGAGGACTCGAACGTTGGACGCGCGCGTGGTCGTCGTTGGACGGTCGCGTGGATACGGATGGTGGGACGAACGCGAGAGTAGCGTCGCCTACGGGGGGGACGCTGTCGTCACCAGAACACATTTGTAGAGCAGCGACGGCAGTTGTGTCATGAGTGAACACGAGTCGTCAGGAGACGACGAGGGCGGCGAGTTCGGCGAGTTCGGCGGACGGCACGTCCCCGAGGTGATGGAGGAACCGCTCGACCAGTTGACCGAGGCGTTCGAGGCGATCGCCCAGACGCCCGAGTTTCACGCCGAGTTCCGGGAGATACTCGAACAGTACGCCGGGCGGCCGACGCCGCTCTACTACGCCGGGAATCTCTCCGAGGAGTACGGCGCGGACGTCTTCCTCAAGCGCGAGGACCTGCTGCACGGCGGCGCACACAAGATAAACAACGCCGTCGGACAAGCCCTGCTCGCGAAGAAGGCCGGGAAGGAACGCCTCATCGCGGAGACGGGCGCAGGCCAACACGGGACGGCGACGGCGATGGTCGGCGCGCTGTTCGGCCTCGACACCGAGATCTACATGGGCGAGAAGGACGCCGAGCGCCAGCGGATGAACGTCTTCCGGATGCGCCTGATGGGGGCGGAGGTCAACGAGGTCACCCGCGGAGGGAAGGGGCTGGCCGACGCCGTCGACGCCGCGCTCGAGGACTTCGCGCACAACGTCGACGACACCCACTACCTCGTCGGGTCGGTCGTCGGCCCGGACCCGTTCCCGCGGATGGTCCGGGAGTTTCAATCCGTTATCGGCGAGGAGGCCCGCAAACAGATTCAGGAGCAGACCGGGGGGTTGCCGGACGCCGCCGTCGCCTGCGTCGGCGGGGGGTCGAACGCCATCGGCCTCTTCCACGCCTTCCGCGAGGACGACGTGGCCTTCTACGGCGGCGAAGGCGGTGGGGAGGGCACGGACTCGAAGCGCCACGCCGCGCCGCTGGCGAAGGGGAAAGACGACGTCATCCACGGGATGCACACGAGAGTGATCGACGACGACGTGGAAGTGCACTCGGTCTCTGCCGGCCTCGACTACCCCGGCGTCGGCCCCGAACACGCGATGTTCCGCGCCGTCGGTCGCTGTGAGTACCGTGGCATCACCGACGACGAGGCGCTGGAGGCGTTCCGGACGCTCAGCGAGACGGAGGGGATCATCCCCGCCCTGGAGTCGAGTCACGGTCTCGCGCTGGCGAAGCAGTTGGCCGAGGAGGGCGAACACGAGACCATCGTGGTGAACCTCTCGGGACGTGGCGACAAAGACATGGAGCAGGCCGCAGAACTGTTCGACCTGTAGTCGGTCGCGAGGACTGAGTTTCGTTCCGGCACGTGGCTGTGCGGCGGGCGGGACTGGAAGGGGACGCGCTGTCGACGAGGCACGACGATCACGAGACGCATCGCGTCTCGTGAGCCGATCAGAAATCTTTGATTTCTGATGACGACGCAAGCACCGCAGCGGCTGCGGAGAGCGAGGAGCGCAGCGAGGCGCGCGAGTCGACAGCGCGTGGGCTTTCGAGAGACTCTCGTGCTGACTAACTACAGAAGGAAGTGAGCACCGCCCATCGAAACAGACGAGCCGCGTCGAAAAGTGGACCTCGAGAACCTCGACTCTCTAGCCGAACTTCTCGAACGGCTGTTCACAGTCGTTGCAGTAGTGCATCGACCGGCAGAGCCCGGGGCCCTTCGGATGCTCGCGAACCGTCTCCGTCGACCCACAGTAGGGGCACTCCGCACCCTCCGTGTCCCCGCTGGTCGAAGTCGACGGGTCGAACGAACGTCTCATAGTTTCACCATCTCACACGCTCAGCCCGAACTCGCGCAGCTGTTCTCTCCCCTGTTCGGTCACCATGTTGACGTTCCACGGCGGGTTGTAGCGCAGTTTCACCTCGGCCTCGTCGACGCCGGGAGCGGTCATCGCCGCACACCGGACGTCGTTGAGGATCATGTCCCGCGCCGGACAGCCGGTGTACGTCAGGGTCATCTCGACGGTCGCCTTCGTTCCGGCGGCTTCACCGTCTTCACGAGACCCCTCCGGCGGCTCGCTCTCTACGTCCACGTTGTAGATCAGCCCGAGGTCGACGACGCTGACGGGCATCTCGGGGTCCTGCACCTCGTACAGCGCCTCCCAGATGTCGGCCTCGACGCCCGTGGCACCCTCACCGGTCTTCGGGAACGCCTCGGGTTTCTCGCCCGGCGCGTAGTCGGTGTAGGCGCACGCGTCCGACCCGACCGGCGCGCCCGACTCCATGCTCATCCTTCACCCCGGATCCGGATGGGTTCGTCCAAGTCGAGTTCGTCGTAGGTGTGCGTGAACTCGTCGTAGAGGTCGAACCACGCGTCGGTGTGGCTGCCGTCGCGACCCGTCTCCTCGGGGAGGTCGACCTCGTCCGGTTCCGGTACCGTCAGGTCGAGCGACTCGAGGAACGGGACGACGACGTCGAGCCACTCCTCGCGGAGGTCGTCGAGGCTCTCCGTTCGGAGCCCGAGGTCGACGATGTCGTCCTCGTGCTGCCCGGCCGCAAAGAGCGTCAGCGCGTAGGGGAACAGGCGCTCGACGGCGGCCTGTACGCGGTCGTGTTCCTCGCCGCCGGTGAGCCGTTCGAGCCAGCTCTGGGCGTGCTCCCGGTGGTACCGCTCCTCGGAGAGCACCTTCGCGACGCGGTCGGCGACCGGCGGGTACGACGAGTCGACGAGCGCCTCCATTCGGAGGTTCTCGGCGACGTCGTAGAGGTAGCTCCGGACGATGGCGTCCGCCCAGTCGCCCTCCTCGAAGGGGAGTTCGACCAGTGTCGAGTGGGTCCACGTCGCCGGGTCGCGCTCCCAGATGCACTCCTGTTCGGTGTAGCCCATGTCCTGCAGGAGATCGTACCAGAGGCGAGCGTGACCGAACTCGTCCTGTGCGATGTTCGAGAGCGCGAGATCCGATTCGAGCGTCGGCGCGTAGATCTGCCACTCGATGTAGCGCTCGCCGGCGACGTACTCGTCGTCGGCCATCCGGAACAGCAGTTCCTCTACGGCGGCGCGCTCCTCGTCGGTCAGCGAGTCGGCGTCGTCGAGGCTCACGAGTCGGCCTCCTCGGCGGCCTCGCGCTTCTTCGCCGCCGCACGCTGTTCGGCCTCGGACTCGACGACCTCCTGGATACCGCTGGCGTCGACGCGGTTGTACGTCATCGCCCAACGGTACGCCTTGTCGGTCGACCCGCCGAAGTCGGTGTCCTCGTCGTCGACCTCCGAGATCTCCTCTTGCGGGGCGACCCAGATGCTGTGGGTCTGCATCCGCCGGCCGTGCTGGATCTGCGCGAACAGTTTGGCCATCTCGCGGTCCGGTGCGTGGACGTTCCCCACGTGTCGGTGGTAGTCGCCCGCTTTCTCCTGTCTGAAGACTTCCCAAATCATGGTTCTAACTCAGTCGGCCGCCTGCGGGGCGGTGCCGGTGTGTGCGGTCTCGTAGCTGTCCATCTGTTCGCGAACCCACTCGACGGCCTCCTGACGGTCGGCCCGGGAGCCGATCTGTTCGTAGCTGCCGTCGTAGTCGTTCTTCGCGATGGTCCAGAACTGGTCCCAGTCGAGGTCCTCCTCGACGACCTCGTAACGACCCTCGTCCTCGTGGTAGATGATCTCCGGCGTGTCCGGAATCTCCAGCCCGTAGCGCTCGGCCTTCGGGATGTAGGTGTTGAGGAACGCTTGCCGGAGTTCGTCGTTGCTCTTGGTCTTCAGGCCGACCTCGGCCGCGAAGCCGTGGTGGGTGCTCTGGGAGTTGACCGGGCCGAAGAACTGGATGACGCGGGGCCACCACTCCTCGAACGCCTCCTGCGTGCGCTCCTGGTTGGCTTTCGAGGAGGTCATCAGCTCGCGGAGCATGTCTTCGCCGTGTTTGACGTGGAACCCCTCCTCGAAGCACACTTTGTCCATCGCGTGCGCGTAGGGTTCCCACGAGGTGCTCTTCAGCGTCGCCTGCCGCCGCATCGCCGCACCGTCGACGAAGAAGCCGATCATCGGCACCTCGTACCACGTCTCCATCGGGTAGTGGAAGCAGTTGAGGAACTTCCCCTCCCCCTCGGCCAACTCGTCGAGCATCTCGTCGCGGGTCTTCACACCCAGCGACTCCGCCGCACGGTAGAGCAACTGCGCGTGACCGATCTCGTCCTGCACCTTCGCCGAGAACGCGAGCTTTCGGTCGAGACTGGGGGCCTGCCGGATGAACGGCTTCTCGAGATAGCCGCCCATCACCTCCGAGTTCGCGTGGAACTGGAGCATCCGGGTCGCCGCCTTCCGGTACTCTTCGGGCATGTCGTCTTTGGGGCTGAACTGGCGGGGGCCAGCACGCTCCTTGACGGTGTCGAGGTCCATGGACAATAATTACAGATGCGAGCACATACCGATTAGGCCGTCTATAGACGGGGTTTATATGTAGTGGCGGCTCGTAGAGACGAGAGTGCGATGATCGACGAGTGTCTGGTCGTCGAGTTCCGCGTCACCGGCGACGACTGCCCCCTCGCCGACGCGTCGGCGACGGCCGGCGTCCCAATCGAGTGTCGGCCACCACAGCTCCGGGCCGACGGCAACGCACTACTCCGGTTCGGGGCTCCCCAGAGCGACGAGCTCGCGGCGGCGCTCGACGCCGACGACCGGATCCGCTATCTCCACCGGTCGTCCGGCAACGAACGGACGGACCGAGACGAGTATCGCTGTCTCTCGAAGGTACCCTGCGTCGTCCACGAACTGACCGACGTCGGGTTCGTCGCCGAGACGCTTACCTACCGCGACGGCGAGGAGCGCTACACCGGTGCGGTCGTCGGCTACGACGTCCTCCAGGGCGTCCTCGAAGCCGCGGGAGCGACCGTCGGCGTCACGCTCGAACGGGTCTACCCGCTCGGCCCCGAGGGAGAGAGTGCGGCGACCGGTCGCTGGGACGTGACGCCTGCACAGGAGGCGGCGCTCCGGACGGCGCTGGCGATGGGCTACTTCTCGGTCCCCCGAGAGACGACCGCCAGCGAGGTCGCCGCGGAGTTGGGGATCAGCAAGTCGGCGTTCCTCGAGCGGTTGCGGCGGGGACAGGCAGGGCTGTTGACACAGGTGTTCGGGGATTGAGTTCGGAGAGAACTGTCGGCTTGTCGGCTAGATCGTACAGTGGTTCGCCGACGCGTGGCGGCGCGTCGGCGTTCGCCAGAAACCACACGGGTCACGTCTTGCCTGAGACGGAACTCGCCGTTTCGTCCGGCGAACGAGACGACGACGAGCAAATCGGGTGACTCGCGCCCGAATGAAAACGGTTTCCCTTGGCGGAGTTTCGTCAGACAGTCGGCAGACGGTCGTCGTCTTCGCGTCTCGCGGGTCGTCACCGTTCCGCCGGGAACGACTTTACAACCACCCCCGCCGATGGCTCACCATGCGCATCTCTGACGAAGATGGTGTTCGCCGAGTCACGTTCGACCGTCCCGACGCGAGGAACGCGATGACGACGACCGTCGCCGCGGAACTGGCCGACGCTATCGAAGCGCTCGACCCCGACACACACGACGTCTGTGTCGTCACCGGTAAGGGGCACGCCTTCTCCGCCGGCGGCGACGTCCAGATGATGGCCGACCGCGACTGGAACGCCGAAGAGTCCTACGAGGTGATGACGACGACGTTCGGCCGCGTCGCCGAGGCCGCCATCGAGTCGTCGGTGCCCATCGTCGCGAAGGTCAACGGCGACGCCGTCGGCGCGGGGATGGCGGTCGTCGCCGTCTCCGACTTCGCCGTCGCCGTCGACTCCGCCCGGTTCGGCGCCGCGTTCGTCAAGGTCGGCCTCGTCCCCGACACCGGCGGGACGTTCCTCCTCCCGCAACTTCTGGGACTGCGAACCGCGAAAGACCTCGCCATCACGGGCCGCCTCGTCGACGCCGACGAGGCCGCGAAGATGGACATCGTCAACCGGACCGTCGCCGCCGAGGAGCTCGACGCCGCCGTCGACGACCTCGTCGAGACGCTACAGAAGCGTCCGACGCGGACGATCGGACTCATCAAAGAAGGAATCCACGGCAACGCCGGACGCGGTTGGCAAGACGCGCTCGACCGCGAGGCGATGCTGCAGGCCCGCGCCTACGACACGCCCGAACACGAGGAGGGCGTCAGCGCGTTCTTGGAGAAACGAGAGCCGGAGTTCTGATAGGGGTTATCGTAGACGGTCGTAGATTCTCTCCGTGAGAATTGCACCCTGTGGCTCGCTGCGGATCACTGGTCTTCCGGCCGGCGACGATAACCCCTATGAGCGGATACGGAAGACGCGAGAGCGGACAGCCTACAGTCCGAGGAACGACTCGGCGTTCTCCCAGAGGATCTTCCGCTGGACGTCCTCGCCGAAGTCGGTGTACTCCGCGAACTGATCGAGCCACTTCTCGGGGCGGATCATCGGGTAGTCGGTGCCGAACATCACCTTGTCCTGCAGGACGGTGCCAGCGTAGTGCAGCACCTGCTCGTCGATGTACTTCGGCAGCCATCCCGAGAGATCCATGTAGACGTTCCCCTTCTGCTGGCAGATGGCGAGTTGCTGTTTCTCCCACGGGAAAGCCGGATGCGCGATGAGAATCTGGAGGTCTGGATGTTCGGCCGCCACGTCGTCGATGAGCATCGGATTCCCATACTTGATCTTCAGCCCTCTACCGCCCGGACTCCCCGCGCCGAGCGTCGAGTTGCCGCCGTGGAAGACGACGGGAACGCCGAGGTCCTCGATTGTCGACCACAGCTCGTCGTGTTCGGGGTCGCTGGGGTCGAACCCCTGGGCGATCTGCTGGAACTTGAACCCCGAGAGGTCGAGGTCGTTCACACAGCGTTCGGCCTCCTCGATACAGTCGTCTTTCAGCGGGTCGACGCTGCCGAAGGCGACGAAAAAGTCGGGGTAGTCGTCGCGAACCTCGGCGACGTAGTCGTTGGGAACGGGCGGGTTGCCGGTGTTCGTCTCGGCGTCCCACCCGAGCATCACTGTGCGTCCGATGCCGACCTCGTGGTACTCCTCGACCATCGCCTCGTAGTCCCAGGTGTGGATGTCGGTGCCGAACTTCCTGGCGGCGTCCTGCATCATCTCGCCGCCGGCGTCCTCTAGAAACTCCGCGGTCGGCTGGTGGGCGTGGGTGTCGATGGCGCGGGGTTCGTCCTCCTCGGCGAGAATTGGTATCTTCGACATACGACCGTGATAGACCGACGACGTGAAAAGCGTAACCGGTCGGCGGCGGCGATGCCGAGCTACTCGTCGGCCGCGCGGGTCTTGATGAGGAACTTCATGTCGCCCTCGAAGACGACCGTCCCGTCCTGTTTCGTCGTGGTACACTCGAGGACGACGAGGCCGGCGTCGTCGCGGCTACCCAGGTCTTTGCGGTCGCTGACGACCATCTCCTGCGTGAGCGTGTCGCCGATGAACACCGGATTCGGCAGGTCCATGTAGTTCATCCCGAGGAAGGCGACGGCCGTGCGCTCGACGATGCCGGAGCGGTAGACGAACCCCGTCGCCTGCACGAACGTCATCGGACCGTGGGCGATGCGCTGACCGAACTGCGTGTCCTCGGCGTACTCCTTGTTCGTGTGCAGTTCGGTCCAGTCGCCCGAGAGCGCAGAGTGCATCACGAAGTCCGCCTCGGTGACGGTGCGCCCGACGGTCTCGAACTCGGTCCCGACCTCGAAGTCCTCGAAGTGGTGTGGCTCGTAACTGTAGGCCATGCCCCCACTTTCCACAACGATGATAAAAATTTATGCACGTACCGGAGCAGGTTCGTGAGCGACAACATTTAACACAGACCATGACAAATAGTCACACGATGCCAGAACGGCGACCGTTCATGTGTCGAGAGTGTAACCAGCGTGTGAGTTCGATGGCCTACCGGTCGTGTTGTCCGGAGTGCGGCGGGGGGCTCAAACCGACGCGAGTGAACGGCTGACCCACCGACCCGTCAGGTGGCTGTCGACACGGCGGTCGGGTCGTCGCGACCGAGCGTCTGCTGGGTTCGGAGCGGTCTTGTTCGCTCGATTCCTACGAGGAGTCAGACCGATGAAAGACGAGCGACGACGCGACGTCGGCGGTCCCGACCCGACCGCGATCCGGTCAGTGGCGGTCACCGTCGACGACGTGGTGGCAGCCATCGAAGCGGCGGCGCGAGGGCGACAGCGACTCGTGCTCCGCATCACCCCTCCGTTCTACGGGCGGATGCGCGCTCGCATCCACCGCGAGGGCGGAGAGGGGAGCTACGACGACGTCGACCCGATCCATCTCGCCCCCGAGCGGTTCCTCGCCGACGACGCTCCCGCCTACCCCGACGTCGACGAGACGGAAGACCGACTCCGCGAGGCCGGCGAGTACGACGTCGAGAGCCATCGAGAGGCGTACGCAGAAGCCGTCGAGGAGTGGCGAACGGCCGTCCGAGACCACCTCGTCGACGGTCTCACCGTCGAGACACCGGACGGAACACACGAGATACAGGTCAAGCGACTCGGATAGCTATCGTCGGGGCCGACTGATGGGGCCGTCGCTCGGCGGGTGAAAAACGTGAAAAGTCCGTCTAGTGCCGATACTACAGGGTCCGGCCTTACAGCCGCTGAAGGTTCGTCGCGCGCGGGCCCTTGTCGGCCTGCTCGATGTCGAACTCGACTTCCTGACCCTCTTCGAGGTCAGGGCCGCCGACGTCTTCCATGTGGAAGAACACGTCTTCGTCCGCGTCCTCAGTCTCGATGAAACCGTATCCGCCAGTGTCGTTGAAGAAAGCGACAGTACCTTTTGCCATTCGCAATTACTCCACCTCCTATTCCGTCAGTCGTCCTTATATACCTGTGGGTTCGGTTCGAAACGGCAGACCGACCCGGAACATTATCTGTTCTCCACCGTACACCCAGCTATGACGTCGCCGCGGAGTCGACCGGGTCGGCCGAACGCGGGAGTCGGTGTCGGCATCCTCGCCAGCGTCGCCACACTCCTCGTCGTCGTCCACGAGCTCCTCCCGGCGGCGACTCAGGCGCGACTGGCGTTCGACCACGGGTCGCCCGCTCCGCACACGCTGTTGACGGCAGCCTACGTCCACGTCGACGACGCACACCTCTTCGGCAACCTCGTCGGCTACGTCGTCGTCGCGGTCGTCACCTACCTCGTCTGTCGACAGCTCGACCGCGAGCGGTGGTTCTGGTCGACGACGGCGCTCTTGCTCGTCGTGCTCCCGGTGCTCGTCAACCTCGTGAACTACCTCACGTTGACGACGTGGTTCCCGTGGATGACGCCGACAAACCGGGGGTTCTCCGGCGTCGTCGCTGGCTTCGGCGGCTTTCTGCTCGTGACGGTCGTGGTACTCGTCGCGAACGACTACGGCCGACCGGTCGCGATCTACGTGGGCGAGGCCGTCGTCCTTCTGTTGCTCGCGGAGGTGACGGTCGTCTACGCCGGCAGTCTCCCACCGCTCTCGGTAGGGTTGGTCCTTCTGGGCCTCGGAACCGCCGGGTTGGGGATCCGCCTCGAAGTCCGTCGCGGTCGCGTCCCGGTCGAACGGCCGCGACGACAACTGCTCGTCGACGCGCTGTTCGTCGCGTCGCTCGTCGCACTGATCGCCGTACTCGTCTACGGGCTGTTCCCGACGACACTCGTCGTCGAGGGGCGGTTGACGAACGTGTTCGCCCACGCCGTCGGGTTCCTGTTCGGGGCGTCGCTGGCGGCCGGAAGCGCGCTGCTCGACCGGACGTCGCCGACGGAGACGGTCGAGACCGCCGCCGACTGACTCCGATCGTCGTCGAGCGACGCCGACTCCCCTCCGCTGACGACGGCTCGCTCTGCGACCGTCCGGACTCGCGTCGAACCGCTTTTCAGGTGACGACTGCTGGAGACGAGTATGGACAGCTATCGCCGTGGCAAACAGGTCGAGCGCGACCAGACGCGTCCGCGAGTGCGATCGCGGTATCGGCCCATCCTGCCGGTCATCTGGACGATCGGAACCGTACTCGCGTTTCTCGTCCTCCCGTTCGGCTGGGACGCCGTCGTCGCCGTCGTCTTCGTCCTCCATCTCTTCTTCGCCGGACTCGTCCACGGGGACATCAGGGCGCTCCGGCGACAGGGTCTCGAGTGGGGGTTCACCCGCCATCTGTGGTTCGCTGCGGCGTTCGTCCTCCCGTTGGTCGCCCTCGCCTACTACGTCTACAGCGGTCGACGCATCGCGGCGGAGAACGAGCGTCGGAACACCGGCGACGGCGAGGCGGTCGAGCGACGCGACGCCGCCGAGAGCGCCGACGGACGCGTCGAGTCAGAGTGAGTTCGATACGGCGGCTTTCGGGTCGCTAAGCGGCGGGTGGAGACGGAACCGAGAGAACAGCGAGCACTCACCCGAACCGCGCGAGCGACTCGCCGCGTTCCAGCCCCAGCAGTCGTCGCTTGAGGGCGGTCCCGCCCGCGGCCGAGAAGCCGCCGAGACCGTCGGCGGCGACGACCCGGTGACAGGGGACGACGACGGGGACGGGGTTCGAGCCGCAGGCCTGTCCGACCGCCTGTGCCGACGTCTCGAGGTCGACGGCGAGGTCGCCGTAAGTCCGCGTCTCCCCGTACGGGATAGCGGCCATCAGTTGCATCACGTCGCCGACGAGCCCCTCCGGGTAGGAGATCGAGACGTCGAACTCGCGGCGGTCGCCGCGGCCGTACGCGACGAGTTGCGGTCGGAGCGTCGCCTCGTCGACGTCGAGATACGACTCGTCGAGGCGCATCTCCGCGTCCAGTAGTTCGAACCGCATGGAGACCGGTACGGACGCGATAGGTATGTAGCCCACCGGTTCGCGTGGTGGCGTCACTCAGTCGTCGGTGGCGTCCGACGTGTCACCGGTCGCGAGCGTCGAGAGCGCGTTCGAGATCGTCTCGAGCAGTTCCTCGTTCCCCTCGATACCGTGTCTGTCGGCGAGATACTGCGGGTCGTTGTAGGTGACGTTGACGTCGCCGTCCTCACACCAGACGAGCAGCTTCTGCGGGAGGTCGATGCCGACCGTTCGGCGCTCCTGCATCAACTGCGTCCCGACGTTCGGGTTGCCGAAGACGAACAGCATCGTCGGCGGGAGCTCCCGACCGACGGACTCGGCGTTCGCGGCGTGGTCGACGGTGTCGATGAGTGTGAGCGGACTCGACTCGATGCGCGCGCGGATCGTCTCGAGCGTCGTCTCGAAGTCGCGGTCGCTTCGGACGGTGACCAGACCGTCCTCGTCGGCCGACTCGTCCTCGCCACTTCCGTCCCTCCCCGTCGCGTCGTCTCTCTCGGTCGTGGCGTCGTCGGCACTCGCGCTCCCGGTCGCCCCGACGAGCCCACCGCCCACCGTGAGTCCCGCGAGTTGTACGATCCGTCGCCGCCGCTCGTTCGGCATCTCTCCGGACATAGCAAAGTGTTTCCGCGGGAACCATTCATTCTACCGGCCGTGCGGTCGATTCGCACGGTTCGACCTCCGTGGCTACGACTCGCGTTCCGGCAGCGGTTCGATGCGGAAGACGTAGTCGTCGTACGCCGCCTCCAGTCTGGTCGGCCCCTCCTCTTCGGTGTGGGCCACACAGAGCATCGCCGTCGCTTCGACGGGGCTGTGGCTCGTCTCCTCGAGATAGCGTTCGAGCACGACGAACGCCGCCGGGTCGTGACAGCCGCGTCGGTGACACTCGGGAGGACCCTCCGAGGAATCCGACTCGACGTCGACCCTCTCGTCGTCCGTCGGCTCGGGTTCGGGTTCGTCGCCCCGGTCGAGTTCTGCTTCCATCTCTCTCCGCCGTTGGCGACGCTTCTCCTGCCGTGCCTGTTTCTCCCGCCCACGTTTCGTATCCCCCATGTGAGAGAGGATGGGGCGAGAGCGGGATAACGTTGTGGCCGTGACAGTTACAACCACACCCTGTGGCCTCCCGAAGAGAATGATTTAATCGGACGGCGGGCGGCGATTCTTTCATGAACGTCTGTGTACTTGGTGCGGGGACGATGGGCCACGGTATCGCGCAGGTGAGCGCGATGGGCGGCCACGACGTCGTCCTCCGCGACGTCGACGAGGCGATCGTCGAGTCGGGGCTCGAACACGTCCGCGAGAACCTCCAGGGCGGCATCGACCGCGGGAAGGTCACCGAAGCCGAGCGCGACGCCGCATTCGACCGCATCGAGGGGGCGACCGACCTCGCCGCCGTCGCCGACGCCGACCTCGTGGTGGAGGCCGTCCCGGAGGACGAGGAGTTGAAGCGGAGCGTCCTCTCGGAGGTCGAAGGACACGTCGACGACGACTGCGTCCTCGCGAGCAACACCTCCTCCATCCCGGTGACGGGCATCGCGAGCGCGCTCGCTGATCCGTCGCGGGCCGTCGGACTCCACTTCTTCAACCCGGTCCACATCATGGGACTCGTCGAGGTGGTCGCCGCCGAGCAGACGAGCGACGCGACGCGCGAGTTCGCCGAGGAGTTCGTCGAGGGGATCGACAAGACGGCCGTCGTCGTCGAGGACTCGCCGGGGTTCGCCTCCTCGCGACTCGGCGTCGCGCTCGGCGTGGAGGCGATGCGGATGGTCCAGGAGGGAGTCGCCAGCCCGCGGGACATCGACGCCGCGATGGAACTCGGCTACAACCACCCGATGGGGCCCGTCGAACTCGGCGACGTCGTCGGACTCGACGTCAGACTCGACATCCTCGAACAGCTCCGCGAGGAGTTGGGCGAGCGGTTCCGACCGCCGACGGTGCTCCGGAAGAAGGTCCGCGCCGGCAAGTTGGGCAAGAAGTCCGGCGAGGGGTTCTACGTCTGGGAGGACGGCGAGATCGTCGGCGTCTCGGGGGAAGAGGGGACCGATGAGTGACGCGGAGAGCGTCCGCGACGTCGCCGCCGACTGCGAGCTCGTCCGCGTCGAAGTGGGCGAGCGCGGTGACTACGTCGCGACCGTCACTATCGACCGGCCGGACGCCAGAAACGCGTTGAACGGGCAGGTTCGCGAGGAGTTGAAGGCCGTCTTCGGAGCCGTCGCCGACGACGACTCGGTACGCGTGGTCGTGCTCACAGGGGCGGACGAGGCGAAGGCGTTCGTCGCCGGCGCCGACGTGGGAGAACTCCGCGAGCGCGGGGTCGTCGAACAGCGCGAGGCCAGCGAACGACCGCGAGTGTACGAGGTCGTCGCCGACTGCCCCAAACCGGTCGTCGCCCGGATCAACGGCCACGCACTCGGCGGCGGCTGTGAACTCGCACAGGCCTGTGACGTACGCGTCGCCCGCGAGGACGCCAAACTCGGCCAACCCGAGATCGGTCTAGGGCTCATCCCCGGCGGGGGCGGTACCCAGCGGTTGACGAGACTCGTCGGACCGGGACAGGCGATGCGACTGGTGCTCTCGGGCGAACTCGTCGACGCGACGGAGGCCGCGGAGATCGGGCTCGTCGAGGAGGCGGTCGCGCCGGACGTGCTCGACGAACGAGTCGACGACTTGGTCGGAAAAATGGCGTCGAAGAGTCCGCTGGCGCTCCAGCGCGCGAAGGAGGCGGTACAGGCGGCCTCGCGGCTCGACCTCGACGCCGGCCTCGACTACGAGAAGGAACTGTTCGTCGGTCTCTTCGCGACCGAAGACAAAGACGAGGGCATCGACGCCTTCTTCGAGGACCGCGACCCCGAGTGGCGCGGACGGTAAAGACATCGAATCGCCGTCTGTCGAACACTCCGTCTGACGGTCACACACCCGGACCGTTTATCACGGAGACGAAACGTACGGCACGTATGACCACACGCAGACGTGTCCTCGCGGCAGTTCCGGGCGTACTGGCGCTGACGAGCGGGTGTACGGAGCTACTCGGGGAAGCGAAGACGTTCGAGGCGAAGCCGGTAGAGACCGAAGCGAGCGTCGCCTCGGACGCCGGTTACGAGTTCAACGGTGTCGAAGACAGGACCGTCGAGCGGGAGTTCGCCTCCCAGACGGTCCGGGTCGTCAACAAGGTAGCGACCTACGAGAAGTCGCTGTCGATCCCCCTCGTCGGGTCGGCGAGACTCGGCGTGTTCGCGGCCATCTCGACGCCGGCGATCGAACTCGCAGGAAAGACGTTCAACCCGGTCGGCGACTACGACAACGACCGACTCGTGGGGATGCTCCAGAGCAACTACGAGGGGATCAGCGACGTCCGAGAGGACTCCTCTCAGACCGTCGCGGTGCTCGGCACCGATACGACGGTGACCAAGTACATCGGGAAAGCGGCGTTCAGCGGCCAGCAGATCGACGTCGACATCCACGTCTCGAAGGTTCGCGACGGCGCGGACTTCGTCGTCTGCTTCGGCGTCTCCCCGACGCAACTGAACGAACAGGAGAACGTGCTGTCGATGATGTCGGCCGCGATCCACCCGGCCTGAGCGGGGTCTCGGAGCGGACCGGAGACCCACCGATTCTCGATTCGCCGCGTGTTCGATTCTCACCGGCGACGAACGTCTACGACGACCCCCCTATGAGACGGCCGTCACCGAAAGAAAGCGTTATATGAGGTGATGGTTCGATTCTGCGGAACCTTTAACATCGTTCGTTACCGTCTTTTTGCTTCCCATATCGGAGCGAAACGCCCGTATATAGGCGCCTGTCGTTCGTTTTTCGCGTCTGTACGTCGGCGACAGATTTATATAGTCTTCGCCCTTACTATGAGTAAGGACGCCGCCCCCGAGGGACTTCTGTCTTCTTTCCTCCCCCGAGAGGTCGCCGTCCGCCCACCCCACCATGAGCGAAACGAACATCAAGCGATACACGAGCACCAGCACCTCCGAGACGGAGCGAACGCAGGACGAGTCCGTTCAGACCTGCCCCGAGTGCGAGGGCCGACTCGTCACCGACAAGGAGCACGGCGAACTGGTCTGCAGCGACTGCGGGCTCGTCGTCGAGGAAGCGAACGTCGACCGCGGCCCGGAGTGGCGCGCCTTCGACAGCGCCGAGCGTGACTCGAAGTCCCGCGTCGGTGCGCCGACGACCAAGATGATGCACGACAAAGGGCTGTCGACGAACATCGGCTGGCAGGACAAAGACGCCTACGGTAAGAGCCTCTCGAGCCGCCAGCGCCAGCAGATGCAGCGGCTCCGCACGTGGAACGAGCGGTTCCGCACCCGCGACTCCAAGGAGCGCAACCTCAAGCAGGCGCTCGGCGAGATCGACCGGATGGCCTCCGCGCTCGGCCTCCCGCAAGCCGTCCGCGAGACGGCGTCGGTCATCTACCGCCGCGCACTGGGCGAGGACCTCCTCCCCGGCCGCTCGATCGAAGGCGTCGCTACCGCGGCGCTCTACGCGTCGGCCCGACAGGCGGGGACGCCCCGCTCGCTCGACGAGATCGCGAGCGTCTCCCGCGTCGACAAGATGGAACTCACGCGGACGTACCGCTACATCGTCCGCGAGCTGAAACTGGAGATCCAGCCCGCCGACCCCGAACAGTACGTCCCGCGGTTCGCGAGCGACCTCGGTCTCTCCGACGAGGCAGAGCGTCGAGCGCGCGAACTGCTCCGGACGGCGAAGGAAGCAGGCATCCACAGCGGGAAGTCGCCGGTCGGGCTCGCCGCGGCCGCCGTCTACGCCGCCTCGCTCTTGACCAACGAGAAGGTCACCCAGAGTCAGGTGTCGGACGTCGCCAACATCAGCGAAGTCACCATCCGCAACCGGTACAAGGAACTCCTCGAAGCCGGGGACCTCGGACTGTTCGCCTGATGGGGGTGACGCGGTCGACGACCGTTTTTTGACGTGTTTTTTACGGAAGAGAGAGCCAGAGCCGTGCGAATGTGACAGCCCCCACGACTGAAGCGTGGGTGTTCTCCCCCAATCTCTACAAACGTCCGTTGGCGCGCAAACTTTTATTGAGTCGGCAGGCACACTGTGGGTATGGTCGAAGCGTTTGTCCGTCTTCTGTGCCCGGAGTGTGGAAAGGAGTGGGAGTCGACTCCCACCGACCTCCCGGAGACCCGTCGGAACTTCAGCTGTCAGAACTGTCACGCGACGAGACGGTTGACCGAGTTCATGCGGACAGAACGCGACCTCGAGATCGTTCGCCAGTTCGAGTGACCGCCGCGTAGCGGTCGCAGTCGACGGACCGCGAAGTCGTTCAGACGTCGGGGACCGACGACAGCGCGCCACAGGCGTCACACTTCAGCACCGTCGTCCCCTGTTCTTCCACGAGTCTCGTATCCGGCAGTCCACACTCCGAGCAGCGCACGAACCCCTCGACGTAGGCGTCGAGCGCGTCGGCGACGCGTCGCTGTCTGAACTCGCCCGTGAACCGGGCGCGTCCACGGTCGTCGAGCTGTGCGCTCGTCCCGAGCTCCGACTGCAGGAACCGGAGCAGATGGCTGTCGTCGCGACCGAGACGATCGATCGTCGACTGGAAGTTCTCGTAGACGGTGACGTTGCCTTCCGGTCGAACGTCCGGGTCGGGGACTTCGAAGCGGCTGCCGGCGTCCTCGATGTCGGGCGTCTCCTCCAGCGCACGGTCGAGATGGTCTTCGTAGCCCATACGCTCACTACGGAAGCGGGAGCCCAAAAACGTTCAGAAGGTGGGCAGAGTGCCTCGCGAGCGTGCCGCGCGGACGGAGACGACCCCGACGGCACGTCGCGAGCGACCCGGTGGACGAGCGGGAGTCGAGCCGGTACCGTCTTCAGGTCAGACAGCAGACAAGAGTGCCGACCTCGATCCTCAGTATCAGACAAGTGAGCGGAAACTCAACCGGCGAAGAGATTCTGCCTGATGGTTCGTTGACGTCTAAGCGGCGAGATCTGCCGTCTGCCAGCCCTCTGACGGGAATGTGTGCTAACGAGACTCAAGATAATAATATAACCCTCCAGTGGTAACTTGGCGTTGCTCATGAAGAAGCAGGAGCTCATCCACCTTCACGGCCTGCTTGCAGAGGTACAGAACCAATGCGAAAAGTGGGAAGGCGACGAATTCCCGATGACGGAGTACAAGGAACTCGGCGTCCGACCGACATCTATTCACAAATCGAAGACCGACCACAAAGCTGCTGTTTTCAAACTCGCCAAAGGGATCACGAAGTCGGTAGACGACACCGAAGTCGAACCGCTGGCACCCAAGGCCGACTAACGCGACATCTGTCTCCTTGCGACATCTTCCAGACCGCCGAGCTACGACTCCGACTCGTCGCCGCCGTCCGCTTCGACGCTGGTCTCTCCGCTGTCTGTCTCCGTCTCTGTTTCTGACTCGCTCTCGGTCTCCTCGTCGGGTAGCACGTCCACCGAGAGCACCTTCAACGGGATGTTCTCGAGACGCTCTCCGATCTCCTTTCGAGCGATACGGCTCGCGTGTTCCTCGCGTTCGACGTTGAACACGGTCATCTCGAGTTCGAGTGCGACCAGCGCCTCGTCGGCCGCGATGAACGCTGGTGGGAGCTCCTCTCCCGACTCGGTCTGCCGGTGACCCATGTCGATCTCGACGTAGTTGAGATCCGGGTTCAGCATCTCGCCCGTCTTCGAGATGGCGATCCGAACCGCCTCGTCGGCGGTCTCTACGTCGTACACTGGGACGGCCGCTTCGACGACGACTCTGCAATCCATGTGTCACGTTTGTTCATCATGCTGTAAGAAGCTTCGGCTGGGAAAACAAGGGTCGAGAGAGTGCAACGCCGGATTTTTCGGCGTGTGATCCCTCACCCGACAGTATGGTCGATGAGGCGGCCGAGATCGGAACGTACACGCTCGTGGTCGACCTCCCGGAGACGGCGACGATCGACGTCGGTGCACTGGGCGACTGTCGATTCCCTGCCGGCGGCTACGCCTACACTGGGAGCGCGTTCGGTCCCGGAGGGCTGTCCCGTGTCGACAGACATCGCCGGGTTGCGACCGGCGACCACGACGTACGTCACTGGCACGTCGACTATCTGCTGGGCCACCCGTCGACGTCGGTAGTCGCGGTCGTCGTGACCCGAGGCGTCGACGTCGAATGTGCCGTCGCCCAGAGACTCGGAGACGGACCGCTCGAGGAGTTCGGGGCGTCGGACTGCGACTGCGAGAGCCATCTGTCGTTCTGTCGGTCGGTCGCGGCGCTCGAAGACGCGGTACGACAGACGCACAGAGCGAGTCGCTGAGAGAAACGAGGATGGTCCCCCGATGGCTGACCAGTCCGGGCAAGAGCCGGCCAGCCGGGAAAGAGAGCGGCGATCCACCCCCAGATGCGGCCACGTCGGTCCGGGCAGAACCGACGGAGCCGCCTTCGTTGCCGGTGTTTGTCAGAGGCACCCCGGCATACCCTCCTACCCAGCGACCCACCTTTACTTCATGGCTCGGAGGAATCTGTCATAGCCTGATTCATATCACTAAAACCTTTCGTTGATTTATACGTAGTTCCCGCATCCGAACCCTTATAGTCGCAGTGACGACAAAACTATCCGATGGCACAGCCGGACCCGACAGAGGTGATGGCTGTCGTCGCACGTCGCGGTCCAGTGTTGCGGGCAGTCGACACGGAGGGAGTTCCGAAACGTGACCTCGTCGACGAGCTGTCGGTCTCACGGTCGACCGTCGACAGAGCGGTTCGCGAGCTCGAGGCGATCGGGTTCGTCGAGCGGACCGACAACGGCGGCTACCGTCGGACGCTCCCCGGTCGCCTCGCGCTGACCGAGTACGACCAGTTCGCGAGGCGGATCGAGGGCCTCGGTGACAGCGTCGACGTGCTCTCGTTGCTCCCAGCGGACGCTCCCTGTGACCCCTGTGTTCTCGAAGACGCCACCGTCGTCGTCGCCGAGCGACATTCGCCGCTGACTCCAGTGGAACGGTTGAGCGACCTCGTCGACCGAGCGACGCACGTCGACGCCATCGCTCCGGCCGTCCTCCCCCAGCAGGTCGAGATCTACCACCGGAAGTTCGTCGACGACGACCTCAGTGCGCGCCTCGTCTTCACGAACGACGTCATCGACCGACTGGTGAGCAGCTACAGGACAGAGCTCACCGAGTCGCTCGACACGGGACAGCTGGAGATACGCCGGTGTGAGCGGTCGATTCCGTACAGTCTCGTCGCTGCGGAGACGGACGCCGGACCGGAGATGGGGTTTCTCGTCTACGCCGACAGCGGCGTTCAGGGGTTCGTCGGCAACGACTCGCCGAAAGCGGTCGAGTGGGCGCGAGACCTGGTGGACGACTACTGGAAGTCGGGGACCCCGTTCCCCAGTCCGACGGCGGACGGTAGGTTCCAATAGTGACGTTCCGGTAACTAAACGAGTTCAAGTAATCACTCACCCGACCACACGACGGCGTGCGGTCGGGTGAGTGACCAGTTGCATGAGCTACTGTATCGAGTGGAGAGTGGCGGACAGACCACGCGGAGAGAGAGTCGTGGGGGCGAGCGTTCACGGGCGGTGCGTCGTACTGCGGCGGGTCGCCCGTGACGACGGTCAGGTCACGGAACGCGGTGGCCGCGTGATGAGATCTAAACCCTCGGACCGCCTCAACGGATCGCGGCCTCGAACTTCTCGACGGGGTGCGGCGGATCGCTCGACTGCCCCGTCTTCTCGGCGAGTTGTGACCGACAGGACGCGCCGGGTGCGACGACCTCGTCGCCGTCGCTGTCGTCGACCTGGTCGTAGAGGATTCGCGCGATCGCTTCGCTCATCGAGAGATGTTCGGCCTCGTAGCCGAACGACCCCGCCATCCCACAACAGGTCGAGTCCAGCGGGTCGACGGCGTAGCCGGCCCGCCTGAGGACGCCGACGGCGTGGTGGTCCTTCTTCGTCGACTTCTGGTGGCAGTGACCGTGGTAGGTGAGCGCCTCGTCGGTGTCGCGGAAGGTGAGCGCTTCGTCGAGGCGGAACGTGTCGACGTACTCCATGACACCGTAGCTGTTGGCGGCGACTTCGGCGACGCCGGCCCCCGAGAGGAGATCGAGATAGTCGAGTTGGAACATCACGGCGTCGGAGGGTTCGACGACGACGACGTCCCACCCCTCGCGGATCTGCGGTGCGAGCACTTCGACGTTCTGTCGTGCCTCCTCGCGGGCCTTGTCGAGCATCCCTTTCGAGTGTGCCGGACGACCACTACCGGCGACGCCCTCCGGGATGCGGACGTGGACGCCCGCCGCCTCGAGCGCCCGGACGGCTGCCTTCCCCGCGTCGGGGTGGTTGTAGTTGGTGTAGGTGTCGGGGAATAGGAGGACGGAACGCGTCGCCTCCGAGCGACTCACCCGGGGACCGCCGCGTTCCTCGAACCACTCTTCGAGGCTTTCGCGGTGGAACGTCGGGAGGTCGCGGCCCTTCGCGATGCCGAGCGTCGACTCCAGTAGCGTCCGGACGCCGGGCACCTTCGTCGCCCAGTTCGAGAGCGGGGCAAACGTCGACCCGACCTTCGAGAGCGTGTCGACGTTGGCGAACACGTAGTCGCGGAGGCTGATGCCGTGTCGCTCGTGGTGTTCGTGGGTCACCTCGGCTTTCAGCTTCGCCATGTCGACCTCGCTGGGACAGTCCTTCGAACACCCTTTACAGCCGATACAGAGGTCGAGCACCTCTGTGACGAACTCGTCGGAGAACTGCTCGTCCTCGGAGAGGTCGCCGCTCATCGCCTGCCGGAGCAGGTTCGCCCGGCCTCGCGTCGCCTGGATCTCCTCCTCAGCGGCGCGGTAGGTCGGACACATCACTCCACCGGTCGTCTCCTGTGGACCGCGACAGCCGCCGCAGCCGTGACAGAGTTCGACCATCCCCTGGAACCCGTTGTCGTTCTCCCAGTTCAGCGTCGGGTCGAACTCGGCGTCGAAGTCGTACTCCGGCGAGAACCGGAGGTTCTCGGTCATGTCGTGGGCAGGTTTCGGACCGTTATCGCCGGTAGCGTCGGCTGCGAGCTCGTCGTCGCTCAGCCCACAGATGTTCCCCGGGTTGAGCAGCCAGTCGGGGTCGAACGCCGTCTTCAGGTCGCGGAAGGTCTGCCAGAGGTCGTCTCCGTACAGTTTCCGGTTCCACTGCGTTCGCGCGCGGCCGTCGCCGTGTTCGCCCGAGACCGACCCGCCGTACTTCACGACGAGGTCCGTCACCTCGTCGGCGATCGCCTCGAACGTCTCGACGCCCTCGACCGTCTTCGTGTTGACGAGCGGACGGATGTGGAGCACGCCCGGGCCGGCGTGAGCGTAGTAGGAGGCGAACGTGTCGTGGTCGTCGAGGATGTCCTGGAAGTCGGCGACGTACGCCGGCAGGTTCGCCGCCGGGATGGCGGTGTCCTCGATGTAGGCGATGTGTTTCTCGTCGGTCGTCCGCGAGAGCAGGATCGGGAGTCCGGACTTCCGCATCTTCCAGAACTTCGCCCGCGTGTCGGCGTCGTGCGCCTCCATCGCCGCCACGGCGAACTGCTCTTGCTCGGTCCGAACGCGGTCGTCGCTCGGGTCGAGTTCGGTTATCTCACCGGGAACACGGTCGGCGACGAGATCCGCCACCTGCTGGCGGCCGTGGTCGCCGTCCTCGGCGTAGAACTCCACGAGCAGGACCGAATCCGTCGCCTCGGGAAGCATGCCGACGACGTCGCTGAACTCTGCGGTCTGTCGGGCCAGATCCAGGAGGACGTCGTCCATCACCTCGACGGCGGCGGGGTCGTGTTCGAGGATCGGTTCGACGTCCTCCATCGCGTCGAGCACGTCGTCGTAGGTGAGAAGCGCGACGGCGGCCGTGTTCGGGATCGGGTCGAGCGACACCGTCGCCTCGGTGACGATGCCGAGCGTCCCCTCGCTGCCCGCGAGCAGACGGGCGAGGTTGACCGTCCCCGGTTGGCTGTCGGGGTCGATCCCCTCGTCGTCGGGCGTCCGACGCTCGCCGCGGAACTCGTCGAGCAGCATGTCGAGGTTGTACCCCGAGACGTTCCGCTTCAGGTCGGGGTAGCGAGCGTCGATCTCCTCGGCCTCCTCGTCGAGGATGCGGACGACCTCGGCGTAGATGCGGGGGAGCAGGTCGTCGGCGTCGGGGTCGGCCTCGGCGCGCAGTTCGTCGACGCTGGTCTCTCCGAGTCGGGTGACGGTACCGTCGGCGAGGACGACCTCCGCCTCCTCGAGGTAGTAGTCCGTCTTGCCGTACTTCAGCGAGTGGGCACCGGTGGAGTTGTTGCCGATCGCCCCGCCGAGGGCGGATTTGTCGCCCCACGCGGGGTCGGGGGCGAACTTCAGCCCGTGCGGTTCGAGCACGCCGTTGAGGTCGCCGAGGCGGATACCCGGTTGAGCGCTGACCGTCCGCCCCTCGGGATCGACGTCGACGACGTCGTCCAGCCCGTCCATGAAGTCGAGGACGACCGCCTCGTTGACGGTCTGTCCCGCGAGACTCGTGCCGCCGCCGCGGGGCAGGACGGGTATCTCTCGTCGGGCGCAGTACTCCATTACGGCGGCGACGTCCGCCGTCGACGTCGGCATGACGACGCCGATGGGCGTCTGTTCGTAGGCACTCGCGTCGGTGGCGTACAGCTGTCGCGAGTAGGAGTCGAAGCGGACGTCGCCGTCGACGAGCGATTCGAGATCGTCGACGAGTCCGGGACGGGCGACGTCGTCGCTCGTGTAGTCGTAGTCCGCCCCCCTCGTCGCGGGGTCCTCTGGGGCGTGGTCGGGTGAGTGGGATGCCATGTTGTGTTTCCTTTGTGTGTCCGTGTATAAAAACCGGGTAATATCGCAACCCGGGAGCGTGTTCGTGGACGGTTCGTCTCGAAGTCGGTCGGGCACGTCCGCTAGAACGTCCCCGGGAACAGCACGTAGCTGAACAGCAGCGTCAGGATGCCCGTGGCCGTCCCGTAGTAGACGAGCGGGATGAGTTCCAGTCGGATGACGCGGCCCTCCTCGCCGACGAGCCCGACGACGGCGAGTGCAGCGACGACGTTGTGGACGGCGATGAGGTTCCCGATGGCACCACCGACCGCCTGCGCGCCGAGCATGATCGTCCGCGGTGTGCCGATCTGCTCGGCGACGCCGTACTGGAACGTCCCGAACAGGATGTCGGACACCGTGTTCGACCCGGCGAGGAACGCGCCGAACGCGCCCACGTAGGCCGCGAAGAACGGGTAGACGCCGCCCGCGACACCGGCCATCCCCTCCGAGAGGACGATGAGCATGCTGTCGGTCTCCGTCGCGGCACCCGACTGCAGCATGATCTGCACCGTCGCGACGGCGAACAGTAGCGCGACGACGGCGGGTGCGACCTTCTCGACGGTCTCGACCCACGACGCCTTGATCTCCCGTCCATCCATCCCGTGGAGCGGAATCGTCACGAGGTGGACCGCGATGAACACCGCACCGGGAAGGTAGAGGACGGCGAAGTCGTTGGTGAGACCCGTCCCGAGGATACCGTCGATCGCGAGCGGAACGCCGAGTATCTCGACCCCGCCGAACGGGAGTTCGCTCCACGCGATGGTGAACAGGTCCATCGTGACGAACGCGTTCACCGGGTCGACGACCCGGGTGACGACGAGCAGCAGTGCGACGAGCGCGTACGGCGTCCACGCCTTCCAGAGGGACATCGTGCCCGCGGAGGTCGGCCCACTGGACTGGACCGTGCCACCGTCGGCGGCGACCGCGACGTCGTCGGCCGTCGACTCGCCGGGTTTGATGTCGCCGACCCAGTGGTCGGGCCAGGTCGACTCCGGCGCGAAGTCCCACTCCTCGTCGGGGTGGAAGTAGCCCGCCTTCAGCGCACCGACCGTCACGGCCAGCCCGACCATCGACCCGAGCAAGCCGGGGAACTCCGGCCCGAGGAAGTAGGCGGTGAGGAAGTACGGCACCGAGAACGACGCCCACGCGAACAGCGTGAGCGGCAGCACTTCGAGCGCCGGCTTGATAGAGCGTTCCTCGCCGAAGAACCGCGTCATCATGGCGACGCCGATGAAGGGGAGGACGACGCCGACGACGACGTGCATGCTCGCGGCGAACACCGCGATCTCGCTCACCCACGCGGCGATGGAGGCGAAGTTACCCTGACCGACCACCTCGGAGCTGATCGACTCGACGCTCTCGAAGATGTCGATCATCCCGATGATGAGCGGCGTCCCGACCGCGCCGAAGGTGATGGCCATCAGGTTTCCCGTGAGTGCGACCACGACGGCCGCCAGCGGCGGGAAACCGAGTCCCACGAGCAGCGGGCCGACGATGGCCGCGGGCGTCCCGAAGCCGGCCGCCGCCTCGATGAACGACCCCATGAGGAACACCAGGAGGACGACCTGCACGCGACGGTCCTCGCTGACCGAGGCGAAGCCGGCGTTGATGGCGTCGAACGCCCCCGTCTGTTTAAGGGTGTACAGGAGCAGAATCGCGCCGAAGACGATGTAGAGGATGTTCGCCGCGGTGATGAACCCGTTTATCGTCGAGGCAGCGATCCACTGGAGGTTCATCCCCCAGCCGAGGACGCCCGCACCGATGGCGACCACCCACGCGACTGGCATCGCTCGCGTCGCAGGCCAGTAGAGCCCCACCATCAGCACCGCGATGGTCGCGAGCGGGAGAAGTGCGACGGCAGCGTCGACGGCGTTAACCATCGCTCACCTCCGGGAGCTCGCAGTTCGATGGTCGTCCGGTTACGTTCGACCCACTCGTACTACCTCTGGTGGCCGAGCGGTCCGTTCCTGTTCCATACCTGAAGCGGTGTGGCATGAAACCAGCTCACCAATGCCGATGATAAATAGGCATCGTTCGTTGCAGTTCGTGATGGATTCCGGCGACGGGTACAGTCGAGTGTACGACTCCACAAAACACGTGTGTACTGGGCAAATCGGCAGTTCGAGACGCTCTCCGTCGTTTCTATCAGGTGCTACGAGAGGCGGTGACGGAGACCGTGACACTCCCGGACAACACGAGTGTAGAGGACCACTGAGGCTGTAACGGATACCTACACACGTGTGTAACGGTGGTGTACACGTGTGTATAGGCTTATCACGGCTCGGTCAGTGACTCCAGGTATGGACGAGGCGACGCGCGACCGGGAGCGGAACGAACGCGGGCAGTACGCCGACCGGATTCCCCCGGATGCGGTCGTCGAGGTGTTCGAAGCGCGCGATGACCGGGCACGTCCGCTCACGGCCAGCGACGTGATGGACGCGCTCGACTGTTCACGACGGACCGCCCACAACAAGCTCAACGAGCTGGTCGAACGGGGAACGCTCGACACGCGGAAGGTCGGTGCACGCAGCCGTGTCTGGTGGGTCCCCATCGAGCGACCCGCGGACGTCTCCGAAAGCACCGACAGACCCGACGACGTCTCCACGGCGATTCGCACCGCCGAGTTGCCGGGGAGCGGGCCGACGCTCGAAGCGCGTCGTGAGGCACTGTCGGCCGCCTACGATTACCTGACGGAGCATCCGGAGGCGACGAAGGCGGACTTCCTCCGGGACGTCTACCACGACCACACCGCCGGGTACGAGTCCGCCGAAGGGTGGTGGAACGCCATCCAGCCCGCGCTCAAGGGGCTCCCTGGCGTCGACCCACCAGAAGAGCGCGGTCACCTCTGGCACTTCCTCGGCGGGGACTGACAGCCAATCAGGGGGATTTATCATGCGATGGCCCCCCGCGTCAACCAGTATCGATGAGTGGACAGCGACAGCCAGACGACGCCCTCGGAGGCACCGGAGAGACACGGAGCGATGGTGCTCGATAGCGCCGAGCAACAAGACGGAGAGACCGACGACGCCGAAGAGCGGGTGTACGCGTCCGAGGCGGAGGCCCGACAGTACCGCGGCACGTGGTATCTCCCGCTCCCGTACGACAAACTGGAACACGCACCCGAGTCCGACGACTATCCGACGCGGGGCGACGGCGGTGCGTTCCGACTCACCGACCTACCGCGCGTGCCGCGCGTGCGACATATCATCGGACCGAGCGCCATCATGCTCGGTGCTTCCCTGGGGAGCGGCGAGACGCTGTTCTGGCCGATTCTCGTGGCACAACACGGCTGGGCGGTCTACTGGGCGTTCGTCGTCGGTGTGTTCACGCAGTTCTTCATCAACACCGAACTCCAGCGGTGGACCGTCGCGACCGGAGAGAGCGTCTTCCGATCGTTCGCCCGGCTGCACCGCGGGTGGCCGATACTGTTCTTACTCTTCGGCTTCGCCAGCCTCGGATGGCCGGGGTGGGCCGCCGGGGCGGCACAGGTCGCGAGCGCAGCGTTGGGTCTGGAGGGTGTGAGCGTCGGAGCGTTCGGTCTCACGCTCCCGAGTTGGAAACTGCTCGCCGTCGGGTTGATGCTCGTCATCTGGCTCTCGTATCAGATCTCGTCGGTGATGTACAACGCCGTCGAGGCGTTTCAGGTGGGGCTGTTGTTCGTCGCGACGGGAACGGCAGTCGTCCTGTTTCTCTACTCGGGATCGCTCGGCGAGTTGACGAACCTCCCCGAGGCGATCCTGAACGTCGGCCGGCTTCCCGAGGGGATGGACATCGCGGTCTTCCTCGGAGGGTTAGCGTTCGCCGGTGCCGGCGGCTATCTGAACCTCTCACAGAGTCTGTGGGTCCGCGAGAAGGGGTACGGAATGGGGAACTACCAGGGGCGAGTGAAGAACCCGCTGATCGGCGACGACCCCGAGCCGATCGAGCGAGACGGGTTCACGTTCCGACCGACCCGGCTGAACGTTCGTCGCTGGCGGGGGTGGTGGCGAGCGATTCAGTTGGAGCATTTCTTCACGTTCGTCGTCGGACTGCTCGTGGTCGCCACGATTCTGATGAGCGTGTCGAGTCGGTACACGCCCGGCACGACCACCGGCGCTATCAGCATGTGGCTCACGGAGATCGCACCCGCACTCAGTGGCGTCGGCGCGTTGCTCGTCTTTCTCGTCCTCTTCGTCGCGCTGTTCACGACGGAGTACGCCATCGTAGAGTCGTTCGTTCGCAACAGCGCCGACGCGATGTACGAGGCGTTCGGTCGCGACGCCGGGTGGGACCTCTCGCGGATCTTCTGGCGGCTGTTGACCGTCTTCACCGCGTGGGGCATACTCATCATCCTGCTTTTCACCACGCCGTTCGAGGGCCAAGGGCCATTCTTCTTCCTCGTCGTCGGCGCGGCACTCTCGGGCGTGATGATGTGGCCGTACACGGCACTCACGCTCGTCATCAACACGACGCGACTCCCTGAGCACGTCCAACCGGGGTGGCTCCGCGTCGTCGCCATGTGGTGGGCGTCGGGGTTCTACGGCTACTTCAGCGTCCTGCTCGTCGGACAGACGCTGACGACCTGGACCAGCGGCGAGACATTTCGGGCCGCCGCGGGAGTCGTCGGCAGCGGTCCCGGTGGCTACGTGCTCTGGGCCGTCTTCGTCCTCGTCCAGACGTACGCAGTCGTGCGGTCGATACAGGGCAAGCGGCAGGCCGCGGGCACGGTCGACGCCGCGGACGGTCGCGACCGACTGTTCTCGTGAGGTCCCGTCCGTGGGTTCGGAGACCCCGGACGGGAGACGAACGATGTCAGAAGGCAAAGACACAAACCCCCTGTTGCCACAAGGTGACGTATGGCAACTGGCACGGTTGCGGTGTTCGAGAGGTCCCTCGAACGGCTGGACGTCGGCTGGACACGGACGTCCGCAGAGACGGTCGAATCGACACTGAGCGGGCTGGTCCGACCGCCCGCGGTCGGCGTCGGCCTCGGTGACGATCTCGCACTGCCGGCGTCGGTCCGGCTAGACCCGACCCCGGCAGACCTCCGCGAGGCGACGACGGGCGTCACGAAGGCGAGCCTCGCAATCGCCGACTACGGCAGTCTCGTCCTCGAGTCGAGTCCCGAAAGCGCAGAGCAGGTCAGTCTCTTTCCGGACCTCCACGTCGCCGTCCTCCACGAGTCGGACATCGTCGACGACATGGCGGCAGCGTTCGAGTGGTTGGGCCCGCGCCTGCGAGCGGACGGCGACGACGGCAAGAGCGCGATTCTCGCGACCGGACCGAGCGCGACCGCCGACATGGGTGAGTTGGTCAGAGGTGCACACGGCCCGAAGGAGGTCCACGTCGTTGTCGTGACCGACGGGGACGAAGACGAGGCGAACGTCGAAGGCGGAGGGAGCGATGAGTAAGTCCCGCGACCAGAAGGCGGCGGAGATCCGTCGACTCATGCAGACCGAGGGCGACGCCGTCGCGGAGAACACCCGCGGGTTCAACGCCGGCCGGTACGCTTCGGTCGCCGAACTCGACGACTACGAGGCGCTCAAAGACGAGGCGCGCGCGATAAAGGAGGACGCCATCGAGCGCCTCCCGGAGCTGCTCGAGCAGGTCCGTGAGACCGTCGAGGCGAACGGCGGCACCGTCTATCTCGCCGACGACGCGGCCGACGCGAACCGCTACGTCCGGGAAGTGTGCGAGGACAACGGAGCCGAGCGGGTGGTCAAGAGCAAGTCGATGACCTCCGAGGAGATCGAAGTCAACGAGGAGTTGGAGGCCACCGGCGTCGACGTCGTCGAGACTGACCTCGGCGAGTGGGTGTTGCAGGTCGCCGAGGAGGCCCCTTCGCACATCGTCGCACCCGCGATCCACAAATCCCGTGCGGAGATCGCCGACCTGTTCAACGAGATGTTCGCCGACGAGATAGACGAACCGCTGGAGACGGCCGAGGAGTTGACGGCGTTCGCTCGCGAACAGCTCGGCGACCGCATTGAAGGCGCGGACGTCGGGATGACGGGTGCGAACTTCGTCACCGCCGACACGGGCACTATCGCCCTCGTCACGAGCGAGGGGAACGCCCGGAAGTCGGCCGTCGTTCCCGACACCCACGTCGCCGTGGCAGGGGTCGAGAAGGTCGTCCCGTCCGTCGAAGACCTCCAGCCGTTCGTCGAACTCATCGGCCGGTCGGGGACGGGACAGGACATCACCTCGTACATCTCGCTTCTGACCCCGCCGGTGGAGTCGCCGCCAGTCGACTTCGACGACGAGGAGACGCCGATGGCCGAAGGTGGGAAAGCCGAGAGAGAGTTCCATCTCGTGCTCATCGACAACGGTCGGTTGGCGATGCGCGAAGACGACCAGTTGCGGGAGACGCTCTACTGTATCCGGTGTTCGGCGTGTTCGAACGTCTGTGGCAACTTCCAGAGCGTGGGCGGCCACGCCTTCGGCGGCGAGACCTACTCCGGCGGCATCGCGACCGGCTGGGAGGCCGGAATCGAAGGGCTCGACACGGCCGCCGAGTTCAACGACCTCTGTACCGGCTGTTCCCGGTGTGTCAACGCCTGTCCGGTCGAGATCGACATCCCGTGGATAAACACGGTCGTCCGCGATCGGATCAACCGCGGTGAGAGCGGCGAGTTCGACTGGCTGGTCGATGGACTGACGCCCGACGAGGAACCCGGCGGGATGGACCTCGGCAAGCGTTTCTTCGGCAACTTCTCTACCGTGGCGAAGGTAGGGAGTGCGACCGCACCGCTGTCGAACTGGCTGGCGGAGACGGACGCCGCCCGCGCCGCGATGGAGCGCGTACTGGGCATCGACCGCCGCCGCGAGTTGCCGGCGTTCCAGCGACAGACGCTGGTCGACTGGTTCGAGGCGCGCGGCGGGTCGCGAGTCGACGCGACCGACGCGACCAGAGAGGCGGTGCTCTACCCCGATCTCTACACGAAC
This sequence comes from Halogranum amylolyticum, assembly GCF_900110465.1. Taxonomy (GTDB): domain Archaea; phylum Halobacteriota; class Halobacteria; order Halobacteriales; family Haloferacaceae; genus Halogranum; species Halogranum amylolyticum. The sequence continues at coordinate 117,814 of NZ_FODV01000006.1, forward strand.
CACGTCCAGGTCGAGCGAGGGAAGGCGGCCGTGCGTACGCTGGAAGCGCTCGACGTCTCCGTGCGGATTCCCGACGTCACCTCCAGCGGGCGCGCACCGCTGTCGCAGGGGATGATTGCGACCGCCGAACGGCACGCCCACGAGGTGTACGGTGCGCTGGCCGAACATATCGACGCCGACCGCGACGTCGTCGTCGTCGAGCCCTCCGATCTCGCGATGTTCGAACGCGAGTACGAGAAGTTCCTCCCCCAGAAGTCCCAGGAGCGGCTCGCCGACGACAGCTACGAAGTGATGGAGTATCTCTACGGACTGCTCCACAACGGTGCCGACGCGTCCGCACTCCGGAACGCGAGCGACGGGCCGGTGGAGACCGACCGCGTCGCCTACCACAGCCACTGCCAACAGCGGACGCTCGGGCTGGAGGCACACACGGTCTCCGTGCTCGACGACCTCGGCTACGACGTGGTCACCTCGGAGACCGAGTGCTGTGGGATGGCCGGCTCGTTCGGCTACAAGACCGAGTACTACGAGTTGAGCATGGACGTCGGCGAACCGCTGCGCGAGCAGTTCTCGACCGACGACGCCCGGGAGCGAACCGTCGTCGCCAGCGGTACCTCCTGTCTGGAGCAGCTCGACGCGTTGCTCTCGCGGCCGACTCAGCATCCGGTCGAACTGGTCGCACCCCGGTGACGTCCGGCGGTCGACGTGTAAGACGAGCGGTCTTTTACCACACTCAGAACACTCTCTTTTCTCGAACTGTCTGACAGATTCTCTCCGTCGTCTGACGGCAGTCTGTCGCCCGTACGTCTCGATATCGGGCGTTTCGGCCGAGCGGAGCGCCTCCTACGAACAATTAAGGCCCGTCACTTCAACAGGGTGCGTATGGACGAGACACCACAAGAGATCACCACGCTCGTTGGTCGGGAGGTCTACTCGAACAACGGCGTGTTCGTCGGCGAAGTCGAAGACGTTCGTCTCGACCTCGATCAGGAGGTCGTCACGGGACTCGCGCTCGGGGCGCTGAACGACGAACTGTTCAGCGGCCGGATCGAACGCGGCATGGGTGTCCTGCTGCCGTACCGGTGGGTCCGTGCGGTCGGTGACATCATCCTCGTCAACGACGTCATCGAGCGGCTGAAGACGTCCGAAGAGGAGCAGGAAGCGGTCGCCTGACGCTCGGGTCGGAACCGACGGTCTCTCTTCTCGCGAACACACGACGTCGGCGACAGAAGACGGTCCGTTTCGAGCGTTCGGCGACCCACGCTGCTAGTCGGATCGAGTGCAGTCGGATCAGTTGCCGTTAGCGCTCTCGCTCGTACTGCTCGCGCCTTCGACGCCCATCGCCTGGAACAGTTTTCGGCGGACGGCCTCCTCGGTCAGCGAGAGCAGTGTATCGCGGTTGTTCTCGCTCGTCTCGATGCCGGTGAAGATGCCGAGCGGGATCTCGACGCTCCCCTGCGTGGAGTGGCCGCCAGCGTCGCCGATATCCTGGAAGGCGTCCTGCAGCACCTTCCCGATGTTCATCCGGATGTCCTTCGAGCGAGCGGCGAGGTAGATCTTGTCGTCGGCGATGCCGAAGACGGCAGTGGTCGTGATCCCTTCTAGGTTCAGGAGGTGCGAGGCGGCCTGTGTCAGCGCGTCGCGGTCGCGGATGAACCCCGCGTTCGAGACGAGGTGGCTCCCCTGTACCTCGCGGTTCTGGATGGCCTCGGCGAGCACGTCGAGCGTCTCTGGGGACATCGACGGCGACTCGACCTGTTCGAGCGTGTCGTGGTTGGCGAAGGGGTAGAGATACGCCGCGGCGGTGAGGTCGGCCGGCGTCGTATCGCGCTTGAAGTCGAGCGTCTCCGCGCGGATGCCGTAGAGCAGCGCGGTCGCGACGGCCTCCGACGGGCTGAGGTCGAACTCCTGGATGTACTTCGTGAGGATGGTCGAGGTCGAAGAGACGTTGGGGCGGACGTCCATGAACGCCGCGTCGATTCCCTCGTCGGGTTCGAAATGGTCGATGAAGATGTCGACGTCGACGTCGCCCTCGAAGTCGCCGGACTTCATGTGGTCGACGAGCGCGACCGCGCCGTACTCCGAGAGCGGGCGGGCCTCCTCGCGGGAGGTGAGTTCGATGCCGAGCAGGTTGACGAACGCGCGGTTCTCCTGGTGGCCGATGTCGCCGCGGTAGAGGATGTCCGCCTCGAGGTCGTACTCGCGGGCGATCATCTGGAGAGCGACTGCAGATGCGATGGAGTCGGGGTCGGGGTTGTCGTGGGTGAGGATGGCCAGCGACTCGTCGGTCTCGCCGAGGATGTCCGCGAGCTGGCGGGCCTTGTACTCCAGTTCACCCGACTCGAGCGTGCGGAGCGCGGAGTCGGCGATGACGGTGGAGGGGTTGATGACGATGTCGGCACCGAGCTCTTTCAGTTCGTCCTCGGAGACGGGGTCGGAGGCGCGGACGACGATGAACTGGTCGCCGCCGTGGTCGCGGATGGCCGAGACGGCGTCCTTGTTGGCGTCGACGTCAGAGGCGAGGATGAGGATCACGTCCCGGTCGGTGACGGCGTCGGCGACCTCGGCCTCGCTGATGTCCTGCTGTTGGGCGTTCAGATCTTGGTCCCGGAGCGCCTCGACGCGGCTGTCGTCCTTGTCGAGGATGAGGACGTCCTTCCCCTCCTCTGCCAGTTCCTCGGCGACGATGTGGCCGACGCTCCCACACCCCAAGATAGCGTACGTCGACATCGAGGAGATGCTGACCCCAGTACTCATCAGTAGGGCCTGCTATCCACGGACGACACTTAACACCCACCGTTTACGGCCGTCAACGGGTGTGTGAGGAGATACCGTCGCCGGTCGAAAAGGGAAACGCCTTTTAACGTACCCTCGTAACGTGTGAGTGCAGAGAGGGCCGGTAGCTCAGTTAGGCAGAGCGTCTGACTCTTAATCAGACGGTCGCGTGTTCAAATCGCGCCCGGCCCGCTTTCTTCGGTGAACCACACGGCGAGCACCTCGTGTACTCGCCACTGCTGTGAACCGAGAAACGGGTATGCAGGATTTGAAGCAGGGAACGAAACGAGCGTTAGCGAGTGGAGTGACCGTGGTTCAAATCGCGCTCCGGCCCGCTTCTCGCGGAAATTAACTCGACAGCGAGCGCCGTATGCGCTCGCGACTCGCAGTTCGTGTGGGGAAAGCCAAGCGGAACGTCGAGCGTTTAGTTCTCGCTTGTCACCGAGACGACGTTCTCTGCTCCGCACTCCGGACACTGATCGTGGTGGCTCTGAAACCGGGCGTCGCACGTCTGACACCGATAGTCCGCATCCTCCTCGGCAGCGCCCTCCGCGGTCTGTTTGAACTGTTCGACCTGCCTGCCGACTCGTCTGAAGAAGCCCATTCGTCCTCTAGAGAGCGACGTACGGGATAAGGCTTCGCTGGACTGCTCGATACCACCCGGTCGAGAGCGACGGAGCGTCTCCACTCGCGGTCGAAGCCACTAAAAAGTGGAATCGAGTGGCACCACCGCTTGGTCCGCTTACTCCTCGAAGTCGACGTCGACGCTCGGGTCGTCTTCGTCGCCGTCCGAGGAGGCGAACGGGCCGACGCCCTTCGACTGCGCGAGGATGGCGAGGACGAGGACGAGAAGCAGCATCACGACCGTCCCCAGACCGGGGCCGGAACTGCTGTCTTCGGTCTCCGCTTCCTCTTCTTCCTCCTCGACGCCGCTGAACTTGAGCGTCGACTCCGCGAGCACCTCGCGGACCGCCGCCTTGATCTCCTCTTTGTCGACTTCCTGGTTCGTCTGCAGCTCCTGCTGCAGTTCCTCGAGGTCGACGGTCGTCGTCGGCTGCTGTGCGTCGGTCGTGGCCGTCTCGTCGTCGGTCGACTCGTGACTGTCGCTCATGACACCTGAACTCACGTCCGGGTAATATGTATGGTTGGTGGCTTGTTCTGTCAGTCTGACAGTTCCTCGGCCATCGCGTCCATCCCGGCGTCGGGAGAGACGTCGGCACCGTTGGCGTCGAGCGTCTCGCCGAGCGCCGAGAGGAGGTAGGTGACGTTCTTCGGCCGGGCGGAGTAGCCCATACAGCCGATGCGGAAGATGTCGCCCGCGAGGTCGCCGAGGCCGCCGGCGATCTCGAGGTCGTACCCTTCGAGCAGGTGGGAGATGACCTCCCCGTCGTCAGCCCCGTCGGGGACGCGCACGGCGTTGAGACTCGGCAGCCAGTACTCGTCAGGGGCGTTCATCTCCAGTCCCATCCCCTCGAGTCCGGCCTTGAGCGCGCCGGCGACCTGCAGGTGGCGGTCCCAGCGTTCCTCGACACCCTCCTCGGCGACGAGACGGAGCGCCTCGCGGAGCGCGTAGACGTTCGTGATCGGGGCGGTGTGGTGGTACGCCCGCTCTTCGCCCCAATAGCCCTCCAGCAGCGAGAGGTCGAGATACCAGGAGCGACACTCCGTCTCACGGTTCAGCACCTTGTCCATCGCGCGGTCGTTGAGCGTCAGCGGCGACGCCCCCGGCGGACAGGAGAGACACTTCTGCGGCCCGGAGTAGGCGACGTCGACGTCCCAGTCGTCGACGCGGAGTTCCACCCCGCCGAGCGAGGTGACCGAGTCGGCGACGACGTAGGCGTCGTGTTCGTGGGCGATCGAGGTGAGCTCCGGCACGTCGGGCTGTTTCACGCCCGTACTCGTCTCGGCGTGGACGAACCCGAAGACGTCCGGCTGATGCTCGTCGAACGCGTCGGCGACGTCGGCCGGGTCGAGCGGCTCGCCCCACGGCGCGTCGACGTGGACTACCTCGCCACCGGCGCGTTCGGCCATGCTCTGCATCCGCCCGCCGAAGTAGCCGTTCGTCGGGACGAGCACGGTGTCGTCCGGTTCGACCAGATTGCCGATGGCGGCCTCCATCGACGCCGACCCGGTGCCGGAGACGGGGATCGTCCACTGGTTGTCTGTGCGGAAGGTGTAGCGCAGCAGCTCCTGCACCTCGTTCATGATCTCGATAAACGAGGGATCGAGGTGGCCGACGAGCGGCGTGCTCATCGCCTTGAGAACTCGTGGATGGACGTCGCTGGGTCCGGGTCCCATCAGCGTCCGCTCCGGCGGTGTCAGTTCGTCGACGTCGGGAGTGTCTGACATACTGACTGGTCATTCGTGACGGTTCAAAAAGCCACGGGAGGGGTCCATCGTTGCCCCCAACCCGCCGACGAAGCGTTCTAACGGCTGACAGGCGGCGAAAACCGTTAACTACCCCTTTGAAAAACGGGGAACCGCAATGTCTGCAGAGACGTACGGACTGGTCAGTCTGTTCCCGGCGTTTTTGGCTATCGCTCTGACGCTGGCGACGCGACAGGTGCTCATGTCGCTGTTCGCCGGCATCTGGATCGGATCGACCATCCTCGTCGGATGGAACCCGATCGCGGGGGCCGCTCGGGCGCTCCAGTTCGTCATCACTAGCGTGACCGACTCGTTCAACAGTACGATACTCCTCTTCACCTTCCTCATCGGCGCGATGCTGGGGATGGTGTTCCTCTCCGGCGGGATGAACGCGCTGGCGACGCGCATCGCCAACCGCATCCAGACGCGCCGACAGGCGAAGTTGGGGACCTCGCTTCTGGGGATGCTCATCTTCGTCGACTCCTACGCGAGTACGATGATCACGGGGTCGGTGATGCGACCGATCACCGACAAGTTCGACATCAGCCGCGAGAAACTCGCCTACCTTCTCGACTCGACGACGGCCCCGACGGCAAGCATCGCCGTCGTCTCGACGTGGCTGGGGTTCGAGGTCGGCCTCATCAGACAGCAGTTCGACGCCGTCGGCGCGCAGGCCGACCCGTTCGTGGTGTTCCTCCAGAGTATCCCGTTCCGGTTCTACAGCCTGCTCGCGCTCGCGCTCGTCTTCGTCGTCGTCCTCACCGGGTGGGACTTCGGCCCGATGCAACGCGCCGAGCGTCGCGCCCGTGACGAGGGGAAACTCGTCGGCGACGACGCGACGCCGCTCATCGAGACCCAGGAGGACGACATCGAGACGCCCGCTCACGTCGAGCCGCGCTGGTGGTACTTCGCCGCACCCATCGTCGCGCTCGTCGCCGTGACGGCGTTCGGCCTGTTCTACAGCGGCGGCATCCTCGACGGCCGCTCCGTCGTCGACGCGCTCAGCAACGCCGCCACCGGCAAGGCCATCCTCTGGGGTGCGTTCGCCGGCTGTGCGACCATCCTCGCCGTCCTCGTCGGCCACGCCCGCATCGGCCTCGACGACGTCGACGACTCCATCTTCGAGGGGTTCAAGATGGTGATGTTCCCCATCGCCGTCCTCTCGCTGGCGTGGAGCATCGGCGCCGTCAGTCAGGCACTCGGCGTCGGTGCCTACGTCGCCGGCGTCGCGGAGGGACTCATCACGCCCGGCGTCCTACCGACGATCATCTTCCTCTCGGCGATGCTCATCAGTTTCTCCATCGGGACGTCGTGGGGGACGATGAGCATCCTGTTTCCCGTGGCGGTGCCGCTGGCCGCGTCGCTCGGCGCGCCGTTCGACATCACCATTGCGGCCATCCTCACCGGGTCGCTGTTCGGCGACCACTGTTCGCCCATCAGCGACACGACGGTGCTGTCGAGTATGTTCGCCGCCAGCGACCACGTCGACCACGTCAACACCCAGATCCCCTACGCCCTGCTCGCGGGCTCTATCGCGACGGTGCTGTTCTTCGTCGCCGGGATGGGCGTGAACGTCTGGGGGGTGCTCGCCGGCGGGGTCGCCCTACTCGTCACCGGTGCCTACGTGCTCTCGGAGCACGTCACCGTCCCGAAGGCGACGTTCTTCGAGTCCTAACGGGCGGAGTCGACCGACCCGTCTTCGACTTCGACCAACGCTTTCTCGACTAGCTCGACGGGATGCGGCGGCCGGCTCTTCCCGCTTCGGTCGCCGAGTTGCGTCCGACACGACGCACCCGATGCGGCGACGAGGTCGCCGTCGCTCTCGTCGACCTGTTCGAACAGGATCTCGCCGATCGCCCGCGAGAGGTCGTAGTGTTCGGCCTCGTAGCCGAACGAGCCGGCCATCCCGCAACAGCCCGAGTCGAGTGCGTCGACTGCGTAGCCGACGCGGTCGAGGACGGCCGCCGCGTGGTGGTCCTTGTTGAGCGCCTTCTGGTTACAGTGACCGTGGTAGGCGACGCTCGCGTCGACGTCCCGCGTCGGCAGTGACTCGTCGAGTCGGTAGCTGTCGAGAAACTCCAGCACGCCGTAGCTCGACGCGCCGACGCGAGCGACGGCGTCGCCCGAGAGCAGGTCGGCGTACTCGTCTTGGAACATCGCGACATCCGACGGTTCGACGAAGACGAGCGACCAGCCGTCGTCGACCAGCGGCGCGAAGAACTCGACGTTGTGTTCCGCACGTTCGCGAGCGAGGTTGAGGAACCCCTCCGAGTACGACGCCCGACCGCTCGGGGCGGCGTCGAACGGGACGGCGACGTGGACGCCCGCGGCCTCGAGTGCTCGCACGGCCGCCCGCCCCGCGTCGGGGTAGACGTAGTTTGTGTAGGTGTCGGGGAACAACAGGACGCGGTGGTCGGCCTCCTCGGGGGCGAGGTGGCTCCCGCGACGGGAGAACCACGTCTCGAACGACTCCGCGGCGAACGTCGGCGGCTCTCGGTCCGCCGCGATCCCGCCGAGTCGTTCGAGCAGTCGCCCCGATCCCGGGAGCTTCGCGGCGGCGTTGGCGACGGGGGCGAGCGCGCTTCCGGCCGCGGCGACGCGGTCGACGTTCGCGAACAGGCGCTCGCGGAGCGACGCCCCCTCCCGCTCGTGGTACTGGTGTTTCACCTCGGCTTTCAGTTTCGCGAGGTCGACACCGGTCGGACAGTCGTTCTGACAGCCCTTACAGCCGATACAGAGGTCGAGCACCTCCTGTTGGAACCGCTCGGAGTAGAGCTCCTCCCGCGGGAGGTCGCCGCTGATGGCCGCCCGGAGCAGGTTCGCCCGGCCGCGTGTCGTCTCCGCCTCGTCTTTCGAGGCACGGTACGTCGGACACATCGTGTCGCTGCCGGTCTGTCGACAGGTGCCACAGCCGTTACAGAGTTCGACGAGATGGGCGAACCCGCCGTCGTCCGCGAAGTCGAGCGTCGTCTGCGGCTCGACCGACTGGTAGGCCGGCCCGTAGCGGAGATGCTCGCGCATGTCCGTGGGGTTCTCGTCTCTGAACACCACCTTCCCCGGATTCAGCCGCCACTCGGGGTCGAACGTCGATTTGACTTCTTTGAACGCCTCCCACAGCTGCGGGCCGTACATCTTCGGATTGAACTGCGTCCGCGCGAGGCCGTCGCCGTGTTCGCCCGAGAACGACCCGTGGTGGTCGAGCACGAGGTCGGTGACGGCGTCGGCGATGTGCTGCATCGTCCGGACGTCCTGCTCCTCCTTGAGGTTCAAGATCGGCCGGATGTGGAGCGTCCCCGACCCGGCGTGCGCGAAGTACGCCGCCGAGGTATCGTGGTCTGCCAACACCTCCTCGAACTTCCGGACGTACTCGGCGAGTTCCTCTGGAGGGACCGTCGCGTCCTCGATGAACGGGTACGGTTTCGGGTCGCCGTCCATCGACATCAGGAGGGGGATCGCCGCCTTCCGGAGCTTCCAGAGGTTCGTCTGGTCCGCGTCGGTGTACGCCGGAATCGAGAGAAACGCGTTCCCCCCGTCGACGAAGTGAGCGTCCGTCCGAGCGACCGCCTCCTCGAACTCGTCGTGAAGCTCCGAGTCGAACTCCAGCATCAGCGCGGCGGCGGCCTCCTCGGGGATCGGCGCGGCGTACTCGGCGAACTCCGAGGAGCCACGAGCCAATCGGAACACCTCGTCGTCCATCAGTTCGACCGCGCTCACGTCGAACTCCAGTGCGCGCGGGACCGCCTCCATCGCATCGACGAGGTCGTGGAAGCAGTAGAGCACGAGCGCGGTGTCCGCCGGTTTCGAGACGAGCGAGACGGTCGCCTCGACGACGACGCCCAGCGTTCCCTCCGCGCCGACGAACAGTTTCGAGAGGTTGATAACGCGCTCGCCGTCCTCGCGCTCGTAGACGACCTTGTGGAGGTTGTAGCCGGAGACGCAACGCTTCAGCTCCGGGTAGCGCGTTGCGATCTCGTCGGCGTTCTCCTCGACGAGGCGGCGGACCGTCCGGTAGAGGGCGGCCTCGCGGTCGTCCTTCGCGACGATCTCGTCCCACTCCTCGCCGTCGAGGACGACCTCCCGAGTGTGGATCAGCGAGCCGTCGGCGAGCACGACGTCGAGCTCCTCGGTGTAGGCGTCGGTGATGCCGTATCGCACCGAGTGTGCGCCCGTGGAGTTGTTGCCGATGCCACCGCCGACGGTGGCCCGGTTCGAGGAGGCGGGGTCCGGCGCGAATTTGAGTCCGTGTGGTGCCAGCGCCGCGTCGAGGTCGTCCTGCACGACGCCGGGTTGGATGCGGGCCTCCTTCTCCTCGGCGTCGATGGCGAGAATATCGTTCAGATGCTTCGAGAGATCGAGCACGACGCATCCCGGCCCGACCGCCTGTCCCGCCAGCGACGACCCGGTCCCGCGGGGGAGAATCGGTACGTCGTGGTCGACGGCGACGCGGACCGCCGCCCGGACGTCGTCGACGTCACGGGGGACGACGACCCCGGCGGGACGGGCCTTGTAGATGCTGCCGTCGGTCGCGTAGAGCAGTTGGCTGTACTCGTCGAATCGGACGTCGCCGTCGACGTGCTCGCGGAGGTCGGAGGCGAGTGCGGCGTACGCGGGGGCGTCCGACACGTCGTACTCCCGTGTCGCCTGAAACGCCGCGAAGTCGTGTCCGTCACTCGGTGGCTGGTCAGCCGCCATGGAGTCCCCTACGAACGATGATGTAAAAACGTCTGGGTGGGGTTGTCTCGCATAGAGGTGGTCCGACGGAACGTATTCGTCCGTCCGCGACGACGGGAGGGGTATGTCGAACGTGTCGCGCGAGGTGTCGTTCCGCGAGGTCCAGCGGTTCCGACAGCCGTGGCTCTGGGCGCTGCTCGCCGTCGTCGCCGTCGTCTCCGTCGTCTCGGGCGGTCCCGTCGCCGTCGTCGTCGCCGTCGGGGTCGGCGGCTTCGTGTGGTCGCTTCGGCTGGAGACCGAGGTGCGGGACGACGGTTTGTACCTCAGGTTCGTACTGTTCCACCGATCGTTCCGGCGGGTTCCGTGGTCCGAGATGGGGTCGTTCGAGGCGGTGACGTACCGACCGCTCGGCGAGTACGGCGGGTGGGGGATCCGCTGGCGGCCGGAGAAACTAGCGTACAACGTCAGCGGGTCCCGAGGCGTCCGAATCGAGCGGCCCGACGACCGAGAACTGTTGGTCGGGTCACAGCGACCGGACGACCTCGCACGGGCGATGCGAAACGCGGCGCGCGACGCGGAAGTAGTGTGAGAACCGACGAACCGTAACCGCTTTTCGCCGGCTTCTCACAACTCCCCCGTGGACGACAAGAAACTCTAGTTCTCCGCCCTCTATCTGACGCGGTTCGCCGGCGGGTTCGGCTTCATCACGCTCGTCACGCTGCTGCCGAAGTTCATCGACTACCTCGAACCCGAGGCAGTGTCGTTCCCGGGCGTGTCGCTGTTCGGGACGACGCTGTTCGCGTTCACGCCCATCTTCGCGCTCATCACCGCCATCCTCGCCGTCGCCACCGGCCTCGCGTGGCTGTCGCTCTCGCCCGACGAGACGCGCATCCACGGCTTCCCCTTCTCGGATCTCGCGGTCAACCGCCGCATCGTCTCGCTGACGAGCTTTCGCGCACAGTACGCCGTCGCCGTCACGCTCGTCCGGACGTGGATCCCCATCTACGCCGGTGTCACGGCGGCGAACGGCGGCCTCGCCTACGGCGCGCTCGCGGTCAGCCTCACCATCATCGCCGAGAAGTTCTGTAATATGCTGCTGCAACCTCACACCGGCCGAATCTCCGACCGTCACGGCCGCGCGCTGTTCATTTTCTTCGGCGGCGGGCTCTACGGTCTCGTCGCCCTCGCCGTCCCCTTCTCGCCCGCCATCGGGACGGCGCTCGGACTGCCGTCGACGCTCCCCGTCCTCGGCCCGCTCTCGCCCGCGTTCGTCCCGCTCGTGACGCTCTCGGGGCTTCTGGGTGTGGCCGACAGCTTCCGCGAACCCGCGAGCATGGCGCTGTTCGCCGACGAGGGCACCGACGACGGCGGCGTCGCCAGCAGTTTCGGCATCCGCGAACTCGTCTGGCGACCCGGCAGCGTCGCCGCGCCGTTGCTCGGCGGCTATCTGATGGCCGAAGTCGGCATGGCGTGGGTGTTCTACGTCGGCGGCGCGTCGGCGATCACGGGCGTCGTGACGTTCTTCGGCGTCCTCTCGTACTTCCACGGCCCGACCGCGCTGACCGAGTGGTAGGCGAGGCCGTCGTGGGCGTTCCGAACGACGTCGGCTGCGGGCCTAGTGTCAAGACGACGACGGCCGTAAGGCAGGTATGGACACGCTCGACACGCCACGGATCCACCGACTGCTGACCTCGCCGCTCGGCCGACCGCTCGAGACACGGACGGTCGAACGGCTGGCGCTCCGCGGCCTCCGAAGCGAGTTCGGTATCAACCGCGCCCGCGCCGCCGCCGACGTGTCGCTCGGCCACGGCCCGGCGGCCTTCCTCGAGGCCGTCGGCACCCCACCCGCACCGGATCTCCACCCGCGAATCGAGGCTGCGCTCGCCGAGTACGCCACCCGACGCGAGGCGTTCGAGGAGGCCAACGAGCGCTGGGAGACGGCGTTCTGGGGGGACGGCGACGTCGACACCGACGAACTCGTCGCCGTCGAACGCCAGCGCCGCGAGGCCGCGGACCGCCACGCCCAACCGACCCGACTCTTTCGCTTCCTCGCGAGCGACCACTTGCTGCCGGCGGTCAAATACGACGTGCCGAGACCTGACGCCGCCGCCCACCAGTGGGAGGGCTACCTGACGAACCCCGAGCGGCTCTACGGGTTCGACGGCGACCTGCCGACCGTCGAACGGTCACGAGCGGTTCCCGGTCCGGGGACACGGGAGTCGTTCCTCCGGTTCGAGTCGCCCTCGCCGTACTTCGAGACGGCGACGGCCCGAGTGTACGAACCGGCCGACGAGGGCGACGACGACGGCGACCGCTCGACGCTGCCGACGCTCGTGTTCAACCACGGGCTCGGCATGATGAACGACACGATGGCCTACTGGCCGCCGGAGGCCGCGCTCGCTCGGCCGCTCGCGCAGGAGGGTTACCGCGTGGTGCTCCCGGACGCCCCGTGGCACGGCCGTCGCGAGACGGCCGGCTACTACAGCGGCGAGCCGTACCTCGCGAGAGCACCGGTGGGGATGTTCCAACTGTTCTCGGCGGCGGCGCTCGAGAACGGCGTGCTCGTCGACTGGGCGCGAGAGGAGGGTGCGCCCGCCGTCGCCGTCGGCGGTCTCAGCCTCGGCGGCATCACGTCGTTCCACGTCGTCGGCCACTGCGGGTCGTGGCCCGAGTCGACGCGGCCGGACCTAGCGTTCCCGGCGGGCGCACCCGGCGTGATCGACGAGACGCTCGTCCGCAGTCGACTGCTCGAACTGCTCGACACCGACGACGCGCTGCGAGCGGCGGGGTGGACGCCCGCGCTGCTCGGCGAATTCGCGCCGCTGCTGAACCCGCCGACGACGTGTGGCATCGACCCCGAGCGCGTGGTGAGTTTCGGCGGCCGTCGCGACGAGGTCGCGCCGTACGACACGACCCGGTGGCTCCTCGACTCGTGGGAAGTGCCGGACGAGAACCGCGTCGAGTGGGACGTCGGTCACATGGGCGTGCTGATGCGGCTGCTCCGGCACGACGACTACCAGCGTCGAGCGACGGGCGAACTCGACGCGCTGACGGAACGAAACAGAGGGAAAGGCGAGACGGACGCCGGGGAGTCGACGCCGCAGACGCAGTGAGAGGGGCGGGGAGCCGCTCCTCGACTACTCGTCGAGGAAGTCGGGTTCGGCGCGTTTCTCGTCGCGTTCGGCTTCGAGGTGGCTCCGGAACTCCTCGACGGTGACGTCCTTCGCCTCGCGTTCCTTGCGGTCGCGGACGGAGATGGTCTCGGCCTCCTGTTCGTCGCCGCCGACGATCACCATGTAAGGGACGCGGTCCTCCTGTGCCTCGCGGATCTTGCGGCCGAGCGTCCACGAGCGGTCCTCGATGTCGACGCGGAAGTCGCCGAGTTGGTACTGGAGTTTCTTCGCGTACCCGAGCTGGTCGTCGCTGATCGGGAGGATGCGCACCTGCTCGGGGGCGAGCCAGAACGGGAACTTCCCGTTGAAATGTTCGATGAGCACCATGAAGAACCGCTCGTAACTGCCGTAGAGCGCGCGGTGGATCATCACCGGCCGGTGCTCCTCGTTGTCCTCGCCCGTGTAGGTCAACTCGAAGCGCTCGGGCATGTTGAAGTCGAGTTGGACCGTCGGGCCGTCCCACTTACGACCGAGCGCGTCCTTGAACGCGAAGTCGATCTTCGGACCGTAGAACGCGCCGTCGCCGGGTTCGAGCCCGTAGTCGATGCCGCTGTCGTCGAGGACGGACTTGAGTTGAGACTCCGCTTGTTCCCAGATCTCGTCGCTGCCGACGGACTTCTCCGGGCGCGTCGCCAGCGCCACCTCGGCTTCGAGATCGAACGTGTCGAAGACGCTCAGGATGTTGTCGATGATGAGGTTGATCTCGTCTTCGATCTGGTCGGGACGGACGAACAGGTGGCCGTCGTCGATGGTGAACGACCAGACGCGCGAGAGCCCCGAGAGTTCGCCGCGCTGCTCTTTCCGATAGACTTTGCCGTCCTCAAAGTAGCGGACCGGCAGGTCGCGGTAGGACCACGAGCGCTGGTCGAAGATGGTCGCGTGACCCGGGCAGTTCATCGGCTTTAATCCATATTCCTCGTCGTTGACGTCGAGGAGGAACATGTCGTCGACGTAGTTGTCGTAGTGGCCCGACTTCTTCCACAGTTCCGTCCGGAACAGGTGCGGCGTCTCGACGGGGTCGTAGCCAGCGTCGAGGTTGAGCTGTTTCGCGTAGTCGGCGAGTTCGTCGAGGATGCGCTTGCCGTTCGGGTGGTACAGCGGTAGCCCCGGCCCCGTCGTCTCGTCGATGGAGAACAGCTCGAGCTCCTGGCCCAACTTGCGGTGGTCGCGCTCCTTGGCCTCCTCCTGCATCTCGAGGAAGTCGTGGAGGTCCTGCTCGCTCTCGAAGGCCGTCCCATACACGCGCGTCAGCGTCTCGTTGTCCTCGTCGCCGCGCCAGTAGGCCGAGGAGATGTTGAGGAGTTTGAACGCGCCGATCTCGCCCGTCGATTCGACGTGCGGTCCCTGACAGAGGTCCTCGAACTCGCCTTGCTGGTAGAACGAGACGGGGTCCTCGCCCGCGGCCTCGGTCTCGAGGATCTCGCGTTTGAACTCGTTGTCGGCGTACTTCTCCAGCGCCTCCTCGCGGTCGACGAGCACGCGCTCGATGGGGAGGTCCTCCGCGACGATGTCGGCCATCTCGGCCTCGACGTCCTCGAGGTCGTCCATGTCGAGGTCGACGTTCGTCACGTCGTAGTAGAACCCTTGGTCCGTCCACGGGCCGATGGTCAACTTGGCCTCGGGGTGGAGTCGCTGGAGCGCCTGTGCGAAGACGTGGGCCGCGGAGTGCCGCAGCACGTCGAGATACTCGTCGCTCTGGTCGGTGACGATGACGAGGTCGTCGCCGTCGTGCAGTTCCGTCGCCTTGTCGACGAGTTCGCCGTCGACGACACCGGCGACCGTGTCCTTGCCGAGACCGGGTCCGATCTCGTAGGCGGCGTCCTCTACGGAGGAACCCTCCGGGACGGAGAGCTCCGACCCGTCGGGGAGAATGACTACGATGTCGCTCATACGAGAACGGAATCGGAGCGTTCGGATAAGTGTTGTTGAGACGCGCGACGGTGTGTCAGAGCGGGGAAAGAGCTTTGTCGGGGCGTGGACCCGCGCATCGCCGACGGCGGGCGTCACTCACCTCACAGTCGGCCACAACGACTACACGAGCGACGGACACACGATCCACCGCATGCGCGAGGCCGAGACCGACGCCGCCGGCAACAACCACTACGCCGACAACCGGAGCGACGGCACCCGACCGTGGCGGATCACGAGTCCGACGTCCGTCGCGCGGAACCACTGCGCCTCCGATAGACGTCCACCGCGGCGTCGCCACCGGCCCGCAGAGCGACACCGTCTCGATCACGTTCGACCGCTCGTACGACCGCCCTCCCCGTCTCACGTTCGGGCGGACCGGCGGCGGAGTTCGGGAGCGAAGCTACGCGACCGACGAGAACGGCCGGTTCGTCGGCGTGACGCTCACGACGCGGCGCACCGACGCGACGCTCGACGTCTTCGTCGACGACGGGTGACCGGGGTCGGGTGTACCATCTCTATAGTAGCTCGTGTAACTGGTCGCTCACCCGACCGCACGCCGTCGTGTGGTCGGGTGAGTGATGACTCACACTCGTTACTATAGGTCGCCGCCAGGGCGTGCTGACCACGCCAGGGCGGGCCGACCACATCACGCACACACCGATCACACCGCGGTTCCGGTGAGACCGTCCACCAAGTACCACTCCGACCAAACGGTTCAAACCCCCTCCACGACATACCCCATCCATGCGATTCGATCGTCAAAGTGGCGTGTTCATGCACGTCACCTCTCTCCCCGGCCCGCACGGCATCGGCGACCTCGGTGACGGGGCCTACACCTTCGTCGACTTTCTCGCCGACGCCGACCAATCGCTGTGGCAGGTCTGTCCGCTCGGGCCGACCTCGGCCGCGATGGGCAACTCGCCGTACCAGGCGTACTCGGCGTTCGCCGGCAACCCGCTTCTCGTCAGCCTCGAACGGTTGGTCGACGCGGGCTACCTGACCGACGACGACCTCGAACCGGTTCCCGGCGAGTTCGACCCGCACGAGACGAACTACGAGGCCGTCGGCAAGTACAAACGGCCGCTCCTCCGCACCGCCTTCGAGCGGTTCGAGGAGTCCGCGAGCGACGAGGACCGCGAGGCCTTCGAGGCGTTCCGCGAGCGCGAATCCGCGTGGCTCGACGGCTACACGCTGTTCATGAGCCTGAAAGAGGAGTTCGACGGCGCGCTGTGGACCGAGTGGCCACACGACGTGAAGACCCGCGACGCGGACGCCCTCGACGAGTACCGCGAGCGACTGGCCGACGACGTCCGGTACCGCGAGTTCGTCCAGTTCGTGTTCGACCGTCAGTGGCACGACCTGCTGGAGTACGCCCACGAACATGGCGTGAAACTCGTCGGCGACCTCCCCATCTACGTCGCGCTGGACAGCGCCGACGTCTGGGCCGCGCCGGAGGCGTTCGACCTGAACGAGGAGCACGAACCCGCCGTCGTCGCCGGCGTCCCGCCGAACAACGACGACAGCGGACAGCGCTGGGGGAACCCGCTGTACGACTGGGAGACGCTGCAGGAGACGGGCTACGAGTGGTGGCTCGCACGGTTCGACCGCCTGTTCGAGTTGGTCGACATCACCCGCCTCGACCACTTCAAAGGGTTCGACGAGTACTGGGCTATCCCCGCCGACGCCGACAGCCCCGCCGCGGGCGAGTGGCGGGACGCTCCGGGCTACGACTTCTTCGAGACGGTCGAAGCCGAACTGGGCGATCTACCCTTCATCGCGGAGGACCTCGGCTTCATCGACCAACAGCTCATCGACTTCCGCGAGGAGTTCGACTTCCCGGGGATGAAAGTCCCACACTACGCGAACTGGTGTCAGGCCGGCGACCCGAACCAGCCGATGCACTACCCCGAGAACGCCGTCGCCTACTCGGCGACGCACGACACCGACACCACGGTCGGCTACTACAGCTCGCTCCCGTCGGAGCAGAAGGACTGTCTCCACTACAACCTCGGCGTCGACGGTAGCGAGATCCACTGGTCGATGATCGAGGCCGTCTGGAACTCCAACGCCGTCCTCGCGCTCGCACCGATGCAGGACCTGCTCGGGTTGGACAGCCACGCCCGGTTCAACACCCCCGGGACAGCCGAGGGCAACTGGGAGTGGCGCTGCACCGAGGCTGGGCTCGACGGCGACGTTGCCAGCCACCTCTCGATGCTGACTGATATCCACATCCGGTGACGTCCTCCTCGCCGTAAACGGCGGGGCTTCCCGTACCGCAGGTGGGATAGTTGCCGGGCTACGACATCACTTGCTCTCTCGTGCGAAACGTCCCGCTCTCGCGGTCGAACAAGTGTGTCGATGGCTGTGCCACACAGCCGTTACTCCTCTCCTCGCCGTGAGGACACGGAGCTATCTTCTGACGCAAGTACCCAATGGCACGGATCAGCGTGGAGTATCCTGCCCGAACGTCGTCGGTGGTCTGTGTAGGGAGTCTTGGATTCACTCCCGCGGTAAACGGCGGGATTCTCTCCTTGTAGAAAGATAGCCCGTCGTGGGACAGTCGACTGGAGAGCGGTCAGCCCGACCGGGTCGGCCTCAGGTTCGCGGGTAGAGGACGCCGTCGACGTTGACGAAGTGATCCCGACCCCGGACGCGACGGTCGGTCGCGCGGAGGAGTCGCCACGTCGTGACCAGCAGTCCAGCCGGAAGCGAGAGGCCGACGAGTGCGACGCCGAGCGTCGCCACCGTCGCAGCCGCGAACAGTTCACCGGCCGCCACGAGTACGAGCCCGAGGACCGTACCGAGCGAGGTTGTGTCGAATGTATTCATCACGTGCGGTTCAGTCCTCGAAGCGTATAAGCCGCACGTTCGACGGGTACAGCGCCTGACGCTGGCACGGGCCCCTGTAGCATATGACGTGATTACAGCCGCTCCGGTGGAGTCGCCGACGACCGAAACCCGGAAACCTGCGCTGTCCCTCCCGTCGAACGATGGAGACTGGCGCGATTCCCCTCGCGGACGTCGACGGTGAGTTCGACCTACAGGCGACCGTCGAGAGCGGACAGAGCTACCTCTGGGACCGGGCCGACGGCGGGATGTACGACGAACTGAACGTCCACGGCGGCGAGGAGTGGTACGAGACGGTCGTCCCGCCGCTGTCGGGCGTGACGGACGAACGGGCCGTCGTCCGAGTGCGTCAGACCGACGGCCTCCTGGAGTGGGAGTCGACGACCGACGCCGTGCCGATCCTGACGCATCTGCTCCGCCTCGACGACGACCTCGACGCCATCCTCGAGGCGACGCCGGACGACCCGTTGCTCGAACGGGCCTACGCAGCCTACCCGGGGATGCGACTCGTCCGCGACCCACCGTTCGCCTGTCTCGTCTCGTTCATCTGCTCGGCACAGATGCGCGTCTCGCGCATCCACGGGATGCAACTGGCGCTCGCCCGTGAGTTCGGCGACGTCGTGGAGATGGACGGACAGGCGTACCACGCTTTCCCGACACCCGAGCAGTTGGCGGCGCGGACGGAAGCGGAGCTACGGGAGCTGAAACTCGGCTACCGCGCCCCCTACGTCCAGCGGACGGCGGAGATGGTCGCCGACGGCGAGGCGCATCCGGACGAGGCGCTCGGCATGGCGTACGAGGACGCCCGGGAGTCGCTGACGCGGTTCGTCGGCGTCGGCGACAAGGTCGCCGACTGCGTGCTGCTGTTCTCGCTCGGCTACCTGGAGGCCGTCCCGCTGGACACGTGGATTCGGACGGCTATCGCCGACTACTACCCCGACTGCGAACAGGGTGGCTACGCCACCACGTCGCGGGCGATCCGCGAGGCGTTCGGCGGCGACTACGCCGGCTACACCCAGACGTACGTGTTCCACTACCTGCGCGCCGGCAGAGAGTAGACTCGCCGCGCGAGAACCACCCCCAGCGCGTGAGAATCACCCGAGCGTATTTGCTGGTTCACGATGACGTTCGAACCATGGTCCCCGGTCTGGCCCGCCTCGAAGCGGTCAGCGCGGCCGACCTCGTCGGCGTCCTGTTGGTGTGCTGGGTGGTCGTAGTCGCGACGCTGTCCACGAGCGGCGTCGACCCGGCGACGCCGCCTCGCTGGGTGGGCGTCGTCGGTCTCTCGCTGACCCTCGCGAGCCTCGTCGTCGCAGTCGTACTCTACCGACAGACGGACGCCGGAGGCGACGCGCTCGGCACCGTCTGGGCGGCGGTCCCCGAGTGGGAGTCCGACGGTCGAGACCGCGGGGTCGACCCGACGACCCGACGCGACCGGGAGACGGGGCTTCGCGAGCGCGGGAACGAAGGCGGAAGCGAGAGCGACCGACACGATCTTTGACAGGACAAGCTACTTGACTCCGCATCGATAACACATCGCATGGTTTTCAGTAGTTCGACGGTCGCGAGAGCTGTCCTGACCGGTCTCGCCGCCGCGCTGGTGTTCCCCGTCGTCGCCGCCGCCGGCTCCTTCGGACGACGGGCGTGGTGGGTGGTTCTCGGGAGCTTCCTCGGTATCGCCGCGCTCGTCGCCACGGGCGCGCTGTACCGTCAGGGTCGACGCGAGCGCGCCGACGAGAGCGAGAGCGTCTGGGAGATGATCCCCGGTTGGCAGTACGAGGGACGACACGTCGAGTCCGGCGGGTTGACACGCGACGAACAGGAGCAGGCGCTTCGAGAGATCCAAGAGCGAGCGGAGTCGGAGGGGCGATGTTCGGAGTAGTCCCGGCGAGTTCGTCTCCGAGGGTCGCCCTCCTCGCCCTCGCGAGTCTGGTCGGCGGGATGACGTTCTGGCTGTTCGTCTTGGCTCCCGAGGCACCGACGTCCGCCACCCTCACGGGACCCGTCTTCGTGATCGTCGTCGCGGCGGTCGTGCTCCTGGTGCTGGCCGGAGTTCGGGTCGGGAAAGGGTGACGAACGAAGCACTCGTCGCCCGCTGCTGGCGGCCACGGTGAGTGCGGCCGTCGACACACCAGTGCAGACACGACGAACCGCCACCACCACAACCGTTAGGCACGCTGCGTCCCGAGTCCGACCGTGGACGACATCGTCGAGTGGCTGCGAAGCCGACCGTACTACGAGGGGCAGATCCACGAGCATCGACGGACTCCCGCCCGCGACCCCACGTTCGTCGACGTCGACCTCGAATCTCGCCTCGCGTCGACGTTGGAGTCCGAAGGCATCACGAGTCTCTATCGCCACCAGGCCGAGGCGATCGAGGCCGTCCGCGACGGCGACAACGTCGTTCTCGCCACCGAGACGGCGAGCGGCAAGAGCCTCGCCTACACCGTCCCGGCGTTCGAGCGGGCGATGGACCACGGCGGGAGGAGTCTGTATCTCGGCCCGCAGAACGCGCTCGTCGCCGATCAGGAGGAGACGCTCTCGGAGTTGGCGCGAGGACTCGGCTTCGGCAGTCGCGTCTCCGTCGCGCAGTACACCGGGCGGCTGAACGATACCGAGAAACGCGACGTCCGAGACCGCCGACCCACCGTCCTGCTCTCGAACCCCGACATGCTGCACTACGCCCTTCTACCCTACAACCACCGTCTCTGGGACTGGTTCTTCTCCTCGCTGGAGACCGTCGTCGTCGACGAGGTACACAGCTACCGAGGTGTCTTCGGCAGCCACGTCGCGCTGACGCTCCGGCGACTCCAGCGGATCTGCGAGCGCTACGACGCCGACCCGCAGTTCGTCTGCTGTTCGGCCACCATCGGCAACCCCGTCGACCACGCCGCACGGGTGACCGGCGAGGAGGAGTCGTCGTTCACGCTCGTCGACGAGGACACGAGCGGAACCGGCCCACGGCACTGGCTGTTGTGGAACCCGCCGGAGTACGAGGGAGAGAGAGGAAGCGGTCGCCGTCGGTCGAACCACGTCGAGACGAAGAACCTCTTCGTCGACCTCGTCGCGGCGGGTCACCAGACGCTGGCGTTCACCCGCGCTCGTCAGGCGGCCGAGCGGTACGCCACGGATAGCTCGACGGAACTCCGAGAGCGCGGCGCGCGCGACGCCGCCGGTGCGGTGGAGGCGTACCAGGCCGCGCTCTGCCCCGAGCGTCGCCGCGAGATCGAAGCGGGTCTGCACGCCGGCGAGGTTCGCGGCGTCTGGAGCACGAACGCCTTGGAGCTCGGCGTCGACGTCGGTGGTCTCGACGCCGTGTTACTCGACGGCTACCCCGGCACGCGGATGTCTGCCTTCCAACAGGCGGGGCGGGCGGGCCGCGGCGACGACCCCGCGCTCGTCGTGATGGTCGGCGGCGAGGACCAACTCGACCAGTATCTGATGAACAACCCCGAGGATTTCTTCGAGGGCGACCCCGAGTGGGCGCTCTCGAACCCCGAGAACGAACAGCTGTTGCCGGGTCACGTCCGGTCAGCAGCGAGTGAAAACTGGCTGTCGACCGACGACGAACGGCACTTCGGGTCGCCGTTCCCGGACCTCGTCGCCGACCTCGAGTCCGCGGGGAAGCTCGACCGGCGCGACACGGCCGACGGCGTCCGCTGGACGAACGCCGGCGGCAGCCCGCAACACGAGATGAGCCTGCGAACCATCGACGACCGCGAGATCGACCTGTTGGACCGTCGGAAGAACGAGGTCGTCGGCTCGCTCTCTTTCTCGGACGGCCTCCGCGACGCCCATCCGGGAGCCGTCTACCACCACCAGGGGCAGTCCTACGAGGTGGTCGACCTCGATCTCGACCGCGACGTCGCCGAGCTCCAACCGACGTGGGCGGACTACTACACGCGCATCCTGAGCGACAAGGAGATCGACGTCGAGGCGGACCTGCTGGAAAAGCCGCTGTCGGCGCGGCCAGACGTCCACGTCCGGTTCGCCGACGTCACCGTGACGACGCAGATCACCGGCTTCGAACGTCGGGACCCGAAGCGCGGCGAGGCGATCGGCCGCGGGTCGCTGGACCTCCCGGCGACGACGCTCCGGACGAAGGCGCTGTACTACACCGTTCCTCCGGACGTCGACGCCGAACTACGCGAGGAGTACGGCGAGTGGGGGTTCAACGGCGGCATCCACGCGGCCGAACACGGGACCATCTCGCTGCTGCCGCTGTCGCTGCTCTGTGACCGGGGCGACGTCGGCGGGATCTCGACGCCGTATCACGACCACACCGAGCGAAGTACCATCTTCATCTACGACGGCTACCCCGGCGGCGTCGGCCTGGCTCGCGGCGGCTACGACCGGATCGAAGACTTGCTGGTGCGGACTGCTCGACTCGTCGACGACTGCGACTGTGCGGACGGCTGTCCGGCCTGCGTCCAGTCGCCGCACTGCGGGAACGCCAACGAACCGCTCGCGAAGGAGCCCGCGGTGACGTTGTTGCGAGCGCTGACCGAGTAGCGAACGACGCTGTCGAAATAATCACTCACTGCGGCGACCGCGACCGGCGGAGTCGGAGCGTCACGCGTGAACCGCCGGTCGCAGACTCCTCGAAGCCGAGGACGCCCCGTGAAACGTCGGCCACCGCGCGGACGACCCAGAGGCCGAGGCCGCTGCCGTGTCGGAGCTGCGTCAGTTCGGCCTCGCCGGTGAGAACAGCCTTCTCGTGTGCCGGGATGCCCGGTCCGTCGTCGGAGACGCCGACGGTCACCCAGTCGTCGTCCGCAGTGAGCGAGAGGTCGACGGTCGGCGTCTCCGAGCCGTTGTGTTCGACGGCGTTCTCGACGAGTTCCTCGAGGGCGAGCGAGAGATCCGAGTCGGCGTCGACCCAGTACTCCGCGTCGCCGTCGGCGACGTCCACGGTGACGGCTGCGTCGGGATACGTGCGTGCCGCTTCGGCGGCCGCGTCCTCGACGAGCGCTCGAACGTTGTAAGCCTCGTAGTCGACGGCTCCGCGGTCGTAGATTCGGATGATCTCTTTGGCGTTGTCGGCGAGGCTACCGATGGTCGCCGCGTGTCTGCTGACGACTCGGGCCGAGTTGGCCAGCTCCTCGTCGTCGACGCCGTCGGCGAGGATGTCACCGTGACCCTGTAGAACCGTCGCGCTGTTCCGGAGGTTGTGTCGGATGACGCGGTTCAGCACGGCGATCTTCTGGCGTTCGCGGGCGAGTTGCTCTGCGCGGACACGGCGAGCGTCGTAGAACCCGATGATGACGTGTGCGGCCGCGCCGAGCGCCAGCAGGTTCGCGACGGTGAACGTCGGCGCTCGGAGCGTCGTCCCGAGTTGGGTCTGGTAGACGAGGTTCGCGACCATCACCGAGCCGAGGACGACGACTCCGAGGAGGTTCCAGACGGAGATGCGAACGACGTTCGTCGTCGTGAACCCGCTGCGGGCGAGAGCGATTCCGACGAGAAAGAGACCGAACGAGACCAGCGAACCGATGACAGCGAGCGAGAGGCCGAGGAGCGGCCCGCCGCCGAGATGTGTGAGGTGGGGAACTAGAAGTGCCAGCCCGGTGAGACTCACCGAGCCACTGGCGACGACCCGGCGGAGGCCGCCTCGGTCCCGTCTGTCGGCGACCTCCGTCGGTTCGTCGAGCGTGTCGAGCATGAGCGCGTCGCGAACGACCGCCCGGAATGTGCGAGTCGGAGTACTCATCACCACCCCTTCTCGTCGACGGAGCATGTACCTTATCCGTTAATTCTCGACATCGAGAACCAGACGAGCCGAGCGCAAACAACAGCTATTTTTGGTTGGCCTAAAAACTCAGGAGCAATGAGCCAGGACATCTGTGTGGTCGTGCCGACGATTCGGGAGTACGAGTGCATGCGGTCGTACTTCCGGAACGCCCGCGAGCACGGGTTCGACCTCGATCGGCTGTTCGTACTGCTGGTCACCGAGGACTTCTGTGACACCGACGCGATGGAGGCGATGCTCGACGAGGAGGGCGTCGACGGGGCCGTCTTCGACGGGAGTCGACGGGCGGAGTGGTACGAGGCGAACGACGTCGCACAGTACGCCCACGTCGTCCCCGCGGCGAGTCACGCCGAGACCAGTTTCGGCCTACTCTACATGTGGGCACACGAGCGGTTCGACTACGGCGTCTTCATCGACGACGACACTCTCCCGCACGACGAGTGGGACTTCTTCGGCCGGCACATGGAGAACCTCCACTACGAGGGCGAGATAGAGTCCGTCCGCTCGGACGAACGGTGGGTGAACGTCCTCTATCAGAACGCCGACGAACACGGCCTCTACCCCCGCGGCTACCCCTACGGCGCGATGGACGAGACGGTCGAGACGGGAACGGCAGAGGTGATGGACGTCGTCGCCTCGCAGGGGCTCTGGACGAACGTCCCCGACCTCGACGCCGTCCGCATCCTGATGGACGGCGACCTGCGGGGACAGGCCCAGACCAGAACGTCGAAAGACGACTTCACGGGTGACTTCGTCGCCGACCGCGGTCAGTATCTCACCGTCTGTTCGATGAACCTCGCGTTCAAGCGCGAGATCATCCCGGCGTTCTACCAACTGCCGATGGACGACAACGAGTGGGACGTCGGTCGCTTCGACGACATCTGGTCGGGCGTCTTCCTGAAGCGCGCCGCAGACGTCCTCGATAAGGACGTCGTCAACGGCTACCCGCTGTGTGAGCACAACAAGGCACCGCGACCCACGTTCGACGACCTGAACAACGAGGTGCCGGGGCTCGAACTCAACGAACATCTCTGGGAGGAGATCGACGACGTCGGCGGCGACGCCGAGAGCTACGCGGCCGTCTTCGAGGCCATGGCCGACGCGCTCGCCGAGGGCGACTGGGAGGAGTACACGAACGGGGAGTTCTTCACCTACGTCGGCGAACACATGCACGAGTGGCTCGACTGTCTCGACGCCCTCGCGGCCCCGAAGAAACCGGCAGTCGCCGATGACTGAGCCCGGAGAGTTCTTCGTAAGCGGTTCCCGAACCGGCAGCTATAAATGATTTAGGTACACCTAAATCATACATGAACGACGACGATAGGGAGCCACGGCTGCACGGTCGACGACGATTCCTCGCGGCGGGCGCGACGGTCGGAGCGACGGGCCTCGCGGGGTGTAGCAGTCTGCTGCCGTCCTCGGGGAACGACGGCGGCGACGGCGGTAGCGGGAACAGTACCGCCAACGGGACGGCGGGCGAGCAGATCGGCTCCGGTCGGTCGCCGTTCGGCGATCGGACCATCGAGGGCGGCGTCTCGATGAACGAGATGCCCGACCTCGAGGGCGAACTGACGCTCTACTCCGGCCGCGGCGAACCGCTCGTCGGGACGCTCGTCGAGTTCATCGAGGATCTCTACCCGAACTTCACGGTCCAGCCGAAGTACGACTCGGCGATGAACCTCGTCAACCTCATCCAGACGGAGGGTGACAACAGCCCCGCCGACGTATTCTTCTCAGTCAACGCCGGGGCGCTCGGCCAGTTGAAGCAGGCCGGGCGGACGACGTCGCTCCCGGACGAGGTGCTGGAGTTCGTCCCCGAACAGTTCCGCGACCCCGACGGCAACTGGGTCGGCACCTCCGGCCGCGCCCGGTCGGTGCCGTTCAACACCAACCAGTTCTCGAAGTCGGAGATCCCCGAGGACGTCATGGCGTTCCCCGAGACGGAGGCGTTCCGCGACAACCTCGGGTGGGCACCGACCTACTCCTCGTTCCAGGCGTTCGTCACGGCGATGCGCATCCTCGAGGGCGAGCAGGCGACGCGCCAGTGGCTCCAAGGGATGCAGGACCTCGGCGTCCAGTCGTACAACGACGAGTTCCTCGTCTCGCAGGCCGTCGCCGACGGCGAGATCGGTGCCGGCTTCGCGAACCACTACTACACGCTCCGGGTGCAGGCCGGACGTCGGAACCCGCCGATCGACGTCGCGTTCACTCAGAACGACGCGGGCGCCATCTTCAACGTCGCCGGCGGTGCCGTCGTCAACAGCAGCGATCAGACGACGCTCGCCGCGAACTTCGTGCGCCATCTGCTGTCGGCGGAGGCGCAGGACTACTTCGCCCGCGAGACCTTCGAGTACCCACTGGTCCCCGAGATCGAACCGCTGGCGGAGCTACCGAACATCGACGAGTTGAACCCACCCGAGGGGTTAGACCTCACCCAACTGTCGGATCTCCAGGGGACCGTCGAACTGCTGCGCGACGTCGGCGTCCTCTGAGAACGACTGACAACGATGGCGACGGACCAACAGACCGGGACGACGGCGAACGACGGACGGACAGATAACCTGCCGCTGGCACCGACGGTCGCCAGTGCGGCCGTCGCTGCGGCGGTGTTGCTCCCGCTCGTCTGGCTGGTCAAGAACGCGCTCCAGGTCGGACTCGAAGAGGCGCTGGCGCTGACGTTCCGACCGCAGACGCTGGACGTCTTCGTCAACAGCGCGCTGCTCGTGACGGCCGTCACCGTCGCGTCGGTGCTCCTCGGCGTCCCGCTGGCGTATCTCACCGTCCGTACCGACCTCCCGTTCAAGAAGTTCTGGACCGTCGCCGTCTCGCTCCCGCTCGTCATCCCGAGCTACATCGGCGCGTTCGCGTTCGTCTCGGCGTTCGGTCCGCAGGGGTCGTTCCAGCGATTGCTCGCGCCGCTGGGCGTCGAGCGCCTACCGGAGATCTACGGCTTCGTCGGCGCGAGTCTGGTGCTCACGCTCTACACCTACCCCTACGTCTACATCACGACGCGGGCGGCGCTGAAGTCGATGGACACGACGCTGATCGACGCCGCGCGGACGCTCGAACACACGCGCTGGGAGGCGTTCAAGCGCGTGACCGCGCCGCAGATCCGCCCGGCCGTCGCCGCCGGCGCGTTGCTCGTCGCACTCTACGCACTGTCAGACTTCGGGACGCCCGCGATCATGCGGTTCAACGCGTTCACGCGGGTTATCTACGTCGAGTTCAACAGTTTCAACCGCGACCTCGCGGCGCTGCTGTCGCTCCAACTGGTCGGCGTGACGTTCCTCGTCCTCGCACTCGAGTCGCGCATCCGCGGCGACCAACCGCTTCACTCGGGGCGACAGGGCGGTCGCACGGGCGACGTCGCCCGCCTCGGGAAGTGGAAGCTCCCGGCGCTCGGGTTCTGCGCCGCCGTCTCCGGACTCGCGCTCGTCGTTCCCGTCGGCATCCTCTTCGTGTGGTTCACACGGGGAGTCGGCGACGTCGGGGGGGGACTGGCGTTCGAGTTGACCTACGTGGTGAACTCGGTCGGCGTGTCGGCCGCCGCGGCGGTCGTGGCGACGGCGTTGGGGCTGCCGGTCGCGTACCTCGCAGCCCGCCACCGATCGCGACTCGCAGACGCGTTCGAGCGGTCGACCTACGTCGGTTACGCGGTTCCGGGCGTCGTGCTCGGCCTCGCGCTGGTCTACCTCGGGACGCAGTTGGAGATCGGCGGTGAGGTGCCGCTGTATCAGACCGTCTACCTGCTCGTCTTCGCCTACCTCGTCCGGTTCCTGCCGCAGGCGGTCGGGTCGATGCGCGCCTCCTTCCTCCGGGTCAACCCGGCGCTCCCCGAGGCGGCGCGGACGCTCGGGCGCACCTCGGCGGGTGCGTTCCGCGAGGTGACGATGCCGCTCGTCGCACCCGGCGTCGTCGGCGGCGCGGCGCTCGTCTTCCTCACGACGATGAAGGAACTACCGGCGACGCTGTTGCTCTCGCCGCCGGGGTTCCGGACGCTCGTCACGCAGGTGTGGGCGGCACACGAACAGGGCTACTTCGGAGAGGCGGCGATGCCGGCGCTCATCTTGCTGTTCGTGTCGGGGCTGTCGATGCTGGTCATCCTCTCACAGGAGGGATACGATGTCAAGTGAACTCGAACACCGAACCAACGTACTGAAAGGTGAACCGACTGACGACGCCGTCCTCGAACTCGACGGCGTGACGAAACGCTACGGCCAGGAGACGGTCATCGACGATCTCTCACTGTCGGTCCGAGAGGGAGAGATCCTCACCCTGCTCGGCCCCTCGGGCTGTGGGAAGACGACGACGCTCCGCCTCGTCGCGGGGCTCGAACGGCCGGACGGTGGCGAGATCCGCCTGAACGGGAACCCCGTCTCCCGACCCGGCGAGTTCGTCCCGCCCGAACAGCGGGGGATCGGCGTCGTCTTCCAGGAGTTCGCGCTGTTCCCGCATCTCACTGCCCGCGAGAACATCGCCTTCGGGCTCAACGAGTGGTCGAAACGCGAGCGGCGCGAGCGCGTCGACGAACTGCTCGACCTCGTCGATCTCGAGGCGCAGGGCGACTCCTACCCCGACCAGCTCTCGGGCGGCCAGCAACAACGGGTTGCCCTCGCCCGGTCGCTCGCTCCCGAACCCGCGATGATCCTGCTCGACGAACCGTTCTCGAACCTCGACGTCGACCTCCGGGTGCAGATGCGCGAGGAGGTGCGTCGCATCCTGAAGAAAGCGGGCGTTACCGCCGTCTCCGTCACACACGACCAGGAGGAGGCGATGTCCATCTCCGACCGCGTCGCCGTCGTCAACGACGGTCGAATCGAACAGATCGGCGACCCTGAAGGCGTGTTCCAACACCCCGAGTCGCGGTTCGTCGCCTCCTTCCTCGGCCACGCGAGTTTCCTCTCGGGGTACGTCAACGGCGACGACGTCGAGACCGACCTCGGGACCGTCCCGCGCGAACAGATCCACGGTCTCGCCCCCGAGTACGACAAGAGCCGCATCGACGTCCTCGTCCGCCCGGACGACGTGATCGCGACCCCTGCGAAGAACGGCGACGCCCACGGGCACGTCGTCCAGCGGCGCTACCTCGGGCCGACCATCCTCTACGAAGTCGAACTGGACAACGGCGACAGCGTCCAGTGCATGCACAACCACGACGACACGGTGCCGCTCGACGCCGACGTCGCCGTGGCCGTCAACGCCGACCACGAGCTGTCGTGGTTCCCGCACGGCCAGCGTACGGCGGTCCACTCGAGCGACTGACGGATGAAAAGAGAGCGTCGGCAGCGACGGTTCGCCCTCCTCGGTCTCGTCGTCGCGCTGCTGGCCGGCATCGCCGTCTACGTCCTCGCGACCAACCTCTTTCCGTACCACTCGGTCAACGACGACGAGGGCGTCTACCTCCTGCAGGCGTCGATGCTGCTGGAGGGACAGCTGTTTCTCTACCCCGGCCGGCTCGCGGAGGTGGTCCGCCCGTGGTTCTTCGTCGTCGCGGACGCGCCGACGGAGGTCGGCGGCGTCGAGATGTACGGCAAGTACTCCCCCGTCGTCCCCGCCGTCTTCGCGCTCTCGAAGGCGCTGACCGGCCGGTTCGACGTCGTCCTCGGCGTCGTCGCCGCCGGCAACGCCGCGCTCGTCTACGGGCTGACGGCGCAGGCGTTCGACCGGCAGACGGGCGCGCTCTCGACGCTCGTCCTCCTCGGATCACCGCTGTTTCTCGTCACCTCCGCGACGTTCCTCTCGTACGCGCCGGCGACGTTCTTCAACCTCCTGTTCGGCTTCGCGTACGTCCGGGCGGCCCGCCGCGAGAGTCTCCCCTGGAGTGTGGTCGCGGGGACCGCCATCGGCGTCGTGTTCTTCGCGCGGTCGTACACGGCGGTGCTGTTCGCGCTCCCCTTCATTGGCCACACGCTGGTGTCGCTGTGGCGGGCGTGGAAGGCCGAGGAGTTCGGCCCGGTGTTCGGGCGGTATCTCGGTATCGCCGTCCCCGGTCTCTGCTTCGTCGGCGCGACGCTCGCGTACAACGCCGTCGTGACGGGCGACCCGCTGGTCTTCCCCTACGCGGCGTTCGCCCCGGCGGACGGCGTCGGCTTCGGCCGCCGCGAGATCCTCGGCTACGAGCGGCACTACACCCCCGCCTTGGCCGTCGAGACGACCGTCCGACTGCTCGCGCTGTTCGCGACGAAGTGGACCACGGCCGGCCTCGTCGGGACGCTGGGGTTCCTCCTCGGTCTCGGGGTGACGATCCGGCGGGCGTTCGCGGGTCCGGCGTCCGCACGGCGACCCTCGCCGCTCTCGAAGCGGGGACGGGCGGCCGCTCGGATGCCCGACCGCGAGGTGCAACTCGTCCTCGCAGGGCTGGTCGCGAGCGTCGTCCTCGGCAACGTCTACTTCTGGGGGACGTTGAACGGGATGCGCAACGAACTGATCGACCTGCTCGGGCCGTTCTACCACTTCGATCTCCTCCTGCCGCTGTCGGCGTTCACGGCCGTCGGGGCGCTCACGGTCGTCCGGACGCTCCGTCGCGAGGCGCGAGCGCGGTTCTCCCCGGCGGAGGTCCGCGGCGTCCTGCTTCTCGCGCTCGTCGTCTCCGCGCCCGTCGTCGCCACCGCCGAGGCGCAGGTGCTCTCGGAGCCGTTCGCCGAGAACGGCCAGCGGACGGCGAATCTCGCGGCCACCTACGAACCGCTCGTCGAGACCGAGTTCGACGACGCCGTGGTCTTCCTCCCCGACCCCTACGGCGACTGGCAGCAGCATCCGTTCCAGTACCTCCGCAACGACCCCGGGTTCGACGGCGACGTCCTCTACGTGCTCGACGGCGGACCGGACCGGGACGTGGAGACGTTGAACGTCGCCGCGAACCGGACGCCGTACCGGTTCACCTACCGGGGCGAGTGGACCGGCGCGGTCGACCCGGTGACGCCGCGGCTCCAGCAGCTGGACGTCTTGGAAGGCC
This sequence comes from Halogranum amylolyticum, assembly GCF_900110465.1. Lineage (GTDB taxonomy): Archaea > Halobacteriota > Halobacteria > Halobacteriales > Haloferacaceae > Halogranum > Halogranum amylolyticum. The sequence continues at coordinate 148,262 of NZ_FODV01000006.1, forward strand.
AGCGGGTGAACGCGACGTCGACGCTCGGCGTGCCCGCCCGCGCCACGTCTGCGACGGTCCGCCTCGAGAGCGAGACGGGGTACGCCCGCTACGACGTCGGCGGCGTGGAGCCCGAGGGGTCGCTGACCGTCGAGTGGACGCTGACGCCCGACGGCGCGCGGGTGACGAACCTCCCGGCAGCGACCGACCCGGCGCAGGTCGCGACACCGGACGGCGCGAGCGAGGTCGACCTCGTCGTCACCTTCGTCACCCAGTCGGGGGCGACGGTGACCTACCGGCAGGAGGCGACCGTCGACGCGAGTGGAGACGAAATTCGCGTCGTCTGGCCGCCGGAGACGCGGGTGTGCTCGTTGACGACGGAGTGCGGCACGGAGGGGACGTACGTCGGCCCGGCCGGTGACTACGTGTCGGGCGTGTCGGTCGAGACGGACGCGCGAGTCGCGGGCGAGACCGACGTGCAAGTCGTAAACGAGACGGCGTGAGACGGGGCCGCTTTTGAGGCGCGCGAGTCGACAGCGCGTCCCCCTTTCGAGAGACACAACCGCTCGATAGCAAGAGAGTGAGAAACTACGAATCTCCCCTACACCCCCTACATAATACGACGGAGAGGGGAGCGAACGCTACAACTCGCGCGTCCAGACGACGGCCTGACTGTTCGACAGTTCGAACTCGTCCGCATCCTCGTCGACGCCCGGCGCGGCCAGTTCGACGTCCCACCCCTCGGTCGCGACGGGGACCGCGATCTGCTCGCGCAGCGATGCGGGTGACACCGTCACTGGAACGCCCTCCATGTTGGCGGCGAACAGCACCTGTTCGTCGCCGTCGGGCGACTCGCGTAGCCCGTAGTAGAGGACGGTCCCCTCCGTCGGGTGGACGTAGCCGAAGTCCTCGCGGTCGTAGTCGAGATCCGCCAGCAACCACTCGCGCTCGTGGCGGAACTCGCGGACAGAGAGGTCGAAGGCGGTGCGGTCGTCGTCCTGCGAGTCGTGCCAGTGCGCCAGATTCGCGAAGTCGTGGACGTCCCGCATCCACGCGTAGGCGTAGGCTTCGAGGTCCGCCGGCGAGAGGTCGTCGCCGAACGGCTGGTCGATCGCCGACAGCATCGCGGCCATCACGTCGAGGTCGTAGTTCGTCGCGTCGACGGCCGCCGAGAGCGCGTTCATGAACGTCCGCAGTTCGTCGCGGCTCTCGAAGCCGAGCTCTTTGATCCGCTGGAAGTGCGTCGGGTTCTGGAAGTCCTGCGGGCGCACCTGCCAGTAGAGGAACTTCGACTCGTCGGCGACGACCTTCACGTTCCAGACGGAGTCGGTGTCGCGCATGAACCCCCACGGCGCACGCATGTTGGCGTGGACGAAGTCCATCGGGACGCCCGGGAGCATGCAGTGAAACAGCATCGACGACGCCGGGTTGTCGTAGGCCTCGTCGAGCGTTTCTGGTAACGTTTCGCCGAGGTAGGGGTTCACCGGCGACTGGTTGAACTCCACCGTCGGGTCGATCTGCGTCCCGCGGCGGACGGTGTCGTGGTTGGCGACGCCGGTCAGCCAGTTACCGCCGAAGTCCGCCACCTCTCGGACGCGCCACCACTTCGTCGCCCAGAACGTCAGCAGGGCGGGGGTGTTGTGCGCGAACGTGATGGGCGACCACTGGAACGAGTGGGGGTGCTGTTCGATGAGCGCGCGGTAAGAGGAAGCGAGTTCCCAGTCCTCGCGCGGCCACGGCCGGCCGTCCTCGTAGATCATCCACGGACGGTACTTCTGACCCGCGACCTCCTGGACGATCTCGTCCATCTCGGCCAGATAGTCGTCGTCGTGGACGCTCTCTTCTAACTCTTCGTCCCAGTTGGTGAAGTCCTGTGCGCCGTCGACACGGATGCCGTCCGCACCGAAGTCCATCTTCCGGCGCTGCATCTCCAGGAGGACCGCGCGGACGACTGGGTGGGGGTACTCCAGTTCCTGGCCGTACATCCCCGGTCCCTCGAAGTAGTAGTCGTTGAGCAGTTTCAGCCCGCCGTTGTCGGAGTGGCCGAGTGCGACGTCGAAGACGATGCGGATGGGGTCGGGGAGGTTGTGGCAGGTGGCGATGAAGTCGACCAGTTCGTCGGGGCGACCGGTCTCGAGGATAGCGGGGTTGGTCGCCGAGAACGCCGAGATGACGATGTCGTACCCCCAGTTGATCATCTCCGGGCGGTCGACGGCGACCTCGACTTCGCTGGCCTCGGGGTCGTCGGTCTCGACGGACCAGAACTCGTGGAGCTCCTCGTTCTCGGTGATCGGTTCGACCGGCATCACCTGGATGGCGTCGTAGCCGACGAAGTTGCGCTCGGCGGGCGTCAGATCGTCGCCCGCGCGGCGTTTCTCGCCGATCGTCTCGTACTGCCGGGCGAGACCGCCGAGCGACCCGGCCTCCGTGGCGGTCCCGGGGTGGATCTCCAGCATACTCGTCGCCGGGTCGACGCGCGGAACGCCGTCGTCCTCGGACGTCGGGATGCGCTCCGCGTCCGTACCGAAGGCCTGGAAGTACTCGCTGTCGGCGCGCTCCTCGTCCAGTCGCTCCATGTCGTACAGCTCTGCGGGCGCGAACGCCCCGAACGGGACGGAGTAAGCGAGTGGGTCGGGGATCGTCTGCCACTCGCCGTCGTGCTGGTAGGTGAGTCGGTAGAGCGACCCGAGCTGCTCGCGGGTGCCGGGACGCATCCCGGAGACGACGCCCCAGTGGAACTCGCCGTTGCGACGCAGCGGGACGCGCTCGCGGTGGAACGTGAGACTGTCGTGGCCGTACGGCTCGACCCCGTCGGTCGGCGTGAGAACTTCGAGGTAGACGTCGCCTTCGGAGACGCCCTCGTCGAGCAGTTCGGGCGTCCAGAAGCCGACCTCGGCGTGGCCGTCGGTGTAGTGTGCGCCGAGGCGGGTGACGATCTCCTTCATCGCCTCGAACTCTCGGTCGTGGCTGGCGAGGACGTCGTCGTGCCAGTCGACGAGGTCGGCGGTTCGGTCTTCGAGTAGGCTGCACTCTCCGTAGGTGTGGCTCATGTGGTGGTGTCTGTGTCGCTGAATGTGGTCTGTCGGCGGTGCAACGGAAGAACGGGGTGAGGCTGTCCTCAGTCCTGAATCGGGAGGACGACGACGTCGTCGACGGTCAACTCGCCGTCGACGAGGACGTCCTCGCCGGAGACGACGTCGCGCGTCTCGACGGACTCGGCGACCGAGAACGACGCGCGTCCACCGCCGAAGTTGAGCGCGACGACGTACCCCTCGCCGCCATCTTGACGGACGAACGACGTGACGCGGTCCGAGTCGGCCTCGTAGTCGACGCGCCGGAACCCGCCTTCGAACTGGAGCGCCGGGATCTCCTTTCGCGTGTCGATGAGCGTCTCGTAGTGGTCGCGGAGCTCCTCGTTGGCCTCCTCCCACGCGAGCGCGTCGCGTCGGCCGAGTTGGCCGAGCTCCTGTCCGCCGTAGAGCATCGGGACGCCCGGGAGCGTGAACAGCGCGCCCGCGGAGGCCAGCGCCGCCGGTTCGCCGCACTCGACGACGTAGCGCGTCTCGTCGTGGTTCTCCTGATAGAGCATGAACGACGCGTGGTCGGGGAAACCGACTTCGGTGCGCTGGTCGATGGCGTCGAGGATGGCGTCGGCCGACTGGTGGCCGTTGCCGACCTGCCGCATCGTGAAGTACAGCGTCGTGTCGAAGTGCATGTCGAACATCCCGTTGTGGAAGTCAGCGATGTACGGGATGGTCTCGTCCAGGAGGAGGAACTCGCGGTCGTAGGACTTCACGCGGTCGCGCAGTTCCTGCCAGAAGGCGTTGGGGACGGCCCACGCCATGTCACAGCGGAAGCCGTCGGCGACGCGCATCCACTGGTCGACGGCGTCGAGCAGATACCGCCGGACCTTCGTGTTCTCGAAGTTCCAGTTGGCGATGTACTCCCAGTCGAAGTAGGTGCCCGGTTCGCCGCTGTCCTGCCACTCGTACCAGTCGTAGTACTCCGAGTCGGGGTTCTTGTACGCGTCCTGGAAGTACGGATGCTGGCGCGCCGAGTGGTTCATCACGAGGTCGAACAGCACCTTCATCCCGTGGTCGTGGGCGGCGTCGACGAACGCCTCGTAGTCCTCGCGCGTCCCGAGGTCCTCCGCGACGTCGAAGAAGTCGACGATGTTGTAGCCGTGCGGCGCGTGGTCGTTCTGGAGCACGGGCGTCAGCCAGAGACAGTCGACGCCGAGCTCTTCGAGGTAGTCGAGACGCTTCGTCAGCGCCTCGAACGTGTTGTCCGACTCCTCGTCGTCGGAGGCGAAGCCGCGGACGTAGATCTCGTAGAGCGTGACGTCTTTCGACCACTCCGGCGGGTCGTTGAGACGGACGACCGAGACCGACTCGCCGGCCTTCTCGACGGAGACCGAGTCCGGGACGGAGTAGGACTCGCCGATGGCGACGCCGTGGACGCGGACGCGCTCGTCGAAGGCGTCGACGGGGATGCGAACCTCGCGGTCGTCGACGGTGACGTCGCCGCGGGAGACGTCGTCGCGGTCGTCGAGCAGGAACTCGACGTCGAGCTCCTCGGCCGACCGACTGCTCTTGGGGTTCGGCTGCGGGTGGGCCTCAACGACGACGGTGTCGCCCTCGACCCGCCCGCGCAGTTGGACGCGCGGTCGACCGCCACCCTCGCCCTCCTTCTCCGCACCGAGCGCGCCGCTCCCGGAGCCGCTGACGCCGGAGACACCGGAGACCCCGGAGACGCCGGAGATGCCCGAGACGCCGCTCCAGCCGCTCATACCGCTCATGCCGGAGGCACCGAGACCGGTGCCGCCGACGGGACGGAGCGATCCGGGGAACGCCCGGATCGTGAGTTCGTGGGTGCCGTCCGGCGCGTCGAGTTCGACGGTGTATCGGCCGGGCGCGTCGGGGACGAACTCCTCGACGTCGTCGGTGCCGACCGTCACCTGGCTGGAGACGGGTGCGCTCTTGACGTGCCAGCTGTACGTCGCAGCAGGGTCCGGGTCGCGAGGGGCGAGTTCGAGCGTGTCGCCCACCGCCGCGAATCGGGGTGGCCCAGGATGATGCATGGTAGACTCCAGCCATCAACGGTACTTTGGTTTTTCTCCTTGAACGAGTATTGTGTACACCCGTAGTAAAAGTATAGTCAAGGTTTATATACCTACTCTCGGAACGTCGCACAACGTCCGTCGAAGTCGGGAGAGCGCGGGTCGGCGAGCCACTGGTTTCACCGGGTCTGAGCCCCCCACCTTGCGGATTCCGCCAATATTTATATAGTGGGACCCGCCTGTCACTCTATGCGACTGCGAACCGCGCTGAACGATTACAAACGCAACCGGGGTGGGCGTTTCCCGGAGGAGTGTCCGACGGCGGCGGGCGCCTTCTCGGGACACGGGGACCGACTGGTCTACGTCGACCCCGGCGGTTTCATTCGGGATTACTCCTCAGCGTTGTCGGGGCTGTACGGGATCGACCGTTCGCGCTTCGGTATCGAGACCGACGAGGGGACTCACTGGTTCGACGAGTTGGACTCGGTACGGCAGCACTACTACCGCGAGACGAACCTCGTCGAGACGGAGTACGACGCCGGCGCGTTCACCGTCCACCAGTACGACCTCACGCTCGGTCGTGCGCACGTGACACACGTCGAACTGCGCGGTGCCATCCCCGCGGACGCTCACCTCACTGCCTTCCTGACGCTCGCTCCCGAGGGGCGCGAGACGCAGGTCGGACGGCTCATCCACGAGAACGGCGGCCCGAACGGGACGAAGGCCGTCGAGGTGTTCCACCGCAATGAGCACGACTACGTCACCGCCTCGACGGGGCTCGACGACGTACGTGGACAGATCCCCGAGCGGTTCGAAGAGATCCTCTCGGAGGACTACTTCGACTTCCCGCGCGAGGCCGTCCTCAACCGGTACGAGGACACCCACCTCAGCGGCGACGTCGTCGTGAGCGCCCCGCTGGAACGCACCGGTCGAGCCGCCCAGACGACGCTCGTCACGCAGCTCTCGGATCACGACGAGGTCAGCCGCGAGGAGGCGCTGGCGGACCTCAGACACTGCGCCACCCACCACGCCGACGCGGACTCGCTTCGCGAGGCCGGGCGTGCGCACGCGGAGGTGACCGTCCCCGAGAACGCGCCGCGTTCGAATCTGGTGCGTGCGGACCTGCGAGTACTCTCGCTGTTGACGGCGCCGACCGGGTCACACATCGCCGGCCCCGAGTTCGACCCGTTCTACGCGCACTCGGGCGGCTACGGCTACACCTGGTTCCGCGACGACGCCGAGGTCGCCTCCTACCTCCTGGACGTCGACCGTATATTCGATCTCGAGGTCGACGACCAACTGCAGACGAGCGCCCAGTTCTACTGCGACACCCAGCAGGACGACGGGACGTGGCCGCACCGCGTCTGGGCCGTCGACGGGTCGCTCGCCCCCGGGTGGGCTCACGCTCGCGTGGAGGGCTCCGACCAACCCGAGTATCAGGCCGACCAGACGGCGAGCGTCGTCGCCTACCTCGCGACGCTGCTGCGTCACCGCGGCAACGGACTGCCACACGCCCTCGCGAGCGACGTCCGCAAGACGATCCGCGCGGGCGTCGACGGACTCGACGACACGCTGGCCGACGACGGTCTCCCCGAGCGCTGTCAGAACCTCTGGGAGAACATGAGCGGCCGGTTCACCCACACCGCTGCAACCTTCCTGAAGGCGTACAGCACCGTCGCTCGCGCGCCGGTCGAGGACAGTCTGCGACGACACGCGGCCGAGCAGGCGACGGCGATCTACGAGGCGCTCGACGACCTCTGGGACGAGGACCGCGAGGTGTACGCACTCCGTATCGAGAACGGCGACATCGACGCGCGCTACGACTCGGCGACGTTCGCGCTCGTCGACGCCCTCGACGAGTACGACTCGCTGGAAGGGCTCACGGCGGAGGATCTCGACCGACTCACCACGCACGTCGAGGAGACGCTCGACGGTCTCTACCGAGACCCGCCGGGGAGTCCGGTTGCCGGCCTCATCCGGTTCGAGGAGGACTTCTGGCGGACGTGGGACCAGGACTACGAGAAGGTGTGGTCGGTGTCGACCGCGTGGGGGGCGAACGTCGCCGCCCAACTCGCGACGCTGCTCGACTCGTTCGGTCGCGAGCGCGACGCCGACGACTTCTTCGACCGAGCGGGCGACCTCTACGAACTCATCGAGGGTGACGGACCGCTGTGTACTGAGGCGGGCTACCTCACAGAACAGGTGTTCGACGACGGCACGCCCGACAGCGCCGCCCCGCTCGGCTGGTCACACGCCCTCCGACTCCACACGACCGCACTCCTCCGCGAGTACGACGCGCTCCCGTCGGCGAAGAAGTCGCCGTCCGGACCGGAGGGACGGCCGCGGTGGACGACCGGCGAGAAGTACGGCGTCGGAACGGTCGCCGACCACGTGGAGACCGACCCCTCGCGCGTGTGGTTCACGCTCACCGAGGGCGCGCTGACGGAGGTGCGCTTCCCGCGGGTCGACCTGATGAACCTCCGGACGCTGGACTTCCTCGTCGTCGACACGAACCCCAAGTCCGAGTACACCGCGCGGACGCACAACGAGACCCGCCGCGACGACGCCGCCGACACTGTCGAGCGCCGCGCGGAGATGGTCGAAGACGACTCGCTCGTCTTCCGACAGATCGTCGCCGAACAGGGCGACGGGCGGGGTCACGAGTGGACGCTCACCGTCGAGTACGCCACCGACCCCGAACACGACGCGCTGTTGACGGAGATGCAGTTCGAGGCCGACGACGACAACGAGTACGAGGTCTACGTCATCGCCGACACGGCGCTGACGAACACGGGCAACATGGACCGCGGTCTGCGTCTCGGCCAACCCGGCCGCTACCACCTCGTCGCGCGCGACGCCAGCGCCTACGACAAGGGTCACGAGGACGACCCGCTTCTCATCGACGAGGACGGCAACAGATACAGTATCGCCGTCGCGGTGACGGCCGAGGAGCGGTTCGACTGGGCGACGGTCGGCGTCGCCGGGTCGGACTACCTCGGCCAACTGTTCGGTCGGGGCGAACTCCCCGACTCGCAGGAACGACTCGACGACGAGAACGTCGTCCTCGTCGGACGGATCGGCGGCGGCACGAGCGTCGAGCAGACGCTCGCACTCGGCTTCGCCGAGAACGCCGACACCGCCGCCGCGCTCGGCGAGGCCGTCGGGGCGCTCACGCGCGGCTACGAGACGGTTCGATCGGCGTACATGGACTCCTGGGAGACGTTCCTCGCGGACAAGCCGCTGCCCTCGTCCGTCGCGGACGAACCCCCTCTCGCCAACCAGTACAAGGCCTCGCTGATGGGGCTGCGCGCGGTCGAGGACAAGACGTTCCTCGGCGCGGGTATCGCCTCGCCGTCGGTGCCGTGGGGTGAGGCCGTCGCCGCCGAGGAGTCGAAGGGGTACGGCTACAACTTCGTCTGGTCGCGCGACCTCTATCAGGTGTTCACGGTGTTCTGGGCCGTCGGCGACCTGAAGACGGCGACGGACGCCCTCGAGTACATCTACAACTATCAGCAGGACGACGAGGGGTTCATCCCGCAGAACACCTATCTCAACGGGAAGACCCGCTGGGGCGGCGAACAGATCGACAATATCTCCTTCCCGCAGGTGATGGCGTACATGCTCTGGGAGTCGGGCGTCGACTTCGAGGAGACGGAGTTCGACTTCCAGAACGTCAGACGCTCTGCGGACTACGTCGCTCGCAACGGTCCCGAGACGGCACAGGAGCGCTGGGAGGAGGAGGCCGGCTACTCGCCCTCTTCCATCGCCGCCGAGATCGCTGGACTCGCGTGTGCGGCGGCCATCGGCCTCGACGAAGGCGAAGAGGCCGACTCGCTGATCTGGCTGGCGCTGGCCGACGAGTGGACCGACCGCGTCGAGGAGTGGACCGCCACGGAGACGGGGACGGACCTCCACACGAACACGCCGTACTACGTTCGGGTCACCCGCGACGGCGACCCCGAAGCGGGCCACCTCCGGACGCTCGCCAACGACGGGCCGACGCTCGACGAACGCGAGATCATCGACGGCGGCTTCCTCGAATTCACGCGGTTGGGGATCAAGCCGTGGGACGACAAGGTGATCCGAAACACTGTCAAAGAGGCCGACGACACCATCCGCGTGGACACGCCGCACGGTCCGGCGTGGTACCGTTACAACGGCGACGGCTACGGCGAGCAGGGTGCCGACGCCGAGGGCGCGCCGTGGACTATCGAGACGAAGGGGAAGGGCCGACTGTGGCCCATCTTCACCGGTGAACGCGGCGAGTACGAACTGCTAAAGGGGACTGAGAAGGGGCCGCTTGAGCCGAACCGCCTGCTCAAGACGATGCAGGGGTTCGCCAACTCCGGTCGGATGCTCTCCGAGCAGGTCTGGGACCGCGAACACACCACGGCCTACAACTGGGCGTTCGGCGAGGGGACGGGCGCTGCGACGCCGCTGGCCTGGAGTATGGCGCAGTACGTCCGTCTCGCCCACGGCATCGACGCGGGCGAACCCGTCGAGATGCCGGCGTTCGTCCGCGAACGCTACCTCGAGACCGACCGTCCCGAAGGGCCGACGCTCCGCGTCGACACGCGCTTCAGCGGCGACCACCTCGAGGTGATGGGCGAGACCGACGGCGCCGTCGTCGCCGTCCGCACGCCGACCGAGACGGTGCTCGTCGAACCCGAGGACGGCGAGTTCGAAGCGACGGTCAGCATCGAGTACGGCGAGAACCAGGTGACAGTCGCCGCCGCGACCGACGAGGACCTCACCGTGGCGGGGACGACGGTCCGCCGGTTCACGCTGTAGATCGACGACGCCCCCTCCGGGAGCGACTCGTTCGCGTCGCGTGCGCCTTCGAGTGTCTCAGATCGTCTGCGCCTGTCCGCTCAGTTGCTCGCGCATGTAGAAGTACACCGCCAGCGCGAGCAGACCGGGGACGAAGCCGGCGAAGAACAGCGCGACGATGCCGAGCGCCCACGCCGGCGCGTACGGCACGGCGCGGCGCTTCGCGTCGCGGTAGACCCAGAACCCGAGACCGAGTCCGAACACGGGTACGAGCAGGAAGAGCAGAAAGATGACGAGCAGCTCCGGACCGCCGGGGAGAGGACCGAACAGGGGGATCATACGTTCACTCTCTATCGGGGTGACAAATTCTTTGTGCCGCCGCCGAACAGGCACGGACCGCCGCGGCGAGTGCGCTTTTCCCTCGCGGCGTTCTACTCTCTTGACATGCCCACGTACCACCGACAGGTTCGGGTCGACGCACCGCTGGAGACGGTGTGGGACTTCCACTCGCGCATCTTGGGGTTGGAGGCACTGACGCCCGGCTGGATGAATCTCAGAGTCGAGGCTGCCCGCGGGCCGAACGGGGAAGCGGACCCCGAACTGCTCGAGCAGGGCGCGCAGGTCCGGATGTCGATGCGGCCGTTCGACGTCGGCCCGCGCCAACAGTGGGTCTCGCGCATCGTCTACCGCGACCGCGACGACGAGAGCGCCATCTTCCGCGACGACATGCAGGACGGGCCGTTCAAGAAGTGGGTCCACACCCACCGCTTCGTCGCCGACGACGGCGGCACCATCGTCCACGACAACGTCGAGTACGAACTCCCGCTCGACGGCCTGGGGACGGCGGTCGCTCCCTTCGCCGTCGTCGGGTTCGAGCCGATGTTCCGGTATCGTCACCGGAAGACCAGAGAGCTACTGGAGTAGTCGGCGACTCGGAGTGATCGAGGGGGTCCAGCCTACTCGGCGAGTACGACGTCGCCGAGAGGTCGGAGTCGCGCGGGAGTCGGTCGCTCTTTCTCTCACTCCAGTTCGGCCGTCTGTCGGTCCGCGTCCGAGCGTCCGAACCGGATCTCGAAACGAGCGCCGCCCGTCTCGCTCGCGACGACGGTGATCTCCCAGCCGTGGGCCTCGACGATGTCGCGGACGATGGCGAGCCCGAACCCGGTTCCAGCGTTCGAGGTCGTGTGTCCGTGGTCGAAGACGGTGGTCCGCCGGTCCGGCGGGATGCCGGGACCGTCGTCGGCGACGTAGAACCCCCGATCCGCGGCGAGCGGTCCGACGGTGACAGCGACGTCGTGGCCGCCGTGTTCGACCGCGTTGCGAAAGAGGTTCTGGAGCGCCTCCGAGAAGCGCGTCCCGTCGGCGACGACGGTCTCGAGGCCGTCGGCCACCTCGACCGTCGCGTCGTGGGACTCGACGGTCTCCCATGCTCGCGTGACCGACCGTCCGAGGTCGATCTGCGACGTCTCACCGATGGTCTGCCCTCGTCGTGCCAGCGAGAGCACGTCGTCCGCCAGATGGTCGATACGGCCGAGCGCCTCCTCGACCCGGGAGAGATAGCTGTCGTCGCCCGTCTCACGCGCCATCTCGAGGAACCCCTGTGCGACGTTCAACGGGTTCCGGAGGTCGTGTGAGACGACGCTCGCGAACTCGTCGAGGCGTTCGTTCTGTCGCCGTAGCCGAGCGCGCTGGTCGAGTTCGTCGGTGACGTCGCGGGCGATGCCGGCGATGCCCCGAAACGAGTCGTCGTGCGGCAGTAACCGGGTGTGCGCTTCGTACGTCCGGCGGCCGTCGGTGTCCGGTGCGTCGATCTCGACCTCGAAGACGTTCTTCTCTCGGTCGCCCGAGAGCATCGCGTCGACGCCCTCGACGTACTCCTCGGCGATGCCGGACGCGACGAGCCCCTCGTCGACGAGGTCGAGAAACGGGTCGCCGAGCACGTCGTCGACCTCCGCGCCGAGGCTGGCGGCGAACGCCTCGTTGACCTGCGTCATCCGCCCCGCCTCGTCGAGGAGGAACACCCCGTCGGGGACGGTCTCGACGAGGGTCTCGTAGCGCGCCATCTCCCGGTCGCGACGACGACGTTCGAGCGTGTGGCCGACGAGGTCGCCGAGCGTCCGCAGGAGACGGACCTCGCGGTCCGACCAGCTCCGTTCGGTGTCGTGGCTAGCGAACTCCAGCACGCCGCGGAGCGACCAATCGCCGACGAGTGGGACGGCGACGACCGAGGAGACGCCCTGTCGTTCGTACCGCTCGCGTAGCGAGTCGGCCGCCGGCGGCATCGCCGAGAGCCGCTCGATGCGGACGTTCTCGAACCGGCGGAACTGGTCGAGCCACCACTCCGCCCCCGGACAGTCGGCAGCCGTCTCGTCGCCGGGAGCAACCCCGGACCGACGCCACTCGTGGCTCTTCTCGACGTCCGCCAGCGTGACCGAGGCGTCGTCGCCGCCGTCGCCGCCGAGGGCGGGGGCGCTCTCGGTGCTGTAGATGGTCGCGCGCCCCGCACCCACGTACTCGGCGACGCTCTGGAGCGTCCACCGGAGTTTCGTGTCGACCTCGTCGGTCTCGGCGCCCATCAACGTCGTCGACGTGTCGATGACGAGGTCGGTCAGCCCGTCGTAGTACCGGCGGTCGGCCCGGCGACCGTCGTGGTCGGTGCGGTCGGAGAGCGTCCCGACGACGCTTCGGGGCGACTCGCCAGCGAACTGGTGGGTGGTGAGATGATAGCAGTAGTGGCGACGCTCGCCGTCGCCGTCGCGAATCTCGGCGTCGAACTGGACGGTGTCCGACTCCGCGGAGTCGGTCAGCAACTCGAGATGGTCGACCATCGTCCCGTCGGCGTCGATCTCCCCGACGTGGGTGCCGAGTATCGTCTCGCGGTCGTACCCCGTCGTCTCGACGAACAGTTCGTCGACGGAGGTGAACCGTCGCTCACCGTCGAGAACGTACACCGCGTTCTCCAGCGCCTCGATGGCCGCGCCGTACCGCTCTGAGGCGGTCTCCGCGCGGTACTGGGCGACGGCGTTGTGGACTCGATTCGCGAGGACGGCGTACTGGTCGGTGCCGGTCTCCTTCTGCATATAGTCGGTCGCGCCGACCCGGAAGGCGTCGCGAGCGACCTCCTCGCTCCCCTTGCCGGTGAAGAGGATGAAAGGGAGGTCGGGGTACTGGCAGCGGACCGCTTCGAGGAGTTTCAATCCGTCCGTCTCGGGCATCTCGTAGTCGCTGACGACACAGTCGATACGAGAGCCGTCGAGTCGGTCCCGCGCCTCGCATGCGGTCGTCACCGAGATCACCTCCACGTCGACGTCACCGCCGCCTTCGTAGCGTTCGAGATGGGTCTTCACCAACTCACCGAGCGCGGGCTGGTCGTCGACGTGGAGGACGCGAATCGGTGCGTCGGGGCGAACCATGTCGATTGGGAGACAATTATCGGTATTGACTCTTGTGGATGGGTTATCACGTCTGAGACTCACTCAGTCGTCGACCGCTCGGTACGGTCGGCGGCGTCGTCGGCCGACCCATCGCTCCCGGCGGTGACGTAGATGCCGCCGAGGACGACCGCCCCGCCGACGAGCGTCGCCGCCGTCGGCACCTGTCCGAGGAGGACGAGCGCCAGCAGCGTGCTCCCGACCGGTTCGCCGAGCAGCGAGACGCTGACGACGCTCGACTCGAGATGCGCGAGCGCCCAGTTGATGAGCGTGTGGCCGAGCAGCCCCGGTCCGACCGCCATCCCGAGAAACAGGAGCCACTCGCGGGGTGGGTAGCCGACGAGCGCGTGACCCTCCGCGACGGTGAGTCCGAACAACACGGTCGTACAGACGGTGTAGACGACGATGACGTAGGGAAGAAGCGCGATCCGCTGGCGGAGCGACCGGCCGGCGAGGAAGTAGCTGGCGGCGGCGACCGCGCCGACGACGGCCAGCGCGTTCCCGTACAGCGGTCGTGGGGCGGCGACGGCGACGCCGGAGAGCAAGTCGCCGACCGACATCACGATCATGCCGACGACGGCGACGAGGATGCCGACGACCGTCCGACGGGTCACGCGCTCGTCGAGCAGCGCCCAGGCACCGACGGCGACGAACAGCGGTTGGGCCTGTACGAGCGTCACGCTCGCGGCGACGGTGGTCCACTCTAGACTCTCGAACCACGAGGCGAAGTGGATCGCGAGCGCGACGCCCGAGGCGACGGCGACGGCGACGTCGCGGAGTCGAAGCTTCCGGAAGTCGTCGGCGTGGCGAGCGACGGCGACGGGCGCGAGCAGGAGCGTCGTGAACAGTACCCGGTAGAGCGCCTTCACGAGACTCGGCGCCTCGCTCCACGTGACGAGGATGGCGCTGGTGCTGACCGCGAGGACGGCGACGGCCAACCCGGCCAGCGGCGGGACGTGACGGTCGAGTCGCGACACAGATGCATCTCGTGGCTCTGGTGTTTACCGGTTGCGACTCGGTGTCACGTCCCCCAGAGAACCTACCGTTTTCGAGCACGAACCAGCGCCTTCGGGTTCGCAAAAGAGTCGACTGCGCCGTCGTCGGCGAACTCGACTGCGAACCGCTCGTGCGCGCCGGCGGGTGCCTCACGGAACCGCCGCTGGAGTTCCGCGCGGTCCGCGTCGGACACCCCCCGTCTGTTCGATCCACGCGTCGAACTCGAGGTCGTCGCTGCCGCGGTGGACAGCGCTCTCGACGTCGTCCTCGGCGGCCGCCCCGAAACTCGCAGCGGTGTCGCGTTTCTGATCGTTCATAGTCGGAGTTCACAGGGAGACGCGAAAAGTGGTGTCCGGGTGGGGGAGTCTGCGACGAAAGGACGTTCCTCCGCAGGCCGAAACGGGTTTGTCGGGTCCGGGTACAGACACACCGTATGGGTCACTGCACCGACTACGGCGAGGAACTTCGAGAAGTCGTCGAGAGTGAGACGGACGCCCGGTTCAGCGACGCGAAGGTTTGGGAGTGTCCCGACTGCGGCGGGGTTCTCGGCGTGACGCGGATCGGGGTGTGAGGAGGGGAGAGCGCAGTTTTACTCCGCGTCGACGAACTGCGGCCGTTCCTCGTAGGCGATGGGGTCGCGGGTAGCGACGTTTCGAAACGCCTGCAGGCGGAACGCACAGGAGTCGCAGGTGCCGCAGGCGGGTGCCTCCGCGCGGTAACAGGACCACGTGTGCTCGAACGGAACGCCGAGTTCGACGCCGCGTCTCGCTATCTCGGTCTTCGAGTCGTGGACGAACGGCACCTCCAGCGAGATGTCCGTGCCGGGTTTCGTCCCGACGTCGACCATCGTCTCGAACGCCTCGAAGAACTCCGGTCGGCAGTCAGGATATCCAGAGTAGTCCTCGCTGTGCGCGCCGACGAAGACGGCGTCGCAGTCGTTGGCCTCGGCGTAGGAGACGGCCATCGAGAGCAGGTTGGCGTTGCGGAACGGAACGTACGACGTGGGGACGTCGTCGCTCTCCAGGTCGGCGTCCGCGACGGCCATCGAGTCGTCGGTGAGACTCGACGCGCCGATGGCCGAGAGGTGGTCGGTCTCGATGCGGAGGAACTCCGCGGCGTCAAGGTCGTCGGCGAGTTTCTTCGCGCAGGCGAGTTCCTTGGACTCGGTCTTCTGGCCGTAGGAGGTGTGGAGCGCGTAGATGTCGTACCCCTGCTCCTGGGCCTCGTAGGCGGCGGTGGCGCTGTCCATGCCGCCCGAGAGGAGGACGACGGCGCGTTTGGCTGACTGGTCGGTCTGGTCGGTCTGGTCGGTTAGATCGGTCGGGTCGGAATCAGTATCGGTCATGGATGGCTGAGAGAGCTACGTTTCGGGGGCGTCGTTCCAGAGGTCGACGTGGAGTCGCGGCGTGTAGCGATAGCCGTACTCGACGGCGAGGTCGGCGACGACGGTGCGTGTCTCGGCGAGTCGGTCGCGAGTCTGTCCCTCTGGCATCAGCAAGACGTCGGTGTCCGGAACCTCGACGTCGGCGGCGGCGCGAATCTCGGCGACGAGCGACTCGATCTCGGCCATATCTTCGCGGCCGGTGACGACGAACTTGAACTGGCGGTCGTACCGTTCGGCGAACGTCGCCAGCGCGTCGACGTCGACGCGGCGCTCCTCGTGGCGCTCGGCCCACTCGCCCTCGCCCTTCGGATCCCTCTCGACCGTCGGCGTCGAGGAGGCCAGTTTCGGACTGACGCTCGCGAGGTCGATGGGCGTCTCGGCGTCGGGGACGATAGTGCCGTTCGTCTCGACGGTGGTGTGGTAGCCCAGCGCGTCGAGTCGCCGGAGGAGGTCCTGCGAGGACTCGTGGACGAACGGTTCCCCACCCGTGAGGACGACGTGGTCGGCGTCGTAGCTCTGGACTTCCTCGACGATGTCGTCCAGCGTCAGCCACGCGTGGGTCGGTTCCCACGAGGTGTGGTAGGAGTCGCAGAACCAACAGCGGAGGTTACAGCCGCTGGTACGGACGAACACGCTCGGGACGCCCGCGAGCGTCCCCTCTCCCTGCAGCGAGACGAACACCTCGTTGACGGGGAGGGCGTCGCCCTCGGGCGCGCTGTCGGGACGCTCGACCGTGGACGTGACCGGCATCAGAACGACCCGCCGCAGAGTTCGCTCGTCTCCGAGACCTGTACCGAGACGTCGCGGACGTTGTCGCCGAGTTCCTCGGCGAGTCGCCGTTCGAGGACGACGCTCATCACCTCGGCCGTCGGCGGCGACTCGAAGCGAACGACCGCGTCGCCGTCGCCGCTGGCCTCGAACGCCTCGACAAGGGGATCACCCTCCTCCAGAAGGAACCGGTGGTCCCAGCGGTCGACGATCTCCGTCACCTCGCCCTTGTCGACGACCCACCCCTCCTCGGTGAGGTCGCCGACGACACGAACGGAGATCTCGTAGTTGTGGCCGTGCGGACGGCTACACTTGCCGTCGTGATGCATGAGTCGGTGGCCCGAACTGATGCGGATCGGTCGGTCGCGGCCGATGTGGAGAACGCGTGCGCCGGCGTCGACGTCGGCGAGTCCAGCCTCGGGAGCATCTCCGAGTATTCTCTGGGTCATATTCGATGAATATCTTCGGGGCGTATAAAACCGCGTTTACCGGTCGTGCTGTGGGCGTCGCTAGCGGGAAACCGGGGCAAGGGAGCGGGTTGGAGAGCGGTGAGAAAGAGGGGGCGGTGACTAGAGAACGGTCGAGTGTCAGTCCAGCCCTTCGAACGCCGCGATCTTCTCGCGGCGCTCGTCGTCGATGGGCGTGGGCTTCCCCGTCTCGGCGTCGACGATCACCTGCGTCGTCCGGGCGGTGGCGGCGACCTCGTCGCCGACGCGCACCTCGTACTCCATCGGGTAACTGGACGTCCCGAGGTCGGGCACACGGACGGCGACGGTCACCTCGTCGCCGAGCGTCACCGACCGCTCGTAGTCGATCTCGAGGTTGGCGACGACCATGTCGATGTCCGCCAGTTCGACGTCGAGGACGGCGTCGAGATAGTCGACGCGGGCGTGTTCGAGGTAGGTGACGTAGACGGCGTTGTTGACGTGACCCCAGGGGTCGAGGTCGCGGTAGCGCACCGAGAGGGTCGTCTCGTGACGGAACTCGCTCATAGGGAGAGAGCCACGGGCCGGGAGTGAAAGCGCGAGGGTCGGCGACGGGTTTGCCGCCACCTGTCTCAGCGGTCGAACCGACGACCGAGCGCCGCCGGCAACCGCTCGGCGACGCGACCGCCGAGTCGGTCGCGGACCGTCCCGACCATCCCGTTCGGGACGTAGAGCACGAACAGCACGAACAGCAGCCCGACGTAGAGGGCAGCGTGGCCGTTCAGGAAGGTGTCGATCGCCTCGCCGACGGTGAGGCCGTCGTAGACGACCGTCGACAGCGTCGCCTCGCCGAGCTGCGACTGGAGGTACGGGAGGAGCCCGCCGCCCTCGCCGGCCTTCGAGAGGAACTCGCGGACCGTCTCGTCGAACAGCCGTCCGTACAGCGGCCCGGCGAGCGTGCCGAACCCGCCGATGATCGCCGCGAGGAGTGCGTCGCCGGCGACGAGGAAGAAGAAGGCGTTCTCCGGCGTGGCGGAGCGACGGAACCCCGCGAACAGGCCGCCCGCGACGGCGGCGAAGAAGGCGCTGATGGCGAACGCACCGAGTTTGTACCGGAAGGTGTCGTAGCCGACCGCCTCCGCGCGTTCCTCGTTCTCGCGGATGGCGACCATCACCCGCCCGAACGGCGAGTGGATGATGCGCTGCATCGCGAAGTAGCAGACGAGGACGACGAGCCCGACCATGTAGTAGGACACCTCCGTCGTCGACAGCGAGACGAACCCCAGCAGTCCCTCGATCTCGTCGCCCGACAGCTGGCCGATGGCGAGGTTCAGCGCGTCGACGCCGGGGACGCCGATCTCGAAGCCGGTGGTCCGCCCCGTCACGGCGATGCCGTCGCGGGGGTTCGACCCGACGAAGTCCCAGTCGCGGACGAACACGTACAGCACCTGCGAGAAGCCGAGCGTGATCATCGCGAAGTAGACGCCCGTCAGGCGGAACGAGACGGCCCCGATGAGAAGCGCCAAGAGGAGCGCGAGGAGGCCGCCGAGCACGAGCAGCAGCACGAACGGCGTCTCCGCGCCCAAGAGAGGAAGTTTGCCGTTCGCGGCGAGGACGACGAGGTACGCGCCGGTCCCGTAGAACGCGGCGTGGCCGAACGAGAGATAGCCCGTGTAGCCGGAGACGAAGTCGAACGACATCGCGAAGAGCGCGAAGTAGAGCACACCGACCATCGTCTCCACGCGCGGGAGCAGCGTCGTCATCTCCGCGGAGAGCGGCGAGCTGACGAGCAGCGTGTAGATACCGGGGTAGGCCGCGAGGAAGGCGACGACGGCGAGGTGGACGACGTGGTCCCGGAGGTACTGGACGGGCCACGTCTCGGCAACGTCGTCGAACCGAGCGCCGAACTCGACGCTAATGGCCCCCCACCTCCTCGACGCCGAACAGTCCTTGCGGGCGGACGACGAGCATCACCACGAGGATGAGGAAGATCGTCATCTGCGGGAGGCCGGTGAACTCGACGGCGTTCTGGAACCACCAGGTCGTCGTCGCGTCGGCTAGACCGACGACGAGCCCGGCGACGACCGTCCCCCGGAACGTTCCGAGGCCACCGATGATGACGACGACGAACGCCGGGAGCAACGTCTCGGAGGCCAGCGGGACGCTCGCCCCCCACGTCGGGTCCCACATGAGCAGCACGCCCGCCGCCCCTGCCAACCCCGCACCGAGCGCGAAGACGACGGTGAACACCCGGCGGACGTCGACGCCGAGCGCCTCGGTCATCTCTGCGTCCTCGCTGCCAGCGCGGATGTAGAGGCCGTACCGGGTTCGCGTGAGGAACGCCCAGATGCCGGCGACAGTCAAGACGCCGAAGAGGATCTCGAACAGTCGGAGTCCCGGCACCGAGACGGGACCGAGACCGACGTTCTGCGAGAGCAGCGCCGGCTTCGTCGCCAGCGCGTCCTGCCAGTCGGAGATGGGTTGGAGGCCGTAGAAGCTGACGACGATGCGGGCGAGTTCGTCCAGCATCAGCGTCAGCCCGAACGTCAGCAGAATCTGGTACAGCGGCGGTCGGTCGTACAGTCGGCGGACGAGTCCGACCTCGATCGCCCCGCCGAGCGCCGCCAGCGCGGCGAAGACGACGAGCAGTCCGACGAAGAAGTACGCGACCCGCGTCAGCGGCCCGGTGTCCTGCGAGACGAGGAGCACGAGCACCAACCCGCCGAGGTAGGCACCGATCATCGTCAGCGACCCGTGGGCGAAGTTGAGCACGCCCATCAGCCCGAAGATGAGGGTGAGGCCGCTGGCGATCATGATGTAGAGCGACGCCTTCGACAGCCCGTTCAGCAGGACCGAGAGGAGCGTACTCGGGTCGAGGAAGTCGACGAGGGCGTCGACGGTCACCTGTAACGGGAGGGACGTCAGGTCGACGGGGACGGCCCCCGGGTCGGTGGGAGCGACCGCCGCGAGTGCGAGCAGGTCGATCATGCCGACAGATACCTCCGGAGGCGCTCGTCGTCGGCGCTCACGTCCGCGGTCGACCCCGAGTCGACGACCTGGCCGTGGTCGACGACGAAGAAGCGGTCGGCGAGATCGAGCGCGAGCGGGAGGTTCTGCTCGACGAGCAGCAGCGTCGTCTCCTCGGCGGCGGCGGTGAGCGCGTCGGCGACGGCGTCGACGACGAGCGGCGCGAGTCCCTCCGACGGCTCGTCGACGAGCAGGAGGTCGTTCTCCCCGACCAGACCGCGTGCGATGGCGAGCATCTGCTGTTGGCCGCCCGAGAGGTTTCCTGCATCGCGCGACCGGTGTTCGCGGAGGTCCGGGAACGTCTCGAAGGCGAGGTCGACCCCCGCGTCGACGTCCGACCCCGAGGGGACGGCGACCCGGACGTTCTCCTCGACGGTGAGCTGCGAGAAGATCCGTCGGTCCTCGGGGATCCAGCCGACGCCGCGGTCGGCGACGTCGTGAGTGCCGAGGCCAGTGATGTCCTCGCCGCGGTAGCGGACCGTCCCCTCGCGGGCGACGGTGAGTTGGAGGATCGTCCGGAGAGTAGTGGTCTTACCGACGCCGTTGCGGCCGACGAGAGCGACGACTTCACCCTCCTCGACGTCGAGGGTGACGCCCTCGAGGATGTGGCTGTCGCCGTAGTAGCTGTGGACGTCGTCGAGTTCCAACAGCGGTCGGCTCACGCGCTTCCCTCCCGTGGCGAGTCGCCGGCGTTCTCGGAGTCGACAGTGTCGGGCGACCCCGCACCGCTCGGGTCGTAGCCGCCGAGGTACGCCTCCTGAACAGTCTCGTCCGCGCGGACGGCCGCGGGGTCGCCGTCGGCGATGACCGACCCCCGGTTCAGGACGACCACGCGCTCGGAGACGTTCATCACGATGTCCATGTTGTGTTCGACGAGCAGGACGGCGTGGTCGGTGGCGACGTCCTCGATGAGGTCGATGATGTCGCCGACGCTCTCCGAGGAGACGCCCGCGTTCGGTTCGTCCAGAAGGAGGACGTCCGGGTCGCCGGCGAGCGCGATGCCGACCTCCAGTTGGCGTTTCGCGCCGTGCGAGAGCGCCGAGGCCGGTCGGTCGGCGTCGGCGGCGAGACCGACGCGGTCGAGGATGCGGCGGGCCTCCTCGCGGTACTCGCCGAACGTCTCCGCGTTGCGCCAGAAGTTCGTGGCGTCGCTTCCGGCCGCTTGAGCGGCGATGCGGACGTTCTCGAAGACGGTACTCGTCGGGAAGACGTTCGTCACCTGGTAGGAGCGGTGGATGCCGAGCCGGGCCGTCTCGTGGGGGGCCGCGTCGGTGACGTCCGTCCGCGACCCGTCGGGACCGACTTCGACGGTTCCGGCCGTCGGCTCCAGCACCCCGGTGAGGAGGTCGAAGAACGTCGTCTTCCCCGCGCCGTTGGGGCCGATGAGCGAGCACAGTTCGCCGGAGCCGAGTTCGAAGTCGACGTCGTCGACGGCCGTGAGTCCCCCGAACTCCTTCGTCAACCCCCGTGTACGAAGCACCATGCTGGCTCAGAGGTTACAGCCCATCTCCTCGGAGTCCGCGGGGATGGTGGTCTGGTCCGCGCCGATGCGGGCGACGGGGTCGCTCGGCATGACGGCGGCCCCCCACTGGTCGGCCCACTCGTCGGTCGTCGGGACAGGGTTCGCGACGGTCATCGCCGACCGCGCCTGGTTGTTGTACTTCTGGAACACGTAGGCGTCTTTCCCCTTCGGCGTGTCCGCGACGGTCATCCCCTTCAGCGCCCCGGCGATGTCGGCCCCTTCCGTCGACCCCGACTGCTGGACCGCCTGCACGATGGCGGAGGCGGCCGTGAACGTCCCCGAGGTGAAGAGGTCGGGGACCTTGCCGTAGGCGTTGGTGTAGCTGTCGACGAACGCGTCGTTGATCTCGTTGTCGTACTGGTTCCAGTGGTAGCGCGTCGTGAACGGACCGACCTTCGTCTCGGCGAGCTTCTCCTCCGTCAGCGGCTTGCCGAGCGCCTTCTGGAGCGTCTGGCCGACGACGCCGTTCGTGATCTCGGTGGCGAACCCGCCGAACACGCGGTAGTCGTAGTCGCCGTTGAGATACGAGGTGAACAGCTGCGGGAGCGTGGCGACGGTGAAGCCGCCGACGATACCCTCTGCACCCTCCGAGACGGCGTTGTCGAGCAGCCCCTCCCACTCGGAGTACCCCTGCGGGACGAACTTCTCGCCGACGATCTCGACGCCCTCGTTCTCGAGGACCGACCGGTAGTTGTTGACGACTGCCCGTCCGAAACTGTAGTCCGCGCCGAACAGGTAGACTGTACTCACGTCGGTCTCCTGAGCCACGTACTTGCCGCCGGAGCGGGCGTCCATCGCCGTGTTCTCGCTCGCACGGAAGACGAGGTCGCCGCAGGTCTCGCTCGAGGCGGTGAGATCCGCCGAGGCGGCCGGGCCGACCATCATCGGCACCTGCGCCTGCTTGACGACCGTCTTGACGACCGTCCCCGCCGCACCGGAGGAGGCACAGCCGAACAGCATGTCGACCTCCTCGTTCTGGACCAGGTCCGTCGCCAACTGCTGGGCGGTGTCCTGGCTGAACGTCGTGTCCCGCACGTGCAGTTCGTAGGTGACGTCGCCGACGTCGACCGACTTCGTCCCGGTCGACGCCTCGGGGATCGGCTCCGTGTCGGCCTTGTAGGCGAGCCCCGAGTAGAACCCCCACAGCGCCTGCTGGCCGTAGTACTTCAGGTCGCCGGAGATGGGCTGAAGGACGCCGATCTTCACCGTACCCGATGCGCTGCCGCTCGTACCGCTGGTCGTTCCTGTCATCTCGCCACCGTCTCCGTCGGTTCCGTCTCCCGTCGATCCACCGTCTCCGTCGCCCGTGCAACCCGCGAGGCCGGCGACGCCCGCCGCACCGGCGACGCGGAGCGCGTCCCGTCGCGTGAGTCGGTCGTGTGTCATACTGTCTCGTACTCCCGCGAAGAACGGCAAGTATTTCTGGGTTAACATGTTAACGCGTCGTTCGAGTCACCTCGCACGACGGTCGAGAGCGGACGTCGGGTAGGACGGTCAGTCGAGTTCCTCGATCGCCTCGACGACGCGTTCGATCATCTTCCGTTGCCCGCGCCGGAGGTTCTTCGAGACGGCGGGTTTCGAGACGTCGAACTCGTCGGCGAGCGTGCCGAGCGTCGCCGAGCGTGGACTCTGGAAGTAGCCGCCCTGGACGGCGGTCTCGAGCGTCTGCCGTTCGACGTCCGAGAGGTCGCGACAGCCCTCGATGAGCGTCATCGCCGCCCCGACGTTCTGGACGAACCCCTGCAGTTCGGGGAGGTCGGGTTCGCGGCGGGCGACCACGGTGACCTCGTTGCTCCGGTCGAGTCGACTGAGCGCCGCGTCGGCCTCGCCGGAGTCGTCGAAGCCGACGTGCCATAGTTCGCTGCCGTCTTCGACGTACGAGGGACCGGTGAGGTAGCCGTCGTTGTCGCGGATGGTCGCCATCGCGTCGGTCTGGCCGACGCTCGTCCGGATGTGGGCGACGTTGTCGCGCCGTGAGAGGAGGTCGTAGTCCGCGAGGCCGTCGTGGCCACGGAGGACGTCGAGGCCGTCGTCGAGCGCTCCGCGGTCGACCGCCTCGACGACCATCCGCGAGTCCGTCTGCCGTCTGGCGGTGTCGAACTCCCAGTGGACCGCCGAGAACGCGAGGTCACACTCGTCGGTGGCGGCGACGAACGGACAGTCGTACTGCTCGATGTCCAGCGTGAGGTCGATCATGGCCCTGGGTAGCGTCACCTAGAGATGACGGGTGGAAAACAAAACTGTTTGCCATGATAGTTAGCGATCGGGCGGCGTTCGTGGCCGCCGAGACGAGGTTGGTGGTGGCGAGACGCGATCGGTTGCCGTGACGAGACGGAGTCAGTCGTCGGTCGTCGATCCGTCGTCGGGTGTCGACCTCTGGCCGACGTCGACGTCGTTCGCACCACCGACGAGGGCGTCGACGTATCGACCGACCGGTCTGTCGAACCGCCACCGTCGGTCCGTGACCTCCTCGAGCGGGACCCACGTCGGGTCGCCCTCCCACGACGGATCGGCCAGCGGGGACTTTCGCGTCGGTGACGCGGCGTAGAGCCGTTCGACGCCACCGTAGACGTTGATCCGCTCGTCGACGCAGTCTCGGAGCTCGACGTCGACGCCGGTCTCCTCGCTCGCCTCTCGACGGGCCGCCTCGGCGAACGTCTCGCCCGACTCGAGCGCGCCGAGGGGGAGCATCAGATAGTCGCCGGTGTCGATGGCGAGGAGTCGCCCCTCGTAGGTCGCGAGGACGCCCGCGGTAGCACGCGGCCAGAGCAGTCGACTGAACAGTGACGTGAAGGGAAGCATCCCCCTCCAGAGATACCACGACCGAAACCCCATACTGCTCCTGTGGTCGTGGCGACTGCAAAGGGTTGTCGGCCTCGGTCGCGAGTCAGGACTCGCCGAACCGCTCTTCGACGGCCTGTCGGTCGATCTTCGACGGTCCGCTCGTCGGCATCTCGTCGACGAACGCGAGATGCTTCGGCAGTTTGAACCGGGCGACTTTCCCGTCGAGGAACTCGCGGAGCTCCTCGAGCGTCAGGCCCTCGTCGCCCTCGACGACCGCCTTGCCGACCTGCCCCCACTGCTCGTCGGGGACGCCGAGGACGACCACCTCCTCGACTTTCGGATGGGTGGAGACGACGCTCTCTATCTCGGGAGGATAGACGTTCTCGCCGCCGCTGACGTACATGTTCTTCGTGCGGCCGACGACGTGGTAGTAGCCGTCGGCGTCGACGCGGGCGAGGTCGCCCGTCGACACCCAGCCGTCGCCGAACGTCTCGGCGGACTCGGTGGGGGCCTGCCAGTAGCCGTCGGCGGCGTGGAGACCCGCGAGTTCGAGTTCGCCGACTTCGCCCCGCGGGACGGGACCGTCGTCGTCGACGACGCGGGCGTCGACGTGCATCGCCGGGACGCCGACGCTCTCGGACTTCTTGTGGGACCACCCGTCGGGCATCGCGAAGTTGTTCGGGCCGCACTCGGTGAGCCCGTACCCCTGCGAGAGGTCGACGTCGCGGTCCCACCACGCCTCCATCACCGACTCGCGGCAGGGGCCGCCGCCGCTCTTGACGAACCGCAGCGACGAGAGGTCCGTCTCGCCCCAGTCGTCGTGGCGACACATCGTCCGCAGGACGGCGGGGACGGCGACGAGCACCGAGGCGTCGTGTTCGGGGATCGACCGAAGCACCGTCTCCGGGTCGAACTCGCGGGCGATGACGACCGTCCCGCCGAGGTGGAACAGCGGCACCGTCAGCACGTTCCAGCCGCCGGTGTGGAACATCGGGAACACCATCGGCGTCGTGTCCTCGGGGCGGAGCCCCCACGCCGTGATGGTGTTGAAGGAGTTCCAGACGACGCTGCGGTGGGAGACGACCGTCTCCTTCGGCACGCCGGTCGATCCGCCGGTGTGGAGAAACAGCTGTGGATCCGACAGCGAGACGTCGGCGAAGTCGACGGGGGAGTCGTCCGCGGGGAGTCGCTCGCCGTAGCGCGGCCAGTCGACCGTCAGAGCGGAGGAGCCGGAACCCTCGGCGTCGGCGACGACGAGCATCTCGGGAGCGACCGTGCAGTCGTCGTGTCCGAGCACGTCACGGGCGAGGTCGGCGAAAGGAGCCTCCACGAGGAGGAGTTCGGGGTCGACGGTCGACAGCATCGCGGCGAGTTCGGGCGGGGCGAGTCGATGCGAGAGGGGTGCGAGCACGCCGCCCGTCTTCCCCGTCGCGAAGAAGCAGTCGACGAGTTCGGGGCGGTTCCGCGAGAGCGTCGCCACTCGACCGCCGTCGGCGACGCCGTACTCGCGGAGCAGTCGAGCGGTGCGGTTCGCATGAGCGTCGAGTTCGCGGTAGGTGAACGCGCGGTCGGTCGTCGCGTCGACGAGGCCGACTTTCTCGGGCGAGAGGCGAGCACGGCGTTCGCTCCACGCGCCGACCCAGTCGAACGGGACGTCGTCGGGACACGGCGTCGGGCCGTCGGCGACGCCACCGTCGTCGGGGTCGTCAGCGCCCATCGACGAACTCCCGCAGGCGGTCGGTGACGTCGTCGGCCTGCTCGACGAAGAAGAGATGCGACCCCCCAGTGACGCGCTCGAACGTCGCGTTCGGGAGGCGCGCTGCCAGTCGCTCGCCGTTCTCGATCGGGAGCACGCGGTCGGCGGTGCCGTGCAGCACGAGCGTCGGCAGCGTCAGTTCGTCGAGACGGTCGGCGACGTCGAACGTCGCCACCGCCGTCGCCTGCGCGTCGCGGGCGGCCTCGTCGGCGTCGCTCTCCAGTCGCCACTCGACGATGCGGTCGAGGAGGTCGTCGTTCGAGGCGACGAACTCCTCGGTCAGCGCCGGCTCCATCTTGTACCTGATCGCCTCGCGTTCGTCGAGGCCCTCGGGGACGTCGAACATCCGCGCCTGCGTCTCCGGCGGCGTCGGAACCGCGTCCTCGCCGCCGAAACTCGTACAGAACAGCGCGAGCGACGTCGCGCGGTCGTAGTCGAGTGCGTACTGCTGGGCGATCATCCCCCCCATACTCGCGCCGACGACGTGCGCCGACTCGACGCCCGCGTCGGCGAGGACGGCGTCGAGGTCCGCCGCCATCGTCTCGATACTGTAGGGCCCCGGCGGCGCGTCGGAGTCACCCGTCCCGCGGTTGTCGACGACGATAGTGTCGTACGTCTCGCTCAACGGGTCGCGTTGCCAGCGCCACATCCAGCGGCCGTAGCCGAGCCCTTCGACGAAGACGACGGTCTCGGCGTCTGTCGGTCCCCTCCGCTCGTAGTACAGCGAGACGCCGTCGTTGGTCGCGTACTCCATGGTGGTCACTCACACAGGTAGGAGTATCAAGGGTCGACTTCACATGTTAACCTCGGACGGTCGCGTCCGCTCGCGGGACGCCGAGTCGACGGCGGCCGAGAACGGCGCGGGAACGGTCGTCGCCGGAACGGTCGGCGTGGAGTCAGTCGACGAGCCGGGCCGACTTGTCGCGGCGGTCGGACGGCTCCGCGTGCATATCGACCGCTCGCCAGACGTTCGCTCGTACGCCGACGGGTTCCAGTTCGAGCGGGACGGTCGCACCGACTGGCAGGGCGGCGAGCGTCCGTTCGAGGTCCGACGACGCGTACTCGACGAGATATCTCGTCGAGTTCGTGTCGACGACCTCGACGGTCATCGTTCGGTGGTCGTTCATCTCTCGGGTGATGCGGACCGTCTCCACATCCTCAGAGGCAGGGGTGTGAGCCATGAGAGAACAGATAAGTTACATACTATTAATACTTGACATTTGTAACGTTTTGGGGAAAATGGTGCCGGTTCCTACCCCGGAGTGCGAAAACGACGTGTCAGATCTGAGGGCGTCTCCACCACGGTCGGTCGCGCTGCGACTCGTGGGCTCGAATCGACTCGGAGAGACGTCTCACTGCTCACGTCGTTCGCAGGAGAAGTCCGCTCTCCCCGATTTGAATCCACTCGCTCCCGTTCGCTCACGGTGCTCGCTCACCTTCTGCTCGCTATTCGAATCGGGTCAAGTTCACACGGACGTTCGGCGTGGTTCACACGCTCAGCTCGTTCACGTTGCGCCGAGAGAATCGAGTCCGCTCTCCCCGATTTGAACTCGCCGAGACGGTCGCTTCCTTCGATCGCGCTGCGTCTCGTCTGCTCAAAATCGAGGCGAGAAGTCCCTCACGTTCGACACCGCTCGCTGCGCTCACGGATGTTGAAGTTCAGTCCGCTCTCCCCGATTTGAACGGGGGACAAGCCGATCTACAGTCGGCTGCTCTGCCAGGCTGAGCTAAGAGCGGTCACTGAATACTACGGCCGGTCCAAAACTTAAGAATTCTCATTCTCTCCGTCGACGAGCAATCGTTCGGCGAGGCGGTCGATGGTAGTCTGTACGGCCGCGAGCGCCGGGATCTCGGTAGGGTCGTACTCCCGTTTCGGGACACCTGTGTGGTCCGCAACGACACCGTGGGCGCGTCTCGAGAGTCGGGCCAGACGCCGCTGACGGTCGGTTCCGTGGTACGCAGGGAGCGACAACCGCGAGACGACGCTCTTCGAGAGAGCGGCCTTTCCCCCGCCGGCGACGTCGCGGAGACAGCGCTGGTACGGTGCGGAGTTCAACAGTGCACAGAGGAGGTGTGCCTCGTCGGCGTCGTCTGTCGGGAGGAACAGACAGTGGTCGCCGGGGACGACCGGTCGCTCGCCGAGGTCGGAGTCGTCGACGGTCGAGACGACGGCGAACTGCGGCTCGAACCCGAGACGACACCAGACGACCTTGTAGTCGGCCCACGTGTACGGTCCGAGTCCGAACAGCGTGTAGAACGGCCCTCGGTCGAACCACGTCGAGGAGCGCTCGACCAGACGCTCGCGGTGTGCGCGAAGGTACGCGTAGGTCCGGGGGGCAGTCGCGGCCAGCGACGCCTCGTTGTCCTCGCTCGCCCGCCGCATCGGCACCAGTTGGAGGTCGTAGCCGAACAATCCGTAGCTGACGATGTGCCGGGACTTGAGATACGGGTAGACGTGGTCGGGTTCGAGCTCCGAGAGCTGCGGGCGGTCGAGACCGAAGACGGCCTTCGCGTCGTCTTTTACCCCGTGGCGGATCTCGTGAGCGCACTCCCCGACCGCCCGCCGCTCGGCGTCCTCGCGCACCCACGACCCGGCCGAGTCCGCGGAATCGACCGGGCACAGCGCCGTCTCGGTCGTCGAGAGCGAAGCGGCCATCGCGTCGAGCGAGTCGAACGCCGGAGCGACGCCCTCCCGACGTCGCCAGCGCCGCATCGGGACGGGGAAGCGCGACGCGGTGTCAACAACGTCGGTAGAGTCGGCGACGTCGACGGAGGCGGAACTCGTGGCGACGTCCGCCGTGAACCGGTAGACTGCGGCGTCGGCACCGACCTCCGTGCCGAACGGCGAGAGGCCAGCGAGGTCCTCGACGGCGTCGAGTCGGAGTCGTCTGTCGCCGACGCGGAGTCGGCGGAACAGTCGACCGGCCGACCCCGTCAGCTGGTCGCGCTTGAGCACGAGGCCGGCCCGTCCGCCTCGACGGAGATAGCGGTCGAGACAGACCCACGCGAACGGAACCGAGAGGTCGTCGTTCGCGTAGCCGAGCAGGGAGTCCGGCCCGCGCGCCGGCAGGAGATCGAGCTCCGACACGTAACCGTCGCGCCAGCGTTCCTTGACGGCGGGCGCGAGTCGATCCCACGTCAGCCACGGCGGGTTGCCGACGAGCACGTCGACGCGCGGGGCGAACAGCTCCCCGTCGAGGCGGGGGACGTCGTCGGTGAGCGCGAGCGCGTCGCCGAAGGCGACCGGGAGACGGAGTTCGCGGGGAGCGTCGTCGGGGTCTGTGGCGTCGAGGTCGGCGAGGATCGGAGCGAGTGCGAGCGCGTACGCCAGTCTCGCACACCTGACGGCGACGGGATCGAGGTCGATACCGAACACCGAGTCGGTGATGCGGTCGACCGCTGTCGCGGGTGAACAGTCGAGTGCGCGACGCTTCGCCTCGACGGCGGCGACGAGGAACGCGCCGCCGCCGCAGCCGGGGTCGAGGACGGTCGACTCGGCGTCGGCGACCTCCTCGGGGAGCGCGAGCGACGCGACGCCGAGCGGCGTGTAGTACTGCCCGAGGGCGAGTCGTACCGAGTGCGAGACCGCTCGCTCGTACCCGTCGCCGAGGACGGTCGGGTCGGCCCGTCGGAAGTCGTCGGCGTCGAGGGCGGCGAACCCGGCGTCGACGACTGTCGACGAGTCGAGTTTGTCGGCGACGCGGGCGTGAACCGAGTCGAGCGAGACCAGGAAGAGGTCGGCCGTCGCCGTCGGGTCCGACTCGGAGAACGTGACCGCGAACGCGTCCTCGAACGACCGACGGAGCCGCGTGAGCACGAAGTCGTAGGCGAGCGTGTCGACGAAGACGCGACGTGCGGTGGCGGACGTGTCGTCGCCGACGTCAGGGAGGTCGACGCCGACGTCCCCATAGCCAGTGTCGACGTCACCGTCGTCGGGACCGTCTTCCTCTGGGCTGGCCTCGGCGAAGGCGGGGCCGTGATGTCGGCGGACGAAGCCGCTCCACGTCGCGAGCGCCTCCCGGAGCCGGTCGTCGCCGTCGACGAGGAGCGTGCCAGCGGCCGCTCGATAGGCGCGCTGAACGCTCCCCTCGGGGGCGAGAACTCTCTGCAGGGGCCGCCGTGCGTCGCGTCCGTCCATGGGCGAATCCCGTATAGATGGGTGCAGAACGGACTTAGTCGTACGCCCGAGCGGAGCAGCAGCCCATCCGGTGACACGTCGCACCGGTCACGACGGTCACGACGGTCGCGCACCCGACACAGTCGAGCGTCCGGGCCGGAGGCCGCAGTCACTTTATCCGGGGGTTTCGTCCCGGAACCCATGGGAGAGGACCGACAGGCCACGTTCGGCACGGACGGGGAGCTGCAGACGGAGACGCCGCCGGAGGCGACGGGCGAGAACGACTTCGGCGAGGAGAAGGGAGGCGACGAGACGGACGGCGGCTACAGTCGCTACGTCGTCTCCAGTCTCCTCCAGAAGGCGGTCCGCCGCTCCGACGAGGAGGTCGCCGCGTGGGCCGCGTGGGAACTCGCCCGCTCGGGGTTCGGCTGGAACCTCTGGGACCGCTTGAACCTCTACGTCGTCGAGGACCTGCGTGCCGGCCAAGACGTCGCGCTCCACATCCGACGCTACGAGGAACTCGCCGAGGAGTGGGAGATGGACTCCTGGCGCGGTCGACTCTGCGGGATTCAGGCCGCGCTCGCCGCCGCACGGGCGACGTCCTCGCGGGAGGCCTCCAACGCCGACGAGTACTTCCGGAAGGTCGCGGAGCGACGCGCCGATGCGTACGAGCGCGGCGAGGAGCCGACCCACGACTTCCCGGTCGGCGACCTCACTATCGACGGCGAGTTCGACGCGATCTTCGACGGCCACACCGGCGAGGGAAAGCGTCGCGGGCGCGGGACGGAGTTCTTCAAGACGCGCGGTGCTCGCGTCGGACCCGAGGGCGAGGGAGAACTGAGTGCCCGCTGGCAACGGTTGGCGATGGTGCTCGACGAGACCGACTACACGGAAGAGCAGATCCGCCACGCCCTCGAAGCGGTGCCGGCGGACGCGAAGTGGGACGAACCGTCGGAGGACGAGCTCTAGGTCGGCACGTTCAGTCCCACAGATCGTACATCTGGTCGCGCACGCTGCCGGCGTAGTGCTCTCCCTCGTAGACGACGCCTGCGCCCAGTTCGTCGGCTTCCTCGGCCGCGTCCGCCGCCTCGGCCGCGTCCGCCGTCGCCACGACCGTCGCCGCGATCCCTTCCGCTTCGAGCGCCGCGAGCGTCTCCTCGACGTCGGCGGCGGGGACCGTCGCGAGCAACGAACCGGACCCGAGGATACGGAGCGGGTCGACGCCCATCGCGTCACAGAGCGTCCGCGTCTCCGATCGGATGGGGAGATCGTCGACGGGTGTACCGTCGAACGCGTCGTCGAGGTCGAGACGGACCTCGGAGGCGCAGGCGAGTTCCACCAGACCGTTGAGCACGCCGCCCTCCGTCGGGTCGTGCATCGCAGTCGCGACAGGTGCGAGGACGGCGGACTCGGGGAGTACGCTGACGTCGTCGAAGAAGTCGACCGCGCGGTCGACGATCTCGGCGTCGACGCCGGCCGCCGCCAGCTCGTCCCGGAAGTCGGTCGCGAGGACGGCCGTCCCCTCGATGCCGACACCCTTCGTGAGAATCACAGCGTCGCCCGGCTCCGCACCCGACGTCGGGACGTAGCGGTCGGTCGGCCCCATGCAGGTCAAAGAGAGCAGCGGGCGGTCGAGTCCGGCGACCGTCTCGGTGTGACCGCCGACGATGGTGATTCCTAATCGCTCGGCCTCGGCGTCGAGTTGGGCGGTGATCTCGTCGAGCAGGTCGACGTCGGGGTCGGGCAGGAGGATCGTGCTCACCAACCACTCGGGGACGCCACCGCAGGCGGCGACGTCGTTGCTCGCGATGGCGACGCCGAGTGTGCCGATCCGCTCGGCCGCCAGCGAGATCGGGTCGGTGCTGACGACCATCGTCGACTCGTCGACGGCGACGGCGGCGGCGTCTTCGCCGTAGCCCGACCCGATGAGGAGGTCGTCGTTACGCGCGCCCGTCCGCGAGAAGATGTAGCGATCGAGGTCCGCGGGCGAGAGTTTGCTCATAGTCTCCTGTGTGTCGGGTGTGCTTTTGTGCCTTCCCGTCCAGTCCCGGTCGTGACCCGAGGCGACCGCCGTACGTGGCGCAGGGCCGTCGGGAGGCAACGACGACGGCGACCCCCACGGCTAAGCCAGTCCCCACGAAACGGCCGACCATGCAGATGACTCCCGGCCCGACGGCGGTGCCGCCGCGGGTCCGCGACCGAATGAGTGACCCGATGCCGAACCCCGACGTCGAGCAGTCCTTCTTCGACACCTACGACGAGGTCTGTGAGAAACTGAAGCGCGTCTACGACACCGACGACGACGTGATCGTGATGGGTGGTGAGGGAATCCTCGGCCTCGAATCCGCCATCGCGTCGACCGTCGCCCCCGGCGACGAGGTGCTGTGTGTCTCGAACGGTCTCTACGGCGACGGCTTCGCCGACTTCGTCGAGGACTACGGCGGCGAGGCGACGGTCGTCGGCGCCGACTACACCGACCCGCTCGACGTGGCCGGGGTCGAGGCGGCGCTGGCGGAGGGCGACTACAAAGTCGCCACGATGGTCCACTGCGAGACGCCGACGGGGACGCTCAACGACGTCGCGCCCGTGCTCGAACTGTGCCACGACCACGACGTGTTGACCGTCGTCGACGCCGTCTCCTCGCTGGGCGGGACGCCCGTCCCGAGCGAGCACATCGACGTCAACCTCGGCGCGTCGCAGAAGGCGTTCAGTTCGCCGCCGGGGCTGACGACCGTCGCCGTCAGCGACCGCGCGTGGGACGTCGCCGAGGAGCGCGACCCGAGGTCGCTCTACACGAACCTCCTGCCGTGGCGGGACACGAGCGAGCAGTTCCCGTACACGCACCTCGTCGCCAACGTCGCCGCGCTCGACGAGTCGCTGTCGATGCTGTTGGACGAAGGGCTCGACGTCGCCTACGACCGCCACGAGACGGTCGCGGCCCACTGCCGCAAGCGAGGAGAGGAGCTGGGGCTCGACCTCTATCCGGACGCCGAACGCAGTTCGCCGACGGTGACGGCGTTCCACCTGCCGGGTGAGGCGAAGGCGGTCCAGTCGGAGTTGGAGGAGGAACACGACGTCGTCCTCTCGACGGGCCTCGGTGACCTCGCCAACGACGTCCTCCGGGTAGGCCACATGGGCTACAATGCGCAGGTCGAGAAGGTCGACCGGGTGATGGACGCGCTGGACACGGTGTGCTCGGAGTGAGTCGTGGTGGGGAGTAGCGTCGAGCGCGTCAGTCTCGCGGCCGGGAACCCCGAGGGGGAGAACAGCGCGTACGTCCTGTCGGATCGCAACGCGGTCGTCGACCCCGGGCCGCCGACGGAGGACGCGTGGGAGCGACTCCGTGCCGGAATCGAGGAGACCGGACTCGGGGTCGGCGACGTCGAGTACGTCTTCGTCACGCACTGGCACGTCGACCACGCGGGACTCGTCCCGCAACTCGTCGACGCGACCGAGGCGACGGTCGTGATGCACGAGCGGGACGCGCCGCTCGTCGCCGACTACGCGGCCGAACGAGCCGAGCGCGTCGACCGCGACGCCCGCCGGCTACGGCAGTGGGGCGTCCCCGCAGACGTCGTCGAGGCGGTGCAGTCGGGCGACCGCCCCTCGCCGATGCCCGACTCGCTCGCCGACGACCGCGTCGCGTCCGTCACCGACGGCGAGACGGTCGCGGGCGTCGAAGCGGTTCACACGCCGGGACACACGCTCGGTCACGCGGCGTTCGTCGTTGACGAGGCGGGTGAGGCCGACAGAACTGGCGAGAGCGGCGTGACGACCGGGACGCCGTTCGTCGGCGACCTCGTCCTCCCGACCTACACGCCGAACGTCGGCGGCGGCGACACGCGACTCGAGAACGCGCTCGCGACGTATCTGGAGAGCCTCCGGCGGGTCCGCTCCGTCTGCGACCGCCGCGGCGTCGAGGCGGTCGCGCCAGGACACGGGTCGCCGCTCGCGTTCGGCGAACGGGTCGACGAGATCGTCACCCACCACGACGAGCGGAGTCGGCGGACCGTCGCGGTGCTCGACGCGGTCGACGACGAGAGCGGCAGTGCGGACGCCGAGAGAGCGCGTTCGGACGCCGGAGCGACCCCGTGGCAGGTCGCTACGCGACTGTTCGGCGAGATGGAGGGCATCCACGCCAAGATGGGTGCGGGCGAGGCGGCGTCGCATCTCGAGTTCCTCCGAGAGCGCGATGCGGTCGAGCGGGTGCCGGTCGGGGCGGACGGCGTAGACAGCGCAGGAAGCGCAGACGACGCAGACGGTCCGACGTCGGGTCCGCGTCGCTATCGCGTCGTCGACGCCGGGAGAGCCGGTGTCGATGGAGTCGAGAGTGGCTGAGAAGAGGTGGCCGGGAGGAGACGGCCGAGAGGAGGCGACCGAGAACCGGGGGCCGCCTCAGACGTCGAGCGTCCCCTCGGTCCGCTCGGTCTCGCCGTCGGCCGTGATGGCGATGTCGAGCTGCGCTCCCTGCGCCATGAGCGCCACGCCCTGCGTCGGACTCACCGAGAGCGTGTAGGCGAGCTCCCGCGTCTCGCCGGGTTCGAGGTCGCCGACGTCTGCCTCGACAGTCTCGACGTGGTCTCCCGCGGCGGCGATGTCGAGTGCGATACTGACGTCGGTCACCGGGCTGTCCGACGTGTTCGTGACGGCGGCGGTGACGTCCCGCGAGAACGTGCCCGATTCCTCGACGTTGACGAGTTCGAAGTCGAAACGGTCGGTGTGCATCAATCGTCTCGCATCTCGGCATCGCCGGTGGAGTGCCCTTCGGTTTCAGTCTGGGTCTCGCTCTCGGTCTGGGTCTCGCTCTCGGCCTGGGTCTCGGTTTCGCTCGGCGTCGACTCCGAGCGACGTTCGGCCGCCGTCTCGTCGAGCAACTCCGCGTCGTCGCGTTCGGTCACGCGGATCCCCTTCTCGGCGAGATGGCGCATCTGTCGCTGGGCGAAGTCCTCCTCGCTCGTCCCGCGGGTCGCGAGCACGTAGACCAGCGCGCTCCCGGTCGGACGCATCGTTCGACCGGCGCGCTGGGCACCCTGACGTCGGGAGCCGCCGAGGCCGGAGGCGACGACCGCGAGTTCGGCGTTCGGGAGGTCGATCCCCTCGTCGCCGACTCGCGAGATGACGAGCGTCCGGATGTCGCCGTCGCGGAACGACTGGAACAGCTGTTCGCGGCGGTAGTGCGGCATCTCGCCGCTGACGAACGGCACGTCGAGTTCCTCCTCGAAGAACCGCCCCTGGTCGAGATAGTCGACGAAGACGAGCGCCTTCGAGTCGGGGTGTTGGGTGAGCAGCCGCTCGACGGCGTCGAGTTTCGACGGGTTCGTCGCCGCCAGCATGTGCCGTTCGCGGCCGTCGGCGCTGCGCCACTCGTTGAGCGACGTGTCGTCGGTCCACGGGACGTAGCGGATCTCGACTTCCGGCTCCTGGACGAACCCGGCGTCGAACAGTTTGTCCCAGTCGGTGCCGATGGGCGGGCCGATGAGCGTGAAGATCTCCTTCTCGCGGTCGTCCTCGCGGACCGGCGTCGCCGAGAGACCGAGACGGTGTTTGGCCTGCAGGTCGGCGCTCCGGCGGTAGATACGGGAGGGGACGTGGTGGACCTCGTCGTAGAGGATCAGCCCCCACCTGCGGGAGTCGAACAGCGCGCGGTGGCGATCCATCCCAGCGGTCTGGTACGTCGAGATAGTGACGGGACGGATCTCCTTCTCGCCGCCGTGGTACTCGCCGATCTGCGCTTCGGTGAGCGTCGTGTGTGCGAGCAGTTCCTCCTTCCACTGTGCGGCGAGTTCGCGACTCGGGACGAGGATCAGCGTCTCGCCGCCGATAGCGGTCAGAACGCCGATACCGGCGACCGTCTTGCCCGACCCGGGTGGGGAGACGAACACGCCCGAGCGCTGCTCGACGAAGCGGTCGACCCAGTCCTGTTGGTAGTCGCGAAGTTCGATAGCGAGATCGATATCGAGCGGATCGCCGGTCTCGAGGTCACGGTCGTCCTGCACGGGGTAGCCTGCGTCGTAGAGGATCCGCTTGATCTCGGCGACCGCGTCGTCGAAGACCCAACACTCGGTGTCGGAGAGGGGCGCTTGGATCTGTTCCTCGTCGAGTTTCTGTCTGGCGACGTTGCCCATCAGGTTGTCCGTGGCGGCTTCGAGCACGGTGTAACCGTCCTCGTGGGTGTAGAGGGTGAACTGGTGGGCGCGTTTCCACTGCGATTCGACCCACTCCTCCAGATGTGGCGAGCGCCGCGGGAGGACGGATCGGATGCTCGTCAGGAGGCCGTCGAGCGTCTCGAACGGTGCCTGCCAGACGTCCTCCTGACGGATCTTGTAGAGGTAGCCCCGGCCGCGGTTCCGCTGTCGCGCCGAGTCCGACCGTTCGCCCGTCGCGTCTACGAGGTGGGCGAACTGCGAGAGCTGCGCGCGCGTGTACTGGGTCGGTTGGTCGACGACGATCTCTCGGCGTTCGGAGAACAGGACGACCCGTTCGCGACTCGCGACGTCCTCCCACTCCGTGGGATACCAGACGACCGGATCGGCCTCGACGTCGACGCGGGTGACGAGTCCGTCGCCGGCGAGTTCCTCGAGCGCCGCCATCGCCGCCGCCTGCGAACAGTCGAGTCGGCGAGCGACCTGTTGGGCGGTCATCACGGGGCGACCCTCGGCCTCGATGGCGTCGTAGAACGCGTCCAACGAAACGGGCGACGTCGTCGGATCTCCGCTCGTCGGTTGACCGTCGCCGTCCCGGGTCGGAGTGTCGGTTGTCTGCGCGTCCGGGTCGCCGTAGCTGTCCCCGTCAGTCATCGGTGGAGATAGCGGTGCCAACGGGAAACGGCTTGCGAACCCTGCGGGACGGTCCGGCTCTTGTGCCGAGACGGGACGAGACGGTCCGATCCTTGTGCCGGGACGAAACGGGAGGGTCCGAACTCCTCGCGGACGCGAGACTGTCGAGCGTCGCGCACAACCGTATTGTGTGTCGAGCCCCAACGATAGGCGATGACAACCGACGCGTCGCTCCTCGCCGCCGCACTCGACGTCTGTGAGCGGTCCGGCTACCGCACCGAACGGCCGGACCGAGGATGGCTCCCGGACGCCATCGCGACGGCACCAACGGACGCAACGAGTGGTTCGACGGTCGAACCGCTGTTCGGCGACACCGACGCACCGATCGCGGTCGAACCGCTCGAGGCGACCGACGTCGAACCGACGACGATGATCTCGCGACTCTGGGACAACAGCGACGACGGTCGGCGGACGCTGTTCGTCGTTCCCGGCGGCGAGGCCGACGCGCTCGCGGAGACGGTGTCGGGGCTGCTCTCGGAACCGGCCTGCGTCGCCGCCGAGGACGACGACGGCTGTCGGACGTTCTACAACGGTCCGGACCGCATCGCGCTGACCGGCGGTGGCTACGCTCTCCACAAGACGACCGACCCGGAGTTCCGGTGGTTCGAGGAACTCGCCGACGACGGGAGAGGAGGTGAGACCTCCGAACAGGCACGAACGGGGAGCGACGGCAAGCGTGTCGTCCTCGCCGACGGCGACGAGGAGGTCGCCGTCCTCGGCGACGTCGACGGTCTCGGCTGTCCGCCGGCGTCGACGTTCCCCTACGCGTATCGGCGGAACCCTCGGGACAAGTGCTTCCACGTGACCGACGCTTCGGGACGCGAGGTGGGTGTGTTTACCGACGTCCGCTCGGTCCGTGCCGCCGCCTACGAACCGGTTCCGATGCCGTTCGTCCCCGAACACCTGTTCGACGGGCCAGTTCGGTCCCACTGGGGCGTCCTCGCCGTCGACGACGACAGTCCGCGGCTGTACACCGCCGACGGACGGCGGGTTCTCGACGTTGAGTGACGACGGTGTTCGGATCTGGCGGCGGTTTTCGGCTTCAGTGACGATCTTCGGCTTTAGCGACGGCCTTCGCTTTAGCGGCGGTTTGGGGCTCGAAGAGAGGAACGTTAGCCGAACCGGAGCTCGCGCCGAGGGCTGTAGGAGAGGCGCTTGAACGTCTGTTCGAGCGGGGCGGTGTCGATACAGTCGGGAAACTCCTCGAGCGTCCGGAACGCGTCGACGTAGACGTATTCGACCGGTTCGTCGGGCGTTTCAGTGAACACCTGCCGTGGACCGTCGTCGCCGATAGCGGTGAACATCCGTCCGTCGGGGTCGATCTGGGGAGTGACGTCGTGTTGCGTGTAGAGTGCGACGGTGAACAGCGCGCCCGCCAGGGGAACCGGTCCGGCGGTGAGCTGCCACGTCACGTCGCGGTCGGTGTACTCGACGGTGGCGACGTAGCCGTCGGCGAAGCGAAAGCACTCGACGACCTCTGTGCCGCGACGCCACCGCACCTCTCTGCGGGCGAGCCACGCACGCTCCCACTGCATCGACTGGGTCTGCGTGCGGTACGGGGGGGTCAAAAGTGAGACACAGCGACGAGTCAGGCGGCCAGTCGATCGAGTGAGACCGACGAGTGACCGAGACGTGCATGTCCAGAGACGGTGGACGATCGATTCGCTCATACTGATTGCGCTCCCACGGCGGTACCGGATCCACGACGGAACGAAACGAGTCGAAGCGTTCGCTCGGTCTCTCCCGATCGTCTCGCGAGTTGAGGCGGTCGTTCGTCGATTGCCCGTGGTCGAATCCGCCAGCCGCCGAGTGAACAGAGATACGTTCGCCAAGCAGTTATAGTTCAGCCTCGCGAGACGCGGCCTCGGGTCGGTGACGATGTCGTCGATGCCCAGTCGAACGAGCGTCGACTCCGATCGAACGGAAGCGGGAGCGGCGCTCAACGACGCCGTTCGACATAGCGTCGTCCGCACAGCGTCGCCTTCGATCTGGAGCACCCATCGCAGTCGACACAGACCACGTAACCCGCGCCCGCTGCCGTCGTGACACGGTGATGGCTGACCTCGAACGGACTGTCGACGACACGAGAGCGGATGCGTTCCGGAATCTGTCGGTCGCGGTGACGACTCAGATCGGACGTCGTTCTCGCGACGGAGTCGGACTCGTCGATGAAGAACCGTCGACACCAGTCGCCTTCTCGGTTGTGAGAGACACCACGTTTCCGATGAAACGGAGCGTCGAGATCGGAAAACAGCGAACAACGGAGTGCTGCGGGAGCACACCACGTTTCCGGTGAAAGCGAGATGAGAGAAGAGATCGGTTGTGACCGTCCGAGGGAACAGATCGACACGAACCAACACACCACGTTTCCGGTGGAAGCGACGTTGGGCGACAGCGACTACTCGGGTTCGTTTCGAAGTGTCGGAGACCGAGACGCCGTGTCTTCGCTCGGTAGACCTCCTCGTCGCCCCGTCTGTTCTTCCGTCTTTTCATCTTCACAGAGGGTCCGGTCAGCGAGTTCGTTGTCTCACTCCGTTTGTCGCCGTCATACTGCTAAGTCAATGACTATCTACAGTTGGGGGTTCGTCGGCGACGCGTTCATCGGAAACGTGGTGTGAGAACGCTTCGCTCGACGGCCAGCTACGATCGAACCGCGTCTGATACGACTCCGATACGACTCCGATGTTAGTTCGATGTTAGTTCGATGTTAGTTCGATATCGGCCCGTGTCGGTGGTG
This sequence comes from Halogranum amylolyticum, assembly GCF_900110465.1. Lineage (GTDB taxonomy): Archaea > Halobacteriota > Halobacteria > Halobacteriales > Haloferacaceae > Halogranum > Halogranum amylolyticum. The sequence continues at coordinate 187,853 of NZ_FODV01000006.1, forward strand.
AGCGAATTGGAGGAACGACAGAGCACAGATCGCACGGCAGCGCAGATCGTACGGCGCTACACCGGTATACGACGGAGAGACAGCAGAGTGAGAACGGACACACCGGATTTCCGATGAAACCGGTGCACGAACTGGTCGGGTGTCCAAGTGAAGGGAGAACGCTGCTGGCGAACTCGAGACAGACGGACAGACACACCACGTTTCCGGTGAAACGGGGGAAGAAGGGGTGCCGTTCCGTCACTGAGACCGTTGAATCGAGGACGACTATCCCACCATCGGCTATCAGAAAACAGGTAGAGTTAATATAGGAGATTGAGAAAATTCCACCAAGTCATCTGCAAAGTAGGATTTAGTAGACTCTGCTTAGCGCTGGAGCCGAAAGGAAGCACGAGAACCGACTAGTCGTTGACAGTTGAAGGAAGTTCGAAGGAAGTTGCTGGCAACGTCTCCCTACCGAAGCGACCGATCGATCCTGCCGTTGATTCGTTTGTTCTGGGGAAGTAAATCGGCGAGAACGCCCGTTCGTGTGAGTAATTCGGTGGAGGAAGGGGGAGACACACACTACGTTTCCGGTGAATCGAAACCTCCGTTTCGACTGGGTACTCACCCTCTCTCACCCCGTTCACCGGAAACGTGGTGTGTGTGTCTAATCGAAAAGGGAACTGCTTTCACCGGAAACGTGGTGTGGATGGATATGTCCGACACTGGGGACAATCTCTTCACCCGCGAAGACCCCATCTTCGCGAACAAGGAGCTCCTCGAGATCAGTCATCTCCCGGGGGAAGGTCGTATCGTCGGCCGCGACGACGAGATCGCCAACCTCGCCAACGCGGTCAACCCTGCTATCTTCGGGCAGAGCCCGAGCAACGTTCTCATCTACGGGAAGACAGGGACGGGGAAGTCGCTCTGTGCGAAGTACGTCTCGCAGCGACTCGTCGACACCGCAGGCGAGGAAGGCGTCAACGCGACCTTCGCGTACGTCGACTGCGCACAGGACACGACCGAAACACAGGCGGTCCAGACGATCGCAGACAGCGTCAACGACGCCGCCGACACCGGGATCAAAGTCCCCGACAAAGGACTCAGTACCTCGACGTACTACAAGCGACTCTGGCGGATCCTCGACGCCCGCTACGACGTCGTGCTCATCCTCCTCGACGAGATCGACAAACTCGATGACGACGACATCCTGATGCAGCTCTCGCGAGCGGGCGAAGCGGGGAAGATAGCCGACTGCAAACTCGGCGTCATCGGCATCAGCAACAAAATCCAGTACAAAGAGCGGATGGACGAACGCGTCAAGAGCAGCCTCTGTGAACGAGAGTTCGTCTTCCCTCCCTACGATGCGAACCAACTCCGCGACATCATGGACGCGCGGAGCGACGCTTTCCGCGACGGTGTGCTCGACCCCTCGACGATTCCACGTGCCGCTGCCCTCGCCGCCCGGGAACACGGTGATGCGCGGAAAGCGATCGACATCCTTCGTTACGCCGGTGAGATCGCACAGTCGAAGGGTGCGTCGACCGTCCGAGAGAACTTCGTCACCCAGGCCCGCGAACGTGCAGAGACCGACCGTTTCCGAGAACTCATCCGTGGATCGACACCCCACTCACGATACGTGCTCCAAGCACTCGCCGTTCTCTCACTCTCGAACGAACGGAAAGACGGGTTCCGAACTAGTCGCGTGTACGAGATCTACGAGAGTATCTGTCGGCAGGAGGGCTCCGACAGTCTCTCACTCCGTCGCGTCCGCGATCTTCTGAAAGAACACGCGTTCCTCGACATCATCGAACAGTCCAAACACAGCGGCGGGAGCGCAGAGGGAAGCTACACGAAACACCAGCTCTTGGAAGATCCCGAGGTCGTCAAAGACGTTCTCACCGAGAACACAGAAGGGTGATCTTTCACGGCGAGAGGAGGGAGAAGGTGGTCAGCGGGGACCAACCGTCTTCACGTCCGCTGCAGTCTGACTCTTGGTGACCTTCGACTTATAATTTATTACTGTACGAAGTAACTAAAATAATCACTCGTAACCGTCACGGTCACGTGTGAGCCTCCCGGTCACGATCACAACGACGGAACTGCTGGCCTCGAGAAACAGTCCGTCTGACGGCTCTTTGGAGTGACGGCCGATCAGATAGCGGTTCGTCGGCTACTCTGTTTTGCGGGATCTCTGGGGAGACGCCGATTACCTCAACGGTTGAGCCGACTGCCGATAGTCGCTGTAGACGTCTCGTGCCCACGATAGCAACGGCTCGCTGTTCCCGTCGACGCAGGCGACGAGACTACTCTGGTCATCGTACGCACCCACGTAGGCGTAGTCGTCGACGACAGTGAGTCCGAAGTCGATGTCGCTGGGTGTCAACAAGAGCTCGAACTGGTCGAGCTCGTTCGCCCGCTGTAGCGCGTCGGGATACTCCGACTCCGAAACGGAGAGCACCGAATCGTCGACGACGAGTTCCATCTCCGTCTCCGGTCCGATGATCGACGCCGCCGCTTCGTTGTAGACACGACTCACGACCGGCGTGATTCCGACGAACGAATCGACTGGCTCCGACCCCAACACGGTGAGATATCTGTCGATCGGGGCGTGTGGGTCGGTAGTCGTTGCTTTCGTCAACGTCACCCCTCTGTATCTCTCGATCGGGAACTCCTCTGCGACCGATCCGAGGTTGGTCAGAAACGCCTCTAGCTCGTCTGCTCCCCGAACGACGTCGGCGAACTCGTTGTACTGCTCGAGGAGGCTACGCCCACCAGGCGTCAAGTAGTACCGACAGTCGGACTGCGCTACCCACCCGCGTTCGACGAACCGACCGAGCGTTCGCTGTGCCGTCTCCCGAGCACAGGAACACTGTTCGGCCAACTCCGTGGGTCGATACGGGCGCTCTGCCAACGTCCGAAACAACTCGACTCGACTCTCCGAACCGACGAGAAACGCGATGTTCTCACGTGCACCCATTGTTGAGCACTACGAACGCACCAGTATCACCGTTTCGGGACTCTACGCTGCTCCCCCGACGATCGGGGTCTGCTGGTACGACGAGCGACGCACGTCATCCAGCGTAACAAAAGGAGTCTCACGACTCGGTCGTCGACCGTCTCGCTCTACCCTAACAAGCCGAGATTCTCGATTCGCTCGACGATCTGTTCGACGGCCGTCGTCGCGTCGTCGGTCTGCTTTCCACCGGTAATGACGATCTTCCCGCTCCCGAACAGGAGGATGACGACCTCCGGCTCGTCCATTCGGTAAACGAGTCCCGGGAACTGCTCGGGTTCGTACTCGACGTCTTCGAGTCCGAGCCCGATGGCGAGCGCGTTGAGATTCAGGTTGTGTCCCAGATCGGCGCTAGAGACGATGTTCTGAACGGTGATCTCCGGCTCCTCTTCGACCGGGATGCTGAGGCCCCGAAGTTTGTCGAAGATGATGTCCAAGGCCTCGTGGACGTCGTCGATGCTCTTTGCACCCGTACAGACGATCTTGCCGGAGCGGAAGATGAGTGCGGCCGCCTTCGGATTCTGGGTTCGGTAGACGAGACCGGGGAAGTTGTCAGGGTTGAAGTCGGCGCCCGGAAGGTCATCGGCGAGCGCCTCTAGATCGAGCTCCTGACCGATACCCGTCGATGCAACCACGTTCTGAATCTCGATGGAATCTGCCGGCGACGTCATGCTTGTTACTGCTTCTCCGCGCTCCCTTATAAAGGCCGGCCTTATAAAGTACGTTTGCCGCTTCACGCACGTGCACACGCACAAAGTGTTGTACCGGGGACTACTGCTCGGTGGCCGCCGTCGGTACGTCGTACTCGCGTCGGTCGTCCTATCTTCGGCCTGCTCGGGCGCTGATCGGAAACTAACGATGACAGCCACTCCCGCGTAGGATGAGAGCGTGTGTCTGAGGCGACTTTCTTCGGCACCCTTTTATGAGTCACAGCCATCGGAAGAAATGCGAAGGGCGCCCGGGTCTCCCCGGGCGTCCCGGACGCGCCTCGCCCGGTTCACACTGGTCGACGGCGCGCCCAGTTCGAGTTCGAATCCGAATCCCTTAAGTGGGAAACGGCACTCGTACTGAAGTACGCGGACGTCGGCGAAATCGAACGACGACGCCGACCTCGATTCGGTGCCCTTAAGTGGAAACGGGCACTCGAACACGATACAGACACACCGCGACTGCGGGCCGTTCAACTCGGCCCGCGCTCGGACACCCTGAACCAGA
>NZ_FODV01000027.1 GCF_900110465.1 Halogranum amylolyticum
TGCTGTGTTGAATAGGGGTACGGCGTCGGGATAGACCGTCAAATCAGTAAGGATGAAGCCGAGGAGGTCGGGTATGGTGGAAGTCGATCTCCTCGACTTCGTTGAGTGGTTCAAGCGCCTAGCCAAACAAGCCTTGGGAAAGCACGCGGGCGAGCCCGCCACCGGCGGGTTCGCCCGCTGGAAGCACGTCGTTATTCATGGGTTTCGGCTCGAAGAGGAGCATAGCTTCCGAGAAACCGTAAATCGGCTGAAGTACATGGGTGACATACGGGACGTCCTTGAGTTGAACAGGAGCGACGTCCCAGATTACACGACGCTGAACAAGTCGTTCGATCGGTTCAAGATGTGGGTGTGGCGGGCGTTGCTGCGCGTTTCAGCGCAGCAACACCCGCAGTCTGGATTCGCCGCTCTCGACAGCACGTTTTTCGATCGAGGCCACGCCTCTGCGCATTATCTCGATCGGTCGAACCAGACGGTTGAGACGATGAAAGTAACGACATTGACCGATACAGTGTCACTCGCTGTTCTTGACGTGCAGTGCCACGCGCAGTGGCCGCATGATACGAAATCAGGGCCGCAGGTCGTCCGCCGGAACGCGGACGACCTGCAGACGGTCGCTGCCGATAACGGTTTCCAGGATTGGCACTCTGAATACGAGTTCTACAGCCTCAGCGTGGAACCGTTGATTCACTACCGTGGATCGTCTGCGAACGCGGTCAGCAACAACGCGCTCATTCGAGAACGTGGCTACACCCAGCGTTGGATGGCTGAAACGTCGTATTCGTCCGTGAAGCGCTCGCTCGGCGATGCCGTGCGAGCGCAAACCTGGTATCGAGAGTTCCGTGAAATCGTCCTGATGTTCGCCATCATCAACATCGAACAACTCTGTGATCCGCTCTGATCCCGACGCCGTACCCCTATTCAACACAGCACTTGATCCAGCTATGGGGTCGGGACATTTCCTCACAAAAGCTACGGGCTATCTGACTGAGCAAGTGATGGAGGTGGTCCGTGAACAGGAAATCCAGAGTTACGACGAGCAGGATCTTCGTCGACAAATCGCCAAGGAGTGTATCTACGGCGTAGACGTGAACGGCATGGCCGTTGAGTTAGCGAAGCTCTCGATGTGGCTCGAGACGTTGGCGGCGGACAAGCCGCTGGCGTTCTTGGACCACCACCTCAAGGCTGGGAACTCGCTGGTCGGGTCGGAGATCACCGAGGTGCTTTCCGACGACGTCGACGACGACGGCGGACAGCTAACGCTCATGCAGGCAGCGGCTCGAGTGCGCCAGCGTACGCTGGAGCACGTAATGGACTTGATGGAAGATCTGCTTGCCATCGATAACGACGGGTTGGAGGATATCAAGTCGATGGAAGAGTTGTATGAAGAGATCCGCGATGATCCGCTCTATGGGCGTCTGTTTGAATTGGCAAACGTGCACACAGCGGAGCGGTTTGGTGTGAACATACCGGATGGGTCGTACGAGAAGATGGCTGGTGCAATCGAGGACCCAGATGAATGGAATGAAATTCGCAAACGAAACTGGTTCGCGACAGCGCAGACGGTAGCTACCAAGGAGGACTTCTTCCATTGGGAGCTAGAGTTCCCGGAAGTCTTTTTCGGGGATGAAGGTGGAAAACAACCGGATGCCGGCTTCGATGCAGTAATCGGAAACCCACCGTACGTGCGTATCTATGGCGATACGCTTCCCGAGGACTACGTTGAGTATCTTCGTGGAGTGTATGAAACCGCACACATGAAGTTCGATTTGTATGTCGTCTTTTCCCAATTAGGAATCGAACTAACACGCGAAGGTGGTACATTCTCGTATATCATCCCAGACAAGTTCACAAGTACACCGTACGGTGAGCCCTTGCGCAATCTGATCTTGGAAGAGACCGAGATGCTCTCAATCTTGGATCTTCGAGACCGTGACGTGTTCAAAGGTGTTTCTGTCTCGAACCTTATTCCGGTATTACAGCGGAGTGAAGCGACTAGTGAAGCGATTGAGATTCGGTCGCTCGACACAGCAAATACCGTTGAGGCAGCTGAGCTCAGTCACGATGCCATCGTTGGTAATGGAGACAATTCGTTCCGACTCGGTCGTTCAGTGGCCGACTTCCGACTGACGGAACGTGTTCGAGACCAGTCTATCAGATTCGACGACATTTTCTATACAAATTGGGGACTCAGGACGGGAACAAAGGAGAAAACAGAGCAATTTGTCGTTGAGGAGTCCTCAGATCCACGCGCGGAGCCGATGATTCGAGGAAAAGATATTATGGGTCGTTATCAGTTGCGAGACCCACAAGAATACATCATCTATGAAAAATCGGAGCTGTACAATTCGATGTTCGAAGAGCTCTTTGAGAGTGATAAGCTCGTCTTCCGGAAGATTAGTGGAAGCGGGTTAATGGCAGTAAGCGATGAAGAAGGCTACTACTGCTTCTCCACACTAATCCCATGCGTTAACATCCAAGATGTGGCTCACGTGGACCGAGCGGGGATTCCCGAAATCACCGACGAGTCAAAAGCCTACGATGATATGTACTACCCGCTTTCGGTAGTCAATTCAACCCTTATGGAGTGGTTCTACGGGGTCAATCTTTCTGACGATCTAAGCGTCGTTCCTGGCCACATTAACGAACTCCCCATACCAACGATCGAGGACATCGATTCAGAAGTGGACGACGAGACCTACGACAGCCTCCACCAGACCGGACTCGCAGGCATCCGCGCAGAGATGCAGATGAATGAGGTTGTTGAATCGGTTCGCGAGAGAATCGAAGCCTCAGATCGATTTGGGCACGATTTACTCGCTGACCTCGGTCGTGAGATGATGAAGTTGAACACGAAACATACCAATCTCAATCTCTCACTCCCTGACCATCTTGGGAACTACGAAGATGGTGCTACCCTTGCGGATATCGGGTTCACACAGCCGCCAAAGAACGCTGCAGACTCGATTCTCCAAGAGACAACAGAACAGAAGCCAAACCTCCGCGTTGGTCGCGCTGCGGTCGCTCGAGAATCTGATTCGACCGTCGAAATACAGCTGACTGCACGCTACAAGCCAGATAACGAGACTGCTTACGTAACCGACCAATGGGGCTACACTGAAACTGATGCCTTACCAGCACTCCGGATTACAGATCTCACAGCTGCCGAGGCAGACCTGATTGAGGCATTCGTCCCTGTCGCCGTCGACGAGGCAGGAGGATTCGCTGGCTTCCGCGAGACTGCGACAAAGACCAACTCATTGATTGACCGACTTCGGAAGCTCACCTTGCCGAAGATCGCCGATGTCGAGGCAGGCCTAGCGGATTACATGGCGACCGTTGAGCGAGCCGAGGAACTAGAGGCGAAGATTGAGCGCACCGACGCCCTCATCGACGAAATCGTCTATGAGCTGTACGAGCTGAGTGAGGAGGAAATCAAGATAGTCGAAGAGACAGTGGGGGAATGAACGAGAAGAGAGGGCTTTCCAGCCTTGAGCCGGATTCCGTCATCGCCGAACGAGTGCGCCAACAACTCTCGCCGTTCCCGGAGAAGTTTCGAGACCTCGGTGAGCCCGGCGAACTCCGACGTATGTTGACGGGGACGAAGACGCTGAGTGGGCCGCGAGTTCGGCAACAGCCGGAGGATTTTACCGAGCAGTATCTCATCGAACCAGTGTTACATGGCCTCGGATACTGGAATCCGATGTCCAAAGAGTACGAGAGTGGGAACCCGCATTTCGTCAGGCAGCCCTCGGAATACCGCAACGTCGAACCAAAGCGCCCCGACTACAAACTAGAACACGTCGGCGACTCCGTAGTATGTCTGGTGGAGGCGAAGGCAGCAAACAACGAGCAGGTCGACGGCGCAAAGCAACACGCCACAGCGGACGTGAAACAGTACCTCCAGTCAGACACGTTCTGTCGGGTACTGCGCGACCAAGAGCACGAGTATCTGGTCGGCATCGGAACCGATGGACTCCGGTGGACACTCTGGTCGAAGCATCTCGCCACCGGGGAGATCATCGGTGAGCGTCCGAAAATCGACCTTGCCGCGGTTTTGAAAGCCAATGCACAGCGACAGGGGACCATCGAAGGCAACCCAAGGATGTCCAGACCTGAGCAGCGACGGAAGCTATCCGATACGCTGGTTCCTGCTTTTGCCGCGCGAAATCTTGAGCAGCACGTGCGTTGATTGTGGGACGACGAGTGAGGCGATTTAGTACGGCTGTTCGCCCGCTTCAGTCACATAGACCTCGTTTTCCCAATCGTCGTTCGCGAGGAGCCACTCACCGTCAGCAACCAGCGCTTCGAATTCGTCGCGGTCGTACTGGTAGCTTTGTCCTGGCGACGGTCCAACGAGGCGAACGGTTTTGGCGTCGACTTTGAGTTCGTAGAACAGCGGTTCGGCGTCGCTTTGCGGCCCAAGGGCTCCGTCCCAGTCTGTGAGTTGTGTTGGTGTCTCAGTCATGAATTCGTTGAGTGAAGTTGTGGTAGTCTCTTGGATAAAGTATCCGGGTCTGTCAGGTTGCGCTCGAGTGAACGAATTGTCGGAGAGAACTATCTTGGTCACTTACGAGTCGGTCGATGACGTACCTTTGTGTGGACTAATTACACCATCTCCATTCGGGAGTTCTACCTCGTTCATCTCGCTGGAGTTGGCGAGTAATTCTTTCAAGGTAGCTTCCCAGAGTGCTTCAAGCTTCTTGATATTATCATGGAAGTGTGAAAAGTCCAAATGTTCAGGATGGTTCGCTTCAAACAGTAATGACCGCGAATAGTCAAGTTGGGTACGGACAAGATGCGCGTAGCTATAGAACTGAATAAGCGCTTCAGTTTCCGACTCCGTTAGCAGCCCGATCTTGTCCGAGTTATTCTCGAAGACAACCGTCGACACAATATGACTTGTTGGGAGTTCTTTGGGCGAGATCTTGTCTCGGTCTCGAGTCAGCCCTGTCATGGTCGCCATCTCTGCGATGAGCGCCCGTCGGAGCCTCGCTTGCTGTGTTCGTTCTCGTTGCCGATGGCGGAGTAATCGCACAGCGTATGTCCCGAAGGCCCCAACGATACCACCCAATCCAGCAGCCAAGAGCGTTTGTGATACCACTACTCGAAACGCTTTCCCGCAGAACCATATATCGGACTCACTCATAGCAATCTTCGGAGTAAGTCAGCGGACTGCACGCTTCTATACAAACGTGCAACTAGTCATCGATAACCTCGTCTTGGCACGAAATCTATATGTTGGTATAGATATGATTATTTGGTATGGGACAGGACAGTCCAGAATCCGAGGAGACTGTGACTAAGTTTCTGGACGAGCAGATGGAAGACGCTCGTCTGATGATTCGCAAACAATCAGATTACGCTACCGAGTATGCCAAGCAGGTGAAGAAGACTCGGAGCGAGATACCCAAGCGGCCGTGAAACTGTCTAGCCATCCAGTTTTCTGACAAGCAAATCTCGTTGTTCTCAAACGTTGATTCGCCCATTCTGTGCGAGTATGGACGTGTACGCACAGAGGACCCTCCATCCAACGTGCTCCTACACAAACACACGCAATTGAAAGAGTGGTGGCTGTCCCCCCTCTGTTCGGTTGACATCGCTTCTGACACTTCGAATAACACAAACAGCGACACGCTGAGATGTCTAAGTGGGTTTTAGCCGAAAGTATCCTTACTTCGACCCCGGTAAACTGGATTCCGACTCTCCCAGGATTTCTGCGCCAATATCGAGGCAGAAGTCTCAGACAAGCTGACCCAGAAGGCCAACCACAAAGCCTGCCACCAACAATACCATTCCCCAAGTATGCACTATACTCGTTTGTATTCACGCACTGCCTCTGGAAAGCGCCCATTCGGAATCTCTGTTCGAATTACAGGGTCCTGACCTTCGTCAACGTCGAGAACCGATTCAAGCGACTCCATCCTCTTCTTTGGCACCATCCAAACCGAAAAGTCAGAATCACTCAGGAATTCATCCCCCTGTTTCTCAATTCTAAACACCTTGCATTCCTCAAAATCAACGTGCACCGTCCCATTCGAAGACGAAAAATCTGCTCCGTATTCACGAAATGAGCCATATTCGCTCGTACTGTCATACGGCTGGGAACTCTCCATGATTGTGGTCACCATCTTCCCGAAACCTACGTCCCCTTCAGTGAGTTCTTCACCCTGATCGTATAGTCGCTTCTCGGCCTTCTCGACCGTACAGAAAGGCGGGACATGATGCAGTAGATTGTACAGCTGAGGCATGTCGGGGAGAAGCACTACTGCACCACCCAGAAATGTTAGAACTAACCCAATCAGCGTAAGCATGAGTTTCATCAGACCATTGAATCAATGAGCTATTGTATGTACCGAAATCGAGATTAACAACACAATTAACACTCCAAAGAGGCTAATTTCCAAATATTCTATCCGTTTTCTCTCGTCGACCGCGAGGAAAGTCGCGGTTGATTCGTCCAGCCCGTGCAAATAGGGACGTTAGTTCCCAGGGAGTTGCTCTCCTATTGGCAAAGAGCTTATTATAACTGAATTGAATGTTCGGTCATGGTATCTGGCAAGGGAGTAGGAGGGGCAGTACTGTCTCTCGTACTGATACTGGTTGTGGTGGGGACAGCCTTTGATTACCCGATTCTGGCAGAGATAGCCTTAGAATCTGCGCCCCTATTCGGGGTTGAAATCATTCGGCCAACAGGGATGCTGGCCGACTTTGCGGATCTTGCTCAGACTAAAGGACCTGCCGGCTTCGTCGGCACATTTGCGTTTTCATTCGGTGCGACACTCGCAATAGGAAAAAGTAGCCAACGTGTCTGGAACCGCATCTCGTGATCTGTTTCAGCGTTCCGGCTCTCTTCTTCTATACAAACGTGAAACCGGAGATGCACAGGTCATCGAGCACTTAGTCGGGACCAGTTTCGCCCACGCGTGCGAGAAGGGACGATCCCGCACAGAAAGGTATCTTACTTTGCAGACAATTCTCTCGTCAGATCGAGTCAGAGATAAGACAAATAATCATCTTTTGTCGCTATCACTGGGACGCGTATCTCTAGTCATCATGTGTATGAATTATCCTATATCGCAGATTCTGCAACTTCCCGACAACCACATATGTATGGCAAGATTAACACACAAGAACGTGTATTTTGTGTATTGAATGTGGGCGGAAAGATGCAACATATTGGCTAAATTGACAGGCATCAAAGCTTAATAGTTTGCACGTTTAACGGTTTATGCGATGAAAGGGTTTGATGGCTACGACACGAATGAACGCAGCCTTAGTGAACTGCTGGAAGCAGATGCACGTGGTGAGTTCGATCTACCAGATCGCTCTGGTCAAGAGCCGGCTAAACAGCCATCTAAGGAGACTGCTCCTGAGGATCGATTATTCTAAATCAATTCTTTCGTTTAACTCCGCAGGTGCAGACACATCTATTTCATTCTCGTCATAGACTTTTTCTAATTTCGCCAGCGTTTCATCTGAGATTCTAGTAGAGCGTAGACCACCTGATTCTGCAGCGCTCGAGCCAGTATGAATCTTAGCGATATCGAACTCCCGTCCGACACCGGGTGCTTGTGACGCGTTTCTTAGAGCTGCATAGACGACATACAGAGCTTCGCTGATTTGTAGTCCTTCTGAATATCTCCCAGTAAGCGTATCACGAGCCAAGCTCGCACCAGTTCCCACAGCATCAAATCCAAGTCCATCGAACGATTCTACCAACCCACCAATCTCGTCGCTATCACTTACTCGAAATGTTCTTGCACCGCTTGGACCCACGCCTGTAATCATGATATCCAAGTTCAAACTGTGCTGTGAGAATAATCGGTCCCACTCTTTGCCTCGGCCAGAATTGTGTAGTCCCTCTCGGTAGAACTGGCTGAGGCTGATTCCTCTCGGTCTCAGAATCGCGTCTTCAAACTTTTCTTGCTTGATTCTGACGTACTTGTCCCTCACAACAGTCGCCGCATGTTGTACCGAGCGGAGGTCCTCTTGATTTGTCTTCAGGTGCTTCTCTATTCTATCTGGGATTAGTGCATCTCCAGCAGAACTGAATAACACCTGCACATCCTCGTTGCCGTAGCCACTAAACTTCGGTCGACTGGACTCAAATTCAATAGGAATCTCAGTGTCTGTGACCATCCTATCAGAACCAATCACAGCACTTTGCCGGTCTTCGCATAATAAGGCAATACAGACTGTCACTACTTTCCTATTGGAACATGTCGAACATGTAGCTTTTGTTTACAGCTTCGCTTGATGCTTTGGGTGCAGCAAATGCGGATACAAAGTATTCACCAAAGGATAAGAAAACCAAGGCAACGATAGCGACTAAAATCAGAATGAGTGAAGTTTGATACATCTCGTATCGTGTGTCGTTAACACTACGGTTGTGCTTGACGCTTACCAAATACAATTTGAATATCTCATAGCTGAACATTTTTGAGTTCAACGAGAAGTATGAGAAGATATTTTCAGGCTTCTCAAGTGGACGTTCATACTCAAATGCCCGTAGCGTTCGTAGCCCTTGAGCAGCGGATCCAAGTGAGATTCCGACAATTAAAAGCTTGGACCAGATAGAGAACCATGTCGCCGTACTCACCACAGAGATGATAATTGCGTTGAGGGCCAGTAGGCCGCTCAGTTTTCTTTCGAGAGCTGTTGTCCTCGATTGCTCTCGTTCGAAGACATGCTTAATTTCGTCGAGACCATCCTCAACGGACTCAAAACTAAGGACAGTTTCTTCATCGACATCGGGAAGATTCATACTATTCGTCAGCTAAGTACGTGTTGCCGCATTCATCACAGACCTTTAGTTTCAAATCATTTGACCCACCTGTTTGTGTACTCTTTAAGAACCGCTCAGTGTCCATCCCTGGTTTACAACGAGGACAAGTTGGCATAGAGACTGAAAAGAGGTTCACGTATATAGTATTTTCAGAATTCAGTCAGGACTCACCAATTACCAACTTATGAGTCTCATCACGTCAGTGTTCGGTTGTGATATTCGCACCAGAAATACTCGAAGCCGACCCCACCGGAAGACGAGCCTATCCGACCCCCGTACCGCGATTTCTAACCCCTTTCTTAGCCCCGACAGATATGCCGCAGCGACAACGCTGGGCGAGGGGGTATCGAGACGCGGCCTCGAGTTGAAACGACGACCGGCCCATCAGCCGCTCTCTCGCGGTCACACCAGCGTTCCGGCGAACGACGACGCTCGGTCTACACAAGGGGCTGGCCCGTTCTGGGCCAGCCCGCATTTCCCCTGCCCCTTAGGGGCTTCTACTATATTCCCTATCCTGATATCAATGGTTGGTGTATAGAGGCTATCCGAGCTGACACTCGTGCATCGCAATCCGCTCCGGCAACCCGACTTTCCCACACACAGGACACTCAACGAGCGGCGTCGGCGGCAATGCCTCCGTGGACTCCAGCGCTGCGTGCAGATGCGCCTGCACCGCCGCATCCTCCGTTCGCGACAGCGCCTGTGACAGATGCATCTCTAATTCTTCGCGTGCGCTCATGCGTGGGCCTCCTTGCGCTCTGCATCAACCTGCAGGCCGAGCTGTGCGAGCTGCCCGGTCGAGTCCCACCCACGCTCCTGGGCGACGAACTCCCGCCAGTCGCGAAGCGGGCGGCCATCGAGCGGCTGGTAGTGATCAAGCGTGCGCCCGTCGAAGATGACGACGGCGTCGGCGGGACGGTAATAGTGATGCGTCGACCCCGTGGCGTCGACGCCGAGGGTGAACGAATGGGCGAGGGCAGTGGTGAGATGGCTAGCTAACGATGCGGTACGCTCTTGTGGGACGGCTTTCGTAGTTGACATTGGTCTTCTCCAATCCATCAGAAGACCGGTCCCGCGTGTTACAGCACGCGGGCATTCTCACGCCCAAGAGGGACCCGTCTTCCTTACCAATTGTTACGAACCAATAGGTGAAAAAGGTTTCCACTTGCCACCAGACAATAGGGTTATCCGACACGGGTTCAAGTGTACTGTATGGACCGTGAACGGGACAACCAAGGACGCTACTCGACGCAGATTACACCACAGCGAGTTCTCGAAGTGCTCTCCGAGGCTGACACTCCGGTCTTGACGGCAAAGCAGGTTGCCGAGTCAATCGGATGCTCTGGGGAGGCCGCCCGGCAGAAGCTCCAAGCACTCCACGAAGAGGACAGAGTTGGGAAAATGAATGTCGGGGCTCGCGCTGTCGTGTGGTGGCGAGAGGAGTAGCTAGATTTCGACGAACCTTCAGTAGGAGAAGTAAGGTTGCTTCTTCTGACTATGGGTTCTCATCCCGTTCCAGAACCTCAGCATCAAGCTCGCCGGCAAGGAATGCCCGACCAGAGTCACTCAGGCCATATAGCTCAGATTCGTCTTTTTCCAAGATACCTGCGTCCATCAGCACGCGGCATCGTTTACTCGTGTACTGTCGGTCATACCCGATGTTTACTGAGAGAACCTTTGGAGACACGAGGATATCGTGGGTCTCGAAAAACAGTAGAATCTCGTAATCAATTGGAGACATCCACGATACACGCTCAACCATCTCCTTGATGTGGCCTGTCATTCGTAAAAAGTGACCTCGGTGTGTCTTGGTTCTAACCACATTCGTAGTCTCTACAAAACTACGTTCGTCGTCAAGACTTATTACCGCCCTCCTTCTAATGAGATCCAACGGAAGCTACAGACGGATCTGACTGATTGTCGGATCCAGAATCAAGCGGACCCAGGTGCTGGAACACCGGCCCGCTGTGGCCTCCGTAAACCAGGTACGGAAGCATGTCAGCAATCATTTCGCGGGGTATTGAATGCCCCGACCGACAGATCGCATCGGCTGCCAAATTTGAGAAGTTCACGGAACGCCACAAATGAGCGCGACCACGAGTCCGGCCTTCGCCGACGAACTCGAGACGCTCAAGTCCCGCCTCGACGCCCTCGAAACGAAAAACGACGAACTCGAAGCCCGCGTCGACGAACTCGAAACCGAGAATCAACAACTCGAAGAGCGCGTCGACACCCTCGAAGCCGAAACCGACCAGCTCGAAGCGACCGTCGACGACCAGGCCGAGACGATTGAGTCCCACCACGTAGACCTCGCCGAGTACACCGCCCGCGTGCGCAAACTCGAAACGAACTACGAGTCGGCCCACGAACACCGCAAGCGACTCCAACAGCAGTTCCACGAGTTGACCACCGACGACATCGCCACGAGCGAGGACGACGTGACGTCACTCTCGCCGCTCCAGCAGGTCGTCGCCTTCTCGAAAGACGCCGTCCAGGAACTCACGTCCAACGAAAAGCGGGCTCGCTACATCGCGAAGGGCATCAGCGACTACGCGACAAAGGTCCCGGCGGGCTACACAATCGATTCGAGTACCATCAGCACCGTCCTGCGCTCGAAGGACGGCGAGAGTCCCCACACGGAGACCGTCTCAAGAGTGATGGAGTTCCTCAACCGCTTTGGCAAAGACGAGACGAAGCTCGTGAAACGCCGCGGCACCAAACGCGTCGTCTTCACCGAGCAAGCGGTCGCGGACCTCGAGTCGGCGACGAACGAGGACACACGCAGTATCACAGACGTTGTGATGTGGTGGCGACAGTGAGGGCGTGATACCCGCCGAATCACCACTACCAACACGATAGGTCACTGACACACCACGCGGGGATGCACGGTACTACTAGCAGCAGCACTCGGGAACCCCTCGGTTGTTGTAGGAGTAGTAGTGGTGGATGAAACGAGTTTGAGCCGTTCGGTCGGTCGGAGGCTATCACAACGGGTGTGATGAGACGACGGCCGAGTATCACCGAGAATCTCGACCACGTGAGATCGAACGCACCGACAGCCCTGCAAAGCACTCGACGTAACCACGAGTCGTTTCAATCATGTCGATAATGAACCAATCAGTAAATATGCCTACGAGCAATAACTTCACGTCGGGGACCAAGCCAACCCGTCAGAGGCACTCACCCACTCATCCCTTCCCTCCCCCGTTTTGCAACACGGTTCGACCCACTAACGGAGTTAGAGACCAGTGAACCCCTTCGTCAATGCGCGATGCGTTTCAGGGTTAGAAGTCATCGCCGTCGTGCGATTAAGGGCTGAAAAGCATCTGGAACAGAGTGAAACGATTCGAGACGGAGTTCTCTCTTTATTCGGTCTCCGCGACTCCAACAGAATGCTATGGCAACCAAACCATCCGACCTCGATGGAGTCACAGAAGCATGCTCGGAATGCGCACGCGAGACGCTCCACAAGGTCCGGGTGGAGCTCCGCAAAGAGAGCTCAAAGCCGAACAACGCAGAGTACTCCCGCGAGCCGTATCGCGTGGCGACCTGCATGGAATGTCAAACCGAGACGACGCTGCGGATGAACAACGCCTAAGACAGGCACTGACGCACAGCGTACCCTTTTTGAATCACATTCATGGAGAGGGCGGCGACCCAGCACTTCTGGACCGACGGCTGTATCTAACCCCAACAGTCACAGCAGCTGAGACACGATAGACTCGTCATGCGGCATTCGTCGACCCGATTGACCCCAACACAACAAACAGCCTTCGAACAGATTGAACAGGCGGTTACAACAGACGAGCCATTCACGCACGACACAGCGATTGACTGGATCAGTGCCGGCGACGTCGAGCACTCCGAGGCCGAAGCGCTCCTTGAACAGCTGCTGTTGAAGGGGTATCTCTACGAGACCGGCACCGGCCTCCGGATTACGAAGTGACAGCCGTAGCCGCCACGTGTCGTGAGCGCCTAACGCGAACGAGTGCGACCCCAACGAAGAGTGACGAATCCACTGTGCAGCGTCGCTAGACACAGTAGCGTGCCACCGTCACTACTGCGACTCGTCTCCCACTGTTCCACTCCAGAGTTGCAACCGCTGGCGCAACCACTCGGGGTCGGTCGTCTCGCCCTGTAGCGGGAGCTCGTCGAGCATCCACCGGAGGATACTCCCCATCGTCCACAGCAGCGCGAGTGTCTCGTCGTCGATGTCTGCAGGCGCTGTGTCCTCGAAGTGTTCAACGAGGGTTGCGACCTGCTCGGTCGTCGGGTCGTCTGCGTTGGCGACGTACTCACGACCGACGTCGATGAACCAGTCTCGAATGTACTCACTATCGGCGAATGAGTGGTCGCCGTCGCCGACGACCTCATTAAGCAGTTGCTCGGTCATAGTGGAACGTCTTCGAGATGGAACCTAAAAGAGTCGGTGACGGCATCGCTCTGGGATCCGCAGTGGTCGCGCGACCGAGCGACCCGTGCCCACCCCTCCGTTCAGCATGCGGTCTCTGCAGTGGACGTACTGGGTCACAGCCACCACATCGGACGAACCCTTCCACGTGGGAGAAAACACGCTGGCAGTCCTGGAAGCGCGCGATGTAATCGATATCAAGAATATTTCGGGCGGTAATAAACCAGTAGTCTCATATACATGAAGACAATACGTCATGACGGGGCAAAACAGCAACTGTCAGAGGCACTCACCCCATTTCTCCCGTCCCATCACTCCATCGCTGGTAGTTCAGTGTACGAGATGCGGGACAACGGCGCGTAAGTCGCCTGGGGGAACAATAAACCAATTAACCACCGTGCCTCGAGAGTCGCGCTGACCATCATCGTGAGAGGCCTCATCACTGCCGGAGACAACCACAACGGACACCGGGACAGCAGATCTTGTCGAAAAGTGGCGTGGAACAGATTGATAACGTACAGGCTATCACATCCGTCTGTGCGTCCATCGACGCACACCAGGTCTCTCGGCCCTGGAATCACGACACGATCGGCGCTTTTCTCGTCGGTCGTGGCCACTCCGAACCATCGCCGGCCGCCAGCCACTCCCCCTGGCGGCCGGCACTTCGTCTCGACCCCACGCAGTGAGCCTTCAGTGCGAGTACACATCGAGTCACCACACAGAATTGTTGTATTTGGGCAATCTTTCGAGTGGTGTCAGAAACAAAGAACACAAATAACCACAGTATTGCTGGTTTTAAACCGATAAGAACATATTTGAGTCACCCTATATTTTCAGATGCGGCCCACAACTGCGCACACTTGTCGCGTGGGAGAAGCCGCACGTCAGAGGCGCTCACCCATCCCAATTCGTGGCGATAATTCCGGAGTTGGCGAGTGACCGGGCACGCAGAACGACGACGAAACCGGCGTATTGACACGGTGGGGCGGGGTGATTCCATCACCCTCTCAATCAAACCTTCAGGCAGAGATTTTCACGCACCTAGAGGCTTGTCTGCTCGGAGGGTCACGTGGACGTGAAAATTGACTCCGTCGACCGAGCGCTACGAGTCGTCGGCGACGATCTCGGCGAAGGCAACGTTCTCGCGGACAGCATGAATGTCCACCTCGACTGTCTCGCCAAGCTGACCGCCGTCGACGATGACGATGTATCCGCGTTCGACCTTCGCGATGCCGTCGCCTTCCTCGCCGAGCGTTTCGATTGTTACCTCGCGGACCTCACCCTCGTCAACAGGCGGCGCCTGCGGCTCCTGTGGCGCCGCGTTCGGGGCTGCGTCCGGAGACTCGCTCGGCGACGACGCGGCGGTGTGCGTGAGCACGCCAACACGATAGAACTCGCCGACATCGAGTTCGCCGTGCTCGACCTCCTCGCGTGGAATCTCGATGCGGTACGATTCCGCTTGTTCGGTCACAGACGCAGCAAACAGACACTGCAGTGAGTCAGCAATATCGACCATCGGTGTAGTGCTCACCCGTTTGAGAGACTCGCGTATAACGGTGTGCGTCGAAGACGTCGCGAACTGCCACTCGAGAGAGAGACGTCTACAACCGGGAACGGGGGCTGTAAGAACCGAGATGACCACTTCGGCTGTGTGATCGACACCCATTAACCAACGAAATCGAGTGTGTTGGTTAATCGGCATCACGTCGATGCACAGCGACGGCAGCCAACGAGCCACTGCTGGAATCCAAGTAAACGTGACAAGGTCTCGGGCCAGTCGAACGTAGCGACCGCAGACGGGTAGATACGCTACAACCGGGAGTGTGCGCCAAAAACGACGCCGGAGAACCACGCTCTGGTTACCGGCGGATCGACTGACCGGCAACAACACGGATACCGTCACAGACACGTTCGAGGTGTGTCTCCTCGGCGACGTTGCGGCGTGCGATCGGCGTAAGACAGAGGACCTCGTTGTCTTCTGTTTCGACCCACTCTCTCCCGGTCTCGGTGTTCCAACACTGTGGTGTCCACACCCCGGATTCGAATCACTCCCAGAGGTCTACATCCCCGTAGTACTCTCCATCACTGCCGCGATAGATCGTCCCATCTCCCATGAGAAGTAGTCACGCACTTCCAGACAATAATACTTGTCACTATATTTATTTATTCGAATGGTTGAAAAGTAATAAAAAAATGAATGTCTGTGAAAATCTGTATTTGGGTTATTGTGATCAACGGCAACGACTACGAGTACCGGCAGTGGCGAGAAGACGGCAGTACCAAATCGAAGTATCACGGGCCAGCCGACGACGGGTAAGCATGGAGCGTCGGATCTTCGATGGCCCACACGAACCCTCAGGACGGGTAGATTGTGGAAAATCGAGAACCAGACTACACCCCATGTTGCCGTTGTAAACCCGGTTCTGACAGGATCTGTAGGGCAGTACGCGGCAGTACGATAATCGGGCATATTCTCAACACGGGTGTAGAACGGCGTTCAATTCGGCTAGACCACGGTAGGACCCACTCGCCGCCGAGTATGGCTGGGGAGAGGAGAGAGTTAGCCACTTGAGCAGTCGGCGACGATCTGAAGGCAGGCACGTCAAGTATAATCGCTTGGATTACTTGACAGAGAGTGAGTGCCCCAACCTTGTTATGAGACATTCTTGTAATTAATATCAATCCACACAACATACTTGCCGACGAGCCCTCTCCACGATTACTCGTGGAACATCTATACTCCTCACTTATTACACGTTCAGAAAGTCTCACCACTTCCGTGAATCCTTATCACATGTTGGGGTCGGTTCCACTCTTGGTGGGTAGCACCTCGCGCTGTAGTGTTTGTCCGCCCCTGAGGGCTGCGAGACGGCCAGTTATCACAGGTGATCCTGTTGTCTATTCACGAGTTCTCCGGGACAAGTAGCGACAGTGCGATAGACTGGCTCTAGCGTGTAACGGTGACCTGGCTAAGAGAGATTCGTTCAGACCGATAGTAGCGCTTTTATTCGTCGTTAGCCAAAGCGCGGTAAGTAGCAAACCGGCTATGACCGCCCACACATCGCTTGTCGAGCAGCTCCAATTGCTGGAAGATGAACACCCACAAGTACACACTGTGCTCTCCGTACACCACGAAGAAGTACAAACCGCACTTGAGGCGAGTTCTCGAGCCTATCCAACTAGTCGACAACTGTACGAGGGACTCGACGACCCCGACATTCACCCGAATATGCTCGCCCGAGTACTCGGATTCTTAGCCGAGATTGAGGTCATCGATACGTACACCGTTCGCTCCGGCGCGAATCGATACGACCTCCGTGAGTACGATGCTGCTCGGTATGGACGAATTGGTAAACTCCTTGTCGAGTAAGGACTGCACTGTTGGCTTTTGCTTTCTTCGACGCATCTTGCACTTTGATGCGGATCGCTCAGGCATGCTCGAGAGAGACAGTCGCCCCACCTTCGAGTCGCCTCAGAGGGTCGATATCGCTCACGGTAGCGATAACGGTTACCGGGGACGCTGCACGCGGCTCATCGTCATGACTTGCCGGAGTGGGTCCCCAAAAGAGACAGAGTGCATTCCCCTGTGGCCAGTATGCGAGTGTCCCCACGGGGACTGCCGTTTGAGTCTCTTCGGCAGCAACGTCAACCTCGGTGCTGAAATAGAGTTCGTCACCCCACCGAGCGGCCTCTCCTGTGATCGGCAGTGCCTCAGCAATCGCACTACGGGTAGTCGAGTTTGAGTCAGTCCAATCTGCGGTCAGTACCTGTGACCCAACGGTAAGACGGAGGTCTGCCATACCATGACATCGGGGCCTAGACACAAGAATCCACCATGGGTTCGAATTGGATCACTCTGCGATCGGAATTCCAGGACAATGGAGTGGTCTGTAGACGGGAGATGGGAAGGATGGGGCAAGTGAGTACTTCCTCTTGATGCATGCCACGCGATCAGGTCCCGTCTACACAGATTGTCGATAGCTCAAGAGCATCAAGACGCGCATCGAGACAATACTTGGAGTGATATCTCTGGTTTACAATCGAGCTATCGGCATTCTTGATGAACAGTCTGCTAGCGTCAATTGCTGCTACTGTGTCATCGAGGTTGTTCCTAGACCGGTCAGCCCTCGGTGTCAGGCAATTTCCGGGATGAGTGTCGAGACTGAAGTACTTCAAGGCTCCATCTTGAGATTGTTCACAGAGACCCCGTTTGCAAAGTGAGTTCGAAACAAGGTTGAGTCCCCGTTGACCCACTCCGTTTGCAAAATGAGAGAGCAGGTGAAACAACGAGCTCCTGTGCTACCAGTAATCAAGGCAAGCGCCGGGGGAATCCAATCTCGGTTCAGAAGATAGGAGACCCCCGTTTGCAATATGAGCATGTTCTAGAACAATCAAGTAGAGATTGAGCAGTAGCCACTGTCTACAAACGATTGTAACGTGACCGTGAACGGGATAGTTGGCGTCCCTCCCCCCGTTTGCAATATGAGTTGTGACTCCATAGAAGAGGTGTGAGAGAATTCAGGAGACAAAATGTGAAACAATCAATTCTTGTAGATGATACGCAACTATAACTACCGTGCGGATTTGGTTAATCTGATATCAGTATAAATCTTTCTATAATAATGTATTCTTATGACCAACCGCGAATACTACTCTCTCAACCGAGAATTCTCGGAGATCGCTTAATTTGCCTGGTATTCGGCACTAACGGCTTCCGTCTCGTGCTCCGGCTCATTTTGCAAAAGGGGGGAGAGGGTGAAGGAGGCGATCGATAAATCTCCCTTTCTATCCGACCAGGCTGACCGAACTATCTAACATCGTCTACTCCACTCTTTTTGCAGATGGTCCAAAAGGTTATTGCAATATGAGATCAAACAGCTGCATCATCATGGCGGAAGACTCGGACCACCAAGACTCAAGCCAACTTTCTATCACTGAGCAACTCTCGAGTGAGTACCACACCGTCTTCAAAGACAAGGATCTCATCGAGCCGGACACTATCGTCGACGAGGACCGCATTGTCGGCCGAGACGAACAACTTAACAAAGTTATCAATATCGTCAAACCGGCGCTTCACGGCGATCAGCCCGAGGATATGCTGCTCCGAGGTCCATCTGGTACCGGAAAAACGCTTATTGCTGGCACTGTCGCAACGAAAGCAATCAAAATTGGCCAGAAGCGCGATGTGAAGATGGAATTCGTCGAAGTAAATGGGAAACATAAGAAATCTGAACATGAAGCTATTCACCAAATCACCCATGAGTTTGAACAGTTACTCGGCCTAGAACTTACCTCGAAAACAGGCGTATCGACGAGTTCTCGATACGACCGCCTCTTCGAAATTGTCGATGAACACCTCGACATCGGAATCGTCATTCTCGATGAATTGGATCTTCTCGTTGGCGATAGTCGAAACAAAAACGAGGCACCTGCGTTCTCGGATATCCTCTACAAACTTTCGCGGGCCAAACGAATCGGGAAGATGGACAGCTCATTCACCCTCATTGTCACGACTAACAGTCCGAACAGTTTGATGAACGGGCTTAACTCACGAACGGCCAGTACGTTCAACCCTACCGAAGTCGCGTTCGCTGATTACAACGCGACTGAACTCCGAGAAATCCTCAAACACCGGCAAGACGCGTTTTACGAGGATACACTTGTGGACGATGTCATTCCGTATACTGCTGCTGTCGCTGCTCAAGGTGAAGGAGATGCCCGATTTGCAATTGATCTGCTTCGGGAAGCAGGGAACATCGCTAACCGTCGCGAGGAGCGAACGGTTACCACCAACCACGTTGAGGAAGCAAAAAACCAGGTTGAGAAGAACTATGTCGTTGATGTCATCGAAAATGTCTCCTTCCAGAAGCAGGTTTCACTCTTTGCTGCCGCCGTTGTAAACAAATACGGTCAAGAACAACTCAGCCGTTCCGAATTTCTCAGCGATCGGTCGGCACCTGCCCCAGTCGCGCACACGCTTTATAAGTGGTTTACTGACTACCAGAATATTGAACGGCGGTCGAAACACAGCTATTTGCGGTGGATGCGGGAGTTAGGTACCTACGAGGTTATCGAAGTTAATCGAAAGGGTCGAGGTAACGAGCGAGGGGTGTTTGGGGAGTACATATTCCACAATCTTCCCGCTGATGTCATGGTTGAGACGCTCGTCGACAAGGACGACCGATTCCGCGAAGCATTGGACGATGAGGAACTCATTCGAAGTGTTGTCCGAAACAATCTCAAGGATTTTTGAACTGTGTACTCGTTTCCACTTATGATTAGCTCATATTGCAAACGGGGTCTTGCCACTTCGTTATTTCTGAAAAAGCGGGATTAGCTCATATTGCAAACGGGGCTCTGATACCTCTCTCAGAGCCGAGACAAGTGGGATTAGCTCATATTGCAAACGGGGTCTTGCCACTTCGTTATTTCTGAAAAAAGGGGGTGAGCTCATATTGCAAACGGGGCTCACTTTGCAAATGGCGCCGTTTTGTTAGTGGCTGATAACACCGAGTGAGCACAAAACACCACTCTCACTAGCTATAAATCTCGGATTTTATTGAGATCTCACATCTGTATGATAGAATAGTCTCATTTCCGTATCACAGTCACGGGACGTGTACTCGTCGCCTCGCGTGGATTAGCCCTGAGTACACGAGTGCGGGCATACAGAACGTGCGAACCGTCATAAGAAGCAGTTCAAGTGTCACTCGTATTCCCATCAAGACCACTCTGACCGTGGTGCAAGCGTCAATATCATCGTGAAAGGCATCAAGAAACCCGATTGGAATGTTCGTGTTCTCAACAGCCTTCCCGTTGTTCGGGAGGTGCGACGGCAAAGCATCGGGGGTTGTGGACGCTCGACCGTGACCTACCCGACCGCACGAGGCTATCAGGCCGACGGTCGGATGGGAGTATCTGATTAAACCACGGGAAGCCTCGGGCTTGCCCTTGAGGCTGTTCACGGTTTGCAGAGCAGTTAAGATTACTTCCACTTTCGAAGATTGCGGCCGACCATCAACCGACTCGTGTACTCTCCCTGTTTATTGCTACATCTCTTTAACTCAGTGAATCAGTGAATTTGTGAATCTATGAATCACTGATTACTGTCTTGGGCTGCTAGTTCGCGAATCTTCTCTTTCGTTTCTTCCCGGTGTTCACCAAACGCCACTTCGAAGATCCCACGGTAGAAATGCTTGTTCTTCTCGAGGATGATGTTCTCTCGTTTCAACTGTTTTTTGAGCCGGGTAAACGTGACCTCGATATCCTCGCTTTGTTCGGGCTCGACGTAGATCGTCGCCGAATCCCAATCCTTGCGAATATTCAACGGCTCTTCAGTGCTCTCGCTTTCCTCCTCGGTTGTTGAATCAACTTCAGCTGAGGAGTCTGTCTTCTTCTGCTTCGACCGATTAGTAATCGCAGCTGTCCGATCTTGGGTTTCGGATTCCGATAGAGCCTCTGTAGTACTCTCGTCGTCAGTGTCGGCTTCCTCCGCGTTCGTTTCATCTGAAGGGTCTTCGAACCGCTCATCCATTCCTCGGGGCATTTATGCCTCCACCTGCGCCTTATCGAAGGCACGTTCCATCGTCTCTGCGATTTCCAAGAAGAGGTCACGCTCTACCTGTTGATCGTTCGCGTCCTCCCACTCGAAAATATCGCGGCCGTTGTCCCAGGCGCGTTGAATCGCCACTCGCATTGGGAGTTTGAAAATCGGTGCCATCGACGCGAAGGATTCGTTGAACGCGTTCAGGAATTTCTTCGACTGGCCATCATCTCTGTACATGTTCGCCAGTAGCCCAACGATTGCAATCTCAATCTGCTGGTTATCCTCGATAGACTCCAGTTGGTCCCATAGATCATCGAGTGCATCTCGTGATGTTGCCTGGGTTTGTGCAGCAAGGAAGACGTTCTGCGCCGCGATGAACGCTGCGTCAGTCAAAACTGATAGGTCTGGTGGACAGTCGATTACAATAAAATCGTAATCGTAACCGTCGTCAACCAGTTCCTTGAGAGCAACTTTCAGTGCGAAGCGGGCACTTGCGTCATCCATCCAATCCCGTGCGAGCCCCATGTCCTTGTGACTCGGAACCAGATCGAAGTTCAGATGCTCATACTCATCGCTCTGGATGAGGACTTCTGAAAGAGTTGTATCGTGCGTACGCGGGTTATCCACAAGGACGTCGAGGAGATTCCCATCGTCAGTAACGAGTGTATTTGGCAAGTCGTTTTTCGGATTTGAGGGGTCGTTGTTGTCGCCTGGACCTAGCCCGAGCCCTTTCGTCATATCGGCCTGTGGGTCCATATCGATCGCGAGGACGTCGTGGCCACGAGTGGCCAATGCCGCTGCACTGTTAATTGTCGCTGTTGTCTTCCCAGTCCCGCCTTTCTGATTGCCAAAAGCAACCGTTGGAATTCCGGTCGATGGTGTGACGCCCCATCCACGAGGTGTTTCGGCCATACTCTAATCACTGAATCACTGAATCATAAATCTACGTCAGACACTTTCTGGTGTTTTCTATTCTTATTCCGTCGATTCCACCGCTTAGACTGCCAATGTTGGCGTATTCTCAATCCCGTTCTTGATTCAGTGATTCACTGACTCATTGAGTCAAATTTATTCGTGGTTTCTAGATTTGTGGACTCATTGAATCATTGACTCTATGTTTCATTGATTCAGTGATTTGTGGATTCATTGATTCTATACTGTCCGAGGCTCATCTTGATTCGGGATTCAGTGAGTTCTTGATTCAGTGGTTTGTGAATTCATTGATTCTATACTGTCCGAGGCTCATCTTGATTCGGGATTCAGTGAGTTCTTGATTCAGTGGTTTGTGAATTCATTGAATCAATGAACCAATGATTCTAGATATTAAGGAATATAAGATGTATTGAATCCATGACTCATTGACTTATGATATCCGTTCGATTGGACTCTACTCAATGAGTCTCCGATTCCATTATTCAAAGAATCATGGAATCTAAAACTCATGGACTCCATGATTCAAAGATTATTCCTTTTTAGACACGGGTATCAGCTGTTAACCTCTTCAAACGCAGCGGTGAGCTGTTCACGCATATACTCGCGCCGCAGTTTGCGCGCACGCGTGTCCGAGAGATAGTTCTGTAGGACGACATCGGCACTCGCACTTCCTTGTTCGGCGGCAATCTCGTCGAGACTTCCGAGCACGACGTCGAGTGACGACGAATATGCGTCGTACCAGAATCGACGTCCCATCTTCGGCGATGGGTTTTCACCGTCGATTGTCTCGGGCAATCCAGCACGATCGGCAAGCTGTCTGAACCGGTTCCAGACTGTCCAACGTGAAATGTGTCCTCCCGACGCGTGCGGCGACGGAAAGAGATAGCCATTCCACTCGTCGCTGTCGGCAGCCGCAGCGAGGCGGTCCTCGAGGACTTCCCGCCCATAGAGAAGCGACACCTCCCCGGGGCCGTTCTTCCGCTCTTCGAAGGTGATGAACGGGACGTCCTCGTCATTCGGATCGAGAACGAACTGTCGAGTGTGGAGTCGAGCGACCTCACCTGGTCGAAGCCCCCACGCACAGAGTGCGAGTACGAGTAGTCGCTCTTCGGCATCGGTTGCTGTCTGGTAGAGTGCTCGAACGTGCTCTACGTCGAGACAGGGTGTATCGGCGTCGCTGCCACCGTTCCCGTTCGACCAGTCGAACTCGTCGTCGAGACCGTCGGCAGGATTGATGGCGGCCCATTTTCGCCGCACTAAATGCGCGTACCAGTTCGAGACTGCGAGATGGATGCGACGTTTGGTCTGTCCGCCGTCGAGGTCGTCGTGAAGTCGATCGAACGCCGCCCAGCAGGCATCGACCGCTTTGTAGGCCGGGACATCACTCTCGCGTGCGATTGGCGTCACAAGATCATCCGTCTCGTTCTCGTCGCGATAGGCATTGACGTAGCGGTTCAACCGATAGCGAAGGGTATCGATCGACGACTCGGCGAGTCCTTTACGCTCGCGACGTGAGGACAGGAATGACTCGAGTGCTTCGATGGTCCGTTCGTGGTTGGTCGCCCAGTTGTAACCTGTCTCTTCAGGCTTGAGCCCGAGGTCGTCGGACCAGAAGTCTCCGAACGTGATGTCGTGGTACTCTCGAAGGGTGTAGAGCAGCGGCCGGAAGTCGTGTTCGCGCAACCAACTGTGCGTTGGCTTCTCCTGTGTTGAATCGAGGCCATCAGCTTCCATGGCTGGAGCGATAACGGCCCAGTATGCGTCGACGAGTTCCTCGCGCTTGAGGAGCGTCCACGAAACGTCGTCGACATCGTTCCACTCTCGGTTTTGTGGTGTATTTGTGGGCTCACTCACGGTGGACACCCCACCGTTTCCAGTAAAGTTGGGCCCGAATCCGGGGGAAACGCCCTGCTGAGGGGGTTCTTGATTTTAAGCTCGTCATTTTCTGGGTAGAGAGACTTTCAGTCGGATATAGTATATGTTTTGGGGACTCACTGACGGTGACAGTCTGTGTGAACACCGGAAATAGGCAATCCGAACGGTTTCTCGCAGGTAAACTCCATGTCGCTACATGAAATATGGGAGAATACGATCCTCGCGTTCGGAGCCCGTAATCTGCTTTGAGACGAGTAGTTCACATTCAGATTCGAGAGTGTCTGAAAAGCCCGCATGGAATCGAACTCCCAATCACAGAGCACCGAGCTCTACGAATGTATCGGTTGTGTATGCCTATCTTTCTCGCCTGACAAACAGAGACGGTTGAAAGTAGAAAGACACTAAGATTCACATAGCCAGCGTCGTAAAGTGCATTACAATACTAGTATTGTAACTATTGCTGTGCTCTAACTATCTACTGCTGAGATATTTTTGAGAACGCCGATAGCGGCTGCCAAGAGTATTGGAATACTTGATTCGCCTCTCAAGTCTCGTGTTGAATAGATGCTGAGTCATGGTTATAGCGGTTTACACAGCGGTTCTATGCTGATGAGGACGAACACAGGATGATTTCGATAGAACTGTCGATACCAGCTGAGCGCTCGCACGGCATCGCCGAGCAAGCGTTTCGTGTCGAGTAGGAGGCCGCAATCATCCAGCGCTGAGAGTATCTGGATGAGTACGTTATGTCATACCGTAAGCGGTGTCGACCCACGCTGTAAGATGAGTGGATCGACACCGAGGCCGTAGAACTCGTATTTAGTGACCCAGCTGTAGAAAGCTTTGTCCGCTGCAACGGACAGCAGGCCGTCCGCGCTCCGGCAGACGACCTGCGGCCCGGTCTTCGTATCGTGTTTCCACCGAGCAGAGATAGGGACGTCAAGGACAGCAATAGACTCTAGGTCAGTTGACATCGTGACTTTCAGTGTTTGAACGGTACTTCCTGATCGCTTAGTACGACGAGGCAGAGCAGCGGTCGAAGAACGTGCTGTCGAGTGCGGCGTGGCCAGACTGCGGGTGTTGCTGCGCTGAAACGCGCAGCAACGCCTGCCATACCTACATTTTCAGCCGGTCGAACGACTTGTAGACCGTGCTGTAGTCCGGGAGATCGTCCCTGACTGTAGGGATAGATTCGCCTCATGACCGACCCAATTGGGAATCTGAGTAAAACTAATCCAACAGTGTTGGATAACTCTGAATTGTAAATTATCAATTGATTGTCTACTTTCTGATATCCTGTAACGACTAGTCGGTCGAGGTCGGTCACCAAAACATTGGTAACCCAGGAGTGGAAACACCTGATTGCAATGGTAACAGAGTATGGTAACTATGTCGGTGGAGAGTGGACCGACTCGGTATCCGGCGAGACCTTCGAGGTACGGAACCCCGCGGAGAGCAGTGAAATCGTCAGTCGGTTTCAGGATTCGACGGTCAGTGACGCCGAGAGCGCGATCGACACCGCAGTCGCAGCACAAAACGACTGGGCGACAGTGCCTGGCCCCGAACGCGGCAGTGTCCTGAACCAGGCGTCGCAAGCGCTTGAAGACCGGAAAGCGGAGGCGACAGAGACGCTCGTCCGCGAAGAGGGGAAGGCATGGTCAGAGGCCGCTGGCGAGGTCCAGCGCGCCATCGACATCTTCGCCTACTACGCACAGAAGGCATTCGACCTCGGCGGCGTTGTCAAGTCTTCCAGTGGACGAGACAAAGAGCTCTCGACCAGACAAGAGCCTCTGGGAACGGTCACCCTCATCACACCTTGGAACTACCCCATCGCTATCCCGGCGTGGAAGCTCGCACCGGCGCTGGCGGCGGGCAACACCGTCGTCGCCAAGCCGGCGTCAGTAGCTCCCAACTCGACACGGATTCTCTTCGAGTGTCTTGACGAGGCAGGCCTTCCCGACGGCGTCGCGAACTACGTGACGGGCTCAGGGAGTGTCCTCGGCGACCCATTGACCACCCACGAGGACATCGATGGCGTTTCGTTCACTGGCAGCACCAGCGTTGGAACGAGCGTTGCACAGGCCGCAGCGGAGGGACTCAAGCGCGTCCAGTGTGAGATGGGTGGGAAGAACCCAACCATCGTCATGCCGAGTGCTGATATCGAGGAAGCCGTTGAAGCGGTCGGTATTGGTGCATTCGGGACGACCGGCCAGTCCTGTACGGCTGCTTCACGGGCAATCGTCCACGAGCAGGTGTACGACGAGTTCATTGAGGCAATTGCCGAGTACGCCGAATCGCTCGACGTTGGCCCCGGCCTCGATGACCCGGATGTCGGCCCACACGTCTCGAAAGGCGAACTCGAATCGACCCTCGACTACATCGACGTGGGGAAATCCGAAGGTGCAACATTGGAAGCCGGCGGCGAACAGCTCACCGGAGAGACGTACGACAACGGGTACTACGTGCGGCCGACGGTCTTCTCTGACGTGGATAACGACATGCGCATCGCGCAGGAGGAGATATTCGGACCGGTCCTGTCAGTGATTCGGGCCGGCGACTTCGAGGAAGCGCTGGCGCTTGCGAACGATACCGACTACGGTCTGTCTGCCAGCATCATCACGCAAGATCTCACCGAGGCGAACGAGTTCCTCGACCGTATCGAGGCCGGCGTCGCCAAGGTGAACGAGAAGACGACCGGGCTCGAACTCCACGTCCCCTTCGGCGGGTATAAGCAGTCGTCGACGAACACGTACCGCGAGCAGGGCGATGCCGGTCTCGACTTCTTTACGGCCACGAAGACCGTCTATCGGAACTACTGAACAAACCGCGCAGCCTATTCAGTGGACTTGCGGTACACGGCCCACGGACGGACATAACGAGCGGAACTAACCTCCGTCCCGTGTAACCGTCCAACACGGACGGAGGTTTTATGAGGAATCACAGCAACCATGTAGTTGATGCCGTTAGCAGAAAGCGAGGTTAAGGAGCGACTTCGGGGTGTTGCCGCCGGGCTTCTTACACCGTTCGACAAGACTGGAGATATCGAATACTGGAAGATTACTGAGAATGCGGAGTCACTGTACGAGAGTGGCCTCCGGACGTTCCTCGCGGCCGCGAACATAAGTGAATATCACTCGTTGTCGCAGACCGAACGGACAAAGGTCACTGAGGCGAGCCTCGAAGGAGTACCGTCCGACGCGTGTGTGTTAGCTGGAGTCGGCGGCAGTACTGACGCAGCTCAAGAGCTCGTTCACGCCTATGACCGTCTCGGCGTCGACGCACATATGGTCATGCCACCGGACCACACTTACGTCCACGAACTCGGTCTATTGGACTACTTCGACAAAATCGCCGCCGAGACGGACACGCCGTTTGTCCCGTACATCCGCGGCTTCGACCCATCGGTTGAGTTCCTCGCCGACCTCACGCGACTAGAAAATGTTGTCGGAATAAAGTATGCGATAAAGAACCCGGTCAAGCTTGGTGCGGCGATCGCTGCTGGAGCTGACGACGTGGTCTGGGTCAACGGGCTCGCCGAACCGTACGCAGTGAGCTATTGGGCCGAGGGAATCGAGGGGTTCTCTGCGGGCGTCAGCAACTTCCGGCCGGAGGTCGGTCTGGAACTATTCGATGCCCTCACTACCGGTGATTGGGAGCGCGCGCGTTTGCTTCGGAACGCCTGTCTTCCGTACCAAAACTTCCGGGACCGACCCGGACAGAACAACACGCTCAGCGGGGCAGTTAGCGTCCCAGCAGTGAAGTTGGGTCTCGAACTCGCTGGCCTCCACGGAGGGGATGTCAGAGAGCCGATTCGACCGCTTGCACCCGAGGAAGAAGCCGAACTCGAAGAAATCTACCACCGATTGGACGACGACATCGAACGACTCATCGGTTGAGTGAATTCGGACGGACGCATCGAAGCGGTGGGTAGTCGTGCGTCGACACTGTCTTTTCTACGCATACGCGAGAAACGTGAAAGCTCGCAGTGAGGAGTGGCGGTCTTAGTAGGACGAACGCGGAGAAACGACGATGAGCGAGCGTTAGCTACGCTGGACACTGTCGACGACACCGCGGAGATAGCCGATGGTGAACCCGCGTGCGCGGTGACGCCAGTCGTCGTCACCCTCCATTTTCGGGACGTGGTCGGGGATGACCACCCCGTCGAATCCAACGTCGTCGAGCGTCTCGACGACCTCGGTAGTGTTGAAGTTCCCCTCATCGACGAACGTCTCGTTGAACTTCGGGACGGTGCCGACGACGTCGCGGAAGTGGATGAAGACTATCTTGTCGTCCTCGGCGAAGCGTCGAACTACCGCGTTCGCATCCTCACCCATCTGAGAGAAACAGCCGAGACAGAGCTTCAGGCCGTGGCTATCGCTTGGGACAAGCTCCATTGCACGTTCGAAATTCTCGACGTTGCGGAAGAGTCGGGGAATGCCACCCAACGACTCAATGACCGGCGGGTCAACCGGATGGAGCGCCATCCTGACCCCAGCCTCCTCGGCGACGGGGAGCACTTCCTGCAGGAATCCTTCATAGTTGTCCCAGAATTCATCCTCGGTGTACTCGCGATCAATCCCTGGGGCGAGCGCGTCGGGATTGTCGACCTCATCAAGGTTGAAAGCGGTCCCCTCGGCCCCACCACGGAGTTCCACTGGTGTCGTCCGCATCGGGACAACCCCACGGGGATTCCACTGATAACCCAGAACCGGGATGTCTGCCTCGCCGAGGTTGCGAAGCAGCGTCTTGATCTGGTCGAGCGCCTCTTTTTCCCCCTCGCGTCCGAACATGATATCACCGTAAAGCGAGTACGGCAGCGACTGGATGCCAGTGAGCGTCAAGCCGTGGGACTCAACACGCTCTTTGGCCGCTTCCAACTCTGCAACCGAAGGAATGGCATCCCGGCCGACAGCAACAGTGTCCGCGCCGTCGCGGTCGTTAAACTCGTCAGGTTCCTCCTCGGTGTCGGCGTGATCGACGAAGATGTCGGTTGCACCCAGTTGGCGGATGTACCGCAGTCGAGCGTCCGAAAGCGTCCGTGTTCGCACACCGACTCGGATGGTTCTTGCAGTTTCATCACTCTGATGAATAGTGGGCTCAGTCATGTAAGTATACTCCACGCTGAGCCAATATAAAATTCGGGGTTGGAGTGCGTACTGCTCACTTGTCAGAGACGGCTGTCCGTCTCGAGGTGGTTCACCAAAATCGATCGGCAGCCCGTCGTGCTCATTTGGATCTGTAAGATCGCTCCCCTGACTGAGGGATCCGGTACTTCGAGAGTTGGTATCGATTTGGGAGTGCTCAACGGCTTTCGTTGGGTGCCGGTGTTTTCAGAGACGAAGACCACTGTCTCTGACGGAAACCGCCTTACGATACCATGAAAGGGGCGATGGTTGCTGTTCGGAAACTGAACCCGTGTCCGTCAGTCACTTGCAGATGCAGCGCCCAAGCCTGACTTCGTCCGACCGATCAACCAGAATCCGTATAGGGCGACAGCGATCATCCCAAGAAGGATTCCGGCGATTCGGAGCATCCCGAGACGGCCATACATACCGATGAGAGGGTCGGGAGCGAATGGAGAGAGCGCGAAACCACCGTACATGAACATCGTGATACCACTGAGGGCGCGTCCGCGGTATCTCTTGTCGACGATTGATGCAACCCAGTCGTTCGCAGTCGGTAGGAAGACACCGAAGCCAACCGCTGAACAAAGGACACCGGCGTAGACTAGCCCGAATGCATCGAACGTGGTGATGATTAGGAACCCTGCCGACGCGATAGTGAAGGCGATCGCCAATATCGCCACGTGCGAGAGAAATTGCTTAAACTTACCATACAGTAAGGCCATAACGAATGCAACGGCGTAGACGGTGGACAGCATAAATCCGACCATCGAGTCACTCACCCCAAGGTCCGCAGTGAGGTAGAACGGAACCTCGATGTTGATGAGATTGATTGTGAGCATCCCGAGAAGGACAAGTGCGTAGATCGATATCAGCAACCAAGCTGGATTATCACGAACGATGTTAACTGCCGCTTCGATTCTCCCGACTTTCTCACTGTTGGTCTCTTGGGTTACTTCTGGCTCAGAGATGTAACGAAGGATGAACGGCACGAACAGGAGTGCACCGGCGAATACGAGGAAGATATACCGCCACCCGAGGGTGCTAGCAATATATCCGCCGAGCAGCGAAGCAACGACACCTCCTCCCGACGATGCCGCGCTAAAGTACCCCATAACTGATTCGCGACGCTTTCCCGAGTAGTAGTCCGCGATGAGTGTCGGAACCGTGACCATGAGCGATCCAACAGCGATCCCATCGAAGACCCGCGTCAGGAGGATCAGGTAGATCGAGTCGAGGAAGAACGCCATGCTCGTCGCGACTCCATACGTGATGACGCCCAAAAGCAGGACAGGCTTCCTGGCATACTTATCGAGGAGATATCCCGTGAGTGGTGCCACGATCAGCACGATCCACGCCGAGAGAGAACTGACAAGCTGTGCGAGCGTTTCTGAGTTCGGTACGTGTGAATACGTGTTCTGGATCGCCGGGATTGTGGGGTTGATCAATGCCCCGGAAAACGCCGGGACCAACGCAATAAGTACGAGCGTGAGTAATCTCCCGTACGTGACTGATTGGTTTTTTGCTGACATTTTTGGTTAGTCTCCTACCACTTCAGAGTGGTAACGCTATCTGATTTGGCCACTATACAGTGGGGCAGCATACACTATCATCATCAATAACACCATTGATAAATGTTGTGCATTAGCTTCACGCTCCCTCGAACATCGCGACCCGGCTGATTTCACGAGTACGATCGTCTCGGTCGGTGACAGCCAAAATCCATAGATAATAGCGTCACATCGCCTTCTCTGTCGTGCTCTTATCACGACTTCCCCTGTCGGACACCCACAAGTTCGATGGACCATCGGACTACAGACTGAGGCCAGCGTTGGGGAGACAGTAACGGATTATACGCTATTCACCCACCGAGCGCAAGAAGAGTTTCCAAGCTCAGCGTCTACCGAACCCATATCCGAGAGGAAGTGAGAAAGATTGCTAACTCGAAAACGCGCGATAAATTGGGTATGTGACAACTGCCATATTATTCACACCCTGGTACAAGTCAATCGAGCCACATCACGCCTGCTCGAGGAGGCCTTTGATGTACCCAATGGCGAAGAGTCGGCCGTTCGTGTGGTAACCGGGGTTGGAATTGTCTTCGCCGGCCATTGTCGGCACGTGGTCGGGTCGGAGCGGGACGTCCTCGTCGACAGCCTCCTGATACGCACGCATTGCTTCGAGCATGTCAGTCGGCCCGTCGTCGTGCCACGTTTCGACGAAGTTGTCCGCTTCTCCACGAACGTCTCGGAAGTGAATGAAGTTGATCCGGTCGCCAAAGTGCCGAATCGTAGCTGGAACGTCGACACCCATCGCCGCGAAGTTCCCCTGACAGAAGGTGATACCGTTGTGTGGACTGTCGTACGCGTCGAGAACGCGTTCGTACGCCTCGGGACTGTTCACGATGCGCGGAACGCCTTGGACGGATTCGATGGGCGGGTCGTCGGGATGCAGTGCCAGTTTGACACCCGCTTCTTCGGCGACGGGCGTAACCTCCTCTAGAAAGTATTCGATTGCTTCCCACAGTTGGTCCCGCGTCACGGTCTCGTCAGTACCGTTGCCGGTCATTTTGGCATCGTTATAGCCGGTGACGAGTGACTCACCACGAGATTCGATATGTGCGCCAGTGCGGGCCCAGCGGACTTTCGCCATCCAGTCATAGCAGACCACGGGAATCCCAACGCTGCCGCAGTCTCTCAAAAAGCGTTTGAACCGATCAATATCCTCGTCTCGCCCTGGTTTTCCGAGGCGGATACGGTCCGTCAGTGGGATACTACCCTCGATTACGCTGAGCTCTAAGTCGACCTCTTGAAGCCAGTTTGAAAGGTGGAGGAGTTCGTTGTAGTCCCAGTCTGATTTCCCGTTGCCGATCTCTAACGGGTGGATGACGGCCTGTTCGACGCCCATCTGTCTCGCGAGTTGCCACCGAGTGTCTGGACCCGGCGGTAGGATCAAAGCTGGCTGAACCATGCACTTACAAAAATTACACAACGGTATATATCTTTTGCACACATCTCCTGCAATTCTATTGTATTCTGTGCTGTGAGTCCTTCTACCTGGGACATACTGGCGTCGGGCCTCCAACAGACTTTTTCCCATCTCGATTTGCACCCCACCTCGTCCAATACTGTTGGTACTAGTTAGCCATTGCAACTGCCGCTATCAACCGTGGTATCCGAGTAGTACAGACCGTTTAGACTGTGGGTGTTACAAATATAGCTTTGTAATATCTGTACTCTCAACCTTGTCAACAGTATTGGATTGATCTATCTCGCTACGTGATTTCGGTTGAGGGTAAGACGGATCGTTCGAAATTCTGGTACCTGGTGTGGGTTGCAAACATGAATCCAATAGATATCTCGCTGACGTGTAACTTTTCTACACGTTCGATCACGCCTCCGTTGATACCACCAAAAATTATTAGTATTATCGACAATGACTGTGACGGTGTAGCATGACTGCCCAAAGTGGCGTACAACGACGAAGAGTCATCCAAGCAATGGGTGCGGCCGGTGTCGGTCTTTCAATTGCAGGATGTACCAGCAACGGTGGAGATGGTTCAACCACAAATACCGGTGGTAACCGTTCCAGTGGATCGACGACGGTTACGATGAACCTCCTCAGCCGTACACCGAAGAACGCCGTCGAACAGTTCGAGTCGATGTTGCATGAGGCGGGACTGTCTGAGGATATCAGCGTTGAGGTCAGCACAAAGTCACCCGGAACGCTCGAAGACCAGTATCGACAGTGGCTCAACGCAGGTCGTGGCAAACCGGATATCCTGACCATGGACGTCGGATGGTCGATTCCGTTCATCCGCCGTGGTCAACTCCTCAACCTCAGTGAACATCTCCCAGAGGATACGTTACAGACGATAGAAGACGACTTTAACGATGCCAGCGTTGATTCGAGTCGAGGACGGGAGGGCGACATCTTCGGCGTTCCGTTCATGTTTGACGTCCGAGGACAGTATTACCGTCGAGATCTCGCAAAGGAGGCCGGATACGATCCCGAAGGCGAGAATTGGAGCACTGAGCCAATGTCGTGGGCGCAGTTCTCTCAGATTACGGCGGATGTTCAGCGACAACAGGGTCTCGAGTACGGCATCACGATGCCCTTCGAGCTCTCACAGACGGTAACTTGCTGTACGTTCAACGCAATCATGTCACAGTGGGGTGGCGCGTACTTTGGTGGCCGAGATTACTTGTTCGGTCCTGTCGGTGACCGCCCTGTCACTGTTGACGAAGAACAGGTTCTGGATGCTCTCCGGATGCTCCGAACGCTTATGTACGGACACGACGACCAGCACGCACTTGACGACCAGTCGTTCGCTGGTGGTGTCATCCCCACGGACGTCCTCGGCTGGCGGTACACCAAGGACCTCGACGCGTTCCTTGGTGGTAATGCGTTCTCATACACCGCCGGGCTTCCTGCGATCGCCCAGTTGGGTGCCTCCGACGACAACTTCGGTGAGAACGTCACCGAGAAAGTCGGGATGATTCCGAAGCCGTACGGCATCACGGAAGCTGACTCAAAGCATCAAGGTATCGGTGGAACGATGTCTCCCCTTGCTGGGTACAACCTCTCGATCAACCCGAACTCCAACAGTCGGGAGGCGGCCATCGAGGTGATTCAGACGATGATGAAAGACGAGTTCCTCACGAAATGGTTCAACGTTTCAGGATATCTCCCTCCGAAGACTGCGCTCCTACAGTCGGACGCAGTCACGAGTCATCCACTGCTCGGACAGTACATGGACACGCTTTCAGTCATGGCCGAGAACGTCATTCCCCGTCCAGTCACACCGATCTACTTCCAGGAGTCGAAGGTTATCTCACAAGAGGTTCACAACGTTGTCTCCCAAAATAAGGCTCCCAAACAGGGGATGACCGACCTAAAAACGCAATTACAAGACATTGAGGAGAGCTATGGCCAGTAGTCGATCCACAGCCCAGCAGTCGTCGATTGTTCCGAATAGGATGTGGAGCATCGGAAACTCTGTCAACGACTGGGTAGAGAACCTTTCAGAGACGAAGTTCGCGTATCTCGTGCTTGCGCCAACCCTCATCATCTTCGGAGCGATAGCGCTGTGGCCGATTGTCTTCACCTTCCAGACATCGATGTTTGCGGATAGCTTCAGCCAGTTCCGTGGTGGATTCGTTGCTCTCGAGAACTATGTCTCTATCCTGACTGGTAGCCGAGACCCGATGCTTGTCCGTCCATTCATCGACCTGAGCCGACCATTCCAAAGCGTTCTCCCGACGACACTCATCTTCACGGTGGTCAGTGTTGTGTTCATTACAGCACTCGGGTTCATCCAGGCGCTTGTCCTGAACAAGACCTTCCGTGGGCGTTCTGTCGTTCGTACGGCAGTCTTGATTCCATGGGCAGTCCCGATCGTCATCCAAGGGATGATCTTCTATCTCCTGTTCATCCCTGGTGGCTTCGGAACCCAGTTGCTCAACGATCTCGGCCTTGTCGGTCCGCGGCCACTCAGCAGCAGTGCCTCGACAGTCGGCATCGTGACGCTAGCAGCCATCTGGAAGCGGTCGGCGTATGTCGCACTCATCGTCCTCGCTGGGCTCCAGAGTATCGACGAGCACCTCTACGACGTGGCCCGCGTGGCGGGTGCTTCTCGGTGGCAACAGTTCCGGATGATTACGTTGCCACAGGCGATCCCCGTGTTGATGATTGCGATGCTCTTGACATCTATCGGCTCGATGCGTATCTACGGACAGATCGATGCTATCTCCAATTGTAGCACGATGCCGTCGATAACGTGCGCGGTGGTCGGTACGTTCAACGGCAGCCTCTACGGTACCGCATCAGCGTTAGCTGTCCTCACCGCAGTGCTAATTGGATTGGTTTCGTTGATTTACCTCGGTGTGCTTAGCAGATCGAGAACGGGGGGGTTCTGAGATGGCTGTTGACTCGTCGACTGACGACGGGAAATCGAAGGCTAGCCGGTGGTTTGCCATCGGCCTTGCAGACTCGGACGTGACCTTCCGGTACACGTTTTACGCGACTACGGCGACGATTCTGCTCGTCTCATTGTTCCCATTCTACTATCTCGCCATGCTTGCACTCTCTGAGCCTGGGAACACGACGGCGGCTGGACTACTTCCTGCCGGTTTCGATCCGAGTTCGTTCGTCCAGGCCTTTGAGGTGGTTCCGTTCCACCTCTACATGCGAAACAGCCTCATCATCGCGACAGGCGTCACTGCGTTCGTACTCGTGTTCGCGAGTCTGGCGGGGTACACGTTCGGCCGGATGAAGTTCCGGGGGAAGCGGCCGCTCTTCCTCCTCTTGATTTCTGTCTCGTACTTCCCCGGGGCGACGTTTATCGTCGGCCTGTTCAAACTGCTGACCGGCAACGTGACTGTTCTTGGTGTCAGTAGCCCGAACCTGTTCAACACGCCTGCAGCCGTCGGTTTACCATTGACCGCACTATCGCTCCCGTTTGCGATTCTCCTCTTGACAACGTTCTACGGACAGATTCCCGACGGCTTAGAAGACGCTGCCCGTGTCACTGGTTCCACTAGAATCGGTGCGCTCTACCGTATCATCGCACCACTCTCCGCACCTGGACTTGTCACCGCAGGCATTCTCACCTTCATTACTGCATACAACGAGTTCTTCTTCTCACAGCTGATGACGACCGGCTCGGTACAGGACTGGTCACCAATCGTCTGGGGATTACTCAGATACCAAACGGAGGTCTCGGTGCGATACGATCTGATGGCAGCGGCGAGTCTCATCGGCGTCGTCCCTGTCGCACTCATTGTCCTCCTCGCACAGCGAAAGATCGTGAGTGGCCTCACATCGGGGTCGCTCAAGGGATGACACTGAACTCACAAATAACACCACTATGACTCACCTCAAACTTGAAAACGTAACGAAGCGGTACAGTGACGTCGTTGCTGTCAACGGCGTGGATATCGACATCGAAGAAGGCGAATTCGTCTCGCTCATCGGCCCATCCGGCTGCGGTAAGTCGACGACGCTCAAGACCATTTCCGGGCTGACGAAGCCGTCCGATGGTCTCATCGAGATCGCCGGACGGGACGTGACGAACCTCCCACCGAAAGACAGGGATATCGCGATGGTCTTTCAGAACATCGCGCTGTTCCCCCACATGTCTGTCCGGGAGAACATCACGTTCGGCCTCCGACTGAAGAACTATGATTCGGAAGAGATCGCAAAGAGGGTCGACGAGGCAGCAGAGATTCTCCAGATCGAGGGGATGCTCGATCGGATGCCCGATGAACTGTCCGGTGGACAACGACAGCGCGTCGCTATCGGTCGTGCCATCGTAATGGACCCAGAGGTATTCCTGATGGACGAACCGCTTGCGAACTTGGATGCGAAGCTCCGCGTCCATATGCGTACAGAACTGCAGCGGCTCCAGCAAGAACTCGGCGTCACAACGGTGTACGTTACGCACGATCAGGCGGAGGCGATGACGATGTCCGACCGTGTCGCTATCATCAACAGCGGCGAACTCCAACAGTTTGCTCCACCGCTGGAGTGTTACAATTATCCCACAAACTTGTTCGTTGCAGGGTTCATCGGGTCGCCAAGTATGCGATTCGTCCCCGGTATCATCGAGGGCGACTCGTTCAGTGGCCAGGGAATAGATATGAACTTACCGCTCTTCTCGGATATCCCGGTCGAAGCTAGTGCAGAAGTGACGCTCGGGGTTCGACCAGAAGACGTCTACCAGCGAGATAGCGCACCTGTTGAGGAAACTACAGACCCGATCGCACTGCAGGTTGACGTCGTCCAGCCTATGGGCAATGAACTTGTCGTCTATCTCCGTCCGGACGATTCGTCGTTCGGATTCGACACGCAGTCCGAGAATACGGAAGCGCCAGCATCAGGCGGAAATCAGCTACTCATGACGACAGAACCGAACGCAGCCCTCGAACCCGGGCAGTCCATCGAAGTCGTCCTCGATCGACAGAAGATCCACCTCTTCGACTCCGAGACAGGGACTGCGTTGGTCCACGGTGTCGAACCACCGGCTGAGTCAATCTCGAAGTGAGCCTCATGCACCCGGCTCACTGACTCACAGCGTCGCTATTTCGTTTCGTGGGCTTCGTTCCGATATCGGTTGTACCGATACCAACCTTTTTGAGAGCGTGTGAATCATACTTTTCTGTGTCCGTAGAAACGATACTACTTGGCGCCAGCGATCAGGATGTCGAACAGCTCACCGACGTCGCCATCGAGGTTGCGAAGCCGCTCGACGCGACCGTCGTCGTCGCTCATATACTCCCCACGGAGGTTAGTTCATCCACCAACACGAGCCCTGTCGTTGGAACACTCTCCCCGTATGTGGTTTCGGAAAACGAATATGAAACGTTGCTCGACGAACACTCGGTTGATGACTATCCACCTGATGAATATGCTGCCACCAACCTAGTCAGTGAGCTGTCATCAGTTCGGGAGATTACTACCCGGTTAGACGATGCTGACGTTGAGTACGACGTACGTGGTGCGGTTGGTGATCCAGGTGAGGGACTTGTCGCACTCACAAACGAGCTTGATGCTGACCGGGTTATCATCAGTGGACGGCGACGCTCGCCAACAGGAAAGGCACTCTTCGGGAGCGTCACGCAGTCCGTTCTGCTAAATTCTCCGTGCCCGGTCACGTTCGTGCGAGTTGATTGATCGAGGCGACCCAAATCGACAGCGCTCTCGATTGTTTTTCTGACTAACCCTGAACGAACACTGATGTGGTTGGACTCTCGGTTTTACCTGTAGAAAGGCGCTAAGGTCCCCTCTTCAACGAACGAGCGAAGCGAGTGAGCAGGGAGGGGAAGTAGCGTTCACAAGAGTGAAGCTCTTGTGTGCGAACGAGACACGGGACGTCTCGTTAACGTCGCACAGTTCCCTAACACGTCTGGTGCTCGACTCACAGGCCCACGCAATCGTCCCCTTTATTCGAGGTGTCCGGATTGGTAGAACTCCCGGAGAACGTGGAAGGCCTTCTTTTTCCGTCCGTGTTGGTCCAGCACGCCCTTTCGGTTGTAGCCCCGCTGGAACTCGTTCTGCCGCATGGGCGCGCGGAAGTCGAAGAGGATCCACGGCGATATCCCGACAATTTGATCGCTGTCTGCGACTGCACTCGTCTGGCCACGGTAAATCGCCGCTTGGTACTCCTCGGTCCAGCGTTCGTCTTCGTCGCCGTGATGTCCCCATTTCGCTCCACCACCAGTCTCCGAGATAACTACTGGAGTACCGTTCGGATCCTCCTGGAAGTGCTTCATGTTGTCCGAGTCCCCGTAGTACCAACCGTGGTACTCGTTGATTCCGATGACGTCGAGATGCTCTTCGAGTGGATCTTTGAGAACGAGTCCCTCGTCATCGTCCTCGTCGACAAAGCAGGCTGCAGTCACGAGTCTACTGCTGTCGAGTTCGCGGACGTAGTCGGCCATCTGCGGGAGCACCTTATTTCTGGTGTCATTGGTATGGTCCGTCTCGTTCGCAATCGACCACAGTATCACCGACGCTCGGTTCCAGTCACGCTGGATGAGTTCGCGGAGCTGCTGTCGGTACAGTTCCTGTACGTCTTCGTCGCC
The DNA here is from genome assembly GCF_900110465.1 of Halogranum amylolyticum. Lineage (GTDB taxonomy): Archaea > Halobacteriota > Halobacteria > Halobacteriales > Haloferacaceae > Halogranum > Halogranum amylolyticum. The sequence goes on from NZ_FODV01000027.1 coordinate 38,261, forward strand.
GAAGTTGATGTCCCAGTATGCGGGAACCTCTTCCCACAGCAGTATCCCTTCCTTGTCGGCCGTCCGTGCCATCTCCTCGGTGTGGGGGTAATGAGCCAGTCTGGCGAAATTACAGCCGAGTTCGTTAATCCACTGGAACCGAGTCGCCACGTCCTCGGAGTCGAGTGCACGGCCTTTCCCGGCGACTTCTTCGTGCAGTGCAATCCCACGCAGCTGGAGTGACTCTCCGTTCAGGAGAATGTCGCCATCGGCCGCGTGTACCTCTCGTAGTCCAACCTCATCGACGACAGCATCGTCGTCGGTAGCCACTCGAATCGTGTACAGCTGTGGGTCCGACGGTTCCCACAACGAGACCTCGTCCGCGGTGAACGATAGTGAACCAGTAAATTCATCACTCTTGTCGGCAGGTGTTAGTTCGAATTCACGGTCTAGTTCGGGGAACGAGACGGAGACCGCTGTCTCTGTCTGCGGATTGTCGACCCAAGCGGACACGTGCACGTTGACTTCGTCGTCGAGCGAGGTCTCGACCTTGTAATTTCGGACGAACGTCTGTGGAACGGTTACGAGTTCCACGGATCGGTTGATTCCTCCGAAGTTGAACCAGTCTGTCCCCTCGTTCGGGATGCCATCCTCGTACCGCTGGTTGTCCGCCTGTACGACAATCGTGTTCTCGCCGTCCTGAAGCGTCTCGGTAACTTCGAAACTAAACGGCGTGTACCCTCCCTCGTGAGTCCCCAACAGCTCCCCGTTGAGCCACACCTTGGCTTTGTAGTTAACCGCACCGAACCGAAGAAATGACCTGGCACCGGATTGTTCGGTGTCGCAATCGAAAGACTTCGCAAACCAGACCCAGCCTTCGTAGTGGCGGAATTCAGGTAGCTCTTCACCCCAGCTAGATGGTATCTCGACAGACCGCCCGTCGTGGATATTGAAGTCGCATGGCTCGTTCTCGACAGAGGCCTCCGGTTCGTAGATCGGTTTCGGTGCAAACCCGGTGGGCATATCGTCCTCACCATCTCCGAAGAAGTCCTCGAAGTACCCCTCGAAGTTCTCGTATTGGTCTGGAATCGCTTGCCACGTTCCATCGAGTGACGTTGTCTCTCGTGGGTATGCTAGCAACTGCATGCTTCTCCATAACAAAAGCATGCTATTAAATATTGTGTCGAACAGCGAGGGACTACCAACTACTCTTATACTATACCTGCCCAGGTTGAATCAGAGCTACCTACTGGTCGGTATCCACTGCATACAAACTGGCTCTGGAATGGATAGGCGCTCTTCTACTGGAGTCAACGTTCCAGTACCGGGATCGATGCTCAATACGTTAATCGTGTTGCTGTGTCTGTTCTCTACGTAGAGGAACTTTCCTTGTGGGTCAATGGTAAAGTGACGAGGCCATTTCCCACCAGTCGGTGTAAAGTCAACACTAGAGAGACCGCCGTCATCAATCGCGAATGTAGCAATTGAGTCGTGCCCGCGATTCGATGCAAACACGAACTCTCCTGAGGGATGAGCGACGATTTCAGCGGTCTTATTCTCTCCTTGATAATCTGGAGGAAGCGTGGAGACTGTTGCACGTTCAACTAACCCACCAGTCGACTGGCGGTCGAAAGTAACAATTGTCGAGTTGAGCTCGTTGATCAGATACATCTGCTGACCATGGGAACTGAATGAAACATGACGTGGACCTGAGCCTGGTGTAACCTCGATCACCTGATGCTGTATAAGCGCTCCTTCAGCTGTATTGACTTCATAGATTACGACCTCGTCGGTACCGAGGTCGGGGACATAAGCGAATTGTCCATCTGGGCCGAGAGTAATCGAATGTGGGTGCGGCTGACTTTGGCGTTCTGCATTGATACTAGAGCCGGAGTGATTGACAACCGCAGTAGGAGAGCCGATATCTCCGCTATCATCAATCGGTAACATCGAGACGGCACCCCCGTGGTAATGTGCCACGAGTAAAAATTCCCCATTGGAACTCACACTGCAGTGACATGGGCTAAGTGCTCCACTCGGAGCAGAGCCAACCGGGCGTAATTCACCTGTCTCGTGATTGACCTCGAGGACCCTAATACGTCCTTCATCGTCCTCACGCACAGCGGCGTAAATATACCTGCCACTGGGGTGGGACGCGACAAACGTTGGATCAGGCCCGACCACTGTTCCGTCGAGAAGTTCGAGAGCTCCTGTTTTAGTGTCTATCTCTACGGTATACACTCCTTCTGTGTCTGAAGCACTATACGTTCCTACCGCTGCTAGATATGATTCTTGCGCCACAAGACATGACTTATACTCTGCTCTATTTGTTGTTTGGGGTTCTTGTAGACGTGCTGTAGGCTATTGCTCGAAGTCACGTTGGGGGTTCGTTCCACTCTTCACCGTTATCTTGGGGGTGATAGCCGATTTGATCGTGCGAATGCTGTATCGAGAACCACCGACGATCGTTATTACTGACACCATGGAAAATAGAAGATTCCACTGTCTCGTCTTCGAGGCAACATTCGATCAGATGGGCAAAATCACGACGAGAATTCCAAGTCGCTTTTGTTCGGTCAACTATCCGATGATACTCCTCTGTTCCTCGTTCGATATTGCCTTGTTCGACCTGTTGCTCTGCTGCTCCATACGGATGATCAAACTGTCTTGGAAGCACCGTACAGATACGCAGTGCGTAGAACTGTGACGGATAGTCGTAAGTCTCGGTGTAATAGTGACCTAAATCTTCGCCAAAGGACTTCGTCGCACCATAGTACGAATCAGGGCGAGTGGGGTCAGAAGGCTCAAGTTTGAGGGGGTAATCAGGTTGATAAATCTCTGGTGCATGTTCTTTCTCATATCCGCCCATCACGTGATTCGTCGATCCAAACACGAACGAGCCGACCTCAGCGTCTCGAGCAGCTTCGAGCACGTTGTACATTCCGGTGATGTTGGGTACTAGTACATCATCCCAGGATCCATCCGTATATGGATACGCTGCAAGATGGATAACGGCATCTTGACCGTCAAACGCGGGACGAATGTCTTCATAGTTAGCAATGTCCGCGACGTAGGTGTCGAACTCTCCATACCGATGGTGCGATGGTCGGTCAGACCGATTCAGATACGTGAAATTGTAGTCTGGATTCTCATGTAGGTGATCGATGATTGCGGTCCCACATCGACCGTAGGCACCTGTAACTAGGATGTTCACAGCTATCAATATCCAAAACCTCATAAATAAACTTTCGGTGTGATGTTCTCTCGGCTAGAAACCGCTATCCAACACCACTGAAATGGCTGTTGAATACAAATAGTACCTATTGTTTGAATAGAGTCTGCTAACCATGCTAAGTTCTGCGCCTGCATCGGAAAGAGAGAAGTTCGTTCCGCGGAACGAGTCCCGGTTCGTGAATTCGTCAGTGAGTGTTCGATACTGGATTGTCTTCAAAGCCTGTCTTATCGGATGATTCCACCCGATGTTGAGCGTCGTCAATGTATGCTGACGTCATTCTAAGGGACTAACCGACGTCACAAGCTAACCGACACCGACCATCTAATCGAGAAATCTCATGTATTGGCCATTGTTTGCATTGAGTCTAACAGTATTAGACCTGTCCGTCCAGTTAAGACACGGTAATGGCATTCCTCGCTTAGTGGTTGACCGGCATGTATTGAATCAAAAATGAATATGGCTTTTCGATACGCCTCCGCCGGGCACCAACTACTTGCTGGGTTCATACTTGCCAATATTGTTGGATGGCGGTTTTTAGAACAATTTTCCATGATATACTCTGATGGTGCCGGAAAATATAGTCCTGCTACTCTGGAGATTACAATACTATTTCTGTAATGAACAGCTGCTTCTCCGTTATAATTCTGTCTCCGTAATTTCGGCAGCTAGCCGACTACATCTCCCCCACAGATTGGGAAAGTGGAGCGATACCATGATCTTCACCTTCTATGTTCGATTCTTGGCAAACCACTCTGTCTAATAATATTGGACCAATCGGGGTCACCACCTGTCTGCCTCATTGTTGGAAGGCGTCCATCCGTTGAATTCTGTACAACATGAGCCAGCGGCCCACGTACTGTCCAATGTCGTAGATGGATACATCGAGACAACTTGGTCCAGAACCACTGTCCTACTACGGACTCAGGTGTTGACTTCTAGTTCTCACGGGCGACGGTTTTTTATATTCGCACGCACAACCAACCCAATATGGAATTTGTTGGTGACAACTATCTACTTGAATCAGATTCTGCGAAAGAAGTGTATGCAGAAATCGAGTCACTTCCGATCGTAGATCCGCACAACCACGCTAATTTGGCAGAAATCGTAAACAACGACGGATGGAATGACATTTGGGAAGTTGAAGGAGAGACGGACCACTACGTCTGGTCAGTGATGCGAAAGAGGGGAGTTCCAGAGCGCAAAATCACTGGCGGAGCTTCGAACAAAGAAAAGTGGCTTGCTCTGGCGGAAATCTTCCCTGAACTAGCAGGAAACCCAACATACGAATGGATTCATCTGGATCTGAAGCGACGATTTGGAATCGATGAGCCCATCTCAGCGAAGACTGCTAAAGATATCTGGTGGAGAACTAAAGACCAGCTGTCTAAACCATCGATGAAGCCCCAACAACTTCTCACGGAGATGAACGTTGAGGTGCTTTGTACCACAGACGATCCCACTTCTGATCTCGCGAACCACGAGAAGGCAGAGACAGCGATTGATGGGATTCAAACGAGACCAACGTGGCGTGTTGATCGGGTCATGCATGTGGGTGAGGCAAACTGGCACGAGTTCGTAGATGAACTAGCGTCTGCCACCGGTATCGACACGTCAGATCTTAACGGATTTTTAGATGCACTGGCAAGAACACACGACTACTTCGATAAACGCGGATGTCGAGCAAGCGATCTCAGTCTCAAAGAAGTGGTGTCTCGGTCGGTAAGCCGACAGCGCGCGCGGGAAGTCTACCAAAACGCGATTGATGGAGCGAAGCTATCTCACCGGGACGTAACGGATTTCAGGGCGTTCATGCTCGAGAAGATTGGAGAACTCAACAGAAAAAAAGACTGGGTAACACAGCTTCACATCGGACCTGTGCGTGATTACCGGGAGTCGCTGTACGAGCGTGTTGGTGCCGACGCTGGTGGGGACGTCTCAACGCAGACGGTTGAGCTAACCGAGAACCTGAAGTACTTTTTGAATACGTTTGACGGTGAGACAGAGATAGTCCTCTACACCGTTGACCCGACTCACTATCCGACACTAGTGTTCCGTCAATCGTCAATTGAGGGGTAGAGTCGATACAATTTGATGCGAGCATCTTCGGTTGTGAATTGCCAGTTAATCTGAGACTTCT
>NZ_FODV01000007.1 GCF_900110465.1 Halogranum amylolyticum
TTCGGTGTGTCACTCGTATTCGTCGTGACCCCGTTGACCGATGTTGTTCCAACAGCTGCCCGAAGCACGACTTCCATGATCTCCTCGGGATCGAGGCCGGAGCCCTCGATCCCTCCCATCGGAATCAACTCCAGTACCTCCAGGGCAAGAGACTTCAACTGGGCGTTCGAAAGGAATTCGTCCGGATCTGTGAGAACTTCCTTGAGCAAGGGGACGTTCATCACGAGTATATCCGGACAGCGGGTGAATCAGTGACCTGATTCATCCGCTTCATTCCTACACCGTGTCAGCTACTGGGCTGTTGAGCCAGAGCGGACAACTAGCGAAAGTTGGTCATTGTCTTTCTCCTCGGTTAGTCGTAAGACTGCTCGGAAGTTATCACCATGGGTGTGAATCCGCACGGGAGAGCGTTCGAGAGCGTGTATAGACCGATCTAATCGTTTTCCATGATGAGGACCGTTCATCCGCGCCGAATTCGTCGGTGTTGAGCTACCCCCGCGTAATCTCGTGTGGCGGTCGGGGGCGACAAGAGTGATGCGACGCGCTTTGGAGGCTCAATCACAACTGTAGAAAATGTCGCTCTTCAACCAGATCGTGTAACGCTTCATCGAGTAGCGGACGGTAGCCCTCGTTTTCGGTCATCGAGTATAGGTCTCGTACCACGACCACGGTTCCAAATAATTCTGGCTCTACCGTCCCGGTCGTCAGTACGCTTGATTCTGCTGCAAATCGTCACTCGGATAGGTCCGATACGTTCGGCCCTAGCGCTCGCGGTGGTCCAATACGCGAGCCTGCGGCTGAGGCTCTGGATTGGTGACCCCGACTGAGTGTGGGACTTCCGCCGGTGGTTTGGAGCTCTCAGGGTCGGTCGGACTCGCCATCTCATCCTGTGAGTTGTCGTTAACCTCTGTGCTGGTGAGGTCGTCCCGAACGGCGAGATACCCCTCAGCGATGACAGCCGAGGCGAGGAGAGTCCCGAGGACGTCCCAGACCGGGTTCATTCCGCAAACCGCCTCCATCGACGTGCTCATCATTAATCCCATTTATTCGAAGGCTTGCTGCTGCTGGTACGCTCGCCAGCTGAGCGCCCATCTGTAAGTGGGAGAAGGCGACAGGATTTGCGTGCTGCACTTAGAAGGGTATGTAGTAGACTCAATCGCAGAAGTATTCACACTCGGCGATGCAGCCTGTCCGGCCTTGAACGTCACTATCACCGGAACAGCTACGTCGGGATCGGTGGCAATGGCTACGTCGACTGTTAACAAGCATCTCAACGCGTAGCCTGATTCGAGTGGTCCGAGTTCGTTGGCGCTCTTTTTTGAACTTTCAATCGCTGTCGCGGCCGCACGTACTAGCTGTACGTTCGTCTACTCGGGACACCCAAAGAAGGACTCGCGGATGGTGAGTTTGTAACTCAGCAGTATGTTCTTTGGATCGCTTGCAGCCCGAATGAGTCTAATTAGACATATTTTCTTAGATTTTCTGTCGTCTCAATTGACACGGTGTAGCTACAATAAACTCGGTGATTCTTTGAGGAGTAGCCGGGGGCGATTACGGGTTAGGGAGTATTAGGATCCAGTTTAGCTATTTAAATCGATTATAAGTACTGCCGCGGTCGCGATATCGAATTCGTTCCGCACAACTTCGGGACGTGGGTTGGACTGGTGGCGAACGCCCAGCTCGTTGCCGCCGCCCCAGAAGTGGAGCTGCTGGAGTACCCCGTCTTCGAACGCGACCCACTCCTCACCTCTCACGTTGACAGGGATCCAGGGATGTATCCGTTCGACCTCGCGTTCGATCTCATCGAGAGCGAACCGACCTCGATGATGGCGTCCTCACGCTCTCGAACCGATCCGGGCTCGGCATCGACGTGAACTTCGACGTGATTTCCGACTATCCGTTTATCGAGGACCCGTGGACAGAGTTCCACTACGACACGGAATCACGGTGAGTACGGCTTCGTGCTCGGTCAACCGACTAACAGAACTGAGAACTGCAGGTCGCTCTGTCCTCGGCTCTACCGTCATCTAATCAACTGGTGAATGTCGTCGTCGAGTTGCTCGTACAGCGCGATGGCACGCTCTTCGTCCGCTTCCGAGAGTGGACGAATCGGTTCTCGGACCTCCCCACCGTGGAGTCCTGCTAATTCAAGCCCTTTCTTGACGGCCGGGACACTTACTGCTCCGCCGAGGTCGTTGTGCTCACCGGTACCCTCGCGGAAGTTCTGAAACGGCAGACAGGCGTTACGCAGTTTCCGAGCACGTTCCCAATCCTCTGCAGACAGTGCATCGAAGAGTTCGATTCCGATTTCAGGACGGAAATTGCTCACTCCTGCGGAGAATCCCTCGATTCCCTCGTTCCAGAACGAGACGGCGAGCGGTTCCGCGAGCCCGTTGATCCACACCACGTCGTCGTCACCGGCGGCAATTCCCTGACCCAGTTTCACCCCGTCTTCGAGTGCGTATTTGACCCCGACGACGCCGTCGATGCGTGTGAGGTCTGCGAGAAACTCCACGGATGGGTCGAACCCACGAACGTATGGAACGAGTGGAGTCTCTGTGGCAGTATCGAGCTTTCTGTAGTAGTCGAGAATCCCCTGTTCGTGGACGTACGTGTGATCTGGCGGCATAACCATCATCGCGTCCACCCCGATCTCGTCGTACGCCCGGAGAAGCGTTTTCGCTTCAGGTGTACTTCCGCCGACACCGGCGAGAACACACGCGTCTGAAGGGAGTGCCCCGACGCTCGTTTTGGTCACTTCGATTCGCTCTTGTTGTGAGAGAGAATGGTATTCGCTGATATTCGCCGCTGCGAGGAACGTGCGGATACCGTCGTCGTAGAGGCGTTGGGCGTTCTCGGCGATCTTCCAGTGTTCGACTGCCAACTCGTCGTCGAACGGTGTCAATAATCCAACCGCAACGTCACGTAGACGTGCCTGGACATCAGCTGCTGACAGTGGCATTGGATGAGGATCTCTGTCACAGTATTAAAACCTATCGCTCGGGTCAATATCGGGGTTCAATCGGTACAAAGTGGCTCTCGGGGGCACGGACTGTGAGCAACACAAATTATAATAGTTGGGACGTGAAGCGTCAGTGCATGGAAATCGTAGATCTCGAGACGATTCCGGTAGTGCATACACTACCCAATGGAGACGGAGTAGGTGACGCCAGGGGTTTCGGTCACACCCATGGAACGACGCTCCTCCGACTCGAAACCGACACGGGAGTAGTTGGGTGGGGCGAGGCGTTCGCCCCTGGTCCCATCGCCGAAGCGACGATCGAGGAGCTATTCCACGACGAAGTCGTTGGAATGGACCCGTTCGACGTCGAATCGTTGGCGGTCCAGTCGTACACCGACCCCTACCACTTCGGCGGCAGTGTGTTCGTGCAGTGCGCTGTCAGCGCCATCGACATCGCCTGCTGGGACATCATCGGTAAGACTGTCGACCAACCGGTGTACAAACTCTTGGGAGGCACGACTCGTTCTTCGCTCACACCCTACGCATCCACGATGTATTTCAGGGAGGACGGTCGAAGCATCGAGGAACCCATCCGCGAGGCTGTTCAGGCGGGGTTCACCGCCGCGAAAATCAAGATCGGTAGCGGTGTCGAAGCGGACATCGAGCGGGTTCGGGTGGCTCGTGAAATTCTCGGCGACGACGCCGACCTGATGGTCGACATCAACGGGAACTACCGTCCTGACCAGGCAGTTCGGACGGTGAACGCAATAGAGGAGTACGACATCACCTGGGTCGAGGAACCGGTTCCCCCCGAGAACCTCACGGGATATCGAGAGTTGAAAGAGCGTGTGAACGTCCCCATCGCCGCCGGAGAGGCCCACTTTGGTCGCTTCGCGTTCAAACGACTCATCGACGACCGTCTGGTCGACATCGTCCAGCCGAACCTCGCGCGGTGTGGAGGGTTCTCCGAGGCACGGGCGATTGCCAAGCTGGCGACGACCGAGAACGTGGGTGTTAGACCGCACATCTGGAACAGCGGTGTCGGCCTCGCAGCAGCGATTCAGTTCGCCGCAAGCGTCTCCGACTACCCTCACACCCGGCACGTACCGGAGCCGATGATGGTCGAATTCGATCAGAGCGACAACCCACTCAGACACGAAATCTTGGTCGACCCCTTCGACCCAAGTGACGGTTCGCTGGACGTCCCGCAAGAGCCTGGACTGGGTATCACAGTCGACGAAGCGGCCATCGAGAAATACCGAGCCGATCGCTGACCCGGCTTTCTTTCTTCTCGTTTCTCCTGTTAGCGGATTGCGTCCTGCATCAGCTGAAGATTACATCTCTCGAGTGCCATCGGAAGAACATCTCCGGGTACAGTGTCGAGAGCCGCACGTTCAGTGTTAGTTAGTGACAACCACTCTGAAATCACAGTTAAATAGATGACCTGTGCAGTGGCTGCGTATGGATGTGTTAATGACCGGCGTATACGGCCGGTGCGGAACTGCAGTTATCGACCACCTTCACGACCGTCAAGAGTACGACTTCACGTACTACGATCGGTCTGACCGCCCGGACGAACACACCTATGGTGGCTACGACACGATTGTCGCTGATATTGGGGAGTTCGGTACGCTGTCGGCCGCATCAGAAGGACAAGATGCGGTGGTCCACATGGCCGCATATCCGTACACGGACGGAACGTGGCCCGAAATCTTCGAGTCCAACATCATCGGGATGTACAATGCACTGGAGGCGGCTCGTCGGGCAGAGGTCGAGACGTTCGTCTTCATCTCCTCGAATCACGTGATGGGTATGTACGAAGAGGAGTTCGCACCGGACATTTACTACCCAGACCACGAGCTGGTCCTCGACCACACCGACCCTGTTCGTCCAGATTCCTTCTACGGGACCTCGAAGAGCTTCGGAGAAGATATCGGACGGTACTACGTCGAGAGCTATGAGTATCCCAAGCAGTTCTACGCACTCCGAGTCTGTAGCGTGCGGATGCCCGAGTACGACCATCCGTATGGAGATGCAGAGCTGGGAGTCGAAGCGGGTGAGTTCAAACGAGGCAGTGAGGAGTACGCCGAGCAGGTCGCCAGAATGAAAGGAATGTGGCAATCGCGCCGCGACTTCGCGCATCAGATCGACTGCTGTCTCGCCGACGATAACGTCGAGTTCGGCATCTTCAGTGGGGTCAGCGACAATCACCGTCGCTGGTTCGACTTAGAGCATGCGCGAGCACGCATCGGCTACGACCCGCAAGATGACGGCGAAGAGTGGGACAGCCCACCTCAGTAATAGTGCAGTTCTCGTCACCGAATCTTTCGGCGTTCGTGCGGTAAGTGGCTCTCCTTCCCGCTCAATTGCTATAGCACGACTAGAGTCGAGGGAGGTTTCAGACGCTCAGTAACTCTTGTACACCGTTTTAATCGACGAGAAGAAGTCGAGTCCCGCGTCACCCTGCTCGCGATAGGTGTTCGTCGACGACCCCTTGTAGCCACCGAACGGGACGTGGAGCTCCAATCCTGTCGTCTTGTCGTTCACCTTTGCGACACCGGCGTCGATCTCGTCGACGAAGCGGTTTGCTTCGCTCAGATTCTGCGTGACAATGCTCGCAGCGAGTCCGAAGTCGACGTCGTTGGCCGTCGAAATCGCATCCTCGAAGTCTCTGGCCTCGATGACGGCGAGCACCGGCCCGAAAATCTCCTCTTGTGCGATACGCATATCGTTTTTCACGTCGACAAAGACCGTTGGTGGCACGTAGTTGCCCCTCTCGTAATCGTTGCCCGTGAGTCGGATCCCACCAGTTTCGAGCGTCGCACCTTCGTCTTGGCCAATCGTGACGTACTCAAGCGTCGAGGCGAGTTCACTGTCGGAGACGTGTGGTCCCACGTCCGGGTCTTCGAGGCCAGGACCGACTTCGAGTGACTCTGCGTAGCCGGTGATGGCGTCGACGAACTCATCGTATACTGATTCGTGCACGATCGCTCGGGAGGTTGCAGTGCAGGACTGTCCCGTAGTTCCGAACGCGCCCGCACCGACCAGTTCAGCGGCTTGCTCGATGTCGGCACTTGGCATCACGATGGTCGGGTTCTTCCCGCCCATCTCGCACTGAACGCGGGTCAGGTCTTCGGCGGCAGTCTGTGCGACGGCAGTTCCGACCCCCGTGCTCCCGGTGAACGAGAGGCCGTCGATGTCGTCAGATTCGGTGAGCGGTGCGCCGACCTCGGAGCCGGAGCCCGTCACGAGGTTCGCGACACCCTTCGGAAGGCCTGCTTCATCGAGACATTCCAGCAGGATTCGTGAAGCGTTCGGTGCTTCGGATGCGGGCTTGAGGACTACCGTATTACCCGCAGCGAGGGCTGGTGCAAGCTTCCAAGCGGGGATTGCAATAGGGTAGTTCCACGGCGTGATCAGCGCGACGGTTCCGAGTGGCTCGCGCTTCGTATACAGGTCCATCTCGGAAGCACTCGCCGGTTTGACAGTCCCACCGAGGTCACGACACTTCTCTGCGTAGTAGTGGAAGATGTCAATCGCCCGCTGAACCTCCCCAGCGGCCTCTGAGCGAGTCTTCCCTTCTTCGCGGACGAGTGTTTCCGTCGCCTCTCCTTTACGGGCAGCGAGGAGCTCTCCCGTCTCACGGAGCACCGAACCACGGCTCGGTCCCGGTGTGTGTGCCCACTCGTCCTGTGCAGCAACCGACGCGTCGACTGCGTCCTCGACGTCAGCTTTCGTCGATGCTGGGTGATAGCTAACGATCTCGTCGACACTCGCGGGGTTCGTGACAGCGAACGACGCACCGGTTGCTGATTCGACCCACTCACCGTTGATGTAATTGGCGTACTCTGTGGCCATGTACGACTACCGTTCACAATGCTATGATACAAAGCTTGTGCTGGAGACAACTCACCGAAATCGACGAATTCGTCACTACCCCTCTCCCCCGGTCAGACCCCAAATTATATCGCCTGATACCGGTTCTCTCTCGCTATGGACTCTCTCACAGAGCTCGTTGTCGATGAAGAAACAGTTCTCGAAGCCTGTGGTACGGTCGACTTGCCCGCGATGGGGCTCATCGAACAGGTATGGGACACTGATCCAATCCCAGCAGATGTCATCTCCAAGCGGACGAGAGATGCGGTACAGAGCCTTTCGTTCGACGAGGTTCCAGACAGCGGGGAAGTGGCTGTCGGAGTGGGCAGTCGTGGAATCGCCAATCTCCAAGCCATCGTCAGCAGTGTCGTCGAGCAGCTCCGGCACCTGGGATACGAGCCCTTCGTCTTCCCCGCGATGGGGAGCCACGGTGGTGCAACTGGCGAGGGTCAACGGGAGATGTTAGCAGAACTCGGAGTCGACGAGGAGGCGATCGGCTGTGAGATTCGGTCGAGCATGGATGTCGTCGAAGTGGGTACGACCGCTGACCAGAATGTCCCGGTCGTGGCTGATGCCAACGCCGTCGCCGCCGATGGCATCGTGGTCGTCAACCGTATCAAACCCCACACGGACTTCGATGGCACGGTCGAAAGCGGCCTTTCGAAGATGCTCGTCATCGGGATGGGGAAGCAACGGGGGGCAAAGGTCGCCCACGAGTGGGCAGTCGACTGGAGCTTTCGGAACATGATCCCGGAAATTACCGAACAGTTGCTGGCGGAACTCCCCATCGTCGGCGGCGTCGCGATCGTCGAGGACCAGTACGACGACACCCACCACATCGAGGGAATCTCGCCGGAGGGCTTTCTGAGCCGTGAAGCCGAACTCCTCGACCTCGCCTACGATATCATGCCAACGCTCCCCTACGAGGAACTCGACGTGCTCGTCGTCGACCGACAGGGGAAGGACATCAGCGGCCAAGGGCTGGATACGAACGTCATCGGCCGTCGCCCATTCGCGATCAACGAGCCCGAACCGGAGTCTCCGAGAATCAAGCGCATCTTCACCCGGAGTCTGACGGCAACAACCCACGGAAACGCGATGGGGATGGGCTCGGCCGACTTCGTCCACCGGGACGTCGCGGCTGCGCTTGACAGTTCGACGACGGTAATAAACGCGATTACAGCGAGTACGATTCGAGGGGTTCGACTCCCTCCTGTCGTCGAGTCCGACCGTGCCGGGCTCGTCGCCGCTCTCTCGACGCTCGGGGTTGTCGGGGCGGCCGATGCGCGCGTCCTTCGGGTGACAGACACCATGCGACTGGACCGACTCTACGCTTCCGAGGCTTTGGTCGATGAAGCACGAACCCGTGACGACCTGCGAGTTCTCAGTGACCCGAAGCCGATCGACTTCGAAGCCGGAGACTTCACCGCCCCGACTCCACACGAGACGTAGCCGTCCGGTGTCGGTAGTTGTCGAAGGGGTTGTAACCTCACAGGTGCGGCTGGTGTTGCCTTTTCACATTCCAGAGTTGCCGCCATCGCGAGAGGCATTGGACTACCCGGTACACCAAATAACACTGTTCGCGAGACAAGGACAGTAGATCTCTGACCGCCTCCACGACAGCAGACTCTGTCGTAGAGTATCGTTACATAGCTATTGGTGTAACGATCTTGCTCGAAATAGCACTCGAAAGATTACACCTCTATGACTGTAATGGGATCCCACACCGGGCTACAAAGTCCCGCTTCGATTCCTATGCTTCTTCTCTCTATCCGCTCGTATGCGTATGCCCACATTTCTGCTCGGCTGTCCACATTCGAGAGATGTCGGACGACTCGTTCTTACGGATTTTTCCTGAGTATCGGGCGTGGACGACGGGGAGTATCGCAAGCGTTCGCGAGGCGTGGACGAGTGGCTGATCTCGGTCCAGTGAGTTTTCAGCAGTTCGACTGCGGTTCGGATCCGTTCCAGAACCAATTGAGACCCGTTGGTTGCGTAGCTCGACTCGGCGTGACGCTCTGTCCGTGAGACGAGGACAAAGCTTATCTTTGAATGCAGGAACTACTTACCTATGCTACCGAGTGAAACGAGACGCGTGGAGGCCGTCCAGACGGCTTGCTCCATCATCGATGCACTCCGGGAGGTGAACTCGATCGGCGTTACGGCACTCGCGAATGAACTCGAGATGTCGAAGAGTGCGGTCCACGCTCATCTCGTGACGCTGGCCGACTGTGGATACGTCGTCAGCGACGCTGGTCAGTACAGGCTCAGTTTGCAGTTTCTCGAAATCGCCGAACATGTCAAGGATACGTTCGGACAGTACGACGTTATCGAAGAGGAACTCACCCGTCTGGCCGACGAGACTGGTGAAATCGCACAGTTCGCGACGGACGAGCACGGGAAGATTATCTACCTCGCAAAAGCGGAAGGGAAGAACGCCGTCCGCACCAGTTCTTCCATCGGGCGACGGGGAGACATGCATTCTACATCTCTCGGGAAAGCGATTCTCAGCGAGATGCCGCGGGACAAGGTCGATTCGATCCTCGACGTCTACGGGCTCCCCCGGAAAACCCCGAACACGATCACCGACCGAGAGCGCTTCCATGAGGAGTTGGTTCAGGTGCGTGAGCGAGGGTACACCATCGACGACGAGGAAAACATCACCGGCGTCCGATGCATCGGTGTCCCGATCGAGGGGAAAGGAGATACGATACTCGGAGCACTGAGTATCACGGGACCATCGAGTAGGATGACGGACGAACGGATCCGAGAGGAACTGCTCGCGGTGCTTCAGCGGTCTGCGAACGTCATCGAGGTCAACGTCAAATTCTCCTGACGCCATCCACGTCTCGCGAACGGCTACTGTGTGACTCGGTCTGTACCTCCGAGAACTGTTAGGGCGGCTTGTCAACGCTCCCAGCAGTTCCAACGAAGCCATCGCAGTACTGAATGTTTGGAGACGATTCATTTCTCTGTCCGAACAAACCTATTTATTCCACCCAATCGATGATACTGCCGATGACGGATATTCGTGAAATAACGGCTTACGGTCTCTCATCGCCGTTGGATCCTCCTCTGGAGCGCCAGTTTCCAGACGGCTACCAGCGGACGATCAAGCGGGATATGGTGCTCGTTAAATTCGAGACAGCGGACGGAGAAGTGGGATACGCTCCTGCTGGGGCTAGTCCGTCTATGCTGGGCCAGCATTACGAAGAACCGACCTTGGAGCACGTCGTCAACCTGATCAACACGGTAGTAGCGCCGACGCTTCGAGGCGCGAATCCCGACGACATCGAGGGTGCACGGGAGTCGCTCTCGGACATCACCCTTCCCGGGTTCCTGAAGTCACAGCTCGTCGCGGCGATCGACGTCGCACTGTACGATATCGCCGGGAAGCGTGCGGGTGCTCCGATCTACGAACTGTTGACAGAAGAAGAGGGCGTGACTCCTGACCTTTCGTTGTATGCAAGCGGTGGGCAGTACCTCCCCCCTGACGAACTAGTCGAGCAGGCAACGCGGATGAGCGAACTAGGGTTTGGTGCCTTCAAGTACCGTGCTGGATTCGGCGTAGAGACTGATCGCCACGTCTTGGCGGAACTCGTCGAGACAGTCGGAGACGAGATGGATATCATGGTCGACTGTCACCTCTGGTGGGAGGGAGGCGAATCCTACGACGTAGCGACGGTACAGGATCTCGTCGCGGACTTCCAGGACCACGGTGTGTACTGGGTTGAGGAACCCGTGGCACCGGGGAGGTACGAAGAATACAAGATACTGGCCGAGACGACAAACGCCCCACTCGCGGGAGGCGAAAACGAAGAGTCGGTACAGTCGCTGATAGCACTCGCCGAATCTGGCGCCGTTGATTTTGTACAGGTCGACACGCCGTACCACGAGGGCTATACCGGTTGTCTGCGGGTGGCCAAGCGGTGTGCCGAGTTGGACCTCGCCTTCACGACACACAATTTCGGTTCGCTCCTCGGGCTCGTCACGAACGCTCACCTCCTCGCCGCGACTCCGAACGAGATGTACTTCCAATGCCCCACGTTTCTGATCGATGAGAGCTCTGCTTCGTACTCGTACCCGTTGGCGACTGAGATTCTCAAAGATGACCTCGATCTTTCCGGTGGGCGATTTTCGGTCCCCGATGGGCCAGGTCTCGGCGTAGAGATCGACCTCGCTGTCGTCGAAGAGTATTCGTTCATCGACGGACCGTGGACGGAGTTCCACTACGAGTGACCGGATAAGGCACTTCGTTCTGCTGGCGTGTCGGCCGTGCGCGCCGTTGCGTAGGAATTCGAAACCGCGTTGCCCCAGAACAATTTCCCTGACCGGTAACTATAGAAACCCCAATCGAGAATTGCTGTAAGAGGGCTACAGACACTCATGCACATCTCAATAGACTGTGATAGCTCGGTGGGGTCGTTTCCCCACTTCTGGCAAAGTACCGGGTTTACGCCCGCGAGGCTTCTCCTCAACGACGACACGGTTCAGGCGATGACGTACGTCGGGGCGATTCCCCACGATGGCGTCACTCACGTCCGCGTCCACTACTTGCTCGATCTCGTTCGGGTTGACGATCCAATGCTCACCGAACCGACTTACGACTGGACGGACCTGGACGATGCACTCGACGTGCTGGTAGGGAACGGGCTGAAGCCGTTCTTCGAGCTGATGGGTAATCCGTCGAACTGGTTCACCGATTTCTGTGACGACGACCAGCTTCACGCGTGGAAGCGGATGGTGCGAGATTTAGCGGACCACTTGATGGACAGATACGGTGAAAGCGAGGTGGAGACGTGGTGCTTCGAGACGTGGAACGAACCTGACCTCTCTCACATCAGTGGCTGGGACCAGTTCGGGTTCGCTCGGAACACGGATGCATTCTGTAACTACTACGACGCCTGTTCGGAGGGCCTCAATGAAGCCAACGATGCGTTGCGGTTCGGTGGTCCCGGGACCGCGAAACTGCTGTCCCGTGTGTTCAAAGACCTCGTCGCACACTGTGATGAGGGGACGAACTACTTCACTGGCGAAGAGGGTGTCCGGATCGATTTTATCTCGGTGCACGAGAAGGGGGCGACACACCACCCCGAGGATTTCACGCCCGATACGGAGGGAATCTGCGAACGTGAGATTCACACGATGGAGTACGTCGAAGAGCACCATCCCGAGCTCGCCACGAAGCCGTTCATGAACAACGAATGTGACCCGCAGGTCGGCTGGGCCGACACACACACCTGGCGTGCACAACCACAGTACCCGGCGATTGCCTGTAAGATGATCTCCCAGCATCTCGACCACATCATCGACGGGACCGACTACCGCTACGAGCTCCTGAGTAACGACCATGGCTTCATCGGTACCTGGGGACAACGGACACTGCTAACGCGGTTTGGTGCGTCTCACGCGGAGACTGACCCGAACCGAGCTCAAGTCAGACCACGGCTCGACACGTTCGAGTTCGTCAAGAAACCCATCTACAACACGATGGTCCTTCTCTCGCTGCTCGGTGACGAGAGACTCTCAGTGGCCCGGGATGACGTGCACGACGACGTCGACGTCATCGCGACAGCGCGCGACGGGGAACAAGTCGCAGTCTTGGCCTCACACGGTCGAGATCGTCCGTCTTCTTCGGGCACAGCGTCCATCGACCTCACGCTCGACGGAGTCCCCTTCGAGGAAGCGGCACTCGTCCAGTACCGTCTGGACGAAGACCACGGAAACCCGTATCGAGTGTGGGAGGAGACTTTCTGTGACCACTACCAGGTCAGCGAAGAGGTCAACCGTGATCGCGAGATACCGACAGACGAGGAACTCGGCCAGCTGCGGAAGCATCACGAACTCCCACTCGTCGAGACTCCTCAACAGCTCGTCGTCGAAGACGGGACCGTTGACCTTTCGTTCGACCTGCCGCTCCCAGGAGTGAGCCTCGTCTTGCTAACTCAAAAGCCGACGAGCGAACCACCCACCGTGAATGGGCTTCGGACCAACGCCTACCGCGGGTTGAATTCGGTCGGAGGGCAGGTGATGGTCTCGTGGGAGGGCGTCGAATCTCGGAACATCCGAACGTACGAGGTACTGCGTAGTGAGTCTCCTGACGGCCCGTTCGAGCGTGTGAACTACGGAGACACGCTCTGTTCTGCGTTCCTCGACACGACTGTACCAGCGGGAGTAGAAGACCTGTACTACAGCGTTCGAACGGTCGATTACTGGGGGCGGAAGGGTGAGCGGTCGGATCTCATCCACTGGAACAAGTAATGCAGGGTATGAAAACACTTATCATGGGGCGCTAGAATGAGGCTAACGATGGTTAGCAACAACCACGGTTGTGAGTCTCACAGCCAAGAGTCGGTGAATAGACGTCGCTTTCTGAAGGCAGCGGGGGCAGCAGGCATCGTCGGACTTGCGGGCTGTACCGGTGGTCAACCGAGTGGTGAGGGTACCGGCGGCGCAACGACCGGAGGCTCGTCAAACTCGGAACCGACGAAGCTCACCTACTGGACGCTCTTCTCCGGCGGCGACGGCGCAGCGATGAAGACGCTGGTCGGGAAATTCAACGAGGAACACGACAGTATTCAGATTCAGCGGGAACGACAACCCTACGACGAGTACTACGACAAATTGTTCACTTCCGCGACAAGTGGTGACGCCCCCGACCTCGCTGTGATGCACGCGAGCCAACAGCGGCGGTTCCAAGACGCAATCGTGCCAATCGAAGAGCACCTAGATGGGGGAGCTAACGAGAAGTACGTGTCCTCGATCTGGGATCGGACGAAGCTCGACGGGAAGAAGTACGGACTTCCATTGGATACGTTCGTCAATGGAATGTACTACAACAAAGACATCTTCAAAGAAGCGAGTCTCGACCCGGAAAAACCGCCGACAAACTTTAGCGAACTCAAAGAGGCGGCAAACGCCATCACCGAGAACACCGACAAGCTGGCGTTCAACCCTGAACCGTATGGGCGATTGTACTACCGATCGTTCTACGCGTTCCTCAAATCGAGCGGTGGAAACCTCCTCACGGACGACAGGTCGGCCGCTGCATTCGACTCTGACGTCGGTCGTCTCGTCTCGCAGTTCCACGCTGACGTCCCCGGAAAGTACGGCTGGGACAAACCCGATTCCTCCGACAATCGAGGAATCAAAGGCTTCCGCGCCGGTGACGTTGCGATGATTATCAACGGCACGTGGTTCTACGGCGTCGTTAACAGTCTCGACTTCGAGTGGGGACTCACGAAACCGTTCGTCAACCCGGAGGCGACAGCCAAGTTCACCCGCGCAGGAAGCCACCAGCTCGTCTTGCCGCAACAACAGAAGCAGTCGGATGCGAAGTTCCAGGCTGCGCTCGAAGCGGCACAGTGGTTGACGCAACAGGGAGAGATTTGGGGGACGAAGGCCGGTCACCTGCCTGCAAGTCAGTCGGTGTACGACTCGGGGGCGCTCGAATCGGCCCCCGTTTGGGACCGGACGCTCAGCACGTTCTACGAGATCGCACAGGACGACCAACTGCTGTTCGAACCGTCCCTCGAAAACAACGAGGACTGGAAACGACCGGTCACATCGGCGATGGAGCAGGTGTACTCACATCAGCTCGATCCCGAGGAGGCAGTCACACAGGCCGCTGATAAGGTCACTGCAAACCTCCAGGGGTGAAAGCCGGGTTTGAATTTGACCGAACGAGTTAGAGCTGAACCGAGCGAATGTGAAATCACCACGGACGCCATCGACGGAACCACGCGACCGTGGCGAGCAGAACATAGCCGACAATGGCTCGTGTGTCTGTCCACATGGTGATGATCCGAGTCAGTGCTTCGATCTGTGGCGACAGTTCGACTCAGCATCAGTTGACCGCAGCCAGTAATTATTTGGAAAGTTTATTCAGGTTAGCATCGATACCAGATTGTATGCCTCGAACGTTTGCCTCACCCGCCCGATATATCCAGGCGGCAGGTGCTCTCGGAGACCTCGGCCGGTTGTCGAAACAGCACGGTGACTCGACGCTCGTCGTCGCTGATAGTGACGTCTGGGATATCGTGGGAGAACAGATTCAGTCCAGTTTCGACGCCGTCGACGGGACGTTCCAGCACGCGTTTTTCAGTGGTGAGTGTACGACCGAAGAGATCGACCGACTCACCGAAATCGCATCAGAATCAGGTGTCGAAATCGTCGTCGGCGTCGGGGGTGGGAAAACGATCGACACCGCGAAGTCGGTCTGTGCTCGGAGCGGGGTCGCGTTCGGCTCTGTTCCGACGGTTGCGTCGACTGATTCACCCACGAGCAGTCTCTCTATCGTGTACGGGAACGACGGCGTCTGGGAAACGGCAGAACAGCACGAGTTCCATCCGGATTTCGTCCTGGTCGACTCTCGAATCATCGCCCAAGCACCGACGCGATGGTTCGTTTCGGGAATTGGTGATGCCCTCGCAACGTGGTATGAAGCCAAGACGGCGTGGGAGAGTGGGGGTACGACTGTCTTCGGTGACCGCCCCACCTACACGGGGAAGGCACTTGCAGAAACCTGTCACAGACTGCTCCGAGACCACGCCGAAGGGGCTGTTCGCGCCGTCAAGGCTGATACCGTCACCGAAAGTGTTGAAGCAGTCATCGAGGCGATCATCCTGTTAAGTGGTCTCGGCTTCGAAAACGGGGGGTTGGCAGCAGCTCACGCAATTCATGACGGATTAACTCGTCTCTCAGCGGCATCCGGGGCGACACACGGCGAGAAAGTGATGATTGGTCTCTTGACGCAGTTACTGCTCGAAGGAGAGCCCGATGACACCGTTCGCGACCTCGTGTCCTTTGCGCGGTCGGTAGGTCTGCCAGTCTCGCTTGCAGCGATCGGTGTCACGTCCCCCACTCGAGAGGACTTACTTCGGGCCGGTCGCATCGCGTGTAATCCTGACGGGCCGATGGAGAACGAACCCCTCGAAATCACACCCGAGCGCGTCGCAGATGCCTTGCTGGCCCTTGATTCGGTCGTGGAATAGCTCCTCTTCCGAAGAGGACGTTACAGGTCTAAAGCTGTGAGTCGCTCGTTGTCTGTCACTAATGCTAACTAATCTCGAGTTTGCCGTTCTCCTGCACAACAATGGTGTAGGTTGTTCCGCTAGTGTGAATAAGCCGATTCTCTGTTCTCGACAGCAGAAAATATTAGTGAGAGAATCACACATTGTGAACGCATGGACACAGACCCCGACGATGGGAACGAACCTCGGACGGTGAAAACAGTTGAGACGTCGTTCGAGATCCTCGACTATCTCGAAGAGCGTGACGAGGTCGGCGTCACCGAACTGGCAGAGACTCTGGACATCTCGAAGAGCGCCGTTCACCGGCATCTCACGACGTTGGTCAACCAGGATCGTGTGGTGAACGTCGACGGGTACTACCGCTCAGTTTCACAGGGTGCTCACGGCATCGAGCCGACCGTGGACGTAATCGAGGCCCTGAACGAAATGAAGACCGCGACGCCCGAAGAAATCGCAGCGGAGACCAGCCACTCGAGTGTGACGGTTGCTGCTTACCTTGACAAACTTGAACAGGCGAAGTACGTCGTCAAACGGGATAATCAGTACCAGAACGGTCTGAAGTTCCTCGACATCGGAGAGCGAGTGAAGTACAACACGGGCATCTTCGACATCGTCGCTGAAGAGTTGGACAAACTGGCTGCCGAAAGCGGCGAACTCGCCCTTTTCAGCGTGATGGAGCACGGACAGAACGTGCTTCTCTACAAGGCTCACGGGGACGAAGCCATTCGGACGTCCCACGAGACAGGTCTACGCGAACCGATGCACTGCAGCGGCCTCGGGAAGTCGATTCTCGCCGAACTTCCGGACGAGCGTGTCCGGGTAATCGTAGAGCGACACGGACTCGAACAGTACACAGAGCACACGATCACCGACCTAGACGAACTCCTCGCTGAACTGGACGAAACCCGAGAGCGAGGATACGCCGTCGACCTGGAAGAGGCCAAACCAGGGATGCGATGTATCGCTGCATCGGTCACCAGCGAGAACAGCCCACTCTACGGTTCGGTCAGCGTGGCGGCTCCGAAGAGTCGGATGCAGGGGGAACGATTCGAACACCAGATACCAGAGCTCGTCAAAGGGACGGCGAACGTCATCGAACTCAACTCGATATACGTCGAATAGAAGAACTACGGTATTCTCGCGGAACTACGACGTTGACTCGACTACAGGACTGTCGGCCTGTGCCACGTGATCGAATACGTTTTGGCCCGACTCTGCGTCGAATAGGTGCATATCGGCCTCGTCGAAGGTGATGTACACTGTCTCCCCGACGGTCGGTTTTACGCTCGCAGGGACGCGAACCGTGACCTCTTGGCCCTGAACGGTGGCGTAGATGTAGTTGTCGCTCCCGACAGGTTCGACGACGTCGACCATCGCTTCGATCGAATCTTCGCTTCGAGTGTCTGTGATGCTGATGTCTTCAGGACGAACACCGAGAACAAGATTCGACGAGGTCGTCGATTGGCGTACCTCGTCGCCCAGTTTCTTCGAAATGGCGTACTCGAACCCGTCTCCACTGAGTGATGACCCCTCCAAGACGACATCGAAGAGGTTCATCGCAGGGCTTCCGATGAACTCCGCGACGAACAAGTTCGTCGGTTGGTTGTAGATCTCTTCGGGGGCTCCTACCTGCTGGATATGCCCCTCGGCGAGGATGACGATTCGGTCGGACATCGTCATCGCCTCCTCTTGATCGTGCGTGACGTAAATCGTGGTCGTACCGAGGTCGTCGTGAATCCGCTGGAGTTCGGTTCGCATGTGCATCTTGAGTTTCGCGTCGAGGTTCGACAGCGGCTCGTCCATCAGGAAGACCTCGGGTTCGCGAACGATGGCGCGACCGGTGGCGACACGTTGTTGTTGGCCACCAGAAAGGTTCGCCGGCTTCTTGTCCAGATGGTCTTCGATTCCGAGCATGGTCGCTGCTTCCTCGACACGTTGCTGGATAGCGTCCTTCGAGAGGTCCGTCGTCAGTCGCAGTCCGTACGACATGTTGTCACGGACCGTCATGTGGGGGTAGAGCGCGTAGTTCTGGAACACCATGGCGATACCACGATTCTGTGGCTGTACGTCGTTGATGACGCGGTCACCGATACTAATCTCACCACTGGAGATGCTCTCGAGTCCGGCAATCATCCGCAGGACCGTCGATTTCCCCGACCCGGACGGCCCGAGGAGTGAGACGAACTCACCGTCGTCGATCTCTAAGTTGACGTCTTCGACGGCGAGGACGTCCCCGTACATCTTCTTCACGTCGTTAAAGGTTACTCTGCTCATGTGCTACCGAGTCATGTTTTCATCATATCCCATATATGCTTTTCCCTAATGATTATGATATTTGCGGAGATGTCGGTTGCGGCGGCGTAATTCGTGGTCACTTGGCTATCACAGCGGAGAGTGAAAACATGACAAACAGTGACAAAAACTATTAAGAACGTGGTTCACAGTGGTATCTGTTGATGGCTCGCAAGCAGCAAGCAGTGACTCCGTCGAGTAGACGTAGTTTCATGAAACTAGCTGGCGCGGCAGGGATTGCTGGACTCGCAGGCTGTACTGGGGGTGACGGTGGATCCGGTAACGGCACGAGCGCAGGCGGTGGATCTGACGGCACGACCACGCTTCAGTACTGGACGCTCTTCTCCGGAGGCGACGGTGAAGCGATGAAAAGCCTCGTCGACCAGTTCAACGAGGAACACGACAGCATCCAGATCAAGCGCCAGCGGCAACCGTTCGAGGAGTACTACGACAAGCTGTTCACCTCGATGACCGGAGGGAACGCGCCGGACCTCGCGGTGTTCCACACGACCGAGATTCAACGGTTCGTCGACGCGCTGCAACCGCTCGGCGACCTCGTCAGCGACGGCACGTCCAGCGCGTACGTCGAGTCGATCTGGAAGGAAACGGAGTTCGACGGCGACCGACTCGCACTCCCACTGGACACGCATCCGAACGGTCTCTACTACAACAAGGATATCTTCAGGGAAGCCGGCTTGGACCCGGAGAGTCCGCCGACGTCCTTCGAGGAGTTGAAGCAGGTAGCGAATACAATCGAGTCAGAGACCGACAAACTAGCGTTCAGCCCCGACCCGTACAACGCGTACTACGTCCGGCAGTTCATCGCGTGGCAACAGGGACGTGGTGGACAGTTCCTCAACGAAGACAAGACGAAGGCGATGTTCGGCGGCGAGGACGGAACCGCGTTAGCGCAGTTCTACCACGACATCACCAACAAGTGGGGTTGGGACAAAGCCGACGCGACGATGGACCGAGGCACCAAAGCGTTCCGCACTGGTGACATGGCGATGACCATCAACGGGACGTGGTACTTCGGCGTGCTCCAGCAGCAAGACTACGACTGGGGCATGACGAAACCGTTCGTCGCTCCCGAACAGACCCAGAAGCGGACGTGGGCGAACAGTCACACGCTCGGTGTTCCGAACAGCGGGAAGAACAAGGAAGCCGCCGTGAAAGCAGCCGAGTGGCTGACGCAGAACAGTCTCACCTGGGGGACGGACGCCGGTCACCTCCCCGCTGCGAAGCAGACTCTCAACTCCGACGAACTACAGAGTGCGACTGTCTGGAACAAGACGCTCTCGACGTTCTCGGAGATGGCGCAGGACGGCCAACTCTCGTACATGCCGAGCACGAAGAACAACGAGAACTACAAGCGACCCGTGAACCAGGCGATATCACAGGTCTACTCCGGTCAGCTCGATCCAGCGAAAGCGATGAAACAAGCGGCCAACGAAGTGACGAAGAACCTGCAGGGGTGACGGGACGGAGCTAACCATGGCAACGAAAGATACACAAAGCGTGTTGAGTCGGCTTCAAGAAGTCGACTTCACCGACAAGGAGACGCGTGACGGTGTGTTGTTCGCTCTCCCGTACCTCCTGGTGTTCTCGGTGTTCCTGCTGTACCCGTTATTGAAGGGGTTCTACATGAGTCTCTACGACTGGAACGCCTTCGCCCCCTCACAGTCCGAGTTCATCCTCTTCGACAACTACCTCAGGATGCTCCAAGACCCGACGTTCTGGAAGGCCGTCCGTGCTACGGTGTTCTTCGTGGTGCTGACGGTTCCAACGCTCGTCGTGCTCGGACTCGCCATCGCACTCGGCGTCAACCGAGACGTCAAGGGTAAACGGTTCCTTCGGACCGTGTTCTTCAGCCCGTACGTCCTGACCGTGTCGGTCGTCGCACTCGTCTGGGCCGAACTGTACGCGCCCGATTACGGTCCGATAAACTACTATCTGGAGTTCCTCGTGAGCAACCCGCCGTCGTGGTTGAACAGTTTCACCTTCGCCATGCCGGCTGTCGCGCTCGCGACCATCTGGTGGACCGTCGGCTTCAACTTCGTCATTCTGCTGGCCGCCCGACAAGGCGTTCCGGAGCGACTGTACGAAGCTGCACGCATCGACGGAGCGAGTACCTGGCGGGCGTTCAAGGATATCACGCTCCCGCAGATGCGGTCGGCCATCATGTTCGTGACGACCGTGCAGTTCATCGCCTCATTCCAGATCTTCGGTCAGGTGTACATCATGACCAACGGGGGGCCGGGTAACTCCACGCAGACGCTCGTCATGTACCTGTTCCGGATGGCGTTCCGCGAACAGGAGTTCGGGTACGGCGCTGCTATCGGGTACTTCCTGTTCTTCGTACTCGTGGCAGTGTCCATCGTCAACTACAAATTCATCGGAAATGATAACCAATGAGTACAACATCCTCGAAACAGTTGGGTTCGCAACGCCTCAGAACTGCTGGGCTGTACGTGGCACTGTACGGTGCTGCGTTCCTCTTCGTCGTCCCGTACCTCTACATGCTGTCGACGTCGCTGAAGACCGCGCAGTTCGCGTTCTCACAACAGCCGTACTGGATACCCCCAGAGGTCTCCTTCGAGTGGTATCTGATCGTCCTACGAGAAGCGCCGATGGTGCAGTGGCTGGTGAACACGTTCATCATCGCAGCGACGACGACGCTCTTGGTGGTCATCCTCGATTCGATGATCGCCTTCTCGCTCACCAAACTCGATTGGCCGGGTAAGCGCGTCGTCTTCACCGTGATCATCGCGAGCTTCATGGTGCCGATCTACGCGAACATGGTCCCACTGTTCACCATCATCTCGGACTTCGGACTCGTCAACAGTCCACTGGCGGTCATTCTCCCGTTCAGTGCGATGCCGATCGGCGTGTTCCTGTTCACGCAGTTCTTCAGGGATCTCCCGGACTCCGTGATCGAAGCGGCGAAGCTCGACGGGTTCAACACGTTCCAGATCTACGCGCGCATCGTCCTCCCGTTGATGAAGCCAGCCATCGCTGCGCTCTCGCTGTACACCTTCGTGTACACGTGGAATCAGTTCCTCTGGCCGCTCATCGTCTTGCAGGGTGAGTCGTCGTTCACCCTACCCGTGGGTATCGTGACGATGCAACCGACGCAGGTCTTCCAGCCCGGCGCAGAGATGGCAGGAACGCTCTTGGCGGCTGCGCCGCTGTTCATCGTGTTCCTCATCCTGCAGGAGCACCTCGTGAACGCCGTCCAGATGCAGGGGACCACAGGATAATGATGGACGAACAGCCTCCCACCGAGACAGCCCAGTCGGCACACAAGCGGACCTTCCGCTTCGTCTACCGCCACAGTTTGGAACTCGTGGCTGTCAGCGTCATGTGGTTCGTCGCCTCGCTTCCGGTAGTGACACTCGGACCGGCAACGCTCGGCGCGTACGCCGCAGTCCGGTCGCTTCGGCAGACGGGTCACGTCGATCGCGCGTACGTCGCGCGAGCACTCGGCATGAACGGCATCCACGCAGCCCTGCTGAGCTTCCTCCCGCTCGCGTTCGTCGTGTCGGCGACGCTCTATCTCGGCAGCGGTGGCGGACTCGGTGGCTTCGAGAACGTTGCAGCGGTCGTCGGCATCTACGTCGGCGGCTACCTCGGCGTGGCGCTGATCCCGACGTTCTACGCCCTGGCCGACGGAGAAACACCGCTCGCATCGCTCAAGCAGGGGTACGTGTGGGTTGCCACGAAACCCACATCGACGGTCACGCTGGCACTCGTCACCGGGACGCTGTTCGTCGTGACGGCACTGATGACGGTCGGGTTCGTCCTGCTGTTCCCAGCACTGACGATCTCCTACCACGTCGAGGTGCTAGCAGACGAGCCAGCCGAGGGTCAGGGAGCCGACACACCTACGGGAAGACCGGAAGCGCTCGCCTGACTCCACCTCGCCTCGTACCTGTATCAATACGAAGACTCATACCGACTTGGCAGAAACAGAGCGAACATCGCGGACAAGAGTACACACAATACAACGAATGAAGCTCAACAACGCACAGAACACAACAGTAGGTCGCACATCTCGTTCACTGAACGGGGAGTGGTCTCTCCGTCTCGATGATGGCGACGTCGGCACAACCGAAGAGTGGCACCGTACCGCCCCGTGGGCGACCGACGATCTCCTGACGGTCTCGGTCCCCCACGCGTGGCAGGAACACGACGAGCTCGCAGACTACACTGGCGTCGCCTGGTACCGACGCACAGTGTCGCTCGACTCGCTCCCCGACGGCCAGCGAGCGTTTCTCCGGTTCGGTGCCGTCGACTATCACGCGACTGTCTACGTGAATGGGACCGAATGTGGCGATCACCGTGGCGGCTATCTCCCCTTCGAGGTCGACGTCACGGACGCCATCGGAGCCGGCGAGAACGTTGTCACCGTCCGGGTCGAAGACCCCGAAGATATCAGTGAAATCCCGCACGGCAAGCAGGGAGAACCGTGGTACAAGCGGGTCAGCGGTATCTGGCAAGAGGTCACGCTCGAAACCCGCCCGACAACGTACGTCGAGAACGCTGCAGTCACCCCCAATCTCGACACGGACACGGCAACGGTCGAACTCACCACCGTTGGCGACTCGTCGACCGATTCCACTTCGCTCACGGCGACCATCAGTGTCGAACGGGACGGCTCTGTCGTCACCAGCGTCGAAGCCGACGTCTCTCCCGACGACACGACCACCGTGTCCGTGCCGATTCCGGACGCCGAGTACTGGACCCCCGAGACCCCCGTCATCTACGACTTCGAGATTCAACTCGAAGACGAGTCCGGTGCCGTCGACGTGTACGAAGACTACTTCGGCATGCGGTCTATCGCGGTCGAAGATGGCACGTTCAAACTGAACGGCGAACCGCTCTACATCCGTGGAGCGCTCGACCAGGGGTACTACCCCAAGACGCTGTACCGACCGTTCGAAGAAGGGTTGTTCGAGCGCGAGATTCGCACTGCGAAGGAACTCGGGTTCAACCTCCTTCGGAAACACATCAAACCTGCCCACCCCGACTTCCTCGAACTCGCAGACCGCCTGGGGATGCTCGTCTGGGAGGAGCCTGCGAACCCCGCTCGCTACACCGAGCGCTCTAAGCGCGAGGTTCGCGAGCAGTTACAGGCGCTCATCGAGCGTGACTTCAATCGGCCGAGCGTCATCATCTGGAGTCTCTACAACGAAGAATGGGGGATTGGCCATCAAGAAGACGAACAGTTCATCTGGGAAGACGAGGAGAAACAGGCCTACCTCGGCGAACTGTACGAGACGGCGAAACGCTGGGACTCCACGCGGCCGATCTGTGACAACTCAGGGTGGGCTCACGTCGCGACGGACATCAACGACTACCACCGCTACTTCGCCAGTCCCGACCGCGCTGCTGCCTGGGGAGACGACCTCGACGCCATGACGGCGGATCCCGCGGGGAACTACGCCGCGGAGTACACCGACCCCGAGTCGACACCCATTGTCGTTTCGGAGTTCGGCACGTGGGGGCTCTCCGATACCGAGGCGCTCGAAGAGTTCTACGGCGGCGAGCCGGACTGGTACACCCACCCGTTCCTGACCGCATCGGACGAGGAGGTGAGCGAACGACAGGTCCATCTCGAATCGAACCTCCGTTCACCCGCCGGCTTCAAGAAGCGTCTCGAGGAGACGACGCTGCTCGATACCTTCGACGACGTCACCGACCTCGCCGAGGCGTGGCAGTGGCGGGAGTATCTCTCTGTGAAGGATCTCATCGAACAGATGCGGGTCCACGACGGCATCTCGGGCTACATCATCACCGAGTTCAGCGACATCGAGTGGGAGTTCAACGGCATCCTCGACTACCGCCGCGAGGAGAAGGCGTTCCACGACGACTTCGCGGCCATCAACAACGAGCTGTTGATTACCGCAGAGCCTGCGTCTCACGTCGCCTGGAGTGGCGACGACACCGACGTCGAAATCACGGTCGTCAACGACGGGCGTGAAGCCCACACCGGGACGGTCGAGTGGTCGCTCGTCACCGAAGAGACCGAGGAGGTCGTCGACGGTGGAAGCCTCGACGTCGGTGTCGATGCGCATGCCAAGTCTCGGACGCGAACGGTTACGGTGACAGCACCGACTGTCGACGTGTGCGAGCGCTGTTCACTGCAGGTCACGTTCACCACCGAGACGGCGACAGCGACGAACGACGAACCGGTGACCGTCGTGAGCGCAGCGCGGGCTCCGAATCGTGAGCTCACGGTCTTCGTCCAGGAGAACTACGTCGCCGATCGCCTCATCGGTTCCTGTCACGACGTGACGCGAGAGCTGAGCGACGAGGTCGACCTTGCAGTCGTCTCGACCTTCGATGCGGCGGCTCGTGGCTTCGCCGAGGCCGGCGGGAGAGTCTTGCTCGTGCCACCGGCGCACGAACCTGCACCGACAGACGACCTGTTCGATTACCGCGAACTCCCGCCGGGAGAGAACTGGAATCTGTGTTCTGCGCTGTTCGCTCACGACTGTCCGCTCATCTCGGATGCGACCGGGAGCAAGCGACTCGACTGGGCCTTCGAGGGGCTCTACCCGAACGCACTGGCGACAGGGCTAGACACCGACCGCGACGAGATTCACATCGAATACGTCGAAGGGTGGATTGCCAACTGGGGGAGTCCGCTCGTGACGCGCACTGTCAGTGAGGGGGAGGTCAGTACGTCGACCTTCGCGCTCGGGGAGGGATACGGTGAGCATCCCGTCGCCACGCTCCTACTGGACCGACTCATCACCCATCTCGCCCGTGACTGACCTTCGACATCCGAAAACAACACCACACACGACCTCACACATCTGTCTATGACACGAATCACTGACTACGAACTGTTCGAGGTGCCGCCGCGATGGCTGTTCCTCCGACTCGAGACTAGCGACGGCACCGTTGGCTGGGGCGAACCGGTCGTCGAAGGCCGCTCACACACCGTCCGCGGGGCGGTCGAGGAGCTCGTCGAGACGTATCTCCTCGGAGAGGACCCCTCACGAATCGAAGACCACTGGCAGTCGATGTACCGCGGTGGGTTCTACCGCGGTGGGCCGGTTCTCATGTCGGCCATCGCCGGTATCGACCAGGCGCTGTGGGACATCAAGGGCAAGCAGTTCGGTGCGCCCGTCTACGAGCTCCTGGGTGGCCCGGTTCGGGACCGCGTCCGCGTCTACCAGTGGGTCGGCGGCGACCGCCCGGCCGACGTCGGTGAGGCCGCCGCTGAGAAAGTCGACGCGGGGTTCACTGCGCTGAAGATGAACGCCACTCCGGAGATTCGCCGCATCGACAACCCGAGTGCCGTCGCAGACGCCGTCGACCGACTCCGGACCGTCCGCGAGGCCGTCGGCCCCGAGGTTGACATCGGCGTCGACTTCCACGGGCGGGTCACCAAGCCGATGGCCAAGCGACTGGTGAAAGCGCTCGAACCGCACGAACCGTTCTTCATCGAAGAGCCGGTGTTGCCGGAACACAACGACGCACTGCCCGAAATCGCCGCGCAGACGTCGACGCCCATCGCGACGGGCGAACGGATGTACTCCCGGTGGGATTTCAAAGAGGTCTTCGAGAACCAGTCGGTCGACCTCATCCAGCCAGACCTCTCGCACGCCGGCGGCATCACCGAGGTGAAGAAGATTGCTGCGATGGCCGAGGCGTACGACGTGGCGATGGCCCCACACTGCCCGCTCGGGCCGCTCGCGCTCGCATCGTGTCTCCAGGTCGACGCCGTCGCGCCGAACGCGCTCATCCAAGAGCAGAGCCTCGATATCCACTACAACGAGAGCAACGACGTCCTCGACTACCTCGAAGACCCCTCGGTGTTCGACTACGACGACGGCTACGTCGACCTTCCGGACGGACCGGGCCTCGGCGTCGACATCGACGTCGACTACGTCCGTGAGCGTGCGGAACTCGACGTCGACTGGCACAACCCCGTCTGGCGACACGACGACGGGAGTGTCGCCGAATGGTGAGCGCAACCTAACCGACCGCTGATGGACCGCTTGCGAACTGACCTTTGACGACAGACAGAACAAGACAAATCATGACAGTAGAACGCTGGAGCTCCGAGAAAGCATGGAACTGGTACGACGAACAAGACTGGCTCGTCGGGTGTAACTACCTCCCCAGTACGGCGGTGAACCCGACTGAGATGTGGCTCGCCGAGTCGTTCGACCCCGAGACGATCGACCGCGAACTCCGGTGGGCGAGCGCGGTCGGCATGAACACCGCCCGAGTGTTCCTTCAGTACGTCGTCTGGGAGGACGACCCCGAGGGACTGAAACAACGGATGGACCGCTATCTCGACATCGCCGACAGCCACGGCCTCTCGACGATGTTCGTCTTCTTCGACGACGTCGGGTTCTCCGGAGACGAACCGTATCTCGGTCCACAGAAAGACCCGCTCCCGAACACCCACAACAGCCAGTGGACACCCAGCCCCGGCCACGAACGGGCGGTCGACCGTTCGACGTGGCCACAGCTCGCCGAGTACGTCCGCGACATCGTCGGTGCGTTCCGCGACGACGACCGTGTTCTCATTTGGGACGTCTACAACGAGCCCGGAAACAGCGAGATGGAGCAAAAGACGCTCCCACTTCTCCGCGAGTCCTTTGATTGGGTCCGCGAGGCGAACCCGACCCAGCCAGTTACCGCAGGCGTCAACTGGGATCCGAACCGGACGGAGCAGAACCGAATCGGGAGCAAGCACGCAGACGTCGTCTCGTTCCACGACTACAGCGAACTCTCGTTCACGAAAGAGCGCCTCGAGGACCTCGAAGCGTACGACCGACCGTTGCTCTGTACGGAGTGGCTTGCGCGCACGCGAGATAACCACGTTCGCACGCATCTGCCGTACTACAAGGAGAAGAACATCGGCTGTTACACGTGGGGGTTCGTCAACGGGAAGATTCAGACGCACCTCCCGTGGAGTACCGCACAGACCTCCATCGCCGAAGCCGTTGAAGACGAGGATACGGACACTTGGTTCCACGATCTCCTCCACGAAGACGGAACTCCCTACCGCCAAGAAGAGGTCGAACTGCTCTGTGAGTACACTGGCCGGGGAGAGCTGTCGGACGTCCCAGGGGTCGGAGGCGACTGAGATGAGCTCGCGCCACGAAGGACACGTCGCAATCGTCACCGGGTCGACGAAAGGTATCGGCGCTGGGATTGCAAAACGCCTCGGTCGCGAGGGCGCGACCGTCGTCGTTAACGGCCGATCAGCAGCTGACGGCGAGGAGATCGTCGAGTCGATTCGCTCGGAGGGCGGGGAGGCGACGTTCATCGAAGCAGACATGCGCGACCCTACCGCCATCGAGGCGCTCGTCGAGGAGACAGCCGACCGATTCGGTCGAATCGACGTGCTCGTGAACAACGCCGGCGTGCAGACAGAGACGACGGCGACCCAAGCAACGATGGACGACTGGGAGTTCGTCCTCGAGACGGACTTTCGTTCCTTCTGGCTGTGCGTCAAGCATGCAGTCGAATACATGTCCGAGGGAAGCGCCATCCTGAACATGTCCTCGAACCACGCGTTCCTGACGATGCCCGGGTTGTTCCCGTACAATGCGGTGAAGGCGGGGATCAACGGAATGACGCGTGCACTCGCGCTCGAACTCGGTCCACTCGGTATTCGGGTGAACACCATCAACCCCG
The DNA here is from genome assembly GCF_900110465.1 of Halogranum amylolyticum. GTDB lineage: Archaea > Halobacteriota > Halobacteria > Halobacteriales > Haloferacaceae > Halogranum > Halogranum amylolyticum. The sequence continues at coordinate 27,829 of NZ_FODV01000007.1, forward strand.
GGTGGGTCGAGGTCGAACGAACGCGAGAGGAACTGAGCGCTGACGACCGCGAGCACGTCGAATCGATGCATCCGCTCGGGCGTATCGGGACTCCTGATGATGTCGCAGCGGCCTCGGCGTTCCTGACGAGTGATGAGGCGTCGTTCATCACCGGAACGAGTCTCCTCGTCGACGGCGGGCGGACTGCCGTCATGCAGGATCATACTTTCGTCGAGTACAAGAACAGTCTCGAGTAGCTTCGGTGTCGACTAGGTCGCAGGAGGTTACCGTTCGATGCCTGCGTCACCGGTTTTCAGCACCAGATCCACTTCTTCTGGCGTCACGACGGCGAGGTCGCCAGCCATCGTTCGCTTGAGCGCGGCGGTCGCTGCGGCGTACGCGAGTGCCTCGGCGACACTGTCGCCAGCGACGTGTCGGGCGAGGTATGCTCCGACGAAGGCGTCCCCGGTTCCGATTGCGTCGACGGTCTCTGTCTCGAACGCTGGCTGCTCGTGGACCGTCCCTTCGTGAACCGCGAGCGCCCCCTCGTCGCCACGAGTGATGATGACCGTCTCGAAGTCGAAATCCCTCGCCAGTCCCGCTGCGAGTGCTTCGGCGTCTCCGGTGCGGTCGAGGACCGTCCGGACGTCTCGCTCGGCGGCGACGAGGATGTCGACGTCCGGAAACAGCGACTCGTACATCGCACGCGCCTCCGCCAGAGTCCACAGTTTCGACCGATAGTTCAGATCGAACGCGGTGGTCGTTCCTGTCTCCCTCGCAGTGGCGAGGACATAAGCCGTCGTCTCTGCGAGCGTCTCGGAGAGTGCCGGTGTGATGCCGCTCGTGTAGAAAACCGATGCGTCACGGACGGCGTCGAGGTCGAGGTCAGCCGGACGAGCAGTGGTAATCGCCGCGTCCGCGCGGTCGTAGATAACTGTCGTTGGTCGTGGTGTCGCACCTTGCTCGATGTAGTACGCTCCCTGTCGCGCAGTCTCGTCCCAGCAGATCCGTGGATCGACACCGTGACGCTGGAGTTCGTTCGTAACACGGCGTCCGAGCGGGGAGTCTGGGAGCTTCGAGAGCCACGTCGTCGAGCTCCCAAGTCGGGACGCTGCGACGGCGACGTTACTCTCTGCACCCGCCGTCCGGAAGTCGAGTGAAGTGGCCGTCTCCAGCCGCTCTCCCGACGGTGGGCTCAAGCGAAGCATCGTCTCACCGAACGTGACGAGGTCGGGCGTCATCGGTGTTCCTCGGCGAGCGCGGTGAACTGTGCTGCGGTCTCGGTCAGTGTCTGGTAGTCTCCGGCGTCGATCGCGTCAGTGTCGGCGAGTGCGCTTCCGACGCCAACGGCAACCGCCCCCGCCTCGAAGAATTCAGCGGCGTTGTCCAACGACACGCCACCTGTCGGAACGAGCGGGACTTGTGGAAGCGGACCGTTGATCGCGCTCACCTGCCCGGGGCCAGTCGTCGATGCGGGGAACAGCTTGCAGAGATCTGCGCCTACTTCCGTCGCGGTGAGTGCTTCTGTCGGCGTCATAACACCCGTCGCAATGGGTGTGCCGTACCGGTTACACGTCTCGATGACCTCGGTATTGACCGTCGGCGTGACGACGAACTCCGCCCCGGCGAGTTGGACTGCACGCGCAGTTTCAGGGTCGAGAACGGTCCCTGCTCCGATAGCGATGTCGTCGCCATGCTCCCGGGAGACCTGTCGAATCATGTCGACCGCGCCCGGCGTGTCGACCGTGATTTCGATGGCTTCGACGCCGCCGGCTGCAATGGCGTCGACGACATCACCGACGGCCTCCACTGAAACACCGCGAAGGATTGCGATAACACCTGAATCTACGATCCGCTGACGGACGTCACTCTTACTCATGCGTCTACGTGTCTACACCGAGTGGATGCACATAACTTCGGGTGATGCTGGCACCATTAGTCACCTCTGAACTACCGCGGAGAACCTGACGATGGGAACGCACACGTCAGTGGACAGTGCTCGCGTACACACCAGTCCGTACACTTATACTGGTTCTCTCAGATACGAAAGTATGAGTTCGCTCCGACCGCCAGCAGTGCCACTCGTCACACACCACCCCTACTTCAGTGTCTGGTCTCCGACCACCCACCTAGCCGAGTCGACACCGATACACTGGACTGAATCGGAGCATGGCCTCACTGGGTTTGCAGTCATCGATGGCGAATCCTATCGATTCGCGGGCGAGCATGGTGATGTTCCGGCGATGGAACAGACGAATCTGATCGTGCACCCGACCACGACCGGCTACACCTTCCGGGCAGCTGGTATCGAACTCGAGGTCGAGTTCACCTCTCCACTCTTGCTCGACGACTTCGACCTCCTTTCGCGGCCGACCACCTACGTTACCTTCCGTACACGGGCAGTCGACGGCGAGGATCACGATATCTCGATCTACTTCGACGTGACTGCGGAGTGGTGTGTGGATACGCCGGAGCAGTCGACTGAGCCGGACCGCGTCTCTGTTCAGGGCTATGGCCAGGCACTCCGGGTCGGGACGGAGACTCAGGATATCCTCGGTCACAGCGGTGACGACGTCCGCATCGATTGGGGGTACCTGTATCTCCTCGCACCGACTAGCGTGCCAACGGAGCGTGTTATCGCGGGAGCAGCCGTCCGCGACGAATTCGTTGCGACGGCTCAGCTCCCGCAGTTGGATGCTGAGGCGGCGTCGGCCGACGCGGACGACGACCTGTCCGTGTTAGCCTGCGCATTCGAGATGGATGTCGATGGTGAGTCCGAACAAGAGACGTTCCTCACGGTGGCCTACGACGAACGGAAAGCGATCGAGTATTTCGGCGAGCACCTCGAACCCTACTGGCGACGTGATGGGACGACACCCGAAGAAATGCTCGCGACAGCGGTCGAAGCGTATTCGGCAGTTCGCGCGCGCTGTACAGCGTTCGACGAAGAATTACGACAACGGAGCCTCGAGGCGGGCGGCGAGTCGTACGCAGACATCACCTCGCTCGCGTACCGGCAGGCAATCGCCTCCCATACGCTCGTCGAGTACGAGGGACGGCCGTTGTTCTTCTCGAAGGAGTGTTTCAGCAACGGCTGTATCGCGACGGTCGACGTGACCTATCCCTCGATTCCACTCTTCTTGTTGTACGCCCCCGAACTCGTCAAAGGGATGCTCCGGCCGATCTTCCGCTACGCTCGGACCGCCGACTGGCCGTACGAGTTTGCCCCGCACGACGTTGGAACGTATCCGAAGGCGAACGGGCAAACGTACCGCACAGTCGATGGTGAACTGGTCCTCGAGAACCAGATGCCGATCGAAGAGTGTGGGAATATGCTCATCGCGACTGCCGCAGTCTGTCTCCGCGATGGCGAGTCGGCGTTCGCAGACGACCACTGGAAGTTGCTGACCCAATGGGCTGAGTACCTCCTCAAAAACGGCTACGACCCGGGTGAGCAACTCTGTACCGACGACTTCGCTGGCCATCTCGCTCACAACGTGAATCTCTCCTTGAAAACGATTTTTGGGATTGCGAGTTACGGACTGCTGTGTGGGCTTCGAAGAGAGACCGACCGCCGGGAAGAATACGTGGAGATTGCACGCGAGATGGCCGAGGAGTGGACACGAGATGCGGACGATGGCGAGCACTTCAGATTGGCGTTCGACAAACCAGGGACGTGGAGTCTCAAATACAACCTTGTGTGGGATCACTTGTTCGACTTGGATCTGTTCGACGACACTGTTGCAGAGACAGAAGTTGAAAAGTATCTTGAGGAACAGAACCGGTACGGAACTCCGCTGGACTGCCGAGCGTCGTACACGAAAGCCGATTGGGTACTCTGGGCAGCAACGCTCGCGGAGGATGACTCGGACTTCGAGCAGTTAGTCGACTCGCTGTGGCGATTCTTGGATGAAACGCCTCATCGGGTCCCTCTCGCCGACTGGTACGACACGAAGACTGCCGAACGGACCAGATTCCAGCATCGGTCTGTGGTTGGTGGGTTGTTCATGAGACTGTTGGATCAAGATCCACCGTTCGTCACGAGAGACGCGAACTAACCGAACGTAGTGTTCGACACCTGCCGAGTGAGCTGAGACAGGAGAGAAAAGGTAGTTCAGCGTACTTTTCTCTATGAATTGATCGGCGAAACGTATCGGTGGTGATCAGAAGTAATTATACATCTGTTGCCGGGTGGTGGGCAAGAAACTGCGTCGAATGGTCTTTATGGAACCCTTGGGCATCTGAGGTGAAAGACAGCTAGATATTCTACCAATACTTTTGGTGAGAACTGCTTCGTTACCCCTCTGAGCTGGTGTTCGTCTATCGAGCGCTTGGTGTCGTCGTCGAAAGCGCCAATGAACGACTGTCGTAAAATGATGGTGTACGCCTAGACGATTGAAATCCACAACGTCGTCCTTCCGTGACTGCTCGTCGCAAGAGACTTCAGTCGGGTTGTCATTGAATATCAGTTCAGAATTTCAAATACATCTGTTTTCAGATCGAGGGAAGACACGCGATTACGGCTGAAGTTCACGAGCCCACAGCGGCTCGCGCGTTGTATTCAGCACAACCACCGAAGCCGATCAGAGAGATGCGAGGAGAAAACTCCTCCCCTGAGGGGTGGAAGGAATCCGATACTTGCCACCACCACTGCGCTTGAACAGCGGGGAGGAAACACCCCCGACGCTCGGCATCGGCAGCGGCACACAGCCAAGAACTGATCCGAATCGCGGTCTCGTCAAGCGCAGCGTGATTCGGACTTCGACCGTCGGTTGGCTGTAGATCAGCCTTCTGGACCCGCTCGTGAACGGATTTTCGCGAACGTTCGACACCCAACTCTGCGAGCAACGAGACGGTGTTCGACAGTCCTTCGTCGTTAATCAAACACCGTCGTTCGGTTCGAGCCGGGATTTATTATCCTCCACCGTATCGGCTGAACTATGCCACCAACGATCACGCGGATCGAGAGCACCGAGTTCCGGTACCCCCTCGAGGACGTTGGCACCGACGGAAACGGGTTCAATCTCGCTTACGAACCAGGGACGACAACGGAACGAAAGCTGTTCGCGCTGGAGATACACACGGACGAGGGTATCACCGGCGAGTACGTCGGCGGGAATTCACCGGGGGCAGCTCAGATACACACGTTCGCGGACTATCTCGTCGGGAAGAACCCGCTCGAACGCGAGCGGCACTGGAGCGAGGTAAAACGGGCGCTCCGAAAGTACGACCGGATGGGAATCGGACCCATCGACATCGCTCTCTGGGACCTCGCTGGAAAGTACTACGACGCACCTGTTCACGAACTCCTCGGAACTTACCGCACCCGTCTCCCGACGTACGCCTCAACGTACCACGCGGACGACAACGGTGGGTTGGACTCCCCGGAAGCGTACGCCGATTTCGCCGAAGAGTGTCTCGAGGCGGGGTATCCCGGATTCAAGATCCACGGCTGGGGCGGAAGCGACGAGGCCCGTGACGTCCAACGTGAGGTGGAAACGGTACGGACGGTTGGGAAACGGGTCGGTGACAAGATGGACTTGATGGTGGATCCCGCCTGTGAACTCGAGACGTTCGCGGACGCGTTGAAGGTCGGTCGCGCCTGCGACGAGTACGACTACCTCTGGTACGAGGACCCGTACCGGGACGGCGGAATCTCCCAGCACGCACACAAAAAACTCCGCGAGCAGATAGATACCCCCATCCTCCAGACCGAACACGTTCGCGGTCTCGAGCCACACACGGACTTCATAGCAAACGGCGCTACGGACTTCGTCCGTGCGGATCCGGAGTACGACGCGGGCATTACTGGCGCGATGAAGATCGCGCGCGTTGCGGAAGGGTTCGGCCTCGACGTAGAGTTCCACGCGCCAGGCCCGGCCCAGCGCCACTGTATCGCTGCCTGCCGAAATGCGAACTATTACGAGCTAGCTCTCGTCCACCCCGAGTGCCAGAACACCCAACCCCCCGTCTACAAGGGTGGATACTCGGACATGTTCGACACGATCGACGAGAACGGAACGGTAAGCGTCCCCGACGGCCCCGGACTCGGAGTGGAGTACGACTGGGATTACATCGAAGCGAACAGCACCGGAAGCGTCCACGTGTACGAGTAACGTTTCGGCACAGCCCCCGAAACCCGCCACTCTGCTGTCGAAACGTGGTCGCCGAACAGAGGCAAACGTTACGTCCTCGTCGGTGTCCGGAACCGGACCGAGTCGGAGCGGTAGTAGGACCGAACGGGTCGGCGCTGTGGGTCTCGGTCGTCCGTCGAGCAGGATACGGCGGGTGTCGAAGGACGGTGTTCGAACCCTCCTCCACGCGTTCTGAGACGTCGAGTAACGCTCTATCGGGCGGCTTTGACCAGTGCTTCTAGGTCGAGGTGGCCGGCGCCGTGGTAGCTCTCCCCCCCTGCAGGCATGCTGGCGGTGTCTTGGATGAGCTTCTCCACCTCCTCGACGGAGGCGTCGGGACGGAGCGAACGGACCAGTGCCACGGCACCCGAGACCTGTGGCGCGGCCATCGAGGTGCCGGCCTTCCACCCGTAACCGCCCTGAACGGTCGAGTAGACGAGATCGTTCGCGGCTCCCTCGATACCGCTATCCAGCGCCTCCAAGTCCGCGTTCCCGCCGGCAGCACTGATATCCACCGGACTCCCGTAGTTCGTGTAGAACGCGGGCTGGGTCGTCGGCTCCTCCAGTCGGTTGCCTGTGAGCCACTTAGCCTCGTTGTCGCTGTGTTTGCCGCCCCAGCCGTAGCCGATCGGACCCGTCGCGCTCACGCCGAAGACCCCCTCGGCTTCCGTCGGAAGGCTCAGGGTACTTCTTGGAGTCATGTCGAGCCCGTCGTTCCCGGCGGAGTTGACGATGACCGTTCCCTTCGACCGGACGTACTCCGCGACCTGCTCGGCGATGCGGAGTTCCTGCAGGAGTTCCGGATACTCGTCGGGATAGACGTACGGCGCGGGGAAGCCGACGCTGTAGTTGATCGCATCACAACCGGCCTCGGCGGCCTTCACCCAGCCGGCGTAACCGTCGCCCTGTTTGCCCTCGACGCCGGAGAACATCCGATAAGAGACGAGCTCCGTCTCAGGTGCGGTCCCGAGGACGCCGCCCGCGGGACCGTCGTTGCTGTTCGTCGCCGCGATGATACCAGCGACGTGAGTACCGTGGTTCCCGGCGCCGTTGGGCCGCCAGTCGTAGTCATCCTCGGAGACGTTCTCGGAGAGGTCGTCGTTGACGACGCCCGCGAGGTCGGGATGGCTGTCGTCGACGCCGCTGTCGACGACGGCGACGCGGGTCCCTTCACCGGTCGCAATGTCGTGGATCGACTTGCCGCCGCCGGGCTTGTCGGTGAGCTCGTTGGCGAGGTCCTGTTCGCGCTTATCCCACTGATACTCGGAGTTCGTCGCGGGTCCGTCGTGGTTGTGGCCCTCCCCCTCCCCGGTAGTACTGGGTCCGTCGTGAGACCTGACGGCACCAGTCCCGTCCGCGCTCAGGTCGATCGTGAGGTCGCTGACCGTCGTCCCGTCTACGCGGTCTTGGTCACCGCGGGCGACCAACACGTCCGCCTGCGAGAGGTCGTGGACGATCTCGACGTCGTCCGGTATCTCCGAACGGTCAACGTCCCGGAGGTTGATGAAGAACCGCGAATCGGAGTTCTGTGCCGTCACCTGACCAGCTCCGAGAGTCGCCGCACTGACTGTCGCCCCTGTGAGCTGGAGGAATCTCCGTCGATTGTAATCCGACATTACAGTTGGACTGAGTGATGAGCACGTATAACATTTGTCCGTCCAATAGATGATTGAGCGAGAGATCGAACTAACTGAATCTGACGACAGGGTGTGACGAAGCACTCGGAGGTCCGTGAGATCGATCGCTCTCCGGTGTATGGCGTCTCCGGGGGTTCGCCATCGAGAGCGCGTGACGCCACCGCAGACCGGCGAAAGGGTTCGAGACCAGAGCGACATAGGTCGGGTTCTGGTCGGTATCGTTCTGCGTTCCGACCACTCCGCAGGCCCGTGCTACCCGTCACGAGTGACCTAACATCTCACACGTAAGGTTGTTCATTACAGTATTATGCGCGTAACGAATGCTGCGTCGTCGCGGGTGGCAGTCAGTCGTGGTCGTACCTCGCAGTCTAACTCGGCTATAAGGAATCTCGAGGGCTCGTCGTTCGAGTGACTCTGTGTGGACGTACCGAGAGACACGACCGCCAACGAGCGGTATCTCTACGGACCAGTTCGGGACCGGACTGCAGTCTGTCGACTGCGAGTGGACGGCCGGGTCGGGGGTGGGTTGCCAGTCGATCGCCCGCGGCGACTGCTGGTTCTCGTCCGTCACTATCGTTTTCTCCGACCACGTCGGACGCCCAGTGGAGGAGCGTCGGTCCAGCGAGATACCCCGATCATACTATTCACACATAATACTAATCAAAATGTAATATATGGGTAAGTGAACCGTCTCCGGCTCCGACTCCGGAGCCGACTCTGAGCGAGGAGTCAAGTCGAGACCAGGACCGCAACGGCGGCTGCGACGCCGAGTAGAGCCACGGCCTGTACGAGCCCCCTTCCGAATCGAGGGACTCGTAGTCGAGATCCTGACGAGCGTCGATGGATCTCCAGTCGAGACACGTACCCGGCCAGCGACCGCAGACGGGCTCTTCGTCGACGCCGGCAGACGACTGGGTCAGGCTACGCTCTGGGCGGAGATATGTCCGCAGCTCGGCGAGGCTCGTCTCTCGGTGATGAGTCCGCCGACTTCTCGATCAGTTTCGACGGGGGGACCGCCGACTCCGTCGGCAGTCACCGATGTCTTCGTCGTCGCGCGACGGTGTAGGCAGTATCGACTGTCTGTAACCCAAACTGGCCCGCACGTAATCGACACTACTCGGGGGTGGTGTCCCGTGACATCGGACTCGCTCTCTCACTTCGACTTTGGTTCCGTGTGTAGCCCACAGCTCGAAACGCCCGAGCTATCCAGTTCGACGATCTGGCTTCGTCGCTCTATACATAATTTATTTGTTATAACGCGCATATTATAATTATTCTGATATACTTCGACCACTTTGTCTCCCGTCCACGGCACGCCTTTTCGATCGGCCCCGTCAGCCCGACCGACTGGCACCCCGAATTCGATACGGCCGCCGGAGCGTGCTGCGGAGTCCGTCCGGTTGCTCGCGAATGTTCGTTGGCCGCACGCAGGCGAGACACGCAGTCTCTGGGTGACCGACTGCTTAGTCCGTACACTCTGCTACCGGTACTGTCAGCGACGGTTTACGCTGAACGGAACGCAACGTCACCACGACCCCTCTCAATTGTCGGGCTGCAAGAGATTACGGAGATGGTGGTCGCCCAATACGAGGACGAGAAGCGCACCAACGAGATCGAAGCCGAGGTCGAGGACAGTATCTCTTTTACTGTAGACAACGAGAATCGGTTCTATCCCGAGGCGATCAGCGAGAGCGTGAACGAAATATTCACACATTTCCCAGAGCACGCCACAGACGACGACCGCACCGACGACCCACCGTCGAGGATCACGCCCTCGATGGTTGGCCGCCGTAAAGACGAGGATCACCGGCTTGGAGGACGTCGACGAGAAAACGGTGGAGGCAGCCCGTGGGATGGGGATGACCGAGTGGGAGATTTTGCGGAAAGTTCGACTTCCCCTCGCGATGCCCGTGATATTCGCGGGCATTCGGACGAGTACGGTGCTCAACGTCGGAACCGCTTACCTCGCGTTCTTCATCGGCGGCGGCGGACTCGGCGTCTGGGTGGTCGGCGGCATCCAGCTGTTCAATCGACCGCAACTGCTCGCCGGCGCGATTACCGGCGCGTTGCTCGCTGTCACTCTCGACGGGGCGCTCGCGCTCGCTGAACGGCGGATCGGCGCCGAGACGAACACCGACCGGTCTACGGCAGCCGCCTGAAGCCGGATCACCCCGTTCGTCCGATCCCGTGGTCGACGGTGCTCCGAACGTTACTCGCGTAGCAGCTCGTCGAGAGTGATCAGTACGTAGAGGACTCCGACGAGGCGCGTCCCCGATACACCCAGGGCGTCCAGCGACACGTACTCGCATCAGTGTACGCTAACGGTGCAGCGGAGTCGACGTAGACGTGAGGGGCCGCCAAGAAGACGACTCCACTGACCCTGGAACTCTGTTGAATTTCGAATACGACGCGTCGGTTCACAGCAGCGTAGACGGTCGCGAGATCTCGTCCGTGTAGGCAGAGACGCGTGTGGCGGCAAGCCGAGGGCGAACAGCCTTAGCAGTGGGCGAGACAGATACTCTCATGATCGACGATACAGTGGAGCAGATTCGAGAAGAACAGATTCAGAGTACCTCGATTGCCGCTGTGAAAGCCGCTGAAGCGCTCCGTGAATTAGTGACGCGAGAGTACCACACTGTCGAGGATTTCATGCGGTCGCTAGTTCGTAACAGTCGAGCACTCCGGCAAGCGAATCAGTCACATGCGATGCTGTACACGACCCAGCAACGGATCATCGCCGAAGTCAACGAATTCGACCCTGAGACAGTGGATGCGGCACAAGAGCGGCTGGAGGCTGTCGTGCGAGAGATTGTCATTGGGATTAAGTCGAGCAAGGAGCAAGCGGCCGAGACAGCAGCTACACTCATCGAGGACGGTGACGTACTCTTGACCCACGGATATTCCTCGACGGTGGTGGCGACACTCAACTGTGCGCTCGAGTCGGGGAAGCAGTTCGAGTTGTACGTCACCGAATCGCGACCGCAGTATCTCGGTCGGAAGATGGCCCGTCGGTTTGCGAACAGAGACGGCATCGACGTGACACTCATCGTCGACGGCGCCGTCGGATACTACCTGTCCGAGGCTGACCGCGTCGTCGTCGGCATGAACTGTGTTATCGGCGAAACCGTGTACAACCACGTCGGGACCTACCCACTCGTCGCAACGGCCGCATCCGAAGGGGTTCCGGTGACCGTCGTCGGGCCGGCGTCCAAGTTTATCGGGAGCGGCTTCGAGTTCAGCAACGAGTTCGGTCTCGCTTCCGAAGTACTGCTCGAACCGGCCGAAGGGTTCGATATCGGGAATCCTGCGTACGACTCGACACCAACGCGACTCCTCGAGACGGTCGTCACGGAGGATGGTGTGATGAGATTCTGACTCTCTATCAGTGGCAGAGAAACTGGTCCCGAACGACGGATTGTCGTCAGTTCGAGAGCTATTCACTGCGCGTACGACGGGTTGAGGAGAATACAGATTCCTCCGGAACGAGACGTCCTGACGCAGTCGAGGGGGACTGTCACTGAATCTGTCTCGAACAGTGGGGCAGACAGGTACCGACGTCTGGCTCGGTCGTCGATGTCCGATCTCGATTGAAACCCTTATCACGCCGACAGCCAAAAGGGGGGTATGAATTACGATACCGTCGTTTTCGACAACGACGGTGTTCTCGTCGGTCGGACGCGTTTTGACGTTCTCCGAGAGGCGACTAAAGACACGTTTGCACAGTTCGGTGTGACCGATCCGACGTCCGAGCACGTCGAAGAGATGACCATCGGTGCGACTCCCAGTGACGTCGCTACCGTGAGTGACGTCTACGACTTCGAGCCGGAGCAGTTCTGGCGCACTCGCGACAGCACGCTGTCTGCGGCACAGCAAAGCGAAGCTCGCGCAGGTCGAAAGACCCCCTACGACGACGTCGACACACTGGCGGATCTCGACGTCGCAATGGGTATCGTCAGCTCGAACCAGCATGAGACCGTCGAGTTCCTGCTCGAACATTTCGATCTCACGGAGCTGTTCGACACTGCGTATGGCCGCGAGGCGACGATCGAGAGCCTCACACTCCGAAAGCCGAATCCACACTACCTCGATCGGGCGCTCGCCGACCTCGATGCAGAGTCTGCGCTGTACGTCGGTGACAACGAATCCGACATCAAGGCTGCCGAAAACGCTGGCATCGACTCGGCCTTCATTCGTCGTCCCCACCGCAGCGACTGGGAGCTCAACGTGTGGCCCACCTGGGATATCGACTCGCTGGACGATCTGCACGAGATCTGTCGATAAGGAGGATCGCTCTGTACTCGGAGTGAAGAGATCGACCACGGACAGAAGCTGGATCGAACTAGTTACGTCTGCCAACCGGCAGATATCATACGTGGTTTGAGAGGCATCGTAATCGGAGTTCGCGACGGAGCGGTTGTCTGTCGTATGATCGGTTTCCGTTGGCTGTCGGCGTATCTCGAACACACCTCGAACAACGTGTATGGAGGCCACATTCGATGGAGGAACGACTCCTCATTACGAACACAGTCTACGATGTTGAAATAGCGTCGTCGATCACACGGTCAGGTTCCGACTTGGGTCTACGGAGGTCTATTGGCACCAGATGACGACGAGTCAGCAACCCAGTGTCGTAACGAACAATCGGCATCCTGACATTCGACTTTCGCAGGGAAAAGTTGTCCGGGATCGGCGATCCGAAAGACGATCTGACCTCGACCGATATATCTGTTTGAGTGAAGTACCCCGCGTCGGATGACGCGGGGCGTCTGTGTCTAGTCTCTTCTTCGTCGGACTCTCGTGAACTACCGACCATTGCAGTTCCTTCTGGAAATCTCTCACCGCGGTTCCCGAACGCTTAGCGACTGTAAGCGTGCTACCTCGACACGGAGAGCCGTCTTCGAAGTTCGGAAGTGACGACATTTCGATATGACGGCAGTAAAGGTGTAACGCCCGACAACTGACGGAACCCGCGTGTGTGCCTCTACCGGTCCCGTTATTTGCTTGTTAACGTGTCAGTTAGTGAGCCGTCTTAGACCGTGTGTGGTCCTCAGTCAGCGACAGTGACCGATCGAGTCGTCACGTCCGAAGAGTAACACTTCGTGATAGCTGTACGAGATTTTGAATGACGGGGTCATTGTCGAGTCGACTGTTCGCGGTCGCAAGTACTCACGCGAGGGTTACTCGCCTCGGTTGCCGTACGTTTCTTTCCCCCAACCAAAATCGGAGGCTTCGTCGTTCCGTTCGAGGTAGTCCTCCAGCGTCTCGTGGACGGCTCGACCGAGATCCTGTAGCGCGGCGTCGATCATCGAAACTGTGCTCGAATCGAACGGCTCGGTCGCGTCCCGCTCCCGCCAGTCGTTCGGTATCGTCGGGGCGTCGAAGCGAAGCCTGTCTTCGGTCGGGTCCCAATAGAAGTCGAACGCCTGGAACAGGCCGAGGTCGCTGACGATTCGAACGTGCCCTTCGTCAAGGTCCGTGTACTCGGCCCACTCGTTGAATCCCTCCTTCCACGCACCCTCTTGGAGCAGGTCTTCGAGATCCTCGCGGTAGAAGTCCTCTGACCCGAGCGTCTCGTCCTGCAACTCGAACTCGCGTGGCATCCCTCGGTTCGAAAGATCTGGCGGTTCTGGAACCTCTACATCGAGTGCCATACTAAATGTTAGTCCGGGAACACAATAAAGACAGGTGACGGTTTCCCGAGTCCCGGTGTCTGCGCTGTTGTCGAACTCCCGGGAGAGTTCCTGTAACGAGACGGAGCGACTCCCACATCGGTGTAGACTCCGTCTGCTTCGGTCCTGACGCCGTACGCCTGTTCGTCAAGAGAGTGAACGAGGTTGAGGGTGGCGTTTCACTGTCTTTCTGCTGTCGCTTGTTCCGGCTACCGGGTTGTTTTAACCTGCTTCGCGTGTAATCACTCGTACATGAGAGGGCTCCGAATCGGTTCGGCGTTTGGAATTCCGGTCCGGCTCAACTGGACCTTCTTGATCGTCCTTCCGCTCTTCGCCGTATTCATCGCCTGGGATATCGCTGAGTTGGTGGTGGTGATAAACCAGACGTTCGGCGCCACGATGGACCCGGACCAGTTGACCGAAGGGAACCTCCCGTGGGTACTCGGACTGGCTTCGGCGCTGGGACTGTTTACCGGCGTCCTGTTGCACGAGTTCGGCCACTCGTTGGTCGCGTTGCGATACGGATACGAGATCGAATCGATTACACTCTGGCTGCTCGGCGGCGTGGCTAGCTTCACCGAATTCCCCGAAGACTGGCGTCACGAGCTGGTGATCGCTATCGCTGGCCCCGTCGTGAGCGTCCTCCTCGGCGTGGGCTCTTACGTGGCATTTACCAGTCTCCCGTCGAGTGTCGACGCAGTCCGGTTCGTCTTCGGCTATCTCGCAATCCTGAACATAGTGCTCGCTGCGTTCAATCTGCTCCCTGGCTTTCCGATGGATGGCGGACGTATTCTCCGAGCACTCCTCGCTCGGAACCAGCCACACGCGAAGGCAACCCAACAGGCTGCTGCCGTCGGGAAAGTGTTCGCGTTCGGCCTGGGCCTTCTCGGGTTGTTCGCCAACTGGTTTCTCATCGTACTGGCGTTTTTCATCTACATCGCCGCGTCCGGCGAGGCCCAACAGACCACGATCAAGGCAGCTTTCGAAGACATCACCGTAAGCGACATCATGACGCCCGAAGAGAACCTCGAGACGGTTTCCGAGGAGACTACGATCTCTGATCTCCTCGCGCGGATGTTTACCGAGCGCCATATCGGGTATCCAGTACTGCGAAACGGCAATCTCGTTGGGATGGTGACGCTGGACGATGCGAGTGCTGTCGAAGAAGTCGAACGGGATGCATATCGCGTCGAGGACGTGATGTCAACCGACCTCCATACGATCTCTCCCGACGCCGACGCAATGACTGCCTTCCAGCAGATGCAGCAGAACGGCGTTGGTCGCCTACCGATCGTCGACGATGCCGGTGATCTCGTTGGAATCATTTCTCGGACAGACATGATGCGAGCGTTCAACGTCATTCAGAGCGGCGGGCCACCACGGACACTCGGCCAGTCGACCTCCGAACCCGATCTCCAGTGAGAACCGGCTCTCACGAGACAGTCACGGCGGACGTTACAATCTCACGGAGCGAGCGAAGCACGTGAATTGGCCCGGTAATGGAGACCTCCAGCAGAACGAAGAAGATGGTGACGTGGGTGGGTCAGATGTCGATTGCTAGTAGGGCGGTGATGGCTCCAGTACTGACACGACTAGTCCGGCCAACAAGAGTGCAACAGTGTAGGGGAACTCCCGGACCCTGGCGACGAAGATTCCGACGACTGCCGCGATGATGAACATGGACAGCACCTCGAGCAGTAACGTCTCGACTTCCGAGGCCAGACCCGAATCGTCAGGTGGGGAGCTAGTGGAGAGTACACAGAGAGGTGAGGGCAAGAGTGGATACCGAGACAACAGCGGTTAGCGATGTATCAGTCCCAGTAACCGGCTTCGAACATCATCGGCGGAGTCGTACGTTTGGTTATCAGTTGGAGCAAGCACTTTTTCGAGGGATTCTGTACCGCCTTGTGTTTCGATCTCGTAGTCGCCGTAGGCCTCGACCAGTTCGTTCGTCGTGGCTGGATAATCATGGGTATCCAGTACCCCATCGAGGTCACCAAGTCGCCCACCAAGGTCGCCGCTCATCGCTCTGTCTTCGTGGGCGCGGTCACGCATCTCCTCTCGCTTTCGCTCCGGCTGTTGTGGCTGCTCGTCGTCTTCGTTCTCGTCTTGGCTTCGTTTGTCGTCTGGCATCCTTCCAGGTAGGCGCCCGATTCGGATAACTGTGTGGACGCTCGTCGTTGTGGCAGCTGGATTACGTCTTGTAGGGAGCGGCGGCTTTGTCGAGGAGAGTCGTGTTCCCGTACGGAATCATTTATCAGGTGCATCGATGTCCCCCTCCGTGTCGCGGCTTGCGTGAATCGTGAACGCAGTCTCCGTCACCTGTGCAGTAACTATTACCCGTACACATCGGAAGTGACATCTATCGACTGTCAAGCGTTGATGAACGACCTCGCAGCAACGTTTATTACCAGAGACGTTGCGCTGGAGCTCTCGGGGTAGCTGGGATACCCTGTTGAAATCGACCCAAGAGAGCAGGACAGGGTGGAAACAGTCCGGTCAAGCGCCGTCGAAGCTATAGTAACGAGTGTAAGTCATCGCTCACCCGACCGCACGACGGAGTGCGATCAGGTGAGTGACCAGTTACACGAGCTGCGATAGTGTTCCGGTCGGCGGCCCCGAATTCGGAGTCGACGACGTCAACGAGAAGGCAGCTGGTGGACGGCGGCCAGCAGGTAACTCCCAAGAGTCCGAACCAGGGCGCTTGAGCGATCTGAGAACGGTTGGTTCAACGCATATGCAGGCGAACAGCCAGTGACCGAGTAAGCCACAAGTGACATTCGACCAGTCGTCTTTCCTCTGTGAACTCGTTGAAAATGATGGCTTTCCTGAGTATCTGCTAATGGTATAACCGGCGTTACGGATCGATGGGTCCCAGCAGCGCAAAGAGGTCATGGTTCGGATCGATGCCCGACGTCGTGTGTGACTCGGTTCCTCCTCACACGACCCTCTTGTGAAAATGTCACACAGTTACTTCCCAACACGGCGTAGTCACTGGGGAACGTGATTCGAGAATGTCACTAGAGATATCCACAATAGGCGACGAAGCACTCGACGAATTGTCTGGGACACTGCGTGGTTCCCTTGTCCGACCAGACGACGAGGGCTACGACGAGGCTCGGACGGTCTGGAACGCGATGATCGACGAACACCCGGCGTTCATCGTTCGATGCGCTGGCGTGGCTGACGTCATCAGCGCCGTGACGTTCGCCAAGGAACACGACCTCACTATCTCGGTGAAAGGCGGCGGACACAACATCGCCGGTAGAGCCGTCAAGGACGACGCGCTCATGATCGACCTCTCGCCGATGAAATCCGTACGGGTCGATCCGGATGCGAAGACGGCTCGCGTCGAACCGGGCGTCGTGCTCAACGAGCTAGACCACGAAACGCAGGCGTTTGGTCTAGCCACGCCCGTGGGGTACAACTCCACGACCGGCATTGCCGGGCTGACGCTCGGCGGTGGATGGGGGTGGCTCTCACGAAAGCATGGGTTGACCGTCGACAATCTCATCTCGGCCGACGTCGTCACCGCAGACGGCGAACTAGTACACGCCAGCGAGGAACAAAACGAGGACCTCTTCTGGGGGATTCGAGGCGGCGGTGGTAACTTCGGGATCGTCACCTCGTTCGAATTCCAGTTACACGAGGTCGGTCCGACCGTGCTGTCCGGACCGATCGTCCATCCGTTCGACGACGCCGAAGCGGTCCTTTCGGGGTATCGTGACTTCGCCGCTGGTGCACCCAACGATGCGACGGTCTGGTGCGTCATCCGGCACGCACCTCCACTGCCGTTCATCCCCGAGGAGTGGCACGGCCGGAAGGTCGTCATCCTGGCGACGTTCTACGCCGGCGATATGGAGGAGGGAGAAGAGGTACTTCAGCCGATCCGTGACGTCGGCGATCCAATCGCCGATGCGGTCGGTCCGCACCCCTACACCGGCTGGCAACAGGCGTTCGACGGGTTGGCCCCGGCCGGAAACCGACACTACTGGAAATCCCACAACTTCGACGAGATGACCGATGGAATGATAGAGACGTTCGTCAAGTACGGGAAAACAATCCCGACTCCGGAGACGGAGATCGCCATTCCACACCTCGGCGGGGCGATGAACGAGAAACCCGTCGACGCGACGGCCTACCCCCACCGCAACTTCGAGTTCACGATGGTTCTCCACACCCAGTGGGAAGACCCCGAACAGGACGAGGAATGCATCGCGTGGGCACGTGACATGCACGAGGCGCTGACGCCCCACTCGACCGGCGGCGTCTACGCCAACTTCGTCCCTGAGGAAGTAGGTGATCAGCAGGCTGCCTACGGCGAGAACTACGACCGCTTGGTCGAAATAAAAAACGAGTGGGACCCGGAGAACCTGTTCCGGCTCAACCACAACGTCGAACCGACGAAATAGGCAAGTGCTCGAATTTCGACTCTACTCATGATCGACAGTACAATCAACTGACAACAGCGCCATGAAAAAGCGGATCTGAGCGGGACTTACCGCTGGGTTTGACGGACGAAGTCGTCGAGTTTTGCCTCGATGAGCGCCGCGACACGCTCGCTGTATTTCCAAAGTGCTGCGTTGAGTCGTTCTTCGGTCTCGTCGTCGAGATCGTCAGCCCCACGAAGGACGGAGTCCTTGGTGATCTGTGGGTGGTACACGCAGACCACACCGAGTGAGGTATCCGAACTCGAGGTCCCCGCTGTGTGGATTCCGTACTGATCGGTTCCCCAGACACCATCGTCTCCCTCTCGCTCAAGTTCGGAGTCGAGCGCATCGAGCAGTCGCACCTCTTCGGGGGAGAGGATGGGATCGTCACCTTCGAACAGTTCAGTGTACGCCTCCATCCGGGCACTTTTCGTCCACTGGTCCAACTGGGAACGCGCCCGTAGTACGAGTTGTCGTTCGTCTGGAAACTCGGCCATGGTCCTTAGAAGGGGTGCAAGACGAATGAGTGTTTGTACAACGTGTGGATGGGTCGGTAGCGGCGGTGTACGCAACACCGGCTTTGTAGCTCCATTCGCGTCTATTTCGTGTGCGTGTCGGTCGACTCGGGAGAAGTGAACGCCTGTCTTCGGTGCGAAGGAAGAACGACAACAGCTCACCTTCTATCGACATGGTGACGACAATCGCCTGTTCTTCTTCGATGACTGAGATATGCCACCAGTCCCGGATGCGGATAGTGTTCTGGTAATCTCGATCATGGGCAGAGCATTCAAGCGGATTCTCCACGTAAATCGAACATGCCGGTGAGAGAGTTATCATAGAAGGTAACGGCGGTCAAGCGGAGTATGCCACAATCCCAGAAACTATCGACATCCTCAGATATGTCGCGGAGAGTTTGAGTCTCTCCTTCAGCCGGTGGGATGAACCATATGTGACCGGACCGAGCCTCTATTTTATTGTCGTCGCTGACATCGATTTCGGTAAATACACCGATCCACTGGGAGACAACACGTGGCCCGTCGAGCAGTGTCGGTCAGTCGCCATCTCAGCCGATGAGTTCATCGACGCAGCCCGCAACGTGGCATTCACCTGTGATGGGGCAGTCGTTGTCGCTGCGGATAGGACGATCCAAGAACAGATGGTTCGCGTTCGGACTCCAAATGCGACTGAGGTGGTCGAAGAGTCACCCATCGTCTATGCGGATTGGATGGGAACCAAACATCTCAGCGCGTTAGAAGTGTCCCTCCGGGAAGAAGTCCTTGCCAGTGTAACTCTGAGCGAAGAGAACGGTCGTGTGACAATCTTTCGTGATGGGGAATATAATGATTGTGAGCGTAAGAAACTCGGAGGGCGCTGGCGGATCGCAGGTTGAGGTTGTATGGCCTCCTCGGTGACGGAGTTCCTGCAAGATCAGTTCTCAAATTCGTCGTCGTATTGTTCGTAGGTGATCGTCAGCGTGCCTGCTGTAGGACGTTTCGCTGCCTCTCAGAGAGTTTTGAACGACTCCAGGAGGTCACTTGTGTCGTCTGAGCCTCTTGGACACTAATGACTCTTCTGGTATCGTATACTCGCTGCAGAGTGCGCCGAGCGGCGTACAAAACGGTTTTTAGTCAGTCTCGAAGGAAGCCACTGGACATCCTCCCCGCCCTAAAGGGCAGGGCTTTCTCCTTGACTCTCCGTAACGCGACAGACTCAGACCAGGGCACGTTCGTCGCACAGATGAGAAATCCTGCGTTGATGTATTCAGCAAGTAGTGCGCTCACCGCATCAGTAATTTGATCGGGTGCTATTCCACCCATGACGACGATGTCGCCGCAGCGGAGCGCTCTGCCCGCCGCTTCGTAGTCTTTTGATGGCGTCAAGACGGCATCGTCACCGGTCGCCGCGACGAGAAATCGGGCGTTTAGCCGAGTAACCCCGATACCGAGTTTCAAGTTCGATTTCGTTCGCCCCGATAGCTCGCTATCGATGAATTCGCGCGAAGGAGACCCGCCCCCGGTGACGACACAGACGCCGTGCTCCTGGGCGAGTGTTGGGATGACGGTTGCGTACTCTCGAAGATGCTCTGAGTCAAGCGTCGGCACGGAGGATGCTCTCGCCGAGTGAGAGTACGATGTGCATGTTACTTTCTAGATTGTAGGACAGCGTCGAAGAATAATTTAGCACTTCTTGAGGACCTACCACGTTATGCACGCGGCCCGCCTACTGTTGTTCATGGCAACGATTGTCTATCAAGGCGACGACGACACCGTTTCGGAAGAGATCGGCGATGAGAAACTGAACTATCAAGAAGACCACTGGCAGATCTATCACGGCGACGATGAGTACACGTACATCCCCAGAGAACGCGTCTATACGGTGAAAATGACGGACCCACACGTCGAAAACGAGTGAGGTGATTCACTCGGCCATGGGGTGTGCTGTGCAACAACCTCGGGGCGCTGGCTCCCGCTCGCTTCGCTCACGGAAACCCCGCTGAACTCCTCGTGCCTGCGGTGCTTGCCGAGTCGAGAGACGTCCATGGCGCTTTGCGCCGTGTGCTCGGGAGACGTCGTCTCCCTGTGACCGAGGCGGTCTCGCCCTTTCTGAATCCTCGTTCACTCGCTTCCCGCCGCCCCACCCAACCTCCCCGTTCCAGGCGGCTCGCGAGCCGCCGGACTTTCCGCTATCGTTTGGAGCTAGGTTTCCTCTCTGTGGCTGGCCCCGAATGTTTCTAATCAGTGATAGGTGACGGTAGGGATGCTGGCTTGGTGGTATTCTGCTGTCCGCCTCTGTCGAGATGAGTGTACGACTGTGCCGTCACCGACGAAGAAACGACGACTCAGCCACGTCGGCACCTCTTGGTGAGTCGTGAAAAGGAGTCACTGGCCGGGATCACGAGTAGTCAACAACCCATGAGCCATGAGCCGGCGGGCAACGACGATGAGACCGTTCCCGAACCCCTCACCGAACACTGCTCGTTCTTCTTCCGTGTCGGGGATAATCGAACTCACGAGAATTGTCGACCGGTCAGTCAGAAGGAGCCGACCGATTGCTGTTTCGTCTTTGGTGGCGTTCTCGCCGCGTAGCCACTCTAAGCCAGAGATGAACGTCGTGGCCTCTGGGACGGCCGTCTGGATTTGGGCTTGCAGAGACTCCGTCAATGCGCCGATCAGAAGGTTGACCTCGCTGTCGACTTCGTTGAGGGTCGCAGCGAGATTCTCGGTCAGAAGTGACTCATCACCAACCACTAACACGATCTCGACAGTCGCTTTCTCGATGAGTTGATTTGTCCGATTTTCGATCGCGTTGTGTCCAGACATTGCCCATACCTCCTGAACGGGGGTTCCGTCGTCTCCGTCGACGATTTCGATCGTGTCTAACGCACTATGGAGTCGCTCCACACGGGCTTCGTACTGATTACGGAGTGTTTCGGCCGCTTCGTCAATCGGGACGGCTCGAAACTGCTGTGGGCTCGAATGCTGGATTTCGACCAGCCCTTGAGCCTCTAGCACGCGAATCGCATCGTAAACCCGTGTTCGTGGAACCTCCGTCATCTCGCTCAGTTGTTTTGCTGTTCCCGTATGGAGACGGGACAAACCAACAAAACATCGTGCCTCGTACTCTTTTAAACCAAGCTGTTGGAGGACTTCGATCGCTTCCTCTAAGTTATCTGTTTCATCCATGTGTCCCAACCTCCCGGAGGTGTCCGGGATTCTCTGGACGGTTCGCTCCCTGCACGGATAGGTATTGTCACTCTTTGCATGACGGTGCTAGCCGATACGGCGTGACACGTCTACGCTGATACTCTGAAACGGATCTCCCTACGAGCACCTCCACATTGTTGTTACTTTTTGAGTGACGATCATCGGGTTAGGCTATCTACTGCAGAGAGATGTAGAGAGGCGACAGAATACAGTCACCCGTTTAATCACAAAAGAAATATACCGAGTGAAGGACTATCGCTATACTGGCACGCAGTTCAGTTCTGTGTCCCAACCACGTGACTGCTGTGTGCCTTCCGGCCACTTCCTGTGGCCGGTAACCTACTGATCCAGATCCACCAAACCGATGAACAGCAATCCTATTGAGGATCCTGAGTCCGTCGCAATCGAGCAGCTCAAACGGTTCGGGTTAAGTGCCTACGCTGCACGGACGTTCGTTGCGCTCTCTAGTCTCGGTACAGGAACAGCCAGAGACGTAAGTCAAGTGGCGGAAGTACCACGGACACGAGTGTACGACGCAATCGATGAATTACACGACCAGGGCCTCGTCAATATCCTCCAATCGTCGCCCCAGCGGTTCTGGTCGATC
Organism: Halogranum amylolyticum; assembly: GCF_900110465.1. Lineage (GTDB taxonomy): Archaea > Halobacteriota > Halobacteria > Halobacteriales > Haloferacaceae > Halogranum > Halogranum amylolyticum. The sequence goes on from NZ_FODV01000007.1 coordinate 49,989, forward strand.
TCTGCCGAAACTGCGAGTCGATCATTCGAACACGAGTTCGCCCACCGCATAGAACTGCTGCAGACAGCACTGAGCGAACTAGAGCCCGTAGAGCGGAAAACTGAACAACGAGGTGTCTGGACAGTCGATGGCGAGCTAGCAATCACGGAACGAGTGCTCGAGTGCTTCGACAACGCGAAGGACGAAATTGTCTACATGACGGTCGAGAGCCTCCTCACTGACGAGTTGATCGCCGGATTGAGTGATGCCGCCGACAGAGGCGTTTCGATCAAGCTTGGGGGGATTTCCCCGGATGTACAAGAGCGCATTCAGAACGACATTCCGGGTGCGGTGATGTTCGAGTCACTGTGGGTTTGGTCAGATACATCGGCAGGGCGGCTTATGATGACCGATGGCGACAAGACGCTTGTGAGTGTTCGAGTGAACGGCGAGGACGCCACCCAAGCTACTTCGCGGTCGGAGACCGCCATTTGGGGGGAAGGTGAGACGAATAGTCTGGCTGTGGTTCTCAAGGCAATTTTTACTTGGCGACTCGAGACAGCCGATTGGGACTAGTCAACCGCAACCGACTGATGACTCACAGGTCTGTTCGCCTTACTCCACAATCCCGGTAACGAGAGCGCTCTGTTCCTGAAAGAACGAAGTGTGACCCTTCAGATGCAACCGTGTCTCTTGTGTCGTCAAGCGAAGTCAGACCGCGAGCCGATTACTGTTCAAACTGCTGTTCACACTCGAAGATCTTTGACAAGATCTTTCGCTGAGCGAGACGGAGATGATAGTGAAACGTTGGTGACGAGATATTCAGCGTTGTGGCGACTTCCTCTGCAGTGCTCTCGCGTGGCCACTCGAAGTAGCCTGCGTGAAAGGCAGTCAGCACTGCCGTCCGTTGGCGGTCTGTGAGATCCTCCTCGAACTCGTTGTGACACGACGCTGTATTCGTCTGATCTCGGTGCACTGTCCGTTGAGCGCCGAGTTTGAGGTCAGGGACGTCAGACTGGAGCGCCTCGAAGAGCTGTCGGACGTCGACAGTCAACGGAAGTGCTACCGTGATGTGGAGGTCAGGAACGTCGAAGTGAACGGTCTTGATTCGTCCTCCGTACGAAGTAAGCGTCGACGTCATCGGGAAGTCGTCGTAGGTAACCTCGAAACGGGTGTTGTCCCCATCGTTATCGATCTGCCGAACCGTCTCTACCCCGTTCATCTCGGTCATCGCCTCCCGAAAACTCTCTGGGGAGAGTCCAGTGACAGCGAGATACTGGACGACTCTACTGGTGCCGACCGGGATCATTCCCTCAACGGTGATCGCGTAGTCGCTACTCCCATGATTGTCAGACAGTCCAAGCAAGTTGATCATATCGGGGAGCCAAATATCTAATCCGATAAAATTGTCGCCAACAAACGCCTGCTTCCATCGAGTGGCGTTGATTGCGTGCCCAACTGTCCGGCCAAGCCCTTTTAGAGCCGTCCGCTCGTGGTCCTCGAAGACGTTCTCACGGGTCGAACACGTCGTGAGAACTCCATATCGGACTCCCTCGAACGTGAGCGGGATCGCGATTACCCAGCGGTATTCCTGCCCGCGAGTGAATCCCGGAAGCGCTTCTAGTTGGTCGGAACCCGGATCGACGTGTACGGCACGGATCTCTCCGCTCGAAGCAGCAGCGATGGTTGCCCTACCGAGTACACCGACTTCGGCGTCGGCATCGAACGACATCTCGTCGATCAACTCCCCCGAACCGCCCGCGGCCGCTCGAGGGTGGATTTCGTCGTTCGCGAGGCTGACGTTGCAGACCCACGCCACCGCATACCAGTCTGATTCGACCAGTGACTCACAGACGACTTGATCGATCTCTTCCGTGGTGGGTTTCTGGATAACGGCTTGCTGAATCTCCTGGTAGGTGTCGAAGAGGCGGACGAGGGCTGCCATTCTGCGGTGTCGCTCATCGATTGTCCATTCCAGTTGCGTTTGATCCAACTGTTCAGTTTGCCGTAGGTACCGTTCAGCAGAGGGTGCAGGCACTGCATCCAAGTCGATCTTCGCGAGTTGTTCAGACCGCCCACCACGAGCCACTCTATCGATGTCGGTTGAGAGGCGTCGGTCAAGAACGAATGAGTGGAGCTCGTTGAGATCGGTGTGAGACACAGTGCTCTCATAACCATTCAGGCCTCATCAATAGACAGCTATTTCACGGCTCTCGGATTTTTCATTAACCGAGTCACACGGAGGTGAGGAGAAGTCTCCCGCTTGAATTATGGGGGTTCTGGTGTGCGAACGAAACGCGAAGCGTCTCGTCGACGTCACCGGAACGCTTGGCACACGAGAACACAGTTCTCGTGTACGTCGCCGTTCGCTCCCGCCGCAACATTCACAGTTCGCCGTTTCCGACGTCTCTCTGAGCCGTTCTACATGAATCAAAGCACTAGATCTGTGAACTGCTCGCTTCTCAAGCTGGCTTAACTAGACAATTCCCTTTAGATACGTGTGATATCAAACTCGTCAAAACTATCAAAATTGCCAAATCTCCCAAAACTAGCAAAACTGTCAAAACTGTCCAAATAGGAGTACAACAGCTCGACTCCGTCGGCTTTCACCTCCGTTACAGCAGACTAGAGAAGGTTATAGTCTCAAGTCGCAAGATAGCAGGCGCCCTGTCAGATCTACGCGTTGCTGGCGATGCCGAACAGGACCGACACCAGCACCACGACAGAGATTCAGGACAGTCAGTTCTCTGACCCTGTCGGTGCCCGTCGCCGAGTGTGGAGTACGTGAGAACGGGGGTCGTGAGATCCGCGATGGCCGTCGTGCCAGGAGAGCACACCGAGAATCGGTCTCACGAGTTCAGAGTTTTCTCCTCGAACTGCTGTCGGAACCAACGCCGGTCGCTGGGAGGACAGCGACGTAGCCGAGAGCGACCGAGTTGTTTATTGGCGAGCACCGACTTCGATGGTAAGGGTCATGGATAACTTACGAACGGGGTTGAGCTACGGTGATGTCTTGTTGGTCCCACAGCGCTCACCAGTCGCCAGTCGAACCGACGTCGACCTGTCGACGAGACTGACGTCGAACGTCGAGTTAGAAACACCGTTGGTCTCCGCAGCGATGGATACCGTCACCGAAGCAGCGCTGGCAACCGAGCTCAGTCGCGCCGGTGGGTTCGGCGTGCTGCATCGGTTTCTCACACCTGACGAACAGGCCCGACAGGTAGAGGCCGTCACGGCTGCGGGCGAACAGGTCGGAGCGGCGGTCGGGATCAACGAGGACTACGTCGCCCGCAGTACCGCGTTGGTTTCGGCGGGCGTCGACGCGCTCGTTGTCGACGTCGCTCACGGACATCTCGAACGCGCACTCGAAGCCGTCGACACGCTCGCGTCCGAGCTCCCGGACGTCGACCTGATCGCCGGCAACGTGGCAACGCCAGCCGGGGTCGCTGATCTCGCCGCTGCTGGTGCCGACTGTGTAAAGGTCGGTATCGGGCCCGGCTCACACTGTACCACTCGCAAAGTCGCTGGTGCCGGCGTCCCCCAGTTGACCGCCGTCGACGACTGTGCGACAGCGGCTGCTGAACAGGGCGTGACGATCTGTGCAGACGGCGGGATTCGCACCTCCGGCGACGCGGTGAAAGCACTCATGGCGGGCGCCGATACCGTGATGCTCGGGAGTCTCTTTGCCGGCACAGCGGAAGCCCCAGGAGCGCTCATCGAGATCGACGGGAAACAGTACAAACGGTCACGAGGGATGGCGACGACCGCTGCAGCAGAGGACCGCGACGACAAGCCCGAGGACGTCAGCGCCGACGAGGGGGTCGAGGCGTTGACCCCCTACAAGGGCCCTGTGTCGACTGTCGCAGCGGAGTTCACTGCTGGTATTCGCTCCGGACTGTCGTACTGTGGCGGCCACACTATCCAAGCGGCTCGTGAGAACGCGGAGTTCATCCGCGTCGCCCACAGTGCTCAAGAGCGAGAAGGCTTCCACACGGACCACGATTGGGAGGGCATCAGCGTAGACAGTACCCAGACACAGATTCGGGAGGCCGAACTCGAGTCGTACGCCGACAGCACTGATTGATAGCGATTATGCAGTCCGTGGCCGACAGGAGACCTGCGGCAGCCGTCACCTCAGCTTCGTTCCGCCGTCGCGGCGTCGATCGCGGCTTCCAGATCTGCGATGATCTGTGCGGGGTCTTCGATCCCGACAGAGAGACGGACGAGATCGTCTGTGACGCCGGAGGCTTCCTTTTCGGCTTCGGTCAGCTGTTGGTGTGTGGTGCTGGCGGGGTGGATTATGAGCGTTTTTGCGTCGCCGACGTTGGCGAGCATACTCGCCAGCTCTGTCGATTCGACCGTCTTTTGAGCGGCTTCGTAGCCGCCTTCGACGCCGAAGGTGATCATGCCGCCGTAGCCGCCTTCGAGGTACTGACTCGCGTTGTCGTGTGTTGGGTGCGACGAGAGACCGGGGTAGGTGACCCACGACACCTCCGTGTGGTCTTCGAGGAATTCGGCGACTGCCATCGCGTTCTCGCAGTGGCGTTCCATCCGGAGTGGCAGTGTCTCGAGGCCTTGGATGGTCTGCCAGGCGTCGAACGGCGACTGTTGGTTGCCGAGGTCACGAAGGCCACGAGCGATTGCGGCGTAGGTAAACGCCGCCTCGCCAAACATGTCTGCGAAGTTCACGCCGTGGTACGCCGGATTGTCCTGCGCGAGCTCGGGATACTTGTCGGCGTGGTCCTCCCACGGGAAGGAGCCACCGTCGACGACAACCCCGCCGATGGTCGTGCCGGACCCGTGGAGCCACTTGGTAGTCGAGTTCCAGACGAGGTCGGCACCGTGTTCGAGCGGGCGACATAAGGCGGGAGTGGCAAACGTGTTGTCGACGAGTAGAGGTACGCCGTGCTCGTGGGCGATATCTGCGATCCGCTCGATGTCCGGGGTGTCGAGTGCGGGGTTGCCGATCGTCTCGAGGTGGACGTATGCAGTCTCGTCGTCGATAGCGTCCGCGTACGCGTCGTAGTCTAACGTATCTACGAACCGCGTCGTGACGCCACGACGCTCGACTGAGTGAGTCAGGTACGTGTACGTTCCCCCGTACAGAGAGGACGCGCTGACGATGTTGTCGCCGGCCGCCGCGAGAAGGAACGTCGTGAGATCGAGCGCAGCCATGCCAGACGCCGTTACGGCAGCCCCGACGCCTCCCTCCAGCGTCGCTAACCGCTCTTGGAGCGTTTCGAGGGTCGGATTCATCAGCCGGGAGTAGATGTACCCCGGTTCCTCGAGTGCGAACTGTGCGGCTGCGTCTGCAGAGTCCTCAAAGACGTACGACGTCGTCTGATAGAGAGGTGGTGCTCGGGCCCCAGTTGCGGGATCGGGTTCTTGCCCAGCGTGAAGAGAGTCTGTCGCGATCGACCGATCGGGGGTATCGTCGCGCATAGTGACTCGATTACACGCTAATATATGACGATACGGATGTCCGGTGGATCTTGCCGTTAGCGAGGTCAGAGGTAGCAGCACTTCTACGCTGAACAGGCGTCGTGCCACGGCCTTCGGGCCGGAGTCACTTCGAGAGACTCGATCGATTATATCTCTCAGTCCGACTTGGGTCGGGAGATCGGTCCCCCTCCTAGCCGTCATATATTACTGTACGAAGCACAAACAACCCAGTTGCATTCCTTCCTCCCCGTGACCAGAGACCCGGGGTGGGGTGGAGTGCAAGGCATTCCGGCCGTTTCAAACGCTCTCTGACCCAGAGCGTTTTCCCCGGGAGATAGTACTTGCTCAGTTTTAGATATAGCTCTATCCCATGAATATACCACCACCGTCTCGGAGACTCTCTCGACTTCTCGTTCGCGTCCCCGAGTTCAGTACAGAACCGAGAACCGGCACGACGGACCTCTCAAGCAGTCCGTTGCGGAATCAGTACTTAGCTGGGGGGAGAGTGGTGTTGCTCGAGACAGGAGACTGTTCGCGGTCACGAAGTGTCGTCACACACTCTCCGACCGAATAGAACGACTCTCCCTGGTGACACGGGTAGACGGCCTCAAGCGACTCGTCCTCGAAGACGAGAAGCGACAGTTGAGGGAGTCTGACGACAGTACGTTCGTCTTCGAGAATGGACGAACGAATGGTTTTCTCTCTGAAGACCCTCTCTATCGACACTCCCCGGTCGGCTGCCCACTCCTGGATCTGGGAGACTAACGAGACGACCGACTCACCGTTCGGTCCGTGGTCAGGAGGCATCTGCATGCAGACCTCCGACCCACAGACTCGGACGACAAACTCGTCGATCACTCCGTCTTCCTCGAGCTCGGCGAGCGTCTCGATGAGTGCCTGCTGTTTGTCTCGAGCACCGGTCCCGGACTGCGATCGGACGAGGAGCTCTAACGTCAACTCATGAGTTGCAGTGACTGTGTCCATGCATTCCCCCTACTGTCGTACCCCGTGTACAGCACGAGTACAACACCGGGTGATAAATCCATTTTCTAGAATTCTAAATATATAGAAATAAGATATTTTGGCGGCGGCTGTCGAACACTCTTACTCGCCCGAAGATCCCTCTTCGATAGAGCACGTTGTCGACGGCTGCGCCAGACGTCAGTCACAAGGATACGTCTCCGACGAGGGCTCGGATGGGGGATCTGCGAGATCCAGTCGTAGGAGTGCCGACTCGCGAGACGTCGACTTCTTCGAGAGGATGGCTTCGACACCGTCAGTGAGGTCGACGGATCATCGATTTTGACGATCGGCCCCGAGAGAAACGCCCGTCGAGGGAGACTCAACAGCAACGAGCAGAAGCGATCTCGAGTCGGATCGAAGCGACCCCGATTCGAAGGGAGACCCCAGACAGTCGCTGTGAACTCCCGCGGATATCGTCGTCTTCGCTAGGTTAGTTCACCGGACTACTAGAACGGGCAAAACTATCTTCAGTCACGAGTTCGTTCTCGACAGGGCCCTCAGCGCGACATCCCCCATGCAGCAGAGTTCTCGACGAACCTAACTACGTCAAAGCCGGAGGTGGGGGTGTCTGAGCTGCCGTATCAGATCAGACTTGGGACGTGGAGGACATCTCCGTGGCGGGACGCGTCCGCGTCGCAGATCTGTTTCTCGTTCATACTCTCGAAGTCGACGAGTTTGTCGTCGAAGGGATCGACACCACGTACTTCGTGACGAATCGCGCCGGCAGCAGCGACGATCGGCGCCGAAAACGACGTCCCACCGATCGACGTACCCGCGTCAGTGCTGAACCGATAGCACGCATAGACGTTCGGCTGGAACTCGTCTGTGCCGGCAGCCTGGTAGCACCACGGACAGAACACGGTGTTCGACGATTCGTCAGCGTACGTGATTTGCCCGTAGTTCGAGTTAGCGTGTCGGTGGTAGCCACCGGTGCACTGTCGTGCGTATCCCCCGACAGTGAGACTGAAGTGGGACGTTGCGGGATGACAGACCTGTGTCTCACGTGCGTCGTTCCCTGCGGCGACGACAGCGAGGTAGCCGGCAGTCGTGTATGCACAGAGCTCTTCACAGACAGTGCCTGGACAGCGACGTTCGTGTTCTGCTGTCTCGACCGAGATGTTCAGGACTGCAATATCGTTCACCAACGCGTACTCGATGGCCTTCCGCATCACGCTCCCCTTCACTAACCCGTAGTCGGGTTCGTACACCTGCAGTGGGACAAACAGGTTCGAATGATGGCTACCATCGGCGAGCATGTTTGCGATCGTATCGGTGACAGTCGTCCCGTGAGTTGTCCCTGTCGTCCAGTCGTCACCGATGAAGTCTGTGGCTTTGTCGCTGTCGATCCCGATCGACTCTGCCCACGGCGTCCTCCAGTCCGTCTCGCCCGTATAGCCCCCACCGACGATGCCGATCTGTGTACGTGGCGTCAAGTCACAGACGACCGAGTCGAAGTCCATATGTCGGGAAGATCTGAGATCGGCAGGGGTGGGGCGAGACTTCGGTTGCGGCGAACTCCCGGCGCTCTCGTTCACTGCCGGTCTGATCTCGGGATCGTGTCCGATTTCGAGGACGAAGTCGAGTGAGGCGATTTTCGCGACATCCGAGACGCTGACGCTACTCAGCCCGACTTTCGTCGAGCTCACCGTTGGAACGTGGATGATATCGCCGGATGTAGCCAGCGTTGTCACCTCTTCGGTAGTCGGTCGCCAGCCATGAATCTCGCGACCGAACTGACCCCGTGTGGCGACTGAGGTTCGTTCGCCGGTCGTGCTGACGGTGAGGTCCAGCGTCCCGGCCGAGTTTCGCTCGAGTCTCTCCCTGAGTTGCGGTGAGAGAACGGATCTGGTATCGCGACTCCGGTTGTATCTCGAAATACGGGTTTGTACTGTCGGTAGCTCGGAGACGTGTGTGAGGAATACGTCGCTCTCCAGAGAGCGTAAGCGAGTGCTCTGCTTCCGATACGGAACGGGGACGTACTTGGTACTCCTCGCGACCGCGCTCGTAGTCCCGAACTTGAGCGCGGCTAACGAACCCACGCGCTGAAGATAGCGTCTCCGACTCGTCAAACTAACGTTGTTAACGTCTTCATCGGCAATCAGTCTATCCCAGTAAGAACCATTATCTTTTTCGTCTCATTTAAAAGTCCGACGGACAGTATAAATGAGAGTCGAGTTGGACAATACCGGCTAATACGTGCGAGAGAATCTCTCCGACGGTCGAGCGCTGTAGTGACGGCCGAGCAGACGCAGAACTGGTCCGAGAGGACCGAGACGTCCGTGATCTCTACGACTACGACACGTCAATCGAATCGACTCGAACGATCGTGCGTAACGACGTTTCCGACGGATGTGGTGATCCGAATCCGATGCGTATACGTCTCAGAGAGGGTGTGTGTCTGAAACTCGACAAGCCGGACGGTGTCGCGTTCTGCGACCTCGGTGATCTCACCGAAGCGCCCCACACACTCGCTGTCGGCGAACGCCTCCGTGATTTCGATCGCCGCGTCTCGTGTCGCTACCTCTTTGCTCATACGTAGACTACCACTCGCTCACGGAAGTGAGATAGGCCTTGGCACACACAGAGCGGCCTCGGAGTTGCAGTTCCGAGCTCGGGTCTATGGTGGGAGATACGAAGCCAGGGCTCTCCGATCGGACACCGACCGGCGAGAAAAGCGCCGGTCGTGGAGTGGTGGGGGCGTATGTCAGATGGGTGCCCCGATGGATGACAGTGCGTCTTTTGACGCCGTTCGTTGCTTTATTCTATACACGTATAAAACTATGTAATAATAAACCAAGTTTCAGGACGTGCTACCGGACTCAGTCACGGAGTCACAGGTAGAGAGGACGCCGACGTCTACCTGTACTGCGGTCGTCGACCATCGAAGTTCCCAGCTGCAGCCCGGTCACTGGCCGCTTCACGTTCGTCGCCGGGGTATCGTTACCCGGGACCGAACGCCGCGATGTCGGCGCCTACTGTCGCCAACGCGTCGGCGGGGTTCGGGTCGCTGTCGGCCAGATGCGTGTACTCGTGGTTCGGAACGCTTGCCAGCGCAGCCGCAACGGCCTCGCTGTACGATTCGACGCCTGGTTCCGTCGGATCGTCGTCGCCCCAGACGTCTCGGATGACCGTCATCGAGTCGATACGTACCTCCAAACTGCGTGGCTCGTAGCGAGCTACCAGTTCGGAGAGGCCAAGCTGGAGGGCGGCGTACTCGGCGGTGTTGTTCCCTGTCCGAGAGCCGACGGGACGACCGAGACGGGCGAGCTGATTCTCCTCTGCGTCCACGATGACAGCGCCCGCACCCGCAGGGCCAGGATTGCCGCGTGAACTCCCGTCGACGTAGAGGACGAAGCGCTCGCCCGCCGGGTCGTCCACCGGTGGCTTGGTGAGGTCCGACGCCAGCAGCTGTTCGAGCGCGCGACGCAGCTCAGCCGGGGTGGTCGCGGGGTCGAACAGCCCTCCATAGCCGGTGATCGCGTCGTCGATGGCGTCGATGGCGGCTACCACCTCGTACCCGACCTGTGCGAGTACCTGATCGACGAGTTCTGCGAGCGGCGAGAGATGTTCGGCCGGGAGGTGGTCGTCGGTCATGCCATCGACCCTATCCGACCGCGATACCGAGGCTCTCGTCTCTCGGTTCTGGACACGTTCGTCTCCTGGTCGCACCACTGCATATCTGCACCTCGTTGCTCGAGCGACATAACCGCTTCAGAAGACGCCGGTCGTCGCAGCGTACTCGAGGCGGACCAGAACTACGAAGCACCGGCGGCACGAACGCGTACTCCATGTCTGGTGGAGGTGTCCACAGGCGGGACGAACCAAGCCGTGGGCCGGACGACCATTCGGAACTGCTCTCAGAACTCGACTCACACGACATCTATATCGCATCTAGTCCGGTCACAGCGCCCGAGACAGACGTGTTCACGATCGACGCGGACAGTGACCCCGATCAGACGTTCCCCCAGTCGGTCGCGAGTGGGGGGCCGACTCCGGACGGCGTGATCCTCTGGACGCGAATCGCCCCGGAGGTCTTCGATCCCGCCGAACCGCTGGGCGTGCAAGTCGCCCACGACGAAGCGATGACCGACCTCGTCTACGAGGGCGCTGTCACCGACGCTGACCAGATCCGGGCACACGATTACACCGTGAAGATCGATCTCGCTGGGCATCTCGACGCCGCCGAGAGCTACTACTACCGGTTCATTTATCGCGGAGTCGCCTCCCGCCGTGGTCGCTGTCGGACACTTCCCGACTCGGACGCGACCCCAGACTCGATTCGGTTTGCGGTGCTCGCCTGCCAGAACTACCTCAACGGGTACTTTCCCGCGTTTCATCACGTCGCCGAGGAAGACGTCGACTTCCTCGTCCACGTGGGTGATTTCATCTACGAGTCCGACAACGGACAGTTCAAAGGATTCGGCTCGTACGACTACGCTGGCCGGGAGAAGTCACTGCCGAGCGGCCACGACCGTGTCTGGTCCCTGGCGGACTACCGATATCTCTATCGCACCTATCGCAGCGACCGGTTCCTCCAGGAGGCCCTGGAGTCGCACACGCTCATCGCCGGCTGGGACGACCACGAGATGGTCAACGACGTCTACTGGGACCGACGGACGAACGCTCCGGCGGGCGATCATCCACGCGGCGACGACCCGGCGTTCATGACCGAACTGATCGCCGACGCGATGCACGCGTGGTGGGAGTACATGCCAGCGCGCGTCGAGTACGATCCGAACGGGGACGCACTCCAGGAGCGATTCCGCCTCTGGCGCACCTTCGAGTTCGGTGACCTCGTGACGCTGGCACTGACCGACGAACGCCTCTTCCGTGACCCGCCGCGCGAGGCGATCCCCACCCCCGACAACGTCGGCCCGCACCGCGAACCACCCGGTCGGACGATGCTCGGCGACGAACAACGCGAGTGGCTCGTCGAGACACTCACCGAGTCGGAGACGAGATGGACAGTGTGGGCCGACGAAGTTCTGACCGTCCCGTTCCGTATCGGGTCAGGGCCGTTCTCACTCTATCCGGTACAGGGTGGCTGGGACGGATATACGCGCGAACGGCAGCGCATCACCGAGGCGGTCGCGGCGGCCGACGTCGACAACTTCGTGACGTTGACCGGCGACATGCACAGCTACGTTGCCGCCTACCAGCAGGCGTCGTATCCCGGCCGCGTGACGGGCGGTGAGGGCGTCGCGCAGGGCGACCGTATCGGCGTCGAGTTCATGACTCCCGCTATCACGTCACTGAACGTTGCAGAGGCGCTCCACCTCACGCGCGGGTGGCGTAAACGACTCACCGAACCGCTGCTCTCGTGGCTCGTTCCGCTGATGAACCCACACATCGAGTTCTTCGACGGCCACAGTTGGGGGTACTCCGTCGTCGAGTTCACTGGCGACGCGTGTACGTACGTCGGCTACGCTGTCGACAAGACGACGAACGAGCCAACTGCTGACCGATCGGTCGTAGCCGCGTATCGGGTTCCGTCGGGAGTGGTCGACCTGATCGACGTGACGGACGAGTACGCGTGACAGTCACGTCGTTTGTACGGCGATACTGACTGTTTCGACCCGTTGACCGCTGTCCAGCAGGAACGACGCCGTTTTCTCTCCTCCCACTGACCCACGCGGTAGCCCTTTCTGGCTCGCCTGCGAACATCCGCTGATGTCATCCGAACCGACGACTGACGACGTTCGTGTCTGGCTCGTCGAGCGAACGTACTCCGACGACGAGCAGAACCTCATCATCCTCACCTACGCGACGCTCGACGGCGACCGGTACTACCGGAAAGAACGGGCTCTCACGTCCTTCAGCGACGTCCGTGACACGACAGCCGCTGTCACCGCCGAACCGGACAATCTCGGGACAGTCGACGATCCGGATCTCAAAGAGCAGTACGCGACAGAGGCCCGGCGAATGCAGCAGGTCCACGATCCCGACGACGTCATCTGACTCTCCTTCACAGGCCGAACATCACGGCGCACCGTCACGTTCGTCTCGCCGTCAGATTCGGACGGAAGCGTGAGACCGTCGGACTGGATCTCGGCCGCTGATAGTCGAGAGCAGTGGGCGCGATGCGAACCGTGCGACCTCGTCAGTTGTACCGTCTTCCGTTCGCCCCGTCGAGGACGCTCGAGCGAAGTCCGTGTACTAGTCACCGACGATCGGATCTCTCGTAGCAGATGGCTCGGTCGACGGCCCAGTGTGTTGCAAACGGTCTCGTCACAGGGGCCCTGCGCGCTACGGAGTGTGAAGTGACTGTTCAGCCTACGGGCGGTACTCTCCGTCGGTCGTCGTAGCAACGACACCGCGCTCGCGTTTTTATGTATTCGTGCCGTCATGGGAGTTATGTTCGACCAGATTCTCTTTCCAACGGACGGAAGCGACGGGGCAGAGTTCGCTCTGGAGCACGTATTAGATCTCGCAGTCCGCCACGATGCGACGGTCCACATCCTCAACGTCGCAGAGACGACTCAGAACGGTCTCCTGCAGATCCGAGGTGACGACGTCGACGTTCTCGAGCAAGAGGGTGAGCGAGCTGTCCGCGAGGTAGCCGAGCGCGCACACGGACGAGGGGTAGATACCGTCGCCGAGGTCGTTCGGGGAGAACCGTACTGCGAGATCGTCGACTACGCCGAGACGCACGGACTGGACCTTGTGGTCATGCCAACGCACGGACGTCGGGGACTCGAACGGTTTCGACTCGGTAGTACCAGCGAGCGAGTCGTCCGACGAGCTCGTTGAACGATGGTCGACGAAAGCTCCGACGGAGAGACTCCGTGGTCGCAGTCGGTCAGCGCCGTCTTAGAACGGACCGACGTGTCGCTCGGCGACGGTCTATCGGCAGACGAAGTAGAGCGCAGACTGGAACGGTTCGGTCCGAACGAACTGCGCGAGGCCGAGCAAAGACACTGGGCGGAGGTTCTGGCGGATCAGTTCAAGAGTTTCATCGTCTTGTTGCTCGCCGTCGCGGGCATCGCAGCGATCGTCATGGGTGACGTCGTCGAAGGCGTCGCGATCTTCGCCGTCCTCGTCATCAACGGTGCCATCGGCTTCGTCACCGAGATGCGCGCGATCAGTTCGATAGAGAGTCTGCAGGAGATCACGGAGATCGAAGCCCGGGTCCGACGAGACGGGAAGGAGACGGCGGTGCCAGCCGAAGACCTCGTCCCCGGCGACGTCGTGATACTCCAGGCGGGCGACCTCGTCCCGGCCGACCTGCGGATCGTCGAACCGTCGAAACTCCAGGTTGACGAGTCGGCGCTCACCGGCGAGTCGGTTCCCGTCGGGAAGACGAGCGACCCGCTCGACGAGGACGTTCCGCTCGCCGAGCGAGAGAACATGCTCTACAAAGGGACGTACGTGACACGAGGGTCCGTAGAGGCGGTCGTCGTATCGACCGGCCCGGACACGGAGTTGGGACACATATCGGCCTCACTTCAGGAAGCGGCCGACGAGCAGACGCCGCTACAGGAGAAACTCGACGATCTGGGACAGAAGCTCGTTCCGTTTCTTCTGGTGGTCGCGACGATCGTCCTCGTCTCTGGGTGGCTCAGAGGACAGGACCTATTCCTCATGATCGAGACGGCGATCGCGCTGGCCATCGCAACCGTCCCCGAGGGGCTTCCGATCGTCGCCACGCTGGTCCTGGCGAGAGGGATGTGGCGGATGGCGGATCGGAACGCGCTCGTCACCAACCTCGCCTCCGTCGAGACGCTCGGCTCGACCACGATCATCTGTACCGACAAGACGGGGACGCTGACGGAGAATCGCATGACAGTCGCCGAGTACGAGTTGGCGAACGGCACGGTCGAGGTGACCGGAACCGGCCTTGAGACGGAGGGAACGTTCGAGCACGGCGGGGAAGAGCGGGACGAACCGCAGGACCCTGTCGTGCGAGAGGCGCTCGAGGTGGGCGTACTGTGTAACAACGCGTCCGTGACCGAGCAAGCGGGCGAGACGGAAACTGCGGGTGACCCGATGGAGGTCGCACTCCTCGTCGCGGGACTCAAGGCCGGAGTCGACCGGGACGCGCTCCTCGAATCGACGCCTGAAGCTCGTGAGATCTCCTTCGATCCGTCGGTCAAGATGATGGCGACCTATCACGGGTCGAACGGGGGTTACAGGGTCGCCGTCAAAGGTGCACCGGAGGCCGTCATCGACTCGTCCACGCGGATCGCGACCGACGACGGCACCGAGGCGCTGTCGGAAAGCGACCGAGGGGAGTGGCTCCGAAAGAGCGACCGGATGGCCGAAGACGGGCTACGGGTTCTCGCCCTCGCCCAGAAGGAAGTCGAGAGCACGGACGACCCGCCGTACGAGGAGCTGTCGCTGCTCGGCCTGGTGGGGTTCATCGACCCGCCGCGCGAGGAAGTCAGGGCGACCATCCAGCGGTGTCAGGACGCCGGGATGCGAGTCGTCATGGTGACTGGCGATCATGCGGGAACCGCACGAAACATCGCTCACAGCGTCGGACTCGTAGAGGCCGACGACGTCGACGTGATCGAAGGACGTCAACTCGACGACCCGGAGAACCTCTCGCAGGAGGAGAAAGACCGGTTCGTGAACGCGTCTGTCTTCGCACGAGTCAATCCGGAAAACAAACTCGACCTGATCGATCTTCATCAGACGGTCGGCGCCATCGTTGCCATGACCGGCGACGGAGTCAACGACGCACCTGCGTTAAAGAAGGCCGACATCGGCGTCGCCATGGGACAGCGAGGGACGCAAGTCGCCCAAGAAGCCGCAGATATGATTCTGCGAGACGACAACTTCGAGAGCATCTATCACGCCGTCAGAGAGGGGCGGACCATCTTCAACAACATCCGAAAGTTCGTGTTGTACCTCATGTCGTGTAACCTGAGCGAACTTTTGACTATCCTGATCGCCGCGCTGCTCGGGTTTCCGCTCCCCTTGCTCCCTCTGCAGATACTCTTCCTCAACGTCGTGACCGATATCTTCCCGGCGTTTGCGCTCGGAGCCTGCGAGGGCAGCGAGGGGATCATGGATCGCCCCCCCAGAGATCCGCAGGAACCGATCATGACTCGAACCCACTGGACCGAGCTAGGGTTGTACGGGATACTCGTTTCAGTCGCAACTATCGGCGCATTCGTAGCCGCTGGCGGGATGTACGCCGGCGGCTTGGAGACCGAAGAAGCCGTCACGGTCTCGTTTCTCACGCTGGCGTTCGCTCAGCTCTGGCACGTGTTCAACATGCGAGAGATCGCGTCCGGCATCTTCCGAAACGAGGTTACGGAGAATCTGTACGTGTGGGGTGCACTCGGTCTCTCGACGCTGATCCTGTTCGGAGCCGTCTACCTACCCGGCATCTCGCTGGCGTTGCGGACGACGCCCATCGGACTGGATGGATGGCTGCTCGTATTCGGGATGAGTCTGATTCCGCTCGGGGTCGGCCAACTCGAGCGGGAGTACCGGCGGCGAGTCGGAACGCCAGCACTCTGGTCGATGCTCGAAGGCATGCGACGCAACTGAGTGAAGATGGTTGCTCACGTCTGCTCGGCAGCGCCCACCGGACGGACACAGTTTTGTGTTCCCAGCCCGAGTGCGTGAAACCCACATTGGAGATATGAGCCTCGTGAACCGCATGTTGGAGCGCGTCGACGCGTCTGGTCCGCTCTGGCTCGGCGGCGGTCTCTCGTTACTACTGTTCGTCTTCGGGATCCAACTGCTGGGGACAGCCACAGAGGCGGCAGCAGCCCCCCTCGAACAGCTCTTTAGGAGCTACATCGCCAGCGACGCACGGGCTCTGGGCGTCAGCTGGATTGCGACGTACGCACTGGCAAACGGCTCCGTGGTTGCAGCCCTGTCCGTTTCGCTGTTCGAGGCCGAGATCGTCTCGACTTCACAGCTGTTCCTGATGGTCGCCGGGTCACGTCTCGGTGCTGCCGCCGTCGTGGTCTTGATCGGTGCATTAGACTACCTCCAGAAACGGCGGTACTCGATGGGGGAAGCGATCAGTCTGGGCTTACTCACGTTTCTGTTGACGCACTCTGTCTACCTGCCATCGACCGTCCTGGGGTATCTCCTGTTGCCCTGGCTCCAGGATCTGTTCGGGAGCGTCGGCGAGCGGTTCGAGGTAACCTTCCAGCCGCTCGTCGTGCTTGAATCTGTAACGGCCGACATCGTCGCCGCCATCGGCGTCGTCCCCGGGTTCGTGTTCGCCGTCGTCGTGCTCGTCGCTAGCCTCACTCTCTTCGACCGAGTACTCAAGCAAGTAGATACGACCTGGCTCCGCGAGCGGTTCTTTCGGCGGTTCCGGAACCGGTGGGTCGCCCTCGGGTTAGGGCTCTTCGTCACCGGCCTCACGACCAGTGTCGCGTTCTCGCTCGGTGTGATCGTCCCCCTCTACAACCGCGGATATCTCGAGCGCCGAGAGGTCGTCCCTTACATACTGGGCGCAAACATCGGCACCCTCTTCGATACGGTTGTGGTCGCTGTAATTCTGGAGTCTCCGGTCGGCGTGACGCTCGTCGTGGCACTCCTCGCCATCGGGACCCTCGTCACGCTGGGAGTGCTGCTCGCGTTCTCTCCGTACCTCCGTCTCATCGAGACGGTCCAGACTCGTCTCGTCGAGGACAGTCGCTTCCGTCTCGCCTTCCTCGTCTCGCTGGTCGTCGTACCGGTTGCGATCGCTTTGCTCCCTCTCTGAGCCGTGCGTCGACACCGCCACTCTCTCACCGACTGGCAACTCACTCGTCGCCCCGACGTCGTCCATCCCGGCTCCTACTTCTCTCCAGAGCTCGAAGACGGTCTATGCCCCGTACTGAGCGGCTCCTCGTGGCGTTCGATGGTACCCCACTCGCAGAGAAGGCTCTCGAGCACGCTCTCACGACGTATCCGGACGCAGAGATCACCGTCCTCCACGTGATCGACTACGTCGACGACAGCTACGTCGCGGAGGCGTTGGTCGGCTCTGAAGAGCTCCGCGAGCGAGCACACGACCGATCGGCGGAACTGCTCGCCGACGCGAAAGCCGTGGCCGGCAAACGCGATCGGGAGGTAGTAACGGCGACTCGGGTCGGTAGGCCCGCCCGCGAGATCCTCGACTACACCGAGACCCACGATATCGACACGATCGTCATCGGCAGTCACGGACGCTCTCTCGTGGCTCGGGTACTTCTCGGGTCAGTGGCCGAAACGGTGGTTCGTCGTGCACCGGTACCTGTCGTGGTCGTCAGATAGATGTCTCGGGACAGTGTTCGATCCGATACCGGGGACGTACGAGCGACTTCCGGACGACCCACCTCGATATCGTTCTGGCCGTTGCGGAGTCGTGCAGTGGTCGAACGAGTCGAGAGGGGTTCGAGAGACCGAGGCGATGTCGGCCCATCAACTCGACGGCGCCGCATCGAGGCGGGCTCCAGTCACCACCGGCAGACGAGAGAGGGTTGAAATTACAAGCCGACCTCTTTTCGGAGCTCGCCCCCTCCGTTCCTTCGATGGAATACCGCCGTCTCGTGGCGGTCTACGACCGCCTCGATGCAACATCGTCCACGATCGAGAAGACAGACATTTTGGCCGACAGCTTCGCAGATGCGGGTGAGCTACTCCCGGAGCTGACGCAGCTCGCCCGCGGTCACCTCTTTGCTTCGTGGGAGTCCGACGAGCTTGGCGTCTCGTCGTCGCTCACGGCTCGGGCGATCGCAGACACGACCGGCGTCGACGACGACCGGATCGACGAGTGGTGGCGCGAGACGGGTGACCTCGGAGATGCCGCCGCGGCAGCTGTCGAAGCCCGTCCGCAGACGACTCTCGTCTCGGAGACGCTCGACGTTCGCGACGTCTATACCACTCTGCGGGGTCTCGCAGCGTACGAAGGGACCGGAAGTCAGACTCGCCGTACGGACGCGATCGCGGAGCTGCTTGCCGACGCGGAGCCGAACGAAGCGCGATACATCGTTCGGACCATCGTCGGTGCGATGCGACTGGGGGTCGGCGAAGGGACGGTTCGCGATGCAGTTGCCACGGCGTTTCTGGACGGCTCCGAGGCGGCCATCCGAGACGTCGAACGAGCCTACGAGGTCACGAACGACTTTCGGACCGTCGGCGAGACTGCTCGCGAGCGGGGCGCTGCGGGACTCGATGACCTCAGCGTCGAGCTGTTTCGGCCGATAAAGGCGATGCTCGCACAGAAAGCCGAAACTGTCTCCGATGCGCTCGACGCAACCGAACGACCGCTCCTCGAATACAAATACGATGGGATGCGAGTCAAGATTCACGTTCGAGGGGAGACCGTCCGCGTGTTCACGCGGCGACTCGAAGACGTCACGGCCCAGTTTCCGGACGTCGTCCGGGCCGTCGACGACGAACTCACCACACAGAGCGCGATCATCGAAGCCGAGGTCGTCGCGTACGATTCCGAAACGGGCGACCCGACTCCCTTCCAGAAACTCTCGAAGCGCATCAAGCGGACGAACGAGATCGAACAGCTGGCCGCTGAGTACCCCGTCACTGTCCACGCGTTCGACCTGCTGTATCACGATGGCCAGTCGCTCATCGACGCGCCCCTCTCAGAACGGCTCACCTGTCTCGAGGAGCTCGTCGGCCAGAGCGGACAGACGGTCGTCCGAGCGACACATCGACGGCCGACGTCCGGAGACGACGCTGCGTCGTTTTACGCAGACGCTCTCGAGGCCGGACAGGAAGGCGTGATTGTGAAGAACCTGAACGCAGCCTATCAGCCGGGGTCACGCGTCGGCTACATGTTGAAAGTGAAGCCGACGATGGAGCCGCTCGATCTCGTCGTCGTCCGCGCGAAGTGGAGCGAGGGACGGAAAAGCGACTGGCTCGGCCGGTTGCGACTTGCCTGTTGGGACGTCGAACGGCAGGAACTCCGTGAGGTCGGGCGACTGTTCTCCGGGCTCACCGATGCCCAACTCCGGGAGATCACGGCGAAGCTCGAACCGCTGATCCAGTCGGTCGACGGCCGCACGGCGAGGCTTCGCCCGGAGGTCGTGATCGAGGTCGAGTACGAGGAGATTCAGGAATCGACCACGTACGACTCCGGGTACGCGCTGCGATTTCCCCGGTTCGGTGGCTTCCGTGACGACCTCGGCCCCGAGGACGCCGATCGATTCGAGCGCGTCGAACGCCTGTACGAAGACCAATGGACACACTAATGGCCGTTGCAAGTAGCGAGCACGTTTCGAGAACCCGATACAGCGGGGAGTACCGATGACGGGCGCCGGGTCTGTCAGTCTGCGCGACGGCATCCGGATCGATCTCGCAACCGGGGAGACGCTCCTGGCCGACGCGACAGAGCCGGCTGGCGACCTCGTCGCCCTGAGCCACGCTCACGGCGATCACCTCTACACGGAGGCCCCGTCCGACGTGATCTGTTCGGCACTCACCGCCCGTCTCGCTGCCGCCCGCCGCGACGACGAGGAGTCGCTGTCGCGTACCACACATCCGGCAGTCGAACAGGTCGCCGCCGGTCACGTTCCCGGATCGCGAGCGACGATTCTCGAGGATGCCGATGGGACGACCTATCTCTACACCGGCGACTTCTCGACACGTGACCGTTTTACGCTCGAGGGGTTCGATGCTGCGGCCGTCGCCGCTGAGTACGACGTCGACGTACTCATCACCGAGACCACCTACGGCAAACCGGACTACGTCTTCGAGGAGCAAGCGACCCTCGAGGGGCGTATCGTCGATTGGTTAGCCGATATGCACGACACACCCGTCTTGCTCTTCGGCTACACCCTCGGCCGGGCGCAGGAACTGACACAACTCGCCCGTCGGTCCGACCGTGAGCGGGTGTTCGTCACCGGTGCGATCGAGCGATTGAACGAGATCATCGCAGATGCCCGTGACGTTACCCTCGACGCTGCACGCTACGGACGGGACGTGACGCTCGGCGCGGGTGACGCCTTGATCCTCCCCACCCAGACGAACAACCTCTCGTTCGTCGACCATATCGTCCGAAATACGGGAGCCGTGAAAACGGGCTTTTCGGGGTGGGCCGTCGAAGACTCGTTCAAGTACCGCGGCGATTACGACGAGACGTTCGTGCTGTCCGACCACAGTGACTTCTCGGAACTCGTCGCGACCGTCGACCGTCTCGATCCGACGCGGGTCTACACCCAACACGGGTTCGCCGACGAGTTCGCGAACTATCTCGACACCGAACGTGACGTCGCTGCCCAGTCGCTCAAGAACAACCAGACTTCGCTCGACGCCTTCTGACTCCCATCGCCGCCTGTCCACCATCCGTTCCACGAGCCAGTGTGGACGGCCTGGTCGTCGAAACGCGAATACGGTCGACACAGCCCCTGATCGACCAGAAAGCGTCTGTGTCGCTACTCGAGAGATCCGAGCATGCGACGGCGTCCCCTCCTCGCTACGGTCGCCGCCGGTGGAACCGTACCGGTGACTGTAGTCCGAGAGGACGTTCCTGTGAGCCACCGGCGGGGACGGTCGATAGACCGCGCACCCGCTAGCCGACGGCCGGATACGGTCCGACAGACACTTGCCACACCCCGGCCGGACCGTCGATTGGAGAGAGACAGTGGCGGACCAACCGCGAAGCAGGCGAGGACTGCGACCGAACGGGTGCCGACGACGGTCGTGACGTGGCGGCGAGCCTCGATCCACCGACGTACCCGTACGACCACACCAATGCAGTCACACCCAACCGAGGCGGCATCGAGACGAAACCCTTGAAGTCCGGGCGTCCCAAAATCCGGTTTATATCTAGTGATACGGGCAAGCGAAAACACAGATCACGGTCTGTATCGTCTGATATCGGGTCGACTTCGTGCTACTTTTTAACGTCAAGCGGCGAGCGACTGTTACTGATGCCGCAGCTCTACAAGCAGACGCAAGACGAGATCGAGCCACTCGACCTCCGCTTTTCGACAGACGAACTCGAAGCGCAGGTCAACCATCTCGCCGAGTTCATCCGAGCGCAAGTCGACACGGCCGACGTCGACGGCGCACTCGTCGCCCTCTCCGGAGGCATCGACAGCACGACGATCGCTCACCTCGCCGTCGAGGCACTCGGGTCCGACTCGGTGCACGGCATTCTCCTCCCGAAAGAGGTCAACGAGGACGCGAACATGAGCGACGCCGAGCAGGTGGCAGAGGATCTCGGGATTACGTACGACGTACTCGAGATCGACCCCATCGTCGACGCGGTGCTCAACGCCTACGACGCAGACTCCGACGACGAGTCCGAGGGGGACTGGGAGGGGCGCTACGTCGGAAACACGAGCGCTCGCGTTCGGATGACGCTCAACTACCTCGTCGCCAACTACGAGGACAAACTCGTCCTCGGGACGGGGAACCGCGCCGAACTCGCGACCGGGTACGTGACGAAATACGGTGACGGTGGCGTGGACTGTAACCCGCTGGGCAATCTCTACAAGCAGCAGGTCCGCCAAGTCGCGGCGTCTCTCGGCGTCGACGAGGAGCTGGTCCAGAAAACGCCCACCGGTGGGATGGTTGACTACGACACGGACGAGGAGGAGTTCGGTGTCGACTACGACACGCTCGACGCCGTTCTCGCACTCCACGTCGACGGCGGTGTCCCGGCGACGGCGACCGCCCGACTCGCAGACGCCTCGCTCGACGACGTCGAGTACATCGTCGAGATGTGCGAGCAGAGCAAACACAAACGGACCCCCCCGGAGACGCCCACTCCCCACTACTGAGCGAGTTCGGCGTCGGTCGTCAGCTGTCGCTCGGCGACGGCGTTGTTAAAGCCGTCGTCGCTGTTCGGTGATTTTCCGCGCGCTGAGAGAGCGCTCGTCTCCGGTAGTGCCGTGTGAAGAAACAGCAAACGGTTTAATACGGCTCCGAGAATCGCGGACAGAGACCGTGACCAACCGACCACACACAGGTAGCTCTCGACGCGAGACGCTGGGGCTACTCACCGGGTTGTTCATACTTTCGACGGCGGCCGCGGCCTACGAGATCGCGCCGGCGAGCGTACTACCGGTGATACAACGATCGCTCGGGCTCACGGCAGGTACGGCGGGCTGGCTCGTCAGCGTCATGTACGCGACCGCGGTCGTCACCAGCGTCCCGGCCGGAATCGTCCTCGACCGCTTTTCAGTGCGCCGGGTGATCGTCTTCGGTACCGTCGCGCTCGTCGGGGCAGGTGCGTGGGGTTGGTACGCAGCCACCGCCGGCGCGTACCTCTGGTTGCTCGCTTCGCGCGTGCTCGGCGGTATCGCGTACGTCATCTTCTGGAACGCGGGCGCAAACGTCGTCGGCAGCGCCGTCGCACCTCACTATCGGGCAACCGCGGTCGGCGTGTTCACCGCGAGTGCGCCAGTCGGGTTCGCACTCGGTCAGTTCGGCAGCCCGCTCGTCGCGAACGTCGCCAGCTGGCCCGCAATCCTCCCGCTGTACGCAGCCCTCGGCGTCGTCGGCGTCGCTATCTTCTTGCTCGCGACTCGTCGCCACGTCCCCGGCGTCGATGCGACTGCGCCCGACTGGACGGCGCTACGCGAGCTGTTCACCAGTCAAGCGGTCTGGATCGTCTGTGTGCTCTGCTTTCTCGCCTACTCGCTGTACCTCTTCGTAAACACGTGGCTGCCGAGCTACCTCGTCGACGGGTTCGGGATCTCGTTGGCAGCGAGCGGTCTACTGACCGCGCTGTTCCCGGCGATAGGAGCCATCGGACGATCGAGCAGTGGTGTGGTCTCCAACCGAGTTTTCGGCGGCAGACGACGCCCTGTCGTGGTGACGTCGTTCGTCGTCGCCACACCCGCGGTCGTCGCCTTCGCGTTCGTCTCGCGGCTCGGGCTCGTCGGTGGGGCGGTAGTCGTCGTCGGCTTCGCCATCCAGCTCGTCACCGGACTGCTCTTCTCCTACGTCACCGAACTCGTCCCACCGGCAGTCGGGGCCACAGCCGTCTCGCTGCTGACGAGCGTCGGCCTGTTCGGCGCGTTTGTCGCACCGATCGCCGCCGGCACTATTATCGACCGTGCAGGCTACGGTCCGGCGTTCCTCGTCGCCGGAGGGGTCGCCTTCGTCGGAGTTCTCCTGGCACTGCGTGCGCCCGAACCGAACTGAGAGGACGTATCTGCTGATAGCAGTCGATGAGGCTGCGTCCGAACCGAAGACACGTTCGTGTTCCCGCCTGACGTGACGAGCAGCGGGTTCGCCTCTCACAGTCGAGTGGTCGGGAACTCGATGGACGGCCGAAAGATGCGGAGCCACCCACCTAGATTGGGACGGTGGTCAGTTGAGTATCACGTCCTCTCGTAGTACTCCTTACGCTGTGTCCGCGACTGGGCCCCGGTTTACACCTTCGAAGCGAACGGATAGTGAAGTGTCAGCTTTTTAATCCCCGAGCGAGACTGATGAGTGAGAGATGACAATGGAAGATCAAGAATCGTCAACGAGACGGCGGTTTGTGACACTCGCAGCAACCGGCGCGAGTCTGGCGCTGGCGGGCTGTAACGCCGACACGTCGGCCGAGACAGCCAGCAACGAGACGGCGACACCCTCCGAGACGTCCACGCCGACGGCGACCCAACAGGAGCCGACGACCGCCGAGCAAGCGGACGAGACGGAGATGGAGCCCGGAAGCTATGCACTGACGGACTACCAGCTCGACGTTCGCGACACGTTCTCGAACGGGTATCCCACCTGGATCGATCAGAACGGACGCCTGTACGGTCGTGACAACAGCGAAGTGATGATCAGCGACGACTGGTGGCAGACGACCGAGGAGCTGTACTCCTTCGAGGAATACGAGGACAACAACATCAAGGCGGTCGTCGTCCCCGACAGCGGGAACGTCGTCGTCGCAGTTGGCGGCCACGGCGAGGTCGGAGGGCGGATCTACCGCCTCCACGACGACCTCTCTGGGGCGGAGAAACTGTACCAGTTCGACTACGGTCGCGTCCCGACCAGCCTGAACCAGGTCGCCTACGAGGACATCGTCGTCCTCGCGTCGTACGCCCCTTCGGACTTCGAAGCGGGTCGGCACGCAAACGAGGTGATTCTCTCTACCGACGGCGGGAGGTCGTTCGAGCGGATTCTCGAAGTGCCCCTCGAGACGACCGACGCGCCGAACCTCCACGTCCACGACGTCGAGTACGATCCACACGCCGAGCGGATCTGGGTGACTGTCGGTGACAACCGCAACACACAGCTGTACTGGAGCGACGACCTCGGCAGCAGCTGGGAGACGATCGGCGACAGAGGAGACGCGCCCATGATAACCCAGATCGCCGCCTTCGAGAACTCTGTCTGCTTCGGCACCGACGGCGATCCGGAGGGGATCATCCGCTGGAAGCGGGAGGGGCCGAACGACGCACCGTCGGGAGTGGACGAGCTCGTTCACCCGTACGTGCAGATCGAGAGCGATCCGACCGACGACACGATGGAGATGTACGCACGTCGCCGGTGGCACATCCGGGAAGACGACGGGCGCGAACTCTGTCTCATGCCGTTCGGCTACTCCCGGATGGACACTGGGCGTGATTCAGTCGTGCTCGCGAGCGTCGACGGGGCCGAGTGGTACGAACTCTACCGCACCGAGACCAAAGAGATCCTCCTCTCGAACGTCATGGGCCCGCTGTCGATGGACGGCGACCGCCGCACGATCGTGTCCGACAGTATCCACGAAGAGGGGAATCAGATCGACGCGACGGTGCCGAAGTTCTGGGAGTGACCAGGAGATTCTCCCCACCGCCAAGGGACAGTAGGGAGACGCTCGAAGCGCGAAGAGAACGCTGTGACACGCTCTCGCAGTTTGCGAAACGGGATTCGTAGTGCTGACGCGACAGCAACCCACGAAATCCACAGACAGGGGGAAGTCGGACCACATCTTATTCGTGGTCGGTTCCGAACGTCGACTATGGGAAACGACCGCAGACGGTGGAACGAGCGCTACCGAGACGCTGATTTCAGTCTCCCGACGACGCCGACGCCACTCCTGTCCGAGTGGATCGACCAGATCCCAGACGGACGTGCACTTGACGTCGCAACCGGCACGGGACGGAACGCCCGCTTTCTCGCCGACCATGGATACAACGTCGACGCCGTCGACATCTCCGACGAAGCGCTCAGACAGGCACGGGAGCACGCCGCCCGACAGTCGCTCACCGTGAACTGGGTCCAAGCCGACCTCGAGACGTATCCGCTACCGACGGAACGCTACGATGTGATCGTGGTAACGTTCTTTCACGCACTCGATCTGTTGCCCGACCTCAAAGAGGCGCTCGCACCGGGGGGGTTCCTCCTGTACGAGCACCACTTACGTGCCGACCCTCCCGCCGAGCGGGGCCCGAGCGACGATCGCCACCGCTTCCGGTCGAACGACCTGCTGCGGGCGTGTCTGGATCTGACCGTGCTGCACTACGAAGAGGCGACCAGAGTCACGGACGGACGTCGGTCGGCTGTTGCGACGCTCGTCGCCCGCAACTCGACGGGTGGCACTCAAGCGTATCCACACCAGTAGCTTGCGGGACGACGTTCGAGAGAGTCGGCTCAGAGATTCCCGTCCCAGGACGGCTAAAGACACCCTACCAGAACAGCCACACATAGGCCGAAACGGTCGAAATCGAGAGAGCACAAACACTACGAGCCCATCCGAGCGGAGACCGAGACAGCCTACGCTCGTCCGACTGCCGTTCGACGGAGAGTGATCGCCCCACACGCGAATCCAACGAGGACGATTGCCGCTGGTGCGTTGAACAGATCCGCGAGCCAGATGAGCGACGACCCAGGTTGCGACGCGACGAGACGCCAGTTCACGACGTGGCCGACCATCACGTGGACGGGCGTAGGGAGGACGAACGTCGTGAGAACGTTGAGAGCGCCACACGAGACCGAGAACGTTCCGACGGCAAAGACGATACGAGACGCGGCGAGCGGGGGAACGACCAACCAGAGAGTCGCCAGAACCAGCGCCGTCAGTGCGAGTGTCGTTACGACGACACCGACCCCGACGCGAAGTAGGTCGCCGACGAGAACTGCGACCACGCCGCCGGGAGTCGGAACGTACTCCCACCAACCCCGAGACAGCGTCTCGACGAACCAAACGACGCCGGCGAGCGTCGCTCCGGCGCCGGTCGTCGCTAGCGTCCGCGCCGCGATCGTGTGACACAGAGCTGTATCCGACACCGCTATCGAAGCCCCGGTGAGCCGCCCGTATATCCGCTGACAGTCGAGAAACACACCGGCCACACGTCGGACGAGGGGAGACCGGCCGTCCGAACCGGCCGCGTCGGCTGGTCCGTCGACGTCGACGAGTTCGTACGCACGCTGAAATCCGACGACTGCCACGGTCGGGAACACTGCATCCCGACCGATCGAAACACTGCGACCGAGATCGAACTCGACGCCGACGGCCAACAGGAGTCCAGTCGGCAGGAGAGCTGCAGCGACGAACGCGACGACGGCGAGTTGCCAGGGCGTCCGTTGCTGTTCGTTCGCCCCCAACACGACGAGAACCCCACCCGCGAAGACGAGATACCGGATCGCGTTCAGAGCCATCGCAGCGAACACACTGGTCCCGGTGGCGGTTGCGCTGGTGAGCCCGACCGGGAACGCCAGATCGCCCGTAACTGCGAGCGGGTACGTATCGAGCAGAAACTGAACTCCGACGAAGCCGACCCCTGCCGTGGCTATCGTGACGAGCATCGCGGCTACCCAGTCCGCACCCGGTCGCGAGGCGAGCTCGTCGGTAGACGAGTCGGCGGTGGCTCGTACGGATGTGGGATCGCCGACGTAGAACTGCAGCCAGAGGATAGACACAGCCAAGAGAACCGCGAAGGTCGCACCGAGGAGTCTGATCACAGTCGCATCGAGCAGTCCCAGCACGATCGCGACGGCAGTCGGTCCCGCACCGATCTGGGCTGTGAGCATAGCGGAACCAGGTCGTGAGACCGCTTCAGGAACGTACCTCAATACGCAAACCGACTGCGTTCGAGAGGGGACCTAGATAGCGAACCGTTCCCGACGAGAACGGTGTGAGATCTCGGTTCCGGTCGTCAGATGGCGAAGCGAGACTCGCCTCCCTCGCTGCACGAGTCGACCGCATCCGTCCCCAACTGCTAGGTGTGAGAACGACCGTCAACTCGGTGGGCGCCGCAGCGTTCGGCGGTCTCGCTGGGCCGGACGACGTTTCGGTCGTCGACCGACTCCTACCCCGGACGGCGGGGAGCGGTGATCGCCGTCGAACGGCGCGGCCGCTTGGTTGCAACGAGTCGTCACTCCTCGTCGGCTGCTGTGACGTCCTCGTCGACTGCTGTGACGTCCTCGTCGACTGCTGTGATGTCCTCGTCGATTGCTGTGGTGTCCTCATCGATTGCTGTGACGTCCTCGTCGAAGAACGACTCCACACCACCGTCGTCGTCCGTATAACCGTAGGCGAGGCCACCGATAGCACCGAGCAGCGACGCCTCTCGTTCGGTTCCAAACTCCGGGTTCCGTTTCGCGTGGCGCTGAGCCACTTCTGCGGCTCGGACGACGGTGTCGATGTCGGCCTCGACGAGCCACTGGGCGTACGCTGTATCGTACTCTAAGTCGCCGAGATACTCTGCTGCACCCAGGAGTCGACCGGCGTTCGCGGTGCCGGCAATCGAGCTGTGGCTGACGTGCCGACCGCGGTGGTTCATACTCATCACGAGTTCCATCGGGTCGGCCTGCGCGACGACCGACTCGGGGTTCGCAGTCGCGTAGAGTCCGGTGGCAGTGCCGCCAGCGGCGAGTGCAGCGAGCCCGAGCGTCGTCGAGAACGGTGCAGAGATCGCGTACGTACCGAGGCCCAGCGTCGCGGCCAAGGTGTACTTTCCCACCTCCTGGGGGTCGGCATTGCGGAGCGCCCCTGCGACACGCGTCCGGAGGGCTCCCGCCGTCGGGCCCGTACTCGGGGTGGGTAAGTTCGTGGCTGGCTCCGGACGCTGCCGACTAGCTGATGCATCAGGGGCGTCGCTGCCTTCAGCGATCGCATCCAGCAACTCGTCGACCGAGTCGGCACTCGCAACGGCGTGATCGAAAGCGGTCACTTCGTCTCGAGTCGCGAATCTGTCTGCCACGTTACGGAGGGCCGTCTCCGCATCGGTCGCTGCGGCGATCTCGTCGTCGACCGTCTGTACGAACTTCGCGGCCCGAGATTCCGTCGAGTCGTCCCGTGCTTCCAGCCTCTGGATACCGTCGGTCAACTCGGTCAGCAGTTCGTCACTCGCATCGAGATCGTACGTCACGGTGAAGCCGCTCGCCAACGACACGACCAGCGCCCCACCGAGAAGCTTCGATTCGGCCTCGACGTCGACGATGTCGGCCATCGAAACGTCGAACAGCTGTGTTTCGCCCTCTCGAGGCAACACCGCCACCAATCGGTCGCGGGTGACGACGAGGTGGCCGTCTGTCAGGAACGGCGTCGCGAGCTCTGAGCTGTACGTCGAGTCCGCAGAAAGCCGTACGGACGAGAGCTCGCAGACAGCCGCCGGTCGTTCGGACGCGAAGAGATACCCACCGAGTGGACGGTCGTAGCTGCCGTGGTCCGACCGTAGCGTATCGAACGAGACACTATCGTGGGTCGCTTCGACTGCGGCATCGTTCATTCGCGTCGTGAAGTCGCGCTCGTACTCTTCCGATGGGGGGACGACGTTCTCCGTCAGCGGTGCGTGACACTCTTCGCAGTACCGAGCGGCTGGAACCGTCTCTCCACAGCCATTGCATATTTTTGTTGTCATGTAATTCACTCCGTTTAGAGCCACTACTCGCGAGGGTCGCCGCACTGTGTCGCTTCGTGTGGTCGGTGACGAACTAACGCTCTCCGTGTGCTGTGTCGTCGGTCCGTCCGCTCTCGGCCTTTCGCGCTCTCGTCGGGTAAGTCGTTTGGCTGTAGTTCGAGTTTTCACCGCTTTCTGTCCTCTGAACGACGAGCGAAGCACTAGGGAGCAGCACGGCCGTGTGTATTCGGCGTCCGAGACATCCGCGGTATGCGCCGACTCGTGTGCTCGCCGAAACGGGCGTATCCCGTCTTTAGGGAGGTGGTAAGTGTCGCTTACTAACACCATTCTAATGTGTCTCCAGAGAGATGTCACCAACCGAGCGCAATGAACGACTCATCGACCCGACGTAGTGTCCTCGCATCCGTTGGTGCTGTTAGTGTCTCTGGTGTGGCTGGTTGTCTAGGTGATTCCGGTCAGGCAGAGGCAGACGGAACGCCGACTTCGACGACGGCGGCCAACGAATCGACCACGACGACGGGGACTGAGACGTCCACACAGCAACAGTCGCAGCCGTTCACCCGCGGTCAACTCGTCGACGACTTCGAGGATATCGGAACGAAAGACACGCGCTGGGGGACAGTTGGCGGGACGGTCGAAGCCGACACTGACGACGTGTACGCCGGCACACAGTCGGTCCATATGACCAACAAAAACGGGGACGCCGCCGGTATATACAAGTCATTCCCGGACGGGCTCGACCTCCGAAAGCACGACCTGTCGCTCGCAGTCAAACTCCAGAAACCGGTTCGCGGAAAAATCGCAGCCGAGCTCATCGCACCGGCACGCAGCGACATGCTTGTCAGCAAGCGCTTCATCCCCAAGGAGCTCAACGACTGGATCCGAATCGATCTGGGCTACACCGGGAAAACTGGCAAGCCGGTGATGAAGTCGATTCAGGAACTTCGGCTGATGGTCTTGACTCCGAAGGGCAAGCCGATCAACGTCCACATCGACGACCTCCGGAAGATTCCGAAACCCGACAAGGGCAAAGTTATCTTACAGTTCGACGACGCCGTTACGTCTCAGTACGAGGTCGCGTTCAAGGAACTGCAGAAGCGCGGCTGGCCGGGCGGGGTCGCAGTCATCCCCGACGCCATCAACAGCGAAGGGAATCTGACCACGGGACAGATGCGCGAGATGCGCGACGCGGGCTGGGATATGATGGCCCACCCCCAGGCTCCAAAGCCATTGCCTGCGTATTCGGAGGCGAAACAACAGCGGATGATTCAGCAGGCGTACAACTACCTCGATCTCAAGGGGTTCCCGAAAGGTGCGCGTCACTTCGTCGCTCCCTACAACCGAGTGAGCAAGACGACGCTCGACATCGTCTCCGAGTTCCACGACACGGGGTTCATGTTCGGTGCCTGTCCGAACAACGCCCAGCAGCCGAGTAACATGCACGCCATCTCCCGCGTGATGGGCAAGGACCCACAGGGGACACGCCGAATTCTCAACATCGCCGAGGAGTTCAACCAGCTGGCCGTCGTCACCTGGCACTCGATCGGGGAGGGGGAAGAGTACGAAACCTCGCCCGCGGACTTCAAGAACGTCTTAAATCATCTCGAGCAGAAAGACGTCGACGTGATCGCTCCGTCGGGTCTCCTCGACGACTAGAGGGCTCGTCCGCAGCGACTACACTCGTCCGTCGTGGAGACGACAGCTATCTCCCGCCGGTCGACGAAGCCCGTCGCGCTTCTCGATATGTTTCGCGACGGTTCTCCGTAGACCCGATCACAGGGGAATCTGACCCCTGTCTCATCTTGGCCGCTATCCGAGGCTCCCCTCCATCTCGAGTTCGATGAGTCGATTGAGTTCGACCGCGTACTCGATGGGCAGTTCCTCCGTAATCGGTTCGATGAATCCGGCGACGATCATCTGTTTGGCGTCGTCGTCGTCAAGGCCACGGCTCTGGAGGTAGAAGACGTCCTCGTCGCCGATCTTTCCGACAGTCGCCTCGTGAGCGACGTCGACGGTTGACTCGTTGATCTCCATGAACGGCATCGTGTCTGAAGTGGACTCGTTGTCGAACATGAGCGCGTCACACTCGACGGACGTCGAGGAGTTCTTCGCGCCGTTGGCGATGTGGACGAGGCCCCGGTAGTTCGTCCGACCGCCGTCCTTACTGATACTTTTGGACTCGATGGTCGACTTCGTCTCCGGGGCGTTGTGGTAGACCTTCGCACCGGTGTCGATGTTCTGTCCCTCGCCCGCGAAGGCGATAGTGATGTGAGTGTCCGTCGCACCGCGCCCCTTGAGAACGGTGGAGGGGTAGAGCATCGTCACCTTCGAGCCCATGCTGCCGGAGACCCACTCCATCGTCGCCCCCTTTTCGGCGATGGCACGCTTGGTGTTGAGGTTGTAGGTGTTCTTCGACCAGTTCTGGACAGTCGAGTATTGGACGTGTGCGTCCTCACCGACGAAGACCTCGACCGCCCCAGAATGGAGGTTGAAACTGGAGTACGTGGGTGCCGAACAGCCCTCGATGTAGTGAACTTCGCTGCCCTTCTCGGCGACGATGAGCGTGTGCTCGAACTGGCCCATCCCTTCGGAGTTCATCCGGAAGTACGCCTGAACGGGCATGTCGACCGTCACGTCTTCGGGGATGTAGACGAACGACCCACCGGACCAGATGGCGCCGTGGAGCGCGGCGAACTTGTTGTCACTCGGGGGGACGCAGTTCGTCATGAAGTACTCCTTGACGATGTCTTCGTGCTCTTGGACGGCCTTGTCCATGTCACAGAAGAGGACGCCTTTCTCCCTCCAGCGTTCCTGCATGTTTTGATAGACGATCTCCGACTCGTACTGCGCGCCGACACCGGAGAGCGCGTTCTTCTCGGCCTCCGGGATGCCGAGTTTGTCGAACGTGTCCTTGATGTCGTCCGGCAGGTCGGTCCAGTCGTCGACGCCACCACGTGTCTCGATATCGGGGCGGATGTAGGGGATGATCTCGTTGATATCGACTTCCGAGAGATCGGGACCCCAGCCGGGCATCGGCATCGCCTGCCACTGCTTCAGTGCGCGCAAGCGGCGCTGGAGCATCCACTCGGGTTCGTCCTTGTCCTCGGAGATCATTCTGACCGTCTCCTCGGTCAACCCTTTGTCAGTCCGAAACGCCGCCTGCTGTTTCTTCTTGAAATCGAAGCGCGCTTCGGTGTCGGTCTCTCTGAGGTCGCTATCTGTGCTCATAGTTAACATTTAACATAGCGTCTCTGGGTATATGAGACTGCGGATTCGAGCGAGTTCTCAGGATCGGGAACGACGCTGCAGGAGTAGTGTTGGCGAGGGTTCGCCTGATTGCTCTCTGAGTAGTCGTGGATGCTGAAATAGGATTTAACACGGGTGGTCGTCGAACATCAAACGGGGGAGGTGACCGACCCATGCTCATCAACGAACGGTGTACAGTGTGTCACCAGGACATCGAACCGGACGATGCAGTGGTCTGTGAGCTGTGTGAGACCACAGTCCACGACGGATGTACGGCGTACGAGACGGCCTTCGAGTGTCCCAAGTGCGCAGACGATCCGGTGGTCGGGGTCATCGAACTGTGACCGTTGTCTCAGACCCGTCTGTGGCTCGGGAACACGTATTTTAGTGATCCGAGAGAGGAGACGTCTCGTTCGCGAGACATCCCGCACGAGCGGACGTCGTCTCTCGGTTACGGCGAGCGGACGAAGCGCGAGCGATGCCCGTAGGCCTCCATCTCCGAGAGTGAGCGACCGACCACAGGTGATGCCCGAGACCGATCGGGTGAAGATTGAACCCGCCCGCATCCGAACGGTCGGAGTGAGAAATGACATCCGAACGAGACTCTCCCGGGTCGTCCGACGAAGACGGCCCGTGTCCCGACTGTCCAGTGATAGACGCTCACGTTCACGTTTTGCCGACCGAGTTACTGAGCGCGATCAGCGAGTGGTTCACCGAGAAAACCGACTGGACGATTCCGACGCCGTCGCCAGCGACCGTCGTCGAGCGGACAGCCCAGCGGACCGACGGGTTCGTGTTCTTTCCGTACGCCCACCGACCGGGGGTTGCAGCCTCGTTGAACGAGTTCGCCGCCGACTGGCAGTCGCGGGCGGACGCTGCCGTCGGGCTCGGGACAGTCCACGCCGCAGACGACGCTCCTGCGCAAGTCGTGAGCGATCTCTTCGAACGAGGGTTGCACGGTGTCAAGATCCACTGTCCAGTACAGGGGTTTCGCGCCGACGACGCTCGACTCGACTCAGTGTACGAGGCGCTCGTCGACCGCGACGCACCGCTCGTGATTCACGCATCCACCCACCCCTTCTATCGAGGAGAGGAGGATCTGGGAGCGGTTCCACTGCAGGACGTGCTCGAACGCTACCCGTCCCTCCGCGTCTGCGTTCCACATCTCGGACTCTTCGAGACGGAGGCATTCCTCGATCTCGCCGACGAGTACGAGCTCTATCTCGACACGGCGGTCGCGTTGGGCGATGAAACACACGACCTGATCGGGCTTCGTGACGCCGACCTGTCGGTCGATCGGCTCAGATCGCACGGCGACCGGATCATGTTCGGAACTGACTATCCCATTCGGCCACAGTCCTACGAGGCAGCGTTCGACGGAGTTCGGGAGACGTTTCCCGACCAGTACCCGGACGTGTTGTACGGAAATGCAAGCGAGTTCTTCGGGTTCGAGAACGCGGTTTAGAGCTTTCGGGGTCGAGTACCCTCGAAAGCTGTCTCGGGCGACACTCTGGGGACTCAAAACGTGACTGCGAGACGCTCCCCGGTGGGAGTGGCTAGTCAGCCCAGACGACTCAGTTCGCCTCGACGTTCCTGTTGCATGATACTACCGGCGAAGAACCGGAGTTTCTCGACGAGTTGTGCTTCCGTGTCGTACGTCTCGACCCGTAGATCCCACCGAACCCGTGCCGACCGAATCATCGCACTCGTCACGTCGTTCTCGTGGACGAAGAGCAACCGGTCTCCGTGTGTTTCGGAGAGTGCCTCGAGGATGCTTCCAGCCTCCTCTCCGACGCCGAAGTTGTGGCCGAGAAACGGGAGCACAAACGCAGTCGCGTTACTGCATCTCGTGTACTCGATACTCTGGGTCGCCGCATCCACGTCGGAAGTATCTACGTCCACGTCGAGAGCCAGAAACGCGTTCACCCCCGGTGTTACCCGGAGTTCCCCTTGCACTCGCCGCAAGAGTGCTTGCGCCTCGTCGATCTCGTTTTTGTTCCGGAAGAGACGACGCAACGGTCCCGGGAGATCATCCAAGTCGAACTCCTGGCGCTCCTCTTCGCTGAGTACGTAGTTGAGGTTGAACGATTTGTACGGCCCCATCAAGTAAAAGAGGAACCGATCGTACTTCACGTCGCCCAACCGTTCGACGACGAGATCGCGCGTGATGTCCACAGTCATACGCAGCCTTGCTCGTCGCCAATATTTAAAAGACGGTGTTTTTGGGAATTGTTGGCTCGAGAAGTCCTAAGAGTTGTGCACCCGTAGTCACGAGTACGATGGCGACGAACCACGGACGAGGGATCGACGATAGAGCCCCGGACGACCCGGCGGACCTCCTCCCAGAAGAGAGCGTACTGACTCTCGACGAGTACCTCGCAATGCACGCAGCCGTCGGTAACCGAACGCGCTACGAGATCCTCTACCGACTCATCCACGGCGGGGCCATGAGTCCGAAGGAACTCGAAACTGCACTCGATATCGACGACAGCACTCTCCACTACCACCTCAACAAACTCGTCGACGTCGGTCTCGTCGAGAAACGACAACGAACCGAGCGCGGGCAAGATGGACTGTACACGTACTACCGAGCGACCGTGTTCGGTGAGGTGACGCTCACCGAAGGCGTCGACGAACTGATTCGGGGCGAGCAGGAGTTCGACGGACTGTACGACAGTTCGAGCGACGTTTGAGTAGTCTCTCAGAGAGGGACATTCGTTCTCTCGTACCGCTCCCAGAAGTGACCCCGAAGCACTCGTTTGTGAACCGCCTCGCCGAGCGTTTCCTTCGTCCGGGTCCGTCGTTTCGGTGCCGTCGCTGGTCCGTCTCCTCGCCTTTGCGGTGAGATCCGAATCTTCGTTCCAGTCGATGTCTTCGGGAGTCACAGCCAACCCCACCAGACGCGGAGAAAAGAGAGTATTCTTGAACCGAGGTCACCTTGGGACGACCATGACCGAACCGACCTACGTCGTTGGTCACCAGCAACCCGACACGGATACGATCTGCTCTGCGCTAGCGTACGCTCGGTTGAAACAGGAGCAAGGAACGGCTGCAGTCGCCGCCCGCGCAGGCGACGTCAACCCGGAGACGGAGTTCGTCTTAGACCGGTGGGACGTCGACGCACCCGAACTGCTCGAGGATGCAGCAGGAGAGCA
Organism: Halogranum amylolyticum; assembly: GCF_900110465.1. Lineage (GTDB taxonomy): Archaea > Halobacteriota > Halobacteria > Halobacteriales > Haloferacaceae > Halogranum > Halogranum amylolyticum. The sequence continues at coordinate 85,522 of NZ_FODV01000007.1, forward strand.
GTTGATCCTCGTCGATCACAACGAGTACAGCCAGACGGTGACCGGTGCCCGAGATGCGGAGGTCGTCGAGATCGTCGATCACCACCGCATCGGTGACGTCGAAACCAGCAGCCCAATTCTGTTCCGAAACGAACCGGTCGGGTCGACGGCGACCATCCTCACGCAGTTGTTCGACGACGCCGACGAGACGATCACCACGCAGACGGCGGGCCTCTTGCTCAGTGGGTTGCTCAGCGACACCGTCGTGCTTCGGTCCCCTACGACGACCGAGCGAGACCGGACCGTCGCCGCGCGACTCGCCGAGATCGCCGACGTCGACTACGAATCGTACGGAAAGGAGCTCCTGATGCACAAGAGCAAGATCGGCGAGAAGAGCCCACGGGAGATGGTTCTCAGTGACTTCAAAGAGTTCCAGTTCGACTCCCGGAAGGTCGGGATCGGGCAGATCGAGACGGTCGAACCCTCGGTCGTGTTGGACCAACGAGACGCCGTCCTCGAAGCGATGGAAGAGATCGCCACGGAACGCGACTACGCGGTGTTTCTGTTGCTCGTGACCGACCTCCTCGAGGAGGACTCGACGGCGCTCGTCGCCGGTCCGGAGATCGCTACCGTCGAGGACGGGTTGGACACGATGTTCTCGGACCGAGAAGCGTTCCTGCCGGGAGTAATGTCTCGAAAGAAGCAGGTCGTCCCGCCGCTGGAAGACGCGTTCTACTGATATCAGTGCGGGTCGATCGAATCGCACAGAGGACAAGAGCGTAGCGTTTCTGTAGTCGGGCGAGTCGTGGCAGTCGTGCCGACCGACCCCGTCGAGAGTTCGATCGGGCTCCCCGCCCACGGAGAGGGGTTAGGGAACGGGTGAGCGTCAGGGACGCTCTCGAGGCGCTCGTCCGCCGGAGTTCCTGTTCCACCGGGTCCCAAATACTAATACCTGAGTGCTATCTCTTGGCAAGTAATGGGCGACCAAAACGGGACGGACGCCTCCTCCGATGGCAGTACGGACGCAGACGTTTTTGCACGAATCAGCGATGCTGTCTTCGCCCTCGACCGAGAGTGGAAGATCACGTTCCTCAACGAGCGGGCAGAACGGCTATTTCAGCGTGACGGCGACGACCTCCGTGGAGCGCTCGCTTGGGACGTGTTCCCAGGTGCAGTGTCGGTCTTACGCGAGAACTGCGACCGTGCGCTGGAGACTCAGAGGTCGGTGGAGTTCGACTTCCATCACCAACCGAGTGACGCCTGGTTAGCGGTGCACGTCTACCCCTCCGAGTCTGGCGTGACAGTACAGGTAAGAGACGTTACCGACCGCGTTCAGCGGGAGAGCGTGCTCCGAGAGCGCGAGCACGCACTCCACCGTGCCTACAAAGTCATCGCGGACAACTCGTTGTCGCTCTCCGAGCAGATCGACTCGCTTCTGAGTATCGTGAGAGAGGAGGTCGGAACCGAGTACGCAACCCTCTCGCGGATCGACGGCGACGAGTACCACTTCGAGTTCGTCGATGCCCCGGCAGAGGCAGACCTCCGTGCTGGAGACACGGCCCCGTTAGCGGTGACGAACTGCGAGCGAGTCGTCGAGACGAACCAGACACTCGTCCTCAACGACGTCGAGGCCGACGCCCCCGAACTAGCCGATCGGGCAGGCAACGCCGAGTGGGGCATCTCGTGTTATCTGGGGTCCCCTGTCGTGGTCGAGGGGGAGTCCTACGGGACGTTCTGTTTCTACAGTCTGGACTCTCGGGACGAGTCGTTCACCGACTGGGAAGTGACGTTCGTCGAACTCTTCAGCAAGTGGGTGAGCACGAAGCTCGAACAACAGCGGTACGTCGACCAGTTGGCGATATCGAACGAGCTGTACGAAGTAACCCGTACGATCACCAGTAGCGTCATCGAACAGACGAACCGCGAGGATATCGAGGCGGCGACGTGCACTCGTCTCGCAGAGGCGTCCGCTTACGCGTGTGCATGGTTCGGGACGATCGACCAGCGACATCACCAAGTGGTCCCCCGTGTAAAGACTGGCTTCGACGACCCGTTCGACGAGTCGGGAGCCACGTACGATACCACCGAAGACCAGAACTCGCCGATCGCAGAGGCGATTCGGACGGAGTCGGTACAGATCGTCCGAAACCTCCGAGAGAGTCCCGAATACGGGGTCTGGCACGAACGAGCGACGGAAAACGGGTTCGACTCGTGGGCCGTCGTTCCGATCGGTCACGAGGGGGTCCTCTACGGAGTTCTGAACATCTACTCCCACCGCCCCGACGCGTTCACGAACCAGGAGCGGACGATGATCCGCAAGCTCGGAGAACTCGTCGGTCACGCTATCACGGCCGTCCAACGCAAGCGTACGCTGATGAGCGAAACTGTCGTCGAGATAGAGTTCGGAATCCAGAACGTCTTCGACTGGAAAGAGACGTCGGACGTCGAATCGCGTCCGATCACGTTCGAGCGAACGATTCCAGTCGGCGACGAGAAGTACCTCGTCTATGGGGGAGCGGACGAACGCGGGATCGCAAAACTGCGGACGGCTGTCGAGGATATCGCGACCTGGGATTCACTGACAGTGATCAGCGAACGTGGCAGCGAAAAACGGTTCGAACTACAACTGACGAAGCCGCCGGTCATCTCGGCCGTCGCTGCGCGCGGCGGTCGGGTCAAATCCGCTCGGATCGAAGACGGTGACTACCGACTGATCGTTCAGCTACCCGACGGCGCGGACGTACGGGCACTGGTGGACGTCGTTCGAGAGTCGTATCCGGACACGAAGGTACTCGCTCAGCGACAGACGTCGAGCGAACAGAGCTCGGAAGACCGTCTCTACCCGAACGTCCTCGACGAACTCACCGAGCGCCAGCGGGCGGCGGTCGAATCGGCAGTTTACTCGGGGTACTTCGACTGGCCGCGGAACACTACCGGGGAGGAGATCGCAGCGTCGTGGAACGTTTCGGCGTCGACGTTCCACCAGCATCTCCGTGCTGGCGAACAGAAGATTCTGACCGCCCTATTTCCCCCCAACGAGGAATCCGAGAGCACATCGGACGCCGAGCGATGACTCTCCGACGAGACAGGTCGTCTCCGGTGCTGCTGGGCGACGAGAGGGGCGACGACTGCTACACCGTACCCGAAACCGAGACAGTTACCGTCCAACTCTCCGGGAGTTGCCGACCAGTCCGTAACCGCCCATAGTACGCGTGGCCCCGTTGTTACGTCGTGGACGAGTTTGCTGCCTCACCTGCGACGATCGCCGTCGCATGCGACAGCGCCTGTTGGGCTTGGTCCTTCGTAGCGGCCTTGTAGCCGTACACTGCTCGGTCGTGGACGTCGGTGAGCTGCTCGAGACGGCGAGTCGTCGCCTCGTCGATAGCTGGTTTCGACGCACACCGGTCGTAGAACAGCTGCGGCGACTCCGCCGAATCGACATCGTAGCGTGTCTGCAACACCTCACACGTGATAGTATAGGCGTCGTCGACGGCTGTCTCGTAGGCTCCGTCGGCGAGTGCAGTCCGGGCGTCGTCCAGCGGCTGTTCGTCAGAGCGAGCTGGCGTGGGGTCGTCGACCTGCGACGCCGTCGCCCCGACTGCATCGGTCTCGTCGGAGACTGGTTCGTTATCGGCGGTAGAGCCGGTTGCGTCGGTCTGTGTTGGCTCGCCGATGGTGTCGACGTCATCGGGACCCCGTACTGACTCGTCGTCACTGTCGTCCGTCTCGGACCACGAGAACACGTTTCCGGACGTCCGTTCGAAACCGGCGGTCTCACCGCGGGTCTCGGTGTCGGTCCGGGACGTCGGTGAGTGCTCGGTGTCTCTCGATGACGCGGCTGTACGCTCTCCGGCGGTGTGAACGGCTCCGTCGGCGGCGTCGGCGTCGGCCTCGTCGTCCGCACCGCTACCACCACCGAACATCCAGATACCCCACACTGCAAAGAGAACCAGTGAGAAGAGGATCAACCCCGCGCCGATCAGGAGACGCTCCTGCCCGTCGGGGACGGTCTGGAGTGGGAGGTCGCCGGACTGGAGTATTCGGTGGTTCGCCGAAGCGACAGTTTCGGTCGGTGTCAGAAGCCGCTTCGACAGCATTGGTACGGGGGCGAAGAGGAGGTCGGTGAAGAGCGTGGGGAGACGAACGTACATACAGTCCGTGTGACGGTCGAGGTGCTTTATTATAACGCGCGTAAACGACAATCGCGTCGCTGTGAACGCGAAAGTCGAGGCGAATCTTGGAGCGTCCGGACGCAGATGGAGACGCTCTCGACACCTTCTGTGAGAGGGGCCGATCCGCGACTCGGGTTGGGAACCCACGCATGAACTCGCTGTTACTGAAACCCTCTCTCCCGAATTCGTCCCGGACGTCGACAGCGAGTTCGGCACACTCGTCGAGCTCTAGTGAGCGAGATGTCGACACCGATAACGAGGGGCTCGAGTCGACGTCTCAGCCTCGTCTCTGCCAGACCTGTCATCTGGCACAATAGTTTATGCACTCCGAGAACACTGGTTCGTGTTGTCATGACAAAGCGTCGCAAACCCCAGTCGGAGCTGTGGGTTACCCACGAAGTCGACCGGACCGAAGGTGCGACGGCGCGAGCAGCGAACGTCGCGGCAGCGAAATCACTCGCAGAGACAGTTCGAACGACGCTCGGGCCGGAGGGGATGGACAAGATGATCGTCGGGAGTGACGGGACCGTCGTCGTCACGAACGACGGCACAAGCATCCTCGCTCGAATGGATGTCGCCGATCCAACGGCCAAGCTGCTCGTCGAGATCGCACAGAGCCAGGACCAGTCTGTCGGCGATGGGTCGACGACAGCGGTCACGCTCGCGGGTGCATTACTCGAAGCGGCCGAAGACCTCCTTGAGATGGGCGTTCACCCGACGACGATCGTGAACGGATACCGGAGGGCTGGTGAGGTGGCTGTCGATCGTCTCCGGGCCGAGACGATCGACGTCGATCCGACAGACGAAGACGAGTTACGACAGATCGGTGCGACTGCGGTGACAGGGAAGTGGGACGACGAGTCGGCTCAGTATCTCTCCCGATTAGCCGTTCGGGGGATCACCGAAGTCGCCGAGGGCGAATCAGTCGACGTCCGAAATCTCACCCTCCGAGCAGTGCCGGGCGGGTCGCTTCGTGAGTCGACAGTTCTCGACGGAGTCAGTATCGATATCGGGAGTTCCTCTACCTCGCTCGAATCGTTTTCACCTCGTCTCCAGGACACGTACGAACCGGCAACCGTCGCACTTCTCGACGCCGAACTCACGATCGAGAAAGCGGACGCCGTGTCTAACGCGACGATCAGTAACCCATCCCAACTTCGTGAGTTACAGTCGTACGAGGAGTCGATCCGCGTCGAAGCGGTCCAGAAGCTCGTCGATCTCGGCGTCGACGTCGTGTTCTGTCAGAAGAGTATCGACGACGAGATTCGGTCCCGGCTCGCCAGAGTGGGGGTCTTAGCTATCGAGCGAACGCGACAAGACGAGATGTACAAAGTAGCCCGAGTGACCGATGCAACGCTCGAGCGCTCAGTCGATGACGTGTCATCGGCCGCCCTGGGTCGGGCACCGCACCTCGAACGACGTACTGTCGGTCCGACCGAACTTCTGGTCGTCTCGACGGCAGTTCCGGGGGCACATCTGTCTCTGCTTCTCCGGGGTGGCACCGAACACGTCGCGGAGGAGACGAAGCGAGTGCTCGAAGACTGTCTCTCTGTCGTGCAGCTCGCGCTCCAAGGACAGACCGTAGTGCCTGGTGGCGGTGCAGTCGAGTTCTCGCTCGCATGTCATCTCCGTTCGTATGCCGCTCAGACCGATGGTCGAGAGCAGCTCGCTATCGACTCGTTCGCCGATGCACTGGAGACGATTCCTGCGACACTCGCAGCTAGCAGTGGACTCGATCCGCTCGACACACTCGTCGACCTCCGTGCACGCCATCACCGCGGTGAGACGACGGTCGGAGTCGACGTCATCGATAGATCGCTAGCAGATATGCAGGCGAAGGCCGTCTTCGAACCGCTGGCGGTGAAACGCTACGCGCTCAGCAACGCTCTCGAAGGAGCGACGACGATTCTCCGTATCGACGACGTCATCGCCGTCGAACAGACTGGCGACGATCACCGTCACGACCACGAACGTAGCGGCTCCCAACACACCGGGGGATACCCTTGGGCGATCGGTCACTAAGAACCCGACGTGTCTTCGTCTCCCTGGGTCACGCTTCGAAGTTTGGTTTCGAACTCCCTCACACACGACGCCGATCGAACCAATCAGAGACGGACAACGATCGTCGTGCGGTTCTCGTATCGTCGATCCGGTCGCCGAAGCGAGAGGAGTGTCCCCCGACGACGCCACGTGTGGGCCCGTGAGGAGAACTGAGAACAGGTGAGCACGACGTTTCCACAAACGGTCAAAATATTGCAATAATCATCCAATCATTAATCATCGATCATGTAAAACTACTATCCGGAGATGCCCGAAGTCAAATTCGAAGTTGACGTCGACAGTCCGCCAGACGACCAACCCGGAGCAAATCCGTTCAACCGATGGCATCCGGATATCCCCGCTGCCGTCGAGACCGAACCCGGTGAGACAGTTCGCTTAGAGGCGCTCGATTGGACCGGAGGTCAGATCGGTGACAACGACAATCCCAACGAGGTCCGTGACGTTGACCTCTCTCAGGTCCACTATCTCGCAGGACCAGTGCACGTCGAAGGTGCCGAGCCCGGCGATCTGTTGAAAGTGGAGTTCCACGACATGGGACCGCTCAACGACCGCTCGGAGTTCGGTTTCACCGGAACGTTCTCACAACAGAACGGTGGCGGGTTCCTGACCGACCATTTCCCCCACGCAGCGAAATCCATCTGGGATATCGACGGGTACACAGTCTCGTCACGTCACGTTCCCGACGTTCGCTACGAAGGGAAGATCCACCCCGGACTCGCTGGGTGTGCACCCAGTCAAGAACTGCTTCGAGAATGGAACGAACGAGAGCAGGAGCTGATCGATAAGTTCGAGGAGGACCCCGAGTCGATCCCGAACCATCCCACCGGCGAGTCCGAGCCACCCGTCGCAAACCCACCGACGACAGAGGGCGCTCTCATGGGAGAGATGGACCCCGACGCCGCCGAAGAAGCCGCACGGGACGCGGCGCGAACCGTCCCGCCACGAGAACACGGGGGGAACCACGACATAAAGGACCTCTCGATCGGCTCTACCGTTTACTTCCCCGTCTACGTCGATGGCGCGAAGTTCGCCGTCGGTGACTTCCACGCGTCGCAGGGCGACGGTGAGATCACGTTCTGCGGGGCGATCGAGATGGCGGGCTACGTCGACGTCGAGTTCGACCTCGTCAAAGACGGGATGGAGAAACACGGCGTCGACCATCCGATCTTCGAACCGGGCCACCGGGGGCCTCACTTCGAGGATTACATCACGTTCTGTGGATACTCAGTCACAGAGGACGGCGAACAACGTTACATCGATTCGCATACGGCCTACCGACGTGCGTGTCTACAGGCGATCGACTACCTCAAAAAGTTCGGTTACACCGGACAGCAGGCGCTGCACATCCTCGGAACAGTCCCTGCCGAAGGCCGCCAGAGCGGCGTCGTCGACATCCCCAACGCGTGTTCGACCCTCGCAGTTCCGAAAGGCGTCTTCGAGTTCGACATCTCGCCCGAAAAACTCGAGAATCGGGCCGACCGGGGTGACCTCGTCGTCACCGACGACCCCCTCGGGTGAAGCCAGCGGAGTTGTCGGAACTCCACACCGTCGCACTCCGTTTTTCGTACATCTCGAACTGCGAACTGTCTGGCCGTGAGGATCCCAGATCGTCGCACGAGCCGTCCGAACGGTGTGAGTGCCGCTGGTGACGTTACGACTCGTCGTCGGACTGCGGCCAGTCGAGAAGCGCCGATTCCGTGTTCGTACAGCCGGAGACACCACAGATTCCGGCGTCGTCTCCCGCCCGTTCGACACCGTCGGCGACGCGGTTGATCTGCCAGTCGACTCCGTGACCTGTCTCCGACTCGTGATCGGCGAGAGCGACACGTGCACGACCCAAGTTCGCGAAGGAGTCGCGGAACGTACAGTCACGACACTCGATCAAGACGTTTCCCTCGTCCATACGAACGGTTGGGCCCAAAGCGACGAAAGCGCTCCGGTCGGCCGTCCAGCCGTCCGGGGTCACTCAGAGATCTCCGTCACGACGTTCGCGGCGTGCGGCTGTCATTCACCGAGCACTCGGTGTGGTTCCGGGGGGTTAGTATTTCAGATAGAAGCAAGACTGTACAAGCTGCGAATCCGCCGTCTATCCCCACTCCGGAGACAGCTTACTCTCGATACGATCTGTCTCAGCGAAGAGAACCTACACGACATACGGGCCTACACAGCTTTTATGGAAATCACGACGCGGAGACTCATGTCGGTCGAACGATATATTCAGGAGGGAATTTGGTGCCCCAATATTGCACATTATCTACAATACTAAAACACGAACTCTTCTCTGAGCTCGTCGGCCGCGTGCCAGTTCGACGGGCTCCGATAGATACGCGACGCTGTCGACCGACCGGCAGACCCGCCGAACGGTGGTCCGAGACGAGCACTCGACGCCGCGGAGACGTCGAATCGGTGCTGTCTATCGTTCGACGCTCGAACGGAGTTCGCCACGCTCGGACTCGGAGCCTTCGCTTCGGACCGTTGCGTGTAGTGTTGTTCAATGAAATCGAATACCTGCGTACGAACAAACATGATAGATTTCGCCGTTGTAGAGATATGGAGACACTTCGGACCCGACTCGGGCGCGTACTCTTGGTAGCTATCATCGCCACCGTCGTGACGACACCGGCCGGCGTCGTGGGAGGGATCGACGGCCCGATCGGAACCGTGGGCGCACAGGAGGAGGCCGGCGAGGAGGAAGCCGAGGAAGGCGGCATCGAGGGGGCGATCCAGGGGTTCGCCGAGAGCTGGGGGCTGCCCGGTGCAGTGGCCGTGTTGGTAGTCGGAGTGGTGCTACTCACCGCCGCGACCGAGAAGCTCATCAGCTATCTCACCCGGGCGTCGCTCGGGTTACGGATGTCGCTGTTCGCGCTCGCGATCCTGTTCACCGGGTTCGAGTTCGACGACACGGCCGTCGCACTCGTGTTCTCTGCGGGCGACCTCGAGGGGGCCGCGCTGGGAACCGCGCTGGGAACTGCGCTGGCGATCGTCGGGATCACGCTCGCGCTCGCCGCAGTCATTCGACCGTTCCCCGTCGACATCCCGTCGGACTATCTCTTACTGCTCGGACTGACACCGCTCGTACTCGTTCCGTTCGCGTCGTTCGGGACGTTGACGCTCGTCCACGGTGTCATCCTCATCGCGGTCTGCGCGCTGCTGTTCGGCTACATCATCCTCCGCGAACGCCAGCGAGATACCCCGGTGTTCCGGAGCAGCGACCTCGGTGAGCGGATACGCGCCGACGGTGGGGCACAGATACAGGCGGGGCTCTCAGAGATCCCCGAAGATCGCCTGCTCGGCCGGTTCTCAACGTCCGGCTGGGTGTGGATCGGGCTGTCGATCGTCGCGCTCGTCGGTATCGTGTTCGCGTCGATGTTGCTGGAGGCCGGATCCGAGGTCGTAATCGAGGGGTTCGGCCTCAGCGAGACGGTCTTCGGCGCGACCGCTCTCACGCTCATCCTCACGTTCGAGGACATCGTTCTGACTCTCGAACCGGTTCGACGTGGCGTGCCAGAGATCGGCGTCGGCAACGTCATCGGGAGCGTCCTGTTCTCCGTGACCGGCAACGTCGGCGTGATCATGCTGCTGAGCGACCTCACTATCGCGTCGTCGGTACTGACGTTCCATCTCCCTGCGGTCGTCGTCATGACGGCCATCGCAGCGTACTTCCTCTCGACCGGCCGGATGGAACGCCGACACGGGATGCTGCTCGGTGGACTCTACGTCGGCTACTGGATCGTCGCGGTGTTCGTGTGCGGTGGCGTGCCCATCTCCGGGTGAGCCGGCCGGTGTTCGTCGCTCACCCCCTGTCTCCGACACCGTGACAACGATACACGGAGGCGAACGTCCAAGTCGCCAGGGTCCATAGCTCTCGAAGCATGTCGTCACAACAGTTCCACGACTTCCTGATCCTCAGAGAACTCGACGACCCCATCACGCGGGACGAACTGGCGGACGCAGCGGACACCTCCGGCGACGTACTCGCGTCGCTCCGCCAAGAGGGCGTCGACATCGAGTGGGTCGAGTCCGAGGTGATGACCGACGAGGACGGTCGGGTCACCGGGACGTTCTGTCACTACCGGGCCGAGGACGAGGCTGCGATCCGAGAACACGCCGACAGAGCGGGGTTGCCGGCGACCCGTATCGACCGTCGCGGTGACGCCCTCGACGGCGAGTAGCGCGGTCCCGACGGTGCTGTTCCGTCAGCCCTCGGTGACGCGACCGCACTCTCCGCACCATGGTATTTATTAGCACCCACTCGCTCAATCCAGTATGCGCTGGCGCGAGTATCCAGTACTGCCGGACGGCGACGCTCGGTTCGAGGCGTTTCGTACCGGGCTCGACGACGACGCTGCCCGAGTACTCGCGTATCTGGTCGGCCGACGCGAGAGCGACAACGTCGAGTCGAACGAGGCGACCCGACTCGAGCTTCGGGTCGGTACGGGGCTGGGCCGGGACGCCACGATCGAGGCGCTCACGACGCTCGAGACGCGTGATCTCGTGAGGTGCACGACCGTCGCCCGCGACAGCAGAGGTCGGCCGCCGAAGGGATGGACGACGGCGGCCGACCGGGAGACGCTCTCCACTCGGATCCGCAGCCACCACAGCTATCGACTGTGTGAACGGGCCGACGAGGTGGCGAGACGGCTCGGAGCGACGCCGCCGAGCGACTGGCTTGACGACGTCGAACCGACCGTACCGGCATCCGACACCACGGCGGAGCTAACCGTGGTGCTGAACTGGGTACCGAACGGGCTACACGCACCGCTCATCGCGGCTACCGACTTCGCCGAGCGCAACGGTGTCGAGATCACCCTCGAGTCGGCGCGTGGGTCGGGGTCCGCCCTCAAGCAACTGCGTACAGGCAGTGCAGATATCGCCGTGGTCGGGGCCGCGAGCTTCTGTCGCGACGCCGAGGAGTCGTTCGTCCCACTCGCGTTGCTCTTCCAGCGGTCGATGGCCGTGCTCTACACGACCACGGAACGGCTGGGTGAACCGTTCACGACCGTCGAGCAACTGCGCGGCCGGCGTCTCGCGGTCTCACCCGACTCGGAGGTGAGTCGGCTGGCACGGCTGTTTCTCGCTCAGTCGCGCCTGTTGGACGACGTGGAGATAGTCGCCGTCGCCGGCGAAGAGCGGGAGGCACTCGTCGACGGCGACGCGGCCGTCGCCACCGGGATGCCGATCGACGTACGCGAACTGGCGGCCGCCGGCTACGACGTCTCCTCGCTGGCGGTCGCGGACCACTTCCCGGTTCCGGGTCCCGCGCTCGTGACGACAGCTGCGAAGCTCCGTCGAGAGCCGGCGACCGTGCTCCGGTTCCTGATGGGTACGGTTGCGGGGGCGACGGCCGCTCGGACGCATCCCGAACGGACTGCACGGCGAGTGGCCGACCGAAGCGACGACGACGTCGCGAGCGAGCGGTGGCGGATCGAACGCGTCCGTGACCAGTCGGTCGGCGAACGAGGGTGGGGATGGCAGACCCTCGCTGCGTGGGAGCGCCTCGAGGCCGCACTCCGATCGGAGGCGACGGGATGATCAGCTCCGAGGGGCTGACCGTCGAGTTCGACGACCTGACGGCGCTGCGGGATCTCTCGCTCGAGGTCGACGACGGCGGGTTCGTCACGGTGATCGGACCCTCCGGCTGCGGGAAGACGACGTTGCTGCGGACGCTCGGCGGGTTGGAGGAGCCGACCGAGGGGAGCGTCAGCGTCGGCGGCGCGTCGCCGGCGGCCGCCCGTCGGGACGGTCGGGTCGGGTTCGTGTTCCAGGATCACGCGCTCCTCCCCTGGAAGACCGCACTCGAGAACGTCACGTTCCTGCGGCGGATGGCCGGCAAGCCGGCCGACGAGACCGGAGCGAGAGAGGTGCTCGCGACGGTGGGTCTCGAGAAGTTCGTCGACGCGCGACCCGCAACGCTGTCCGGGGGGATGAAACAACGGGTCGCCATCGCTCGTGCGATCCACCTCGGTGCAGACGTGTTGTTGATGGACGAGCCGTTCGGCGAACTCGACGAACTCACCCGCGAGGAGATGAGCGTCGAGATCTGCCGGATCTGGCGAAACTACCGGAAGACCGTCGTGTTCGTGACCCACTCCATCCCGGAGGCGGTGTTGTTGGGCGACCGGTGTCTCGGACTCCACGGCCCGCCTGCGGAGATCGCGTGGGAGCGATCCATCGATCTGCCGCGGCCACGCGACCGTGGGGTCTTCGAGTCCGCAGCGTTCCAAGAGCAGGTCGCCGCCGTCCGCCGGCTCTTTCACGGAGAGCGATGAGCGTCGCCGACCGCGTGTCCGGAGCCGACATCGGCCTCCCGGCAGCCGCACTGGTCGTCGGCCTGCTGGGGTGGTGGACGGTGACCGCCGCGGGAGTCGTGCCGTCGTTCGTGCTTCCATCGCCGGTGACGGTCGCCGAACGGTTGCTCACGCGTCCCGGGTTGTACGTCTCGAACGCCCTCTCGACACTCGCGAAGACGCTCGTCGGCGGCACTATCGGCATCGTCGGTGGCGCGACGCTGGCAGTCGCCATCTCGTGGCATCGCCTGCTCCGGCGTGCACTGCACCCGTATCTCGTCGCGGCGCGAGTGCTTCCGAAAGTCGCGGTCGCACCGTTGCTACTGCTGTACGTCGGGCTGGGGTTCGAGACGGCCCTCCTGTTCGTGGCACTCGTCACGTTCTTCCCGATGGTCGTCAACACGGTGGCCGGCCTCCAGCGAGCGCCCGAGGTCCAACGCGACCTGCTTCGGTCGGTCGACGCGGGCCGCGTCCGCTCGTTTCTCGCCGTCGAACTTCCGTACGCGCTCCCCGACGTGTTCGCCGGGCTGAAACAGTCCGTGACGCTCGCCGTCGTCGGCGCGACGATCTCCGAATGGATCGTCGCGACGAAGGGGCTCGGCTATCTCATCCTCGTCGGCTCCGAGAACGTGCAACCGGACGTGATGCTGGCGGCGCTGACAGTGCTCGTCGCGATCGGTCTCGGACTGTACGGGACGGTCGTCGTCGCCCAGCGGGCGGTCGCACGTCGTCTCCCGCTCGACTAGCGAGTCCCGCCCGCTGGACCCAGCACCCGTTCGAGTCCGGCGGCCGCGAGGTAAAAGGCGAGGCCGAGTGCGACGAGTGCGAACAGCGCCGCGAACATCAGCGCCGTGTCCAGCGCGTCGGCTGCCGTGAACACCTGATAGCCGAGGCCAGCCCGGAGCGTGAGGAACTCCGCGACGACGGTGCCGATGACGCTCAGCGCGGCCGCGAGCTTCACGCCCGCGAGCACGCTGGGGAGTGCCGCCGGCACCCGGACGTGCAGGAACGTCGCCGTGGCACTCGCGTCGACCGATCGCATCAGTTCGAGGTAGGCGGTCGGTGTCGATCGAAGCCCGTCGAGTCCGCCCAGCGCGACCGGGAACACCGTCAGCGTGGTGACCAGCAGTGCCCGCGAGGGGAGCCCCGATCCGGCCCAGAGGAACACGAGCGGCGCGACGGCCACCAGTGGTGCGATCCGGAGTGCGACGAGATACGGTTGGACGATCGCACGTGCGCCGGGCGAGACGACCATCAGAAACGCGAGCGAGAGACCGACCGCGATCCCTGCGGAGAGACCTAACCCTGCGGTGGCTGCGGAGACGACCGTCGCCTCGAGCAGGCGGGGCCACGCCTCGATCCCGGTGCTGAGCACCGTCGCGGGCGCCGGCAGGATCACCGTCGGTAAGTCCGAGACGACGACGGCCGTCTGCCAGCCAGCCACGAGCAGCGCGAACACGACGGTCGCCGGGGCACCCCGTTCGACGAACTCGACGGCTCGGGTCGGTACGGTCGACCCCATCGCTCAGTTCGACACGAGGTCGGCGTAGGCGTCGATGTACTTCGACTCGGTCTCGAGGTGGGCGTTCGTCCAGACGTCGTCGGCGTTCACCTGGCCACCGAGTTGCTCGGCGCTCCGGAGCGCCTCGGCGGTCGTCTGCCACGGGTCTCCCTCGCTCCAGCCCCACCCCTGCTCTCGAACGGTGTCGGACAGCATGTGGTCGTCGGCCATCGTCAGCCACTTCTCGCGCTGTTGGTCGCGCGACTCGGCCAGCGCACCGTTCGCGTCGACGAGCGTGTCCATCGCGGCCTCGACGTTGTTACGACCCCAGACGGCACCGCGTGCGGTCGCCCGCAGGAACGCCGTGACGGTCGCCGGATGCTCGTCGGCGAAGTCGGCGTTCGTCGCGACCACGTGCCCGTACGCCGGGACTCGGTTTGCGACCTGCAACGAGTCGGTCGTCCCCCCCTGTGCCCGTGCGGCGATGGCGTCGCCGAACACGCCTCCCGCGACGTCGATCTTCCCGGCGAGCAGTTGTTGGACCGTGTCGTATCCCGTATCGACCATCTCGACGTCCGATCGAACCCCCGTCTGCTCCAGATACAGCTCCGTCAGCAGCCGCACCATCCCCGGACCGGTGCCGACGGTCTTCCCTGCGAGCTGCGCCGGGTCGGTCAGTTCGCTCCCGAACGTCTCCCGGGTGCTGAACACGACGACCGGGCTCTTCTGCATCACGACGCCGACCGACAGCGGCGAGAGCTCGCGACTGTTGACGTTGAGCACCTGATCACTGCTCGTGATGGCGAACTCGGTGTTCCCCAACCCTGTCTGCTTCGCGGAGAAGTCGGATCCCTGTCCGGCCTCGATCGTCTGCAGGTTCAGTCCTTCTGCCTCGTAGAACCCCTGTGCGGCCGCGGCGTAGTACGGGACGTGGAGACCGCTCGGCTTCCAGTTGAGGAGTAGCGACACGTCCGTCACCGACGGTGTCGGCTCGGGCGACGCGGTCGCCGTCTCCGTCCCCGTCGGAGCGTCGGTGGCCGTCGCCCCACCGTCGGTCGACCCCCCTGTCCCGTCGGAAGCGTTCATCCCCGTACACCCCGCCGCCAGCGCGGTTCCCGAGACCACGAGGAACTCACGTCTCTCGATTGCCATGTGCTAGTTGGTACTACACCACAAGGGAGATATAACTTTCGACGGATGGTTTATACGGAGACCGTGGTGCAGACCGAGGCGACGGAGAAGTCGGGGTCACCTGCCGTTCGTTCACTCGACGTTGAGCTGGCCCTCGTCTTCCGCCCACTCGAACTCCAGTTCGATCTCCAGTTCGCGTTTCCGCTCGCCAATGAACTCCACCTCCACCTCGATCGGCTCGCCGAACCGGAACGGGATCTCCCAGTCGTCACCGGAGACGGTGAGTTCGTTGTCGTCCTCGAGCTGATCGGCGAGCTCCCGGAGGAACGTGGCAGTCATCTCGCGCGAGAGGCGGACCTCCCGTTCGAAGTAGCCGTCGGTCACGACACGCTGTTTGTTCGACTCGTCGTTCGGCAGTTCCGGCATACCTGGCGTATGTCGTCGGGGGTAATAATCCCCGTCGGTCGATCTCCGCCCGAGAGACCACCGTCTCACCCCCAATCGGAGCGATGAACGGAGAAAGAGTTAACTGTAATCCGTCGAACACCGACTCCATGAGAACCATTCACATGTATGCGCGTGGCGTCCGTAGCGACGCACGGTGGCTGGTATGACTCCATCGGCTGTCGACGTGGTGCTGGTCGCCGGCTACGTCGCCCTCACCGGCTTCAGCCTGGCGAGTGGGTTCCGGAACCGACAGGGGGAGCGAAGCGACGTCTGTCTCGTCTGTGAAACCGAGACTCTGGCCGGGCAGACGTACTGTCACGGCTGCCGGGCCGACCTCGGTGGACCCACCGACGCGTGGTGATCCGGCCCGACGTGTGTGGGTCAGTCGGCGAAGACGTCTTCGTCGACCGCCCGGTCGGTGTCGCCCGTGTGAAGACAGAACGACCGTTCCGGCGGCGGCGACGCGCGAAGTTCGACCGTTCGCCGGAGTCGATAGTACTTGCGACGACTGGTCCGGTAGCTCTCGACGATCCCCGACTCCTCGAGCACGTCGAGGTGGTGGACCGCACTTTTCCCGTCCATCCCGACGGTCTCGGCGAGTTCGGTCACGTACCGGGGCTCCGACGAGAGTTCCTGGATGATGCGTAACCGCGGTTTGCTCCCGAGCACGTCGAAGAGTGACATGGTATCATAGGACATGTGAACACTATTGAACGTTTCCCCTCTCCCCCGGACGTCTCGAGTGGGCGTCGGCCACGCTGCACCGGTCCGTTCGCCGTCCTGACCCTCCCGAGCATTTATTCTTCTCGGCCCGGATAGTCGGTCGATGACCGACTCCGAGCTAGTCAACAGATTTCGTCGAGCAGAGTACACCGGGGAGAACCGCTGCATCCCCTGTACGGTCGCGAACGGCGGGATCGCCGCGGTCGCAGCCGTCGTCGTGGCACTGTTCGCGGCACCGTGGCTCGGTGTGCTCTCGTTCGTGGCCGCCGCCCTCGTCATCTATCTCAGAGGCTACCTCGTCCCGGGGACACCGGCGCTCACGAGACGGTACTTCCCGCCGTGGCTCCTCCGTCTCTTCGGGAAGGAACCAGTCGCAGCAGTTCCGACCGCCAGTGGCGACGCCGGCCGTCCACTGGTGGCCGCGGGCGTGCTCCGGGCGACCGACGAGGGACCGGTATTGACACCGCGGTTCGGCGAGACGTGGTCCGAGCGTGCAGCGGCGCGACATGCGACGGGTGCGAACGAAGCCGACGTCGCTGCGGCGTTCGACGCCGAATCGGTGTCACGGCTCGGCGACGCGTCGTTCGTCCTCGACGGCGACACCTCCGTCCGGTGGGAGTCGACGGCCGCACTCGCCGCAGACGTCGCCGGAGCGGAGTTGCTGGCCGAGCGCGTCGGCTGGACCGAATACGACCGCGACCGCCGCCGGACGACGCTCCAGGCGCTCCGACTCCGTCTCGACAGCTGTCCTGCCTGCGGCGCAACCCTCGTCGCCGAGACGCGACGGGTCGACCCGTGTTGTCAGAGACCTCACCTCGTCGCCGAGTCGGTCTGCGAGGGGTGCGGTGCAGTCGTCGCCGACGCGGCGGTCGTCGACACCGGCGGTCTCGATTCGGTGGCGGGTGCGCTGCTCGGGTGGGAGACCCGTGAGACTGAAATAGAAGCGTGACCAGTGGTAACATATGTCTGACGACCGAGAGCTTCCGAACATCAAAGCTGGACGGGGCGGTGAGCGGAGTCTGGAGAAACCGGGAGAGGTCGAGACGGCCACCGTAGAGTATCTGAGTTACGGTGTCCTCGAACGGAACGGCTGGAGTCGGGACGACGAGGACTTGTTCGAGAAGGCGGCCGCGGCTGACCTCGACGAGTCTCACTACGGAGTCATAGAGGTCCCGCGGAACGAGTATCTCCTGGACGCAGCCGAGAACGCCGGGCTGTCCTGGCCGTTCGAGTGTCGGGCCGCGTCCTGTGCGAACTGCTGTGCGTACCTCATCGAAGGGGAGTTAGAGATGGACATGGACCTGTTTCTCACCGACGAGGAGGTCGAAGAGATGAACATCCGGTTGACCTGCGTCGCCAAACCGACCAGCGACGAACTCAAAGTCGTCTACGAGGCACGCCGCTCGGAGTACCTCCAGAACGTGGTCGGTCAGCGGGAAGTCTGACCCAGCTTCGACGGCGAGTGAGTGTCGCAACTGACAGCGAACAGCTACTACCTCGCTCGATCGGTCCACTCGGTCGCCTGCTCAGGCGAGACCTCGGCGATCGACGCGACCTCCTTCGGGTCGGCGTCGGCGAGGGCGGTGGCGGAGTCGATTCCGGCCGCGGCGAGTCGTTCGGCGTAGGTCGGACCGATACCCTCGATCGACTCGATCGACTCGGTGTCGGCGGCGGTGTCGATCGCTCCGGCCAACCGCTCTTCGGGCGTCGAACTCAGAACCCGATTGCCGTGCTGGTAGCGCCGTACCTCCTCGAGATCGACGTCGTCGAGCGACTCGACTATCGCCGCGAGCAGGAGTGCCTGGGTGTCCAGTCGATTTTCGAGAACGTTGAGGTTGTGGAACGCCGTCTCGGCGAACGCCGTGAGCGAATCCGAGAACTCCGAGAGACTCGTCTCGTTCTGTTTCACCTTCCGTTCGTTCAGGCTGATGCGGGCGAAGTCGTCTACCTCTTCGATCTGCCGTTCGAGCGCTTCGATCTCCTCTCGCAGGTCGGCCACGTGGGACTGGACCATCTCCTCGACGAGGGTGTCGATCGTCGACGTCGATGTCGACTGTTCTTCGAGGCTTCCCGTACCGTCCTTCGCGGTCTCGGCCTCGCTCGCGTCGTCTTCGGTCCGAGGCGTCTGTCGGGGTAGCTTCGTCGGAGCCATAGCGAACTGTTAGGACGAGAGACAATATAACTTTGTGCTCTGTTAGCATGCGACTACGTGGTCAGCCCCTCGAGTGATAGCTCTGCGTCCGAGGGACGGCGGACAGAGGGACGGTCGCCGGCGACGGAGTAAAATGACGTGGCGTGGTAACACACAATATGGCGAAGGAGATCGACGCCAGCTGTCTCGACTGCGGCGCGACGTTCCCGCGGAGTGCCGCCGAGAGCCACGACGGGAGTGGACTCGTCTGTCCCGCCTGCGGGAACACGAGGATCCGTGGTATCCCGGCACAACACACGGCGCTCGGCAGTCGAGCGAACACACGCTGTCGCGACTGTGGAGCGACGTTTCCACGGGGGGAGGCAGCGACGCCGACCAAGGGGGTGCTCGCCTGCCCCGTCTGTGGTTCGACAGATGCGCTCGAACCGATAGACGAGACGGACGAACCGTGATGCCTCTGAGAGAGTTCCATCGGCTGGAGGAGAGCGGTGTCGAAAGAACACGAGATTGGGGGTCTCGATAGTCGTCCTACTCGGCCATCGAGAACACGACGAGTCGGTCGTCGCGCTTGCCACGGCGAAGCCACCCGCTGCCGCCGAGCTGGACAGCAATGTACTGCTTCTCCGTGTTCGGGTCGTACCAGCTGACCGGGCTCGACGAGATTGGGGCCTCGCCGGTGTCGAACTCCCAGAGGTGGTCGCCCGTCTCGCCGTCGTAGGCTATGAACTGACCGTTCTGGGTGCCGGCGAACATCAGTCCCGTCGTGGTCGACATCGTGCCACCCCAGATGTAGGTGTCACCGTCGATCCAGTCGCGCCACATCCGCTTGCCGGTCGCCGGGTCGAACGCGGAGATGGAACTGATGTGGCCGTTGTAGTCGTCGGGCATCGCTTCCGTCTCGTCTTCGAGGATACCACCCCAGTACTTGCGCCCTTCCTCGAACTCCTCGAAGCGCCACCACGCCTCCTGGGCGTTGTTGTGCATCTTGTAGTACACGAGCCCGGTCTCCTCGCAGTACGTCGCCGGATGCCAGTCGCAGCCGCCCATCCCGCCGGGCATGAACGTCCCCCGCCGACCGTCATCGATGTGCGGGATCATGCTGAACATGTTGAGCTGTTGGACGCCCGGATCGGAGCGGGTGATGAGTTGGCCGGTCTCGGCGTCCACCGAGTACACCCACCCGGTCTTGCCGGCGTCGACGACGGTGTCTCTGACCTCGTCGCGGTGGTCGAACTCGAGATCGCGGATGAGCATCCGCGGCGACGCGGAGTCGTAGTCCCAGACGTCGTGGGGCGACTCCTGGTGGAACCAGAGCCGTTCTCCGGTCTCGGCATCGATGCACATCGTCCCGCAGGTGTTGCGGTTCGGTCCCGGCCGGACGGAGCCGTCGAAGTCCGGACCGGGGTTCCCCACCGGCATATAGAGCACGTCGCGCTCCTCGTCGTAGGTGGCGGTCATCCAGTTGGTACCGGCAGCCTGGTTGATCGAGTCGCCGACCCACTCCTCCTCCGGACAGGTCCGCGTGAACCACTTCTCCTCGCCCGTCTCGGCGTCGAGCGCCGTGTGGAACCCGCGCACTCCGTACTCGCCGCCGGCACTTCCGGTGAAGAGGGTACCATCGTAGACGATGGGTGCCCACGTCGCCGAGTAGCCCCGTTCGTGGTCGGCCGTCGAGGCGTACCAGACCTCCTCGCCGGTGTAGCGGTCGAGCGCGACGACCCCCGAGTCGAGGGTCGTCATGAACACCTTGTCCTCGTAGACTGCAGGGCCGCGGTTGTTGTCGTCACAGCACAACACCACGTCCGACGGGACGGCGTACGTGTAGCTCCACAGCACGTCCCCGGTAGTCGTGTCGAGGGCCTTGATGTGGTTCGGGCCGTTCGACTGGTACATGATCGTCGGTTCCCCGGGAACGATGACCGGAGAGCCCTCCATGCTCGACCCCGCGCCGACCCGCAGGTCGTACTCGACTTCGAGCTGGTCGACGTTGTCTTTCGTGATGACGTCGGCGGTCGTGTAGCGGTGTTGTTCGTAGTTTCCGCCGTACATCAGCCAGGCCTCCGGGTTCTGCCCGGAGTTGCTCAGCATCTCCTGGGTCACGTCGAACCGGGGGATGCGGTCGGTGTCGTGCTGATGTGTGACGGATTCGTCGGGCGAACCGAGAACCCGATAGCCGTTGTCTGTCTCCCGTACGACTGTGTCCTGTGCGGCCTGAACCGCTCTGTCTTGGTCTATTGACATCTGGATTACCTCGCTTTCGGTGGCGCCCGCATTTCTTCGGTGATGTAGTACATATCCCGGCAGATCTCCTGCTGGTTGATGATCATGATCGCGGCACTGGCCGTCAGCGCCGCCATCAGCTGTCCGTCCGTGAGAGCGCTCTCGTCCCCGACGCCGATCTCTCGTGCTGCCCTCGTCAGCAGATACAACCCACCGAGCATCGCCTTGATGTCCCAGTAGCCGTCGTCGAGAATCTCCTCGGTGATGAGCACCTGTTTCTGCCACAGGTGGACGTCGAGCGTCCGAATCCACAGCAGTGACCCGCCCGCTGCTCGCTGGTGGAGCGGCGGGACGAAGTCCACGTTGAACTCGACGTCGCGAGGGATCTGCTCGGTCGGAACCCACCGTGCGAGCTCCTTGTCGCTGTTGACCACACTCGTCACCAGCCGGAGCTGTTCTGCGTCGTCGAAACCGATCGATTCGAGCTCCGACGTGAGAGGATCTGCTTCGAGCAGCCCGTAGCTGGTGTTTCTGATGTGCTCCGAGGAGAACCGCGGTGCGTTCGCGTCCACGCTCTCGAAGAATCCGACGTCGACGAGATGGTCGTACATCCGCCACGCCGGCTCGATCAGCTCACGATACAGCCGTTCGGGCTCGCGCTCCCCGTCGGGAATACCCGCCTCCCGGACCTCCGGAAGCCGAGCGATCTGCGTCTCCAGATCTGCCATGACGGACTCCAAGAGCGCCACGTCGAGCGACCCCTCGAGGTCGCTCCGAATCGCCTCCCCCATGGAGACGAACTCGTCGTCGATCTCACCGTCGACGGCCGCTCGCAGCGTCGACAGCGTCAACTCCTCGTCGGCGACGGAGTCGTCGATATCCAGCCTCTCGACAAGCCGTTCCCGTTCCTCGGCAGCTACGCGTGCACCGTTACCATGTGTCATGAGAGCACCAGTCGATAATGACAGACGAGTTTACAAATAACTTTGCCAACGGAACTGACATATGCCGGGCGGTTTCGAACGGCAACTTTTTGTAATCAGGGGGTCGCCCGTCTCGATTCGGGCGGCCCCCAGAGAACGACTCGGTGAAAATCGTTCTCGGAGAGGGTAGAGCGTGCGGTGTGGTTTCACCACCCATGAATTTATGCCGACGGGGGCGACAGTACGGCAGAGGGAGCGTATGGAACTCACTGTCAGACAACTCGAGGAGTTCGACCCCGACGACGGCCTCTCGGTACTCGGTCGCGAGACACTGGAAGAGCTCGGCGTCGACAGCGGAGGCTATCTCGTCCTCCGCGGACCGGACGAGGATCCGGCGGTCACGCAAGTCATCCCGTCTGACGACGTCGAACCGGGCTGCATCCGAACGAGCGAACTACTTCGACGGACGGCGAACGTTGACGTAGACGAGCAGGTGACGGTCAGACCGGTGACGGTGGAGTCCGCCGACAGCGTGACGGTCGCACTCCCGGACGGGTTCGCCGGGGAGGAGCATCTCGATCTCTCGTTGCGCGACGAGCTCGTGAGTCGAGCGGTTCTCGCGGGACAGATCGTACCGGTCACACTCCGATCGCGTGGGTCGGGTACAGCGGTCGAGCGGACCGTCCCCGTCCAGATCGTCGCGACGGAACCGAGCGACGAGGTCGTGATCCGCGACTGGACACGGGTCTCGGTCGCTCCCGAACCGGCCGAGGGACTCCCCTCGACCGTCGATCTCCCAGGAAGCGGGCCGACGGCAGCCACCTTCGCCGACGTCGGTGGAGTGGCGAGTGAGCTCACACGGCTCCGTGAGACCGTCGAACTCCCGTTGCGAGTGCCCGAACTGTTCAGCCGACTCGGAACCGAGACCCCGAGAGGGGTGCTCCTGTACGGCCCGTCGGGGACGGGGAAGACGTTGCTCTCGCGGGCACTGGCCAACGAGACCGACGTTCACTTCGAGACGATTTCGGGTGCGGTCGTCGCCTCGGATCGTCCGGGTGAGACCGGCGAGCGTCTGCGGGAACGGTTCGAGAACGCCGCCGCCAACAGCCCCGCCATCGTCTTCATCGACGAAGTCGACGCCGTCGCCGGTGGTCGCGACACCGCCGACCGGAGCGGGGGGGTCGGGCAGCTGCTGTCGCTCATGGACGGAATCGTGGCCGACAACCGGATCGTCGTCGTCGGGACGACGAACCGCCCGGACGCCGTGGACGCCGCGCTTCGACGGCCCGGACGGTTCGACCGCGAGATCGAGATCGGCGTCCCGGACCGCGACGGCCGCGAAGAGATCCTTCGGATCCACACGCGGGCGATGCCGCTCGCCGACGACGTCGACCTCGACGCGCTCGCCGAGCGGACTCACGGGTTCGTCGGTGCGGACCTCGAGAACCTCACCCGCGAGGCGGTTCTCTACACTCTCCGTCGGAACGGCGTCGATCCGGACGACGCGGCGGTCGACGAGGCCACGCTGGCGGCCATGGAAGTGACGGACGCGGACTTCGACGCGGCACTCCGGAGCACCGACCCCTCGGCGCTCCGCGAGGTGTTCGTCGAGGTGCCGGACGTCACCTGGGACGACGTCGGCGGCCTCGAGGCGACGGTCGACCGTCTCCGCGAGACGGTCCAGTGGCCGCTCGAGTATCCCGAGGCGTTCGACCGCGTCTCGATGCGGCCCGCGACGGGCGTGCTCCTGTACGGTCCGCCGGGGACGGGAAAGACGCTGCTCGCGAAGGTGGTCGCCAACGAGGCACAGTCGAACTTCATCTCGATCAAGGGGCCCGAACTGCTGAACAAGTACGTCGGCGAGTCCGAGAAGGGCGTCCGCGAAGTGTTCGAGAAGGCACGGGCGAACGCCCCGACGGTGGTGTTCTTCGACGAGATCGACGCACTCGCCGCCGAACGTGGCGGTGCAGGAAGTGACGCCGGCGTCGGCGAGCGCGTCGTCTCCCAACTCCTGACGGAACTCGACGGCCTCGAAGAGCTGGAAGACGTCGTCGTCATCGCCACGACCAACCGCCGAGATCTCCTCGACGACGCGCTGTTACGACCCGGCCGGTTCGACCAACACGTCCACGTCGGTGCCCCCGACGCGGCCGCGCGTCGGAAGATCTTCCGCGTCCACACTCGCGATCGCCCGCTCGACGACGACGTCGACCTCGACGCGCTCGCCGACCGAACGGCGGGGTTCGTCGGAGCCGACATCGAGGCCGTCTGCCGGGAGGCGGCGTCGGCTGCCGTCCGCGAGTACGTCGACGGAGACGACACCGACCCCAAACAGATCTACCTGACCGGCGCTCACTTCGAGACGGCTATCGCCGAGGTCGAACGCGGTCGCGACGGACGATCGGATCGGGTCTCCAAGCGAGCCACCGGCACCGACACGCCCGGCGAGTGAGAGGTTCGTGTCCGCCGGCGGACGAGACGGTGTGAGCGGTGCTCGGGACGCTCGGTTGGTCGTTCTATCCCGCCGAGGGGACAGCCCAATAGGTTAAGTCGTTCTCCGTCCACAGCGAGCGTACGTGATCCGATAGTGCTCGAACTACCGTCGACGCTCGTTGCGCTCGTCGTGTTCCTGGTCGGCGTCGTCCTCGTCGTCGAGAGCGTCGAGACGTTCGTCGAGAGCGTCGCGGAGGCCGCACTCGGGCTAGGTGTCTCGGCGTTCTTCCTCACCGTCCTGCTGGCGGGGACGGACCTCGAGAACGCCATCCTGGGGCTAGCGGCAGTCACCGGCGGCTTGCCCGGCGTGGCGCTGGGGACGGTGTTCGGCGAGGCGCTCTTCGTCCTCGGAGCGGCCGTCGGGATCGCCGGGCTCCTGCGGCCCTTCGAGGTCGCTGTCCCCCGCATCTATCAACTGCTGACACTCGGGTCGCCCGCACTCATGGTCGTCCTCTCCGCGGACGGACTGCTCTCGCGGCTCGACGGGGCACTGCTCGTGGTGGCGTTCCTCCCGTTCGTCGGTGCGGTGTACTGGCTCGAAAGCGACACCGACACACAGTTCCTCGCGGCAGAGAGTTTCGATGCGGCGACCGAAGACGACGACCTCGACCTCGAGGGTCTCGCCGCGGTCGCCGTCCCGCTACTCGCGGTCGTCGGGATGACGGTCGGTTCGGAGCTCGCCGTCGTCGGTGCCCGAGACCTGCTCGCGGCGTTCGGCATCCCGGGGCTCGCGTTCGGCGCGACGGTGGTGAGCTTCGTCGCCTCGCTGGAGGAGCTGTTCCTCACCGTCGAACCGGTTCGGCAGGGCAACCCGCATCTCGGCGTGGGCAACGTCATCGGCAGCACCGCCTTCTTCGTCACCGCGAACGCAGGCGTCATCGCGCTGGTCCGACCGATCGACGTCAGCGGGAGCGTCGTCTCCGTCCACTGGCCGTTCCTGTTGGTGCTGTTGGTCGCTGTCGTCGCCCTGTTGGCGCGGGGGCGCGTGGATCGTCCGGCCGGTGCACTCCTGCTCGTGGGCTACGCCGCCTACTGGGGGGCGACCTATCTGCTCTGATCCGGCGTCGCCGCGAGCACGTGGTAGTCCGTCTCGAACGTTCGTTGCTCGGTGACGGTGAACCCGGCGTCGACGAGTAACTCTCGCCAGTACGGTGCGGGGTCGGCATCCTCGTCGTGCGGGATTGGAAGTTCGAGGACGCCCAGCCGTCCGTTCGGAGCGAGTACCCGGTGTGCGTCCCGGAGCGCCGCTTGTGCGCCGGATCTGGGGAGGTCGTGGAGGACGCGACAGGCAGTGAGTACGTCGACCGACCCGTCACGAAACGGGAGGGCGACTGCATCCCCACGAACGGGAACCACCGACAGTCCGGCCGTGGCAGCGTTCCGCCGTGCGAGCGCCGGTCCGTTCCCGAGAATGATTCGGTCGTCGTACACGTCGAGCGCGACGACCGTCGTGTCGGGGGTGATCGCCGGAGCCAATCCGACGAGTGACCGGCCCGTCCCACACCCGACGTCGACGACCGTACCGGCGTCCCCGAGCGGAAGCACTGCCGCCAACGCCTCGTACTTCGTGCGGTCGACGTGCCACGGCGGCGGACTGAGAAGCGATCGAAGCGTTCGTCCGCCCGTGACAACACCCCACACGAGCGAGAGGAGGGCGACGAGACGTCCGAACCGTCGGTCGTGACCGAGTCGCCACGCGACTCCCCCGAAGGCGACCGCGACGGTCGCGACGAGTAGACGTCGCAGTCGACGACGCCAGTGATACACCCCGAAGTTGAACATGAGCGATAGTAGCCCTCCGCCGTCTTAGTAGTTCTCGACGGGACAAGCACGTAGGAGCTGTATACCTCTCCCTCGAAACCTATCCGCGTTCTCGGTTCTCCGTCTCGAGTTTTTGTCAACTATTCATTCATTACAAGCGTAGCGCTGTCTGCCACTCAGGGCAAATATTATTAATTAAGATTCATGAAAGACTGTCTGAGAGACCGCTCGTGTTGACATCACCGATCTAATACGAGCGAACGCCCGAGGTGAACTTGTTCGTCAGAAGAAACGTATTTCTATTCGGCTCTTTATCCAATCATTTCTGAGTACATCGAGGACCAGTGAGAGAGCTGAACGACGTCGTCGAGGGAGAGGGACGTCCCCTCCTCGTTCGCACGTCCAAGCCGCCTCATTGCCTCGAAACCGGTCTACTCGCCGTGTCGCTCTCGATGCTG
This sequence comes from Halogranum amylolyticum, assembly GCF_900110465.1. GTDB lineage: Archaea > Halobacteriota > Halobacteria > Halobacteriales > Haloferacaceae > Halogranum > Halogranum amylolyticum. The sequence continues at coordinate 111,830 of NZ_FODV01000007.1, forward strand.
CCGCCGCGCGAGTGCGATCGAAACAGACCTGAGTAGCTCGAGTGTCGTAAGCGGACACACGGTCGTGGGGTAACTCGACCGAGAGTCACGGACTGATGCTCTCGTTAGCGATACGCCCCATCCAGAGTTAGTTCGACAGATCGCGACAAGCGACGCGAAGAGGGGCACTCTTCGAAGTCTCACAGTTCATCCAGATCTAATTGGACATATCCGCTTCGGTCTCGTCACCGAACAGTCACGGCGAGACGTCCGAACGGGTGCGAAGCGATCGCATCCGTCGGTACGACCTCCGTCAGTGAGTCTCGGCGACCGACACGTGTCGAACCCGCACAACCGTCGCTATTTTTACGTTCGACGTGGAACCTCTCGGTAGGTACTTCCAGAATGTCTGCACCCTCACTCTTGATTCCCATCGAGTTCCCCAATCCCGATCCTCTTCCTTCGTCCTTCGTCAGCGGGTTCACATCGTGTAAGGTGACCCTCCTCGGACTCTACAAGACTCCGGGAGAGATGGATGCCGAAGAGCGACAGCGTCAAGCTGTCGAAGCCAACTACGTCCTCTACTCGCTTGCACACCAGTTCATCCAACACGGTGCCTCCGCCGAGGTCGAGTTGGTGATGGACGAGGACGTCGAGACGACACCGACCACCGTCGCCGAGGAGCGAGATATGGACGCGTTGTTGATTCCGAACCCGATCACCAACCTCGGCCGCGTGCTCATCGCCGTCCGCGACGAGACGTTCGCCGACTCCGTCGAAGAGTTCGTAGGGACGCTGAACGAAGACGTTATCCACCATGTGACGCTCATGAACGTCACCGATTCGGAGCAGACAGACGAGAAAGAGGCACTCCTCTCGTCGCTCCGCGACAGACTAGTTGACGCCGGCTTCTCGAAGTTCGCGATCGATACGAACGTCGTCGTCTCCGACGACCCAGCCTTCGAGATCGGTGAAGCGGCCCAGAGTCACGACCTCGTCGTCATGGGCGAGACGGAAGAGTCCACCACCCAGCGCGTCTTCGGGAAAACCTACGAGTTGGTCGCTGACGAGACCGACCGGCCCGTCGTGGTCCTCCGCGAGTGAGGACGTCCGTCGCGGGCTGAACACGAGGACGCACGGACGGCTGAGAGATCCGAACCACTAACAGCGTGCCGTTCGTATCGCCGGGTATGTCCTCGGAGACGGTTCGGGTGTGGCTCGTCGAGCGTGGTTACAACAACCGCGACCTCGTGATCCTCAAGTATGCGACGCTCGAGGGCGACCGCGTCTACCGACGCGAACTCGCACCACAGGCGCTCGACATGTCGTCGGTGACGGCCGCCGAGGAGGTGTCCACCGACGATCTCGAAGCCGTCGAGGAGACGGCGACTCGAGAGCGGTACGCGAACGAAGCGACCCGCATGGCCGAGAACCACGATCCCGAAGACACGGTCTGATTACCCCTACGAGTGAAATCGTTGGCTTTCTCCTCGGATGCTTTCGATCTTGTCGGAGAGAGGTCGTTCTTACAACATATCGAAAGCTGTCGTCGAGAGCGCGCGGTGAGCGGCGACGAAAACACCGGTTACTACCTCCGTGCAGTCGTTGGCTACCGGTTTAGAGATGTTTGACAGAGACGGTTGCGTCGCCGTCGACCCGCGTCAGTGGTTCGACGTCGTCGACGGTGGCGACGACGGTCACCGGTGAGGCGGCACGAGGTTCGTCGTCGTCGCTCGCGGGCGTGGGTCCCCAGAACAGACAGAGTGCGTTCCCCGGCGGCCAGTAGGCGACCGATCCGACGGGAACTACCGTCTGCGGCTCCTCGGCGGCGACGTCGACTGGGGTCTCGAAGTAGAGTTCGTCACCTCACCGCGTCGCATCCGCTGTAATCGGGAGCGCGTCGGCGATCGCACTCCGGACGGTCGGGTTCGAGTCGCTCCACGTCGCAGTCAGTTCCTGCGGTCCGACGACGAGACGGAGGTCGGCCATAGGACGACGTTAGCACTCACAGGCCAAAGAGTCTGCAGTCGAGGCGAGTCGAGCATCGATGGCGTCCGAGGAACGAGAGATCACAGTAGACGGGAGGGAGGAAGCGTCGGGTGAACGCTTCCTGCCGCGTGCCACGCGATTCGATCCCGTCTACACCGTCTATCTCGGCAGTTCGACGGCATCAATGCTCGTCTCGGAACAATACTTGGCTCGGCAGTCTCCTTCTAGCCGCGTGGCGGCCCACGCGTCTCGTTCGTCGAGAAGCGTGATCGGACGACGAGAGTACGGAGACCACTCCAGCAGGACGCGGCCCGGCTCTGTCGGTCGTCCCGGCCCGCTCGGACGACCTACTCGTCAGAGCGGTCGCCGGGGGTCCACTCCGCTTCGAGCTCCTCGTGGAGATACGGTTTCACGTCGTCGCCGGCGTAGGAGGCGACGACGTGGCCATCGCCCTCGAGGTGGTATTTGTAGGTCGTCAACCCCTCGAGACCGACCGGACCCCGAGCGTGGATCTTTCCGGTGCTGATGCCGACCTCGGCGCCGAGACCGAAGCGGTAGCCGTCGCTGAAGCGCGTCGAGGCGTTGTGAAAGACGCTCGCGGAGTCGAGGCTGCGCATGAACCGGCTGGCTCGCTCGTCGTCGTCGGTCACGATCGACTCCGTGTGCTTCGAGCCGTAGGTGGTGATGTGATCGAGCGCGGCTTCCAGCGAGTCGACGACTTTGATCGAGAGGACCAGATCGCCGTATTCCGTCGACCAGTCGTCCTCTGTGGCCGCCTCTGCCTCCTCGACGATCTCGCGGGTGGCGTCGTCGCCACGCAGTTCGACGCCGGCCTGTTCGTACCGCGCCGCGATCTCGGGGAGGAACTCCTCGGCGACGTCTTCGTGGACCAGGAGCGTCTCGACGGCGTTACAGACCGCCGGATACTGCACTTTCGCGTCGTAGGCGACGTCGCTCGCCATCTCGAGGTCGGCCGCCTCGTCGACGTAGACGTGACAGATCCCTTCGGTGTGGCCGAGCACGGGGATGCTCGTGTTGTTCTGGATGTAGCGGACGAACTCGGAGCTCCCCCGTGGCATGAGGAGATCGATCGAGTCGTCCATCTCTAGCAGGGCGTCGACGTCCTCGCGTGCCTCGACGAGCTGCGCCCAGCCGTCGGGCAGTTCGGCGGTCGCCTCGCGGATGAGTTCGTAGAGGACGCGGTTGGAGTGGCTCGCCTCGCTGCCGCCTTTCAGGATGACGGCGTTGCCGGATTTGAGACAGAGCGCCGCGATCTGCACTAGCGCGTCGGGCCGCGACTCGAAGACGGTCCCGACGACGCCGATGGGGACGGCGACCTTGTACAGATCGAGCCCCTCGTCGAGTCGCCGCGCGGCCAGCGTCTTCTCGAGCGGGTCGTCCTGGTGAGCGACGCTCCTGACCATCTCGGAGATACTGTCGAGTTTCGACGCGGAGAGCTTCAGCCGGTCGACGAGCGCCTGACTGTACTCGCCCGCTGCGAGCAGTTCCTCGCCCGCCGTGACGTCTCGCTCGTTAGCTTCGAGGATCTCCTCGTGGTGCTCGTCGATCGCGTCGGCGATCGACAGCAACCCCCGACGTCGTTCGTCCTCGGAGAGCTGTGCGAGTCCGAGCGCCGCGCGCTGTGCCTCTGTAACCTTGGTTTCGGCTGTCTTCTCAGTCATCGATGACACCGTTTATTGGGATGAACAATGTGCCCACCGGCTCGCCGGCGGCGACCTTCTCGAGGACGTCCTCCTGCGTGGACTTGGCGATGATCGCCGGGACACCGTGCTCGCTGACGTCACGAGCACCCTGCACTTTCGTCTGGATACCACCGAACCTCTCCTCCGAACTCTCTTTGGTGATCGACTGTACCTCGTCGTAGTTACGGCCGACGGCTTCGATACGCTCGGCTGTGGGGTCCTCTTTCGGGTTCCCGGTGTAGACGCCCCCGACGTCGGTCAGCGTGACCAGCAGGTCGACGTCGATGTCGATCGCGACCGACGAGGAGAGCATGTCGTTGTCGCCGATCCGGATCTCCTCGGTGGCGACGGCGTCGTTCTCGTTGATGATCGGGACGATGTCCCACTCGAGGAGCGTCTCTATCGTGTTTCGGACGTTCGTGAAGCGCTCGAGGTTGTTGAGGTCGTGTTGGGTCAACAGAAGCTGCGCGATCTTCCTGTCGTAGCGCGCGAAACTCTCCGTGTACCGTTGCATCAGGTAGCTCTGTCCGACGGTCGACAGCGCCTGCGCCTCCTCGACGTTCTCCTCGACCAAGTCGACACGTCCCTTACCCGCCCCGACTGCCCCCGACGAGACGAGGATCACGTCCTTGTCCCGTTCGAGGAGTCCGACGATGTCGTCGACGAGTTTGTCGAGTTTCTCGTCGTCTAAGTTCGATCGGTCGTCGGTCAGCGAGTTGGTTCCCGCTTTGACGATCACCCGTTCGGCGTCCGCTGCGAGTTGTCTCGCCTGCTCGATTTCGTGGTGTTCCAGTACGTTGCTCATCGTTGTGATCACGAGCCAGTTCTCTGGACCGGCGTTCGGCCGCCAGCACCGCGTCGACGACCGTCTCGTCTGCATCGCTGTTCCACAAGACATTCATCCCTTCGATTGTCGCTTCGCTTGCGAACGGCCGTCCGTCGCCGGCGCGGTCGTCGCTACGCCGTCCCCCACGTCCACCGCGAGTCGAGGACGTACCGGTAGATTCCGCTGACGGCGATCGCGACCGCGTTGGCGAACAGGTACGAGACGTGTTGCCACTCGACGAGCACGAACAGGACGGCGAGTTGGATCGGTATCGCCGACCCACGGACGAGGTTCGTCTTGAGCAGTCCGACCACGTACTCGACTCGCCCGCTGTTCCGGAAGTTGTGGAAGGTCCAGGCGTTGTTGAAGACGTACGAGAGGATGATCGTCGTCTCGATGGCGAGAACCGCTCCGAACAGGTAGTTCAGACGGCCGACGTCGACGAGCAGCCACAGCAGCACCATCTGGATTGCCGCCGTGACGACCCCGACGATGGCGAACCGTCGCAGTTGGACCGCGAGCGGGCCGCTCACGAGTCCGCGAAGGTAGGCACGGAGCACGACTATCGGTACCCCAACGCCTCGAGACGAGCTTCGAGCGCGTCGTCGACGTCGTCTGCGTCTCCGTCCGCGCTCGTGTCGGTCTGCTGCCGTCTGAGCGTGGCGGCGTGTTCGTCGACGACGTCACCGAAGCGTTCGACGATACGTCTCGCTTCCTCGTCCGCCGTCTCGGCGAGATCCTCCTGCTGCATCGGATCGGACGACCGTCGATACAGTTCCCGTTCGCCGGTGTCGACGTTCTCGATGTACGTCCACTTTCGGTCCCGAACGCTCACCAGCAGGTCGCCGTCGGCGAGCGACCGCGGGATCGGTTGTGCGGTCACCTCCTCGTCGCGGACGGTGACGGAGACGACGGGGTCGTCCGGAGGCGATTCGCCGTCACGGAGCGTCGGAACGAGCGTCTCCCCCCGCCACGCCGACGGCGGGTCGACGCCGAGGAGGTCGGCCACCGTCGGCGGTATCGCGTCGAGCCCGACCTGCCCGCTGACCCGGCGGCCGGAGACGTCCGGGACGTCGACGACGAACGGCACCTGGATCAGTTCGTCGTACAGTTTCGGGTAGTGCGCGAGATGTCCGTGTTCTTGAAACTCCTCGCCGTGGTCGCCGGCGAGGACGACCGCAGTCTCCTCTCCGACGCCGGTGTCGGAGAGCGTCTCGAGGAGGCGGCCGACGCTCGCGTCGACCTGCCGAACCGCCGCCTGATAGAGCGTCCGGAGGTCGGCGAGCGTCCGCTCGCCGACTTCCAGTCCGAGACCCGTTCGCGTGTGTGCGTGGAGCATCCTGTGCGTCCCGAAGATGTCCGAGGACACCTCTCGGATGTATCGCGGTGCGGGGACGTACGGTGTGTGGACGTCCATGTAGTGGATCCAGAGGAAAAACGGGGAGTCCGTCTCCTCGAGGAACGACGTCGCCGCGTGTTCGACGTCGAACATCCGGGAGGTATCCAGGAACGGTCGGTCGTCCGTCTCTCCTCGGAGCCACGATCCGGCACGTCGGAGGGGCGAGGTCGCCAACTGGAGCCACGCTTCGATCGTCGGATGCGTCGCGAGATAGCGACTGTAGAGGTTGGAACCGACGTTCGAGACGAACGGTTCGAACTCGTCGAACCCCTCATCGTACCCCCAGTGCGACGTGAGAAAGCCGTTCGACGCGTTGAACCCGGCCGTCGCGATGCCGGCGTCCGACAGCACTGACGCGAGAGACGGGGTCTCCGCGATGCCGATCCGGTCCGACTCCGCGAACACCGGCTGCGAGGCGAGGATCGACGGGAACGAGAACGGCGTCCAGTTACCAGTCGCGAAAGCGCGGTCGAACACGGTTCCACGCGCAGCGAGCGAGTCCATCACCGGCGTGTGTCGGTCGTCGTCGTACGTGCCGACGGCGTCGGCTCGAAGCGAGTCGACCGTGATCAAGACGACGTTCGAGACGTCCGTGTGTGACACCATCTCGTCGTAGATACCTCCAGTGGTCTCCGACCGCAGGCGACGTGGCAATCGACTCGAATCGACACCTCTCGTCGACCGACTGTGAGACGTGCTGTTCGGTCGACGGACGTCTACGGTGGGAGCTAATTGCTAAGAAACCTTCTTTACGATTTCGATGTTCCGGGCAGCGGGCCGGACGACCGAAGGAGTTCGACGTCGACGAGTCGTTCGCTGACGTGGTCGGGTGTGTCTGGTAGCAGGATACGACTCTTCCAGCGTGAACTAATCAGAGCGTGCAACTGATACTCAACTATTTCATTATGTATATCCATATTGTTGGTAGCTGTTGGGCGCAACAGGGCTCGCGTTCGAGCGTGGAATGATCCGAGAGTTGGATGGTTAGTCTCGCGTCGGTCGCTGGCGGCGACACCTGTCTGTGTGGTAGTCATCAGCCAAGGGGACGGGAAATGCAACGTCAGACGACACGACCAGACACCGGTACCGACCGCACCGAACAGACCCGGGGCGAACCGACGCTCTCGAAGGACGAGCTCTTCGAGATATTGAAAAACCGGCGACGACGAGACGTACTCACCAACCTCGACGCGAACGGGGGAAGTGCGATTCTCGGCGAGATGGCGGAGTACATCGCGGCGAAGGAAAACGACATCGAGGTCAGTACGCTCTCGTCGAGTCAACGCAAGCGCGTATACATCGGTCTCTACCAGTGTCACCTCCCGAAGATGGCGAACTACGGTATCGTCGATTTCGACAAGGGTCGTGGGACGATCGCACTCCGTCCCACCGCGACACTCTTCGGGCCGTACCTCGACGCGGAGTCCGTCGTACTCGACGACAACGTCGGCTCGATTGTCGGACGCCGGACGAGTGCCGCAGCGGCCGTCGCCTTGCTCGTCGCCGCCGGACTCGCCGGAGTACCTGTCCTGTCGGCACTCCCCGCTGCAGGGTGGGCAGTCGTGAGCACGGTCGCCCTTCTCGCGTGCGCCCTCGAGGATCAGCTAACGTAACAGACGTGACTTCACCCCGAGCGTCGTGACGCCGAAGAGACCGGTGACGACGGCGGCGAGTGATCCGGCGACGACGGCAGGGGCGACGCCGAGCGCGGTCGCCACGAACAACGCGACGCTCACGACCGTCGCCCCACCGTAGTATCGCATCGACGACTCCGACGTCGCCCCGTCGCTTCGCGTTCCGGGGGTTTCTCTTCAGCGCCGATCGCGAGATACGCGTAGAGCTGTTCGAGCGCCGGTGTCGGTTCGAGCCGGCCGCGGCTCTGGTCGTAGTCGACGACACCTGCCTCGTCCAGTTTCGGGAGGTGGCTCTGGTAGAGCGCGATGTACACCCGCTGGCGTTCGTCCGAACTGAGTTGGTCGACGGGCGTGTCGTTCTCCCAGGCGGCCACCTGCGCTGCGACGTCTTTTATCTCACAGACGGCATCCGAAGACTGTCGACTCAGATACCGCAACACATCACGCCGACGCGCGTTCTGGAGGAGGTGGAACGCTTCGTCCCGGCTCAGCGAACGGTCCGTGGCTCTCTGGTCGGGTCCGTCGGCGGTCGGAGTGGTCGGAGTGCTCATCGGTCTGGTCGGAGTCAGTCACCGGGAGTGAATAAAACGAACACTCCGTTAGCGGCGGTTCAGCTCCGTTCAACACCGTTCACGTCTCGTGGTCGTCGACGGAGTCCACCGGTTCGACGCTGGTCCCTTGATCCGGACCGACGTCCCACCTCTCCGCCCCGTGAATGACGTCGGGGAGACGACGCCGACACGCGAACTGCATGTAAATATTCGTTAGAACATTCGTGAAGGAAATTATTTTAGTGGATGGAGTGACAACTGCAGTTATGAGCAGAGAGTCGAGACAGTTGTTCATCGACGACGCGCGACGATACGTCTTCCAGAAAATAACCGGCCAGCGGTGGGACCCGCACGGAGTGTACGACATCACTCGAAACCGGAGAGGCGAGTAGCCGTCTCGAGTCGGGACGAACGCTCTCCGAGCGACGAACGACGAGAACCTCACGCCGGGCGGTAGCGTGTCACGTTACGTCACGGTCGGTGGGGTTCCCAAACGATTATATCCAGCTAGGTAATGTTATTGCGTAACAATACCATGGCCTCCGACTCCAGTCAGGCTCTGCTGGCAGCGCTTGCCGAGGGAGGTCCGATCGACGTCTGCTCGCTGGCGAACGTACTCGGCTGTCACCCCACGACGGTCGACCGTCGCTGCTGTGACCTCCAAGCAGACGGCTACGCATGTCACACCTCCTCCGGCGTATACGACATCACGGCGGAGGGACGTAGCTACTTGGCCGAGCTGAATGAGTAGCGCTACGGTTCGTAGTGGCTGACGTGGTCCGGTCTGATCGAGACGAGCACGCGTTCCGTCTGGATAGGGTTGGGGTACTCTTTCTGTCCCATGTACCGCTTCGTCAGTTCGTCGATGTGGTCACGTGCCCCCTCCGTGGTCACGCCGTCGACCTCGCCGCGGACCGACAGCATTCGGTAGGGGTCGTCCGGGTCGATCATACTGACCGCGACTCGGGGGTCCTTTCGAACGTTCTTCTCCTTGCGGCGGCCACGCTCGGTGTTCACCAACAGACGGTTCGACGCGGCGTCGTAGTCGATCCACACCGGTGCGACGTGCGGTCCGCCGTCCGGCAACAGTGTCGCTAGATGGGCGAACGTCCGCTTCTCGAACAGGTCCTGAAAGTCGGTAGGGATTGATGCCATAGCGTCGATACGTCGAGCAGCTACTAATACGCATCTCGGATCGAACGAGCGGCGAACGGGTCCTCGATGTGAGACGGCCGCCACGGACGACAGGGTCGGACGATATGCGAGGGAGACAGAGTATCCGACGGTCGTCTATTATAATTTCTGGGCAATAGGACTCTTGAGGCGAGATACGGTTGTGTGCTAGAGGTGAGAGACACGTGAGACGACGCGACGTCATCGGCGGTCTGTTCGTCCTCGGAACCGGTGGGACCGACTGGGTCGACACGCCACCCGGTGGCGGAGCGGAGTCGGGTGAGGGACCCGAAGAGGCTCGAACGATCAGTGGTGGAACGACAGTCGAGGGAACGCTCGGGGACGGGGAAGAGCTCTGGTACACGGTCGACCTCGAGAAAGCGGAGACGGTGAGCGTCGTCTTCCGGGTCTGTGAGGACTGGACCGAACGACGTGCGGCGATCAGCGTGTGTGCCCCCGACGGTACCGTACTGGACTCGACCGAGGTGCCCGAGTCCGACTACCCCCGAGTCGCAATCGGTGGGACCGTGCCCGAGACGGGAACGTACGCAGTGCGGGTCGCATCGCTGGAGGGACAACTCCCCTACTCGGTACTGATCGACGTCGCTGACGACGACGGCAACGAACCGAACGACGACAGGGAGAGCGCGACCGCGATCGTTCCCAGCGAACCGGTCGACGGTGTCGTCGTCGGTGCCGAGAGCGACTGGTACGTCTTCGACGCCGAAGCGGGAGACGGGATCGAACTCGAACTGACCGCTCACGATCTGGCGGACAACCGCGACGTCGAGATGGCGTTGTTCGACCCCACCGGAGACGAGATCGGTGAGACGCCGCGGGATCGCCCGTTTGGCGCGTACTCGACCGTCGCCAACTTCGTCGACTGCACAGACCTAGAAACGGCAATCGGCGCCGACGTCGCCGAGCGCAACGGATCGTACTTCGTCCGAGTCCAAGGAGTAGACGGGTCGGTCCGCGGCTTCACCGACTACACGCTCGTCGTGGAGACCGTCGACCTCGGCCGGGACGAGCCAAACGAGCACAGATCGACCGCGACGCCGCTGACGCCGGACGAGACGATCGAGACGACCCTCGCCGGCTACGACCACGACTGGTATCGGTTCGACGCCGACGAAGGCGACGAGATCACCGTCGACTACGAGGTAACCGAGTTCGTCGACCTGTTCAGTCGAGAGATGACGCTGTACGACCCGCACCACGACGTCGTCGACGTCGAGTGGCCGACGACGACGGCCGAGACGACGGGCAGCTACTCGCTTCATGTCGCCCAGAGCGACGAGATGGGGCCGAAACCGTTCTTGGAGAAGGAAGGATACGCACTGACGGTGTCGGTAGACGACGGCGACTCGTCGGAGACAGCACGTGTGACGTTTGCCGACCAGCGCTCCGACGGGGGCTGTGTCATCGTCGACGAAGTGACCCTCCCAGAGGGCGGGTTCGTCGTACTCTACGACGAGCGACCGTTCACCGGCGACGACGGCGTCCTCCCGAACGTCCGCGGCGTCTCGTCGTTCCTCGAGGCCGGGAGCCACGAGCGGGTCGAGATCGGCCTCGACGAACCGCTCGCGGAGTCACGGCGACTCTGGGCGGCCGTCTACCACGACTCGAACGGGAACCGCGAGTTCGATCTCGTGACGACGGCAGACCGCGACAAAGAGTGGCGATACACGACCGACGAGATACAGGTGATGGACGACGCCCGTGTCGAGAGGCGGTAGGCCAGTCGCGTGTCGCGTCGTCACCCGATTCGTGGTCGACGGAACCGGGGTGGCTCTCGCCGCCGGTCAGAGCCGAAGACGAAGAATAGGGGAGGAGGGGAGGGTCAGTCGACCGAGCGACGCCGGACCAGCGTGTCGTCGGCGAGGTATCGCTCGAGCGTGTTGGCGTCCGCTTCGAGCATCTTGAGATGGACGCGCAGGAGCGCGCTCGTCGCTTCGTCACCGAGTCGGTGCGAGAGTTCGACGTGCTCCCGAAGCTGTTCGACGAGCGTCGCGTACCCGTCGAGGTCGCGTCCGAGCGACGACCGGACGTCGTACCGGTGGGCGGCCTCGATGTTCATCGAGGCGTGCTGGCGGACCCCCATTGGTCCACAGACCGGCACCCCGCCGAGCGCGTGGACCCGGATGGCGAGGTCGTCGGTGACGACGGAGAGTCGGTCGGCGGCGTCTTCGAGGAACGCACCGATCTGTCCCCGTTCGGCACCCTCGGTCGTCCAGAAGTGTTTGCGCACCTGGTTGAACAGGATGTAGAGCCCCGAGAGGTCGGTGTTGAGAGCCGTCACCAGCTCTCCGGCGGCGGTCTGATCGAGTCGCAGTGCGTTCTCGGCAGTGGTGTCCCACTCCCGGCGGACGTGGGTGGGATCGAGTCGCCGGAGATGGGATGCGTCCGCCTGCGACGTGTCGCTATGTTCACTCGGTGAGTCACGTCGTTCGTGAGTGGCTTCGACGTCGTCCGCTCGGACGAGTGTGTCGTCTTCGAGGAGGTGTTCGAGGTCGCTGGCGTCGTGTTCGAGCGCGACGAGGTGCGTCTGCAGCCGCTCTGCCGTACCGTCGTCACACAGTCGTTCCGCGAGTTCGACGTGTTCGCGGACACTCGTTATCAGCGTCGCGTACCCCTCCAGATCGCCTTTCAGGGAGGCGCGGAGGTCGTAGAGGTCTTCGGCCTCCAAGTGGACGTCGGCGTGCTCTTGGATGGTCGGCGGCGTGTTCGGTGGGATTCCACCGAGTTCGACGATCCGAACCGCGATGTCGTCGTTGATCTCGCGGACGCGGCTGTAGGCCGTCTCGAGGAAGTCGGCGACCTCGTCGTGTTCGGCACCCTCGGCGGTCCAGTAGTGCTTGCGGAGCAGGTAGAACAGGTTGAACGACCCGGCGTGGTCGACGCTGAGCGCGTCGACGAGCGTCTCGGCGTCGCCGTGGGCCACTCGAAGTTCGTTTCCGTCGACGGTCCCCCACGCTTGGCGACGTTCGCCAGTGTCGGGTTCGCGAACCAGACGGCCGTCTTTTGTCGCCATACTACTCTCCCCCGCGCGCGACGTGTTCGGATCGGCGTGGCGCGGCTCTCCTGTCTCCGTCCTCGATGGATCCGTCGTCACGGGCGGGTAGTTCGTTGGAACTCATCTTACCCAAGCTTCGGTGTCCACCACCTTGATTATTGCCGATACCACCCACGTTCTGTGCACGCCGTCTTTCGGAAGAACTGAGACAAGTGACCGCTGGAGCAGAGGATCCTCACCGGGGAGTCAGTCGTCCGCCGCGGGCGGTTCCGCCTCTTCCGGACGCTCCGTCTCGGCGTCCTCTTCAGGTTCCGTGAAGAGTTCCTCTCTCTCTCTCGGTTCGCTTCGACGAGTCGACGTTCGTGGTGACACATGACGACCCACCATGAGACACTATGTCATCGTCCGGCAAAACTCTTGAGTCGCGAGACGGAGCACGTCGGCGCCGATCGAAGTTTAGTCGGTGTCCGCTTCGGGATTGTGCGACCGGCGATACAGTGCCACCATCTTCCACAGCGACCCCTCGATATCTCCGTCGTCCGACTCGGCCTGCAGTTGTCTGTACAGTTCTTCCGAGACGGTGATCTCTGGCATGTCTAGTGTTAATAATACCCACGCTAATGTAGGTTTAGGCCGACGGAGGCGACGAACGTAGTTCGCAAGCTAAGTCCTGGGAGTAGGCCAATTGTAAGCGCCCGTTCCGACCCTTTTGGAGTACGAATCGATGGATTCGTAGTTGCAATACTTCTCTTACTCACTACGTCGTCGCTCCGTCGGGTCGAGTAACCGTAATCGAGGGTCAGCGCTCGGACAGGCGAAAGACTGTATGTGGTGCCGCTGGAAGGGACGCGTAGATACATGGACTACGTTGACGAAGGCGACCGGATCGTGGTCAGACTCGACCCCGGCGAACAGGTGCTGGAGGAACTCGCGACGGTCCGTGACGAACTGGACGTCGAGAACGGGTTCCTGACGGGGATCGGCGCCGTCGACACCGTCACGCTCGGGCACTACGACGTCGACGAACAGGAGTACAACGAAGAGGAGTTCACGGGCCAGTTCGAGGTGACGAGTTTCCTGGGGAACGTCGGCCCCGACAAGATCCACACGCACATCCAAGTCGCTACCAGCGAGTTCGAGTCGCTCGGTGGCCACTGTTCGGGCGCACGCGTCTCGGGGACGTTCGAGGTCGTGATCACGACCGGCGAGACACCGCTGACCCACCGACTCGACGAGCAGACGGGTCTCGACGTCTTCGACCTCTAGCGCTGGAGGCCAGTACGACGTCGTAGGGGTCGACCGAAGATACCGACGGGAAACGCCACGATCCCCGGGCGCTCGACGTGGTGAGCGAAGACGTAACCGGATCGCAGATCAGTCGTCGCCGTGGAGGTCACCCACCGAGAACGTCTCGTCGTCGAGTTCGATCTCCTGGGGGACAGAACTCGTGTCGTGTGTCCCGGCCGGCGGCAGGTTCACGTCCGCGGCGGGAGAGACGTCCAAATCGGTCCCGTCGTCCAGCGTCGTCATCCCGTCGCCCGCCTCGCGTGCGTCCTGGTCGAGACGCATCGAACAGAACTCGACGCCGCACATCGAACAGAAACGCGCGTCCTTGTAGTTGTCGCCGGGTAACGTCTGGTCGTGGTAGCTCCGAGCACGCTCGGGATCGAGTGCGAGTTCGAACTGCCGTCGCCAGTCAAACTCGTAGCGCGCCTCCGAGAGCGCGTCGTCCCAATCTCGTGCACCCGGCAGCCCGTTCGCGACGTCGGCCGCGTGGGCGGCGATCCGATACGCGGCGAGACCGTCCCGGACGTCCGTCGCCTCGGGCAGACCGAGATGCTCTTTGGGCGTTACGTAACAGAGCATCGCTGCACCCCCACGGGCGGCCTCCGTCGCACCGATGGCGCTGGTGATGTGGTCGTACCCCGGTGCGACGTCCGTCACGAGCGGTCCGAGCACGTAGAACGGCGCGCCGTCACAGACGTCCTGTTGCCGCTCGACGTTGTCCCGAATCTGGTCCATCGGGACGTGGCCCGGCCCCTCGACCATCACCTGGACGCCGTGATCCTGCGCGGTCCGCGTGAGCTCGCCGAGCGTGTCGAGTTCGGCGAACTGGGCCTCGTCGCTGGCGTCGGCCAGACAGCCGGGACGGAGGCCGTCGCCGAGCGAGAACGTCACGTCGTGGGCGGCGAAGATCTCACAGATGTCTTCGAACTTCGCGTATAGCGGGTTCTGCATCCCGTTCTCTTCGATCCACTGTGCCAGGATAGAGCCACCCCGCGAGACGATACCCGTCTTGCGACCGTCGGTCAGCGTGAGGTATTCCATCAGCACGCCGGCGTGGATGGTCATGTAGTCGACGCCCTGTTCGGCCTGTTTCTCGATGACGTCGAGTAGCAGTTCGTGAGTGATCTCCGCCGGGCTGTCGACTCGCTTCACCGCCTCGTAGATCGGCACCGTCCCGACGGGGACCGGAGAGTGATCGACGTTCGTCTCACGGACCGTATCGAGGTTCGAACCTGTCGAGAGATCCATCACGGTGTCGGCGCCGTAGTGGACAGCCGTGTGGAGCTTCCGGAGCTCTTCTCGTGGGTCATTGCTCGTCTCGCTGTTGCCGATGTTCGCGTTGACCTTCGTGGCGAACTCTCGGCCGATTATCATCGGGTCGAGCGCGTCGTGGGCGTGGTTGTTCGGGATCACCGCTCTCCCCTCGGCGACCTGCCGACGGACGAGCTCCGCCTCCCGATTCTCTCGTTCGGCGACTCGCTCCATCGCCGGTGTCACTTCCCCGTCTCGTGCCCGCTGAAGTTGAGTCCGAGCCATCGACTACTTGGTGATATTACTTAGTTATAAAACGCATGGAAAGCGGTCACCGAGAGGAGGCGAGTTTCGCGCTCACGAACGGTGTGGATCGCTCGACTCCGAGGTCGGACGTGACTCCCCCAATTACAGACTTTTGTCATATATTCGGATTTGAGTCTATACCGATCGGGCTACTGGCAGGTAGTTATTCGTTATCTTTACAATACTCTATCAGCGGAGAGACGGCCATCGACGTCGTACTCTCGACCGGTAGGAGATCGCTACCACGGTTAGGATCTCTGTTCTCGTCGGAAGAGCCGTCGATGAGAAACAGCGGTTCCGAGGCTCCGTTGCACAGTAGGAGAGGAGTACTCGGGCGATCAAACGACCCCAAATCGGGTCAAAGTGTGGCCGTACAGGGTGAAGGCAAGCGTTGAGCGATCGTCCGCCCCGGAAGAGATGTCCGCAATAGTATTGTGCGATCTGAACACATATGTTGCACGGTCTTGGCCGAATTAACAGTCCATATATAACATATTTTAGCTGATACGAGAGCTCGACACAGTCAGAAAAGGATACTTCGGTGGACACACGCTACACCAAGACGTCACGAGGCTGTCAGCTCGCGGCCGCTCTCTGTGAACCGGGCGAGACGTCGACGCTACGGTTTCAACAGCACCTTCGTGACACCCTCTTCGCGTTCGTCGAACCGTTCGTACATCTCGGGTGCTTTCTCCAGCGGTTCGACGTGAGAGACTATGAATCCGGGTTCCGCGCGACCCTCGACGATCATCTCGCGAAGCTGTCGGTCGTAGCGCTTGACGTCTTCGACGTCGAATTCGCTCCGCGCCTGTCGCTCCAACCGTCGGTACCGTTCGGTCGTACTACCGCCGTCGCCGGTGCGGTGTCCCTGGCCGCCGACCAACACCAGTCGGTCCACCTCGGGGACCGGCCGCACCGAGAAAGTCGGATCGCCGCGGCGGTAGTACATCCCGTCCGGGGGGTTCTTGGCGACGCGCACGGCGAGTATATAGGACCGTTTCGGCTTCATCCGAGCGAAGTAGACGCCCTTGTCGACCACGGGGAAGTGCGTCGCCACGACGACGTCGTCCGCCTGTATCGACCCGCGGTCGGTCGAGACGGTACACGGGGTCCCCTCGTCGACGTCCGTCACCGTCGTCCGTTCGAACAGATAGCTCTCCGACCCGCTTGCGAACCGGTCCGCGAGTTCGAAGAGGTACGCGCGCAGGTGGAACACCGCCCGGTCGTCGAAGCGAACCGCCGACTCGCCTTCGAACGGGATAGACGAGGCGTCGACGACCGAGGCGGGCAGGTCGAGGTGACTGGCCGTCTGCGCCTCCGCCCGGACGTCGTCCACCTCGTCCGCCGAGTCGACGTACGTGTACGCCGGCATCCGTTCGAACCCGCAGTCGACGTCGTACTCGTCGACAGTCGACTCTATGTCGTCGATCGCTGCCTCGTTCGCCTCGGCGTACAGGCGAGCGACGTCGAGTCCGAACCGGTCGGCCAGATAGTCGTATCTGAGCCCGTGGAGCGACGTGATCTTTGCTGTCGTCCGACCGGTCACGCCCGACGCGATCCGGTCTCGTTCGACGAGCGCGACCGACTGCCCGGCCTCGGAGAGGCGGAGCGTTCTCCCGTAGGTCTGCAGTATCGTGGTCAAGGCCGTAGTTGCCGCGTGAGACTTACGGGCGGTGGCGACCCCATCGTCCCAAGGTTCCGTTCGAGCATAGCGTTGTATCGCCGACACTCACCACTCTTCGTTCGTGTGACGCCCGTGCAGTCAACCTCTATTTAAAAACAGCGTCGACATGGCCATCAATAATAAACATCTTCCACTGGCAGTAGAAAGCGCATGTCTCCCGAACAGAGCCGTAGTGGTGACGACCCCCAGTATCGCTTTCGTGAGTTGACCGAGAACGGAGACGCGATGGAATCTGCAGGGCCGACGGCCGTGCGTCTGATGACCGACGGTGGGCAAGAGAGTGTCGAAGAGTCGGCCGACGACGAGTCCGAGGAGTCTGAGGCGACAGAGGAGGAGGAAGGAGAGAACACCGAAGAGACGGAAGAGACGGGTGACGACGAATCATCGGAGAGCGAAGACAGCGGAGAGTCGGAAGAGACGGATGACGGCGAATCGTCGGAGAGCGAAGACAGCGGAGAGGGGGAAGAAGAGGGTTCGACAGTCCTGTTTCTCGACCTCGAAGGGCTGTTTCTCAACCTTCTCGGACTGGAGGTCGACCTGAACGAGGTCGTCCTCGACGTGAGCGCCGTCCCTGGCGACAGTCGCTTACTGGGGAACCTCCTGTCGGCCGTCGCCGGTCTCCTCGACGGTGGATCGCTCGGGGATCTGCTCGGTGGCGGCGGTCTTCTGGGAGGACTGTTAGGGTTTGGCGGTGACGGGTCGGAGGACTCCGAGTCCGGCATCGACAGGTTCGCCGACGGACTTCGCGATACGTTCGACGAGATCGTCGAGGAGCTCCCACTCGAGGAACTGCTCACGGCCTTCATCAAGGAGCTCTTCGAGCAACTCATGGGTGGGACAGAGAGTAGCGAGAGCGGAGACGAATGATGAGTGACGATTCGAAGGGCGTGACTGATAGTCTCTCGAGTGTCACTGACGGAATCGACAGAGACGAACTGCTCGCGGACACGGAGTTCGAAGGGAAACTCGACGACGACGATTCGCTCAGCGAGGTCATCGGAGGAAGAGTCGGCGAAGTCGTCGGTCGTCGAGTGGGCGAGCAGTGTGGGGTGCTCGTCGGGAAGGCGCTCTTCGGAGACGTCCTCGGTGACGGCTCCGAAAACGAATCAGACGAAGCCGAGAGTTCGTCAGCAGACGAGGACGCCACTACCAAAGAGGGAGAAACGGAGGCTGAGTCGGAGGTGACGGACGACTCGGAGGAGGGGAACGAGACATGAGGTTCGGACCACGAGACCACGACCAAGAGTACGACCACCAGATGCGGGGGAGAGACGTATGACCGACGAGTCCGACAAAACGGAACTGAAACAGGTAGTCCGAGACGAACTGGACGACCAACTCTCCGTCGGCGACCTCCTCTCAGACGAATCACTCGCCGAACAGGTCGACGGCAAGCAGTTGGGTCAACAAGTCGGACGGAAACTCGGTGCGCTCCTCGGACGACGACTTGGCCGGCTAGTGGGCCGTTTGATCAGCGAGAAGGCGACGGGCGCCAGTTCCAGCGCCGCCGAGAGCTCGAAATCGTCGACTCAAAAGGGAGAGAGGCTCCGAGCGGCCGTCACGGCGGCGGCCCGAGAGGCGTCAGAGACGAGCGGCTTTCGGTCGGTGGTAGAAGAGAAACTCGTCGAGCAAGAGGAAGAACGCCAGACCGACGAGACGGACTCCGAAGCAGACGAAGCCGACACTGACTCCGAGACAGACGAAGCCGACACTGACTCCGAGTCAGACGAAGCCGACACTGACTCCGAGACAGACGAAGCCGACACTGACTCCGAGTCAAGCGAAGCCGCTGACCTTCCGCCGGAGCTAAGTAGCGACCTGAAAGCAGAGGCGTATCGGGATCTCTTGTCGAAGATGTCGTATCAAGATCTCCAGTCGATCGCGAAAGACGTCGGCGTCAAGGCGAATCTGAGCCGTGACGAAATGGAGGACAAGCTGGTCGAACAGTTCGGAGAGAATGGAGAGGAGAGCGAGAGTTGAGAGCTACCCCGGGCACAAGTTTTTTTTTGAGAAGAAGGTGTATCTCTCTCGAACGACTCCTCAGTTCAAACTCGACGCGATCGGCTCGGACGAACCACGGCTGATCGGTTCCAACAACCATGACCGAAACCTACTCAGACGTCGAGACGTTGCTTGCCGAGATTAGAGAGCGACTCGACTCTATCGACGACGGCAACGCCGACGAACCGGAAACGTTCACCGACAGTGAGAGAGAGGAGCTTCATGAACTGGTCGGGGAGGCTCGAACCATGACCGAGAAGTCCACTCTCTCTGATCTGTTTGACTCTGTCGACGTCGACGACGTGCCCGACACCGTCGAACCCACCGACGTCCCCGAACTGGTCGGCGATGCGTCGGCCGAGTCGATTCTCCGCCTTCGTCAGCTCCTCGAGTTGAAGCGCATCGACGAGCACTGGACGGAGTTGAGCGACGAAGAGCGGTGGCAACAGCTAGCGGACGTAAGCGAGTTCGACTCACAGGTAGAAGCCGAGACCGGAGAGGACCCGACCGGGTCACGGGACGTCGAGAACGGAGCGGAGGACGAAAAGGAACGTGCGGACGACACCCCCGACGCGACCACCGAACCGGCCGGCGCTGGAGAGCAGAACGAAGAGACAAGCCAGGACGAACAATCCTCGGTTAGAGAGTTCAGCGATCTCGTAGACGAGGTCCGGGCCCGGTTCATCGACGTCGACACAACCGAAAGAGCGAGCAACGAGTCAACAGACGGGCCCGAAGAGTCAACAGACGAGCCCGAAGAGTCAACAGACGAGCCCGAAGAATCAGCAGACGAAGCTTCGGCGGACGAGACGTCTTCGGACCGCCAAACCGACACAGGCAGTGCTCGTCACCGTTTCTCTACCGTTCCGTCGCAGAACCGGGCAGATATGTCGGCGCTCTCGCGACGCTCGTTCCGGTATCGACCGTGACTGTCGTTCGGTCGGAGCGACCGGTTTGGGATTGACGCCAAGAAGGTGCGCCTACGCGTTCGCACCGAACCACGTCCCCAGCGTCAACCCGTAGACGACGTGGCTCATGTCGAAGACGAACCGCTCGTCGGCGTCCAGATCGAGATCGAGGACCCGGGCGAGAACCACCGTCGTGCCGAACTTCGCGAGCACGAGGGCGAACAGTACGCCACAGAGGGTACTCAGCCGCTCGTGCTCCTGATCGTCGGCCGGTGTACCAAACAGAAGTGCCATCAGCGAACCGAAGCCGCCACCGCCGCCGGCCCCGTACGCGAGGTGGAGGACGAGTCCGACGAGCGGATACTGTTCGGGGTCGCCGTCGCCGACGAACTTCGCCCAGAAGTGGGCCGTCGGCGGCGGCGACCTGGCGACCGGGATCCGATAAGCGGACATCACGAGCGTGGCGACGATTCCGGCCTTCAGTCCGTCGACGAAACCCTCGGTCGTCGGCGTCGACGTCTCTGAAACCGAATCGAGATCGTCGGTAAGCGTTTCGGGACACATAGGAGTCTAGCTTCACTAGTGAGGTTAATAGCGGTGGTGGCCTCGGTCAGTCTGTCCATGGGGAGACGGAAGACGGCGATGACCGTATCGAAAGTGGGCCCGATCTCGTGTCTCGTCACGACTGCTGTGTCAGGTGTGATCGAGATAACTCCGAGAGCCACGGCTACGGTTCCGTGAACGCTCACCCAACGCTCGGCCGTCGTGTAGGGGATGATAAACACCCGGGAAGTGCAGGCAGTCAGACTCTGTTCCGGCCGGACGAACTACGGGTTGCAATGGCTCGAAACTTCACCGACGACGACCGGAACAAACCCGTCGTGACCGCAGACGGCGACCGCATCGGCACTATCAACGACGTCAACGACGACCACGCGACCATCGATCGCGAGGAGAACGAGAGCCTCACCGACAAGGTGAAAGATATGCTCGGCTGGGACGACGACGACTCGAACGAACTCAGGAGCGAACACGTCGACTCCTACGACGACGACCAGATCCGACTGCGACAGTCCCGGTGAGTAGGCCGCGTCGCCTCCCGCACACTCACTCTTTCTCTTCGACACGCCGCCGTCACCGCGAACGCGCGACCGGAACGGATGCCGACACGTTCGGTGACCAGAGCTATCAGATACCGACAACAGCTCCCTGCACGCCGATGTTTACAAGCGTAACTCTGTAACAGTACATATTCGATGCGGCTGTATAACAAGGGGCTTTTTAACTGGTGCAGAGGACGCTCGACCGGTCCGAACAGTGACCGTTCGTCGGGGGTCGACTGAGCGAACAGGCAGAACGGATTTGAGGGAGAGACGAGGAGAACGTGTATGACTGACGTAGACAGCAACGTCGACGCGGAACCGGGCGTCGAGTTCGACCGCCTCGAACGGGAACTCGAGTCCCACGACTACCCAACGACCCGAAGCGAACTCAGAGAGGTACATGGCAAACGCGTCGTCAAGCACTCGCAGGGGGAGCTCACTTTCCGACAGATACTGGAGAGTCTCGACGAAGACGAGCAGTTCGGGTCGCCGGCGGCTGTCCGAGAGGCGATCGTCGCGACGGTCAGAGCAGAGATAGTCGATAGCGAACAGTACGGCAACCGGAGCGCAGACGAGGTGCTAGACGAAGACGAGGTTTGAGGCAGTGGTGACCGTGGTCAGAAGCAGAGCGTTGAGTCCGCCCGACGGTCAGCTGTTATCGAGCGGCGAACTCGTCGACGAGCGTCTCACAGAACGCCGACAGATCGTCGGGGTTCCGACTCGTCACCACTCCGTCGTCCGTCACGACCTCCTCGTCGACCCACTCGCCGCCCGCGTTCCGGATGTCAGTCCGGAGGCTGTGATAGGAGGTCAGCCTCCGGCCTTCGGTGAGACCGGCCTCTACGAGCATCCACGGGCCGTGACAGATTGCGGCGAGCGGTTTCCTGTCTTCGACGTGGCTCTCTACGAACTCGACGGCCTCCTCGTCGGCTCGGAGAGTGTCCGCTCCCACGGTCCCGCCCGGAACGACGACGCCGTCGTAGTCGTCGGCGGAGACGTCCGAGAACGCCCGTTCGACTTCGAACGACTCGCCGGGTTCGAGATCGTCGTTCCGCGTCTGGACGTCGCCGGTCTCGCTTCCGACGACGTCGACGTCCGCCCCCGCCTCGGCGAGGGCCTGCTTCGGTTCGGTGAACTCGACCTCTTCGGTCCCTCGCGGTGCGAGAAGGATCGCGATACGCGTCCCGTCGAGCGACTGCTCTGTGTCACTCATCGCGACGTTTGTACGATCGGGGTCCAGATAAAGCTTCGAGCCGAAAATACAAGTCTCGAGCGGTACGGCGGACCGCCACGGGGATCATCACCACTCCGACAGCTCTCTCGTTTCGACCGCACCGCCAGTTACGACTCGGTGGCGTGCTCGGCCTCGAGTAACTCCTGATACCGGTTTCGGATAGTGACCTCACTGATGCTCGTGGCGTCTGATATCTCACCTTGAGTGTACTTCTCGCTGGTGAGGAGGCCAGCCGCGTAGAGTGCTGCAGCGGCGAGTCCGACCGGGTTCTTTCCGCTGTGGATCCCCTCGTCTTTCGCTCGCTGCAAGAGATCGTGGGTGCGCTCGACGAGTCGGTCACTCGCGTCGAGGTCGGAGGCGTACTTGGCGACGTAGTTCTCCGGGTCGGGTGGGGCGACCTCCAAAGAGAGTTCGCGGACGATGTACCGGTAGGCGCGTTTGAACTCCATCGCGTCGACACGGCTGACGGCCGCGACGTCGTCGATGGTGCGCGGTAGATTCGCCTGTCGCGCCGCCGCGTAGATGGAACTCGTCGCCACGGACTCGATGGAGCGGCCGGGGAGCAGGTCGTCGCTCAGCGCGCGGCGGTAGATGACCGACGCCGTCTCGCGGACGTTCTTCGGCAGTCCCAGCGCCGACCCCATCCGCTCGATCTCGCCGAGCGCCTGCTTGAGGTTACGCTCCTTGGAGTCGCGGGTGCGGAACCGCTCGTTCCACGTCCGCAGTCGCTGCATCTTCTCGCGCTGACGACTGGACAGCGAGTTGCCGTAGGCGTCTTTGTCCTGCCAGCCGATGTTCGTCGACAGCCCCTTGTCGTGCATCATGTTGGTGGTTGGGGCACCGACGCGGGACTTCTGGTCTTTCTCTTTGGAGTCAAACGCCCGCCACTCGGGACCGTGGTCGATCTCGTCCTCGTCGACGACGAGACCGCACTCCGTGCAGACGGTCTCGCCGTGTGCGCCGTCGGTGTTCAACTGACCGCCACACTCCGGACAGACGAACCGCTCGTCCGGTTCCGTGGTCTCCTCGCTCGTCTGCTCGGCTTCTGTCGTTCGATACGTCGTGACTGGCGGACTGTCGCGCGGTGATGGTTCGTTAGTGGAGGTGACTGAGTGGACGAGGGCGTGAACCACTCGTTCGGAAGCGGAGTCAACGCTTCAACTCGTAGTTGGGGAGTGTAGATAATGAGTCCTCGGTCGGCGTATGCCGAACCGAAGCGTGTCCGGAGCGCGCTTTTCCACGTGTTTGTGGGCGGACCCGTTCACACGTCGGTCAGTTCGCGTCGCCGATCGGCGAGGGCGACGTCGCCTAACGCCGAGTCCTCGACGAAGCGGGTGACGATCCACGATTCGGCCTGCTGCAGTCGGTACTGTAGCGTCGAACGAGGGACGTCGATCGCCTCCGCCAACTCCGAAAGCGAGAGCTCCCGTGGCGTCTCGTAGTAGCCGTTTGCGACCGCAGCCTCGACGGCGACTCGTTGTTCGTAGGGGAGTTCGGCGACCGAGACAGTTCGGTCGACCCAGTAGGCGGGGTCGCCGAGCTGCTCGAACTGTAGTTCGAGTCCGTCTCGGAGTTCGGTCTCCAGTCGTTCGTACAGATCACTGACTCCCTCGTCGGTACGCATGAGCAGATGCCACTCGTAGACGTCGTTCCGCCGTTCGGACGCCGTGAGGACTCCGTCGGCGAGATACTCGGCAGCGAGACAGGGAACCGAGAGACAGTCGTTCGTCGTGCGGTACATGTAGACCGTCCTGGTGTGGCGGTCGGCATCGAGCAGTTCGTATTCCCAGTCAGGATGGTCGTGGTCGGCGGCCAGACACTCGACACAGCCGTCGTACGAGTCGTACACGTCGTCGATCCGATCGAGCGCCTCGGTCGGTCCGGCGATGCGGTCGATGCGCCAGACGCCGTTCGCCGAGACGTGACAGGTGACCGTCCGAGCGTGTGCACTCGGATACTGCATGAACACGTCCATCACCGGATTCACCCCGTAGTCGTACGAGATGCGGAAGACGAACTCTCGCATGGACGTCTCTTGGGAGGTAACGAACAAATATCCTCGGTGCTCGGAGACCGCCTCCTTCAACTGGCGTCTCGAAGACCTTCGCTCCCTCTCGCCGACCGATCCGCCGCGTTCGGCGTCCGCCGAACTGGCAATCAATGCCGTAGAGGGCGAACCTTGAGGTGAGATGAGCGAACCACAGTCGACCATCGACTTCCACACGACCAGATACGAGTACGACGACGGCTGGACCGTCGCGGTCGACCTCGGCACGCCAGCCGTCGACGACACCGACGTCTCCGTCGACAGCGTCGGAGAGACGGCAGTCGTCAGTCTCGAGACAGCCACGCTGACGACGGAGTTCGACGTCGACCTTCCCGAAGCCGAGTACCGCACCCGGATACGAAACGGCGTCCTCGTCGTCGAAGGGACCGAAGAGGAGACTCGGGAGACGCGAAACGAGTAATCGTCGTCGACGGTGCGGTCGTCACTCTCGAGTAGCGAAATCCTCGTGTCCGAGGCAAACCACGTCGGTGCTGACGTCCGTCGACGCCCGTCAGTTCAGAGACGTCCGAACCCGCAACCCGGAGGAGACGCCAGCGAAGCCGTCGCGGATCGACCGACGAAGTGATCCATAGGGGGTAGTCGAACGAAAGACGGACCGGTCGGACGGAGTGACTGCGACCGAACGAGACGGATCTACTTAGACACGCCGCGTCGTGAGCAGAGATCACCGATCAGACGGTCGGTCCGACTGATCGAGAGCGATCGGTCTCCGAGACCGTGATCCCGGACGTTCGAGACGTCGCTTCGAGACTGTGACCGAGAGTACGCCGTCACGAGAAGAGTTCGGCTCGATCGGATCGGAGAGACAATCGGTGCAAGTGTCGTCTCTCGGTCGGTATCCCTGTCAAACGGGTCCGTATTCGGGTCGGTTACGGGTCACAGCTTCGGCCGAATTCGTCCCGTTTTCTGAGTCCTGGTACGCGGCCGTGACGACCGTCTCTGCCGGGAGAGAGGGAGGACAGAGGTCGGGCCGCAGATGCACCGTCTTTAGCTTCGATCCGGGACAGAGGGTACAAGCAGTTCTCTCCACGAGGAGGTAGTTTGTCGGATCACACGACCAAACTGTCCGAGATATCAAAACTAGTTGTGCGAGTACAACTGTCCAAACTACACTCGGCGTGCCGCGACGGCGAGTTCGCGGTCGGACCCGTCGGTTCAAGAACCAAAATCCGAATGGATAACACGGATCATCCCCGAGCTATCGTATGCTGCCTCGACAGCGGAAGCGGAGGATCATCGAACTCGTCACCGAACGGAACGGGGAGTCCGTCGACACGTTGGCCGAAGAGCTCGACGTCTCGGCGGCGACGATCCGTCGTGACCTCCAGCAACTCGCCGAAGAGGGGCTCGTCGAACGCTCCCACGGCGGTGCCCTCCCGGTCAAGAGCGTGGGGAACGAACGGTCGTACGGCCAGAAGGAGATACAACATCTCGAAGAGAAACAGGCGATCGCCGCCGTCGCCGTCGAGGAGATCCGACACGGCGAAGTCGTCTTCTTCGACTCGGGGACGACGACTATGGAAGTCGCGAAGAAGGCGCCGAGAGACGACTCGTTCGTAGCCGTCACCAACTCTCCGCTCATCGCGCTCGAGCTACGGAAACAGGAGGGAGAGGTGCAGCTCACGGGTGGCTCGCTCCGCCAGCGGACGAAGGCACTGGTCGGGCCGACAGCCGAGCAGTTCATGGACACCTCGAACTTCGACGTCGCGTTCGTCGGAACGAACGGGATCGACGAGGAGGGCCGACTGACGACTCCGAAGGCCGAGGAGGCACGGATGAAGGAGCTGATGATCGAGAACTCCAAGCGGGTCGTCCTCGTCTCCGTCTCCGGCAAACTCGGCGAGCAGAGCTTCAAACGGTTCGGGACGCTCCGCGACGTGAACGTCTTCATCACTGACGAGAAACTCTCCCCCGAGCACCGCCAGTGGTTCGAGGACGCGAACGTCCGCGTCGTCGACGAGGTGGTGGACTGAGTCCCTCGAAGAGACGAGACCCGACGTCGGAGATTCGACGTGTATACAAAATTTTCACTTTACCAGAGTAAATAGTCAAAATAGAGCGTGTTAGTATCATATTATTTATATATCTGCTCGTTGTGGATGATCAGAGCAGACACTGGCGAGGAAGATGCTGTATATTAGCTCCCAACCGAACGAAGTCGACTGGAGGAGCGGAGACGAGGCGGTAGCACACAGCGCTGGGTTTCGATTCGCAGACGACGGACGTTGACCGCGCTGTGCGGTTCTGCGCTGTTTCCTCTACGGGCGACAGAATAGTGGCGAAGAACTGGTCGTTCGCGACGTCAGCTGAAGAGCCGTTTGATGCGGGCGAACAGCCCCTTCGAGGGGTCGCCACCCACCTGCTGCTGTTCCTGCCCGGCTGACTCGTCGGCGGTCGTGTCGTCCGCCGCGTCGGACTGCAGTTCGGTCGTCCCCGTCTCTCCCGACTCGGCGCGTTCGACCGCCTCCCGGATCAGGCTCTCGACGTCGTTGACGGCGTCCTTGACGGTCCCCTTCACGAGGGGTTTCCCCTCGAACCGGTCGCGGTTCACGGCCGTGTCGGCGGCGATGATGACCGCGTCGGCGTCTTCGATATCGGCGGCCGTAAGTTCGTCCTGGGCACCCATCGCACCCTGGACTTCGACGGAGATGTCGTGGCCCATCTCCTCGGCCTTCGTCCGGAGGTTCTCTGCGGCCATCTGGCTGTGTGCGATTCCGGTCGGACAGGATGTGACTGCGACTAGCTTCATTGTTCTCTGATAATGTTTGTGACGTCGCCTCTTGTATCTACGCCCAGCACGCGCGCCGCGACGTCACGGGCGTGCGTCTGGTCGGTCGCCGATACGTTCGCCTTGACCTCGGGGATGGTGACGGCGCTCATGCTCAGTTCGTCGAGCCCGAGCCCCACGAGCAGTTCGGTCAGCTCGGGGTCGCCGGCCATCTCTCCACACATCCCGATCCACGCATCGTTGTCGTGGGCGGCCTCGACGCTCCGCTCGATCGCTCGTAGCACCGGTGGGTGGAGCGGGTCGTGGAGGTGAGCGACGTGCTCGTTCTCCCGAGCAGCGGCCATGACGTATTGTGCGAGGTCGTTCGTCCCGATGCTGAGGAAGTCGACACGGGCGGCGAACTCGTCGGCCATGAACACCGCGCCGGGCGTCTCGACCATCACACCGAGTTCGGGGACCGCGTACGTCACGCCCTCGCTCTCCAGCGTCTCGACGACCTCGTCGACGCGACCGAGTGCGGCGTCGAGTTCCTCGACCGTCGAGACGAGCGGGAACATCACGCTCAACGTCCCGCCCTCGGCGTCAGCGGCCGCCCGCAGGAGCGCCCGCAGCTGCGTCTCGAACAGCTCTGCGTCGGGTCCGAGCGATCGTCGGATGCCGCGTTCGCCGAGGAACGGGTTCTCCTCCTCCGGCAGATCGAGGTACGGGATCTGCTTGTCGCCGCCGATGTCGAGCGTGCGGACGACGACTCGACCGTCCGGGAACGCCTCCAACGCCTCGACGTACGTCTCGTACTGTTCGCGCTCCGTCGGCGGCGACTCCCGGTCAAGAAACAGGAACTCGGTTCGGTAGAGGCCGATTCCGTCGGCCCCCTGATCGACCGCTCCCTGGAGTTCTGCCGACCGGCCGACGTTCGCAGCGACCTCGATCTCGGTGCCGTCGGTCGTCTCGACGCGGTCGTGCGTCACGTCGACGCCGGAGTCGCTCTCGACGGCCTCGAGTCGGTCGTCGGACGGGTCGACGACGAGCTCGCCGGTCTCGCCGTCGACGACGACGTGGGCCCCCTCCTCGACGGAGTCGAGATCCGACCCGACACCGACGACCGCCGGGAGTGCGAGCGATCGGGCGAAGATCGCCGCGTGCGAGGTGCGTCCGCCGGTGACCGTAGCGAAGCCGGCAACGCGCTCGGGATCCAGTTGGGCCGTGTCGCTCGGCGTCAGTCGCTCGGCGAGGACGACCGACCCCTCCGGTAGCTCCGCGAGGTTCACTCGCTCGCCACCGGTGAGCAGGCGGACGAGTCGGTCGCGGACGTCCCGCAGGTCGTCCGCCCGCTCTGCCATCCGCCCGTCCATCCCCTCAAACTGTTCGATGGGTCCCTCGAACGCCTCTCGGACGGCGTACTCGGCCGGCGTCCCCTCGTCGATGGCAGCGGTGACGCCGTCGTCGATCTGGGGGTCGTCCAGAAACTGGATGTGGGCGTCGAAAACGGCGGCCTCCTCCTCGCCGACCCGCTCGGCCGTCCGGTCGCGCTCGGATTCGAGTTCGTCGCGTGCCTGCTCGCGAGCGGTCTCGAAGCGCTCGCGCTCTGCCGGCCGATCCTCGGACGCGACCGTCTCGAACGCATCCTCCTCGTCGAGCGCTGCGTCCGGTCGGTACCAGACGACGGTTCCCGCCCCCGCTCGGGGGGTCGCACCCGTCCCCGTGAGTGTTCGTTCGCTCATGTCTCGGTCAGTTCTTCCTCCGGCGTCGTTAACACTCCTTCGAGTGCGTCGAGCGCCGCCTCGGCGTCCTCACCCTCGGCGACGAGACGGACCTCGTCGCCACACTTCGCTCCGATGCTCGTGATGGCGATCATACTCCCCGCGGGGACGAGGTCGTCGTCGCCGGCGCGGGCGATCTCGACCGTCGCGTCGTACTCGTTGACCGTCTCGACGAACTTCGAGGCGGGTCGCGCGTGTAGTCCCGCCTCGGGGACGACTTCGACGACTCGCTCGCTCACGCGACCGCCTCCTTGAGCGCGACTTGGACGTCGGCGGGCGTCTCTGCGGCGTACAGGTCGTCGCGTACCTCCTCGTGCATCAGCGCCCGCGAGAGCGAACTGAGGATCTCGAGGTGGTCCTCCGCGCCCGATTCGGGGACGAGGATCATGAACAGCAGTTTCGCCGGTTCGTCGTCCATCGAACCGAAGTCGATCCCTTCGTCCGAGCGAGTGAACGCGACGGACGGACGCGAGACGGCGTCGGTCTTCGCGTGGGGGATACCGATCCCCATCCCGACTCCCGTCGTCGTCTCCTCCTCGCGGGCGAGCAGCGCCTCCAGTGCCCTCTCGCGGTCGTCCACACGGCCCGAGTCCACGATGAGATCCAGCAGGTACTCGATACAGTCGTTCTTCTCGCTCGGCGGTTCCCGAAGCGAGATGTGTGATTCGGGGACGAGATCGTCGATGTCGTCTTCTGTGATGTTCGTGCTCATAGGTGGTATGTGGTGGTCTGTGTGGTGTGACAGTTAATCGTTCGCCTGGGTCGCAGTCGCCTCGGTCGATCCGGGCGTCGTCTCGGGCGACCCAGCGGTCTTCTCGAAGTCGCTCTTCAGGAGCGTAGCCACCGCGGCAGTGACGACGGTCCCGAGGGCGATACAGCCGAGGAACGCGATCGGCTGGTTCGACAACAGGAAGACGAAGATGCCGCCGTGGGGTGCGGGCATCGTGACGCCCAGCGCCATCGACAGCGCTCCGCCGACCGCGCTGCCGGCGACGATGCTCGGGATGACCCGAAGGGGGTCGGCGGCGCCGTAGGGGATCGCGCCCTCGGTGATGAAGGCGAGTCCGAGCGGAACCGCGCTCTTCGCGTTCTCGTACATCTCGGCGGTGTACTTCTGCGGTGCAATGAAGTTCGACAACGCCATCCCGAGCGGCGGGATCATGCCTGCGATCATCACCGCCGCCATCGGCTGGTAGATCTGCTCGGTGATGAGACCAACCGAGAACACGTACGCGACTTTGTTGATCGGTCCGCCCATGTCGAACGCCATCATACCGCCGAGGATGGCACCGACGAGCAGCGCCTGGCTACCCTGCATCCCGCTGAGGAACGACGTCAGCCCCGCGTTCGCGATGGCGACCGGGACGCCGAGGACGAAGATGACGATCGGTGAGAGGATCATCATCGTCAACACCGGGATGATGAGAACGGGCATCATCGGTTGAATGAACTCCGGCACGCTGCGCCGTTTGAGCCACCGGGCGACGTAACCTGCAGCGAGGCCCGCGACGAGCGCACCGAGGTAGCCGGCGCCAGCGGCGCCACCTTGCAGGCCAATAACCTCACCGGCGGCCTGGAGGACGTTCCCCTGCTGGATGATGTACGACAGCAAGAACCCGGGTGCCAGCCCCGGACGGTCGGCGATGGCGTACGCGATGTACGCACCCAAGATAGGCACCATGAACGTCAGCCCGGCGACGCCGATCTGCGCGAGGAACCAGTCGGGGCGACCGGTCGCCTCGAAGATCGTCTTCGTTGCTTCGGCTCCACCGAGGAACGACGAGAGTGCGTACCCCAGCGCGAGGAAGATTCCGCCGATCGTCACGAACGGAATCATGAACGACACGCCCGTCATCAGATGTTCTTTGACAGAGGTGAGATGCGAACGCATCGCCCCCTCGAGTTTGTTGTTATCTGTCATAGTCCTCTTCCATCACTATCGTTCATCGTACTATTCAAAAGTGTTTTCGTTAATGATTGTTTCATACTGATTCGTTTGTAATATTCTTCGAGTTGAACATCTTCGTGCTTCGAGATGGACAGCGATAGTCGGAATGACACGTGACGAAACACCCTCAGTGTGCTGTAACGGTCATCTCCTCGATGTTCGAGAGCGCGTCGTCGAGCGAGGGAACGCTCGTTCCGGAAACGGCGACGACGCGTGAGGCGACGGCGACACCGGCACGGAGAGCCGCCTCGTCGGTCCCACTCCGCTGCCGTTCGGCGAGCACACCCGCGAGGAGCGCGTCGCCGGCACCGACGGTGTCGACGACGTCGACGTCGAGCGCCGGCGTGTAGAGGACGGTGTCCGGCGTCGCCATGATCGCTCCGTCGCCGCCGAGCGAGGCGACAACTCGTTCGAACCCACGTTTCTGGAGCGCTCTGGCCGCCGCGAACGCGTCGCTGAGCGAGTCGATCTCGCCGCCGACGGTGGCAGCTAGCTCCTCACGATTGGGTTTACAGAGCGCGTACTCCGCCTCGAGATCAGCGAGGACGTCGCCGCCGACGTCGACGACCGTCTCCCATGGCCCGGCGTCGGCGATGTAGTCGATCGCCTCCGGACCGACACCGCGAGGGAGGCTCCCGGCGACGACGACCATCTCCGGACTGTGTCGTTCGATCGTCTCGACGATCAGCTCCAGCGCCGTGTCGTCGACCGTCGGTCCGTTCTGGTTGATCTTGAACTCCGACTGAGGAGTGAGGATCGTGGTGTTCAGACGGGTACAGCCCGATATCTCGACGAAGTCGTTCGGGATCCCCTGCGTCGTCAGCTCCTCTCGGAGGAACCGGCCAAGGAAGTCACCGACGTACCCCGTCGCGGTCGTCTCGACGTCGAGTTCGACGAGATACTTCGAGACGTTGATCCCTTTTCCGCCCGGGTCGAACTGCGCAGTGTCGGTTCGTGCGACACTGTCGGACGTGAGTTCGTCGTCAAGTTGGAGCGTGTGGTCGACGGCGGGGTTGAGTGTGACTGTCAGTATCATCCGTTCTCACCGGAGTCGTTCGTCGGGGGCCTGGGATAGTGGCTCGTGATCAGTGCGTCCGTCATCGTCTATGAGTCGAGTGCCTCTTCGGCCGTAGCTCCTTCGAACACGACCTCTTCGAGCGCATCGAGAATGTAGGTAGGGTCCTCGTGCTGCCAGACGTTACGTCCGACCGCGAGACCCGCTGCGCCGGCGTCCATCGCCGCTTCGACCGTCGAGAGGAAGTCGTGGTCGCCGGTCTTCGCGCCACCGCTGAGGACGACCTTGCAGTCACCGGCAGCCTCGACGGCCCACTGCATCGCCTCGGGGCTTCTCGGATATTTCACCTTCGCGATGTCGGCGCCGAGCTCGAGCGCGATGCGGGTCGCGTACGCGATGACCTCTGGCTTGCGGTGGTCTTTGATCCCCTGTCCGCGTGGGTAGGACCACATCGCGACCGGGAGGTCGAACTCGCGGGCAGTCTCCTGAACGTCGCTGAACTCCTCTGCCATCTCTAGTTCGTGGTTCGAACCGGGGTAGATGGTGAACCCGACGGCGTCAGCGCCCAGTTCCGCGGCGTAGTCAACCGACCAGTTGACGGCGGTGTCGGGTTCGCCCATCCAGAGCGACGACCCACCGTTCAGTTTCGCGAGCAGGCTCACGTCGTCCTCGTAGGACGGGTAGTAGGTCTCCGCGAGCCCTTTCCCTACCGCGAACCCCGTCACGGCGTCGTGCGTCGCCATCTCGAACACCGTCTCCGGGTCGAGACGCTCGCGAACTCCCTCGAACTTGGTCGGCCCATGTTCGAGCCCGTGGTCGTGTGCGAGGATGATCGCCTTGCCGTTACGCGTGATTCGACTGTCGTTCGTTGACAACATCCATTCACACTTTTGCAGAAGTGACGACTAAATGCTACCGAACACGATTATTTCCTACTGGTTGAATAGAATACAAGTGTATAACGAAACTTGATAGCCAACTTTGGACCACGAAGTGGACCGTCACCAGCGGCTCTATGATCCAAAGAAAGCGGGAGATGTACCGACGCGGACGCGAGTCGAGTGACCCGAGAGAGTTACTCGGCGGAGACGAACGCGGCCATGTCGAGCATGCGGTTCGAGAAGCCGTACTCGTTGTCGTACCACGTGAGGATCTTGGCCATCTCGCCGTCGTTGACGACGTTCGTCGACTGGAGATCGACCGTCGAGGAGAACGGCCACCCGACGATGTCCGAGGAGACGACCTCGTCGTCGGTGTAACCTAGCACACCGGCGAGTTCGTTGTCGGCGGCCTCGCGGAACGCTTCGTTGATCGCTTCGGCGCTCGGGTTGCCCTCGAGGTCGACGACGAGTTCCGTGATCGAACCGTTCGGGACCGGCACGCGAATCGCCATCCCGTCGAGTTTGCCGTCGAGTTCCGGCAGGATCTCCGTGGCGGCCTGCGCGGCGCCGGTTGTCGTCGGGACGATGTTCTCGGCGGCGGCGCGGCCGCGGCGCTTCTTGCCCTTCGGCCCGTCGATGAGGTTCTGACTGCCCGTGTAGGCGTGGACCGTCGTGAGAAGCCCGGTGTTGATGCCGAAGTTCTCTTCGAGCACTTTCGCGACCGGTGTGACGCTATTGGTCGTACACGAGGCGTTCGAGACGACGTCCTCGCCGTCGTACTCCTCGTGGTTGACGCCGTAGACGAGCTGTTTGACCGGCTTGTCACCCTTCGGCGGCGCCGAGATGACCACCTTGTCCGCGCCGCCCTTCAGATGCTCGCTGGCGTCGTCCTTCGTCCGGAAAATGCCCGTACACTCCAGGGCGACGTCGACGTCCAGCTCGTCCCACGGCAGTTCGGCGGGACTCTGCTCGTTGTACAGCGGCACCGACGTTCCGCCGATGGTGAGGTGGTCCTCTTCGAGTTCGACGCCGTCGAGGTGACCCATCACCGTGTCGTACTTCGCGAGGTACGCCATGTCCTCGAAGTCCATCACGTCGTTGACGCCCGCCAGTTCGACGCGCGGGTCGTCCATGACTGCACGGAAGACGTTGCGTCCGATGCGTCCGAACCCGTTCAAGCCGACCCGAACGACCTCATTCCCGGCTACTTCGTCGCCCGCGTTCAGGTGCGAGCGGTCTTGAAAGCTCATCACACAGAGGTATGCACAAAACGTTACTAAGTACTACTGAATATGATCAGTCCTTATCATATACTCGGAAATAAACGGCTCCCTGAGAAGCAAGCTCACGTGGGCGCGAATTGCGGAGAACGCCGTCGAAACGGTCTGCCTTTTCGAGATTCGACTGGAAGACTCGTCCCGCAAGCCGTTCGTCACTGCCAGTTCTGCTATCGTGGTTAGTTTTGCTAGTTTAAACAGTTCGCCTAGTTTGGACATCTGTCCCCCGTTCACGCCGCACGGCTCTACACTTGTGTATACAACCAGTCGCTTCATCTGGGTGAGAGTTCAACGGGTAGGTAGTCTCCCCACTATGAAGGAGTCCGACTGTAGTTTCGACGGTCGCAGGGAATTCTGGAAAGAGACGTGCGGAGAGTATAGAGGAGTGACCGCCGACTACGCGACGATGACACGGACGATACAGAGAGTGAGTGCGTGGTTCGATCCGACCACCGCGTCGGATCATCTCAGACCGGCAGAGCCAGTCGTCGACACCTGACTGCTGCTGAACCGGACACACCGACTCCCACGAGACCGGTTTCGACATCGTCTTCGCGTGCACTCAGAGACCTCGCGTTCCGACCCTGGAACCCCGACAGTCTCGGGAGTGTCGGAGCCTCGACGAGAGGCAAACTTCGATCGGTCGGGTGATTACAAACGTAGCCGCGTAACGACAAACCGTAAACGGCACGGAGCTCGCGTCACGAACTGTTTTCCGAGTGTCGTAGTGTGGTCCGCTGTACTGGTCCCCGGATACCTCGGCTAGGAACTGCTGTCGACCGCGGCGACCACACGACGATTCCTATCGTCTGGTCGTACGGCCGCGTCGTCAGAGGACTCGTCAGCGTCAGGACGAGAAGGTCCGACCCTTTTTCGACTCGATTCCGAACGCCCACATCGATCAAGACAAGAACTGATGTACTTGCGGTAGGGAGTGAAGAAACGGACGTACCGAGCCGCTGAGAGAGTATTCAGAAGTAGTCGAATAAGCGAGCCTCGGAGTGAGGCCCGATTCGAGAGCCAGGAGATCGTACGAGCGTCGATGTCCTACGGGAAGAGTACAAAGAGAGGGAAGAAACGGTAAGACTCTACAGACGTACAGAGGCTTTCGCGACGAAGCACGAGAGTTCGATGGAACGCTTCCGTAATCGTTTCAAAAGTAGCGTCGGCGACCACGGACGTCTGAGACCGCGTCCGGACAGGTCAGACATCAGTCTGTCGTGTTTCGAGGCTCTATTCGTCGAGTAAGGTTCGAATACCGGTTTCAGAGAACCGACCGGAACCGATCGGAACGTACTCGTCGAGTCCGTGAGTTCGTTCGGATCTGGTTTTCTGGGATCCAAACACATCTGTATCGGTGAAATTTCCTAAAGGACACTCTCGGTGCGACGACGGAGACAGCAGAACAGGAGACTACCACAGTAGAAGGCGACGAGACCGTAGACGGCGAACCCGAGTGTAAACGATCCCCCGACCGTGCCGAAAGATCCCGTGATCGACGGGAGAACGGCACGCTCAGACAGATTCGCGCACCGACTCGTCGCCAGCGAGGTCACGCGGGTCGAACTGAACGGCGACCGGACCGTCGTTGAGAATACCGCTCGCGGACGGAGTGCTGCGACCACTTCGACGTAGTGTCTGCACAGACGGCCGTCGGACGACCGAAACAGACAGTTCACTCGAATACATCGGGCGTTGCGGTGGACATCAGATAGAAGCAGATACGTGACCGAGCGAGACTATCAGACCGGTAAGCACTGCCAACCGGGGTCTACGCCGTGTTAACTGCCTTCTACCAGAGTGACACCGATGACATACCCAAGTGTCGTGTCCCCCAACAGGGTTATCGACGTTACGTGAAAGTCAACGTCCCCAACAATGTCAGACAAAAGTCACACACAACGTAGACAGAGTACCTCCGGAAGCCGACGGGTGCGCGTCATCTCGCGGCTGTTCGTCGTCGCGATCACGATGATCGTCGTCTCCGGAAGTATCGTCGGCGCCGCCGGCGCGACGTCCGTCTCGTTGGACAACTCCCAATCGCAAGTCCAGGAGTTCATCCAACAACTCACGGAGAACCAGGACGGGAAGCACAACGACAAGAACACCGACCAACAGCTCGACCAGCGTCAGGGCCAAGGTCAGTTCGAGACCCGCCACAGCAGCCAGGAGCAGTCACAGAGCTCCTCGCAGACCGGGAAGGCTGATCAGTTCGGTATGAACAACTGGCAGGACGTCGCTGAGGACGTCTTCCAGTACGGCACCAACGTCCAGGCGGGCGTCCACAACGCCCAAGAGCAGATCCAGGACGCGATGCAGGAGCGCCTCGCGGGTCAGGACGGCAAGCGCAACGACCAGTCCTCCGAACAGGACCTCCGGCAGCGCGCCGCCTCGGAGCAAAACAGCTACAAGAGCGCCCAGGGGCAGTTCCAGAACGCCGAACAGTTCAGCGAAGGCTACCAGGTCGGCTACAACAACGACCAGACGCAGAACCAGGACATCCACCAGGAGGCGACCCAGAAGCAGCACTCCAAGCGCAGCCTCCAGAGCCAGGCACAGGACGCGACCCAGCGTCAGTCCGGCGGCCAGCTCTACGCGAAGGACGGCAAGCAGAGCCAGAGCCAGGAGATCGACTCCGAACAGCGACAGTACCAGAAGAGCCACCGCGGCGTCCAGCAGCAGACCGAGGGTTCCGCACAGGAGCAGATCGCCGGCCAGACCGGTGAAGACCACACCCAGCGACAGAAGCAGGCTGCCGACAAGGACCAGACCCAGCGACAGAAGGGTGCCCACGTCGACCAGAGCCAGGAGGCCGACTCCGAACAGGCGCAGTCCGCCTACGTCGAGGGTGAGGACAACGACCAGGTCCAGACCGAGTCCGCTCGCCAAAAGCAGAACCAGAAGCAGGACGCCAAGAAGAGCGACCAGGAGCAGAACGCAGACGCAGACCAGTCGCAGACTCAACAG
>NZ_FODV01000026.1 GCF_900110465.1 Halogranum amylolyticum
AGCAGCTGGCAATTGACCTCGAACAAGCGGAGGTGACTGCGTAATGGCGAATGAGACCGGCGACTCGGTAAAAGACCGATTCGCACAACGGTTCGATGACGAGAACGATGAGAAGTCAGAGAACGAACAGAACGAAAATCAAGAGAAGAAAGAAAAGAAGGAACGGATGGTAAAGAGTTCAAAGAACGAGAAGGCAGTAAACATCAAATCGGAGTGGACCAACCACTCGATCTATCTCAACGGCGACCTGGCGTCATCGCTCAGCCACAACTACAAACGACTCGACCTCGACCTCGACCAAGACTACGGCCTCTCAATCAAGAAGACACGGCACTACTACCCGTTAATCGTTAAACTCGGATTAGAGCGATTAGAAGAATTAGAGAGTAAAGAAATCAAAGAGAGAATAGAAGAATTAGAAGTCAAATAGAAATTGGCACGGATAGAAAGACGAGATAGCTTGGACCGTATTACCCGAATAGCTCAGAGACCCTAAAAATTCACTCACAGAAGACTCACATCTTGCCTCACGATCCGCCGATGACAGTCTTGATAGCGATTCTAGTCGCCTCTGTTTTGCTCCTCCTCCAGAACGTGATCCCCTCTCGTTTCCCAACGCTAATTTGTGAATAACTCGCGCGCACGCGTATTCATGTCTCAGCGCTCAAGACAGTCGGCTAATAGAACCAATGGATGGGTCGATTGGGCATATCGCTCAGCAACTTGTTGGCTACAGGAAGCACCAGTTGTAACCACATGGTCTGCATCAATGGCATCAAGCTTTGTCGCAAGCTCATCACCGAGAGACACAGAGAGGTCGTAGTGTTCGGCTTCATAGCCAAATGCACCGGCCATTCCACAACAAGTTGATTCGACAGGTTCAACCTCGAACGCTGCAGTACGTAACAATTCAAGGGGAGCCTGGTCTCTTCCGCGGGCCTTCGAGTGACAGTGCCCGTGAACTGCGACACGCTCTCCAGTCGGTGTGAAATCCACTTGTGTAAGGGCGCCCTCTTGGTGGAGAAATTCAACGACGGTTCGGGCAACTGTTGGAATTCCTCGGGGGTCGTCGACTAAGTCACTATATTCTTCCAGAGCACTCACGCAGGATGGTTCGACACTCAAGATTGGAACATCCTCTGCCACACGGTCCCCGAGCCGTTCCACGTTCGTTTCTGCGTCTGCACGTGCTTTCTCGACCATCCCCTGCGAGAGTGCTGGTCGGCCACAACAGGCTGTTTCTAACAGTTCCACAGTATACCCACAGTAATCAAGGATCTCAACCGCTGCTTGACCAACTTCAGGATGATTGTAGTTCGTGTAGCAGTCAGCGAAGAGAATTACTTCCCCATTCTCGTTCGACTGATTGGATGGCGTATATGATTGGAACCAAGCTTCCAGCGACTCGCTCGCAAACTCTGGTAATTCACGTCGCTGGTCGATCCCCAATGCTTTCTCCATTAGCCACCGTGCCGGCCTGGAATCTGCTAGCCAATTCGAAACCGGTGTAAATAGACTCCCAAGTCGATTGAGCGTCCGAACGTTTCCGAACAACTGTGACCGCAGCGGTACTCCGGATTTTTGATGCTTTTGATGTTTTACCTCCGTCTTCAACTTCGAGATATCTGTCCCAGTTGGACACTCTCTCTCGCACGCCTTACACGACAGACAGAGCTCAAGCACTTCCTCTTGGAACCAATCGCTTGTAATGGCGTCCTCACCGAGCGTACCGTTTAATGCTTCACGCAGCATGTTTGCTCGACCGCGTGTAGTTGTGCTTTCGGCTTCGACAGCACGATAGGATGGACACATCACACCCGCATCTGTTGTCCGGCACTTTGAGCATCCGTTACACTGTTCAACAAGCGAACTAAACCCGTTCTCCTCGTCGAACGATAGTGCAGTGTCTATCGGCTCGGGACTATAGTTATCGTATCGTAATTCGTCGTCAACCTCCGCAAGGGAGCCGTCTTGAGTCGGGACGACTTTCGCGGGATTGAATACGTCGTCCGGGTCGAAGGCTCTCTTCAGTTGAATGAATGCAGCGTAGAGGTCTTCCCCGTACATCGACTCAAGATACGTCGACCGTAATCTGCCATCCCCATGCTCACCGCTCACACAGCCACCAACGTCCAACACGAGGTCGTGAACCTGTTCAGAAACAGATCGGAGTTTGTTTCGGTCTTGTTGAGTCTTCAGGTTGAGAAAAGGCTTGATGTGAAGGACACCTTGACCAGCGTGACCGAACACTGATGCTCGAAGATCATGGGCGGCGAGGATTTCACCTACGCGGTCAAGATATTCAGCAAGCTGTTCGGGAGGAACGGCTGCATCCTCGATGAACGAAAGTGCTTGTTCGTCGCCGGGTTGGCGGTTCAATAGTGGGTTGGAGGCTTTCCGAATTTTCCAGATGTCGTTTTGTGCAGCGTCGTTGATAGCACGTTCGACACTCACAGTGCTTTCTGTAGTCGCCGCTGAGACGAGTTCTTCGAGACGAGTTTCTTGCAGTTCGGCCGTGGTTTCAGCCTCGATAAGGAGAGCAGCTCCTGTGTTTTGAGGAACGAGATCAATGCCCCACGCTTCGCGGGCGTACCCCAGAACGGCATCATCAATAAGTTCAACCACACTCGGATCCGCCTCAAGTACTCCCGGGACAGCGTCGGCTGCCGTAATGATATCTTCGTAAAAGACGAGCGCTGCAATGCGAGTTTCAGGTCGTTCAGCAACCTCTAGTGTAACTTCGGTAATCGCGGCTAGTGTACCCTCGCTACCGGTGATGAGCTTTGAGAGGTCAACCCACGATCCATCCTGGCCAATGGCCGTATCGAGATCATACCCGCTCGAGTTACGATCAACATCGGGATACCGTGCGTCAATCTCATCCACGTACTCAATTCCAATATCGCGGACGGTTCGGTAGATTTCACCGACTCGGTCGTCGCGATCACACTTACTCGCCACATCATCACTTGATAGCCGTTCGAATCGTTCAACGGTACCGTCAGCGAGAACGCACTCTACGCTTTGGACGTTATCACGGGTTGTTCCATGTCTGACAGAGTGAGCACCGGCTGCATCGTTTGCAACCATCCCACCGATTGTACAGGTGCCCGATGTGCTTGGGTCAGGTGGAAAGTATAACCCATACTCTTTCAGATGGGCGTTAAGATTATCGAGGACGACACCGGGTTGAACAGTGACGGTCCGGCCGTCTGGATTCACATCAACAATATTGTCAAAGTAGCGCTCGAAATCTACCACGATACCCGCACCGATTGCATTGCCAGTGAGACTACTGCCAGCGCCACGGGGCGTGATACTTGTCTCCATTTTCCGTGCGTACTCAACTATTTGGCACACATCTGTCGTAGAACGTGGGGCAATCACTCCAGCAGGAGTCTCACGGTAAATACTAGCATCGGTCGCATACAGAAGCCGTGTCTGTTCGCTGAAGTCCACGTCACCATCAATTGTGCGTAGCAGCGGCGATGAGGAGTCCAAGCTCATTCGCGATTCACATCCGAACGAATCGTATGCAATGAGTCCGGATGAGGGATTGAACCCTCTTTTCTTTCATTCACATGATTGTAGACTTCTCGTTGGAATTCGCCGCTCGTTATTTCATAGCGGGTGTATGCGTCAGATGTACGCTCCCGACTGACAGTTGATATGACTTCATCATCCACGTAGATTTCCCAAGAGTCACCATACTTGACACCAACACCCATAAATCGAATGTCGATATCGTACGAGGACTCCAGCTGTGTAACCACTGGCGGGACAATTACGTCATCAGTGAATCGAGGAGGTTTGTACGGCTTGAGATCGTGTTCTCTGAATTCCTTGATTGCATCTGTCCACCAATTTGGAAGTTGTTCAGTGTTGACGTCCTCGTAGGGGTCATCACAGTCTAACCAGTTCGTCGGGTCGGTGCCATCAATTACTATATTAATGTCTTTTTGTTGAGCCATTGTATCGAGTGTTTTCACTGTGTGTGGTAATTGTACAGAGTCATGCTGCCGCCAAGGGATGACGATACAAGATGAGTCGTGTCACAACACTAGGGGCTCGTCTCCGAAAGTCCCCTCTGGTAGGCTATCCGTCGTTATAGCTCTACGTACAGTTGGCCGTCGACGACTTGGACGTCATATGTCGGGAGTCGATACGTATCACTCGCAGTGTGTTTCCCATCGGTGATATCAAACTCCCATCCATGCCAGGGGCAAGCCACAATTTCGTCTTGACAAGACCAAATCAACTCGTCGTCGTCATCGACGTCAAGCGTCCCACTCAACAACCCCTCACAGGCTGGTCCTCCTTGATGGGTACAGTAGTTGGAGAGTGCGTGAAACTCCCCATTCGAGTGGAAGACAGCAATTTCTCTTCCTTCGATGTCCACGATTACCCGGTCACCTTCTTCGAAGTCATCGACAGCGATGACGTGGTGTAGGTTGTCTGTTTCAGAAGTCGTCTTGAGAGTATCTTTGGTTCCCATGGTTAGTCGAAATCGTACACCCGATCTGCGGTCTTGCCGTAGATATTCTGAATTTCTTCGCTGGAGAATTCCGAGCGGAGAATCTTCAGCAGTTCATCCGTCATATCGAAGTCGAAGTGCGGATAGTCGGACGAGAACATCAGATTGTCCTCTCCCTCGAAGAGACGGATGATCTGATTGAGGTATTGTGGGTCGTCCAGTCCTTCGACGGGTTGACTGGTAAGATAGAACTGATCTTTCAGGTATTCACTTGGTAACTTATCCAGCATGGGTGCATCCCACTTTGCCCCCATGTAGTCGTGGTCGAACCGACGCATAAAGTATGGATACCATCCAAGACCGGACTCCTGAACGATGAAATCGAGATTAGGGAACCGTTCAGGGACGCCCTGAGTCAACATATCCGCTATATTCGTCTGATGCATCATGTTGTGTGACGTTGCATGAACGGGTAGCGCCCGATTCAGCGATTTCCACGTCGAGGGGAACCGGGTCATCATCGTCCCAGCAGCGTTGTGCATCTTTATCGGAAGTCCCGCTCGTTCACAGGCTTCGTAAAGCGGGTAGTACTTCTCGTTACCAAGAGTAGGATCAACAGACCCGCTTGGAATCATCACTGCAGCGATCCCATCCTCGTTAGCCCGTCTATCAACCTCTTCTGCCGCCTTGATTGGCTTCTGAGGAGCCACGAGTGCGGCACCGTAGAGTCCCTCATCGGGATCGACTATTTCGTCGAGCAACCAGTTGTTGTACGCGGTCGCAAGTGCTGCAGCCAAGTCGTCGTGGTGAACGGCACCCAAGTAGAGGTTCTGAGTCGGCGTGATAACAGCTTTATCCCACTCAATGAGGTTTTTGCCTTTTTTAATATCCTCAGGTGTTCTGACTGTCTCAGAATCGGCTTTCCCCATCGTCACCGAGTACACCATCCCATGAGTT
Source organism: Halogranum amylolyticum (assembly GCF_900110465.1). Lineage (GTDB taxonomy): Archaea > Halobacteriota > Halobacteria > Halobacteriales > Haloferacaceae > Halogranum > Halogranum amylolyticum. Next base: position 5,432 of record NZ_FODV01000026.1, read on the forward strand.
GGGTAGACACGGCCGAGATATCCGTAGTCATCTCCTCCTTGACTATTCAACATCTCGTCGAACGGACTTTCCAAGTATGGGAGTATGTCTTCTTGACGCTCCGTCAGATGAAAGTCGGTATCGACGATAACCTCAATGTCGTCCAGTGACCGCACTGTTTGTCCTGCTGTCGAACTCATCATCTTTTGCAATGCAGATTGGACACATATAACCAAACGCCATTAGCGACCATGAAACGTCGATTTAGGTATTTTCAGTGTCTCTAATGGGGTCCGCGGAGTTCGCCCGGCAGTGTTAGCGAATGACGTTGCTCAATTTACTGTCTCCGTCACCAGAGCGAAGATATCTGACAGCCTGTGGGTGCTCGGTCTGTGTTCACTAACAAGAAACGAAAATGAGAATTGTTTCCTAATAGGGAACTACTTTACAGTCCGAGTGAGATTAGTAGATCGATGAAAGACTGGAAGCCAGGAGGTACAGACCCAGAATCGAGAGGATCGACGATACAGAGCATCGACACGTCGTTCGCTATCGTTACAGCGTTGCGAGAGAGAAATGGAGCGGGCGTAACTGAGTTAGCCGATGTAACCGATCTCTCAAAGAGTTCAGTACACAAACATCTTCGCTCACTTATGAAATACGATTTCGTGGTGAAAGAGGGTGATGAGTATCGGCTTGGCCTCCGCTATCTCGACCTCGGTGCACACGTCCGTGCGCAGATCCCTGGGTCGAGTGAAATAAAGCACAAGCTCCGAGATCTCGCCAACGAAACCGGGGAAAGTGCCCAATTTGCAGTCGAGGAACGTGGGCGGACAGTTGTACTTTATCGTGAAGTCAGCCATGGTGGAGTCTACTCACGCGGGCGGGTTGGTCGTCGATTCCATATGCACCAGACTGCGGCGGGAAAGGCTATTCTCTCCCAATACTCCGACCACTGGATCCATGAAATCGTCGACCGACACGGGCTCCCAGAGGCAACACCACATACAATTACCGACGAGTCGGTCTTATTCGATGAGCTCACCGAGATTAGAGAACGCAGCGTCGCATTCAACAGTGAAGAAAGCACAGAGGGCCTTCGTTCTGTGGCGGTTCCGGTCACGGGGGCGGAAGGCGACGTACTTGGTGCGTTCGCCGTTGCCGGACCGACACATCGAATCACCGGCGATCGATTCGAGACAGAGATTCCAGATCTTGTCCGAAGTATCGTCAATGAACTCGAATTGAATTTGGCGTACTCCTGAACCAACTCAGAATCAAACCCCCAGCGACTCCCATACACCAATAGAGTTCGATGTCAAAACTCTAGCAGTGCCCGTATGGTCCCCATGAGACGACTGCTGTGAACCTGCCCCGAGGTCAAGCCTCGGGGCTTCTTGCTTCCACGACGCGCTTTGCATTCACCTGCAATGGAGCCAACACAGGGAGCGCAGTCTGCACAGGCATTGATTCGGAGCGTCCCGCCCCTACCTTCTGACGACCGCGAGAAAGAATGTTCTTCGCTGCGTTCAAATCTCTATCTTCCACGTGACCACATGCCGGCATTCACCCTCGGGGTCAAGTAGTACGAGAAGGAGTGGACGTCCCTGCCGATGACGAAAAATCGAATGACTGCTCGGGCGATGTAACCTTACTTTTAGGAAACGCTTTCGAGCGCCGTCTGAAGCGCTTCGACTGCGTCTCCAAGCTGAGTGCGTGAAATCGTCAACGGGGGCTGGAAGCGCATGACGTTCTTGTAATATCCACCAACACCCATCACGACATTCGATTCTTCACGGAGGTGTTTGCTAACAGCAGATGCAAGCTCACTGTCCGGTCGAGGAGCGATGTTCTGCGGACCAGTCGTTCCCGGTTCTACAAGTTCGATACCCTGCATCAATCCAAGGCCACGCGTCTCACCGACGACGTCGTAGTCTTTCTCAAGTGTCTCAAGTTTCGATGCAAGCCACTCACCGTTCTGACGTGCATTCTCGACGATCCCACCCTGCAATTCATCAATGGTAGCCAGTGCAGCTGCGCACGCGACGGGGTTTCCGCCGAACGTCGAAAGATGATCACCAGCCTCGAATGCGTCTGCGATTTCCTTTGATGCGGTGAACGCCCCAAGTGGGAGTCCATTCGCGATGCCTTTCGCTTGCGTCAGAATGTCGGGTTCGACGTCGAAGTGGCTGCTTGCGAATAGTTTCCCGGTACGACCATAGCCGGTCTGGACTTCGTCTGCAATAAGAAGTGCTCCGTGGTTGTGAGCAATCTCTTGAACACGCTTGAGCCATGCTTCTGAGGGAGCAATAATACCGGCTTCGCCCATAACAGGTTCGACGATAACTGCCGCGAGGTCGCCGCTTGTATGTGAACCGATGACCCGTTCGAGTTCGTCGGCACAGCTGGCGCCGCACCGGGTACCGTTACAGCGGGGACAGCGATATGCGTACGGCGGCGCAGTATGAGCAACATCGTTAATTGTTGGGGCCATTCCCTGTTTGTACGCCTTGTTCCCTGTCAAAGCCAGGCTCCCGAGCGTACGCCCATGGAATCCCATTTCGAGGGCGATGACTTCCTTAGATCCGGTGTATTTTCGTGCGAGTTTGATTGCCCCTTCGACTGCTTCTGTTCCTGAGTTACAGAAGAAGCTCTTCTCGAGGTTCGCTGGTGTGATATCAGCAATCGTTTCGGCGAGATCGGCCACCGGCTCACTCGGATGCACATACGAACAACCGTGGACAAACTCCTCAAGTTGGGCGGTTGCAGCCTCAACGACAGCTTCGTTCCCATGTCCGACGTTCGTCACCGAAATTCCCGAAAACACATCGAGATATTCGTTGCCCTCGAAATCTTCGAGCGTACAGCCTGATGCTCGTTTCACTGGAACGTTCAGTGATTTCCAGATTGGCATGACGTGGTCGTCGTAGGCAGCCTCGACAGACCGGTTTGTCTTCTGTTCCTGCATCGAGCACTAGTCAGGATTGAATCCTAATAAAATATTCTAAACCGGACACAGTCCAGAATAAGGGTTCAGAACTGACGAAAGTAGACTGATACAACGAGTCGCCCCCATAGGCGTCCGGCTATGGAACAACGCTCATCTGTCGGAGATTGTTGATACCGATCTCTCTAGCCGAGTCGGAACAGAGGTTGACCGGCTGACACTCCCAACGATTCGGTTCTCGTCTCATCGACTGCACCACAGAATCACAAGATGGCTCTCCATCAACAATGTGCTACACAAGAGCGGTGGAACAAAACTCTTCCACCACGCTACCCGCGAGTTCGTCCCAAAGAAAACGAGTTGACGACACATCCAACAGTATCGAATACCTAACTCCTGCTCTTTCACTCGTCTGTTGTGGGTTCGCTAAAGAGAAAGCTGTCGTGCCTCTATCGGATTGACGTCGAGTTTCCCTTAAATTGGATTCCGTGGTAGAACCGATCTCTGGACTGTGTTTATAAATCGGGTCGAATATTGGACACAGAAAGATATATAGTGGGGAAGTTTGACTGTGAGAGTGTCGCACATAACCATGACTGGTGAACTCTCACGCGTCCTTTCAAAACGCGACGTCTTTGTACTCGCGCTTGGCGCAATGATTGGTTGGGGTTGGATTGTTCAGACAGGCTATTTCATTGATCAAAGTGGTGTTACCGGAGCAATCTCGGCATTCGTTCTTGGAGGTATTATGGTGAGTGTCGTTTCGCTCATCTATGGTGAGCTCGCCTCGGCGATGCCGTTCGTCGGCGGTGAACACGTCTATAGTATGCGTGCACTCGGGCCAGCAGGCTCATTCGTCTGCACATGGGCGATTATCTTTGGCTACGTTAGCGTCGTCGCCTTCGAAGCGGTCGCACTTCCGAGCGCACTTGCGTACATTGTCCCTGGTTTCAACGTCTTTGAACTGTGGACGATTGCTGGTCAACCTGTCTACGGAACGTGGGTTCTCACGGGTGTCGTGGGCTCAGTAGTTATCACCTATCTCAATTATCGTGGCGTCCGTCCAGCAGCACAGTTTCAAGCGATTCTTGCGCTTATAATCACACTTGCTGGTTTAACGCTCTTACTCGGAGCACTCTTCAACGGGACCTCACCATCGTCACCGCCGTTTGCGAACGCCGGAATTGGGGGCGTGTTTACTGTGGCGATAATGACGCCCTTCATGTTCGTTGGATTCGACGTAATTCCTCAGGCGGCGGGTGAGGCCGATGTTTCCCCGAAAATGCTCGGAGGGCTCATCGGCCTCTCAGTTGCCTGTGCCGCTGCATTCTATATTGCGGTGATTTGGGCGGCAGGGCAGGTCGCCACAGGAACAACGCTCGTTGAGAGTCCACTCCCCGCAGCGACTGCTATGGAAATTGCGTTCAACAGTAAAATCATCGGACGAATCATGGCACTCGCCGGACTTGCTGGGATTCTCACGAGTTGGAATGGGTTTGTGCTTGGCGCGAGCAGAGCGATTTACGCACTCGCCGAGTCGGACATGTTGCCTGGCTCTCTTGCAACGATTCACTCAGAACACAACACGCCGTCAACGGCAGTCGTCCTCGTCGGCGCTCTCGCTGCGCTCGCACCGCTGTTCGGCGAACAGATGCTTGTATGGATTGTGAACGCCGGCGGTCTCGGGATGGTCACGGCGTGGTTCCTCGTGGTAATCTCCTTCCTGATTCTGCGATACCGTAACCCTGGACTCAACAGACCGTTTAGACTTCCCGGTGGGTATGTCGTCGGTGCACTCGGGTTGGTCTTGACAGTCTTCTTTATTGGACTCTACCTCCCCGGATCGCCTTCAGCACTCTCGTGGCCCTACGAATGGGCTATTGTCGCACTCTGGAGTCTGCTCGGCGGTGTTCTTCTCATACTTGCAGGGGGCCTTCCCACGCAAAGTGAAGCAAAAGCCCACATGAGCGCTCACGAATTGGAAAGATAGTACCCGCGCGAACTTTTTTGGATAAGAAGTGCCGCTTGAGATCCGGGTTGGATAGCCGCTTGAGATTGGTTCTCGCTATGAGAGGTCCGGGAGAAGTGCGTCTTTCAGACTCTCAAGATCGTAGTCGTTGAATGGGTTCGGTTCGTCCTTGATCGTCGTAATAACAAACATCGAACTAGTTCTTGAGATTTCGTCTATCTCTTCGAATTCCGAGACGAGGTCTTCAACCATCCCACGGGATGCAAGATGCGAAATTAGAACGAAGTCGGTATCGCCGAGGGTGAAATACACTTGGTTGACACCGTTCACATCACCAAGTTTGTCACCAACCTGCTTGTGGTACTCAGAGCCATATTCGGCCCAGACTTCCGTGACAAGGGTGAGGTTGAGTCCCGCCTTTTTGAAGTCGATATCGAAGATGTCGTTCTTTATAATCCCCTCTTCCTGTAATCTGTCAAGACGGTAGTGAACAGTCGATTTCGGAATTCCGGTTTCTTCGGCTATCTTATCGGGGCTTCCTGATTCGAGTGTTCCAACCGCTTTAAGAATTCGAAGATCCTTGTCGTCCATAGAACACAATCAGAAGGGCAGCGATATTATTGTTCTGTGTCCAACTAGGTTGCCACATCTCGATACGGCTGGTTCAGCAAGATCAAGAGCTGTAGACCGACCTCCTAGGCTCACTTGGGGCCTTCCGAGGCCATCCCTGTCGCCACAGTGAGACAAGGTTGTCAGTTATCTATCTGGTCTACTCCGCTGGAGCGCCACATACGATTACCCTCACCAAATATTCGAGGTATACTATAATTTTTTGGAATCTAATTTATTCTATCAAGATAAAAAATTTTTACTTTATTTGTTCTTTACTCTTGTTACTAGGGGGGCTAACTTGGCCTTACTCTATTTTCCACTCATACCTGTGCTGCCAATATCTGTCTTAGTTCGAGATATATTCTGACCTTTTTAGATCATAACACAAGAAAATAGTCAAAACCGTACTTAGTTGAGTGGTATTTTCTATGTACTAGATGGCTAACTTGATTGTGGATGTTATTATGATATTCTTGGAGAGATGGAACTAATTGGATGTCTTGGACGAGAGAGAACGGGTGAACGTTGTCTGGAGCGACATAGCTATTGCACAGTCGTCCCACTGTGTGCGTAGTTCGCAATGATTCAGCACGACGTCACCATCGTCGGTGGCGGTTGCGTCGGTCTCTCCACTGCCAAGCATCTTTCAGAGCAAACGGACCTCGACGTCGCCGTCGTAGAGAAGGAGCACCACCTCGCCGCACACCAGAGCGGCCGAAACTCCGGCGTCCTCCACCCTGGATTCAACTACCCACCCGACTCGGAGAAAGCGCGGTTCGCAACTGAGGGTACACAACGGATGAAAGAGTACTGTGCTACACACGGGATTCCGTGTGAGGAGCTCGGTGTGCTCGTCGTCGCAAAAAACGACCGAGACGAAGCCCAACTGGACGTTCTATCTTCCCAGGCTGACGAGAATGGGGTCGCGTACGAACGACTCAACTCACAGGCGGAGATACGGGAACACGAACCGCACGCCGTCGGACAGGCGGCCCTCTACGCGCCCGAGGCGGCGTCTGTCGACTCCCAGCAGTACGTCTACGCGCTCGCACGAGAGGTTCAACAGAACGATGTTGACCTTTACACAGGTCACGCCGTCTCGCGAATCGACGAGACGCCGTCTGGCTACCACTTGACGACAAGTAACAGTATCATCGAGACGGCATACCTTGTGAACGCAGCCGGCCTCCACGCTGACACGCTAGCACAGCAAGTGGGCGTCGGCGACGGCTATCAGGTGGTTCCCTTCCGCGGTGAGTACTACGAAGTCACACCTGACCAGACAGACCTCTGTCAGACGATGATCTATCCGACGCCCGACCCCGAGTTGCCGTTTCTCGGTGTCCACTACACCCGACGGACAGACGGCAAAGTAATCGTCGGTCCCAACGCCGTCCTCGCGTTCGGTCGCGAAGCGTACGACAACACTGACCTCAACCCATCGGAACTCGCCGAGACACTCCGATATGACGGGTTCAGAGAGCTCCTTAAGTCGAAGACAATGCTCTCCGTGGCGTGGTCGGAACTGAACAAGTCCTATCGAAAGGAAAAGTTCACCGAGGCGGCCCAACGGCTCGTCCCGGAGGTTCGCGCGAAAGACTTACGGAAGAGCTACGCAGGCATCCGTGCACAGCTCGTGAGCGACGACGGTGAGTTGGTCAAAGATCCGCTGGCTATCGAGACAGACGACGCGGTCCACGTGCTCAACGCTGTCTCTCCGGGGCTAACATCGTCGCTCCCGTTCGGCGAGTACGTCGCTGAGACCATCGCAGCCAAGACGGACTGACCGACGTCACTCGTCAGTACAGTGTCGCTCGGTTTGGTGCTCTCCGTCGGACGGCGATACAGGCCGGTTGTTTATTACATACCACCCATAACTACCGGTGATGCAAGCGCTGACGCAAGAGCAACGCGAATTTGCCGAACGGGCCGAAGATGTCGCTGCAACGTTCGCTAACAACGCATACACGTGGGAAGGTGACCTCCCGTGGGAGAACCTTCAGACACTCGCAGATGCGGATTTATTCTGTCCGTCCATCTCCGAGGAGTACGGGGGTGGTGGGCGCTCGGACCTCGCGGCGATGTTGTTGACCGACGCGGTCGGCCGGGTCTGCCCCGACACGGGCTGGTTCACGTACATGCAGTGTATGGTCGCCCCGCGGGCCATCGACCTCTTTGGAAGCGAAGAGGTCAAAGAACGCTATCTCCCGGACGTCACTGCGGGCGAGGGGCACATCTCCATCGCGATCTCCGAACCGGAGGCCGGCTCCGACGTAGGTTCGATGAGCACTACTGTCACTGAGGAAGATGGTGAGTTGGTGTGTAACGGTGAAAAGACGTGGGTCGGTGGGATTCCGTTCTCCGACGTCGCCGTCACGTGGGTCCGATTCCCGGAGGGGTTGGGGTCGGTCGTGCTCGACCTAACGGACCCCGGTGTCGAAGTCGTCGAAGAACACACGAACATGGCAGGCTACAGCCAGACGCACTTCCGTATCGACGACGTCCCTATCCCCGAGTCACACGTCCTCACCCGCGGCGAAGAGGGGTTCCGACGACAGCTCGTCTCGCTCAACTGGGAGCGACTCGGGAGTTCGATTCTCACAGCCGCGTGGGCGACTGCCGGTCTGAAGACTGCGCTGTCTTACGCCGCCGACAGAGAGCAGTTCGACCAATCTATCGACGACTTTCAGGGTATCGAGTGGAAACTTGCAGAGATGTACCGGCAGGTCGAGACGGCGAACGCCGTTGTCTACAACACGGCCGCCAGTTCCCACGGGACCGACCACGCCCCGCCTCGACTCAAGACGTCCGTCGCGAAGCTGCACTGCTCTGAGATGGCCGAACGCGTTGTCAGTGAGGCGGTCCAGATTGTCGGCGCACGTGCCTACCAGCAGGGCCACCCGCTCGAGTACCTCTATCGGCTGACCCGTAGTCGCCGTATCGCCGCCGGAACCGACGAAATTCAGAAGAACACTATCGCCCGAGCACTGAAACAAGAGGGCGTCCCCGCCGTCTCGGACCGATAGTCGTTCTACTCGCCGAGGCCACGGTCGTACTCGGGTTCTCGGCCCTCGTTGAACGCGGCGACCGCCTCTTGGTGTTCGGGGTCGGTTACGCAGTCCCACTGGTACTCGGCCGCGAGTTGGCAGTACTCCTCGAAGCTCCGGGTAGGGTCGACGAGGCTGTTCGTGTGCTGGACGGCCGTCGCCGGCTTGTTCACGATCTCCTCAGCCAATGCTCGCGCCGCAACGAGTGCGTCGTCAGCCTGTTCGACTGCTAGTCCGATGTCGACGGCGGCTTCAGGCGTGATGTCGCGGCCGGTGAGGAGATACTCGCGGGCCTTCGACTCGCCGATGAGTCGCGGGAGCAGCCACGCACCGCCGTCGCCCGGCACCAGCCCGATGTTGACGAACCCCTCGCGGAGTACCGCCTCGTCGCCGACGACCCGCAGGTCACACGCGAGCGCGAAGTCACAACCGGCACCGATAGCCGGCCCGTTCACCGCCGCGATAGACGGCGTCGCCATCGACCGGAGTTTCGAGACGAGTTGTTGAATCATCCAGAGGTACGCCCCGTACTCTTCCATCGACTGGTCGTCCCAGTCGGGCATCTTGGTGGTGTCCGCTCCGGCACAGAATCCCTTCCCTGCACCCGTCAGAATCACCGAGTACACGTCATCGTCCGCTCCTGCCCGGCGGACGGCGTCGTTCAACTCCAAGATGGTCGTCCGCGTGAACGCATTGTACACGTCCGGTCGGTCGATGGTGATGGTCGCGATGCCGTCGGCTACCTCGAACCGCACCTCTTCGTACTCCATACTGGTGTTCTGTCGGGGACGCATATAATTCGGTCGTCGGTTCGAACCCCCGCTGGATCCACCATATCGTTTATTACACATAGCCCGTAACTATACGCTACCACTGCGAGCGAGCCACGCAACCGGCCGTCCAGCGCAGGCTATCGGGCGACTGGCTGTGCGCCAGCGAGCGCTACGCTCTGGACTTGACGATGACGCCCCATCGGACCGGTCGCGGAGCGACGGTACCCGCTCGCAGAACCTCAACGGAACGATGTACGGACTAACTCACGGTGATACCGTCACCATCGACTTGCAGACCGAACCGACCGGCCGACGCGCTCGACGAACCGACCCGGTGAGAGTATGACCGACCAACTGCTGCTCGGAGAGGGCCCGGTCACGGAGCGCATCCACGGAGATCTCCCGCTCGTCGACGCCGAAACAGCCGCTGCACACGTCGACGCCGACGCAACGGTGCTCACGAGTGGGTTCGGGAGCGTCGGCTACCCAAAGGAGATACCACTCGCACTTGCCCGTTCGATACGCGACCTTCAGCTGACCGTCGTCAACAGCGGCAACGTCGGCGAAGAGATCGACGTCGACCTCATCAAGGCCGGGGCCGTCGAGCGGCGCTTCTCCTATCAGTCGTCGCGTGTCGCACGCGCGGCGACCAACGAACGCGAGGTCGCTTTCAGCGACCGGAACGCGTCGTCCATCGGTGACGAGGTGCAGTACGGCGGGATGGTCGACGCCGACGTAGCCGTCGTCGAGGCGGTCGCCGTCGGTGAGGGGTGGTTCATCCCCTCAACGTCGCTCGGGCAGGTCCCCGCGTTCGTCGAGGCCGCGGACGAACTCTTCGTCGAACTGAACCACTGTCAACCGCTCGAACTCCAGGCACTTCACGACGTCTATCGGCCCGACGCCCCTCCGAACCGGGGTCCGGTTCCACTCACCGAACCCGACGGGCGCATCGGCGAGTCGTACGTTTCGTTCGACCCGGCGAAACTCGTCGGCGTCGTCGAGACCGACCGGGAGGATTCGACCTACACGTTCCGGGATCCAACCGACGACGACCTGGCTATCGCCGCCAACCTCCGGTCATTTCTCACCACGGAGATGGAGCGGTCGCCCGTCTTCGACGACGCCGTCCACCTCCAGTTCGGCGTGGGGTCGCTCGGCAACGCCCTGATGGGCGAACTGCAGGAACTCGACTTCGGCGACCGCGACGTGGTCTACTACGGTGAGCTAATTCAAGACGGCCTGCTCGACATGCTCGACACCGGCGGCCTGGAGTGTGCGAGTGCGACGTCGATGGCGCTCACCGCCGAGGGACAGACCAGACTCTTTGAGAACATCGAGCGGTATGCCGAGGACATCGTCCTCCGACCCGCAGACGTCGCGAACCACCCGGGACTCATCGACCAGTTCGGCGTCGTCGGCGTCAACAGCGCCATCGAAGTCGACATCTACGGCAACGTCAACTCGACACACATCGGCGGTCGGCGGATGATAAACGGTGTCGGCGGCTCTGCGGACTACAATCGGAACTCGCTCGTCTCCGTCTGTGCACTGCCGTCCGTCCACGGGGAGGACGTCTCACGCGTCGTCCCGATGACGTTCCACGTCGACCACACCGAACACGACATCGACGTCTTCGTCACCGAGCAGGGCGTCGCCGACGTCCGTGGTTGTTCGCCGGTCGAACGAGCAGAACGTATCATCGAGCACTGTGCACACCCCGATTTCGCCCCAAAACTCCGGTCGTATCTGAACGACGTCGCCGAAGACGCGTATCACATCCCACACGACGTACCGCGTGCGGCGAAGTGGCACGGATACTGACTGCGAGGCCTCTCGACTTCTTCGATCCGTCTCTCGGGTTACATCTCCACTCGGAGCAGCGCGAAAACCGAAACCGGCCACGAGGTGGCAGGTTACGCGGTGAAATAGAGGAAGAGCCAGAAGAGATAGCCGCCGGTGAGGATGGCGGCGACGATGCCTTCGAGCACCTTCGTGTAGGAGTCACCATGTGTCTCACGGAACTCTTGCACCGTCTGTAACCGGATCCACACCGGCATGAGCGGCGCCGGGACGAACTCCTCGAACCCACCGACGTCTTCGGTCGAGCCGTCGGTCGAACTCATTGGTCGACCCCCTTGGTGAACGGGAGACGTTTCCCGCTCGTCACCATCTTCTCGGCGACGAAGATGCCGAGGAACACGAGCGTGCCGGCGAGTTTTACCAACTGCCCCGGGTAGACCATCACGAAGACACCCATGGCGGTCATGAACAGCCGAAGCAGGATGCGACGTCCAGCGCGCATCTCAAAGGGGTAGTTGAGCCCGTAGATCATCATGATACCGCCCATCAGCACCAACGTCCCCGCGACGAGACCGCCGATGGTGAGATCCATCGAAATCATCGCTGGGTTGTAGACGAAGGCGATAGGGAGGATGAACAGCGGTGCGGAAATCTTGATAGCCGCGCCACAGACACGCCAGAAGTTCGCGCCAGCGATACCGGCGGTGACCACCGCCGCCGTGGCAACTGGTGGTGTGATTCCAGCCAGGATGGCGGCGTAGAACACGGTATAGTGAGCCGTGATGTCCGGGATGCCGAAATCGGCGACGAGCGTCGGTGCGATAAGAATCGCGACGATGACGTACGCGGCGACCGTCGGCATGCCGACACCCATCAGGATGGCCACCAGCATCGCGAGGAGAACGGCGAACAGCAGCACGCCGCCCGAAAGGTCGATCAACAGGAGTGCAATCTTGTTCGGGACGCCCGTGACACTGAAGATGTCGATAACGCCGTTGACCGCCACGAGGATGATGGCGATAGGTGCGAGGATGATGGCACCCCGGCGGAACCCGCGGACAGTGTTTCGAAGTTGGTCGACGAACTCGGTCGTCGGCGACGTGTCCGAGCGGTCGACTAATCGTTGAATTACGGGGACAGTGACGCCGCAGATGACCATCGAGACGATCGTCCATAGTGCCGAGGTCATCACCGTAAACTGAGCGACGCCCAGCAGGTAAATAAGCACGAGGAACGGGATACCGAACCGGACGGTCTCGAACAGTTTCTGTTTCGTCGAGAGTTCGTCGTCGAAGAACTCTGAGAAGTCCATCTCCTGACTACTGGAGTCGCTGATCGCGACGTAGTGGACTGCAATACCGATGCAGGCGACGAGTATCGCTGCTGGGATGAGACCGGCAGTGACGATGTCGAGGTAGGCGACTTGCAGGTACGAGGCCATCACGAACGCCGAGGCACCCATGACCGGCGGGAGCACTTGCCCCGATGTTGACGCGACCGCCTCGATACCGGCGGCTCGATGCGGTGCCATCCCGCTGTCTTTCATCGTCGGAATCGTGAACGAACCGGTCATCGCAGCATTCGCCGTGTACGAGCCGTTGATAGACCCAATGACCGCGGACGCGAGCACGGCTGTCTGGGCGACGCCGGACTCGATGTACTTACCTGACTGGATGGCGACCCGGAGAATCAGGTCGAACGCACCGTAGCCGAACAGGAGTCCGGCGTAGAGCAGGAACGGAGCGATCCACGCGGCGGTCAGCTGCGTCAGGCTCCCGTAGAACCCGTAGAGGTCGGTGACGAGCGACTGCAGAAGTGTCAATTCCGTCATTCCCCCGTGGTTCAGGATACCCGGCGCGTAGTTGCCGTACACCCCATATATTATCGCGCCGCCAACGAGTCCGAGAAAGAGGTTCCCAAACTCGCGCCACGTGAGATAGAGGATCGAGAGGATGATGATCCGTGCCAGCATGTACTCGTGTTCAAGGGCGTACCCCTGCTGCATGACATACACCTGCGTAAAGTTCATCGTAAAGTAGACAGAGGCGCTGATGAGGATAACTGCTGCCGGCAGCAGCACCGCCGCATCGGTTCTGTCACCCTCTTCGAGCGCCTGTCGCGTCTGGTCAAGGGCGTACACGCTCAGGATTGCACCGACGAAAATGACGCCGTACTTTACACGCGACATATCCTGTGTGTACGCCCAGCCGAGAACGATGAGCCAGAACACAATCGCGCTGACCGTGACACTCAGGTCTAACCCTCGAAGGGCACTCGTTACGAAACTACTCTGCTGCTCTGTGTTTGAACTCATTGTATATCTTTGGTGGTCAGTCTGTCGAAAAGGCGAGTTTCACAGATGTTTCGGGTTCTGCTTACTTACCGACCGAGAGATTATCGTCCCACGCGTCGTTCTCTTTGTAGTACTTCGCCGCACCGGGGTGGACCGGAATCCGCTTCCGCGCAGAGCCAAGCATATCCGACGTTGACTCGAAGTCGTTGAACTGTTGTTCCGCTTCGTTGACTGCGTCGTTGTGCTCGTCGACGACGCGACAGAGTTCGTACACTGCGTCCTCGCTCGCTTCCGGTGTGAACGTGTAGTTGACCTCGAGGTCCCACGTGAACACTTGGTCGGTCTGGATGTCCTGTTGCATGCCCCACTCGTCGACGGAAATTTCCGAGGAGCCAGCACCGGCGTACGACTCGATAGACTGTTTAAGCGCGTCGGTTGGTTCGACGTAGTGGACGTCGACACGGGCGTCGTACTCCGTCACCCAGCCAGTGTAGCCGGCACCGGGAGTTCCGTACGCGATGGCGGCGTCGATTCGCCCCTCCTCCATCGCCCCCGGCGCGTCGCCGACACCCATGTTCTGGATGTTCATCTTGTCGTAGATTCCCTTCGTCGGCTTCTGGGACCAGACGTCGAGCGTCGTCGCCCGTGTCGAGTAGCCCGGTTCTGCCGGATAAACATTCTTGCCAGCGAGGTCATCGAACGTCTCGATGCCGGTCCCGTTGCGGGCAACAACGTAGATACTGTATGGGAACGCGTAGAACCCGTAGTAGGGTATCTCGTCGACCGACTTCTCGGCGAAGCTTCCACGGTCGTCGAGTGCCTTGGTTAGTGAGTTGTTGTCGGTGATCCCACCGTTGAACTGGTCCTGTGCCATCCGGTAAATAGTTCCGACGTACCCCGGGCTCTCTACGGTCGAGTAGCTCAGTTCGTCACTGTTCTGACTGACCGCCCGCTCGACAGCGAGTCCGACGTTCTTTGTCCCACCCGCAGAGGTACCGACGCGGAGCGACATGCTGCCGCCGCCGCCATTACTGTCTCCACTGCTGCCGTCCCCTGACGCGTTTCCATCAGACGACCCACCGTCGCCTCCGCTACCACTGGTGCAGCCAGCAAAACCAGCGATACTCGCAGTTGCGGCTCCATACAAGAACTTCCGGCGGTGTATGCTATCATCGACCATTATTGTCTTTAGTTAGCATTGGTGACTATCTCAGTCGAGGACTTATATCTTTTGATTGAGCGGGCTACTGGTCTCTTGGTAAGAAACCATCTGGGTAGCGTCCCGGGAGGAAACGTAAATGGCCACGGCAGTAATCTACCGAACGACCGGTGCAGTCACGGAGCCGATCGATTCCACGGCAGTCCGTACATCGTCACCTGGTTCGATGGGCCACGCACCTGGGGTTCCAGTACTTATCAGGTCGCCGGGCTGCAGCGTCATAATTTTCGAGTGGAACGAAATGAGCTCAGCCGGTGAGAACAGCATGTTCTTGATTTGGTTCTCGGCTCGCACCTCGTCGTTGATGATCGTCTGCACCGTCAGGTCCTCGAAGTCGGTTCGTTCCTCGGGAACGACGATAGCCGGTCCGACGACGATGAAGGAGTCGTAACTCTTCGACCGGGTCAAGAACCGCGGGTTCCGCTGGAGGACGTCCTCCGCGGTCATGTCGATGACGGGCAGATAGCCGGCGACGACGTTGTCGACGTCCGCCTCGTCGACGTCCCGACACGTCCGACCGAGGACGACTCCCAACTCGCCCTCGGCGGTCACCCGCTCGGACTGCGACGTCGGCGGGAGACGTATCGGACCACCTGGACCGGTGAGCGCCGTCGACGGTT
This sequence comes from Halogranum amylolyticum, assembly GCF_900110465.1. Taxonomy (GTDB): domain Archaea; phylum Halobacteriota; class Halobacteria; order Halobacteriales; family Haloferacaceae; genus Halogranum; species Halogranum amylolyticum. The sequence goes on from NZ_FODV01000026.1 coordinate 20,691, forward strand.
TCATGAAACTCGCCGGCTCCGTCGGTCGATCCTCGTCGAGGTCGCCGGCGTGTTCCTCGTAGTTCAGTCCAATACCCCAGAGCTTCCCGAATTGTTCGAGCGGTAGCCCAAACGAGATTGTCTCTGCCGGTACTCGCTCTGCCGTCGCGTCGTCGATGTCGCCGAGCGTCTCGTCTGCGGCGTGCGGAAGAGCGTCAGAGATGCTGTCAAATTCAGGGTGGACTGACTGAAGGTCGACGAACCCCGCCTCGTCGCCGAGCAGCGGCCGACCCGTTACTGTCCGCGCGAGGAACTTCATTCCTCGCGCTCCGTCCAGAAGTCGAACGACCGGCCGGGAGCGAACACGTCCAAGCCGACGGCGAACTCGTTACCCGTGTTCTCGACGCGGTGTGGTTCGTCTGACTCGAGGAGCACCGAGTCGTACTGCTGGAGCGTGACGGAGTCGTCCTCGGTGGCGACGGTGAGCTCGCCCTGGAGGCAGAGACAGACTTGCTCGTTCTCGTGGTCGTGCATCGGCGAAGAGTGGCCCGGGGGCTTCTCGAACCACTCGAAGCTGAACTGGTCGCTCCCGGCCATCGAGACGCGCCGCCACTCGTCTTCGGGTTCGTACGTCTCGGCGTCGTCAAACGGAACAGGCTTCATAAGTTCGCTCCCGTGGAGCCGCCGTCGATGGGAATCGCGGTGCCGTTGATGTAGCCCGACTGCGGCGAGGAGAGGAACGCGACGGTGTTCCCCAACTCCATCGGGTCGCCGATGCGTTCAAGCGGGTTCGTTCCCCAGTCAGCGAGTCCCTCCTCGTAGCTGTCGTAGTCGCCGCGGTCGACGGCAGCCTCGACGAGGTCGCGAATTCGGGATGTCTCGTGTGGGCCGGGAAGCACAGCGTTCGACCGGATGTCGGGGGCGAACTCCTTTGAGAGCGTCTTCTCCAGTCCGATGACGCCCATCCGGACGGAATTCGAGAGCACGAGGCTGTCGATAGCCTCCTTCACGCTTCGCGAGGTAATCGTCACGATGGTTCCGCCGCCGTCCTCCTTCAGGTATGGCTCGGCCGCACGCGCGAGACGGACGACGCTCATCACGAGCAGGTCGTACGCATGTTCCCAGTCGTCATCGTCGGTCTCAAGGAACGCGCCGGAGGGCGGTCCGCCGGCGGAGGTAACAAGGTGATCAAGTCGGCCGAACGTCTCTACCGTCTCGTCGACGAGTCGCTGGATGTCGTCAGGGTTCGTGAGGTCTCCGGAGACAGCGAGGACGTCGCCGCTTCCGATGTCGTCTACTTCGGCCTCCGCCTCGGCGAGCCGTTCCTCGTCACGTCCGTTGATGACCACGTGTACACCTTCGCGAGCGAGTGCCTTCGCCGACGCCTTACCGAGTCCACTGGACGACGCGGTGACCAGTGCGACGTTCCCGTCTATCTGTAGGTCCATGTCACCAATAATCAGGATGATGTTGAAAACGTTTCCGAAGGGGGCGGTCTCTTACCTCATTGATAAGTGTACGACTGCCCCACTTGCGGCGCATTACCCTCACCGCTCTACGGTCGGTCGTTGTTCCACGCCTCGAACGACGCCGTCCCGTCTTCGTACGCGAGTCGTTCGCGGGCGACGACCTGTGCTGTCGCCGGCAGTTCGTCGATGAGTGCCTCCGAGATACGGAACTCGGTCAAATCCTGTGTGTTCCGTATCCAGACGACTCTGACCGCCTCCGGGTCGTACCCACCGAGGGCGACCAACGAGGCGCGAATCGCGAACTCGTCGTCGGGCGCGACGACTGGGAGCTGTATCTTCGCGATGGACCCGCTCGTCAGCGCGTTCGCGTACGCTTTCTGGAGGTCAAGTTGGTTGATCGCGGCTTGACGCGTCATATCTGCTAGACCGACACCGTTTCCGTTCCCTTTCGTCTTCTCGGTCAACCCTCTGACGTAGAGTAGCTTGACGTTCGGCGTCTCGGGGTCGGGGGCGTTCAACACGCGGTACCGACCGATGACGTTCGTATCCATCCCGGCGCCGGAGATCTCCTTGCCGAGTTCGTCGACGACGAGGAAGTCGACGTCGTCGAACGGGAGTGTCGGCATCTCGTCGTACGCCCACTCCAACAGTGCGGGCTCCCTGTCGGTGAACGACTCTCCTTCGACGCTTTCGACGTGCGCCGTCTCCTCCTCGAAGTTCTCGACGAGGGCGACACCCGCCAGCAATGGGACCGCCTCCCTGATGACGTCGAGCGCCGCTTCGAGCGTCTCGACGTACCCCTCTTTGATGGCCGTCGAGTGGAAACTCTTCGCGCCACGCTGTTTGCCGAGGCCAACGACGGTCATCTTCGAGAGCCCGCTCTCGATCGGGCCGGTAAAGTTCGTGTGCGCCTTCACGCGGTTGACGACGACGACAGCGTCAGCGTCGAGTGCCGCTGTCGAGAAGTGGACGGTCGTCGGTGTCTCGCCGACCGTCACGGTCTCCAACTCTCGTGTCTCCATCGTCGCGTCGATAGGTGCGTCCACGCTCGCTTCGGTAATTCCCAGTGCAGCGAGTACCTCACGCTGCCCTGCTGCCGTCGCGCCGCCGTGGCTTCCCATCGCGGGGACGACCACCGGCTCGAACCCCCGGTCGTCGAGTGTCGACACTACAGCGCGGACGACCTCGTCGAGTGCGTGAATTCCTCTGCTCCCAACGCCGACCGCGACTCTCGCGCCGGGGTCGAGTGTTGACAGGGTGAGATCGGCGACCTCGGACCGTGCGGCGGCCGCGGGGTCGTCGATCCGCGTCGTCTCCGGTTCGTACCGGACACGGGCAAACGACGGCAATGGCTGCGGTTCGATGAGATCGTCCAGGTCACTCCGACTGGGGAATTCCATACAGGTCTCTGTCACGCTATCGTACATATGTCCATTGGTAACAGTTGTTGCCGTGGGGTGAGGAAATTTATGTGATAAACGCGCCGTTGCAGTCGTGAGAATCACACAGGTAGAGTCCTTTCCGGTGTCAATACCGCTGGAGTCGCCGGTCTCGTTCTCGAACCGGACGCTGACGTACCGTGACCACGCCATCACGTACGTCCGGACCGAAGACGGGTTGGAGGGCGTCGGCTACTCGCTCGGCTACGAGGGTGCGGATCTCGTCGCTGCGGCGGTGGAGTCCCTCCTCGAACCGCTACTCGTGGGTGAAGACCCACGGGACACCGAACGACTCTGGCACGAGATGTACGACGGCAACGTCCAGATCGGACGTTCCGGGCTGTTGCTCCGTGCCATCTCGACGGTCGACATCGCGCTGTGGGACCTGAAGGCGAAAGCGGCAGCGCAACCACTGTACAAACTGCTCGGTGGCTACGCCGACGCGGTTCCGTCGTACGCGAGCGGCGGCTACTACCGCGACGACAAGGGCCATGAAGGGCTGCGCGCGGAGATACGCCGGTATCTCGACGAGGGCCACGACACGGTCAAGATGAAGGTCGGCCGACGGTCGGTCGCCGAGGAGGTCGAGCGCGTCGCCGCGGTCCGCGACGAGGCCGGACCGAACCGGCGGCTCCTCCTCGACGCCAACGGCGTCTGGTCGTCGTCGACGGAGGCCATCAGAGCGTGTCGTGCGTTCGAACCGTACGACCCGTACTTCATCGAAGAACCGGTGATGATAGACAAAGTCAATACGATGGCCGAGGTGAACGACGCGCTGTCGTACCCAGTCGCCACCGGCGAGTTAGAGGGGACGCGGCACCGCTTCGCCCGACTTCACGACAGCGGAGCGGCGACCATCCTGCAACCGGACGCGACGGTATGCGGAGGTATCACCGAGTGGCTCAAAATCGCGAACTACGCAGCGGCGTACGACGTCCCCATCGCGCCGCACTACAACTGGAACCTCCACGCGTCGCTACTCGGTGCCGTCGAGAACGGTCTGTTCATCGAATACTTCTACCGCGACATGGACGTGAAGGTGTTCGACGACATCGTCGTCGACCCGCTTCAGCCGGACGACGACGGGATGATTCCCCTCCCGGATACCCCCGGACACGGTGTACAGCTAGACGAACGCGCCCTCCACAGATTCAGCCAATGAGAGACTACTCACAACAGACGACGAACCGCGACACAGACCGAGACGTTTCGATCACCGGGATAGAATCCTGCGTGGTCGAAGGCAACTTCGAGTGGAACCTCATCAAGGTAAAGACCGACGCCGGCGTAACAGGCATCGGCGAGTCATATCGCGGTGGGGGCGTCCCCGAGTTGGTCGAGTACACGAACCGCTTTCTCGTCGGTGAAAACCCTCTGGACGTCGAACGGCTGGTCCGGCACATCTTCCAGGAGATGTCCGGCCACGGTGGGACGACCGGGAAGGTCGTGACGGCGGCGTCAGGTATCGAGATCGCGCTCTGGGACGTCGCCGGTAAGGTTCTCGACCTCCCGGTGTACCAACTGCTCGGCTCGAAGTATCGCGACGAAGTGCGGATGTACTGTGACTGTCACGCGGGAGAGGCATACGCCGTCGAAGACGGAGCCACCGCGTACGCCGAGACCGAGGCGTACTCCCCCGAGGCGTACGCAGCGGAGGCTCGTCGCGTGGTCGACATGGGGTTCTCCGCACTGAAGTTCGACCTCGATCTGGCGGCCGACAACGACAACGACCCCTACAACGGTCGGCTCACCAACAGCGCCATCGCGGAGAAACGTGACATCGTCGCCGCCGTCCGCGAGGAGATTGGCTACGACGTCGACCTTGCGTTCGACTGCCACTGGGACTACTCCGTCGAGAGCGCGAAGCGACTGGCTCGGGAGCTAGAGGAGTTCAAGCTGATGTGGTTGGAGGATCTGATTCCGCCGGAGAAGATGTCCGCGCAGATCGAGGTGACGAAGTCGACGACGACGCCGGTCGCGACGGGCGAGAACCGGTTCCGCGTCTTCGAACTCACCGACCTCCTCTACGAACATGGCGTCGACATCGTCACGCCGGATCCGACGACCGTCGGAGGACTCGCAGAGACGATGCGCATCGCCGATAGAGCCGAGGAGAACTACATCCCGATGTCGCCGCACAACGTCTGTAGTCCCGTCGGAACGATGGCGTGCGTCCACCTCGGGGCGGCAGTGCCGAACTTCGACCTCCTGGAGTTCCACGCACTCGAAGTCGATTGGTGGGACGACCTGCTCGTCCGCGACGACCCCCTGATTCAGGACGGCGTCATCGAGGTGCCGGAGGCACCGGGGCTCGGTATCGAACTCGACGAGGCAGTCGTCAAGGAGCATCTTCTCGAAGGCACCTCGGGCTTCTGACCGAGCGCGCGATTCTCGTCCTTTCGTCGACCGGCCCGCCTTTGGCCGGCGAGTTCTGAACACCGAGCGTCTCGACATCGAACCTCGCTAACCGACGAACGACCGCCTCTCCGAGCGACCCCAGGCCGACGACGGTGACAGTACTTCCCGCGAGTTTGGTGAACGACTGAATGCGTCGCCACTCTCGCCGTCGCTGCCGTCGGTAGCCTTCGTCCAGCCCCCGGACATGAGAATCCACCCGAACACATGTGCGGCGATGTTCGGCCCGTGCACCCCTGAGGCGTTGGTCACCGCCACGTCGTTCGCCTCGAAGCTGTCGAAGGGAAGGTGATCGACTCCGCCTGTGATACACGCGAACAGCCGAAGGTCTGGTGCTGCTTCGATGAGCTCCTCGTCGAGCTGCTTTCCGGTGACCACCGTTGACTTGGCGACGAGTCGGAGCTGCTCCTCGGGGGTCTCCGCGAGTCTGACCGTGTGGTCGGGTAGTCGCCACCGAAGCGTATCAGCATACTCGATGGCTGGAATCCCGTGTGCATCGTGGGGCAGAACCGTTAGTGTGATTCGTGGTGTCGTCATCGTTTTGGGGATCGTGTTCGTGGCTGCCGTGTAGCAGCGACGACTACTAAACTGTCCGTCACCGGGAGTGTGAGATACACTGGTGCGCTGTTCGACGATGTCGAACATGTTTTATTCGTATAGATGAGATTACCGTGCATGGCAAAGACAGGCAGCGGCGATGTGCCGGATACGGTACAGACAGCGGAGACACTGTTCGACATCGTGCAGTGTGTCAAATCGGGACAGGGGAAGACAGTCACGGAGGTCGCGAACGAACTCGATTACGTGAAGAGTACGGTCCATCGGCATCTCCACACGCTGGAAGAACTCGGGTACCTCGTCCAGCGTGCGGACGGCTACCACGTAGGGCTACGCTTCCTCGATCTCGGTGTGACGGCCAGAAACAGCCACACTGGCTACAAGCTCATCCGGGAGAAGGTCGAAGAAGTTGCCGAGACGACGGGTGAGCGCGCGCAGTTCTTCGTCGAAGAACACGGAGAGGCGGTGTATCTGGCACGGTCGGTCGGGGAGAACGCCGTCCGTACGGACCCTGGACTCGGGAGCCGGATCCCGCTGTACGCGTCGTCTGCGGGAAAAGCTATGTTGGCGAAGATGCCGGAGCCGATGTTGTTCGACTACATCGAACAGGTCGAGTTCGAACAGCTCACGCCGAACACCATTACCGACTCTGAGGTACTTCTAGCGGAGATAGAGAAGATCCAGGAACGTGGCTACAGTTTCAACCGACAGGAGACGCTGCGCGGGACGCACGCCGTCGGCGTCGCCGTCGGTGACTCGAACGGGGGAGCCATTGGGGCGGTCAGCGTCACCGGACCGTCACACCGGTTGAAGGGGGACCGATTTGAGAATCAACTGCCGGATCTCCTTCTAGGGGCAGCGAACGAACTCGAACTCAACATTGCCTTCTCATGAGGTGAGCGCCTGTCCCTCGATACGGGCACTCCTGTTCTCTTAGCTACTCTCCTGCCCGTACAGGCGTCTGATAAACCCAGGGCGTCTCCCTCATGTTCGATAGTGCTGAATCCCACTCTGATTGGACCAGACGGACAATCACGTAAGGTCAGACGACGCGCTTGAACAGTCTCCTGAGTGGTAACCCTGTAGATAAATCGTGACATCATTCTCGGCAGACTCAGCAACAGACATTACATATTTAGTAATGTAACGAAATACCGCGGAACGAGCGAAATCAAGAGAGAACCGTCTCACGTCGCGCGAATCAGCTGCTCGATCAAGTCGCTCGGGACGGTTCTCACCATCCGTCTCTGACCCACCGTTGTTCGACGACATCGAACACCAAGTGCGGGTCTTCGACACAACCCGGTCGCATCAATGAGGCGCGTACCCGGATAACTCCGATAGCGACAAAATCGCGATCGCCGCCCCCTCTAAATATATCTACTTAGATATTAACGCGCGAGTCTATCTCGTCTATTGTCACAGCAGAGGCCTCTCCCTTAAGGTTCAAAAACCCACTAGAATCGTTAAAATGCCGAATTTTGTACCACTCTCTTTTCATCCTGTCTTTTTCGATGAACTAGACCCCATTCTGTGAACTAGTGTCTTTGATGCGCGCGATATAGGTCAATCGTCACTATTCTTTTCTGATTTTGTATTAATCACGTTCAATTGTTTTGGTCTTTTTGGAACCCTACCGATAGAAATTGTACTGCAAATACTATCCAATTTGTTTTATCTATTCTGATCAAGTACTCAGTGAATTATCGACCTGGACAGCGCGCTCGCTCCTCAAGGAGCAACTATTCGATCGGCCGACTCACCCTTGTCGCACCAGATACATTGCGGTCTCAAGCCCCTATAAATATCCATCACGCACTTTCTAACAGGACCTAGAGAAGTTAGTGCGACAACAACAGACTCAGAGCCCGTATAGTTCGCCGCGATTGAACTCCCGATTAATTGTCGACGGTAAGGTCTCCAACCGCCGGGCGGCTTTGCGCTTGCTCAACTCGTCTTTCTGTACCATCTCGAGGACGCTTACGACGTCGTGGGAATTCTCGCCCTCAATGAGAAAGCCGTCATCCTTCTCAAAGCCGAGCGGAGTCGGGTGGTACTCGTCGTCTTCCATCCGTGCAGTCAGGCTACCTTTGGTTCGCTGTTAGGCCATGTTCGCTACAAGTTCGGCAAACACACCGAACAGTTGGAACAGCGCCGTCTGACAGGGGTCGTCATCGCCGGCTCGCAGCACCATGCCTTCGCTGATGATGTGCAATTCGACGCCGGCGTCGGCGAGGCGGGAGGCAGTCTGATTGAGGTCTCGGATACTCCGACAAATAAGTGAGATACTGTGAATCACGACGGCGTCGAGTGTCCCGGCTTCGACGTCGCTCATCAACTTCCGACAGCCCGAGCGATTGGTCGTCGTCCCGGTGCTCTTGTCACGGTAGTTCCGTAGGTGGGCGAGATCAACGTCGAGCTCCCGTTCGGCATACTCGCTGGTGCTACTCAGTTATCGACTGAGACTCTGGTCTTCCGTGCTGACCCGCAAATAACACCCGATGGTCGCCATCGTTTCGTGCAGGGGGTGGTAGTATATGAAAGACATTATACACATATAGTCTGTACGAGAACGCCCGTTCTCATACAGGTTATTGACTGAACCGGATCGAGTTTAGGAAAAGGATTGAGACAATCACTCTATCTACTCTCCAGGAGTTGTCAGAATTTGCGTGCAACAGACAGAAGGTACATGTTTCATTCCACTCATCGAAAGAATACTTACGTTTCGTCAAGCGAGAAAAATGTCCGTCAGCTATATCCAACAAATCACGCTTGAAGCGGCACTATCGTAGTCATTAGAAGTAGTTGCTCACACTAGGGATAGGAAGTCGATCAAGTGCGCTGTCGATCGCTGTGTTGAGTTCGTCGAGAGACTCAAAGAATCGGTTGCCAAGAGCGTCTTTCAGTTGTCTCCAGCACTCTTCAACCGGGTTTAATTCCGGTGAGTACGCCGGCAATCTCACGAGGGCGAGGTCGTCACGGGCCGTCAGGTCCGTGACGGACGACGCCCGGAAATACGGTGCACCATCGAGTACGACGGTCAGATCTTCTTGGAATTCTTCACACAATGTGAGAATGAAATGCTTCGCATGATCGGCAGTTACGTACTCCTCGAATCGTGAGAAGAAGCGATCACCGTTCTCGGTGGCCGCGCCGAGTAAGCACGTCCAGTCACGTTGCCCAGCGAGTTCGACCGATGGACGCGTGCCGCGCGGAAACCACGCGGCACGCGGCTCAACTTGCACGGATGTCTTGGTTTAGTCGATACAAACTATCGTGGCGTCCATCTCTCGTCGCTTTTTCGAGTTCGTCGTGAAACTCGTCTCTGTCTTCAGGCTCGGCTTCGGCGGCTGTTCGACGAGGGTTTTGGTAACTCAATCCCACTTCTTTCATCAACCGCGGGCAGTTGGGGAGTGAGTAGTCAATGTCGAACGTTTCTTCGAGGAAATCCTTGAGGAGCGCCGGCGTGGTCGCCGGCGCGTTGATCCCTGCTTCAGTTGGTGGCTGCTGAAGCTTTTCTTCCAATTACTTCTGTTGTTCCTCGGTGAACTTACGTGACCTTCCTGACCGATAATCGTCCTGAACAGCCTACTCAAGCGGCTCGAATCAGACCCGCTTGAGCCAGGTGTGAATTGTCCGTCTCTGCACACCGTACCACTCGGCAAGTTCAGTTTGTGTGACTCCGTTTTTGTACGCAATCGCTGCAGTAAGCCGTTGTGTCGGCTTCTTTCCTTCAACTTCGTCGAGCGTCAACTGAAGTTTCTCGACAGATATTTTGTCGAGATGGTCCATGAGTAACCACTAACACTTAGGTAAAAATTCTAATGCCTACTATAGAGCTTCACTACACGCCAGTTCACGGCAGCTGGCTAAACATGGCTGAGATCGAAATCAACGTCCTCAGCCGGTAGCGTCTCGACCGCCGCATCCCCGATGCAGTGACCCTCCGATAGGAGGTCGCTGCATGGGTTGGAAACTGAAATAAAAAGAAGTCTCGATTAACTGTTAATTCACAACTGAGGATGCTCGAATCAAATCTCGTTTGCTGGAATTAGAACGGCCCCAGACCGATTGCCACACCAATCCCAACAGCGCTCATGCCGATAAGTATCTGTACGACCAATAATTTCCAGGTGAACTGAAGCCAGCGTCCGTAGGGAATGTTTGCGATCGAAATCATTGCCATTGTCGGACCGAGGGTCGGGATAAACATATTAGAGAATCCATCTCCATATTGGAATGCGAGGACTATAACCTGGGCTGGGATCCCGACGATCTCGCCGATCGGAACCAGAATCGGCGTCACGACAGCAGCTTGACCACTTCCAGAGGGGATGAAAAAGTTAACCACAGACATGAGAGGAACCATCAATGAAGCAGAAACCACAGGAGACATGTCCTTCAATGGCTGTACAAGAGCCCAGATTACGGTGTCAAGGACGGCACCATCTCTCAAGACGACGATAATACCGCGTGCGAACCCGATAATTAATGCAGCATAGAGTAGGTCTTGCGCACCGTCGATAAAGTTTGAAACTATTTCGTCTCCACTCATTCCATAAATCACCCCGACTAGAATCCCGGTAACGAGGAAAAGCGTCGCGATCTCGTTGATATACCACCCATACTGTGTCACGCCAACTATCAGCATGACGATTGCGAGAGCGAAAACTCCCAGTACGGCCTTATGGATTCGTTTGAAGTCTATCTCCGATGGGTCATCTTCGAGTTCGAGATTACTGTAATCCAGATCACTCACGTAACTCTCTGAGGGAGATTCTTTTACTTTCGAGGCGTAGCGGTAGATGTACCCGATAGTAACGGTCATCGAGAGCACCCAAAAGATAGCCCGGTACCAGAGACCAGAGTAAATTGGAAGACCAGCAATTCCCTGTGCGATACCTACAGTGAACGGGTTGAGGGGTGCAGATGCGAATCCGGCTGCAAGTCCCAGTAACACCATCGAACAGCCAACGATCGCATCGTAGTCGAGGCTAAGGGCTAACAATACCGCTAACGGGACAAACGGGATCACGCTCTCGTAAAGTCCGGCCACACCTGCTATTACACCAAAGAAGAGTGGCACACAAATCAGGATTAGGTACTCCCGGTTACTTTCTTCGAGGCGAGTTACGATCCCTGACAGCGCTGCAGTGATAGAACCAGTCGCTGTTATCAGACCAAAGGCGCCTCCGATAATGAGGACAAAAAAGACGATTGACGCGGCGTCTATCAGGCCAAGCTGGACTGATTTCAGCATCCCCATGAACGAAACTGGGGGCTCTTGGATATAATGAAAGCTTCCTGGGACGATCACTTCCCGCCCCTCGACCATCTTCCTTTTATACTCACCTGCTGGTATAAAGTGAGTTGATACTGCCGCAATTCCAATGATGGCTGTAATAAGGACGTATGGATCTGGGATCTTTTCCGCTATACTAGCTGCCAGTGAGTTTTTTTGGGACTGTCCTCCAGGTTGACTTGTCGCATCTTCAATATTTTGCTCTGACATTAATCTGTTGTGAACTCAAGATCAATTGTAACCGACGACCACAGTTCATCGTTAATGTTTATCTTCATGAGATCCAGTTGAGATCTTTTACTCCAGGAATATAAACGTTTTGGCCCAATAGTGTATATTAACTGATTGGATGTTGGACATTCGCGATCGTGTTAAATACTCTGATTATCGTAGCGAGTTCGGCGACTCGAGCCGGTCATTTCACGTTAATTGAAGAGTCACGGTTAGTCGTCCATAGTGTTGTGACCGTGTGACGTGAGTTTAAGACGCGGTCTATCGACGCAAATGATAGCTAGACTCATGCCAGAGGTGACCTGAAGCGGCAGTTGACTCTCTATTTGATGAAGAAAGAACGTCGGTTCTCGAATTTTGAACCGAAGCATTTGATTTATCCAAATACGTTGTGGTCCTCGATGATGATACTTGTCATGGAACATTCTCGAACAGTACTGTGTGTAATGGAATTGGTCGGCTAGAGATTGGGTGAGACTTGGCGCGTCTGCCTGTTACAGACGTACATGTCGCAGTTTGAGTTCTCCTACTGTACTAAAGCAACATCGTCGATGTACTCGAAGTGTGGGGTGACAATACTAGAGATGTAATGGTGAGGAAGAGACAGCGTTGGACCCCGGCAATAAGTCCACACACAGTCTTTCAGCAGGCTTGTCGTGGTATCTATGTTTGAGATATGCAAAGCCTTATCATGGTATGTAGTAGTATTTGTCATATGGTGGATGACCTCGATCAAAGCACACCCCGCCGGATCAAATCTATCCAAAATGCAAACCAGTTACTGAAAATCGTTCAGTCCCACTCTGACCCAACGCTCGATGACATCTGCGAAGAAGTGAGTCTATCGAAGGGCAGTGTTTGTACGTATCTCAAAACACTGGAGGAAGAAGGACTCATCTCGTGTACAGATGGAACGTACCAACTTGGATTGGACTTCTTGATCAGAGGCGAGAGCGTTCGGAACCACATAGACCTGTATCGGGGGGGTATGGAGGTTGCTGATGATCTCGCAGAACGGACGGGCGAGTGGGTTCATCTCACGATTGAGCATCGTGGTCAGGAACTCACAATCTACGAAACTGGTGGAGACAAGGCAATTGCCACGGATTATCATATTCAGATGCGTGAGGTACTTCAATATCTCCATAGTACGGCTGCTGGCAAGTCGATGCTTGCGCACTTCGACAGGGATTACGTTGAGAAGATAATCGACCAGCATGGTTTGGTCAAAGAAACCGAGCACACGATCACAGATCGTGATACACTATTTGAGGAACTTGAGCAGGTACGGGAATTGGGATACGCAGTTAACGCTGAGGAAGTAATTAGAGGTCTTCGGGCGGTCGGTGCACCCATTCATGGTGAGAACAATGAGTTGTGTGGGGCGATTAGCTTGACCGCCCCAACAAGCCGGTTGTCCGGCGAGAACTTCGAGGACCGTATTCCAGAACTCGTGATGGAGACGTCCAACATCATCGAGGTGAATCTCGAAACGGCGTCAATGCAAACCCACTAAGACCTGTATTTGAGCTATGCAAATGGTTCGTCTTGACCTACTCAGAACCCCAGCAGTTCTGCTTGTGTTCATGTACTTCGTTCCCTCTGCCGTGTGTTCCTGACTATAGTGTTCCCGGGGGTTCTCACTGTTCTTTCTTATTCCGTTCACTAATGCCCTGTACGAAAGTGGCATCGGTTGTTCAAAAAATAGTCCGATTACAGGGTGAAATAGTACCCGATCAGTTTCGGGCCTATCCGCCGTCAGAAGACCTCGTCAATCGTCTGATCGAGTACCGTGACGGCAGTGTCGATATCCTCTTCAGTAGTACAGAAGGGAGGTCCCATAATCACTTGGAACGCAGGTCGGCCGGGTCCAAACATAACTCCATTCTGCTTTGCTTTCTTGATGACTTCTTTGACTGGGTTGGGTCCATCCTCGACGCGAGGGTCGAAAACTGGATCACCGGTCTCGGGATCGACGAACTCAACAGCAGCCAAGAGCCCTCGACCTCTCACTTCGCCCACTACGTCGTGGTGGGTTAGGCTTTCGAGTCGGTCGTGCAGAACTGGGCCGAGACGGCGAACGTTGTCCATGAGGTTCTCGTACTCATCGATGGCTGCTAACCCTGCAGCACAGGCGAGCGGATTTCCGGCGAACGTTTGGCCAAAACTGAGGCCTTCCTGTCGAAGATAGGATGCGACATCATCGCTAACCAAAACGCCTCCAAGGGGAACATACGCGCTTGTCACACCCTTTGCGAAGGTGATCATGTCCGGTTCGATGTTCTCCGTTTCGCTTCCGAACCATTCCCCACAGCGACCGAATCCGGTGATGACCTCGTCGGCTATGAGAAGGATGTCGTACTTGTCACAAAGATCCTGTACTCGCTCGAAGTAACCTGGCGGCGCTGTGTATGCTCCGCTACTTCCTCCCACAATCTCTGTAACCAATGCGGCTATTGAATCCGGTCCCTGGTTCAGAATGACGTACTCGAGATGGTCTGCTGCTTGTTCGGCCAGTTCCTCCGGCGAATCGGCGTCGAATGGGCTCTGAGATCCACCAAGCGGGGGAAGGAATTTGGTCTTATTCGTGGTCGTTGCGTGTGATTCTACCGAGAGGCGTCCGTGAGAATCTCCAGTCAGCCCTCCGGTTGCATACGTCGAACCGTGGTATGAACGCCATCGTGACAGCACCGTCGATGCTCCCTGGTAGTCTCGTGCAATTTGAATCGCCGATTCGTTGGCTTCACTCCCCGATATCGAGAAGTAAACATCCGAGAGCGATTCCGGTGCAATGTCTGTGATTCGTCTGGCCAGCTCGGTTCTCACGTCGTTACCCTCAGCAGACGAGACGTACTGAATCCGGTCGAGTTGCGACCGAATACCGTCGATGATGTTTTCGTTACTGTGTCCAGCATTGACACAGTACAACTGAGACGTGAAATCGAGGTACTCCTCCCCCTCTTCGTCGTACACGTGTGTTCCGTCGCCTTTCTCAAGCGAGAGTGGTTCGTCCCCCGGCGTATTCCAGTGAGGAATAGTGGGGTTAGTGTCAGCTCCAGGTGTCTCTGGGTCTAACATAGTAACTCACTTTTGGGCACGCTATGTTAAATCTAGGGGCAACCCTCTAATTTCACAAAAACATTTTAATAATATGGATTCAGCACCAACCCGAAATGAGTAGAAAAGTCCATACAGAGTAGTCTGACCGCAGCACACTGATACTCGGTTCCGATGAACTCCCGACCTGCATCGAGATGGACGAGGTGGTTGATGCAGTTGAGGCGGCGTTCTTCCGCTATCGCAACGGAGAGGATCTATCGCCTGCGAAATTCAATGCCGTCGTCGAAGAACCCAGCAGCGGCTTCGGTGCTATACCCGCTGCCATCGATGATTCAGCCGGTATCAAGTCGGTTGGTGATTAGTTGAACGTCGACGCCCGATTAGTCCCCCAGTTCGTCATGCGCCATCTCTTCAATACGGTTCAGCCCTTTTTCGAGTTCATCCAGACTATTCGCAAAACTCAGTCGGAGGTAACCTTCGCCAACGTCTCCGAATCCGCTCCCAGGTGCTGTGACTACACCGTAGTTGTTCAGGAGCTTTTTCGCGATTTCCATGCTGGACCCCTCGAACTCACTCACATCGAGAAACACGTAGATTGCTCCGTTGGGTCGCGGACAGGAGACTCCCGGTATCTCTGCGATGCGGTCAACGACGAAGTCACGTCGTCGTTCGAAGACGTCGTACATCTCTTCTATAGAAGATTGGTCTCCAGTGAGCGCAGTGAGTGCAGCGTGTTGAGACACGCTGGATGCACACGATGTGGTGCTCTGATGGATGGTTGTCGTCGTATCAATGACGGTTTCGTCGCCTGCAAGCCACCCGAGTCGCCATCCGGTCATTGCGTATTTTTTTGAACATCCGTTGACAGTCAACACTCGTTCGGGGTGATCGACGTATGAGGCGATTCCCTCGGAAGACCCGTCGTAGACCAGTCCTTCGTAGACCTCGTCAGCTATGAGATAGGCGTTGTAGTCTGCGACGGCGTCAGTGACCCTCTGGATTTCCTCACGGTCGAAATCCCTTCCAGTTGGATTGCAGGGTGTGTTTAGCAGCACTGCCGCGGTATCACTCGACATCGCGTCGATAACTCTGTCAGCGTCGAGATCGAAGTCGTCTTCCGGTGACATCGGCACCTCAACAGGCTTCGCCCCTGCGAGCGTCGCCTGAGCGGAATAGTTTGGCCACCCCGGTGTCGGGATCAGAACGTCGTCCCCTGGGTTCACGACCGCAAGCATCGCTAAGAGCAGTGCTTCCATCGCACCGTTTGTGACGACAAGTTCACTTTCCGGATCGACATGGACATAGTTCTCGTCGGCCATCTTGTTTGCAATAGCTTCACGCACCTCTGGCAGGCCAGCATTAGACGTGTAGTGGGTCGCACCGTCATGTGCGGCATCCATTGCTCCCGAAACGATGTGCTGGGGCGTATCGAAGTCCGGTTCGCCGACTTCGAGTCGGACGAGGTCTCCCTCGTGTTCTTCGGCCAAGTCGAACATGACGCGGATCTTGCTCTCTTCAAACTGCTCTACTCGCTCTGCTATTTGGGCTGGCGTGTTCAACACTGTGACTCCCTCTCTCACTCTTGTATCTGCATCCAACATAAATGTGTCTGCCCTAGTGAATCTGTGGTAATGCCCTCAACGGGCGCATATTACACACTATTGCATTTCTTCGGCCCCGTAGTTTCGGTATACGGCGCTGGATTTCACGGATATCTCACACTCCGGTGAAGGTTGTAGACGGTAGCTTTGAGAAGCATTTCACGGAACTCCAGCCACCAGCTTCGCGCACGCACGGCAGCGCCGAGCGTGCGCTTGATTGACGAGAAGGCGGTTTCAGACATGGATCGCTGGTGGTACCGATCACTGTCCATGCGGGCGTTGTGCGCGTGATCGAGTGGGTTCATGATGCGGTGTTTGATTAGCGGTCGAACACCCTTTTCACGGAGTTCCTCGCGGAAGGCTTTCGCGTCGTATCCGCGATCAGCTGCAAGGCTCCGCAGGTCGCCCGCCGGAACGCGGGCGACCTGCTCTCGTTGGCCGCTGGCCGAGCGTACGACGGCAAACCGTTCCGCGAGGAACTCCGCAACTACGGAATTCGTCCGCTTATCAAGCATCGTATCTACTCTTCGCTTGATCTTGCGCACAACGCACGGCTGAGTTCGATGCACTACAACCGCCGCTGGATGTGGGCTGTTCAAGTACGGAAATTGGACGCGAGGCGAGCGATTCGAACTTGAAGCGAACAAGAACCACCCGATTGCACCACCGAGCATCGAAAAACGAATTCAACGGCCACTCTCCTCTGGGTCTGCAGAGCAGGAAGCACTGAGCAAGGGCCAATACGGCATTCTCGATTACTGGTTTTGGAACAACAAGTCGCTGGAGAAGATGGTTAGCGAGAACGACCATCTCGAAATGCAAGCAAAGATGAGCAACCTCCAGGAAGCTACCTGGGCAAACACCAAATCGGCTCCGCTTGATGACAAAGCCTTCCGACAGGCCTACAGCGCAGTCGTAGCTGGACTCCAGTAAGTGTTCATTGAGGAGATCTACGATAGCTTCGGAAAACGTGCTCACTCATCAATTTCGAAACTCATCAAGTTCTGGTATAACCCCGAAACACCCTGGGTGGACGACGGTAACAAAGCAGCCGTCGAACTCCTGATCAATACTGGCTACCGGTGGGAACACCCGTATTCGAAAGCATTGCTCGCGGCCACACCCGAATCGGATCCCTTCAACGACAGAGAGCACGCTGAGATTCAAGGGTCAATTCCGGACCCGATCAATCTGCCCAGTGGCTGTCGGTTCAAGGACCGTTGCCCGAGAGGAAGAACATCTGGGGCCACATCGGCCCCGAGCTTCTCGAAGCGGACGGCGAAACACGGGTTGCTTGTCATCCCAATTACAGCGAGAAGGACCGGAAACGGATGGAAACAACATTCGAATCGGTTACAGACGCTGACCTCGATCCATGGTCGGACTTCGAGGTCGTGCCCAGCGACGAAGGAACTACCCATTTCACCCAAATCTTAAAGAATACGGCGCAGTGACATAGGATGATGAAGATACAAGAAGTTACTCTCCACGAGTTTCAGTTGCCACTCTCAGAACCATTCGTGACCGCGCTGCGACCCATTCCCGAACTTGAGCGCGTCCTCGTCGAGGTTACGACGGACACAGGCTTGACTGGACTTGGAGAGGCGGCACCGAGTTACGAGGTGACCGGCGAGTCACAGCGTTCGACTGTTGCCATACTCGAAGACGTTCTTGCACCCCTTCTTGTCGGTCGAAACCCGCTGGCGATCAACACGCTGACGAAGGAGTTGAAGGACGTCGTCGACGGGGCTCCGAGTGCACACGCTGCGGTCGAGATGGCGCTGCAAGATCTCCGGGGCAAGAATGCCGGGGTACCATTGTACGAATTATGGGGTGGCGACCCCGCAGAGTCAGTGTCGATCACCGTCCCCAAAGTCATCAGCCTGAAAGACCCCGACGAGATGGCTTCAGATGCAAGCGATGCAGTCGCTTCGGGATATGACCGATTCAAAATCAAGGTCGGTGGGGATCCACAGACCGATATCGAACGAATCCGGTCCGTTCGGGAGGCGATTCCAACCCACGTCAGCCTGAAAGCCGACGCGAATCAAGGATGGAAAGATGCCAAAACCGCACTATCAGTCCTCCGCCACACCCAGTCGGATATCAACGTCATCGAACAGCCCGTCGCCGACGACAACGTGGACGACTTGTCGTTCCTCCGTTCGAGGCTTGATATCCCAGTTATGCCTGACGAGAGCGTCAAGACGGCGAGCGACGCGAGCAAGTTGGTAAAAATGGAGGCGGGAGACGTCTACAATATCAAATTGATGAAAGCAGGTGGACTGAACGAGGCTATTCGTATCAACACAGTTGCCGAGGCAGACAATCGGCCGACTCAGCTTGGGTCAATGGTTGAAGGACACGTCGGAACCGCTGCGGGGGCTCACTTCGTCGCAGCTTTCGAGAACGTCATCTGGAATGAAATGGTTGGACCATTCATGACGGAAGACGGCATCACGGACCTTCAAGTCGCTGAACCACGAATCGAGGTGGATGGACCTGGGTTGGGTGTGACGATAGACCACGACAGGCTAGAGCAACTTGCGACTAACCAGACTATCATCAGTTCCCAAAAATGAGCACTGAAGAAGCCGGGATTGACCACCGATCCGCAACCCACGACCTGGATTCCAAGACGTCCTCGACGTAGTGGGACAAGTCATTGATCTCGACGAGAGACGCCAAGAGGTATTCACGACGAATTCGACGAAAGCGATTCGTTCGACCCCCCAATCCCCGAAACTGCCTTTCTCGTCGTTACTCTCGTGTACTCTGTCGTCGCGATGTTCACTTCCTACAAACTCTGAGATCAGGCCGTCTCTGTGCGTATTCGTTTCGAAAATACTAGCCGGGTCAAATGGTGGGGGGACCCGAGTTATTCGACTGTGTGATAGAGGGTTCCAATACCTTCTATTTCGACTTCGACTTCGTCGCCCGAAGAAAGTCCGCCGACGCCTGACGTCGTCCCCGTTGAGATGATGTCTCCCGGTTCTAGCGTCATGTAGTCGGTTATCTCTGCGATCAGTTCTGGAACGGAAAAGATGAGCTCCGTTCGCGACGATTGCTGTCTCGTCTCGCCGTTCAACCGGAGTTCAATCGTCGCATCGTCTGGGACGTTCTCTACGGGGGCGACGACTGGACCCATGGGTGCAGCGCCGTCAAACGCCTTGCCTCGCACCCAGTTCTGCTCGACGCGTTGGTCATCACGGTTCGAGACGTCGTTGACGCAGGTGAATCCTGCGACGACGTCCATCGCGTTGGCCTTGTCCACGTTACGGCACTGCTCACCAATGACGACGCCAAATTCTGCTTCGAATTCGATTTGATCTTTGCCTTCGGGAAGAGAAATTTTGTCTCCGTACCCCGCGAGCGTGTTCGGAGGCTTGAGGAACAGCATCGGGCGGTCAGGAAGTTCCATCCCTTCTTCTTCAGCATGGTCCTCGTAGTTCAGCCCGATACACACGATTTTGCTTGGCTCAGATGGTGGAAGGATGTCCACCGCTTCGGGATCGTACGTGGTGACTCCGAATTCGATGCCATCACTCGTCCATGTACCGGTTCGGGTGGCTCCACTGGGGTCTCGAAAGCGAACGTGTCGCATCAATTGTTATTGATTGACTCCCCACATTTAGTCGTACCCCTTTCCCGCCTCGATTGCCTTTTCGTCGGCCCACGTTCGGATGAGACTCGACGATTTTTTCGTTGGCTCGAATTTGTCCTCCGAGGTCTCAATTTCATTCGTTCGGTTTTCTTCGATCCTGTCGAAGAACACTTCCTTGATATCGTCAGCACTGGCACGTCGAGAGTCCATTCGTGTTCTCAGACGGTCATCGAACGCCACTAGGGTGACTCGTGGGCATGGATACTCGTCGTCGACGCTGTGTTGGCGGCCGGACTCGCCCAACTAGCGAGGATGAAGGGGCTCGCGGACGTCAGTACAACCGTGCAGGAACGACTTTACCGACTTGTACTGGTTTTCGATGTCCCAGCGACGGCTGTAGCTGCTGGTGAGGTACCTGATTCCGATGGGGTCGACGTGATCGCGGTTGGTCACGAACATCGCATAGTTGCCATCAGCGTCGTCACTGGTCGCTGGCACGTACAGCTCACAGCTTCCCGGTATAGCTTGGTGAACGCAACGATATCCTCGATTTGCGTCTCTTGGACTGACGCCGCCACCTCTTCGTTAGCTGGCGTCGCGAACTGCTTGATCACCCGAAGAAACGTAGAGTCGTCACAGACATCGTTCTCATCAAGGAACCAGCCAGCTTCCCCTTCTAAGTGAGCACTCCCTTGCGTGAGGCACGCCGAGGAGAACAGATCAAGGATCTGTTCGTCCTCGTAGACTCTGTTGTCATCTCTGTCGGAGTCAAACTCGCCGAAGCCGTGTCTTCGGGCGAGTTCGACCACTTGATTCCTTCTTTCGAACGTGCGCGCGGGACAGTGCCTGCTCGACCTCATCGTCGTCGCCGTCGTCTTCATCTATGTCGATGGGGACTAGTGCGTCGGAATGACGTCGTTGTCCCGTACTTCCAGCGCAATTCCTGTTGCGGCGGCGTCGAGTGTAGTCTTGGTTTGCTCACTGAACTGCTCCCAGGCGTAGGAGATGTTCTGTTGGGTCGGTGGCTTCTCCAAGCCGAGTCGTTTCAGCAGCGGCGGGCGATTCGCGAGGCGATCTGCAACCTCGCTCTGGGCGAGGTCGTAGATCGTCTGGTAGAGGTAAACCCATGCCATCGACTCGGTTCCGAAGGTAACCTTGTGTTGCTGCCGGGCGTCCGTGAGTCCATCCGTTGGAATCGAGACTTCCGAGAGAACACGCCAGAGGTGATCAGCAGTCTCGCAGAGCTTCTGGGCGTGGATGACGATCGCCCCCGCCAGGGCGGGGGCGTCGTCGGCGACTGCGGGTGTGAGTTCGGCTTCCATCGTGTTCGGAACTCGTGGGAGTGAGCGCCATCAGCGCTTCACATTAGTCGAAGAGTGGACTTGTTCAGAACTCCCGGTACCAAGTATCGGTCACGGCGATAGCAACCGCCGTTCCATCAACGTATCAGTCGTTTAGTGGTTTGTAGAATTTGAGATCCCGAACTTGTGTGGTCGCCACGAATTAATTTTGTATACCAATATACGATTTACGAGGTCCTTATTGACTGATCTCTTGGATTACAAGACCTCTATCGCCAATATTCGGTTCGAACCATTCACGTTGCTTTAGACCAGTAAAGCAACGTGGATTGAAGCGGGTCGCCGCTGTCTGCTCAGTCGAGACCATGACCTCCAGCGAGACAGGCGATGGAACGCCCGAACCCCCGGAGTCGGACGCCGGGAACGTACGCGCACGAGAACTAAAAGACGCAATCGACCGCTACATCCGCTACAAGTCGACAGACGGGAAAGGCGAGTCGGGATACTACGTCAACTCGGCGAAGCCAGTGCTCATGCAGTTCTACAACTGGTGTCGCGACACCGGCCACGCCGATCTCTCCCGACTCGGCGACGAGACAGAGGGGCCGGACGTCATGCGGAAGTACGCCAAGCGGTTGAGCCAGCGAGAGAGCGTCGACGCAATCACCGCCGGGACAGCCCGGACATATTGGAACATTATCTCAGGGTTCATGACCGACGCTCGCGACGACGGCGACCTCAGTATCAACCCGTGTCTCCGAAAGCGGGCGAAAGACCCACTCCCTACCGACACTGACGACTCGAAACAGCAGTTCTGGGACGATGTCGCCCGTGGGCAGATCCTCCGGCACGTCGACCAGGAGGCGCATGCCGCTATTGACGAACACGGGATGGACGCCGGAACTCCTGTCCGTGACCGGGCGTTAGTCTACCTACTCGCTTACACGGGCGTACGGGGCGCTGAGGTTCTTCGGGCGTCGAAAGACGACCGTGACGGCCGGCAGGGACTCCGATGGAAGCACGTCGACCTCGAGGGCGGGAAGATTCGTGTATTCCGGAAGACACAGCGGTGGGAATGGACGCCGCTCCCCACATAGGCACAGCCCGCAGTCGAGCGCTGGAAGACGGTGCTTGATCCACCGACCGGCGAGTGGCCCGTGTTCCCGACGTCGCACGCGCCATCGCTGTACCAGGTGGCACGCGAGATCATCGGCAACGAGGCGGATCTCTCCGACATCGACGTCGACGAACTGCTACGTGAGCACGAGTGTCCGCCACCGTCGATAACGGTCGACGCTTCCCGACGGCGTATCAAGAAGATGTGCGAAGCCGCTGGTATCGAAATCGACGGAGAGTACCTCAAGTTGCACGGGGCGCGTCGCGGAATCGGACACAAACTCTTCGAAAAAGACCGCGGGGAAGCACAGGACTTACTCGGCCACCAGAGCCCCGAGACAACCAAGCAGGCGTACAGCGACCGCGTCGCCGAAGAACGGTCGGGACGTGTGAGCGACCTGCTGGACGAATGAGTGCGGCGTTTGGTCTAACTGGCTGAGTATTGGGATTCGTCACGCCGTTCTCGTTGACGGCGGGTAGGTGATACCGACGAAGACGGCGTCAAGTAATAGAGGCTAACAAAAGGATTCGGACAATCACTCTGTCTACTCTCGGGGGAGTTGTCAGAATTTGCGTGCAACAGATAGAGGTCGAGTTCGGTAGACGGCCGTCATTCGTTTCAGTCCGCCAGGGGTGAAACAGCCGTTCGGCAGGTGGGCAACTCTAACGTGGCTACCTCTGCCCACTCGACCGGTCGTCGAGCAGAGATACGGTGAGGGCTGGAAGACGTACGTTGCATACTCCGATCAAGCCACTTCGATGGCCACGTCCGTCGGAGTCGGGTTGTCGATGTTGTCGCCGACGGGACAGCGTTCCTCGACCTCCCCGCGTAACGCTTCTAAAGCCTCCTCGTCGGCGTCAGACTCGACTTCGATCCGTACGTTGATCTCCTGATAGCCTGCTCGAACGTCTTCGTCGATGCCCAGGAACTTCCGTGGGTCAAGGTCGCCTTCGATCGCTATCTTGACGCGTTCGAGGTCGATACCGCGCTCTTCGCCGACGGTGTGCACCACGACGTTGAGACAACCGGCCCACGCTCCGATGAGATATTCGACAGGGTTTGGTCCGTCGTTCGTCCCCCCTAGCGACGGTGGTTCATCAACGACGAACTCGAACTCACGCGCCTCGACGACCGTCTTCGTCTCGCTCTCACTTTCGGCTGATACCGCGAACCGTTCGATGTGGTCTGCCTCGCTCATTGAGTCGTTCGATGGGACGCCAGCTCATCAA
>NZ_FODV01000042.1 GCF_900110465.1 Halogranum amylolyticum
GATGGGTCCCGGAATACATGTGAGGAAAGAGAATGACGTTATCCTTCTCGTCGTTCAGGTCACCGAACGTCTGGTATGCGAGTTTCGCATCTTGGAGCATCTCCCCACGCGCGAGTTCGAAATCCCCGAGATCAAAGAGGTCGAAGTCGCCGTGTTCGTCCTGTGTGTAATACTCGTTTTCCAGGTAGCGGTCTTCCAGTGACATACTCCATAATAAATAATGCAGATTCACAAAAATATGTAGGGTAGTTCTGAGGCTACGGACAAGTAGTACACTCTTTAACACGGCTAACACCGACCGCGGCCGTCCGCGAGGCCTCGGAGTTACCCTCACCAAAGAGGGAATCAATGGATTTCTCGGCACCGTCGACGCGGTGAGATCCATTGTGATTGAGGCGATATCCTGGTTCCCACACTCACTCACGTCAAGCACCGAGGGAGCTCTCTTAGTACCTCCACGGTCGTCCTCAAAGAAAAACTGACTGTCGTCACAGCGGGAACGTCCAGCGTCTGAACCACAGTCATGCGATCGATACGCGCGCTAAGTTCAACACGACCGTAGAAACCTCCCCGAATCCTGTCAGAAGTGGCGTGCAACACTCAGAGGGTGAGTTCAGCGAAGTATCCAAAGTAACAGTGAGATTCACGGGAGATAGCCTAGTCATTCACGTAGGATAGAGCCGAGCTCAACGCCCGGGCTCTGTTCGTGTGGAAAAGATTCATTTTTCACTCGTTTGTTATCACAATTTGTGTCCGAACAGCCCTCCAATACTGAGCCAGATTTAGGACTAGTTGTCCAGACCATCTTTTTTCTCACAGTGGTAATCGGCATCCCTACCGCGTTTGCGCTCGGTGGGCAGCTCCGCTTCCTCGCCCTCGCAGCTGTAGGCGTCCTGCTGCTCGTGGGATTTCTCGTCGTCGGTTTCCGTCACGCACGCCGAAGGAAGTCCCTTCACCAGCACGTCGCCTTCTTGGCCGTCTGGTTCGGCGGTGTCGCTCTGGCAGACCGCCTTGCCCGCACGGCGAGCGGTCGCCTCCCGGAGTCAGGTCCCTACCTCCTGGCGGTAGGCGTCACGCTCGGCGCGCTGTGGCTAGGGACGCGACTCGCCTACGGTGGCGCACTCACCCAAGCGCTGTTCGGGTCTGACTGAAACCTCACGAATGGGGTCTACAGGCCGGTGTAGGGACGACTACTCGCATCGCACTCGCCCCGTACCGTATTCGCGCCCTGAGTTCAGCACGGCCACAGAAACCTCACCGAACGCTGTCAAAAATCGCGTGCAACACTCAGAGGGTGAGTTCAGCACGCGATTACTGTTCGTTTTTACGCCCTTAGTTGTGAAACGGCTGTTCAGTAGCTGTACGAATTGTGGAGTATCAGGAATAAACAGCCTGTAGAATCTTATGAATCGAATGCATAACAGCTGTAAAGACCAGAATCGACCCGACTACGAATATACCTGCGTTGTAAGCAAGCCCACTCAGTGGTGTAGATGTAGCCCCGATATCTGGTGAAGCGTTCATATACGACACCTGTAAGAATAAGATCGTTGAGTAGACCACCATTAGAAGGCCAAAAGCAAACTGAACTGCACCACGAGTCAGACTGACATCCGGCCTGCCAGAATTTGTACCTCTGTCCATCTGCTTCAAATGTATTGTGTTAGAACATATTCCTTTTGAACTGAAGTATCTCTCTGATTAGTCTCAAGCCTGTTCAGAGCGATTCAATTCTATCATACTGGTGCTGTGTCAGTGACCGACTTGCGCGCTAGGTTCAGCACGCGGATTTTTGAGGGTCAGAAATCTGTGATGTTGAACAGTACGAAGAGTTCCGCTAAGCGCTCTTATCGCTCGTCTCGTTGTCGTCGCGATCCCAGCCGAGCACCCACCGCTTGGCCCGCGTCCAGATGGGGGCGTCCCGTCGCTGCTCGCGACGAGGTTGTAAGCTCCGTTCTTCTTCGACGTATTCGACGAGTTCCTGGACGTCGTCCATGCGGGAGTTGGCCGCCTGCAGTTGGCGACGAAGGTTGTCACGTTCGGTGCGTAGTTCTTTGAGCCCCTCCTCGATCTCGTCGGCTAACTCGTCGGGAACGGTACTCGTGAAACGCTCGCTCATATCCGATGCACTGCTGCACCACTCAAACACCGCCGACGGTTCAGAGGTGCAGATGTGACGGTGTAACACACGGTGCAGGTGCGCATCAGCGTGGTGCACGCGTGCACCGCCGGCGAATGCAGAATGGAGTCTGAGTATACGCCAGTCAGTCGTAGATATTCCGCCGATGGCCGACCTTCCGAACGAACAGCACCTCGGGATCCTCGTCTCGTCGCCAGTCGACAATTGCCCGATAGTCGCCCACGCGAAGCCGATAGTACTTAGATCCGCTCAGACGTTTCAGGTAATGTTCGGGTTTCCAGACGACGTCGTCGAACTTCGAGACGATCCGCCCGGCGATTTCACCCTCAAGAAACTCCAACTGTTCGGCCGCCTGCTGACTGTACTCGACTGTAGTCTTAGCCATCCATTCCGAGGCGACGCTTCATCTCCTCCTGCGAAACAGCGTTCTCTCGCTCAGCCTCTTTCGCTTGGCGCTCGGCCTCGGCAGAGAGGCGTGGGGCGACCGTCGCCCACCAGCCAACAGCATTGGCACCAGCCTGCTTGCTTTCGACGAGGCCGTCGGCTTCCATCTGTTTGAGTCGGTTCGTAACAGCCTGTCGGGTGACGCCGAATAGCTCTGCAATCTCCGGGGCAGTCAGAAACGCATCGTCCGATGCATCGAATGCCTTCAGAATGCCTTGCTCGGTCAACTCTTCGGTGAAGCGGCCAGAATCATCACGAGTTCGATTGTTCATACCCGCGGTAGCATCTCACCACGTAAACCACTTTCTCCGTGACAACTGGGACAAGTTTTAACACCATTAACCACGTGGTGAATGGTAGAGACAGACCAGTCCCTCAGGGGCGTGTTGAAACGCCCGAGTGGTGGGACACTCGGACTGGCTGTTTCGTGGAGAAACCAGCCATGCAAATGAAGACGATGTCGGCACTTGAGCGTGCCGCACCGACTGCAGCACGTGTACAGACGCAGCCAACTGACTCTCGAACCACCTCGTTGAATGCCGATTTCTTCGTTTTCGAGTCCCACGTCGCATCTGTCGCCCGTGAGGCGGTGGCTAATTCGTGCGATTACTGCTTGGGTGGTGGGACTCAATGAACGACGACCGAGGGTTCACGACTGGTGGCGACGTCGACGAGCCGGGGAATGCCGCCATCGACGTCGCCCAATCACAAGCCGAGATCGACGCAGAGTTCGAACAACTCGAGCAGCAGCTCCAAGAGGAGCGCTCGCAGAACGGCAGTGAGGATACAGACCGAACTCCGGGGTCGCCCGCTGCTGAGGCAACCGAATCCGAGACAGAGGCTGATGGCGACTTCTTAGAGTACGCTCGACACTGTCGCTGTGGTGCGTCGTTCCGCAGTCGACCGGCGTTCAACGATCACGTCGACGACGTCGTGAACGGGACGGGGGTCTGTTCGGACGCCCGGTCCACAGACGGTGGAGTGACAGTCTCAACGACGGCTGCATCAACTGGACCAACTGTCGATACCGAGAAACCCGACGTCCCCGATCTGACGACGGCAGAGCAACTACTCATGCTCGAAGAGGACAACCGCGAGACGTTCGTGACGACCATGACCCTCTGTCAGAAAGAACACGGCGGGACGCGGCCTCGGCGGCGGACGCTCAAAGCGATTATTGGCATGGATGGCCCGACCTACGGTGAGTTGGCGGCCGTTGTCGGTGCTTCGAAGCGAACCATTCGGAAGTACATTGATGAGTTCCATGACGCCGGAATCGTCGTCAGAAGTGGGAAACCAGCACAAGTCGTGTTCAACGACTGGACGATGGATGCTCTGGCAAAGCACGTCCTCCATCTGACCGAGTAACGTCGGTCGGCCGCTGTCTTACGATCTCTTCTTGGATCATTCGAAATAGCAAGCTGGTGACGTGGTTGTGTGTAAGCGACATAGAATCGTGTCATCGTGGCATGGGTCGTCGTCATCCCGTTGATTCAGACGAACGGCACCCACACAGACAACCACGACAGCACTCGACCCGAGACACTAATCCTGCCGCCGTATGGTGATTCTCTCAAACACCATGAATGGTGATAGGTCGAAACCCGCATGACTGCATCGGGTTCCCGGGAGAAGCGACATGGTTTCATGTCGATGTGCCACGTCTGGCGCTACTTGCTTGGAGACTGTGCTCCACCAAGCAGTCGACGCGAATCCAACGTCATATCCGGTCTCCTACGCGGATTACAACAGAACCACGGGAAGTCAAGAGAACGGCCTTGAGAATACGCTTTCCTACGCATTCTCCGTTCCGTTGCACTCCACTACTACGTAGGAAAGTGCTCTCCACACGAATATACTCGGTGGATATCATATTAAAACTTTCTATGAAAAATGGTGTATGAATGGGGTTGAACTCGTGTGGGCGGAACGTGGTTGGTGTGGGAAACCGTGAGTGTTGGTCGTTTGATCACCCGAGTAGAGAGTACGGCTACTTGGCGGGGTCGTACGTGGAGTTCCTCTATACGGGGGTGGTTCGACATGGTTCCGTGTCGCTTATTTCACGCCCCCTCCGCAGTCCTGCGATTTCCACACATCGATGGGGGCCCTCTTTCTCGAGAATCGCATGACCTTGACGGGGTTCGTGGTCACCGGGATCTTTTGCGTTCTTCGTGGTTCGTCAGCTGACGTCGTTCTCTGTGTTGAGGTTACTGCACACGGGGGCATTCTGACATGGTTCCATCTCGCTTCTGGCTCCGAGTGCAGGTGCGGCCTGAACTTAACCAACAACGTGCGCTAATTGCGCGGTGTTGGTTAAGACACTTGCAGAGTGCTGTGATGACGAAGAATCGAACGTCAGCTACCGATCCCGAGATAGTTGCCGTAGGCTTTCGCGGCGAGAATGAACACAAAGAGCAGCGGAAGGCCGATCCCAGCGACATCCTCACCACCACTGAGGTAATCCGTGAGAGCAAGAGTTACGATGAGCATGATCACCGCACCGACGATGTACTTCGTCCACTGGGCGGCCTGTCGCTTGATGCTCATATAGGTGATCTTAATTTCTCGTTCGGGGTACTTGATTATTCGCGTGGGTCGTCTTTGAGTTCCCACAGCGAGGATGGCTCGAAGATCTGTTCGATTGCACCACTGGCTTCGAGAATGCGGAGCCGCGTGTAGATCTGTTGGCGGGAATACCCCGTCTCTTCGACGAAGAATGCTGGGGTTGCGCGGCCTTCTTCCAACACATCGAGAATCGCTTCATCTGAGTCAGTGAGGTCCATCACTCCATCTCTCTGTACGCTTGGCATTTTATCTTTTCACATTGACTGTACGTCCCTCTTGTTTACAAATTTAACATACATAAATCTTGTACACTCCGTAACTTTTATACTAGTATCGAGAGTGGAATAAATTGTACTTATGCCTGAGACGATTGCCGAAAACGAAAATAGCCCTCGTTCGAGATTCTCCATCTCGGATCGAGTGAAAGAGCAGTTCGCCGGCACGCTTGCAGCCGGGATGTATCTCGCCACGGGAACGGTAACTGCACAGAGTGGCGTCTCAGAAGCGATGTGTGGGACCGGCATTGGACAGCTGCTTTCGCTCGCGCTTGGCGCTGTCTCGGTGTTCCTTATCGTCAAAGGCGGCTTCCGGACGCTGATGGGCTTCGACAAGAAGGGCAGTTCCAAATCCCAGAAGCAGATGGAAGGCAACGCGCAGGTGAAAGGCGGCGCGCAGACGATGGCTGTTGGTGCCATTGGCCCGGCGGTGATCGCTGGCGTCCTTGACGTTGCTGGTGTCTCGACGCTCAGTTGCTTCGAGTTCACTGTCGCTACCATCGCGGTTACCCCACTCTGAGGAGACTAACCGTGTTGTCCAAACTCGGGCGACACGGCGCTTGCAGTGCTGTTTTTGCCGTGTTGCTACTAATTCTGGTTAGTCTCGCTGTCGCGCCGGTCGCGGCAGCACCCCCGACAGATACGAGTACAGCTACACCTGGAAACGCAACCGCCGGTGATGAGACGGCTTCCGGTGGCGACGGACTAATCAATGTCAACCCGTGGGAGTGGGCAAAGCAGGTGCTTGTGGGCTTCGTTGGTGGCCTTGTCTCAGGTGCCAAAGACCTTCTGGGTACATTCAATGGATTAGTTGTTGGCCTCCCTGCACCTGGCGAAACCACGGACCCCAACTCCTGGATGTCGCCGACAAACGGCCAATGGCCTGGAGTCTGGACCACGTATTGGATTATGGCGGGGCTCTCTCTGTCGATCCTTCCAATTAGTGCGCTCGTCGCACAGTCGAAACCCGAGCGAGAGCGACGGCAACTCCACCGGACCCAGGCACATCAATTCGTGTTGATACTTGCTGGCTGGATCGTCTGCGCGTTCGGACTCCACACAGCCGACGCAATTAGTCTTGGCCTCGCTCCATCTGGAACAGAGTTGTTGAACTCCTATGGAAGTGTGACGAAGCTTGGTCTCGGCGTCGTTGTTGGTGTCATGCTAGTCCTCATCAAGACTAGTGTCGTCATTCTCGGGTTTTTCGTCTTAGTCGCCGAGTACTGGATTGCACACCTCCTCGTCGCATTCTGGCCCCTGTTCTGTGCCTTCCGCGGGTCGCCAATCAAGTCACTACAGAGCTTCGGCGATATCGGTATCTCGACGTTTGGGACGCTGCTCCTCCTGAAGGTCTTTCAGTCGGGCGTCCTGCGCTTCCTCTACGAACTCGAGTGGACGCTCGGCAGTGGCGATCAACTCGTTGCCTCAGTCGTCGCGACGAGTGTAGGGCTCGGAATCGCCCTTGTTGGCGCTCCAATCCTATTTATGAAGAAGGTGATCCCTTCGGGGATGATGATTCTCGGTGGGAGCCTCAAACAGAAACCCGAGGAAGCTGCAGATCGCGTCCGGAATCGGGCGACAGACTCGGCGAAAGAGTACGCCGCAAGCGCCCGCTCACGCGTAACATCAACCGACCGGAGTCCAGCTTCGGACGCCTCGAGCGGAACCAACAGCCGACCGAGTAGCAGTGGCTCGTCAGCCGGGAGTACAAATACGAGCTCTGGCGGCTTCGAGACGTTAGCAGACAAATTCTCCACAGACAACGATAATGAGTGACAACACGAACCAGGACGACCAGTTCGGCGCCGACCCGACCCAGCTCACCCTCCCACGGGTAGACACCGACTTACGCGTGTTCGGGCCATGCACCCGCAATGACCTCCCGTTGTTCATACCTGCGGGACTCGCTGGGGTCGCCGGCGTTGGCACGTTCATGGCGGGCTACCCCACGGCCTCACTCGTAAGTATCCCAGCGGTCGGGGCGCTCTCCTTTGGCGCCATGGTCGCGAAGGTCACGACCGACGAGTGGACCTCACCCCGGGAGATGGTTCGGAACAAGCATGTCCACCTACAGCGCTCAAAGGTGATGCCGTGGTCCCACGACGACACCGTCGCCAACGACGTCTCTGGGGTTCGCCGCTTCCGTGAGGACGGAACGATCGAAATGCACGACGGCCGTGTCGTCGGCGCTGTGCGTATCTCCCCGACCAACACCGCGCTCATGAGCGACAGCAAAGAGAACAGTCTCGCCGCAGCGCTGTCGAGTGCCATCGACGAGGGCATCAAAGACGATTCGTTCCGCGTGTTCGCGACGACGCGACCGTATCGCGAAGACATCCTTGCCGAGCAGTACCGCGAGCGAGCAAGCGAATTCGATGACGACTTGCAGGCCGAATACATTCGCGACGTTGGCGCCTTCCTCGAGGGCGAGGATGCCGACGCATGGGACGCCCGGGAGTGGCGCTATTACATCGTCATGGACGCCACGCCGATCGACGTCGGTGTTGGCAACGACGTTCCTTCCCTGTGGGACACGTTCAACCCGCTCACTGATTCGAACCCTGCAGCCGACGTCACAACAGAGGACGTCGCCGAGGAGGTGCAGTCGAGACTCGATGCCGTCTGTAGCGCCCTCGCAGACGTCAACGGCGTCTCGGCCGTCCCGGTCGGCGTCAGAGAACACGCCGAGATCGTGATGCGACATTGGACCGGTCGCGAGCAATCACCGAGTGACGGGCTCGTCGAAAAACTCACCGAGCGTTCGGAGTACGACCACGCACGGAGAGACGCTACCGACAGCGAGGGCTTTGCCTCGCTCCACGCCGACACGACTCCGGCGGAGAACATGACGAACCCCGAGGTGTACGACGCCGACAGTGGGCTCATCGAAATCGGCAATGAGTACGCTCGGGTGCTGTGGGTCGCTGAATTTCCGACAGCTCCGGATGCGATGTATCTCCGGGATCTGTTCAACCAGACTGGACTCGATCTCGACGTCACCCTGCGCGTCGTCCCCGAGGACAAACAACAGGTCATCGCCGACCTCGAGACCGACATTGCCCAGGTCGACGCCGAAGCGATGGAACGAAGCGAGGAGTCCGACGTGACCGCGATGGACGTCGAACACGATATCGACGCTTACGTCAAGATGCGAGAGTTGCTCCGGGATACACCGACCCAACCGTGGCGTCTCACCGCCTACGTGACGGTTCGCGGTGACACCGTTGAGCAGGTGGAGGAAGACACCGAAGCCGTTCGTGACATCCTTGAGTCGGCGCCGGCAGACTGCCATCCGGTCGTCGTTGGCGACCGCCAGCACGAAGCCTACGAGTCAGCGTCGCCGTGTGGGACAGATGCGTTCCGCGAGGTCGCTGATGTCGAAAAGAGCA
Organism: Halogranum amylolyticum; assembly: GCF_900110465.1. Classification (GTDB taxonomy): domain Archaea; phylum Halobacteriota; class Halobacteria; order Halobacteriales; family Haloferacaceae; genus Halogranum; species Halogranum amylolyticum. The sequence goes on from NZ_FODV01000042.1 coordinate 8,814, forward strand.
CCCGTGTGCTCGGCGGCGCTATCGGCGCGGCGTTCCCGTGGAGTGCCGAAGACGTCATCGAACCCGAGGGGATGGACTTCGGACGGAACGAACAGAACGGTGGGCTCATCCGCATCGACCCGTTCGACCGGCCGGGGCCACCACATATGCTCACCGCCGGGCAGTCCCGCTCTGGGAAGACTTACTCGGCGTCGAAGGCTGCCGCCCGGTGGTATCTCGAAGGCGACGACCGGACGCTCATCGTCTGTGACACCCAGTCGGGCTTCGACGGCCTCACCCAGCTGCTCGGTGGCAAACACATCGTCGTCGACGGGAAACAGCAAATCAACCCACTGGCTATCTCCCCACCTCCGGAGTACGTCTCTGACTATGCCGGTGGCCAGATCGACCAGTTCCGAATGAAGATCGACGAAGCGACGCAGTTCATCGTTAACCTACTGCGCTCGCAGGGTGTCACCGGCGCCTCCGAACATGCGCCGCTGATTAGCCACACCCTCGAAGAGACCTACGCCGACCACGACATCTACCCGAACGAGCCGGCGAGTCTCACCAACGACTCCCCGACGCTCGGTGACTTCGTCGACAAACTGGTTGAGATGTCCGAGGCGCCCGAAGAGTACTCGTTCAGTGACGCCGGCTATGAGGTCGAGGTTCGTGAACGCGAGATCGGCGAGCTACTGACGAAACTCTCGTCGTTCCGCGAGGACGGGAAGTACAAGAACCTCGTTGCGGAGACAGGGAGTCTACTTGACGAAGACGTCGACATGGCTTACCTGGACCTCCAGCAGGTCGACAGTGAGAACGACGCCGAGAAATCGGCCATGATGCAGTTGATGCTGTCGCAGGTCTACGAGAAGGTCAAACGTGCCGACGGCGAGGTCGTCTTCCTCATCGACGAGGCGCACTTCCTGTTGCATGACGAGTCGATGGTTCAGTGGCTGCAGAAGGCCGCTCGTGAGTGGGCCCGCTACGACGCGTGTATGTGGTTCCTCTCGCAGTCTCCGAAGGACTTCGTGACACTCGGAACAGCAGCCGGCAACAAAGACACGATTACCGAGCAGTGTTCGATGATTCATCTGTTCTCGAATCCTCTCGCCAAAAAGCGGGTGTTCACCGACGGCTTCGGATTGAACGACAAACAGACATGGTTCGTCCAGGAGGGTGCGACTGCCGGGAAGTCCGGCCAGGGCTTCTCGGAGTGTCTCATCAACGCGAAAGGCGTCCAAGGGTGGATCCAAACCCGGGTACAAGCGTCGCCACTTGAGGATGCACTGCTCTCCTACACCCCGCGTGAGCATGGCCGGCTGGAGGAGTATCTCGAGGGACACGACGTTCCCACGGGAGGTGTCCAATGAGTCTCTTCGGCAGTGACGACGCCTACGATACGGTGACGCTGGCCGCCCCCGACGTCGCCCCGCAGGCGGATGCGATTCAGGTCCGCCCCCACAAGGATTCGGAGGGGATCGCGAACGCGACCGAGTTGCTCACGAGTCTGCACAACGTCGAGACGAACTCCCGACGGCTTCGGTCGGATCAGAACGTCTCCCCGGCGCACGCTTTCGAGATGCGCTACACGAACGAACGGGTGAACTTCCAGTTCATCCCCGGGAAAGACGGGCTTGAGTCGGCCTTCGAGCGGCAGATTCAGAACCACTACCCGAACGCGCAACTGCACCGTGATTCGGATGCAGAGTTCATCGGCCTCGAGGAGGACGTCCACGTCTCTGGCGCTGAGCTGTCGACGACGCGCTACACGCTCTTCCCGATTCGGCACGTCGAGTTAGAGGGCTTCGACACCGACCCCTTCGGGTCAATCACCTCCGAGATGGTCGGCACGATGCGTGACGACAAAGCTGACTGTGAGGTCGTCGTCCAGGTCCTGTTCAAACCCGCCATGCAGTCGTGGGTCGACGGCGTCGACGGTGGCGAGAGTCTCGATGAGATTGCCCACGAGTTGAAGCAACCGACGCTGAAGAAAGAGCGGCGGCTATTCACGAAAGAGGTCGTCGAGTACGACCCCAGTCCCCAAGAGAAGAAAGCCGCAAAGATACTCGGCAATCAGCACGGCGAGCACGCCTGGCGATTGAACATCCGCGTCTTTGCGGCCTCTCCCGATGAGACGGTCGCGAAGAATCGGGCCGAACGGGCCGCCGAGATGTTCGGGAACTACTACGAGTCCTCGACGAAGCAAGGCCTCGAGGCGACGCCGCTCACTGGGAAGCACCTCCGGGAGACGCTGCAGAAGGCGGCCGCACGGGAGTACGAAGAACAGCAGCTCGTGAAGAGTCAAAGCGAGACGGCCGGCCTTGTGCACGTCCCGAACGGCGACATCAACACCGCCAATGTCGCCTGGAGTCTCTCCCGGAGCGGCGACGGAATCCCTCCAGGCACCCCACGCTTCGACTTCGAAGATCACGGCGTTGCATCGGCGTCGGCCGCCGAGAAGCAGGTCGCGATGATGAACACGACCGACCCGACGCAACCGTATTGGTACGGTCGTGGGACGAAAAACGGCACCGAGGCCGGGATTGAACCGGACGTGCTGAACGTCCACCAATTTGTCGGAGGAGCGACAGGTAAGGGAAAAACTACCCTCTTAAAGAACTACTTCTATCAGGTGCTCAAGCGCGGTCACGGCGGGATGTTCTTCGATCCGAAAGGCCGTGACGCCGACGACATCCTCAGTATCGTCCCCGAAGACCGCGAGGACGACGTCGTGTTCGTCGACCTCGGTGGCGACCACGACAAACAGGTCGGGTTCAACTTCCTCGAGAACCCCGTCGAAGGGACAGTCGACCCCGACAGTGAGGCCTTCGCGAGTGCCATCGAGAGTGTTGCCGACGACCTGGCGGCGTTGCTCGCACAAGCCGGTGGCTCCGATAACTACTGGGGCGCACTCATGGAACGCGTCACGAAGAATCTCGCCCGTGGCTTTGCGAAATCGCCGTGGGAGTTGACCATCCTCGATATGTACTACGCACTGTCGAACGAGGACGCACGGCAGCGCTATGCCTCGCATCTCTCCGATGAGCGAATCGCGTTCATCGAAGATTACGCCCGGAATCAACTCTCGGAGATGGACGACGACAAGCTCGAACCGCTGCTTGGGCGACTGCAGCAATGGGTTGAGAACGACGTCATTCGAGAGTTAATCGCGCATCCTGAAAGCACGGTGTCCGTCGAAGACGTCATCGACGACGGTGGCATCATCATCGTCCGCAATCAGACATCCGGGGAGACGGTCAAGCGGATGTTCGCGACGGCGTTGATTCGCCGCGCCTGGGTGGCTGTTCGAGAGAACCCCAAGGCGCCGCCGTTCTTCGTCGTCTGTGACGAGTTCGACTCGATCGTCACCGAGGAATCGTCGATTCACACTATCCTCTCGGAGGCGCGGGCGTTCGACTTCTCGATTACCCTAGCCTGTCAGAACCCCTCGAATCAACTGCCGGACCGGATTGCCAAGTCCATCCAGAACCAGTGTCAGACCTTCCTGTCGTTCAACCCCGGTGGCCCGGACGACGCGAAGGTCATCGCCGCCCAACACTCGAAAGATATCGAGTGGGACGACCTGACGAATATGTCGAAGTACCGCATCTACATGCGGACTCACGACGAAAACGACCAACTCACGCATTCCTACAAGGTCGATGCGTTCCCGCCGATCGACGAGGTCGCCAACGAGAACATTGCACGGTCAGAGGCAGAGACCGAGCAGTTGATTTCGGATCTGTTGGACAAGCATGGGACGCGACGGCGGACGAACGCCGAAATCAAATCCGAGTCGCGGTTCCATCCCTCGGAGGGCGGGGGTCCGTCTCGAGACACCGACGACGAAGCGGTCGCTTCGGCCGATACCGACGCGGCAGTCAAAGCCGTCTACGACGAGAGCATTCGCGCGAATGGCGAGGGGTGTACGTGGGTCTCGGCCGACGCCGCAACCGACCGGATTCAGCGATACGTCGAGTCGGAGTTGAGTCTCGGTCAGCTGTGGGACGCCCTCGAGTCGATTCCAAGCGACGTCCTGGAGGTCGAAGAACGCGACGACGGCATGTATCTTCGGACGACGCCGACCGGCGAGACACGAATCCTTGGGACCGGTGATTCAGAGAACACCGGTGGTGGGAAACATCGGCAGTTGCTCAAAGACGCTTACGACCCACTGACGAAACTCGGACTCGTCGTCAGCCTCCCGAACCAAGACGGGACAGACATGCCGGACGGGCTCATCGACCCGGTCGATGTGACGCCGGAGACGGAGGGCATGGGGATGAGCGAGATCGCGCAAGCGTATGCGCAGTTCACCGACGAACATCCGGTGGTCTCGCGACTGACCGATGGGGATGTGGCTGCGCTTGAAGCCGAATCGTCGACGTCGACGAAACCCGCCCAGACGGTTCGGAATCTTGCGAAGGCTGTTGATCGAGAGCAGCACTGTGTGTTCCTCGCGCGCGAAGAGAACGCCCAGACGGTGTACGATGCGTTGACTGACCCACCCTACGTGGCCGCCGAACGCGATGACGGACGGCAGGTCGTATACAACCACAAGGCGCTGCGTATCGACGGTGAGCGCGTCTACGTCGAGGACACAGGAGCGCAACGGACGGTATGGGTGTATGATCCTGCGACAGGGCAGTTGGCGTTGGAAGACTCGAGTGGGGAAGCGCACGCAACCTTCGACAGTCCGAATGACGCATGGACCGACGCTTCGGGATATCCCACGACTGAAAGCGCAATCGACGATGAGGAAGGATGGCGTCGTGTCTATCAGCCTCGTGTTCCCGAGCGCCTCTTTGACGGCGAGGTGCCTGACGCCGAAACATGGACGGTGATTGCCGTTGAGCGAGGCGCAGAGTCCGCCGCCGATCTCACAATCCTCGACGATACGGAGCGTTCCCCACCCGATGAAACCGCCGGGACAGACTCTACGAAGGACGACCCCATCGGTAAGCAGACCGATGAAACGGATGTGGCGACGTCTGAGGAGTCTGCCACAGCCGAATCAGTGTTTGCGGAACTGCAAGAGTTGGACAAGTAGAGTGGCTACTGAGTGGGATTCGCGAAAGTTTTCGTATTTTGTAACATCACAGGAAGCCTACCTGCTGAAATCTGCGTGCTGAATACAGCGCGCGAATCCATCACTGAATTCTCTCTTCTCTCACTGTTCTAGTCTGTGATTCATACAGGATCGTTTTTAGACACTAAAGTACAATAATTAGCATCAATGTGTATATTGGGAAAACTCCGAGATTAAATATCATCCTACTATGGTAGCCACAACTCATTTTCCTCTTGAGGGTTTAATATTCAAGTATGAAATCTCAGCCGATTTACAGATGTAGTGATGGGTGCTATTACGGGGACGTCGAGATCTGGGAACGGCTTGAATCGGGGACCTGGACACCCTGTTGCTGGGATACAGAGGCCGGAACCGAGTGGATGGAAACGGAAGATGGGGAGCTCCTGGTTCTTGAGCCGGTCTCCCGACGTGACCTTCCCGACGGAGTATCGACCGAACGTGTTACTGCCGGCACCGCTGTGTCTCAGCAGCCAAGCGAATAGTCGGCTGATCGCTTCTGAGTTGTGCTGACAGCGACGGTGCAAGGGACACTCTCTGAGTGTTGCACGCCTCTCTTGACAGCGTTCGGTGAGGATTCTGTGTTCGTGCTGAACTCAGCGCGCAAATTTCTCCCTATCTGTCCTCGGTACGTAGCTCGTCCGTCACACGTTTCCTGTCAATTGCTGTCTTTCGGAAAACGAGAACATAATGTTAACGTTATAACACAATAGAACGTATTCCATAACCGAGGAGACATGAGCAGCACAACACTTGAAGACCGAAAGGAAATCGTGCGGGAAGCCGTCCTCAGCGAGTGGAATACGGGAGAGGTGGACGACGATACATACACGAGCGAGTACGTCATGCACGACCCGCTTGGCGATCACGATTTAGCTGGCGTGAAAGACATGGTCAAAGCGGTCCGAGCGGGGACATCTGACCTCGAAATCCAAGTTCATGACCTCATCGGTGAAGGGGACCGGGTCGTCCTGCGGTACACGATGGGAGGGACCAACACTGGCCCGTCATTGTTGACCGAAGAGCCAACCGGAAAGTCCTGGGAGGGTTCGGGGATCTCGATTTACCGGACCGAGGATGGGAAGATAGCTGAGCAGTGGGACAGTTTCGACTATCTCAGTGTGATGCAACAGCTCGGGCTACTCCCGTCAGAACCAACAGAATAGGGCACTAAACGCTGTATAACGTCATTTGAGCTGGTGGAGAGCATACCCACCTGCTGGACTCATCCTCTAAGTTCAGCACGCCACTTCTGACAGCATCCGGTGAGGTTTCTGTGGGCGTGCTGAACTCACAGCGCGTATCTCGCACAGTGGTTCCAGAGTAACAGCCGGTATTCGATTCATGTACAGCGCCGAACAATCGTCCCGAGCTGGCTTCTCGGAAGCCACTCGTCGGAGAGGCTGGGTAGATCATCCCGATCATCAAACTTCCGCTCGTGTTCTCGAAACTGATCCTCCAGCTGTTTGTGGCGGTCAGTATCGTCTTCGGTGCGTTCGATTCCCTTTTCGAGCGAGTGCATCTGGTGTGCGAGTCCCATCAGTGGTCGAGCCGCCGCAGATGATTCGAAGAGAATTGCGTCCTCGGTCTCTCTAGAGATGTAGCCAACGAATATCGTAGGCGTGGTTCTGTTCTTGGATTCGACTTTCTTCTCGGCCAGCCATTCTGGCAGTTGAAGGAGACATTCCTCGGGGTCGAGGAGCCCTAACAACTGCCATAGTTTTCGAGTCTGCTGTTCGTTGAGAAGTCCCCGT
>NZ_FODV01000023.1 GCF_900110465.1 Halogranum amylolyticum
GAGACGGAGACCGAGACCGACGACGGCGGCGGCGGTCTGTTCGGCGACGGCGGTCTGTTCGGGAGTGACGACGACAGCGACGGCGAGAACGACGGCGACGACGGAAACGCAGACGGTACTGACGACGGCGGTAGCAACACCGACGACGACAGCACCAACGGTGGTGACGGCGGCAGTACCGACGACGGATCGTCGACGGACTCGCCGACGGACTCGCCGACAGACTCGCCGACGGACTCGCCGACAGACTCGCCGACAGACTCGCCGACGGACTCGCCGACAGACTCGCCGACAGACTCGCCGACGGACTCGCCGACAGAGAGTCCAACTCAGTCACCGACGCCGACGAACTCTCCGACAGACTCACCGACAGAGAGTCCAACTCAGTCACCGACGCCGACGAACTCTTCGACGCCGACCGCTACCCCGACTGAGACGGCGACGCGAACCGAGACATCGACGTCGACTCAGACGTCAACCGAAACGTCGACGTCGACCACGACCTCCACGTCGACACCGACGTCGACCGCGACCTCTACGTCGACCGAGACGCCGACGTCAGGTACAACGAATGACACGTCGACCGCAGAATCCACCACGGCGACGTCGACGAGTGTGTCAGATGACACGTCTACGTCCACGGAGTGATTCGTTCACACGACGTGTGTGACCACGTCTCAGAACATTTCACTTATCTTGTGAATCTGGCCGTCACGAACGGTGTACGACCTGTTTAAACAGTTCGAAACCGATTTCGTCGGACGCGCGTCGGACGCTCAGACGCCAGAAATCAGCCGTTGCAACTGTGTGCAACAGTCGGGAGTGTCGGTCCGGTTTATTATCAATCCGTTATTCCGCTTGACCAGCGATGAACGCAACGCAGTCGACCCGTGCATCCCCCACGTCCGCCGAGGCAAGCGGCGACGTGGCGCAGTTCGAACCGCTCTCGAAGGACAAACTGTTCCACATCCTACAGAACCAGCGGCGACGATACGCCCTCCGGTACTTGCAAGGGACCGAGGGCGTCGTGGACATGCGCGACGTCGCCGAGCAGGTCGCCGCGTGGGAGCACGACACGACCGTCCAGCAACTCACGTCAAACCAGCGTCAGCGAGCGTACATCTCGCTCTACCAGTGTCACCTGCCGAAGCTCGACGACGAGGGGATCATCGAGTACAACCAGCAGCGTGGCTTCGTCGAGCGGACGCCGTTGGCGAACCAGCTCGATCCGTACCTCGACACCCACGACTTGACAGAGGAGGAGGAGTCGGAGGCCGACGACGAGTCGACGCCGGCACGGGAGGGCCGGCAGTCTGGCGCCTCGGAGTGGATGGCGATCGGCGGCGTCGCGGTCGCGGCGCTGCTGTCGGCGCTCACCGCACTCGACGTGTCGGTGTTCGCCGGCATCCCGGACCTCGCGGTGGCTGGCGTGGTTCTGTGTCTCTGTTCGTTCCTGACACTCAGACTTCCCCGTTCGCTGTCACAGTCAGTTCGGTAACGATATCGGCGTCACGCTCCCCGATTTAGTAGGTTCGCGCACGATCCGCTGGTCATAACCGTGAACTCTACGTGTGAGGACATAATTCTGTGAACACGAAGAGCGGACAAGCCGTTCCGTCCCGACCCGACCCATGCACATCCGTACACGCGCCGCGGTACTCGCCGCGTTAGTCCTCATTGTCAGCCTCGTTGCGGCCCCCGTCGCTGCCGCCACCGCCCAACTCGGCGCGGTCACCGTCGAGGGCGACGCCGTCGTCCAGACGGACGCAAACGAGACGTATCTCTGGCAGTCCGAACCGTTCTCGGTCAACACGTCGTTCGCCACCGACACCGACGGTGTCTATCAGTTCTGTCTCGAGGCACAGAGCGAAAACGGATCGGAGCGGCTCTCGTGTCAGTCCCAGTCGGTCGAGGAGGGAACGACCACGTCGGTGTCGTTCACGGTCCAGAACGTTTCCGACACCGAACTCGCCGGAGAGACGCAACTGAACGTCTCTGCATCCGAGTCGTTCAACAGCAGCAGCGCGACGGTCAACCGTTCGGTCTCCGTCTACGTCATCACGAAAGACGGCGACTTCGACGACGACGGTCTGGAGAATCGGGTGGAGGTTCGATACGGGTCCGAGATGAACGGAACCGACACCGACGGCGACGGCCTACAAGACGGTCCCGAGATACGAGAGTACGAAACCGACCCGACCGACAACGACAGCGACGGTGACGGTCTTCTGGACAGCCGAGAGCTACAGATCGGGACCGACCCGACGAACCCGGACACGGACGGCGATGGACTCACCGACGGAGAGGAGATAAACGAATTCGAAACCGACCCGAAGGAGACCGACACGGACGGTGACGGTCTTCCCGACGGCAAGGAGGTGCAACAGCACGGAACCGATCCGACCGACCCGGACACGGACGGCGACGGCCTCCGCGACGACCGCGAGGTAGTGCAGGGGACGGTCCCCAACGACGAGGCCGACAGCGACGAAGACGGTCTCGACGACACCGAGGAAGTCAAACACGGGACGAACGCCTCGAAGGCCGACACCGACGGCGACTTTCTCTCTGACTCCACGGAGGTCCGTCTCGGCACCGACCCGACCGACCCGACCACGCCCCTCGTACTCCTCGCCGGGCTCGGCTTCCTCGTCGTCGGGCTCGTGGGGTTCCTCCGCGTGTTCGGTCCCGACGACGTCCGCACCTGGGTCGCCGAGCGCGACGTCGTCTCCCGCGTGGCGACCCTGAGTGCCACCGACGCGGCTACCAACGGTTCGGACGTCTCGACGAGCGACGGGTCGTCGACGACCTCGACGTCTCCTGCGTCCGTCGGCTCCGCCGAATCTACCACCTCCACCGCCCCCGCTGCCGGCGACGGCTCGATGGAAACGACCGACGCGGAGGCGGCGGACGACGAACTCCCGTTCGACCTCTCGGACCCGCTCACCGACGAGGACGAGGTGTTGAAACTGCTCTACGAGGCCGACGGTCGACTCCGGCAGAGCGAGATCAACAACTCGACGGAGTGGTCGAAGTCGAAGGTCAGTCGGTTGCTCTCCAGGATGGAAGACGAGGGGAAGATCCGAAAGATCACCATCGGCCGCGAGAACCTCGTGACGCTGGCCGACCGCGTGCCGCAGAGCGCCGAGTCGCCGTTCGACGAGGACGACTCGTAGTCGGATCCGCGTCTCTGTCGGAGCAGGTCTCGACGTGACTGTCGAGCACTCCGAATTGTCGACACTCTCGATTCTGTCTCGTGGGAGTGTATCGAGCGGTCCGACACCCTCTCCCCGGATTTCAGATGAATTCGCACAGTGGAGAACTCGAATAGCTCCTGCTCGGCGCTCTGGTCGCGGGCGACGTCACCGGCTTTCAGTAGGAGGTCGAGGGATTTTCGGGCATCACCGCTTTCGCGAGCGCCGTAGGCAGCGCACAGTCTGATGACAGCGTCGCTGACGGTGTCGGGTTTGAATGCAACGTTGCGGCGCTGACTCAATACTTCTTGTAGTTCTTGGGCGTTGTACGTAGAAAATGAGATGCTGCGTTCACAGAGGCTGGAGCGAACTTTGGGCGAGAGGCGTTTGCGGTAGGAGAGATCGTTCGAGATGCCGATGACGGTAACCCGGCTTTTTCCAAATGTTGGTTCTCCCGAGCACGAGAGAGCTGATAAAGAATTGAACCGTCTTCGAGATGGTCGACTTCGTCGAGGACGACGAGGACGATTCCGTTCAGTTGATCGAACTCGTTCCACATCAGGTGGTATACTTGTGAACGAGAGTAGCCGGATTCGCTGATCTGGTCTTCGATGGGGCGAAGACGGTTGACGAGATTGACCGCTACCTGATACGAAGAGTCTGTACCGTCACAGTTGACGAGTTGAGAGTTCACGCGGAGATCGTCATACTGTTCGGCGTCACTTTGCAGCCTGTTGAGCAGAAAACGAGTGGCGGCGGTTTTGCCGACGCCAGCCTTACCGTAGAGGAAGATATTGTTCGGTTGCTCCCCAGAGATGGCGGGTTGGAGTGCAGAGTGGTACTGTTGAAGCTCGTCGTCGCGACCGACGAGGGTTTCCGGGGTGTAGTCGTCGAGGAGAGCGTCGCGGTTGCGGTAGATTGAGTCGTCCCGCACGAAGTCGAGATTAGCTATTGTTCGGCGTCTCTCAGTCGGGTAGCATAAGTCTGGGAAACCGACTGTTCCAGTGCCTCCAATGTCTGGGGTCCTTTATAATAGACTCTCACCCCAGAGTTCCAGTGTCTTTGGACAAAAGTGTGTAACGATACCCGACGGAGAATCGGATTGAGACTTAAAATAGAGTGAAAAGATGATGAGAACCCAGACGATATTACGGAGAGTCAAACTGCAGTAGGGTGGTATACTGCTGTCTTTCGAATCAGTACAATTTCCTATACCAATACTATTCTAATGTAGATTCTAGAGAGAAGAGAATAACTGGATGTGTTCGAGGCGAAGCACTGGAAATGTGGGGTGGGAGTGTAGCCAAAAAGAATATATTGGGAAAAGGACACTGGCGGCACTGGAAGTGGTGGTGGGTGGTTCTGTAGTATCTGTATGAGGCTTAGTAAACACGTGCTCTTCGGTGTTCTATATCCATCACGCCTCCTGCTGACAACCTCCGAGAACGTCGTCGGACACCGCAAAACTCTCACCGACTACCGAAACTGCCCGAGCACCGCCTTCACCGTCCGCTGTCTCGACGACGGCAGGTCGTACAGCTGTTGGTCCTCGGTCCAGGCGAACAGCTCGCGGACGTCGCGACGGATCTCCGGCGTCCGGCGGTCCCGGACGTCGCCGGTCTGCACGGCGAGCGCCGTCTCGATGGCGTCGCGGTGGGACTCGTTGCGGACGACGTTCAGGAGCGTCAGCAGTTCGGTCCGTCGCTCCTCGGCGCCCCACACGTCGTCGCCGAGCGCCGCCTTCGGGTCCTTGAGCAGTTGGAGCGGCCCGGAGGCGGTGCCGGCACGGAGCCAGTTGCTGTACCGCTGTTCGAACAGGCGGACGGCGATCTCCTGCCAGTAGGCGTGTAGGCGTTCGCGGTCGGCCGTGATCTCCGAGACGCGGTGCAGGTAATCGAGATGATCGTCGACGTCGCGGTCGCGACCCATCACGTCGACGACGCCGTCGACCAGTTCCGTCGGGAGCAGATCGACGCCGGTGATCGTGTCGCCGCGGAGCGTCAGTTCGACGCAGAGTCCCCACTTCGTGTTCGGGCGGTTCGACTGGTCGAACAGGAAGTTGCCGAGACTGTAGTAGACGGGGCTGCCGTCGTACTCCTCCCACCCCTGTGCGACGTGGGGGTGGTGGCCGACGACGGCGTCCGCGCCGGCGTCGACGAACCCACGGAGCTGCGCCTGTCGCTGCTGAGGCGGCAGCGGGGTGAACTCCACGCCGCCGTGGGCGACGACGACCACGACGTCGGTGTCGGCGTTCGCCTCGGCGATCCGACGCTCGGTGCTGCGGTGGGAGGCCCACGCCGTCCCCGGCGTGTCGCGTTCGGCGACGCCGAACTCCCGTTCGCAGACGTTCACCACTGCGACGGAGGTGTTTTCGAGAGAGAGTTCGAGCGGGTCGAGCGCTGCCTGCTGGCTCTCGCCCGCGCCGACGGTCTGCAGACCGGCGTCGTTACAGGCGTCCAGCGTCGCGGTCAACCCGCCCTCGCCGTGGTCCATGATGTGGTTGTTGGCGAGACAGGCGACGTCGAAGCCTGTATCGGCGAGGAGCTGTGGTGCGGCCGGGTCCGACGCCTTCGCCGGTCCCGACTTCGCGATCGGGTCGCCGTCGCCGGGGATCGGTGCCTCCAGATTGACGAGCGCGTGGTCGGCCGCCGCGATGCGCTCGCGGAGGTCGTCGCCGATGGGGTCGTCGGCGAGGTTGTCCCGGTAGATACAGTCGCCGGCGAAGAACAGTCGGCGCTCGGGCGAGTCGTCGATGCTGTCACCGTCGTCGAGGTCGACGTCGACGAGGTTGAGTCGGTCTGCTGGTGTGGTTGTCATGGAGTCGAGTCAGAAGTGAGTCGTAGTGGTGCGTTCGGGGACGGGAAGTCGAATCTGTCTCACGTCGAGGTGGACGGTGGGCGCAGTAGTTGGTCCGGTGTGCAGCGCGACTCGCCCGTCGCGAACTCGATCCACGTCGTCAGATCGTTCATCCGGAGCTTCACTCGCGGCGGCAGGCTGTGGACCTCCTCGTAGCCGGGGAACAGTTTCTGATCGAGGTTGTTCCGCTCGTAGAGCTCCTTGCGGTCCGGCCACGGGTTCTCGAAGGACCGGACGACGGGGAGTTTCTCGCGGAGGAACTTCTCGATCTGGTTCATCCGGAACGAGTGGTGCGGTCTGTCCGGCGGCTGGTGGCGCAGGATGTCGGGGTCGAGCCGCCGGAGCGCCTGCAGGAACGTCTCGGTGTTGCGGCGTTCCGGCGGCGTCTTCAGGTGCCAGTCGAGCAGTTCGCGGTCGACGGCGACGAAGCTCTCGACGTAGTGGTCCGCGAGGTGGCCGCGGAACGGAAGCGTCGGCTTCTGTTTGACGCCGAGCAGATCCATCGCGTTGTGCGGGTCGTCCGCGCGGTCGAAACACGCCTCGTAGCGGGGTTCGATGACGTTGCGGGCGAACTCGTCCGCCGAGCGACTGTCGAGCCCCCCGCAGTCGGGGAGCGTGTCGTCGCCGAGAAATCCCAGTTTCTCGGCGAAGTGCTGTGAGACGTCCGGTTCCGGTTCCAACCCCTGCAGCGGGAAGGTACGGTCGAACAGTTCGAGTCCCTTGCCCGGGAGGAAGAACCCCCGGAACAGCGTGTCGAACAGCATCCCGTGGTAGATGGTGTCGACCTCGATCTCGTCGTTGTTGCCGCGGTGGTGGATGTGCAGCGACTCGCGGATCCCCTGTGAGTACTGGATGACCTCCGGGCGGACGTCGAGATATCGCTCGGTCACCTCCAGCGTCTCGTGGTCGATACCGTACTGTTCGGCGAGTCGCTCCGCGACCGTCACCTCGTCGGAGTCGGGCGTCCCGAGCGTGTAACCGACGTCGAGATTCGGGTGCTGCGAGAGGATCGCACGCGAGTCGTAGCCGGCGCTGAGGAGCATCCCCTTCCGTCCGGGTAGGTCGATCCGTCGCTGGATGGCCCGCTCCAGTCGCTCGGCCAACTCCGCCGCGTAGTCGAACGTCTCCGGGGGCTGTGGGTCGTAGACGAACCGCGACAGCTCGCCCGTCGCCTCGGGGGTGAGATAGCCGTCGAACGGCACTCGGTGAAGTTCGTCGAACACCGTCGCCTCGTCGAAGGCGACCCCGAAGTGAGTCACCTCGGTGAGTGCCTGTCTGTCGAGCGACGCGTTCGGCACCGCCTGTGCGACGTTCGCCGCGTCGGTCCCGAACACACGAACCCCCGGTGCGTCGGTGAAGTAACACTCCCACGAGCGGATCGCGTCGGTGACGAGTTGGGCGTCGCCGCCGTGTTCCACGTAGGCGAGATACGAACCGTTCAGGACGTCGAACGCGTCGTCGCCGACTTCGGCGTAGCGTGCCAACAGCTCCTTGGCCGGCGAGACGCCGGTCTCCGAGACGACCTCGCCCCAGATGACGCAGGTCCCCGCCTCGCCGTCGTGCGCGACGGTTCGACCTGGGAGTCCGTAGCCCAGATCGCGGACACCGATGGTCACCTGCTCGGTCTCGACGACCGCGTTGAAGCGTGCCGGGTTACAGAAGCGCTCGAAGTCGGCTCGCTCTCCGAAGACGCCGAACAGTTCGTTCTGCATCGTCGATGATGTCACGAGAGGTGTGTCGATGCGCTATTCCACCGTTACGCTCTTCGCGAGGTTCCGTGGCTTGTCGATCTCGCGGTCGAGCAGGTCGGCGGTGTAGTAGGAGACGAGCTGGAGCTGGACGTTCGCGAGGAGCCCAGCGATGTCGGGGTGTGTCTCCGGAATGTGGAGCACCGTGTCGGCGAACTCGTGGACGCTGTCGGCGTCGTCGGTGACGGCGACGATGTCGGCGCCGCGGGTGTGCGCCTCCTCGGCGTTCTTCCGCGTCTTCTCGCCGTTTTCGCCCGTGAACATCGAGAACACGACCGACTTCGGCGTCACGAGCGCGAGCGGCCCGTGCTTCAGCTCACCCGAGGCGAACCCTTCTGCGTGCTCGTAGGTGATCTCCTTGAACTTCAGTGCGCCCTCGAGTGCGACGGGGTACTCGTTGTCGCGACCGATGAAGAAGTACGAGTTCTTGTCGAGATACTTCTCGCCGACCGCTTCGGCCGTCGACGTCTCCAGCACCTCGTCGATGTACTCGGGGAGGTTCTGGAGTTCTGCGAAGAACTCCTCGTTGTCCTCCCGCGCCGTCCCCTGCTCGAGGTCCTGGGAGAGTCGGTGTGCGAGCAGCGTCAGCGTCGCGACCTGCGAGGAGAACGTCTTGGTCGCGGCGACGCCAATCTCGGGACCGGCGCGGATGTACAGGGCGTGGTCGGCCTCGCGAGCGGCGCTCGACCCGACGACGTTCGTCACCGCGACGGTCTCGGCGCCGGCGTCCTGTGCGGCGCGGAGCGCCGAGATGGTGTCTGCGGTCTCACCGCTCTGCGTGACTGCGATAGTGAGCGTGTCCTCCGTCACCGTCGCCGTGTCGTACTCGCTGGCGATGGTCGCCGTCGCGCGGATTCCCGTCCGCTGGAGCTGTTGTGCCCCGTAGAGCGCGGCGTGGTAGGAGGTCCCGCACGCGATGAACTCCACGTGGTCGACGTCGTCGAACGTCCCCCGCGGGAACTCCTCGAGATCGACGTCGCCGTCGTCGGTGATGCGGCCACCGAGCGTGTTCGAGAGGGAGTCGGCCTGCTCGTTGATCTCCTTGAGCATGTAGTGATCGTACTTCCCCTTGCCGGTCTCCTCTGCGTTCCACTCGACCTCCTCGACGTCGCGCTCGACGACGTTCCCCTCGCGGTCGGTCAGCACGAGGTTCTCGGGTGTGACCTCCGCGAAGTCGCCGTTCTGGATGTACATGACCTCGTCGGTGAAGTCGAGGAACGCGGGGACGTCGCTCGCGAGATAGAAGCGGTCGTCGTCGACGCCGACGACGAGCGGCGAGTCCTGCCGCGCGGCGTACACTTTGTCCTCGCCGTCGACCATCAGCGCGACCGCGTAGCTCCCGTCGAGTTCGTCGACGGCGGTCTTGAACGCTTCCTCCACGTCCATTCCGCGGTCGAGGTGGTGTTCGACGAGATGAGGGATTACCTCCGTGTCGGTCTCGCTCTGGAACTCGTAGCCCTCGGCTTCCAACTGCCGGCGGATGGACTCGTAGTTCTCGACGATGCCGTTGTGGACGACGACGACTTCGTCGGTGTGACTCGTGTGCGGGTGAGCGTTGTCGTCGGTCGGCGGTCCGTGGGTACTCCAGCGGGTGTGGCCGATGCCGACGCTCCCGTTCGGCACGTCGCTCGCGATGGTATCCTTCAGGTCGCTGATCTTGCCGGCCTTCTTCCGGACGGCGATCCCGCTGCCGTTCTGGACGGCGATCCCCGCCGAGTCGTAGCCGCGATACTCCAGGTTCTCGAGACCGGTGAGCAGCTCGCCGACTGCGTCGTCCGAGCCGACGCACGCGATGATCCCACACATCAGTGGGCTCCCTTTGTGCTGTTTCGGTCAGTTTTCTGCGCGGTCCAACCACCGTGGTTCCGGTCGAACGTGCCCGGTCGGTTCATGTTGTGTGTGTCTCCTCCCGCGCAGTCTCCCAGTGCAGGAGATGACGCGGCTCTGTGACTGCTGCTTTGGCTGAAAGGCCCATTATTATACGTGGGCTAACAGTCTGAGCCCTCCATACGCCGATTTTCGCCGTCGCGTTTAGGTGCCGATGAGGGTGCAACCGTCGACAACAGCCCCCGTTGCGACTACCCGCTCATACACCGAATTTCGGGCCGTATCGCGCTTAGGACAGGGGTAAACGGCCTCGAACAGCCGAATTCGGCACACCCGCTGTCTGGGTCCGGACGCCTGGAGAACTCGTCGATCGCCCGAATCTGTTGCTAAGATAACAATAACTTACTCGTCGATCGGCGGTCACCGCTCCGGCGACGCGGCCCACGGGGCGGTCCGCGGACCGATATCCGCCTCGATACTGGCGTGGTGCGAACGTCGCCGGTCGTGAGTCGACGAAGCGTCGCTCTCGCGAGTCGGAAACAGGCGGTTCACCGACGGCGGCGACGCCGGCCAGGTGACGCGTTTGTGTTCTGTCTGGAGCTGAGTCGCCTCGCGCAGGTCGCGGGTCCGCTGACAGCCGTAGACCTCGTCGTCGTTGTTCCCGAACACCCGCGCGAACTGTGGGGTGGCGAACGCGCCACATCGGCCGCACGCACTCTGGGCACCGGACTGGTGTGTACTCGTGGCTCGTCTCCCAGCTCCCGACGACGCCTCTTTGTTATCTCGCTGGTGAGTCTACGTAACCGGACAGTAGCACGATTCGTGTGCCGTAACAACAGTTGTACTGGCTCCGCTCGATCCGGGCGACGGAACGCCGTCCCCGATCCACCGTAGCCGACACGTCGGCGTCGATTGACCAGTGGTCGCTCCACCGCCGTCGCTGTGGCTCTCCAGCGAACTCGACATCTCGGATACTAGATAGGTCTGTCGTCGCAGCGAGTACAGTCCGTCGACGGCGGCTCAGTTACGGTTCCGGTAGGCGAGGCCCACCGTGACGAACAAGAACATCCCGGTGATGAACGTCGCGAGAGAGCTCGACAGCGCCGTCGGCGCGACGCCGACCCAAGACGCGGCGGTGAGTGCGACGCCGATCGCCGTCGCACTGCCGTAGTAGCGCGTCGAGTCGGCCGTCGGTTCGACGACGGACGCTGCCGAGGTGGCGGCGTCTGCCTCGCCCGAGTCACTCGCGGTATCCTCCTGGGAACCGCCGTTCAGATAGTGATCGAACCGATCTGCGAGGGCGGTTCGTTCGACGACGCCGCGGCTCTGGTTGTATTCGACGATTCCCTTCTCGTCGAGCTTCGGCAGGTGACTCTGGTAGAGCGCGATGTAGACGCGCTGGCGTTCGTCGGAGGTGAGCTGCCGGAGGGTCGTGTCGTGCTCCCACGCGGCCACCTGTTCGGCGACGTCGCGCATGTCGACGCGCTCCTTGTCGGTCGCCTGGAGGTACTTCAGCACGCGGCGACGACGCTGGTTCTGCAGGATGTGAAACAGGTCGTCCTTCGAGAGGTCGGCGACCGCCGGTTCGTCGTCGGTCGTGATCTCGTCTCGATGCTCCATCTCGACCTCGACTGTCTGTGCCGTGCTCATCGCTGTTCTCGTTTCAGTAGACGGACGTTTTCTCCATCAACGTCTCTCCCAAACAGTTTAGTATCGACGAGAGTCGCTCGAACCGAGGTAACCGGGGACGGCCTCCAGATCCCAAAACACGTTGAATCCGGCCGTCTCGTCACCGACAGCGCCTCACAGGGGTTTATACGACAGATCGGTAGACGTCGAGCAGTCGGTCGCCCATCTCCTCGAGGGACAACCCGTCGACCATCTCGCGTCCGTCCGACCGGGCGTCGCCAGCGACGACGTCGGCCAGTCCGGCGGCCAACGCGGCGTCGTCGTCGGCGACGACCGAGTTCGTCACGTCGTCGAGCACATCGGGGGCGAACCCGACGGACGTCGAGACGACGGGGACGTTACAGGCGGCCGCCTCGCGGACGACCATCGGCCCGCTCTCGTACTCGGAGGTGACTAGCAACGCGTCGGCCGCGTTGAAGTAGTACGGCATCTCCTCGTAGTCGACGCCCGACACCGTCCGGAGGTCGACGCCGGCTTCGTCGGCCACGCGCTCGGCGCGCGCGTAGTCCTTCACCGGCCGCTCGGTGTCGTAGGGGAACAGCGCGATCTTCTCCCCAACTGGCCAGCCGACGCGCTCGCGTGCCTCCGTCCGGTCGATGGGGCGGAACAGGTCGGTGTCGACCCCATACGGGATGCGGTGGTGCGGCACCGACAGCTCCTCGGACAGCGGTTTTGATGGCGAGACGACGGCGTCGAACCGCTCGCCACAGAGCTCGCTGAGCGTCGCGAGCCACGACGGACCCAGCACGTCCGACCCCCACAGTGAGAGGACGATCGGACGCACCGGTTGTGCCAGCGCCATCGGCGCGGTCAGCCCGTAGTTGGCGTGGACGAGGTCGAACTCCTCCAAACTCCGGCCGAGCGTCTGCAGGTAGAAGGCGAGATACTCCCGCGGCCCGCGACCCTCGCCCGCACGCGGGACGACGACCGTCACGCATTCGACGCCGCGCTCCTCCAGCACCTCGACCTGCTTCCGGAAGAACGACCGCTCGGACGTCGTCAGCTGCAGGACGCGGAGGTCGACGCCGTCGGTCTCCTCGTCGGCTGTCGCCGTCGGCTCCGATTCCGGACTCATTGCCGGAGTGCGTCCAGCACCGTCTCGGTCGTATCGCCCTTCTCGTCGAGGAGTCGCTCGCGACGGACGTCCCAGTCGTCGCCCTCCTCGCCGTCGAGGACGTCGACGGCCGTCTCGAGCGCGTTGGCGTGGCGGTACGCCCCCTGACAGTTGTAGAGCAGCCCGTAGCGGGCCTCGATCTCGTCGGTGTACCCCATCCGCAGCGTGTTGACGTAGACGGCGGGTGTGCCCAGCACCGCGCTCTCGACGGCCATCGTCGCCCCCTCGCCGACGAACAGGTCGGCGTACGCCAGCACGTGGTGGATACGGTGCGGTGCGACGGTGGCGCGGCGGTCCTCCAACTCCTCGGGGAGGGACGCCTCCGACGTGATGATCACCTGCGCGCCCGTCGCCTCCAACTGCTCGACCACGTCGCCGATGTCGTCGAAGCCGGCCTCGCCGACGTCGTGGGAGGCGTCCCACGAGACGAGTCGGAGCACGACCAACTTCTCCTCGGGGTCGACCCCGAGCTCCTCCAGCACGCTCGGGTCCGGGTCGAACCGATCGGGGTGGAGGTAGGCCAGTTCGTGGTAGCCGGCGTACTCCCGCTGACTGCTCCCGGCGTCGTCGTGGAAGCACTCGGGCGTCCACACCTCGTCGGCGACGGGGAACGTGATCTTGTTCGCCGGGGCGTGCTCGGTGTCGGTGAAGACGACGCTGCGCGCGCCGACGAGCGCGGCGACGTGCGCCACCGCGGTGCCGCCGATTGCGGCCATCACGTCCGGCTGAATCTCGCGGGCCCGCTTCAGCAGTTTGTACTCGTACTGCAGCTGCGAGGTCGCCATCCCGCCGACGCCGCCGAGCACGCCGCTGCCCTGCCCGTCGAGCAGCACCTCGTGGTCGATGTCGTAGGCGTCCAGCAGGTCGACGGCGACCTCCTTGTCGCGGGCGAACACGTACACCTCGTGACCCTCGTCCTCCAACTCCCCGATGGCGTGTTTGAAGAAGTGGACGTGTGCCGGATGCTGGATGGTGATGACGTACTTCATCGGTCGCCTCCAGCTGTCGCGTCCCCAGCCTGCGTCGACGTGCGTGCGTCCTGAATCATCGTAGGGTCCTCCTGAATCACGGTCGGCTTACAGGTTGTCGTAGACGAAGCCGGCGGCCGTCACCTCGTCTTCGTTCATCGTGTTCTCGACGTCGATGAGCACCGGCGCGTCGTTGAGGTCGGCGGCCATCGCATCGGCGTCGAGGTCGGCGAACTCGTCGTGCGGCGTCGCGAGGATGACCCCGTCGTAGCCGTCGAACGCTATCTCGTCGGTCATCTCGATACCGAAGTACTCCGCGCTGGCCTCGTCGTCCGCTCGCGGGTCGTAGCCGACGAGTTCGACGCCGTACTCCTGCAGTTCGCTGATGACGCCGCGCACCTCGGAGGTGCGGATGTCGCCGACGTTCGGCTTGTAGGCGAGGCCGAGTACGAGCAGGCGGGCGTCGGAGAGCACCTTCTTCTGGTCGTTGAGCGCCTTCAGCGTCAACTCGGCGGTGTGCTTCGGCATGTACTCGTTGACCTCGCGGGCCTGCAAGATGAGCTTCGGCTGGTACCCTTTCCGCTCGGAGCCGTGTGCGAGGTAGTTCGGGTCCACCGGGATGCAGTGGCCGCCGACGAGACCGGGGTGGTAGTCGTGGAAGTTCCACTTCGTCCCCGCCGCCTCGAGCACGTCGTTGGTGTCGATGTCGAGGTGGTCACAGATGATCGAGAGCTCGTTCATCAGCGCGATGTTGAGGTCGCGCTGGACGTTCTCGGTCACCTTCGCCGCCTCGGCTGTTTCGAGGTTGGGCGCCTCGTGGATACCCGCGTCGACGACGGAGCCGTACAGCTCCGCGAGGTCGGCGAGCACCTCGTCGGTCGACCCGCTGACGATCTTCACGACCTCCTGGAGCGTCCGTTCGGTCCCCGGTGCGAGTCGCTCCGGCGAGTAGCCGAGGTAGAACTCTTCGTCGAGCGTGAGTCCCGACTCCTCGGCCAGAATCGGCCCGAGCACGTCGCGGGTGACGCCGGGATAGACGGTCGATTCGAGCACGACCGTCGTGTCCTCGGTCAGATTCTTCCCGACCGTGCGGGCGGCGGCCTTGATGAAGTCGAGGTTCGGGTTGTTCATCTCGTCGACCGGCGTCGGCACCGTAATGATGGCGTAGTCGGCCTCCGCGATCTTCGCGGCGTCGGTCGTGAACTCGACGTCGCTCTCGACGATGGTGTCGTCGCCGAGGTCGCCCTCGGTCGTGTCGACCCCGTCGTCGAGCGCGGCGATCTTGTCCTCGTCGATGTCGAACCCGGTGACGTCGTGGCCCTCTTCGTCGAAGGCGACCGCCAGCGGCAGGCCGACGTAGCCCTGGCCAACCACACAGATTCTCTTGTTCTCGGCTCTCGTGTCGCGTGCTTCCGTTGTTGCTTCAGACATTGACACCAACTCCTCGGTAGTGGACCGCGTCGTGGCCACGCAGTTCGGTCAGCGACTGACGGCCGTCCACGACGACCAGCCGTCCGTCCTGCGGTGCGAGACTCGTGAGATCGAGGTCGTCGAACGCCTCCTGCGGCGTCACGAGCACGACCGCGTCGTACGTCTCGGCGACACCGTCGAGGTCGACCAGGTTCGCGCCGGCCGCCTCGAACGGCTCGGTGTGGGTGTTGACGGGGTCGACCGCGTCGACGTCGACGCCCTCCTCGACCAGTCGCTCGACGAGCGGCAGCGCGGGGGTCGCGCGGATCTCGTCGACGCCGGGTCGGTACGTGAGTCCGAGTACCAGCGCCGTCGACTCGGCGGGGTCGACGCCCTCGGCGTGCAGGCCGTCGACGGCGTGGTCGGCGGTGTAGAGCGGCATCTCGTCGTTCGTGTCGCGGGCGGCCCGCATGACGGGCGTCTCCGTGTCGAACTCCTTCATGATGAACCGCGGGTAGTACGGGATACAGTGGCCGCCGACGCCCGCACCCGGTGCGTGAATCTCACAGAACGGCTGGGTGTTGGCCGCTTCGATGGCCTCCGTCACGTCGATGTCGAACGCCTCAGTGTGCTGTGCCAGTTCGTTGGCCAGCCCGATGTTGACGTCGCGGTAGACGCCCTCGAACACCTTGACCGCCTCTGCGGTCGTCGTGTCGGAGACGGTGATGATCTCGTTGGTGTTGAGATGACCGTAGATGAGTTCTGCGACCCGCGTGCTCTCCTCGTCGGCGCCGCCGACGATCTTCGGGTAGGCACCGCGGATGTCTTCCAGCGCCCGCCCGCTGGAGGTCCGCTCCGGGCAGAACGCGAGGCCGAACTCGCCCAGTTCGAGTCCGGACTCGTCTTCGAGGATGGGAAGCAGGCGGTCGACGCAGGAGCGCGGCGGCAGCGTCGACTCGGCGATGACCATGTCACCCTCCTCGAGTCCGCTGGCGATGTCGCGCATCACCGACTCGACGATAGAGAGGTCGGGTGCGCCGTTGTCGTCGATGAGCGTCGGGACGATGACGACGTGGACGCGGGCGTCGGTGGCCGCCTCTTTCGGGTCGGCAACCGCGCGGAAGGCGTCGCGAGAGACGAGATCGTCGACGAGTTCGTCCAGCCCCGGTTCGCCCGCGATGTGGTTCTCGCCGGCGTTGAGCCCGGCGACCACGTCGGGGTCGACGTCCGCGCCGGTGACGTTGCCCGTCACCTCGGCGTAGACGCTCGCCAGCGGCAGGCCCATCTTGCCGAGGCCGTAGACTGCCACGGGAACTTCGCCGTTCGTGAACGCCGTCTGTTGGTCGTCCGCCGATGCCTCACTGCCGTACAGGGGGGTCCCTGTGTTGACTGCCTCACTCATGCGAGTTCGTTCTCCGTGTCGAGTTCGTCGGGGAGGGAGCGGTGTTCTGCGGGGGAGCCGACTGCGAGCGTCTCCGGCGGTACGTCCTCTGTCACTGTCGACCCGGCGGCGACGAACGCACCCTCACCGATGGTGACACCGGGGAGGATCGTCGCGTTCGCACCGATTGAGACGCCGTCCTCGATGGTCGGTCCCTGCATCTCGACGTCCTGTCGGACCGGGTAGGGGTCGTTCGTCAGCGTCGCCTTCGGCCCGATGAAGACGTTCGAGCCGACGGTGGTGTGCGTCGGGATGTAGACGCCCGTCTGCAGGCTGACGTTCGAGCCGATTTCACAGGTCCCGTCGATGACCGTCTCGGTGCCGACGACGACCTCGTCGCCGATGGTGGTGTTCTCGCGGACGAGGGCGTTGTGGCCGGTGACGAAGTCGTCGCCGACGTCGACGTCGGCGTAGACGATCGTCCCTTCCCGGATGCGCGCTCGGTCGCCCAGCGTCGTCGGCGACACGTCGTCGCCGTGCATGTAGCCGACCGTCGCGCCGTCGTCGATCTCGCAGCAGTCGCCGGCGTGGTACCAGCCCATCTCAACCCTCCACGCTGGCGGTGGCCGTCTCGAAGTCGATTCGGTCGTCGGTGGCGGTGTCCGTGTCGTCGTCCGCTGGCGCAGCGACCCTCCGGGCGGCGATGCCGAGCGCCGCCAGGGTGATGCCGAGGAGTGCCAGCCCGATGAGGAGTTTGCGGGTCATCTCTAGGTTGCTCTCACCGTCTCTGTGTCCTCAAAGGCGTTTTATTATGGGCGGAGTAAGGCCGCGCTTAGGCGTGCGTTAGGGTCATAATCGTCACTGAAAACCGGATTTCCTCCCTCTGAGTGACTCTCGTTGACATCCCACGCGAGAGACTGTGCTCAGAGCACCAGTGCGGCCAGACAGTCGTCCATGAGGGGGTTCTTCGAGATGAACACCGACGGCTCCAGCGACACCGCGACGCCCTCACACGCGCTGAGGAAGAAGAACGTCTCCGTGACCGTGTCGTAGTTCTTCA
Organism: Halogranum amylolyticum; assembly: GCF_900110465.1. GTDB lineage: Archaea > Halobacteriota > Halobacteria > Halobacteriales > Haloferacaceae > Halogranum > Halogranum amylolyticum. The sequence continues at coordinate 17,248 of NZ_FODV01000023.1, forward strand.
CCACGAAGTTCAGCGTGTCGTGGTCCCCGTGTTGGTGACGGATGGTGCGTCCGAGCGACTCCATTCCCGTTGCCTCCATCACCGTCTTCAGCTCGGTCTGCTCTGTCGGAACCGTCTCGTCGCCCCGCAGGTAGACGAGTTCGTACGTCCCCGAGTCCTGAAACAGTTCCGTGTCGGTCGAGTAGTAGACGACCGCCCGGAGCTCGTCTCCGATCTCTCGCTGCAGCAACTCCGCAAGCCGTTGTGCCCGTTCCGTCTGCTTCGAGAACAACGGTGAGGTCCGTGCTGTTAGCTGTTTCCTTGTCGACGAGGCGTCCGCCCACTCGTCGACTACTCGTGTACTGTCTCCGCGAACGCCCCGAGTTCGTCGGCGGTGAGCACGTCGTCGAGCAGCCAGTAGCCGTGGACCGACCCCGTGAAGTTCTCCCCACCGGTCATCGCCCCGCCGAACACGGTGTAGGAGTTGTTGAAGTGGAACGTGCCGACGCTGTCGATCGACTCCAGCATCTCCCCGTCGGCGTACACCGTGTACCCGCCGTCACGGACGATCGCGAGCGTCGTCGGCGTCGTCGCGTCGCCACCCCTGACGGTGCTCTCGGTTCCGCCGCTGTCGACGGTCACCGCCCACTCGCCGTCGCGGACGTCGACTCGCATCCCCCGCGTCTTGCTCCGCTTGCCGTAGTCGAGCACGCGGGCGTCCTCACCGTCGCCCGGCGCGACCGAGAGCAGGAGCGTGAACGAGCGACTCTTGAGCAGCTCGGGAAACTCGTGGGGGACGAGCACGCGGTCCTCGTCGGTCCCGGCGAACACCCGGCCCGCACCCAGCGTCGTGTCCCTCGTCGCCGACGTCCCGCGGATCGTCCCGTGATGCGACCCGCAGCGGTCGAAGACGACGCCGTCGAGGCCGTGGCTGAAGTCGTACCACGCGGTCGCGCCGTACTCGTCGACGAGATTCTTCGGGGCGTGCGTCGGGTCGACGGTGGGGACGTCGTAGATACCGATGCTGTAGTCCTCCGTCGACGCCGTCCCGTCGACCGCACACCGCCACCCCTTCCCGTCGCCCAGCGACCACGGGTCGAACGTGTGCATCGTCGTCGCGTTCCAGCCGACGCCGAACTCCGAGAGCACCGGCGAGGAGGCGACCTCCTCGTCGGCGTAGCTGCTCGTCGTGAGGTCGGTCACGCGGTAGGCACGGGTCTTGTCGCCGTACTGGTCCTCGAGATCCTGGAAGAAGAAGTAGATCTCGTCGTCGACGACGAGCGGGCGACCGCCCTGTCGGGCCGCCTCCCGACGTCCCGTCACTACGGGGTTGTTCTCGTGGGGCGTCCAGTCGGTCGCCTCGAGCTCCGTCGAGTGATAGAGCATCACCTTGTCGTTGTCCTTGTCGGTCGCGAGCCACCAACGGCCGTCGTAGCGGAAGAACACCGGGTCGTGCGAGTAGTAGTCGACGTCGATGGCGTTGCCGACCTTCGACCACTCGGTGGGGAACTCCTCGGCCTTCCACAGTTCGACTCGCTTTCCCGTCGGCGGACACATGTAGTACTCGCCGTCGTACTTCCAGATCAGCGGGAACGAGGTGTGTTCGTCCTTCTGGAGGACGACCTGGTCGTACTCCCACTCCAGCCCGTCGTCGCTAGTGGCGTGACCGATAGGAGCGTCCGGTCGTCGGTCGTGGTTGACGATCTCGAAGAACATGTGCCACTCGCCTTCCTCGACGAACATGAACGGGTCGGCGACGTAGTCGACGTCACCGTAGTCGGTCACGTCGGCGGCGGTCAACACGGGGTTGTCGGCCTCGACGCTCGGACCGGCGACCAACGGGAGGGTGCCGGGCGTCTCCGTCGGCCACGGGGGGATGGTGTCGCCGCTGTGGACGAACTGGCTCTCCGGTGTCGTCGTCTCGGTGTCGGTCGGCGTGTGAGAGGGGGATCCCGTCTCCGTCGGCGTCTGTGCCGGTTCGGTGGACTGTCCGATACATCCAGCCAGCCCCGCCGCGGCAGCCGAGAGGGACCAGAGGAACGTACGCCGTTTCTGTTCCATACCCCGACTTCCGCTCCCGATGGTGTAAATGAGATAGACTGTTCACTGAGATCAGAGATACTGAGAACGGACAAAACGCCCGGTTAAGGCGGTCTTGTCTGTGTACTAACCCCGAACGCCGTTCGCCAACACCGCGAACTGACAGTATCGACACGTCGCTGTCTCAGTCCGTCGGCGACGGTGTAGTTGGGGGAGATTACTTCGAAAACAGCCGTCACGAAAAGTAGACTGGGCCGATCTGAGGGGTCAGTCGTCCTGCGTGACCGGCGAGTGTTCGGTCCGCGTCGCCGGCTCGTCCGCCGCGAGCTCGTCGAGTTCGCGGGTGACCTCGAGTGCGCGGAGGCCGTCAGCGCCGGTGACGACCGGCTCGGAGCCGGTGCGGACCGCGTCGGTGAAGGCGGCGAGCTCCTTCTTCAGGGGTTCGCCCTGGTCGACGGTGAGCTTCTCGACGACGTTCTCGTGGCGGTAGCGGACGTCGCCGTCCTCGACGTACTCGGGCGCCGACTGGCGGTGGATCTCGATGCTCTGGTCGATGTAGTCGACTTTCACGCGCGCCTCGGCCGCCGAGATGGTGAGCTGCCGGACCTTCTCCTGAGTGATACGACTCGCGGTCAGCTCGGCGACCGTCCCGTCGTCGAACTGGAGGTTGGCGGCACCGTACGCTCCCTTCTGCGTGCCGACGGCGTTGACCGAGCTGACCTCCTCGCCGACGATGGCGAGCACGATGTCGATGTCGTGGATCATCAGATCCATCACGGCGCTGTCGTCGATCTCGCGGTTCAGCGGCGGGCCGAGTCGTTCGGCCGTCACCGCGATGACGTCGAGGTCGTCGACGAGGTCCATCAGCGTCCGTACGGCCGGGTTGAACCGCTCGACGTGACCGACCTGTAGCACGACGTCGCGCTTCTCGGCGAAGTCGATGAGCGTCTGGCCCTTCTTGGGGTCCTCGACGAACGGCTTCTCGACGAGCACGTTGACGCCGGCGTCGATACACTCGCGGGCGGCGTCGAAGTGGTACTGCGTCGGGACGGCGATGGAGACTGCGTCGGCCTCCTCGAGCAGCTCGTCCATCGTGAGCGCTCGCGTGTCGAAGTCGCCGGCGACCTCCTCGGCGCGCTCCATCGCGGCGTCGTAGACGCCGACCAGTTCGACGCCCGGCAGATCCTGATAGATCCGGACGTGGTTCTGTCCCATACTGCCGACGCCGATTACTCCGGCTTTGACTGTCTCTGAGTTAGACATGGGTTACCTCCTCTCTGCGGGCGAGTTCGTCGACCGGTTCGACGTCGACCTCGTGCATCACGTCGACGATGGTCTCGAGGTCTTCCTGCGTCAGGTTCGGGTGGACCGGCAGCGAGAGCGCCTGTTCGGCGACGGTCTCGGCGACGTCGAGGTCGGTCGGACCCGAGTAGTCGTCGTACGCCTCGAGTTCGTGGATCGGGTTCGGGTAGTAGACGCCGCTGCCGACACCGTGGTCGTCGAGTTGGTCGACGAGTTCCTCGCGGTTGCCCACCCGGATCGTGTACTGGTGGTAGACGTGGCGCAGCCCCTCCGGCTCCGTCGGGGTGACGGCTGCGATGTCCTCGAGCCCGTCGGTGAGGAACGCCGCGTGTTCGCGGCGGGCCTCGTTGAACTCGCGGATGCGGTCCATCTGTGCGACGCCGATGGCGGCACAGAGGTTCGTCATCCGGAAGTTGTGGCCGACCTCGACGTGCTCGTAGCCGGACTGACTCCGACCGTGGTTGATGAAGCGCCGAGCGGCGTCGGCGACGTCCTCGTCGTTCGTCGTGATCATCCCGCCCTCGCCGGTCGTCATGTTCTTGGTCGGGTAGAACGAGAAGCAGGCGACGTCGCCCATCGAGCCGGCGGTCTCGTCGTGGTAGTCTGCGCCGTGTGCCTGCGCGGCGTCCTCGACGAGCGGGACGTCGTACTCGGCGGCGATCTCGCGCAGGTGGTCCATCTCGGCCGACAGGCCGTAGAGGTGGACCGGCATGATGGCGTCGACGTCGCCGTCGCGCTCGCGGATCAGCTCTTCGACCGCGTGCGGGTCAAGGTTGAACGTCTCGGGGTCGACGTCGGCGAAGGCGGGCTCCGCGCCCGCGAATCTGATCGTGTTCGCCGTCGCGACGAACGAGAACGGCGTCGTAACGACGGTGTCCCCGCGTTCGACGCCCGCCGCGGTCAGCGCCGCGTGTAGCGCGGTTGTGCCGTTCGTCGTGGCGACGGCGTGCTCCGCGTCACAGTAGTCGGCGAAGCGGTCCTCGAACTCCTCGACGGCGTCGCCCGCGGCGAGCTGGCCGGACTCGAGGACGTCGACGACTCCCTTCAGTTCGGCGTCCCCCACCTCGGGGTCGGCGATCGGAATACTCATCTGGCTCCCTCCGTCTGTTCGCTCCGACGGACGTGCGTCCCGTCCGATCTGTCGACCGGCGTGACTGTCGGAGCGCCCTTGTGGCCCAGTCGTCGCATCACCAGAGTAGAGAAGAGAGAGTGGCTTTATTATCGGTCGACTAAGCGGTGTCACGGGCCATTTCCGTCGGTTTCTGTGTGACGCTACGACCCGCGTAAACGTTGCAACCGCGCCGACCGACGAGAGGGATATTCGGACTTAGGCACCCTCTATGACGGAGAATTCGGGAGTTTAGGCGTGAACGGTACTCGGGCTTTTTAGTCGCGGAGCCAGTAGCCAGCGTCAATGACAGCCGTGTACGAGTGGATAGCCGACCTGTTTCTCGCTACCGTCGCCGCGCTGGCGGCGGCGGGAGCGGTCTACGTCGGTCTGTCGGGACCGATCCGTATCCTCGCACTCCTCCCGATCGTGTTGTTCCTTCCCGGGTACGCGATAGTTTCGGCACTCTACCCCGAGGGGATGCCGCGGTTGCGTTCACGCTCGGTTCGCGCTCTCAACCGGGCCGAACTCGACGATCCGACCGGTGTGAGCTACCGGCGCATCGGTCCGACCGAACGGGTGGTGCTCGCACTGGCGCTCAGCCTCGTCGTGCTCCCGATGACGGCGTACGCGCTCCACTTCACGCCGTTCGGTATCGCCACGCTGCCGCTCGTCGCGATCCTCTCTGGCCTGACGGTGCTGTTCTCCATACTGGCGGCCGTCCGCCGGGGATTCGTCGCCGCCGACGAGCGGTTCACGGTCGGCAGTCTCCTCCCGAGCGGGATGTTCGCTGGGCTCGGAGGTGGGACGTACAGTCTCCTGTTCGTCGCGAGTCTCCTCGTGCTCGCCGCGAGCGCCGGCGTCGCCGGTCTCGCCTCGCCTGCACAGGATCAGTTCACCGAGACGTACCTCGTCACCGAACAGAACGGCAACGTTACTACAGAGAACGTCGGTGAAACGGCCCGCAACGGTGGAACCGTCCAGCTCGCTATCACGAACCAGGAGGGCCAGGACGTGAGCTACACGACCGTCGTCCAGCTCGAGCAGGTGCAGAACGGGCAGGTGACGAACGCCGAGCGGGTCGACTCGTTCAGCACCGCCGTCGCCGCCGGCCAGACGGAACGGACGCCGTATCAGGTCGAGCAGTCCGGCGGCGACAACAGTCGCTTGGCGTTCCTCGTCTACAAGGGCGACCCGCCGTCTGACCCCTCCCGTGACAACGCCTACCGCGTCGTCCACGTCTGGCTCTCCTCCCCGAACGGACAACAGGCGCTCGCCGCGCCGTCGTCTTCGGGGGCAGTGTAGATGTGGCCGTGGGGACACGCCGCCTTCGGCTACGTCCTCGTCTCTCTCGGATCGCGGCTGACGCGCGGTAGACCCCCGAGCGGTGCGGCCGTCTTCGCCCTGCTCGTCGCGACCCAACTGCCGGATCTCGTCGACAAGCCGCTGTCGTGGGTGTTCCATCTCTTTCCGCAAGGTGTCTCGGTCGCCCACTCGGTGTTCGTCGCCGTCCCGCTCGGTCTCCTCGCCGTCGCGGCCGCGGCCCAACTCCGCCGGCTGGAGGTCGGCGTGGCGTTCACCGTCGGTTGGTGGTCGCATCTCCTCGGCGACGTCGCGACGGCGTTGCTCTACGGCTACGGGACGGAGTTCGCACTCATGCGCGTTCTCTGGCCGGTCGCGACGTTCCCGCCGTACGACGACCAGCAGGTCGCACTCGAACGGGTCCTCGAGTACCTCGGCGAGTTCCTGACCGCGCTGTCGACGACCCAGCAGGTCGGCCTGCTCGCCGTCTACTTCGGACCGTTCTTCGTCGCGTTCGTCCTCTGGCTCGTCGACGGCGCTCCCGGAGTGCGGAAGCTCCGGGAGCTGGCGGACATCTAGCTTTACATAGAACTCTTTTGGCCCGATCTGTTTATTTATTAATTCTAGAGAGGTATTTCCTTCCCATTTGTATCTTGTGGCCGTTTGTTAGTTCTGTTTCACAACTCTTATCAGCAAACCCGATTGTGGAGAAATTGCAAATGCCTGAGACCCCAGACAAGACGTTCAGTCGACGTTCCGTCCTTGGCACGGTCGGGGCGGCGGCACTCGGCGCGACGGCCCTCTCCGGTCGCGCCTCTGCAAGTCACGACTCTTACGAGACGATCAACATCGTCGACGCCGGCGCGGACAACACCGGTGGCGACTCTATCACTCCGATTCTCGACGACGTTCTCGACGACAACAGGAAGATCTACTTCCCGCCCGGCGAGTACTACGTCGACGAAGGTATCCGGTTCACCGACTTCGAGAAACTCTGGCTCTACGGTGAGGACGCCACCATCGTCCCGGCCCCCGCCGACGAGTTCGACGGGGCGGACCACATCTTCAAGCTCGGAACCGACTACGCACCGGGTGACTGGCTCCACATCGGCGATCTCACCTTCGACTTCACCGCCGAGAACACGGGAGTGCGAGCCATCCAGGCGCAGGTCAACGACTGTTACATCCACGACGTCGACTTCGTCGGCGAACACGACGCCGGCACCCACGGTCCGATGCTCGTCGACATCATCGACGAAGACAGCATCGCCGCGGTGGACCGTGTCCGGATGCCCGACGGCGGCGCGTGGACGGAGAACACCGAGCAGGACGGCGACCCCGTCGTCCGCTGGGGCCCCACCGGCTTCATCGTCAGCCCGTATCACAACGGGACCCTCTGGGTACGCGACTGCGTCATCGGCGGCTTCCCCGATAACGGGCTCTACGACTCTGGCAAGGACGGCACCGTCGTCGTCAAAGGCGGCCAGTTCGAGAACAGCAACACGGCGAGCATCCGCCTCGACGGCTACCGAAGCATGATCGACGGTGCCACCATCACCGTCGACGGCGCACGCAACGACGACGCCGCCCAGCAGGCGATCCGTCTCGACGGCGGCAGCGGCTGTGCCGTGAAGAACTCGGAGATCGTCCTCGAGGAACCCACCGCCAACGGGATCACCGTCCGCTCCGGCGTCGACTCCGCGAAGATCGAAGGGACCACCATCGACGTCACGGACGGCTACGTGAACGCCGCCATCATGGTCGAAGAGGACGCCGGTCGGACGGTGATCGACGACTGTTCCGTCGACCTGGACGCCACTGGACAGGCCATCGAACTCCGCTCCGGCGACGAACCCTGTGTGATCAAGAACACGACCGTCACCGGCGACGGCTCCGGTGCGACCGGCGGTCGCGAGACCATCATCTGCGACCGCGACGGATCGCTGCTCCGCTCGAACACGGTCGAACACTCCGGGCCTGACTACCGCCGCGGCGTCGTGATCCGCGGCGACGACATCACCGTCTCCGGTGGTCGCTACGAGGCGACGCACTACCCGCTCGTCGTCGAGGGTGACGACGCGACCATCGAGAACGTCACGGCCAGCTCCTACGGTGGCTACGACGCTGTCGACGTCGACGGCGGGAGCGGACTCCGACTCGTCGACAACGACTTCTAAACGCGACCGACGCCGCCGACACGCCGGTCGTCACACCCGACTCGTTCCTCTGACATTTTTTACTCGATCCTGAGTAACTATGCTGTCGATTTCTCGAAGGGTATAATCTTTCTGGCCGACTTATTTATATTTTATGGTTAAACAGAAATTCAATTTCAAAATACTTATCAATAAAAGCTACTGTCTCAGAACTGCGTTATGCCTGAGACCTCAGAACAGACCTCAACTCGAACGCTCGGTCGTCGATCCTTCCTTGGCACGGTCGGAGCGACGGCACTCGGTGCTGCAGTCTTCTCCGAACGCGCTTCGGCGAGCTACAGCTCCTACGAAACGATCAACATCGTCGACGCCGGTGCGGACAACACCGGTGGCGACTCTATCACTCCGATTCTCGACGACGTTCTCGACGACAACAGGAAGATCTACTTCCCGCCCGGCGAGTACTACATCGACGAGGGGATCCGGTTCACCGGCTTCGACAAACTCTGGCTGATCGGTGACGACGCGACCATCGTCCCCGCTCCCGCCGACGAGTTCGAAGGCGAACATCGCATCTTCAAACTCGGCACCCACTACGCACCGGGCGATTGGCTCCGTATCGGCTACTTCACCTTCGACTTCCGTGCGCACAACACCGGACTCCGCGCGATTCAAGCGCAGGTCAACGACTGTTACATCCACGACATCGACTTCGTCGGCGAGCACGACGCCGGCACTCACGGCCCGATGCTCGTCGACATCGTCGACGAGGATAGCATCGGCGCGGTCGACCGCGTCCGGATGCCCGACGGCGGGGCGTGGACGAAGGACACCGAGCAGGACGGCAACCCCGACGTCAGGTGGGGTCCCACCGGCTTCATCGTCAGCCCGTACCACAGTGGCAAGCTCTGGGTGCGTGACTGCGTCATCGGCGGCTTCCCCGACAACGGGCTCTACGACTCCGGCGAAGACGGGCGCGTCGTCGTCCGTGGCGGTCGGTTCGAGAACAGCAACTCCGCGAACATCCGTCTCGACGGCCACCGAAGTACGGTCCAGGACGCGACCGTCGTCGTCGACCACGCTCGGAGCCGAGACAACAACCAGCGCGGCATCCGTCTCGACGGTGGCTCCAACTGTTGGATCGAGAACTGCGAGATCATCCTCGCGGAGCCGAACGGCCACGCCATCACCGTGATGCCGGGGTGTACCTCGGCGAAGATCGAGAACACCTCCATCACGCTCGGAGCCAGCGACGAGTCGAACGACGCCGCCATCATGGTCTCGGAGGGCTGCGGCGACGTCGAGATCGAAGACGTCCACATCGAGATGCACTGTCCGGGACAGGCGATCGACATCGAACCCGGTGACGGCGACGTGCTCGTCGAGGGGTGCACCGTCACGGGCGAGGCCTCCGGCGCGACCGGCGGGCGAAACGCCATCCGCTGTGAACGCGACGGCTCGCGGTTCTACAGCAACACGGTCGAACAGCCCGGACCGAGCTACCGCCGCGCGCTCGCGCTCGTCGCCGACGACTGCGTCGTCTCGAAGGGGAGCTACGAGTCGACGCACCACCCGATCGTCGACGACGGTAACGGCAACGTCGTCTCGAAGACCACCGCCCGCTCCTACGACGGTTACGACGGACTCAAAGTCGCCAGCGGCGACGTCGATCTCTACTGGAGCACCGTCTACGAGGGTGTCGCCGGTTCCTACGACGGCTACGGCAACGAGTTCCCCAGCTGACGCGGTCGGCTTCGTTCCCTCAGCTCACCGTTCCGTCCGTCCACGCCCCGCCCGTGCGTCTGACGCCCCCGCGTCGCGAGACGTGATCCGAACTGCTCTCCCGCTCTCTTTCTCGTCCGTCGTCGTTACCGCGTGACGACGCGCTTCTCGCGTGCGACCTCGCGGTACAGCTCAGAGTACTTGTCGATGATCGTCTCCGGGGCGAACCGCGGGAGCTCCTCGTCGATAGCGGCGTAGTGGTTGTCGTAGTCGGCGACGAGTCGCTCGAAGGCGTCGGCGAGCGCCGCGGGGTTCCCCGCCTCGAACGGTTCGCCGGCGTCACCGACGATGAAGTCCATGCTGCCGACGTCGGAGACGAGAAGCGGCGTTCGCATCGACAGCGCCTCCAGCACGACGCGCCCGAACGGTTCGTCGATGAGTCCCGGGTAGACGAACGCGTCGGCCTCGTCGTAGACGTCGGGGAGGTCGTCGTGGTCGACGTAGCCGAGCCAGTCGACGGCGTCGGCGACACCCTCCTCGTCGGCCAGTTCCTTCAGCCGCGTCTCGTACGGTCCCGCGCCGACGATCTCGAGTTCGACGTCGTGGCCGCGCTTGCGCATCTCGGCCAGGCCGGGGATGAGCACGTGCAGCCCCTTGATGTCCTGCAACGCACCGACGTAGAGCAGCGTGACGGGGTCGCCGTCGTCGACGCCGGCGTCGGGGTCCGGCTCCTCGCGGTGGAACGCCTCGTCGTAGAAGTGCGGGATGACGGTCGTCCGCTCGCCCGGGAACCCGAGCGCGTCGTAGTCTTCCTTGAGATGCGGCGACAGCGCGTGGTAGGCGTCGATCTCGTTCGCCCGCTCGATCGATTTCCGGACGAGGTCGATCTTCCCCAGCGAGGAGTAGCTGGCGCGGAGTTCGCGCTCGACGCCCTGCCGGCGCTTGACCGCCGTCGTGGCGATACAGCTCGCACACTTGCCGGGCGACGGGCCGGAACACTTCCGTTCGCCGTGGTACATCATGTCGCCCTTCGGACAGACCGGCACATAGGAGTTCAGCGTCGACAGCGTCTGCACGTCGAGTTCGGCGAGCAGCGGGATGAACGCCGACGAGTAGGAGTGAACGAGGTCGTGGCGCTCCATCGCGGGGAGCTCCTCGCGGAGCGCCTCGTGTTTCGCGGCGATGGGGTGGGGGAGCTTCGAGAGGTTGTCGTGTAGCACGTACTCGACGCGGTCTTCGGCGGGCAGCTCCGCGTCGGCCGAGTCCATCTGACTCGACACGTAGACCGTCAGGTCGTGGTGTTCGGACAGTCGCTCGATGAGGAGCGTCGACGTCTCGACCGCGCCCGACCCGGGCGCACCGGGACACTCCGCCGGGACGAAGCCGACGTCGAGTCGCTCGCTCACGCGGTCCACCCCGTCGTTCGTCGTGCTCGCGCGTTCATACACGGTAGTAGACGCTGGGGCGGCTTTATTATCGCCCGCGTAAAGCGGTCCGGGAGTCGTCCCGTCCGTTCGTCGTCACTCGACCCGTTCGAGTTCGACGTAGAATACCGCCCCCTCGGGGTGGTTGTCCTCGACCCCGACGTCGCCGCCGTACTGTGAGACGAGTTGTTTGACGAGGTAGAGGCCGATCCCGGTCCCGCTGCTCTCGGCCCCCTGCTCGCCCTCGCCGAACACTGTCTCCTTCCGTCGGTCGGGGATACCCGGGCCGTTGTCGGCGACGGAGACGACGACGCGGCTCTCGTCGGTCTCGACGGGACGGTCACCTCGGGCGTCTCCTTGTCGTTGTAGAGGATGGCGTTCGACAGCAGGTTCGCGAACACCGACGACAGCAGGTCGTTCGCCCGGACCTCCACCGGCGGGATCTCGCCGTCGACGTCGACGACGATTCCGCCGTACAGCTGTCTGGCGCTCTCGATCTCCGACTCGAGCACCGACTGCAGCGAGACGTCGGCGAGGTCGGCCGCCTCGCTGCCGGTGACCGAGGAGACGATGTCGCCGATGCCGCGGGTCAGCTGGAGGATTTGGTTGCTCGTCCGGACGATCTCCTCCAACTGGGACTCGCCGTGGTGGTCGACGTGCTCGGACAGCTCCCGCGCCCGGCCGACCACGAGCGTCATCTCGTTACGGATGTCGTGGCGGGTCAGCTGGTTGAGGATGCGCAGCTCCTCGGCCTGCTGCCGGAGCGTCTCCTCGGTCTTCTTCCGTTCGATGGCGTACCGGATGGCCTGCATGAGCACCTCCGGCGTCACCTCGTCTTTCACGAGGTAGTCCTGTGCGCCGTGAGAGACGGCGTCGATGCCGAGTCGCTCCTCGGGGACCCCAGTCAGCACGATGATGGGGGTCGTCTCCGTCCGTTCGCGGACGTAGTCGACGGTCTCCAGCCCGTGGATCCCTGGGAGGTTCAGATCCAGCAGGACGACGTCGAACTCGACGGCCGCCAGCCGCGGTTCGACGTCGGTGATGCGGTCGCAGTGGTACAGCGTGACACCCTCGTTCGACGGCTCGGCGTGGTCGTCCGGGTCGTCGACGACGGTGACGGGGTGTTCCGCGTCCCGGAAGTGTTCCTGGAGCAGGCGGGCGTCTCCCGGGTTGTCCTCGACGAGGAGGAGGTGATGTCGTCAGGAATCATCGGTGAGTGGCGGCAGTGTTGCGGCGCGGACCCAAAAAGACTCGATTCGCTCGACGGCCTCGTCGAACTCATCGGGGTCGGAGGGCCGTTCGACGTGAGCGTTCGCGCGCTGGTCGTACGACAGTTCACGGGCGTTCGGCGTGTCGCCGATGGTGATGATGGGGAGTCGTCGCAGCGTTTCGTCGGCGTTCACCAACTGGAGCAGCTCCATCCCGTCGCCGTCGCCCTCGAACTCGACGAGCAGCAACTGCGGCGGTGGCACCTCCCCGTTCTGCAGTCGATCGAGTGTGGCGTCGGTCGGGGTGGCGACGGCGAGGTCGAAGCGGTCGGCGCGGTCGAACGCGTTCGCGAGCGCTCCGTCGCCGGTCGCGGTGAACAACAGGACGTCGACTTCGGTGTCGGATGACATCGGTAGCTCTGGACCCTCTCGGTGTTCAGGAGATGTTCAACAGTGCCTGTACGTCGCGGACCGCCGACTCCTCGTCGGCGTCGTCGACGCTCGACTCGAGTTCGCGCAGCCGAGCCTCGACGCGCCGGTAGCGGTCGTCGCGCTGGAGCGCCCCCTCGGTCTTCTCGGCCTGGAGCACCGCCCGCTTCGCGCTCAACGCGAGATACTCCTGTACCTCGCTGTCGTAGGCGTTCCGTGCCAGCACGTCGGCGATGACCTCCTTCAGCTCCTCTTTGGCCCCCGGCTTGACGATGTAGGCGTCGAACCCCATCTCGAGGATGTCGAAGTCCGGTTCGACCGCGCTGAGCATGATGACCTGACACCCCAGTCTGAGATCGCGGATGCGGTCGAGCACCTCCTCGCCCGACAGTCCGGGCATCCGCCGGTCGAGCAGGACGACGTCGATCTCGTCGGTGAGCTTTCTGAGCGCCTCCTCGCCGTCGTAGGCGCGTTCGATCTGGCACTCGTCTTCCAACCAACTGGCGTGCATCGTCACCAGCCGTGGATCGTTGTCGACGACCAACACCACCGGCCGGGTGTCCTCTCCCAGATGCTCCGCTCCCCAGTCGGACAACGCGTCGATGACCGACTGCATGTCTCGACCGTGTCGGGTCAGGTCGTACTCGACGCGGCGGGGCGATTCACTGACCTCGTTACGGTTGACGAGTTCGTTCACCTCGTTACGGTTGACGAGTTCGTTCTCGACGAGGTCGTCGAGACTGTCCGTCAACACTTTTGCCGAGATGTCGAGACGTTGCTTCAGCTCGCTGAACCGGAGGGGGCCGTCCCGAAGGAGCGACTGGATGATGACCGGATGCCACTTCTTCGAGATGAGGTTCACTGCCGCGACCATCGTCTCGACGTCGTCGTCGTTGCGCCTCACCACGGTTTTTCTTACGTACACTGAGAGCCTGATAGGTATTGTTATAGGCTTGATAAGGTCACCGTACTCCCGAGAGCGAGAGCTCCGCTCGCGGCTTACCAGCCACCTAAGCGAGTTACTCTCGGGTGACTCTCCCGCTAACCGTTCTGTTAGTTTTCACTGACACGTTGACAGGAGTTCTGGGAAGATAGAACCCGAATGGGAACCAGACAGCAGACACGAGAGAACGGAATCGACCGCCGGACGTTCATGAGCGCGGCGGGTGCGGCAACGCTACTCGGTTCGGTCGGCGGACGAGCAAGCGCGACGTCCGACGCGCCGATGGCGCTCGGCGACGCGGCGGGGATCGACTCGGTGACGGGTATCGCGAACCTCGGCGGGAAACTCGTCGTCGGCCGCGGCGGCTACCGGACGATCCAGGAGGCGTGGGACGACGCCCGGAGCGGCGACGTCGTCTACGTCCACTCGTCGTACGACGCACAGCAGGCCGGCGAGGAGTTTCCGATCGTCCTGAACTACGAGGAGAAGGAGGTGCTGCTCACTGGCGGCCACCCCTCGGGGTCGGTGATCGACGCCGGCGACGTCGACGAGAACGTCGTCGAGGTGCTCGGCCGCGGGATGAACGACTACCGGAACAACCCGATCGTCCAGAACCTCAAGATCGTCGGCGGCAACGTCGGCCTCAGAATCCGCGCCGCCCCCTACTCGTCGTACAAGGACATCGTCGTCTACGGGACGAACTCCCACGGCGTCTCCGTCGAGGGGTACACCGACGACACCGGCTTCAAGGGGACGTTCGGTGCCACCTTCCGCAACGTGATGGTGTGGGGCTGTGGCGGCACGGGGTTCCGCCTCAACACCGACGCTCGCTCGCACAGCATGTCGTTCTTCGGCTGTCACTCGGAGTTCAACGACGCCTACGGCGTCCAACTGCGCGGCTACTCCTGCCGGTGGATCGGGGGGACCGTCCAGAACAACGGGAATCACGGCGTCGACGCCCGCAGCGGCTGTAGCCAACTCCTCAGCGGCGTCTACTTCGAGGGGAACGGAACTGCGATGGAGTACCCGATCGAGGTGTACGTCTCCGCGTCCGCACCCGGGTTCACCTGCGACACCTGCTACTTCCAGGGGAACTTCGCCCGCAACTTCGCCAACGGCCTCGACCGCTCTACGATCGGCGTCGCGGTCAACGGTGCGCCGCAGGCCTCGGTCTCGAACTGCACGTACCGCAACTACGAGAGCTGCTTCCTCCTCGTCCGCGACGCTCGCGACGTCGACGTCCACCGTCCCTCGAACTGTGCGCTCGACGACACGACGTTCCTCGAGTTCGACGACTGCGAGCGGCTCCGTAGCGACGGCTACGTCCAGGAGGACGACCTCCGCGCCGTCGAAGGTGCCCACCGGGGCGACATGGGGATCCATGACGGGTCGGGCGACGCACTCTGGGGGCCGGCCGTCTGGAACGGCCGCGAGTGGATCAGCGTGGTGCAACCGGACGTCATCTGAGGGGAGTGAGACGGTCGGGACCGACGGCTCGGAAACGCGTCTCTGTCATCCGTTCACACGGACTCTGCAACGGTCTGACGGCACTATGGAGTTCTTATCGCCCGGTTTCGATACTTAGGCGGTGTATTATAAAGCACATAGGGAGAGCAGACGGACCTACGAGAGCCACGCATCACCATGTACCGAGAACACACCATCGGCATTGTCGTCCCCGCGTACAACGAGGAAGGCTACGTAGGCGGCGTCATCGACACGTTCCCCGACTTCGTCGACCGTGCGTACGTCGTCGAAGACGGGTCGACGGACGACACGTGGAAGGAGATACAGGAACATGCGGCGGCGTACAACGACGAACACGCCGCCGAAGCGGCGAACTTCGAGGACGTCGTCGTCCCGATCCAGCACGAGGAGAACCGCGGTGTCGGCGGCGGCATCAAGACGGGCTACCTCGCGGCGCTGGACGACGACGTCGACGTCGTGACCGTGATGGGCGGCGACGGGCAGATGGACCCCGACGTGCTGACGAAGTTCATCGACCCCATCGTCGACGACGTGGCAGATTACACGAAAGGGAACCGCTTCATGCGCGAGGAGGACCTCGACGCCATGCCGCGGTTCCGACTCGTCGGTAACTCCGTGCTGTCGCTGCTGACGAAGATCGCCAGCGGGTACTGGAAGATCGCCGACCCCCAGAACGGCTACACTGCCATCTCGAAGGAGGCGCTCCAGCAGGCCCCCATCGAGGACATGTACGAGTACTACGGCTACTGCAACGACCTGCTGGTGAAGCTCAACGTGGAGAACCTCCGGGTCGCCGACGTCGCTCACTCCGCCGACAGCGTCTACGACGAGGAGGACTGGAAGAGCCATATCGAGTACGACGAGTACATCCCGAAGGTGTCGCTCATGCTCCTGCGGAACTTCCTCTGGCGGTTGAACCGCAAGTACCTCTTGAAGGACTTCAACCCGACCGCGTTCCTCTACTACTTCGGTGCCGGCGTCTCTGCGGTCTCCGTCGGCGGCGCGGTCGCCTCGCTCCGCAAGCGGAAGGCGGAGTCCGGCAGCTGGGCGTTGTCGCTGTTCCTCGGCGTCGCCCTCCTGCTGTTCGCGATGGTATTCGACATGGAGGCCAACAGCGACAACGAGGTGCTGATCGACGACCAGGCGGTCGCGGGTAGCATGGCCGTCAACGACGTCGCGTCCGACGCGGACGTCCCCGCCGGACAGCGAGACGGCGCCGCGGACGCCGCGACGGCGGACGATGACTGAGCGACGCACGCCGACCGACTAACCCCATCTCACCATGAGCCACAAGACACCGAACTCGCTGCTGGGGATGCTGAAGAGCGGCCGACTCGACATCATCGGCGCCGTCGGCGGGCTGCTCGCCGCGGTGTTGATGCTGCCGCTCCAGCTCCTCGCCTCGCAGGTGTACATCCAGACGCTGCCGCTCGTGCTCGGCGTCGCCTCCGTCCTGTACTTGCTCGCCTCGCGGACCGAGAGCGAGAGCACCATCGCCACGCTGACACCGAAGGCCGCACGACTGTTGCCGTCGCTGTCGGTCGTCGGGATAGCGGTGCTCGTCGCGCTGGCGACGTTCCAGGGCAACCGGACGCTGCTCTACTACGACGTCGCCGCGATGACCGGGATGCTGATCATGGCACAGGTGTTCTTCACCGACGACGGGGAGTTTTCGCCGACGCTCATCCTCACCCAGGTCGTGCTTCTGGGGCTCGTCGTCCGGCTCACTGCGCTCATGACGTCGCCGGGCTACGTCGGGATCGACGTCTGGTCGCACGTCTCGAACTGGACGACGGCCATCTACCAGACGCAGTCGCTCGACCCGATCGCCAACCGGAAGTACTTCGCGTCGCCGCTGTTCCACCTCCTCGTCGCCAGCGCGGCGCTGCTGTTCGATCTCGGCGTCAGGGAGGCGCTGTTCCTCTCGCTTGCGGTCGCGATGCCCATCTCGGTGCTGTTCGTCTACTCGACGACCAAACTGCTCGTCGGCGTCCGTTGGGCCGTCTTCGCGGCGGCCGCATACGCGATGATCGGCCACGTCGTCGAGTGGGGGATCCACCTCATCCCGACGAGTCTGGGGCTGATCTTCTTCCTCGCGATCCTCTACAGCCTCACCCGCGTCCTCCATCTCGACTACAAGCTCCGTGACTTCGTCCTCGTGGTGGTGTTCAGCGTCGCGGTCATCCTGACCCACCAGATATCGGCGTTCATCATGCTGGTGTTCACGGGGGCGGGGCTGCTCGCGCAGTTCGCCCTGAGCTTCGGGCTGTTCAACCCCCGGATGTCGAACGCACTCGACTTCAGCCCGCAGGACACGGTGAACCTCTCGGGGCTCATCGCGTTCGACCTCGGACTCATCACCTTCATGTGGTCGCTGACGCCGTATCAGGGCGGGACGTTCCTCGCGACCATCTTCAGCTACCTGCAGAACACGATCGACTCCTCGGCCGGCTTCCTCGCACTCGCCGGCCCCGACGGGGGGACCGGTGGCGCGGCCGCCGGTCCCGACCGCGGGATGACGCTCATGCAGGAGCTCGTCCAGTACATCGACGTGGCGGGCTTCCTACTGTTGCTCCTGTTGACGATCGTCGGTAGCATGTACGTGCTCCGGCGGGAGAACGCCTCCCACGCGACGTTCACGGGCGTCGTCGCCACCGTCGCGATGCTGGTGTTCGTCTTCGGCTTCCCGCTCTTCGGCATCCGGACGTTCGTTCCCGGGCGCTGGTTCGCGTTCCTCGCGGCTCCGATGGCGGTGATCGCCGCACTCGGCGTCGCGTTCCTCGTGAAGAACCTCACGCCGCGGACGGCCGTGATCGTGCTGCTCATCTTCACCGTGGCGTTCCCGACGGTGACCGCGGTCGCGAGCCACGGGACGCTCGACTCCCCGCCGTTCGCCGACACGCAGACGCGCTACAGCTACACCGACGCGGAACTAGCGGCCACGAGCACCATCGGTGACATCCAGCCCGCGACCACCGAACGGCCGCTCCACACCGACCACCCGTATCAGACGGTGTTCGACAGACGCGAGGACGTCCCGACGAAGCCGATGACCGTCGCCAACGGGTCGGCGTCGACGGCGAACGAGACTGTCGTCTACCGCGACTACCAACAGCAGGGGGCGGCCTACGTCAGAGACGGCTTCGGCTTCTCCTACCAGCCGTCGCTCTCCGAACAACAGGCCTGTAGTGGGTCGCGCGACGTCACCTACACCAACGGCGAGGTGACGATGTGTACGACCGCGGGTTCGAGCGGTGGTGGCTCCTGATGCCGTCGAAACGACTGCCTACCGGTTCGGTGTATCACACGCCAGACAGCGGTCTCCGGCTTATCGGAGGCATAATTAAATGAGTGACATACATACGACAGACATGATGATAGCGGAGGGGACGCCTACGGCGCGGCAGGACACGCTCGCTGACGTCGGGTCGAAGCAACCGACAACGACCGAGCGAGGTGAGCGTCGATGACCGACGACGACAGGATGGACGCGCTGCTCGTCGGCATCGACGCCGGCTGTCTACCCGTGTTCGAGCGTCTGTACGAGGAAGAGGCGATTCCGAACATCCGTGAACTCTGTGAGTCCGGCGCGAGCGGACCGCTGGAGTCACAGATCCCGCCGTGGACGCCGAGCGCGTGGCCGTCGATGTACACCGGTGTCAACCCCGGCAAACACGGCGTCTACGGCTTCGTCGACTACGACGGCTACGACTGGCGCGTCGTCGGCGGCGAGGACGTCAAGGAACACTCCATCTGGTCGCTGCTCGACCAGCACGGCAAGTCCAGCGTCGTCGTCAACGTCCCGGTGACGCACCCGCCCGAGGAGATCGACGGCGCGGTCGTCCCGGGGTTCATCGGCCCCGAGGACCCGCAGTGTCACCCCGAGGGGACGCTCGACGAACTCCGCGAGGAGCTCGGCGAGTACCGGGTCTACCCGAAGTACGCCCGCGGCGACGACTCGCTGTCGGACGAAGCGAAGATGGACGAGTACGAGACGCTCGTCCGGATGCGCGGCGGTGCGTTCCGCTACCTCGCCGAGAAGCACGAGCCGGACTTCGGATTCGTCCAGTTCCAGAAGACCGACACCGTCTTCCACGAGTTCGAGGGCGACGAGGAGAAAGTCGAGCGCGTCTACCGCGCCACCGACGACGAGATCGGGAAGATCATCGAGGAGTTCGACCCCAAACGGATCTTCGTCGCCAGCGACCACGGCATGGGCCCCTACGAGAAGTACGAGTTCCGCGCCAACGAGTATCTCCGCGACAAGGGGTTCGTGAAGACGACGAAAGGCGGCAAGGGGATGCCCTCGTGGAACCCGATCCGCAACCAACTGCGCGAAGGCGAAGACGAGGACACGTGGGAGCCGTCGACGACCGAACGCATCGCCGCCAGCGCGGCCAAGTTCGGTCTCACCGCCGACCGCGTCGGCCACGGCCTCCGCAAACTCGGCCTCGACTCCATCGTCAAACAGTACGCCCCGGAGAACATCACACGCACGGCCTCCGAACAGGTCGACTTCCCGAACTCGAAGGCGTACATGCGCGCCCGAACCGAACTCGGCGTCCGCATCAACCTCGAAGGCCGCGAACCGAACGGCGTCGTCTCCGAGGCGGAGTACGACGAGGTGCGCGCGGAGCTCATCGAGCTGCTCCGCGGCGTGTCGACGCCCGACGGCGATCCGATGTTCGAGGACGTCGCCCCGCGCGAGGAGTACTTCCACGGCCCCTACGACGACAAGGCGGTCGACATCGTGCTCGTCCCGAACGACTTCGAGCAGTTCCTCTCGGCACACGTACTCGGCGGCTACTTCGCGCCGCCGACGGAGACGTGGAACCACAAACTCGCCGGCATCTTCGCCGCGACGGGCGAAGGGATCGACGCGACAGCCGACGTCTCCGACGCCCACCTGTTCGACGTCGCGCCGACGATCATGGCCGCGATGGGGATCCCCTACAGCGACCGGATGGACGGTCGCGTCCTCCCCGCCGTCGACGACGTCGACCCGGACACCTACCCCGAGTACGAGTCCTCGGATACGACGGCGCTCGCCGACGACGGCGTCGAGGACCGTCTCGCCGACCTCGGCTACCTGTAATCCGTCGCCGTTTCACAGCGCGGTAGCTCCCAGTCCCGTCCGTTCTCGCCCCGCTCTGTCGCCTCACCCGTCAGCGGCCGGTCCGCCGGGGTGAGCGTCACCCCGCGGGCGACTCCTCGTCCTCGGGGAGCGTGAAGTAGAACGTCGACCCTTCCTCGACGGTCGACTCGACCCAGATGTTGCCGCCGTGGTGGTCGACGATCTTCTCGCAGATAGCGAGGCCGATACCGCTCCCGCTCTGTCCCCCCTCGCCGGCGAAGATGTCGAACAGTCGATCGAGGACGTCCGCGGAGAGATCGTCCGGTGTGGTCCCAGCCGACACCGCCGCGCCGTCCTGCTGCCCGGATTCGAACGCAGGGTCCATCATCATCTAGATACGGACTATCATCAAAAGAAGAATGCCCAAACAGTTTGGCTCCTCACTCGGTGAGCAACACCGAGAGCAGCTTTCGCTGGGCGGCCCGGAGATGTTCGTGGAAGGTCGCCGGTGAGATACCCAGCGACTCGGCGACCTCCTCGCCCGTGCTGGCGCGCGGCCACTCGAAGAAGCCGGCGTAGAACGCCGTCTGTAGCGCACTCCACTGGCGTTCGGTCAGGCTCTCGCGGAACGTCGCCCACAGCTCCTGTCGCGACTCCATCGGCCGCTCGGTCTCGCGCTGCGCGAGGAGTTCGACCTCGTCGTACGTGGCGTCGAGCGACTCGACGATGGTGTGGAGCTCCGCGTTGTAGGGAAACTCGACGGTGACCACGTGCATCCCGTCCTCCACGGTGAGCTCCGTCACCTTCCCGCCGAGCTCGCCGAACAGACGAACGATGAGATCGTGCGTGAAGACGAACTCGAACAGCGCCTCCTCGTCGTGTTCGCCGACGAGACGGACGTGGTCGACGTGGTCCGACGCCGTCGCCATCGCCAGGATGCCGTCGGTGTCCTCGCAGGGCGTCGAGAAGTACTCCAGATACGATCCGCCGGGCTCGGAGACGATCCCCTCGTAGGTGAACGTACAGCCGAGTCGCTCGGAGACGCTGCCGAGGAAGGGATCCGCGTCTCTGATCTGGAAGTCGAGCTCGTTCAGCCGGTCGGTCAAGAGCGCCTTCTTGTTCTCGGCGGCGTTGATGGCGTGACCGATCGTCTCGCCGAGTTCGCGGAGCACCGTCTGTTCGTCGGCGTCGAACGCGTACGACTCGTCGGCGTAGATGTTCAACGCACCGTACGTCGTCTCGCCGTAGACGAGCGGGACGGCGATGGAGGAGCGGTAGCCGCGCTCGATCGCCGCCTCGCGCCACGGGTCGAACGTCGGGTCGCTCTCGATGTCCTGGATGACGTACGCCTCCCGCGTCGACAGCGCCTTCCCCGCCGGTCCCTCGCCGGTCGCACCGCCGCCGACCGTCACCTCGATCTGTTCGAGGTAGTCGTCGACGCTCCCGGCGGAGGCTCGCGGCGTGATCTCCCGACTCGTCGCCTGATCGTTGCCGATCCACGCCGAGACGTAACGGTCGGCGGCGACGAGCCGTTCGCACACCGTCTGTTCGATCTCTTCCCGACTCGACGCCTGCACCAGCGCCTGGTCGATGTCCCGGATGACGGCGTTCAACCGGTTGAGCTTCTCGAGCTGGTCGCGCTGGCGTTCGACCTCCTTCTCGCGACGGCGACGGTTGGTGACGTCGCGGATGATGAGCTGCACCGCCGGCTTCTGCTCGTAGGTGATGGGTGCAGCCCCCACCTCGACGTACCGGACGTCGCCGTCGGCGAGGAACCGTCCCTCCATGAAGCCGGCCTGCTCCTGGGCGGTGTCGACGCCGGCGACCATCGTCTCCAGGGAGTCGCGGTCCTCCTCGTGGATGTACTGGAACAGCGACTCGCCGTACACCGCCTCGGGGTTGTCGACGTGGAACAGCTCCGCACCACGGCTGTTGAGGTAGGCGATCTCGCCCCGCTTGTTCACCGTCGCGATGGTCTCCGGGGCGACCTCGAGCAGCCGTCGGTACTGTTCGCGCTGTTCGCGTAGCTGCAGCGACAGCTCGCGGGAGCTCAGCAGGTTCTTGAGCCGCCCTTCGAGTTCGGCCTTCTTGATCGGCGTGGTGATGAGCTCGTCGACGCGGTCGCGGACGACGCCGTCCATCTGTTGCCAGACGTTCGAGCCGTACCGTTCGAGCTGTCGCTCTGGAATGACGAGGAGATACGGCAACAAGACGGGTTTCTCCCGCTGCTTCCGCTCCATCAGCGCCTCGTCGTGTTCTTCCATCGCGACGCGATCCATCAGACAGAGGTCGAACGGCTGATCGAGGTCCGAGGGTCGACGTCCTTCGACGACGTCGTACTCCGTGGCCAGCCACTCCGCGAGGAGTCGCCGGTTCTCTGCTTTCCCGATGAACAGGAGGATGCGACTCATTCACCCTCCAGTCGCGACTGCCTCCGTCCCGTCACCCAGTTTCGGGGGAGGTCGGCGACCCCCGTGAGGTCACCTTCGCTTCCGACCGCACTCCGTGCCCGGATGTCGGTCATTGGTTACTCTGCGTCCCAACCGTCACGTCGGTGCTCCATCCCCGACGAGTGGTTTGATCTGAACGGTGGCGACCGACCGCCCGTCCGTCCTCGCTGCTGGCGCTCGGTCAACTGTTGGTTGTCCGCTCTGTCCTCGAGGTCGACCCACGTCGGGTTACCGCTGAGGATCCCCGTCAGTCCGAGCAGCGGTTCCCCGATCTGGAGGCCGTACTCGGTGATGCGGAACTCGCGGACGTGTCGCTCGAAGTCGCTGGTGCGCTTCTTCAACACGCCGATCACCTTTCGCATCTCCGACTCCATCTCGATGTGCTGGATGAAGACGATGTTGTCCGAGAGGTAGCTGAGCCCCTCCTGTGTGAGCTGGAACTCGCCGACGATGGTCTGCATCTCGTTCATGAGGATCACCGTCACGCCCATGTTCTTCAGATAGCGGCACAGCGAGTGCAGCTCGTTGATGATGTCCTCGTCCTCGTCGCGGAGTGCGAGCCGATACCCCTCTACGCCGTCGATCATGACGATACGGGTGTCGTTCTCTTCGACCTCCTCGCGGACGCGGTGGGCGAACTCCGTCGCCGACAGCTGGAGCGCCTCCACCTCTTCGATGGCGAGCGTCCCCTTGTCCGTCATCTCGCTGACGGGCATGTTGATCGATTCACACCGGTGGACGAGCGTGTTCTTCGCCTCTTCGAAGGAGTAGACGACGGAGCGCTCGCCGCGGCCAGCGGCCTCCTTCATGAACTGGACGCCCGTCGTCGTCTTCCCGACACCGGGCGACCCGGAGACGATGGTGACCGTTCCGCGTTCGAGCCCGCCGTTGAGCAGTTTGTCGAGTTCGGGGACGCCGGAGGTGATCGACTCGTTGGCGAACTCCTTGTCGTACATCTCGGGGAGCAGTTTCGGGAACACGCTGATCCCCCCCTCGTCGATGCGCAGCGAGTGGTCGCCGTCTTTGATGCTCGACCCGCGGAACTTCGGGACGGAGACGACCCGACCCTTCTCGACGCGACGGAGGTGGACGATACCGTCGCTCATGAACTGCAGGTCGTCGTCCGGTGCGGAGGGGGTGTCCTGTGAGGTGAAGAGCACCGTCGCGCCCTGCTCTTTGAGGAACTGCATGAACGAGAGCACCTCCTTGCGGAACTGGTACTCGTCGGGCGACAGATACCGCAGTTGGGTGATCGGATCGACGAAGATACGGTCCGGGGCGACGTCCTGGACTTGCTCGGAGATGCGACTCGTGAGCGACTCGTCTTCGACCTCGTCGGGTGCGAAGATGTCGTACGAGAGGTTGTCGACGAAGAACTCCGAGTCCGGACTCAGGTCGAGGAAGTCGACCCCCGAGACGTCGATGCCGAGCGAGTTCGCGTTCTGCTTGATCTCGTCGGTCGGTTCCTCGAGGTTGACATACAGCGCGTTCTCGTCGTTCTTGACACCCGCCGTGAGAAAGTGCATCCCGAGGATGCTCTTTCCCGCTCCCGGCTCGCCACGTACCATGTAGGTTCGATTCGGAACGAAACCACCGTTGAGGACCTCGTCGAGACCTGCAACGCCGGTCGAGACTCGGTCCTGTTCCCGACTCATTGGCTTGATAAACACGACGGCCCATTATGTAGTTTGTGTCCCAATAGACGGTGAGGAGAATCAATGGACTGCGTCGTAATTTCGAACCCGTCTTATCAGATATCTACTATAGACCCAAAACAGTATGGGTCGAAACGATCGGAAGCGAGTGAAACGGTCATAACTCTTAACGTGTAACCTACGTAAGACTGTACTCGCCATGCCGGAATGCCAGAACTGTGGTTCGTTTGTCACTGAGAGCTACGTCCGGGTGTTCGCGCCGAACGGGTCAGAGCATCCGCGCGTCTGTCCACACTGTGAAGACAAACTCCGAGACGGATCCGAGATCAGAGAGGCGCGTAGCCGCCGACACTGACGGCGGCCGGCGGCGCGTCGGCCGACCGTCGTCTCTCCCCGTTCGCTTTCGCCGTCCGTTCTCTCGACAGATATCTTCTCCCAGCACAGCTGTATTTTCTCCCTTCGAAGGCGGACGTGCGGTTCACACCCTGCGTGCGAACCGCAGCATTCCGGCATGTTGGCCGTCCACGCGACCACGGGGCGTCCATTACGTGGGCGCTCTTGGCTGGATGTGCTCCGGTTGCTCCCTGGGGACGTAATTGTGTTATAGGGTGAGCACTTCGACGATGGTAGAGATGAATCTCTCGACTAGCGTCCTCTACATCGCGGCGGACAGGGAGACCGCCGCCCCCTTCCTCGAGGTCGTCACAGCGGAGTTTCCGTCGCTGTCGGTCGACGTCACCACGTCTGTCGAGAGCGCGAGAGACCGACTCGACCGCGACGACGTCGACTGCATCGTCGCCGAGGACGACGCGGGCGGCGTCGCCGGCGTCGACTTCCTGGCGGGTGTCACGGAGGTCCCGGCCGTGCTGTACACCGCCGCAGACACCGCCGACGCCGTCCGGACCGCTCGAGACACCGGCACGGACGTCGTGTTCCGTTCCGAGAGTGGCGGTCCCTACCGACTCGGCGCACGGATCCGTTCGCTCGTCGCGGCGACGCCCGCCGTGCCGACACCCGCGCCGGACGGGGGGTCCGTCGAACCTGCCCGGCAGTCCGTCGTCGAGGCGATGGTGGAGGCGGTCGACGACGGGCTGTACGCGTTGGACGCCGACGGACGGTTCCTCGCGGTCAACGAAGCTTACGAGCGACTGACCGGTTACGACCGCGAGGAACTCGTCGGTGCGCACGCGACGACGGTGACGAACGACGCTGTCCACACCGAGGCCGAGGAGGTACAGGCGGCGCTCGAACGCGGCGAGGAGGTGCCGACGTTCAGAACCGAGCTCACCCGACCCGACGGGACCACGATTCAGGTCGAGGCACACCTCTCGTTGCTCCCGCTCGGCGACGGCGAGTGCGGTCGCGTCGGCGTCGTCCGCGACGTGACCGAACGCGAGCATCTGAAGTCGGAACTCGACCAGTTCAACGACCGCGTGACTGACGTGCTCGTCTCTGTCGACACTGACTGGCGCTACACCTACATCAACGAACAGGCCGAGCAGTACCTCCAAGGGAGCAGGGAGGACCATCTCGGCGAGGTCATGTGGGACGTCTACGAGGAGGCTGTCGGAACCCCTATCGAGACGAAACTCCGGGAGGCGATGGAGACGCAAGAACCGGTGTCGTTCCAGACCCAGTCGAGCGTCGGCGACGAGTGGTTCCGCATCAGCGCGTATCCGTCCGAGACGGGCCTCTCTATCTACTTCCAAGACATCACCGAGCGCAGACAGCGCGGACATGAACTAGAACAGTACCGGACCATCGTCGAGACCGTCCAGGACGGTATCTACACGGTCGACCGAGACGGCACGTTCACCTTCGTCAACGACGCGTACGCGTCACTGGTCGGCTACGAGCGCGAGGAACTGCTCGGTGAACACGTCTCGCTCGTCACCGACGACGAGACGATCAAGGTGGCCAGAGCGGCCGGTGACGAACTCCGGGCCGGCAACGTGGAGACGGCGACCGTCGAGACCCGTCTCACGGCCGCCGACGGAGAGCGCGTCCCGGTCGAGGGGACGTTCGCGCTGTTGCCGTCCGAGGCGAGCGGTGAGCGCGTCGGCGTCGTCCGTGACGTCACAGAGCGGATTCGGCGAGAGGAGGAGTTGAGCGCGCGAATTCGTCAACAGACGGTCACGGCCGAACTCGGACAACTCGTGCTCGAAGGCGACGACATCGACACGCTGTTCGACGAGGCGGTCGAGGTCGTCGCGGAGACGCTCGGCGCGGACTACTGTAAGGTGCTCGACCTCCAGCCAAGCGGCGAGGAACTGCTGTTGCGCTCGGGCGTCGGGTGGCGCGAAGGACTCGTCGGCGAGGCCACCGTCGGGAGCACCGAACGGGCGTCGCAGGCGGGACACACGCTCCAGTCCGAGGAACCGATCGTCGTCGACGACTTCGAGAACGATCCTCGTATCGACGGTCCCGAACTGCTGACCTCCCACGACGTCCAGAGCGGAATCAGCGTCCTCATCGGCCCGATGTCGGATCCCTGGGGGATCCTCGGCGTCCACGACATGGAACGCCGCGAGTTCTCCGATCACGACGTCAGCTTCGTCCAGAGCGTCGCCAACGTGCTGGCGACCGCCATCGATCGGATGCGGCGTCAGCACGAGCTCCGACAGTACGAGTCGATGTTCGAGACGGTGAAAGACGGCGTCTACGTCCTCGACAGCGACGGGCGGTTCGTCTCCGTCAACGAGGCGTACGCCGACATCACGGGCTACGAACGCGAGGAGTTGCTCGGCGCGCACGCGACGACGGTCTCCGAGGTCGTCTACGAGTTGGCTACCGAGCGGCAGGCGTCGCTCGACGCCGGCGAAGACGGGACGATTCGAAGCGCGATGGAGACTGCGGACGGCCGGACGGTCGAACTCGAGTTCCGGTTCGCCCCGTTCACGTTCGAAGACGGATCGGAGGGCAGTGTCGGTGTTGTCCGCGACATCACCGAACGGGAACGGCTCCGGTCCGAACTCGACGAGGTGCTCCACCGCGTCACAGACGGGTTCTTCGGGCTCGACACTGACTGGCAGTTCACCTTCGTCAACGAACGGGCCGAGGAACTCATCGCGAACCCATCGGAGGAACTCGTCGGAAAGTCGCTCTGGGAGAAGTATCCGGAGACGGTCGGGACGGCGTTCGAGACCGAGTACCGCCGCGCGATGGAGACCCAGCAGCCGGTGAGCTTCGAGGAGTACTTCCCGCCGCTCGAGACGTGGTTCAGCGTCCACGCCTACCCCTCCGAGACCGGACTCTCAGTGTACTTCCGGGACGTGACGGAGCGCAAGCAGCGCGAGGCGCAACTCTCCGCGCTCAACCGGACGATGCAGACGCTGTTGGACACGACGACCCCCGAGGAGGTCGTCGACATCGGCGTCGAGGCCGCACGCGACGTGCTGGCGCTGTCGACGTCGATCATCCTCCGGTACGACGAGCCGTCGGGACGGCTTTATTTCGGCGAACAGACCGCCGACGAGGCGGTGGCGATCGACGACGCGCTCGTCGACGGCGACGACGCCATCGCGTGGCAGGTGTTCGTCGAGAACGAACCGCGCGTGTACGACTCGCTGTCGGCGGAACTGGGCCGCGAGACGACTGTCGAGAGCGTGGTGCTCGTCCCGATGGGACGGCACGGCGTTCTCCTCGCTGCCGACGCCGAACCGGCGGCCTTCTCGGAAAACGACCTCTCGCTCATCGACATCCTCAGCGCCAGCGTCCAGTCGGCGTTGGATCGGGCCGACCGCGAGGCGACGCTGCGCGACCGGCGCGACACGCTGGAGGAACAGAACGAGTCGCTCGACCGTCTCCGCCGCGTCAACGGCGTCATCCGCGAGATCACCGGGACGCTCACGCAGGCGTCCACGCGCGAAGAGATCGAGGAGGCGGTCTGTGACCGGTTGGCGGCGACCGACCCGTACCGGCTCGCGTGGATCGGGTCGAGAGACGTCGTCTCCGGCGAACTGTCTCCGCGGGTCTCTGCCGGCGACGAGCAGGGGTTCGTCTCGACGCTGAACGCGGCGGACAGCGAAGCCGACGGGAGCCGACCGGCCGCTCTCGCCGTCGACACGCTCGAACCCGTGGTCCAGAACACGATCCACGGCACGCCGCCGTTCGAACCGTGGCGCGAGGCGGCGCTCAAACGCGGGTTCCGGTCGTGTATCGCCGTCCCGATCGTCCACCGGGACACGCTCTACGGCGTCCTCTGTCTCTACGCCTCCGAACCGAACGTGTTCAACCGGATGGAGCAGACGGTGCTCGGCGAACTCGGCGAGATCATCGGCCACGCGTTGAACGCTCTCGAGCGGAAACAAGCGCTGATAAGCGAACGCTCGGTCGAACTCGACTTCGAGGTGGCCGACCCGCTGGACCAACCGCTCCGGCTCGTCGCAGATCTGGGGGCGACGTTCGAGTACCAGAACGTCGTCCAGCGGAGCGACGGCCACCTTCACCTCTTCTTCGTCGTCCGCGGTGCGAGCGCCGAGGCGGTGCTGGACGCCGGGTCGACGGCTCTCGACGTCAGCGACCTCACGCTCGTCGCCGACCGCGACGAGGAACTGCTGTTCGAGTGCACCGTCGCCGAGGAGACGCTGTTCGCGAACCTCCTCGAACGCGGCGCGCTCCCGCAGACGGTCTCGATGGAGGGGTCGACGGGGCGGGTCGTCGTCCGGTGTCCGCAGAACGTCGAGCCGCGATCGATGATCGAACTGCTCGAACGGCGGTTCGAGCAGGCAGAGCTCGCTGCCCGTCGCGAACACGACGACCCCGTCTGGACGAGACAGGAACTCCACTCGGCGTTCGAGAACAATCTCACCGACAGACAGGAGGAGGTGCTCCGGACGGCCCACTTCGCGGGGTTCTTCGAGTGGCCCCGCGAGAGCACAGGCGAGGAGGTCGCCGACATCCTCGACGTCTCACAGCCGACTGTCCACCGCCACGTCCGGGCCGGCGAGCGGAAACTGTTCTCGCTCTTGTTCGACGAGTGAACCACTCTCCGTGCTAATCTATACTGTTAACCCCCTTTCCAACCGGGGGAGGTAGCAGTATAGCGTCAATCCCTATTGACGTGTGGCGACTATGTCTAGTCAGCATGGAGCGCGACGCCGAACGAACTCGTCTGCGGTCGGACGGGGACGTTCGCCGTCTCGCCCCCTCGCTCCCTCGCGTTCGGTGTCCCGCGCCGCTGCGACGGCGTCACGATCGGGACTCCTCGTGACCCCGTCGACCGACGCGGTCGCGACGTCCGAACGTCCGTGCGAACGACCCAGACAACAACCCCGATCCCCCATGAGCAAACAGGACACGACGACCACGAACGCATCTCACGAACCGAAGGAGTTCGGCTCCGACACGTGCTCGACCTGCGGCCGCCGCATCGACACGACCCGGTGGCGACCTGCGACGACCGGTCGAGACGAGACGGGCCAGTATCAAGTGTACGTCTTCTGCGACGCGGACTGTCGCGACGGCTGGGCACACGACTGACCGGGCCGCCCGAGACTCTCCCGAGACGCCGGACTCCGAGTCCCGACGCTCTCCACGTCTCCGGTCGAGCCATCGACCCGAGACCATCTACGAGACGATATATTTCGCACGTTACTATTTCGGAAAACCATAATATATCTGTCTATTACCAATCGGTGTACAGCGCACGAACTCGCCTCGCCATCTGCGCTTCAAGACCGACCCGTCCGCAGGCGTCGGCCCAACAGGAAGCGTCGTCCGATATCGGCGCGAACAGGCCATCTGTAGTCTGCCCTCGTCTCAATCACCGCTCGCGCGTCGGATCGCCGTCCGAACCGGCGTCGTTCCCGGGTGTTTCGTCTGAAAACCCCGCAGAACGGCAGATACAGACGTCTGTCGAGCAACACTCCTCGCTCGTTCGCCCATCGGGGTGGAGACTCATCCTGATGTACAGTCTCGCCGGATAGACTATTCTCTTTTGCAGAATGTATCAAAATAAAATATATAGAAGAAATGTGTTATATGGTCGAGGGGGCGGTGTCGGAGGGCCGAAGGGGAGGTCAGGCGGGGAGGGGGGGAGCGGTCTCGGTCGTCCCGGCCGGGGCGATGTGCCACGTGGTCGCACCCGTGTAGGACCAGCGTTCGATCTCTAGTTCGGTCGTCGAGTCGCGGAGTTTCGACATCAGCGCGCCGATCTGTTTCGGCGACAGGCCGACGTCGTCGGCGATGAACTTGCTCTTGAAGTAGAACTCGCCGTCGCGAGCCTTCTCTAGGAGGAACTGCTCGAGTCGTTTTTCGTTCG
Source organism: Halogranum amylolyticum (assembly GCF_900110465.1). Taxonomy (GTDB): domain Archaea; phylum Halobacteriota; class Halobacteria; order Halobacteriales; family Haloferacaceae; genus Halogranum; species Halogranum amylolyticum. Next base: position 47,790 of record NZ_FODV01000023.1, read on the forward strand.
GGGCATCAGCGGGGTCTGTGACACTCATTCTCATCCACCTCTATCAGACACTAACGTTTGCGGCCTGCTTATACCAGGAAGATGCTGTGGAGCGCTTCGGGTAGCTTCATATTGACACCTTCGACGGGACGCTCTCTGCTCGCTCGAAGACGTTTCTCGACACGGTCCGAATCTTTATTTCGTTCAGCCGTCGACGGTCGAATGAGGGCGGACGTCCGTCCGTCCCGCGTGACTCTCCTGGTCACTGGACAGTCCCCGTAAAACGTCAACGGCCCGTTACGGCGACGGATCACTCGACGTCCTCGACGGAAACGGCTGCCTTCCAGTTTCCCGTTCGGTTCGGCGGAGTCTCTGCTCGAACGGTCTCTCCGAACGGTACGGTGCCGGCACGCGGTTTCTGGCGGCCGTCGGCCAAACAATCCGTTGCGACGGACCGTCCCGCCGACACGTCGTGCAACGTCACGTTCTTCGGTTCTGTCTCTCCGACACGTCGAGCGCTCGCCGCGCGGACCTGTCGCCTCGAGCGACTGTGACATCGTGAAACACGGTTCGAACCGGTGCTGTCTCCGGGGGCAGTTTCATGCAGCGTAGACTCGATCGAATCGAACGCATCCCGCGCTCCGTGGTCCACGTTCCGCGCACGAGGCGAGTCGGACTTCTCGCCCGTCGACGGCGGTCTCTGACAGCGTTCCCGACTGTCCGTCCGAGTGCACGATGGACTTTTGCGTGCGGGAGACCTCTCGTCTCCCAACGAGAAGCCCATCTTCGGTAGTGCCGCTTCCGGTCCACATGAACTCCCTCCCCGCAGTCGTCGTCCTGAGTCTCGTCCTCGCGACAGTGTTCGCCGCTCCCGTCGCCGCACAGGTCGACACCACGCAGGTCATCGGCGAACCGGATCTGCGGGTGGTCAGCCCGACCTACCGGTTCACGCCCGGACAGGAGGTGACGCTCGACCTTTACGTCGTCAACGAGGGCGACGTCCGGAAGGGTGGCCCGGCACAGTACGTCGAGCGGGTGACGACCGCCCGTGCGGCGACGGTTCGCCTCCGCGCTGGTGACGCGCCGGTCGAGGTGACGAGCGGGCGCGTCCCCGTCGGCGAGGTCTCCACCGGGACGGCCGGCCCGTTCGGCGTCTCGCTCGTCGTCGGCGAGTCCGCCCCGCCGGGACGCTACCGTCTCCCGGTCGACGTCGAGTACGTCTACACCCGGATCGTCACCGTCGACGAGGGTTCCGCCGACCCCTCCCCCCGGTATCTCGACATCGAGGTGACCGAGCGACAGTACGTCGAGTTCGTCGTCGAGGACACCGCCCGGTTCACTGTCGTCGACGTCAGCACCGACGTGCTCGTCGGCGACCGCGGGACGTTCGACCTGACGCTCCGCAACGTCGGCACGGAGCCTGCCCGTGACCTCCGCGTGGCGCTGACGTCGACGAGCGACGAACTCCAGTTCGGCACCGAGACGGCGACGGCAGGAGGCTTCGTCACCCGTCTGGAACCCGGCGAGACCGCCTCGCTCCGCTACACCGTCAGCGTCGCGGGCGACGTCGTCGACCGCGACTACCCCGTCGACGTCGCCGTCACCTACACCGACGTCGACGGCATCCGCCGCGAGGGGCTGCCGCTGTCGGCGAGCGTCCGCGCCGGCGTCGAACAGGCGTTCTCGCTCGGCGGCGTCGCTACGACGCTCAGCGTCGGTCAGGAGGGGACGGTCACCGGAACCGTCTACAACGACGGCCCCGAACCGGTCTCCTCGCCAGTCGTCGGGCTCGCCGTCGGCAGCGAGTATCTCGACGTCCCCGAACCGGAGTTCGCGCTTCCCGACCTCGCTCCCGGCGAGTCGGCCGGCTTCGCCTTCGACGTCGACGTCAGCGACGCCGCCACCGCCGGCTTCCGCGAGTTCACCTTCGACGTCCGCTACCGGACGGCCCGCGGCGACGTGCGGACGAGCGATCCGCTGCCCGCCCGCGTCGAGATCGCCCCCAAGCGGCCGGTGTTCCGCGTCGACCCGCTCTCGGACCCCGTCCCTGCGGGCGGGAGCGACACGCTCGTCTTCCGCGTCACCAACGACGGTCGCGAACGAGTGACCGACGTCACGGCGAAGGCGTTCTTCGACGACCCGCTCGACAGCGACGACGACGAGGCGTTCGTCGCGGCGCTCGACCCCGGCGAGTCGACGAACGTCACCTTCCGCGCGAGCGTGGCGCGCGGTGCCGCGAGCAAGGTCTACCCGGTCTCAGTCGACTTCGAGTACGACACGCCCGACGGTGACACGGAGATCTCCGAGGCGTACCGCGTCCCCGTCGCGGTGACCGCCGCCGAGCGGCGCGGTGTCGGCCTCGACGCTCCGGCCTCGCTCGTCGGCGTCGGTCTCCTCGTCGCCGTCGTCGCGGGCGTCTGGATCTGGCGGCGACGCTGATGCGCCCGAGGCTCCAGCGACTCGTCGACCGCGGCGACGCGTGGATCGTCGACCGCCCCGGTCGGGTCGTCCTCGCCTTCCTCCTCGTGACTGCCGTCTTCGGCGTCGGTCTGGCGAACGTCTCGACCGAGACCGGCACCGAGTCGTTCTCCGAGGACCTCCCCGAGCAACGGGCGCTCGACGCCGTCACCGACCGGTTCGAGGACCCCTTCGACCCGGACCCGCAGACGACGCAGCTGATCCAGTCCGGCGAGAACGTCGTCTCGAAACCCGGGCTCGTCCGGATGGCCGAGGCGCAGTACCGCCTCGCGGAGCGTCCCGACCTGCGGGTCGTCTCGACCCGGAGCGCCGCCTCGACGGTCGCGACCCGGCTTGATCCCGCGGCGACGACGTTGGAGGCTCAACGTGACGTGCTCCGCCGAGCGCCGCCGGACGCCGTCAGGCAGGCGGTCCGTGAGACGGCTGCCGAGAACCCCGCGTTCGTCCGTCTGCTGAGCAGGGATTTCAACCGACGGAGCGCGACGGCGTCGGCCACCGTCGCCGTCGTCGAACACGACGTCCCGGGCGACCCCGCCGAACAGGGAGAGACGGGGGAGCTCACTCGCATCCAGCGGACGAGCCAGCGCGTCGTCGCGACCGTCGGCGGCGATATCCGCGTGTTCGGGGCGGGCATTATCAACGACGAGTTCTCGACGGTCATCGGCGACTCGCTGCTCGTGGTGATTCCGGCCGCAGTCGTCCTCCTCGTCGGCTTCCTGCTTCTCGCGTACCGCGATCTCGTCGATCTCCTGCTCGGGATGGTCGCGCTCGGGACGACGATCGTCTGGACGCTCGGCTTCATGGGGCTCGTCGGCATCCCGTTCAGCCAGATCCTCATCGCCGTCCCGCCGCTGCTCTTGGCGGTCGGGATCGACTTCGGCATCCACGCCATCAATCGCTTCCGCGAGGAGAAAACGACGGGAGCCGACCGCGAGACGGCGATGCGTCGCACCACCGACCAACTGCTCGTCGCCTTCTTTCTCGTGACGGCCACCAGCGTCGTCGGCTTCGCCGCCAACCTCGTCAGCGGTCTCCCGCCGATCCGGGAGTTCGGCGTCGTCGCCTCGGTCGGCATCGTCTTCGCCTTCCTCGTCTTCGGCGTCTTCCTCCCCGCGCTGAAGATGTACACCGACGACCTGCGAGAGCGGTACCCGGGCGTCCCGACGTTCAGCCAGGCGCCGCTGGCCTCCGCGGAGTCGACGGTCGGCGGCGTGCTGCGCGTCGGCGTCGTCGTCGGTCGTCGCGCCCCGCTTGCGGTCGTCGCCGTCGCGCTCGTGACTGCCGCCGGCGCCGGCGTCTACGCCACCGGCGTCGACACCACGTTCACCCAGGAGCAGTTCCTCCCACCGGAGGAGACGCCGGCGTACCTCGCGTCGCTCCCTGAACCGTTCAGGCCGAGCGAGTACACCATCACGCGCGACATCAACTTCCTCGAGGACAGCTTCGAGGCGAGCGAAGGCGACCAGGTCGTCGTCTACGTCGAGGGACCGATGACGCGCGACGGCGCGCTCGAGTCGATGGCTCGCGCCGGCGACGACCCGCCGTCGACGTTCGTCCGCGACGGCCGCCGCGCCGAGGAGGAGAGCATCGTGACGCTCGTCCGGTTCCACGCCGCCCGTGACCCTGCGTTCGCCGCGCTCGTCGAACGCAACGACGCCGACAGAAACGGAATCCCCGACGAGAACCTCGACCGAGTCTACGACGCGCTGTTCGCCTCGCCGGTCGGCGACGCGGCCGAGACGTATCTCACCGACGACCGCCGGAGCGCCCGCGTCCTCTACACGGTGCAGGGCGACGCCGTCGACGCCGAGATCACCGCCGATGCCCGCGCCGTCGCCGACAAGTATCGATACAGGGCGACGGCGACGGGCGAGATCGTCGTCTTCCAAGCGATCGCGGATCTCATCTTCGAGTCGGCGATCCTCAGCCTCGCGCTCGCACTCGTCGGCACCGGGGTCTTCCTCGTCGTCGCCTTCGCGGCGCTGGAGGGACGACCCTCGCTGGGGCTCGTGAACCTCCTACCCATCGTGCTGACCGTCACCTTCGTCGCGGCGACGATGCGACTCGTCGGCTACTCGCTGAACGCCTTCACCGCCACCGTACTCGCCATGACCATCGGTCTAGGCATCGACTACTCGGTCCACGTCGTCCACCGGTTCGTCGACGAACTCGACGCCGGTAGCGACCCCGTCACGGCGGCGACGGCAACGGTCGTCGGGACCGGCGGCGCGCTCGCCGGCAGCATGCTCACCACCGTCTTCGGTATCGGCGTGCTGGTGCTCGCCGTCTTCCCCGCCATCGGCCAGTTCGGCGTTCTGGCGGCCACCAGCGTCGTCTACTCTTTTTTCTCGTCGATGCTCGTGCTCCCGGCAGCGCTGCTGCTGTGGTCTCGGTTCGTAGGCCGGGAGACGACTGCCGCTGGGCAGGTGACGACCGAGAGTTAACTACCTGGCGTCACCGTGTCACGTTCGCCACGTGGGTGGTGGGATCGGTCGCACCCGCGACTTCAACTACTGGCAAAACCAGCAAACTGCCGAGGGGAACGTTCAGAAAAACAGCGCGGTTCCGACGGCGACACCGAGGGTGAAACAGGTCACCGACAGTAGCAACACGGCAGCGGGCCGAGAGACCAGTTCCGTCAGCCGGGTCCAGTGGTCGTCGTACGTGGCTCCGAGGTGGCGGCGGACCTGCTCGAACTGTGGCCCGCGACGGACCGGCCCGTTTCCACCGTCGAACTCGACGACTCCACAGCCGGCGAGTTTCGGTAGATGCGTCTGCTGGAGCGAGACGTAGAAACTGCGGGCGAGACCGTCGTGGACCGCCTCCGGACTCGTCCCGTCGACGAGGCTGTCGACGAGCGCTTCGAGCGTCACCTCGTCCGTCCCGTCGAGAACCTTGAGAACTGCACGCCGCCGATCGTTCCCGAGGAGTCGGTAGATTTGGCTCTCGGTCAGTGTTTCGTTCATCTCGGGATTCCTCTTGACATGTTGGTACTACGCGTGGCTACATGGTCTTTCTGCGGTCTGTTGGCTCGACACACACTCAGACGTTCTGATATGTTACGCTCTCGTTCACTCGGTCCACACCCGCGTGAACGACTCGAAGAAGCCGTCGCCGGTGTCGACGGGGACGTACGCGGCACCTCTGTCCTGACACTCGTCGGCGACGGCGGTGACGTGGTCCGTCAGTCGCTCGCGGTAGCGCTCGCGGAGGCGCGACCCGAAGTACGTCCGGAGCTGCTGGGGCGACTCGACGTCCTCGAACCGGGTGTCGCCGGCGGCGGGCGGGTCCCACTCGTCGGGCGTCAACACCCCCGCGACGACGAGATGGTGGTCCGCCAGCGCGTCCAGCGCCTCGCCGAAGGTGGCAGGGTCGGTCAGACAGTCGCTGGCGACGAGCACCAACGACTTCGTGTGGATGGTGGCGGCGTACTCCTCGAACGACCGCACGAAGTCGGTACTCGAAGTCGGCGTCCGCTCGTTGAGCAGTTCGATGAGTTCGAGCACCGTCCCCCGGTTCGACCGCCCGCTGTCGAGTCGCTCCGCGGTCTCGCCGAAGGCGGCGAAGCGGAAGTCGTTGCCTTCCGCTGCGGTCAGGTAGGCGAAGCCGAGCCCGAGTTTCGCGCCGTACTCGTACTTGTTCGTCTCGCCCTCGCCGAACGCCATCGACGCGCTCTCGTCTAAGAGGACGTGGACCGTCAGGTTGCGCTCGGCCTCGTACTGCTTGATGAACAGGTCGTCGGTGCGGGCATACACCTTCCAGTCGATGAGGCGCGTGTCGTCGCCCGGCGCGTACGGGCGGTAGTCTTTGAACGTCAACCCCTCGCCGACCGTCTGGGCGACCTGCTCGCCCTGGAAGATGCTGCTGATGCGGCGCTTTCGGGCGGTCGCGAACGCCTCGATCTCGTCGAGGAACTCCGGGGTGATCATGGCGGGTCGTCTCCTTCCGTCGTCTCCATCCGTCTCCTCTCGTCGCCCCCGTTCGTCCCCGCTGGGCTCGATTCGCTCACAGCAACTCGGCGACGACGTCGTCGGCCGTCGTCCCCTGCCGCTCGGCGCGGAAGTCGAGGATGAGGCGGTGTCTGAGCACCGGGGCGGCCATCGCCTCGACGTCCTCGCGCTTGACGTGTGTCCGCCCGTCAAGCAGCGCGCGCGCCTTCGCGGCGACGACGAGCCCCATGCTCGCCCGCGGACTCGCCCCGAAGTCGACGTGTTCGGCGTCGCGGGTCCGCCGGACGAGCTCGATGGCCGACAGTTGGAGGTCGTCGGCGATGGGCACCTGTCGGGTGAGCTCCTGGACGCGCTGCAACTCGCTCGCCGACAGCACCGTCTCGACGGGGATCGACGGGTTCAGACTCCGCGTGTAGCGGTTGACGATCTCCTCCTCCTCGTCGAGGGCCGGATAGTCGAGGAGGATCTTCATCAGGAAGCGGTCGGACTGTGCCTCCGGCAGCGGGTAGGTGCCCTCCTGGTCGATGGGGTTCTGCGTCGCCAAGAGGAAGAACGGTCGCGGCAGTTGGTACGTCTCGCCGCCGACGGTCACCTGCTTCTCCTGCATCGCCTCGAGCAGCGCCGCCTGCGTCTTCGGCGTCGCGCGGTTGATCTCGTCGGCCAACACGACGTTGGCGAACACCGGCCCGCGCTCGAAGACGAACTCTCGGCCTCGATCCGTCTCGCGAATGAGCTCCGTCCCCGTGATGTCGGAGGGCATCAGGTCCGGCGTGTTCTGGATGCGCGAGAAGGAGAGATCCGTCACCGACGCGAGCGTCCGCACCATGAGCGTCTTGCCCAGCCCGGGGTTCGACTCCAGCAGAGCGTTGCCGTCACACAGCAGACTGGCGAGCAGTTGCTCTATCACCGCCTCCTGTCCGACGATGCGCTTGCCGACCTCCGTGCGCACCCGGTCGAGCGTCCGGGCGACGGTCTCGAGGTCGAACTCCTCGGCCGCCGCTTCCCGCTCTGTCCCGTCCTCGGTCTCCGTCCCCGCTCGTCCCGTGGTCTCTACCTCTGTCTCGCCGCCGTTCTCTCTGGTCTCGTCGGTCACGCTTCTTCCTCCCGTATCCGCAGGTTGTACTCGCGGATGAGCTCCGCGTCCTCCAACACCTCGTCCGGCGCGAAACCCGCCCGCTGGGACTCGACTGCGGTGTCGCCGGCGAAGCCGCCGGTGTTGTAGACGCGTTCCTCGACGCCGTCTGCACCGCCGCCGACGTCGACGGAGACTGGCAACTCCTCGCTGCCGGCCTCGACGTCCTCCGGTTCGCCGAGCACGAGCGACCCGTCGCGGAGCGTCTCGCCGCCGTCGCCGCCCTCGGACGTCGGCCCGCCGCGTCCGCCGTCGCCCCCACCGCCGCCGAACCGGGCGTCGACGTCGAAGTCGTCGATGTCGAGCCCTTCGATCGTCACCTGCGCGGTCACGAGCGACAGGACGAGCAGGAGCACGAGGACGACGGCCAGTCGACGACTGTCGACCAGTTTCGCGCTCGACGTGTCGCGCAGTCGGGCCAGCACGTCGTCGTACAGCGCCCGCGCCATCGGGCCGCGCTCGTCGCGGACCCGGACGTCGCGGGCCGTCCGCAGCGCCTCGTCGACCGCGGGGTTCGCCCGTTCGAACCGTTCGACGACCGGCCGTCGAGTGCGCAGGCGGACGCCCAGCACGAACGCGACGACGGTCGTGACCGCGACGACGGCGAGTCGGACGTCCCGATCGACGACCGGCCCGAGCGTCCCTACGAAGAGGTTGACAGCGAGTCCGGCGAGCGCCGCCTCGGTGACGGCGTGGACGAACGCCGCCTTCTGCCCCTCGCGGCGCACCTGCCGGATCGCGGCGGCGATGCGGGTCGCGCTGTCGCGTCCCTTCCGTTTCCCCCACCGCGTCCGTCCCGTCCCCTCGTCTCCGTCGCTCCCGGCGCTCACGGCGACACCTCCGCGTCAGCGAGTCGGCTCGTCCCGCTACGGGCGGCCGCGAGCGCGTCCTCCAGTTGGCGGATGCGGTCGCGCAGGTCCTCGTTCTGTTGTTCGAGCGCACTCACCTCGCCCTCCAGCTGGTCGACCTCGCGGTCGAGCAGCTCGTTCTGTCGCTCGAGATCGCCGTTCCGGTCCGAGAGCGCGTCGTTGACGTCCTCGAGGTCGCTGTTCTCGCGTTCGAGTTCGAGCCGCTGGCGTTCGAGGTCGGAGACGCGTCGCTCGAGCGCCGACACCTGCGAGCGCACGCGGACGAGTTCGGCCCGCGTCGACTCCAACTCCGTGCGGGTCTCCTCGAGCGTTCCCTCGGTCTCCCTGAGCTCCTCGCCGACCTGCTGGATGTCGCTCTGTCGGGTCTCGAGACTCTCGTTCAGCTCGGCGAGCTGACCGCTCACGCCGCTGATCTCGTCCTCTCTGGCGGCCAGATCTTCCCGGAGTGCCTCGTTCTCCGCCTCCAGTCGCTCGTTGCGCTCGACGAGGTCGTCGACGGACTGCTGATAGTACATCGTCGCGCCGGCGGTTCCTGCGACGGCGAGAACGACGAGGAACACGAACGTAAGGTTGATCGTCCGGCCGATATACGTCATCGTCCCCCTCCAGTAGGTGCGCCACGGTAGTATAGCTTGAGTCGACGCACTGCCACGTCGAGGAGGTAGACCACGAGCGCGACGGTCAGGAAGGCCCACGCGAGCGACTCGCGGACGACCCGAACCTTCGTCGCCCGTTGCTTGGCGAAGTTCGCGATGGCCCGCCCCTCGTCGGGGGCGAACGTCCGGCCGCCGGTGGTCTCGGTCGCGCTCGCGAGCGTCGGCGACGGGCCGAAGGCGGCGTACTCCGCCGGGTAGTCGACCGCGTACTCGGCGTCGAGCAGCGTCTCGAACCCCGGTTCGGTGGGGACGACCGTCGCCTCGTAGCGCGTCTCGCCCACGCGGACGAACCGAACCTCCGGCGACGTCGGGCGGTCGTCGCCGACGTAGGTGGCCGTGACCGCCTCGCCGACGCGAGTGTCCGGCACGTCGAGCACGTTCGTCGCCTTCCGCTCGGGGTCGCCGACGGCCCAGTTGACGCCCTTCGTCAGGAGCAGCGAGTCCGGCCGGGCCAACAGTCCGTCGAGCGTCCCGTCGCTCCCGTAGGCCGTCACCGTCAGCACGCGCCCGAGCCCGTAGCGCCAGGTGGCGACGGCCGGGTCGCCGGAGCCGGACGCGACGAGGTAGTCCGCTCCCGGACGGACGCTGACGTCGTGGCTCTCTGTGGGGTTCGACTGCAGCGTCACGCCCGACGTGACGAAGTGGGTGTCGTCGACGACGGTGAGCACGTCCGCAGAGAACGGTCTGGAGTCGTCCTGGAACAGGAGGCGGAGTCGGTTCGTCTCGTCGGCACGGACGTACGTCCCACCGGTCGTCTCGGCGACGATGCGGAGCAGCGACTCGTCGACGACGCTGCCGACGCCGACGGTGACGACTCGGGTGTCCCGCGCCGCCAGGCGGTCGGCCGCCGCGATGGTCGTCGGTGCCTGGCCGACGCCGTCGGAGATGAGGATGACGCTGCCGCCCTCGTCGCCCAGCATGTCGGCCGCACCGACGAGTCCCGCGCCGATGTTCGTCCCGCCGCCGGCCTGCAGTCGCCTGATGGTGTCTTCGACGACCGGCCGGGACGTCGCCAGTGGGGCCGGGTCGACGATGCGGTAGGCGGCGTCGTTGAACGCGACGACGCCCACCCGCTGGTCGTCGCCGAGCTGGTCGAGTACGTCGAGCGCCAGCGCCTTCTGGATGCGCATCCCAGCCGAGGCGCTCCCCGAGACGTCGACCAGCAGGACGACGTTCGCCGCGTCGCCGCCGCCGGCCTCGCCGGACTGGACGGGGAGCATCCCGCTAAGCGGTGAGGTGGCGTAGTCGCCGTTCTCGAAGGCGTTGCGCCCCCCGGTGACGACCAGCCCGTTGCCCTCGATGACGAACCGCTGGAGCGCGGCCACGTCGCCGAGGTCATCGGCGGCGACGTCCTGGATCACGACCGCGGTGTACGGGTCGAGGTCCGAGGGGACCGACTCGGCGCGCGTCACGTCGTAGAGGTCGTCGAGTAGCGTCGCGAAGGGGTACTCCCCGCGGGAGACGTACAGCACCGCCGGGCGGTCGACGACGCGGACCGAGAGCCGCGCGACGTCGTTGTCGTCGTAGACGTCCTCGCCGTCGAGCGTGGCGACGACGCGGTGGTCGCCGGTCGTCGCGAAGCTGTGCGTGAACTCGACGGCTTCGCCCGCCTCGGCGACCTGTCGTGTCACCACCTGCTGGCCGTCGACCGTGACGGTCAGCGTCCGCGAGTCTCCCTCGCCGACGCCCGTCACGCGGACGAGGAAGGCGTTCTCGACGCCGACGCTCGTCTTCTCGGGGCCGGCGACGTCGACCGCCCGCTCGACGTCCGACGGCTCCAGCGCGACGGTGTTCAGCGTCGTGTTCGCCCCGCGGGCGACCTCCGCAGCGGCGTCGAGGCTCCGCCCCCCGGTCACGCGGCCGTCCGAGACCAACACGAGACTGCCGTCGGGTCGACTGTGCTCGACGACGGCCTCGCCCAGTCGGGAGTCGGTGCCGCGGGCGACGGTGACCGTCGTGACGGGGACGCCGCCCGCCTCGATGTCGCGGACGAGACGCGCCGTGTCGACCGACGTGAGCGCCATGCTCTCGGAGTCATCGACGAGCAGCGTCACCTGGGGGTCGCCCGGCGTCTCGCGGACGGCGACGGCCGTCGGCCCGGCCGCCGCGACGAGTAGACAGCCGACGACGACGAGCCGCGTCAGGAACAGCAGTCGGCGCTCCCCCCGTCCGGCGGTCGTCGGTCCCGTCGCCGAATCTCCCCGTCGAAAGAGGAGATACCAGAGGGCGAGCGCCGCGAGCGGGAGGCCGACGAGGACGAGCGGTCGATCGAAGCCGAGATCGAAGTCTAGCGGAATCGGGAGCGGGAGCTGCAGCCCCCCGACCGAGCGCGGTCCCGCCATCAGATATCCCCTCGGCGGCGCATGAACAGCACCTCGCCGGCGACGACGCCGAGGACGACGGCGACGACCGCGGGCGTGAGATCGAACGGTACCGACGCGGTGGCCGCCTCGCCGGTCGTTCCGCCCGAGACGACGTCGCTCGTCACGAGCGGTGCGTTCACGTCGGACTCGACGACGTCGAGCAGCGACGCGCCCACCTCGCGGCCGTCGACGGTGTAGATCCCCGCCTGCGAGAGCGGCACCGTCGTCCCCGTCACTCGCCCGTTCGGCGTCGCGACGGTCGTGTCGTCGGCGAACGTCAGGCGTTCGCCGGTTCGGTAGTTCAGATCTTCGAGCGACGCTCTCCCGGCCAGCGAGAGCGTCGCCCGCTTCCAGAACACGGGGTAGAGGTAGTTGAACCGGAACGACGACGAGCGTTCGAGATAGCCGTAGTAGAGCACGCGGCCGCCGCCGCTGTCGGCGACGGCGACGAGCGGCGTCCCGTCGTTCGCGGCGACGAGCGTCCGCCCGGTTCGCGGCTCGCCGCGGACGTACTCCCCGCCACCGAACTCGATCCCGGCGACGAGCGGGTCGTCGCCGCTCGTCGCCGTCGCCGTCGTCCCCACCTCGCGGGTGGGCCGGAGCAAGAGGAGATCGCCGTAGCCGAGCCGGGCGAGGTCCTCCTGGGCGAGCACGGCCACGCCGCCGCCGTCGGCGAGCGTGTCGCGGGCGAGCGCGAGGTCGCCGCGGAGCAGTCGCTGCGGGGCGACGTCGCCGAAGACGACCACGTCGTACTCGCCCCGGACGGCGGTCGGCGGGTTGACGACGGTGAGGTCGACCTCCTCGACGAGTCCGAGCGCGGTGGTGAGGTAGGTGTTCTCGTCGTTGGTCAAGAGGAGCACGCGGACCTGTGCCGTCCCCGGCGCGGCGACGTAGGCGGCGTCGTCCGCGTCGAAGGAGTCGCTCGGCGTGAGGCGGAGGACGCCGCCGCCGGGCGGGACGTCGAACGTCTCGACGGCGACGTCGCCGGGTGCGAGTTGGACCGCCCGGCGGTCGGCGGCGTCGAACCCCAGCTGCCGGGTCGCGGTCGACGCACCACTGTTTCGGACCGTCGCCGTCACGCGGCCGTCGGCGAACGAGAGGTCGACGATGCCGACGTTGTCGGTCCCGCCGCCGCGGAACTGCCGGAGGTCGACCGCCAGTCCGCGCGCGCGAGCCTCCTCGACGGGCGTCTGCCAGCCCTCGCCCGCGAAGTCGCTGACGACGACGATCCGACCCTCCGGTCCCGTCAGCGTCGACGCGGCCGTCACCGCCGCGCCGAGGTCGCCGGGCGCGTCCGTCACCCGCAGGTCGCGGACGGTCTGCCGTGCGGCGGCTGCCGCCCCGTCGCGGAGCACGACCCGCGGGTTCGTCTCGGCGACGACCACCGTGGTCGACCCGGCGGCGGCGTCGGCCGCGGCGTCGACGGCGCGGGCGAACCGGGTCGTCCCGCCGCTCTCGACGCTCATGCTCGCGCTGGCGTCGACGACGAGCACCGTCTCCTCGGCGACGGCGGCGCTCGGCACAGACAGGTACGGCGTCGCGAGCGCGATCGAGACGCCGACGAGCACGGCGAGTTGGAAGAGAAACAGCGCGTCTCGGCGCAGTCGCTCGAAGAACCGGTGTCTGGTCGCCTGTTCAGTTTCGACGCCGAGGAAGGCGAACGTCGGCAGGCGGACCAGCGACGGTTTCGGGCGGAGCAGATAGAGGATGACGAGTGGGATCACCGACGCGAGGCCGAGCAGCCCCAGCGGGGTGAGGAAGGCGTTCCCGAGTGCCATACCAACTACACGTTCCCGAACGGCATGAATCACCTCCCTGCTCGTCGACGCGGCCCGCCCGTCTCTTCCGTCGGTCGTCCGCCCTCCCCCCGACTCGAACCGACGGCCGTCTTGCTGTCCGCGCAACGACCGGTTTCGCTCGGCGCTCGCGGGATGGGACGGTCGTCGTTCTCGAACCGCCTCCGTTCTGTGTGCGTGTTTCGCCCTCGCTCCATCGCTCGTCGGATCTATATTACAAACGTAGCGTTGTAACAGAATCACGCGACGAACCGGAGCGAACGCTCCCCCACAACAGAACGTTTCAGGGGGCTCTCCGGCCAGAGATCGGTCCTATCAATCGTCTCGCTCGGCGGGCGTTCGCAGCAGTGTTCGACCGGCGGAAGCGGGCGACAGACGACGGTTCGGTGATGCCGGACGGGTGTAGTTACCACAAAGGATTTACTTCGACTGAGGGAACGTACTACTCGTCTTACATCCACAGAGTATGCCATTCGTCCACTCCTCCACGAGCGTCGTCGGTCTCGCGCTCGTCGTCGTGTTCGCGTTCGCCACCGCCGGAGTGACGGCCGACGTCGTCACCGCCAGCGACGGTGCGCTCGCACTCGACGCCGAGGCGTACTCGGCCACCCGGGGAGCCGTGGTGCCGGTCGTCGTCTCGTTGGACGGGACGTCGAGTGCGCGACTCACGCTCGTCGAGAGGACCGGGGCGTACGTCGCGACCGCGACCGTCGTCGACGCCGACGGCGACGGGCAGATCCGCGTCGCGTTCGACACGTTCGCCGCGGGGCGGGGCGACGAACGGCAGTCGTATCGCGCCGCCGCCGGAGACGCCGTCGTCGACGTGACGCGCCTCACCTCCGCTCGTACGACGCCCATACCGGCCGGGACGTACGCCGTCGTCGCCACGACGGCGGACGCTCGAGCCGACGCCACGCTCACGCTCTCTCCGTTCGCGTTCGGGCCGACGGCCGTCGAGACGGCTCCCCGCGGTGTCTCCCCGTTCCCCGAGACGCCCGACGAGGCCGAGACGCATCACGAGACTGACGTCGTCGCGACCGGCGACTGGGTCGTCCTCCGGTTCGACGCACCCGGCCTCTCCGGGCTGGTCGAGGCGGACGCCGTCCCGGTGTCGAACCTCGTCTACGCCGACCCGAGCACGCCGAAGGCGCGGTCGACGCACACCGTCCGGGTTCCGGTCGTCAGTGACGAACCGCTCCGCCGACTCGTCGTCGACTACGACGGGGAGGACGGCGACCGGCCGCGGAACCTCACCGTCGGGGCGGCCGTGACGCTCGTCGGCGTCGACCGCGACGGTGACGGCACTGTCGACGTCGACCTCGACGAGAGCCTCGTGTCGGTCACGACTCACAGCGACGGTCGGTACCGGTTCCAGTTCGACGGGCAGTACCGACTCGCGCCCGGCGACGGCCTCGTCGTTCGGTACGCGCTCGTCAACCCCGACACGACGGGTCGCGATCGCGTCACCGTCGGCGTCAACGACGCTCCGTCGACCGCCGGGACGGTGACCTACGGACTGGCCGGTCGGGGGACGCTCGGCAACGGCGCGACGCTCGATCTCGTCCGCACCGTCGACGGCGAGACGCTCCCCGTCTCGCTCGCGACGGCGGAGTACGGGATCGACGCGGAGGCGGGGGTGCTCACCGTCGCGTTCCCCGCCCCGTCGCTCGTTGAGGGACGGGGCGCCGCGGAGTATACGGCGACGCTCTCGCTCACGCCCGACAGCCCCTACGCGGGCGACGTCGGCGACGACCGGGCGGTCGCGAGCTACGTCGTCGTCCCCCGGACGGCGAGCGTCGACGGCGTCGTCGACGGGACGCTCTCGGTCGAGTCGGGCCGACAGCCGCTCGCCGGGACGGCGTCGGTCGCCCCCGGGAGTCGCATCGTTGTCTACGCCGCCCGGTACGACGAACCCGGCTCGTTCATCCAGGCACGACTCGCGACCGTCGACGCCGACGGGTCGTGGACGGCCGATTTCGACTTCCGCGACGTCGACCCCGGCACCCGGTTCGAACTCACCGTCTACGATCTGGAACGTGGCGGTCTCACGCCGTCGGCCGAACTGACCGTCGAACCGGTCGACGTCGTCGTCCGTGCAGACGATAGGGAACCGTGACGCTGCTCGGGGGCCGCGACGCCGACTCGGTCGTCGGCGTCTCCCCCCGATAGACAGAAAGTATTTACCGTTTCATTCTGCCCTCGGAGAAAGTATATACCGGTAGATGCTGTTGTTTCTATTGCTCATACCAGTGTGGGGTTTAGGCCCTCCACCGGCCCTCTCGGACGCGTGGACGTCGAGTCCGCAGCTGTTCGGGTCCAGCCGACCGTCGCGTCGGCCGCTCCCCGCGGTCGGCGTGCGGCCCTCGAACCCGTACGAGCGCATCCGACCTCTAGTCTCGCAGAGGCTAGCGAGCCACGGCTATGTGGCCGTCGGCGACGGTTAGCGGTCCCGGGTCCGGTCCGACCTTCCCCCGAGCGTCGGGCCGGACGTGAGCAGTTCGCATACGACAGGGACACACGAAAGACACGAAATCCACAGTCAACTCACCGCACCGCCCGTGGCAACACGAACTATCCAGCAGACAACAGACAATACACAATCAATGTTTACAACAACGAACCGTAACCGACAGATACGGGCGCTGGTTCTGACGGCCCTCATGGTCACCTCCCTGTTCGCAGGGACGGTCGCCCTCACAGGACTCGCCGCATCACAGGAACTACCGTCCGTCTCCGAGGCCCCCGACGGCACCATCTTTTCACAGGTGCAGCGCGGCGGCCCCGACGCAGACTTCGAACGAATCGGCCTCGTAAAGCGTGGTAACTCCGGGAACCTTCTGTACAACCCGTCGACTGACACCACCGTCCTCGAAGAGGGCGACGTGCTCGTCGCGCGTGGCGGTGAACAGCGGTTCCTCGTGAACGCCCAGGCCGCCCAGTCGTACCGTGGTAGCTCTGGCTTCGTCGGCCCGGGTGCCACCGTCTTCCAGGGCGAACAGGACACCCGCTTCGTGGGCTTCACCAGTGAGACGCTCATCGGCATCGAGAACGGTGGGGCCGAGGGTGAGACCCTCGACCTGAACCAGACAGTCCCGCGCGACCAGGACACCGGCGTCTACTCCGACGACGGCACCCGCGACGGCAACAGCCTGACGATCCAGGAGCCCCGCGTCAGCCGCTTCGATATCCTCAACCAGAACGGTGAGCGTATCGACGCTGGCGGCGCAGTCGAAGAGGACGAGTTCCTCATCATCCGCGCCGACGTCAACTTCCTCGGTGCCGAACGCGCCGAGATCAAACTCATCGACCCTGCGTCCGGCAGCTCAGTCACCGACGGTCTCCTGACCATCGACGAAGCACGCGAGGAGTTCGGTGACCGCCCCGTCTTCGACGAGATCGAGGCTGACGCGGGCAAGGAACGGTCCGACAGGTCGCTCGGCAAAGCCGGCGACAACGACGGACTCGACCGCTCGCTGTTCAACCCGAACCTCGGCACTCGCGACACTATCGTCCTCGTGCAGGATCTTGGCCCTGTCGAGAAGGCCGGTGACTACGAGTACGAAGTCATCAGCGAAGACGACGAGCCGTACGGCGACCTCGACGTCCGACAGACGATCGAGTTCCGCCTCGTCTCCGCGGACGAACCGGTCATCAACTTCGCAGCGGAGAACCGCACCCTCGTGCAGGGTGACTTCGCGACTTACGAGATCGACCGCTCGACCGCCGGCGACACCCACGTCGTCTCCATCGCCGCAGAGGACCTCCGTACGCGCCCATCCGGTGACGTGGAAGTCGACGACGCGACTCGCGTCTTCCGTGAGTACAACGACGGTGGGTTCACCTCCGGCGTCCTCGTGAACGTCGACGGCGAACTCGTCGCCGTCCTCGACGACGGCCGCGTGTTCAACGACGGCGAAGACGCGACCGACGAGTTCCCGGACCTGGCGAACGGTACCGTCCCGGGCCGTGACATCCAGGAGATCTTCACCCTCGTCGAGATCGACTCCGACGGGCTTGGCATCAACCAGCTCGATACGGGCCTCCTCGACGACACGAGCATCGACATCAACCTCTACGACGGCTTCGGCTCGACCGAGGCCGCCGTCGCCGACTACGA
>NZ_FODV01000025.1 GCF_900110465.1 Halogranum amylolyticum
CCCCTCTCATCTCCTTTTCCTCTTCTCTCCCCAGACCCCTCTCATCTCCTTTTCCTCTTCTCTCCCCAGACCCCTCTCATCTCCTTTTCCTCTTCCGTGCTCACTCGTCGCCGAACGTCCACCGCGTCGCGTCGCTCGGGTAGTCGCTCCACGCCAGCACGCGCGTCGGTCGGACCGCGAAGACGGGCGTCCCGTGTCGAACCCCGTACTTCGCCTCGTAGGCGTCGTCGATGCGCCTCAGAATCTCGGGGTCGGTCTCGCCCTCGGTGTAGCGCTCTGCGGTCCCCTCGACGATGACGACCGTCTCGGCGTCCTCGCGATGGACCGTGATCGCGTCGTTGTGCGCGAGGTTCCGCACCCATCGGGTCTTCTCGCCGCCGCCGCAGTGGATGGTTCCGTCGACCCAGACGCCCCAGACCGGACGGGCGTGCGGGCGACCGTCTGGCAGCGTCGTCGATACCCAGTAGCTGTGGTCGTCGGCCATCGTCTCCGCGACGAACGACCACGGGAGTAACCCGTCGCTACTCTCGGGAATGCCGTAACTCTCCTCGGTCTGGGGTCTGCTCCGGGTCGCGTCGGGAGGTTCCTCGTCTCGTCTCTCTGAACTCGTCATCGCTGTCTCTCCGCCGTTGTTCCTCTTGAGGCGTTCGCTCGCCTGACGTGTGCGTTCGACACCGAACGACCAGGCCGAGCCGACGGCGTCGCGGCGAACGAACCCCTCGTTTTCCCGCTCGCCTCCTCTCCCCCCACACCCCCCTCTCCACCACTCACCCTTTCGCCGTGTCGTCCCGCGCCGCCCCACGCTGCGCCGCCCCGCCGCTTCGGTCGTGTAATCGCCGCGCTACCCCGTCTTGTAGACGCCGCGGATCTGCGCGGCGCGTTCGTCGTCTTCGGTGTAGACGTCGACGTCGACGACGCCGATGTCGCCGCCGAGACGGATGACGTCCGCCACCGCCCGGAGGTCGCCGGTGCCGGCGTTCAGATAGTCGATGCGCATGTCGATCGTCGGGACGGGTTGGTCGACCAGCGAGACGAGCGCCGCGCCGCCCACCGTGTCTGCCAGTGTGAACGTGACGCCGCCGTGGGCCATCTGCTTCTCGCTGTTCCACGACAACTCCTCGCGCATCTCGACGCGACCTTCGGCGTGGCCGTCTTCCGCCTCGGTCACTTCCACGCCCAGCAGGTCGGCGAACGGCATCGTCTCGAAGAACTGCTCGATGTCCATGCGTGAGCGTCTCTCCCGCTCGACTTAAAAATAGGGACGACCTACTCGGGTTACGGTTCGGCTTCGACCGTCTCGCGGATCCCCTCGGCGATGCGCACCGGTGCGGGCAGGTAGAAGTCCTCCAGCGCGTGCAGCGGGACGGGCGTGTCGAACCCGGCGACGCGCTTGATCGGTGCTTCGAGGTGGTAGAGCCCGTCCTCCTGCAGAGCGCTGACGATCTCGCCGCCGAACCCGCCGGAGAGCGGTGCCTCGTGGACGACGACGGCCCGCCCCGTCCGTTTCAGCGAGGCGACTATCGACTCGCGGTCCAGCGGTGACAGCGTTCGCAGATCGACCACTTCGACGTCGACACCGAGGTCCTCCTCGGCCATCTCGGCGGCCTCCAACGCCTCCGGCACCATCGATCCGTAGGTGAACACCGAGACGTCGGACCCCTCGCGGCGGACGGTCGCCTTCCCCAGTTCGGCTGGCTCTGCATCGAGGGCGACCGGTTCGCGGAACGAGCGGTAGATGCGCTTCGGTTCGAGGAAGACGACGGGGTCGGGGTCGCGGATCGACGCCCGGAGCAGGCCGTAGGCGTCGCGCGGTGTGCTCGGGACGACCACTTTCAATCCTGGCTGGTGGGCGAACAGCGCCTCCATCGACTCCGAGTGGTGTTCGGGCGCGCGGATGCCGCCGCCGTAGGGGGCGCGGACGACCAGCGGACAGGTGAACCGCCCGCGACTCCGGTTGCGGAGGCGCGCGGCGTGGGAGACGATCTGGTCGAACGCGGGGTAGATGAACCCCATGAACTGCATCTCAGCGACGGGACGAAGCCCCTTCGTCGCCATCCCGATGGACGTGCCGACGATACCCGACTCCGCCAGCGGCGTATCGACGACGCGGGCGGAGCCGAACTCGTCGTACAACCCGCCGGTCGCGCGGAAGACGCCGCCGTTCTTGCCGACGTCCTCGCCGAGCACGAGCACGCGGTCGTCGCGTCGCATCTCTGCCCGCAGCGCCTCGCGGACGCCGTCGACGAGCGTCAACTGCTCGTGTTCGCCGTCGGACTCACCGTCGCCCCGACCGTTCGACGCGAGGCTCACGAGTGATCCCTCCGGAAGGCGTCCTCGCCGTAGCGCTCGACGAGCTGTTCCAACTCCTCGCGCTGGCGTTCGAGTTCGGGCGACGGTTCCTCGTAGACGTGGTCGAACATCGCCGAGACGGGTTCGGGCGTCGTGGACTCGGCGGCCTCGATGGCGTCGGCGAGTCGCTCCTCGATGCGGTCGGAGATGGCGTCGTCGGTCTCGTCGTCGAGTCGGCCCGTCTCCCGGAGGAACGTCTCGTACCGAGGGATCGGGTCGCGCTCGCGCCACTCGTCGGGGACGCCCTCGCGGTAGACGTCCGGGTCGTCGGCGGTGGTGTGTGCGCCGAAGCGGTACTGCACCGCCTCGATGAGCGTCGGGCGGGCCTCGCCCGGACTCGGGTTCCGCGCCTTCTCGACGGCCTCGCGGGTAGCGACGTAGACGGCCAGCGGGTCCATCCCGTCGACCTGCACGCCGTCGAAGCCGTAGGCGTCGGCCTTCTGGGCGATGGTCTCGCTGGCGGTCTGCTGTTCGCGCGGCACGGAGATGGCCCACTGGTTGTTGTTGCAGAAGAAGACGACCGGCGCGTCGAAGACGCCGGCGAAGTTCAGCCCCTCGTGGAAGTCGCCCTCGCTCGTCGCCCCGTCGCCGAAGTAACAGCAGTAGACGCTGTCCTCGTCGAGATAGCGCGACGCCATCGCCGCGCCCGCCGCCTGCGGGATCTGCGTCGCGATGGGGATGTACTCGGGCATCACGTTGACGTCCTCGGGGACGGCGTAGCCGTCGCCGTGGCCCATCATCGTCAACAGCAGCGACCGGACGGGGACGCCCCGGACGACCTTCGCGGCGTGGTCGCGGTAGGTCGGGTAGAGCCAGTCTTGGGCGTCCAGCGCGTACGCGCTGGCGACCTGGGAGGCCTCCTGTCCGGCGAGCGGGGCGTAGGTGGCGATGCGGCCCTGTCGCTGCAGGCTGACCGCCCGTTCGTCGAAGCGGCGGGCCAGCCGCATATGTTCGTAGATGCCCAACAGGGTGTCGTCGTCGAGGTCGTCGGGCAGTGGTTCGTCGGTTCTCGACCCGTCGGGGGTCAAGAGCTGATACCGTGGCGAGTCGTCGGTCGAGTGGTCGAGTACGCTCATATCGTGGTCGTAGGTCTGGATGGCTGGTGGTCGTGGTTCTGTCGTCCGTGCGCTGTCCGCTTCGTCGTCGCTCGTCGTCGTCTGCGACGCACCGCGAACGCGTGGCTACCGGCGTTTCAGCGAGCCGTCGGTGGGTTCGGTGTCGAACCGACCTGTCGTCCAGTGTGTCGCGAAAAGTTTCCCCGCCAGTGTCTGCTCCGGCTGCGTTCGGAGGCGGTCACTGCCAACGGTGCGGTCGGCGGACGGACTGGCGGAGTCCATGGTCTGACATCTCTCTAAACTGTATTAACTATTGTGTGGGATACGATATCACAGAGTCGTCGGCAGTTCCTCGAAATAGCCAAAAGAACGACGGGATATCGTGGACTTTCCTACAGAAACGACGGTCTAGCTCGGAACGGGTTCCGGCTGACACGCCGTGGGTACGGTTAAGGTGCGC
Source organism: Halogranum amylolyticum (assembly GCF_900110465.1). GTDB lineage: Archaea > Halobacteriota > Halobacteria > Halobacteriales > Haloferacaceae > Halogranum > Halogranum amylolyticum. The sequence continues at coordinate 3,865 of NZ_FODV01000025.1, forward strand.
GCGCCGAGTCGTCAACCATGTCCACACACGACACACCGATCCGTGTCGACCACGTCGGTATCGCCGTCGAGTCGGTGCCGGAAGCGGAGGCGGTGCTCTCGGTTCTCGGAGCCGTGAAGCGACACGAAGAGCCGAGTCCCGACGGGTCGTTCACCTGGGGGACCTACGAACTGGGCGGGGCTTCGCGGCTCGAACTCGTCTCCCCGCGCGAGGGCGGCGAGGAGAGCTTCCTCACCGACTTCCTCGCCGAACACGGCCCCGGCGTCCACCACGTCACGCTCGAAGTCGCCGACCTGGGGGCCGTCGTCGAGGCGCTCGAAGCGGCCGACGTACGCGTCGTCGACGTCACCGAGCGCGACGATTGGACCGAGGCGTTCGTCTCGCCGCGCAACCCGACGGGGGTGCTGTTCCAACTGATGGAGTACCACGAGGGCTACGCGGCGCGTCACGGCGGCCCTGCCGCCGCCTACGTCGGCGGCGTCCCGCTGGAGGGTGAGCGATGACCGACGACTCGACGGGCGACGCGACATCCAACGACTCGACGGGCGATCCGACGTCCGACGACCAAGCGACTGACTCGGCGACTACCGGATCGACGAGCGACGACCCGACCGACGAGTCGGTCGACGCCGACGTCCGCGAGCGCATCGAGTCGGACCCCTACTGTGCGACGCTCGGTATCGAACTCCGTGAACTCGGCCCCGGGTCGGCGACGACGGCGCTGACGCTCACCGACGATCTGGTTAACTTCCACGGGACGCCGCACGGCGGCGCCATCTACTCGCTGGCCGACGCCGCGTTCGCCGCCGCCTCCAACAGCCACGGCGAGACGGCGGTGGCGCTGGAGACGAACATCTCCTATCTGTCCGCCGTCGACGTCGGGACGACGGTCCTCGCGACGGCGACGGAGACGCACCTGACGAGGCGGACCGGCGAGTACGAGGTCGTGCTCACCACCGAGGGCGACGGCGAGCGACTCGCGACGTTCCGTGGACGGGTCTACCGGCCCTGACTCGCTTCGACGCTCAGTGTTCGGCGATCGTCTCCGTCTCGGCCCCCGTGGGGAGGACGGCCAGCGCGACGCCGAACGCCGCACCGAGGCCGAGTCCGTACACGAGATGCCCGATGGCGAGGAAGATGCCGAACGCGAACGACCCGCCCGGAACCGGCCACAGCGGGACTGGGAGCGCCGTCGCACCGACAAGGTTCAGCGCTACCGGGAGCACGAGTCCGCCGGTGACGACGCCGAGGAGCGCGCCGTAGCCGACGCCGAGACCGGCACACGTGGCGACGCTACGCGCGTAGTCGCGCAGCGGCGTCAGCGTGACCGCGGCCGCGAACGCGAGCGCGAAGACGACGCTGTTGAACAGATGCGCCAGCCACCCCCCGACCACCGTCGGCTGCCCGTACAGCGCCCCGAGGAGCGGCATCGCGTTCGTCGTACTGTGCAGAACGATCCCCATGCCGACGCCGCCGACGAGACCGGCGAGGACGGCGGCGACCCAGACACGGGGTTGTGTGACGTGAACTGACGACATCCTCTCTCCCTCTATGTGTGCTACGCTAGCAACCAGCATAACTCCGCTCTCGCCGTCGACGCGACCGGTGAAAGGCGAGTGTCCCGCTCAGCGGTGGTCGTACACGCGCTGGACCTTCCCGACCTCGGTCCGGCCGATCTGGCCGGGGGGAACGATGTCGAGGCTGTCGGGTTTCACGTCGAGGACGTCCTCCAGTCTCGTCTGTACCTCCTTGCGGAGCGACTCGTTCGACTCGTCGTAGTCCTCGTGGTGTTCGACCGTCAGTTCGAGGCGGTCGAGGTTGTTCTCGCGCCGGAGGTCGATCCGGTAGTGCGGGGCCACCTCCTCGAGGTTGAGCATCACCTCCTCGATCTGACTCGGATAGACGTTGACGCCGCGGACGATCAGCAGGTCGTCCGCCCGGCCGGTGACGTTGCCCATGCGGACGCAGGTCCGACCGCACTCGCACGTCTCGGAGTTCAGCGTCGTCATGTCGCCCGTACGGTAGCGAAGGACGGGCAGCGCCTGCTTCGACAGCGTCGTCAACACCAGCTCCCCCTCCTCGCCCTCGGGCAACACCTCGCCCGTCGCGGGGTCGACGACCTCGGGATAGAAGTGGTCCTCCCAGATGTGGAGGCCGTCCTGGGCGTGGGCGCACTCGATGGAGACGCCCGGGCCGATGATCTCAGAGAGGCCGTAGACGTCGACGGCGGTGACGCCCAGCGCCGCCTCGATCTCCTCGCGCATCGGGTCGGTGAACGGCTCCGCGCCGATGACCACCGTCGACAGCGGGAGCTCTCGCACGTCGATGCCGCGCTTCTCGGCGGCCTCCGCGAGGTAGAGACAGTACGAGGGCGTACAGCAGAGCACGTCGCTCTCGAGGTCCTGCAGCATGTCGATTTGCCGGGCCGTGTTGCCGCCGCTCGTCGGGACGACGCAGGCGCCTAACTCCTGGATCCCGTCGTGGAAGCCAAGCCCTCCGGTAAAGAGGCCGTAGCCGTAGGCGTTCTGGACGATGTCGCCCTCGCGGACGCCCGCCGCGTAGAGCGACCGGGCCATCACCTCGCGCCAGACGTCGAGGTCCTCCTCTGTGTAGGAGACGACCTTCGGCTTCCCGGTCGTCCCCGAGGAGGCGTGGATGCGCCGGACGTCGGCCCAGTCGACGGCGAACATCCCGTCGGGGTACTCGTCGCGGAAGTCCTCTTTCCGCGTGAACGGCAACTTCGAGATGTCGTCGACGCTCTCGACGTCCGCGGGCGACACGCCCGCCTCGTCCAGCGCCTCGCGGTAGTGGTCGACGTGTTCGTAGGCGTGAGCGACCGTCTCCCGGAGGCGCTCGCTCTGCAGTTCGTGGAGGTCCTCCCGTGGTGCGGTTTCTACCTCATTATAGACCATACAGAATCGCTACCCTCTACCGTTAAATACGTTTGCGTGTCACTCACTGGCGCGTCGGTCGAAAAAAGTCGGTCTTAGACGCTGACGCCGAGATAGCGGTCGAGGATGCGTTCGTCGGCCTCCAACTCGGCCGGCGTCCCCTCGTAGACGACGGTCCCCTTGTCGAGGATGTAGACTCGATCGGCCAACTCGAGCGCGACGGCGACGTTCTGTTCGACGAGCAGGACGGTGATCCCCTCGTCGTTGATCTCCTCGACGAGGTCGACGACGCGCTCGACGATGAGCGGTGCGAGCCCCTCGGTCGGTTCGTCCAGCATCAGCAGGTCCGCGCCGGCGACGAGCGCGCGGCCGATCGAGAGCATCTGCTGTTCGCCGCCGCTGAGGTCGACGCCGCGGGACTCGCGTCGCCGCGAGAGGTTCTCGAAGGTGTCGAGCACCTCGTCGACGCTGCGGCGGTTCGGCGTGTCGCTGCCGCCGTAGCTGCCGATTCGGAGGTTCTCCTCGACGGAGAGCCCTGGGAACACCCGCCGTTCCTCGGGGACGATGCCGACGCCGCGTCTGACCGTCTCGACGGGGTCGATCGCCGTGATCTCCTCGCCGTCGTAGCTGATCCGGCCGCCCGTCGGCGTCACCGCCCCCAGGATCGACCGCAGGGTGGTGGTTTTGCCGACGCCGTTTCGACCGACGAGCGCGACGGTCTCGCCCGCGTGGACGTCCAGCGAGACGCCCTCCAACACCTGCGTCTCGCCGTACCCCGCCTCCACGTCACGCAGTTCGAGAAGCGGGTCGCTCACCGTCGCTCACCTCCGAGATACGCCGCCTGCACCGCCTCGTTCGCGGCCACCTCCTCGGGCGTCCCCGTCGCCAACTCCCGTCCGCGGTCGAGGACGGTGATGCGGTCGGAGACGTTCATCACGAGATCGATGTCGTGTTCGATCAGGAGCAGGGTGCGGTCGGCGAGCACCTCGTCGATGAGGCGCATCGTCGCCCGCGTCTCCTCGCGACTCATTCCCGCCGTCGGTTCGTCCAACAGGACGACCTGCGGGTCGGTCGCCAACACGAGGCCGATCTCGAGGCGACGGCGGTCACCGTAGGCGAGCGACCCGGCGCGTTCCTCCGCTCTGTCCGCCAGCCCGACCCGTTCGAGCGTCCACTCGGTCCGTTCGTTGACGTCGTCGAACTCGTCGGCCCCGCGCAGAAACCGATCGCGGAACGAGATGCGGTCGTCGAACACCGACTGGGCGGCCACGCGGACGTTCTCGCGGACGCTGCGTCCGGCGAAGACGTTCGTGATCTGGAACGACCGGCCGATGCCGCGGCGGACGCGCTCGTGCGGCGCGAGCCCGCTCACGTCCTCGCCCTCGAAGACGACCTGCCCGGAGGTGGGCGCGAGCGCGCCGGAGATGAGGTTGAAAAGCGTCGTCTTCCCGGCCCCGTTCGGTCCGATGACGCTGCGGAACTCCCCGCGTTCGACGCGGAGGTTCACCTCGTCGGTGGCGACGAGTTCGCCGAACCGCCGGACGAGATCGCGTGTCTCGAGGACGGTGTCCGTAGTGTCGGCGTCGCCGACGTCGTCGCCGCTCGTGGTCGTCGCCATCAGTCGGTCACCTCCACGTCGTCGTCGGCGACGACGTCCGGCCCCCGCGTGCGACCCCCGAACCGCGCCGCGAGCACGCCGGGTAGCGAGACCAGCCCGCGCGGGACGAAGATGACGAACAGCACGAACAGCACGCCCAGCACGCCCTGCCACTGCTCGGTGAACCCCAGGAGGGCTTCCTTGGCGACGAAGAACACCCCCGCTCCGAGCATCGGACCGTAGAGCGTCCCCATCCCGCCGAGGATGGTCATGACGATGACCTCACCCGACTTGATCCACGCGAGGAACGACGGGGCGACGCCACCGGTCGAGACCGCTGCGAGACCGCCTGCAAGGGACGCGAGACCGCCGCTGACGACGAACGCCCGGCGCTTGTACGCAGTCACGTCGTAGCCGATGAACTCCGTGCGCTGTTCGCTCTCGCGGATCGACTGCAGCACGCTCCCGAAGGGGGCGCGCATGAGCTGGCGAGCCAGCAGGTACGAGCCGACGACGAGCACGAGCACGACGTAGTAGTACAGTTCGACCCCGCCGATGATCTCGACACTACCGACCTCGGGACCGCTCGCGAGCCCGTACACCGGGTCGATACCGAAGAGTCCGTTGTCGCCGCCGGTGAACTCGAACTTGAAGACGGCGCTGTGGAACAGTTCGGCGAAGCCGAGGGTGATCATCGCGAAGTAGACGCCCGCCACCCGAATCGAGAGGTGGCCGACCACCCACGCGACGACGACGCTCAGACAGATGCCGACGGCGAGCGCGAGGAACAGCGAGGGGACGAGATGGATGAGCACCAGTACCGACGCGTAGGCACCCACGCCGTAGAACAGCACGTGGCCGAGCGAGACGAGTCCAGCGTATCCCATCACGAAGTCGAGGCTCAGCGCGAACAGCGCCCAGACGAGGATGTTGACGAGGAGCGTGTTGACGTAGTACGACTGGCCGACGAGGCCGAGTGCGAGCGGGAGGACGGCGAGTGCGGCGACGACGCCGATGCCGAGCCACCGCCGGAGCTCCGGGGTGAGCACGCCGTGTCCGCCGGCGGTGAGCAGTTTCCCCTCGTCGCCGTGGCTCCCCCACTCGGGGTTGCCGAACAGCCCCTGCGGGCGGACGAGGAGCACGAGGATCATCAAGAGGAAGACGGCGAGCCCCTCCAGCGCGGGGACGAAACTCCGCATCAGCGTCTGGATGACGCCGACCGCGAGACCGCCGACGACGGCTCCCCGAAAGCTGCCGAGACCGCCGAGCACGACGATAATGAACGCCGGGATGATGACGAGGTCGCCCATCCCGGGGCTGACGCTCTGGCGACCAGCGAGGACGATACCGCCGACGGCGGCCAGCGCGGCCCCGAACGCGAAGACGACGGTGTAGTAGCGGTCGATGTCGATGCCGAGATAGCGCACCATGTCGCGGTCCATCGACCCCGCACGGATAACGAGGCCGTAGCGGGTCTTGGTGAGTGCGAGCCACGTCCCGAGGGCGATGACCGCGCCGACGGCGATGACGAAGTAGCTGTAGACGGCGTAGCCGAAGCCGAACAGTTCGACCGTCCCCGAGAGTACGTCCGGGCGGGCGATCTGCCGGGGTTGGGTCCCCCAGATCAGGTCGATGAGATCTTTGAAGATGAGGACGAGTCCGAACGTCAGGAGGATGTGATAGAGCGGGTTGCGGCCGTAGAGTGGTCTGATGGTAAACCGCTCGACGCCCGCGCCGAGGACGGCGATGAGTAGCGGCGCGACGAGCAGCGCGATCCAGAAGCCGCCCGGACCGGCGCCGACGGCGAGCGCGAACGCGAAGTACGCGCCGAGCGCGAAGAACTCGCCGTGGGCGAAGTTGATGACGTCCATCACGCCGAAGATGATCGAGAGCCCCGCCGCGAGCAGGACGTACACCATCCCGATGGTGAGTCCGTTCAGCACCTGCTCCAGCAGGGCGGTACCAACGGCCATCTTAGAGACTGCAGCCCGTTTCGCTGCAGTCTGGGAGCGTGTTCGGTCCGTCGACCTTGCTCAGCAGCTTCACGTCGGCCATCTCGCCGTCGCCCTCGACGAGTTCGCCCATCCACGTCGGGTTCTCCGCCTGCTGGTCGCAGGTGCGGAACTGGTTCTGCCCGAAGATGGTGGGCATCTGCATCCCTGCGAGGGTGTCTTTGACCTCGGTGGGGTCGGTCGACCCTGCCTCGGCGATGCCGCGGACGGTCATCCGGATGGACTCGTAGCCGACGCGAGAGAAGTTGTCGGGGTCGGCGTCGAACTCCTCGCGGTACGCCTGGACGAACTGCTGGTTGTCGCCGGTCTCCAGCTTCGGGAGGTAGCGGACGCCGCCGTACGTGCCGACGGCGGCCGGGCCGAGCGCGCCGCGGACGACCTGGAAGCTCATCGTCGGGCTCATCAGGTTCACCTGCTCTTTCAGCCCCTGGTCGTTCGCCTGGTTGACGAAGTTGATGAGGTCGCCGCCGGTCATCCCCAAGACGGCGACTTCGGCCTCGGAGTTCGCGATATCGGAGATGAACGAGTCGAAGTTGCTCGCACCCAACTGCGAGCGGGAGGTGCCCACGACCTCCAGACTCGCGTCGGCCTCCTCCATCCGCGAGCGGACGCGGTTGAGTACCGACTCTCCGTAGGCGTAGTCGGCGATGTGGAACCACACCTTGGTGCCGAGGTTCTGTACCGTGTACTCCGAGACCGCCTCCGCGACCTGCGCGGTGTTCGTCTCGAACCGGAAGACGTACTCGTTGCAGTTCTCGCCGGTGACCGGGACGGCCGCCGCACCGGGGTTGTAGATCACCTCCTCGCTCTGCGCGAAGTCGTTGAGCGCGATGGCGACAGAACTGGAGATGGCACCGACGAGATAGTCCGCACCGTCCCGACTGACGAGTCGCTCGGCCGCCTGCTGGGCCTGCGTCGGGTCGGTCTCGGTGTCCGCCGTCACCAGGTCGATCTCGACGTCGAACTCGTCGCTCTCGTTGAGCTGTTGGACCGCGAGCTCCGACCCCCGCCGCTGGGCCGGACCGAGACTGCTGTACGCACCCGAGATCGGGTTCAACGCACCGTAGGTGATGCTGTTGCCACCGCCGCCGCCGACGCTGCCGAGACAGCCCGCGAGTCCCGCGACTCCCGTCGCACCGACGCCCGCGAGGAACCGACGTCTGTTGGTCGAGACCGAGTCTGTCTGCTCTCTGTGGGGCTTGCTACTCATAACCAAACGAATCGAAGGGATACCTCTATATTAATCATTGTATTCAGTGAGTCGACGCGGAGGCTGAAAGAACCGGTCGACGGAGGTCGGTCCCGCGTCCGTCGGTCGCTACCTCCCGGCGTCACAGCGGCAGGTCGAGACCGGGTCGACGTCTCTCCTGTCTCCCGAGGCGTCTGATCGACTCGCCAAGAAGTGATCGCTCGTCAAATTCTAGACCGCAAACGCGACACGGCGTCTCCGCACCGACTGCTCCTAGTCGACCGATTTAACTTCGCTGTGGCTATTTAGGACACAGAAAAATTTTAAAAATTTTAAAAATTTCCACGGTGGCGAGCACCGCGGAGAGTTGATTGAGGGCGGTGATCGATCCAGTTCCCGGGAGCCGCCCGGCACGGTCGCTCCGCTCGGCGGGGTAGCTGCGTCGGAGAACGGTCGAGAGTGATTTCGCGATAGCGCGTCTATCGGATCGATGCGTCGGCTCGGTCGTTACTGTCGGACGCTGCGAGCCTCTCGAACGTCGGGTCCGTCACGGACCATGTCCTCACAGTGCGGACAGACCCGGGGGTTGGCCATCTGGTTCGGCGCGAAGACGCGCACGTAGTCCACGGTGACGAACGACCCACAGTTGCTGCATTCCGGCATACATAGTTCGTAAGGAAATGTACAGGGATAGTCGTCATGCCAAAACAGTTTGGGGAACGACGATTCACACGAGTTCGACGTCGTCGACCCGCGTCGACGGCCGTAGCGACTACGTGATTCCCCCCGAGAGTACTTGTATGAACGTTCGAGCGAGCGGTGTCGCGATCGCCTGTCTGTTGGTCGTTGCGACCGTCGGCGTCGCACCGGCGTCGACAGCCACCACTCCGACGGCGTCAGTGGGCGACGAGGCGGTCCAACAGGCCGACGGCGACACGTTGAGTGGGCTCGAAGAGACGATGCGCGAGATCGACCAGTTCCTCGAGACGGTGATCGACCTCGTCAGAACGATAAACGAACTGACCGGCGAGGCCGAGGGCGGCGACTGAGAGAGATTCTCGACGGTCTCTCGTGAAAACTGGCGACGGGAGCCAGCCGAGGCTCGCCGTGCCACCGGCCGACGACGATACCCCCTGGCTACTCCGACTGCCGCCAGTGACGCAACAGCAGCGTTTCGACCTGCCGGGGGGTGTACGCTGCGACCAACTCCTCTGCCTCCGACTTCGACAGCGAGAACGCCGCCATCGCGTCGGCGACGAGTTCCGCCTCGGGGCGTGCGGTCGGCGCCTCCGGTACGTCGTCCTCCCAGAGGTCGTCCGACAGCGGCGGGTCGACGCCGGTCACGACAACCGGCCTCCGAGCGTCGCCAGCGCGAGTACGCTCCAGATGGCGAGTCCGGCGCCGTAGAACAACAGCGTCACGCGGCCGGGGAGTCGCCACGACGTCGACCCACTGCCCTCGTTGGCGACGCTCACGCTCTCTCCGAGTCCGAACGACGTCGACTGGCTGTTGGGGAGTCCCGAGTCGACCGACCCGCCGCTCGCACCGCCGAGGACGGCCAACAGCAGTCCGAGCGCGGCGAGACCGAGAACGAGCAGCCCCGAACCGACGAGCGACACCGCGACGGCGACGGTACCGAGCGCCAGCGCGACGGTGTAGAGTCCGACCGCCCTGGCGAGCGCTGTCGACGACATCTGTACGGAAACTCACAGAGTCGAAAATAAATCTCTTGCGGCGTCACGGCCGCCGTTGATCGGGAACGCTTCCAGATCGCCCCACTGGGCTCGCGTTTGCGCTACGTGTACTTCTCGGCGTACTCTCGTGCCTGCTCACGGACTGCCTCGGCGTCGACGCCGACGACCTCGCCGTCGTCGAGGAGCACGTCGCCGTCGACCATCGTGAACGCGACGTCGTCGCCGTGGGTGGCGAAGACGAGATGCGAGAGCACGTCGTGGACCGGCGTCGCCCGACTGGTGTCGGTACGGAGGCCGACGACGTCGGCCTTCCACCCCGGCCGGAGTGCGCCGACCTGTTCGAACCCGGCGGCTTTCGCCCCGTTGACCGTCGCCATCTCGAAGACGGTTCGCGCGGGCAACGCCGTCGAGTCCAGCGTGTCGACCTTCTGGAGCAGGCTCGCCTGTCGCATCTCGGTGAACGGGTCGAGCGTGTTGTTGCACGGCGGACCGTCGTTGCCGAGCGCGACGTTGATACCGCGGTCGAGATAGTCTCCCACCGGCGCGACGCCGCTGGCGAGCTTCATGTTCGACGACGGGCAGTGAGTGACGTGCGTCCCCGTCTCCGCGAGCACCTCGCGCTCGGACTCGTCGGTGTGGACGCAGTGGGCAAGCACGACGTCCTCCCCCGTCAGCCCCACCTCGTCCAGCCAGTGGACGTTGCGCATCCCGGTGTCGGCTTCGACCGTCTCGATCTCGCCGCGGTTCTCGCTGGCGTGGGTGTGTATCCGGACGCCGTCGTACTCGTCGGCTAGATCGCGTGCGCCGCGGAGACAGTCCTCCGAGCAGGTGACGGCGAACCGCGGCGTCACCGCGTACCGTACGCGGTCGCCGAACGCACCGTGGTACTGCTGGATGAGTCGCTCGGACTCGGCGAGCGCCGCGTCGGTGTCCTCCCGAAGGTCGTCGGGTGCCGCTTTGTCCATGAGTACCTTCCCCATGAGCGCGCGGATCCCGACCTCGCCGGCGGCCTCGAACGCCTCCTCGGCGTGGGCCACCGAGAGATGGTCGATACAGGTGGTCGTTCCGCTCTCGACGAGCTCGAGATAGCCCAGCGTCGCCGCCGTCCGCATCTCCGCGGCGCTCATCGACCCCTCCATCGGAAGGATGTGGTCGAACAGCCAGTCCAGAAGCTCGGTGTCGTCGGCGATGCCGCGACCGAGACTCTGCACCGAGTGGATGTGGCTTCCGACCATCCCGGGCGCGACGACGTCGTAGTCGCGGCGCTCGTGGTCGGTGTACCGCTCGACGAGGTCCGCTCGGTCCCCGACCGCCTCGACGGTCGTCCCGTCGACGACGACCGCTCCGTCTTCGATGACCGTCGCCGAATCGGCGACGACAGTTCCGCTGAGTAGCATCCTTCCGCGGGAAGGAGGTCCTCGTACATCAACCCGGCGAGTCGTCGCTCCTCCGACCGACCCGTCGCTCCGCCCGCTTATTTACTCGATTACGTATTACAGTACTACTTTATGTCCTCACGTCATACTGTGGGGTGATGCCAGAAATCACCGTCTCGGACACCCTCTACCGGCAGCTCGTGGACGCGTCGGGCGAGGACAACCTCGACAACACGATGTGGAAGATGGTCGCGCAGTACCAGCGCGGCAACAACCCGGGCGACTGACCGGGTTCGGTCTCCTCTCGTTCTCGGCCGACCGGTTCGCGTGCCCGTCCGCGTCGGCCGTCGTTCCTCCGCTGAGAGGCGTCGCCGTCCCTGGAGAGGGGCGTCTCTCCGACACCGACCGTCCAGCCGTCGGACCGACCGACGTTCGTCGGAGCGGCACAAAACATATACCGGTGGTGTGTCCACTACCGAGTACGAAACGCGGGATCGACGCGGCAGGCCTTCGGGTAGGGGTACACGAAGCCTGACGCCAGTTCTCCCGCGCTGTTATCTCGATCGAAGAGCGGCGGCAGCGTGTGGCCGCTCTTCGTCACGCACCGTCCGCTACTCGGTCGCGAACAGGAGCAACCGAACCGTCACGTAGCCGAAGTAGGCGACGACGAGCAGCGCCCCGTCGTGTCGGCGGAGCGTCCGCGAGTCGCGTCGGAGGACGACCGCGAGCAGTGCCACGCCGACGACGAACTTGAAGGGGAGATCCCAGACGACGACCGACCGGGGGACGCGGTACCCCGAGATCACGCCGCCGAGTCCGATGCCGACCAGCGGGTTGACGACGTTACTCCCGACGAGCGTGCCGAGCGCGACGTTTGGGGCCCGTCGCCTGATGGCGTCGACGACGGTCGACAGTTCCGGGAGCGCCGCGGCCAGCCCTAGCGTGACGACGCCGAGCATCGACCCGCCGAGTGCGAGCTCGTCGACGACGACCTGCACCACCACCAACACCACGTAGCTGCTCGCGAGGATGCCGACCAGCGCCCCGATCGCGACGAGCACGTCGCGTCGGACGTTCGTGCTCTCGGTCTCCGGCAGCCGGAGGCGCCGCTCCCGCTGCCGGAGCGCGTAGTACGTGTACCCCGCGAAGGCGATCAGCAGGACGACGCCGTCGAGTCGTCCGAAACTGCCGTCGATGGCGACGGCGAACGTCAGCGCGAACGCGCCGAGCATCGGGAGGTAGGTCGTCCGGAGGAATCGCTCCGTCACCGTGACGTGGCCGAACCCGATGAGAAACACCCCCATGAGCAGCGTCTGTTGAACCGTCGACGACCCCATGTTGCCACCGAGGATGGTCGCCGACGTCACGCCGTAGTCGAGTGTCCCCACGAGGATGCCCAGCGAGGCGATGACGTGGGCGGCGAGTTCCGGGAGGCTCGTCCCAACGGCGAGGACGGTGACGCTGACGACCACGTCCGAGACGTCGTAGTACGTCGCCAGCGACAGTGCTCGGTCGACGGCGATCTCGGCGCTCTCGACGAGTACCACGAGCGCCACCGCCCCGACTGCGAGCAGCCCGAGCAGTCCGACGTCAGCGGTCACCGGCCGCCGGTCACGACGCGTTGGCCGTCCTCGGACTGCGTCTCCCGCATCCACCGACTCACGGGGCGTACGTTCCCTCGAGTACCGTCTCCTCGACGACGTGGCCCTCAATCGCCCGTTCGAGGTCCGCCTTCGTCGCGCCCGCCGCGAGGTCGAGGTCCGCGTCGAGGGCGTACAGCCTGAACCGGTAGGTGTGCTCGCGGTCCGGGGGGTTCGGGCCGCCGTACCCGCGTTCGCCGTAGGAGTTCTCGCCCTCGACCGCCTCTGTGGGCGTCCAGTCCTCGGGGATGTCGGTCGTCTCGGGGCCGACGTTCCAGACGATCCAGTGGTCCCACACCTTCCCGGCCGGCTCCACCGCGTCGGGGTCGTCGACGACGAGCGCCAGTGAGGCGGTTCCGTCGGGGACGCCACTCACCGACAGCGGCGGGTTGACGTTCCGCGTGCGGTAGCCGTACTCGTCGGGGATTCGCTCGCCCGACGCGAACGCCGAACTGGTGAGTTGGAGGGATGCCATCGTGTGTGATAACGACTGGCACGGAAATAGTCGTTGTGGAGGTAGCGCGTCGGCACGCCGGCGCGTCGACTCATCGCTCGGCCGACCAGTCTCCTCGGCTCCTCACTCGGTCAGCCGCGACAGCTCGTCGTCGGTCAGTTCGATGCTCGCGGCGGCGACGTTCTGTTCGAGGTGGTCGACGCTCGACGTCCCCGGGATCGGGAGCGTCACGGGCGAGTGCTGCAGCAGCCACGCCAGCGAGATCTGCTCGGGCGTCGCATCGTGTGCTTCCGCGACCTCCTCGACGACGGACTCCTTCTCGCCGAGGTCGCCCGCGCCGAGCGGGAACCACGGGATGAAGCCGACGTCGGACTCCTCACAGGCGTCGAGCACCTCCTCGGACTCCCGGTTGCCGACGTTGTACTCGTTCTGGACGGTGGCGACGTCGACGATGTCGCGCGCCTCGTCGAGCTGGTCGACCGAGACGTTGCTCAGGCCGACGTGTTCGATCATCCCCTCGTCTTTCAGCTCCGCGAGAGCGTGTACCGAGTCCTCGAACGGCGTGTCGGGGTCCGGGCGGTGGAACTGGTAGAGGTCGATCGTGTCGACGCGTAGGCGGTCGAGACTGCCGAGCACGGCGTTTCGAAGATAGTCCGGGTCGCCGTTCGGCAGCCACTCGCCGTCGGCGTTGCGGAGCAGCCCTCCCTTCGTCGCGACGACGAGGTCGTCCGGGTAGGGGTGGAGCGCCTCGCCGATGAGGCGCTCGCTGACGGCGGGGCCGTAGGAGTCGGCGGTGTCGACGAAGTCGACGCCGCGTGCCAGCGCGGTGTGCAGCACCTTGCGGGCGTTCTCCGGGTCGTCCGGTTCGCCGATGATGTCGTCGCCGGTGAGCCGCATCGCGCCGTAGCCCAGACGGTGGATCGGCGTCTCGCCGCCGAGATGGAACACGTCGCTCTCGTTTCTGACTGTCATACTCTCTCCGTCGGTCGAGTGACAGTAACCTCTTTGGGCAGGGGAAAAAATCGGCTCGAGAGATCGACTCGACGTCTCTCCGTCGTGGACGTCTGCCTTCGGCGGTGCGGTTTTCCCCGTGGAACTCCTTTCGACAGTCATGTCAACCGATACGCATTGCAACTGCCCGCTCTGTGACCACGAGTGCGATGGTCGAAACCACCTCCGTGAGCATCTCCACGAACACCACCGGAAGAGCGAGATCATCGACGTCTTTCTCGACCACTACGACCTCTGAGCACGCCGGGACCAGTAGCGGTTTGCCCCCGCCGTCCCTACCGGCGGCCATGCGCCGACTCGGACTCCGTCTTCTGATGGCCGCGGTCGGGCTGTCGCTCTTGATGCTCTATCTCGGCGTCGCCTACGTCGGCTTCCTCGCTCTCGCGACGGTGTTCTCCTCGCGCAGCGACCTGACGACGACGGTGCTGCTCGTGGCCGTTCTGACGCTCCTGTTCGGCTTCCTCAGCTACCGCTTCGGGACGGCGCAGATGCTCGACTCGATGGACGCCGTCGAACTCGACCGCGAGTACGGCGCCGGACTCTACCGGCGTCTCGACCGCCTGTGTGCGGAGATGGACGTCGCGCCGCCGACGGTGTTCGTCGCGCGGATGCAGCTGCCGAACGCGATGGCGCTCGGTACCGCCCGCGGGGGGGCGCTCGTCTTCGATCGATCGCTGCTGTGGCTGTTGACGCCCGCCGAGTTCGAGGCGATCGTCGCCCACGAACTCGCCCACCTGGAGAGCCACGACGGCCTCGTCCAGACGCTCGCTTACAGCGCGCTGCGGACGCTCGTCGGACTCGTTCTCGTCGTCGCGTTGCCGTTCGTCATCGTCGTCACCGGGCTCGGCCGGGCGTTCGGCTGGCTGAACGGCCGGCCGGCGGAGTGGAACGCCTCACCGTTCGGCCGCCTCCGCGACCGTATCAGTCAGGCCGTCGCCCTGTTGTTCGTCGGGCTGACGTTGCTCGTCCGAGCCCACTCGCGTCGGCGAGAGTTCGCCGCCGACGACCGCGCCGTCGAGGTCACGGGTGACCCGCTGGCGCTGGCACGGGCGCTCCGCCGCATCGAACGCGCCTCACAGCCGACGCGGGGTCTCCGGTCCCCGCTGACCATCTACGGTCCCGAAGAGAGTCAGCTCGGACGGCTGCTGTCGACTCATCCGCCGATGGACGACCGCGTCCAGCGACTTGCCGAGCGCGCTGAACGTCGGCGTCGGGACGCGACGACGATTCCTATTCGGTGACCCGGGCGAGAGAGCCTATGAGAGACGTCGAAGCCGCGCTCGACGGGCTCGACCTCGGCGAACTCCGGAGTGTCGTCCGCTGACGCCTCGGGGCGAACCGTTTTCTTCCGACCGTCCGTCGGTTCACGTATGGTCGCCGAGTTCGGATTCGCCCTCCTCGTGTTCCTGCTCGCCGTCGCCGCCCCGTTCGCCCTGTACGTTCTCGTCTCCGCAGAGACGGACGACCTCCCGGTGATGGACCGCATGGCGGCCGAGCGAGTCGCTAGACGGGACGTCGACGACGCCGACGAACGGGACTAACCCGGAAAGCGACAAGACGCTGGAGCCACTACAGTAGAGTGTGACCGACGACACCGATACGTGGCAGATGGACGCCCGCACTCGGCTCAGTGTGCTGTCGGCCAATCTGGAGACGCTGGCGGGGTTGGCGATGACGCTCGCCGACGAGGCGGAGCACCCGCGGAGCCGCGAGTTCGACGCGCTCGCGACGGCGTTCCGCGAGGAGTCGCTCGTCATCCAGGACGCCCTCCAGTCGGGCACCACGAGAGAACAGGAGGAGACGTTCCGGATGGCGCTCGACAACCTCGTCCAGTTGCGCGAGGAGACCTCTCCGCGGGTGCTCTCGGCGCTCGACGAGCGTGCCGAAGGGTCGCTGGAGACGTTCGAGTAGCCACCCGCCGCGACGTCCTTTCCTGCCACGGGTCGACCGCCCCTGCCCGCCCACGCCGCCAGCGACCGCGCTCCGTCTCCGCGCCGTGAACGGTTTTCCCCGAGGCGAACGCACTTACGGCTCACCCCAGAACTCCCACGCATGGAGTACACGACACTCGGTGACACGGGGACAACCGTCAGTCGCCTCTGTCTCGGCTGTATGAGCTTCGGGAGCAGCCACGACTGGATGCTCGACCGCGAGGAGGGGGAAGAGCTCGTCAAGCGGGCCATCGAGTTAGGGATCAACTTCTTCGACACCGCCAACGTCTACTCTGCGGGCGAGAGCGAGTCGATCCTCGGCGACGTGCTCGCCGAGTACGACCGCGACGAGCTGGTCGTCGCCACGAAGGTACGGTTCCCGGGAGCGACCGAACACGAGAACGCCGAAGGTCTCTCGCGGAAGACGATCGAACAGGAGCTGGAGAACTCTCTCGACCGACTGGGGATGGACACCGTCGACCTCTATCAGATCCACCGCTGGGACTACGATACGCCCATTGAGCAGACCCTCCGGGCGCTCGACGACGCCGTCCGACGCGGGAAGGTCCGCTATCTCGGCGCGTCGTCGATGTGGGCCCACCAGTTCGCCGAGGCGCTCCACACCGCTGACCGCCTTGGTCTCGAACGGTTCCGGACGATGCAGAACCTCTACAACCTCGCCTACCGCGAGGAGGAACGCGAGATGCTGCCGCTCTGTGCGAAGGAAGACGTCGGTGTCATGCCGTGGTCGCCGCTCGGCGCGGGCTACCTCACGCGCCCCCACGAGGAGTTCGACGCGACCACCCGCGGCGAACACGAGGACGACCTCGGGCGCCCGTACAAGCAGGGCGGCGGCGTCGAGATCAACGAACGCGTGCAGGAGCTGGCCGACGAGAAGGGGGTCTCGATGGCACAGCTGTCGATGGCGTGGCTGCTGCACAAAGACGTCGTCACGACTCCCATCCTCGGTACGTCGAGTGTCGAGCATCTGGAGGCGGCCGTCGAGGCGTTCGACGTCGACCTGAGCGACAGCGAGATCGAGTACCTCGAAGAGCCGTACGAACCGGTTCCGGTCTCCGGCCACGAGTGAGCGTGAGGCGCTCGCTGCGGTCCGTCGGCCTATACAGCTAGACACCACTGATATATGTGGACTGCCCGTTAAACACAAACGCAATTTGCCCGTTCAGGCCCTGTTTCGACGGACAGGTCGCCGTTCGGAGTTTTGATACGCAAATTGCGGCATTCCGGTGACGAGACGTCCTCCCACAGGACGTCTCTTCGCTGAGACCCGTAACTCGTCGGACGAGCACCCCAACGTGTGTCGAGAGGCTTCAGTACCGACGGATCACGCCCGAAGCACCGAGAGATCAGCCGTCGCTCGAACGCCCGTCTCGCGCCGCGTCCACGACGTACGACCGGAGACGAGCCAGCCACGGCGTGTGACTCCCTTCGATCTCGACGATGTGCAGCTTCGCCATGAGGAGATAGCCCCCCAGCGAGAGCACGTAGACGAGCGGCGTCACGACCAGTTGCCACGAGAGCGTCGTCGTCGGGTCGAACCCGATCGCCGGAGCCCACATCCGTTTCGTCGCGTGGATGAGGCGGAACATCGGCACGTGGATCAGATAGACTCCGAGAGCGTGTCGCCCCACTTTCGGGAGCACCGTGTTCTTCCCCCATCCCGGGTTCGAGAGCGCGTACGCGAAGAGCGCGAGCACGAAGAACACCGTCGAGAGCGTGTACTCCGTCAGGTATATCGCCTCTCCGAGGACGTGGTCGCGGACGACGTAGCCGAGCACGTACTGTTCGACGAGCTGGGCGCCTGCGAAGAGACAGACCGCTCCGAAGTAGACGTGGCTACGGTCCTCGTTGGGGGTCCAGTCGACCGCGCTGATCGTGTATCCGAGCGCGACGTAGAAGAACCCGAAGAAGAGGGCGTCACGCGTCCGGAGCGGGACGTCGACGAGCATTGGATAGCTCGTTCCGACGATGCCGACGAAATGAAAGAGCGCCGCGACGGGCAGCAGATAGCGGGTCTTGCCGACCTTGACGAAACACGCCACGAAGACGAGTGAGAAGAACAACGCCGTCAGAAACCACAGTGGGACGGTCATCGCGCTTCCGTAGTACAGGAAGTCGAGCAGGCTGAAGTTGCCGAGGCCACGGTCGATCACCGCAGTCGCGACGGGGACGCCTGCGAGGAGCGCGATCCCCGTCACTGTCGCCAGGGAGAGGAGTCTCCCGAAGAGATAGATGGAGCCGAGCTTTCCGGCAACACCGCCGACGACGGCTCTGACGTTGTCGGCGTTCACCGTCTTCGCGAAGAAGTAGCCGGACGTGACGAAAAAGAACGGCACGTCGAACTGACCGACGGTGTCCAAGACGAAGTAGGCGTAGTTTCCGTACGCTTCGAAGCCACGAAACGGCTGGACGTGTGCGACGACGATGAAGAAGATCGCGATCGCACGCAGCGTATCTATGCTGTGTATTCTGTCGCTCATCGTGTTCAGAAGGTACGTGAGGTTCCGCTCTGCCACTTAAACTCTCTGCGATGTTCGGAGGGGCCCGAACCGGTCGACGCTACCGAATCACAGGGGGATCGAGTCGCTCGCTCGTCGATCGAGAACCCTCTGATTCGCAAGTGCGACGACCACAGCGGGCCGGAGTCACCCCGCTTTCACCGTCCCGACGAGGGGCGTCCGAACCCGCACGTTGTCTCCGTGGGTCGGTGGTCGATACCCCACACGAGAAACGCCCAGCGTTCACGCCGGGGAAGACGTCACTTCGGCGCGAGCAACACCGCTCGGTCGGTGCTGAGGATGACGTCCTGTGCGGTGCTGCCGAACACCACTTTCCCGGTCGGACTGCGTCGTCGCGCGTACAGACAGACGACGTCGGCGTCGAACTTCTCGGCGGTGTCGACGATTGAGACGCCCGTCTTTCCGGTCGTCTCGTAGAGTTCGACCTCGAACCCCGCCTCGAGCAGCGCCGACTCGGCGGCGTCGACGGCGGGGACGTCGTCGAGCGTCGACTCGGTGTCGTCCATCGGGAAGTTGTGGTGGACGAGCGTCCGGACGTTGTCGGGGTCGAAGAGGTCACACACGAGTCGCGCCTGCTTCTCGCTTCGGTCGGTGTCGTCGTCGACCGCGAGGAGAACCGTCTGCTGTGCCATGGTCTGCCTACGACCGCGACCGACAAAGGCGTACCCGCTGACGAGCGTCTTCGCGGCCGGAAGCGGTTGTCGCTCCGTCAGGTTCATATATTTTCATAAACCAGTTCACATCAGTAATGTCAGCTTACTCAACGTGTCTTTCGGGCGTTCACTCTCTTGGCGGGCGTCTGGCGGCGCTCAGAGGGGCGTGAACAGATGGACCGCCGCACGTTCGTCGCCCTGCTCTCCGCCGGCGTCGCAGGCTGTACCGGCACGAAGTCCGCGACCCCCTCGGACACGGTGACGTCGGCGTCGCCGGTGACCTCGTCCACGACGACGACTGCCTCGCCGACGGACTCACCCGAACCGACGACCGAGTCGCCCGACGAGGCTGCGTTCGCGGTCGACGGCCATCCCGTCGAGCGGAACCGCTACGACCTCCAGCGAGTCTCCTACGAGAACCGCCCCCAGTTCATCCTCGACCGGCGCGAACCGCCGCGCTGTGCGTACAACGTCGCCGAACTCGACGGGATCGACGACCTCCAGACCGCGACCGTCGACGGCGACACCGGCCACATGCCGATCCGAACCTCGCGGATGGTGATGCGGCTGCTCCACTGCAACCGCGAGATCGACCGCGAGGCCTACCTCGAACGAGCCGAGGAGATCGCCGCCGCCTACCTCGACTCGGCGACGGTGGTCGACGGACTCCCGTACTTCGCGTACACGCTCGCCAAGGGCGGGTCCGGCGAGGACTTCGCGCCGCCGTGGTACTCGGGGATGGCGCAGGGGACGTCGCTGTCGGCGTTCCTCAGACTCTACGAGCAGACCGGCGACGAGGCGTACATGGACGTCGCCGACGACGTCTTCGCGACGTTCACTCGGACCGGCCCCCGCGAGGAGCCGTGGACCGTCATGGTCGACGACGACGGCTACTACTGGATTGAGGAGTATCCGCACGACCCGCCGACGCACGTCCTCAACGGGTTCAACGTCGGTCTCTGGGGGCTGTACGAGTACTGGCTGTTCACCGAGACCGAGGAGAGTCGCGCGCTGGTGGAGGCGGCCATCACGACGATCGAACGCTACATCGAGGAGTTCCGCGTCCCGGGCGAAGTCAGTTGGTACGGTCTCAACCGCGGCTATCGGGGCAACGAGTACTACCACGCGGTCCACATCCGCCAGCTCCGCGAACTCCACCGCATCAGTGGCGATCCGTACTTCGCCGAGATGGAGGCCGCCTTCGACGAGGACAGCCCCGAGTCGGCGGGCCTGAAGTGACCGGGTGACGCACCCCGCTGACCCGGGCAGGCATGGTCGGCCTTCCCGACCCCGCACTGTCGGCAGCCGTGAGTGCGAAAACAACATTCTTCAACGCACTCTGTGATTGATTCGACAATGTCTGACCCCGACAGTCGGACCCGACCCCAGAACGGTCGGGAGCACGCCGAGAACGACGCCCATATGTCGGACGAGGCCGTTCCCGATCGGTTCTCCTCCGACGAGGTGTTCCGTCGGATCGTCGCCGACGCCGATCACGAGATCACCTCGGGGACGCGCGAACTGTTCTTCAGCGCGCTGGCAGGTGGACTCGCCATCACCATCACGCTCGTCGTGTACGCGTCGATGTATCCGAAGACGGACAGCAGCATCGTCGCCACGCTCCTCTACCCGATCGGCTTCGTCTACATCATCATCGGCGGCTACCAGCTCTACACCGAGAACACGCTGCCGCCGGTCGCGCTGACGCTCGAGCGGTTGGCGTCGATCCCGTCGTTGCTCCGCCACTGGGCGGTCGTCCTCGCCGGCAACTTCCTCGGCGGTGCGATCGGTGCGGTCGTGCTCGCGTTCGGCGGCGTGCTCTCCCCCGAGGCGGCGACGGTGGCGGCGGACTTCGCCATCGAGGGCGTCTACGAGACGTCCCGGTGGGAGCTGTTCTTCAAGGGCGCGTACGCGGGACTGGTCGTCGCCGGCGTCGTCTGGATGAACTTCGCCGCCAGCGACACGGTCTCGCGGCTGCTCATCGTCTATCTGGCGTTCCTCGTGGTGCCGCTGGGGAACCTCTTTCACGTCGTCGTCTCCTTCACGGAGGCGGTCTACCTGATGCTGGTCGGCGATCTGGGGCTCCTGTTGGCGATGACCGACTTCATCGTCCCGGTGTTGCTCGGCAACACCATCGGCGGTGTCGTCCTCGTCACCGTCGTCAACTACTATCAGACCACCGAGGAACGACTCGAGACTGCCCGCTTCGAGAACGTCCGACGGCTCTCGGTCCGCGAGTGGCTGCTCGGGGGGCTGGCGGGTCGGTCGTACGTCCCGCTCGTCGACACCGTCGAGGAGTTCGTTCGGGACCCCAACTCCTACCGGATCTTGGTCCCCATCGCGAACCCGCGGACCGAGTCGGAACTCGTCAAGATGGCCTGTGCGCTCGCCAGCACTCGCGAACGCGGAACCGTCCACGTCGTCCACATCGTCCAGGCACCCCAGCAGCTCAGCAAGAGCGACAAGCGAACCCAGCGCGACCAGATCGTCCGGGAGTCGAACAGACTACTGGATGACATCAGCCAGATCGGCGAACAGTACGACGTCAAGTTCGAGACGTCGACCATCGTCACGCACCGCTCCTTCGAGGACGTCTTCGACCGGGCGAACCGAACCCGGCCGGATCTCGTGATGATGAACTGGGAGGAGAACGGACTGTGGGCCTCCGCCCGCGCAGAGCGACCGATCGCCGAACTGACCAACCGACTCCCCTGTGACTTCCTCGTCGTCAAGGACCGCGGACTCGACTACTCGCGGGTGCTCCTGCCGACGGCGGGCGGTCCCGACTCGGACTTGAGCGCCGAGGTCGCGCGGACGTTCCGGTCGGTCGCCGGTTCCGAGATCTCGCTCATGCACGTCGTCGATGACCCGAGCGAGCGCGAAGCGGGCGAACGCTTCCTCCGGAACTGGGCCGTCGACCACGATCTGCCGGATGCGACCCGGATCGTCGACGACTCCGGCGACGTAGAAGGGGCGATAAAACGCGAGGCCGCCGACAGCACGGTCGTCCTCCTCGGTGCGACCGAACAGGGGCTGCTCTCCCGGCTGGTCACCGACTCGCTGCATCTGAACGTCGTCGACGAGGTCGACTGCTCGGTGCTGTTGGCCGAGCGCCCCAGCGACCGCTCGTTCGGCGAGCGGCTGTTCGGCGGCGGGCAACGGCGCAAGGTGAGAGCACCCCACGGAAGTAACCACGACGATCGAGACGAGTAGTCGGGGCCGACGCTCCCGTCGGACGGCAGGTACATACTTCTCCGACACCTTGATCGAGGTATGATCGAGACGGCGACCTTCGGTGGCGGCTGCTTCTGGTGCGTCGAAGCGGCGTTCGAGGAACTCGACGGCGTCGAGACGGTGACGTCGGGCTACGCCGGCGGCCACACAGACGACCCCACGTACCGGGAGGTCTGCTCCGGCACGACCGGACACGCCGAAGTGGTACAGATCGAGTACGACCCCGACGTCATCGCCTACGACGAACTGCTGGAGGTCTTCTTCACGATCCACGACCCGACGCAGCTGAACCGCCAGGGGCCGGACGTCGGCACGCAGTACCGGTCTATCGTGCTGTACCACGACGACGACCAGCGAGCGCTCGCAGAGTCATACGTCGAAGCGTTGGACGAGGAGGGCGGCTACGACGACGACGTCGTGACCGAGATCGAGCCGCTCGAGCGGTTCTACCGCGCCGAGGAGAAACATCAAGACTACTTCGCGAAGAACCCGAACGACGCGTACTGCTCGATGCACGCCCAACCCAAAGTCGAGAAGGTCCGCGAGAAGTTCCGCGAGAAGCTGAAGGCGTAGCGCGAGTCGTCGACGCGGCCATGTGAACCGGCGGTGCGGAGACGCGACGCGGGAGTCGCCCGCGGTCCGGCGAGACTGTCGGCTCGCCGAGACTCAAGACTGATTACAGTTCGACACAGTACTGTTGCTATGGAACAACGCAAGGCGAAGCGCACGTGGCTCGCGGTGGCTCTCGCCATCCCCGTCGTCGGGTTGGGCCACCTCTACCTGCGTCGCTGGGCGCGAGCCGCTGGCTGGCTCTTCTTGGTCGTCGTCGCGTCGGTCTTCGTCCCGCCCGAGGAGCTCGAGGCGCTGAACGCGACGTGGGAGCAGGGGCTCCTCGCCACCGGCAATGCGGCGAGCGTCCCCGCGCCGGACTTCCTCGCCCTCGCACCGGTGCTCGTCGTCGGCGTCCTGAGCATCGTCGACGCCTACCTCGTCGCACGGCGTCACAACGCCCAGTTCCGTGCCGAGCAGGCGGCGGTCGCCGCCGGAGACGACGCCGAGGCCGGCGTCGAGTGTCCCTCCTGCGGTCGAGAGGTCGACCCGGAACTGGACTTCTGTCACTGGTGTACGACGCGGTTGCAGCGTCCCGACGAGGAGACGACCGACGTCTGAACACGGTCCGAGACGACGTCGACACGAGCTAAACGACCCGACGCTCGAGCGCGAACGCCGTCGCTCTCGGCTCTCCGGCTCGCTTTCCCGCCGGTGTCGAACTCGTGATAGCTGTGTCCCCGTTAGGGTAACTGGACGAGGCCCGCCGCGAGGAACCACAGCGAGATCACTACCAGCGCGGTCAGGATGAACGCCAGCAGGTACTCGAAGGCACCTTCTGGCGTCCGAGTGGTCGGGAGATGCATACCGTGTACTACGGTCGCAACCCACATAACGACGCGTTTCGTCTCGACGGAACGATCGGGTCAAACACAAGTAACTAAACACCACTTCACGAACGGAACGCATGGACAAACTCGCCGACGTCAGCGCCGACGCGCTTCGAGACGCGCTCGCCGACGTCGAGAGCGCGAAGGCGGCAAAACGGCTGATGGTCGCGCTCGACTACAAGGACAGCGTCTCCGTCGCCGTGCTCGCCGAGCGGTACGGCGTCCCTCGGTCGACGCTCTACTACTGGCTCGACCGGTTCGAAGAACAGTCCATCGAGGACGCCGTCGAGGACGAACCGCGACCGGGCCGACCGCCCCGGCTCACCGACGAGGCGCGCGAGTCGCTCCAGACCGACGTCGCGGGCGACCCGACCGACTGCGGGTACGACGCCGAGAGCTGGACGCCGGAGCTCGTCCAGACGCATATCGAACGTGAATACGGTGTCTCCTACTCCACCGGCCACGTCCGTCGACTCCTGCGCGAGTTCGACGTCCGGGACTGAGTTCCATCCAAGCAGTTCTGCAGTTCGACGCCGGTGGTTCGTCCGTCGAAACCTGTCCACGCAGGGAAAAGCCTACAGCACACTCCGTAGCTGTGTCTCTCATGCCAGAGTGTCAGAACTGTGGGTCGACGGTCACCAAGCAGTACGTCCGCGTCTTCGCCCTTCCCAGTCAGGATTCGGTCCGCTGCTGTCCCAACTGCGACCGGATCCGGGAAGGGACGAGCGTGCGCGACGCTCGGAGCTCCACCGGGACGTAGCGCGTCGCTCCCAGGCGCGTCACCGCTTCGGCAGCGCCGTCTCTGATCACTTCACTGCCAGTCCGCTGCCGCACTCCGAACAGGTCGGGTCCTCGAGCGCCAACCGTGCGGAGTACGGGCGGTCCACGCTGATCCGACGGGGGTAGCTCAGACAGTCGTCGTCCGGACAGACGAGCTCCGTGTCGTCCTGTAGACGCTCGATGTACTCGACGGCCGAGAGCTCCGTGAGCGGCGTACGTTCGGACATCGTCTCTCCTCTTCGACTTCACCGAAGTAATCAGTTCTGTAACTCGAAATCCAGTACTAATTCGGACGCCGTCGGCGAGGGCGGCCGCGAGCCCGAGGTTTACCCGCCTCCGTCGCCTCGATTCGCCGATGGAAGTTGCGATTCTGACCGTCGGCGACGAGTTGCTCGCCGGCGACACCGAGAACACCAACGCCTCGTGGCTCGCCCGGCAGATCACCGCCCGCGGTGCGACGGTCACGCGGATGCTCACCGTCCCGGACGACGCCGCGCTCATCGCCGAGACGGTCCGCGAGTGGCACGCAGCGTTCGACGCCGTCGTCGTCAGTGGCGGTCTCGGCGGCACCCACGACGACGTGACGATGGCGGCCGTCGCCGACGCCTTCGACCGCGAGCTCGTCGTCGAGGACGACGTCGCCGCGGACGTCGTCGAGACGGCCCGCGCCTATCAGGAGGCGAACCCGGAACTGGTCGCGGAGTACGACGACCTCGACATCGACGTCGAGGCGTGGGCGTCGACGCCGGCCGGGGCCGAACCGCTGCTCAACCCGACGGGTCTCTCCCCGGGCTGTGTCGTCGAGGACGTCTACGTCTTCCCCGGTCCGCCCGACGAACTGAAGCCGATGTTCGAGGGGGTCGCCGACCGCTTCGGCGGCGACCTCGTCAGCGAGACGTTCTACACGCCCGCCCCGGAGGGGGCGATGACCGGTCTCTTTAGGGAGCTCCACGACCGTTTCGACGTCGTCGTCGGCAGCTACGCCTCCCGTGGGTCGACGCCGAACCGCGTCAAACTCAGCGCCGACGACGAGGCGACGCTCGCCGGCGCCGTCGCGTGGCTCCGGGAGAACGCCGACGTCGTCGACGAGCCGTCGGAGCTCGACGGGACGGACGCTCGGAACTCCTAATCGGGGTTCGTAGAAGTGGCTGTGTATTCGATCTCATCGCCTCTCTGTCAGTCCAGAAACGTCACCGAACGCTGTCAGAACCGTGTGTAACACACAGAGGGTGTATTCACAGAAAAGTCGAGGCGGATGCCCCGAGGCTTGACCTCGGGGAGGAAGCCGACACTCTATGACACCAACCACACTCGATAGCACGACCGACTCCCCCCCACGCTCGACTTTAACTCTTATTAGACATCACTATCTAATGTGAAGTACGGATGGACGATGCGCCACGATGCACCGTGCCCATCAAACTTGACGTACCCGGAGAGAGTCGTGGCGACCTCCATCAAACCAAAGACCAGTTCCTCCACTGCGCGAACCGCACGAGCGACTGGGCGTGGCGATACGACGACTACTGCATCACCAGCAAGTCGAAGGCCGAGAAAGCTCTGTACGGCGAGTTGCGCGAGGAGACTAACCTCACCGCCAACCTCGTCCAGAAGGGCATTCGACGGGCCATCGAAGCCGTCACAGGCGGCGTAGAGAAACTCAAGCAGGGCGAGAAGACAAGCCAACCGTACTTCGACTCGTGGAGCGTCGTGTACGACAAGCGGAGTGCAACGTTCAACGGCGACCACGCCACGCTCTCCACGCCGAACGGCAGACTCACCGCCGAATACGTCCTCCCACCCAAAGACGAGCGCGAGGACACGCCGTTCGGTCGGTACTACGCGAGCGACGACTGGGATGCGTCGAATGCTACGCTCCAATATGACGAGCAAGCAGACGAGTTCTACCTGCACGTCACGCTGAAAAATCCGGACTACAAAGTTGAAAGTGAACACCAAGAAGTCGAGTCACGTGATGAAGCCCCCGAGAACGGAGTGGTTCTCGGCGTGGATTTGAACGTGACTGGCGCGTTCGCCGTCACCAGCACCGGAGAGTTCATCGGCAGTGCGGACTCCCTCACCCACAAACGCGACGAGTACGAACGCCGACGTGGACGCCTGCAACAGACGGGCACTCGTTCCGCACACCTCACGATTCAGTCCATCGGCAGTCGCTTCTTAGACTGGTCGTTGGACTGGTTGCACAACCGAGCGAACGACCTCATCGAAGAAGCTCACAACGCGGATGTGGATGGCATCATTTTCGAGAATCTCGACCACATCCGCGAGAACATCGCTAATAGCTCGAAGTTCCAGCAGTGGACCTCCGTCACGTTTGTTGAACTCGTGGAGTACAAGGTTGAATCCACAGAGTTGTTTGTGGACTTGGTGAATCCGGCGTACACGAGTCAGCGTTGCTCGTACTGTGGATTTACTCACGAAGACAATCGGGACGACAAGCACTTCAAGTGTCAGGACTGTGGGTACGAGGTAAACGCGGATTACAACGCGGCGAAGAACATCGCCGTCCGATACTGCGGGTATATCCATCGCGGGCAGAAGTCTCGCGGTGGATGGGCCACCAGTCAACTGGCCCTCAAGTCAGGGACGTTGAACGTGAACGGCGACTACACGCCTACCAAGCTAAGCGGGTAGAACGGGAGTCCACTGACAAGCCTCGGGGCTTGACCCCGAGGCGGTTGACCCGATCCATCACAACGTTCTCGCGTCGCCGGTTAGCTCTGCTTCGAGCCACTCTTCGAGTCGCGAGACGAATGCTTCGGGGCGCTCACGTGTCACCCAGTGACCGCACTGTTCGATCGTGGACAGGTCTGCGGCGGGCGCCACGCGTGCGGCTCGCTCCGAGAGCTCCAGCGGGATGAGGTGGTCTTCCGCCCCGTGGACGAACAGGGTCGCTACCGGCAGGTCCGGAATCCTGTCGAAGTAGTTTGTCCGGGGACCCGAGAGATGCATCTCCTCGCGGGCGAACCGGAAGAAGGTCTCCCCGGAGTTCGGTCGCCGGATCTCTCGATGGACGTCGTCGACGAACTCTTCGTGGACGTTCTCCGGGTGGACCACGTTTCCGAGCGACGCCTTCGTCACTTTTCGGCTCTTCTTCATCGCCCCCCACGACAGCTCCAGGAGTTTCGGGGTTTTGACCGCCACGGCGGTCTTTCGGCCGCCCGGTACCCGGTCGCCGAGGCCGAAGCTGTCGACGAGAACGAGCCGCTCGACGCGGTCCGAACGGTCGAGTGTGTAGCCGAGAACGATCCCACCGCCCTTCGAGATGCCGACGAGCGTCACTTCGGCGAGGTCGAGTTCGTCTAAGAGGACATCTAACACACCAACGTAGAAGTCGGTCGTCGGCGCGACGTTCTGTGGTACAGGGTCGCTCTCCCCGTACCCGGGCAGGTCGAGCGCGTAGGTGCGATACGATCCGGCGAGTGCTGGAAAGGCCTTCTTCCAGGACACGCCCGCGGCATCTGGACCGGCACCGTGGACCAGAACGACTGGAGGGGCATCCTCGGGACCGTCGACGTGACAGCGGACGGTTACCCCCTCGACGTCGATATCTCGCGTCTCGCCTCCGAGTTGGCTCATGTGACCTGTTCGGTCAGGACGCGTAAATAGCGCCGGCTTGCATGAGACGCCGAACGGCGACGGCCCTCTCGGGGACCACCCGCAGTGAGGTACGCGCTCTCTATTCAGCGCGCCGATTTCAGCAGCCGCTAGAGGTTATCGTAGCTGGCCGGAAGACGAGTGATCGCCGATGAGCCGCCGGGTTCGATTCTCAGGGAGAGAAGTCGAGCGTGTCTCGAACTGCCGAGCACAACTCCTCGTGGGCCTCGCCGTTCGACGCGACGAGCCCTTCCGACGTGGGTCGCCACGGGTCGCCTGCGAGGTCCGTGACGATACCGCCCGCACACCGGATCTGGTGGACGCCGGCGACCGTATCCCAGGCGTTCGGCCCCTCGACGGTCGAGACGGCGGCGTCGAGTTCGCCGCCGGCGACCATCGACAGCGTCACCTGCGCAGAGCCGATGCGTCGGAACTCGCCGAACCGCTCGACGGCGAGTCGTGCGAGCGCGCCGGTCTCTCGGCCGTCACCCGCCCCCAGTCGGAGCGTCGACGCGACGACGAACGCCTGCAGGTCGTCGGCCGTGCTGGTCGAGACGGGGTCGTCGTTGCGGGTCACGGTCTCGTCGTCGGCGACGTAGCGGTCGCCGAGCGCGGGAGCGACGTTGGCGGCGGCGACCGACCGTCCGTCGTCGACGAGCGCGACGCTCGTCGTCCAGATTCGACTTCCATGGACGAAGTTGGTCGTCCCGTCGATCGGGTCGACGATCCACGCCCGACCCGTTTTGCGGAGCGTCTTCCGTGCGTCGTCCTCCTCGGCGACGACGACGGCGTCGGGGTCGGCCTCGCGGATGATCTCGATGGCGCGCTCCTGTGCGGCGCGGTCGGCCTCCGTGACGACGTCGACCTGTGAGGACTTCTCTTCGACCGAGAGCGTCGTCCTGAACAGCGACAGCGCAACTTCCGCGCCGGCGCTCGCCGCGCGCTCGGCCACCTGCTTCGGGTTCTCACTCTGCATGTGCGGCGGGACGGTCCTCTCCGACAAAAGCGACGGTGCCGATGCCGGTTTTTGCTCTGATCCGCACCGCTCCGCTCATCGCCGCGTCGAGACGGCCACGAGCGCCGCCTTCGCGGCGACGCCGACGACCACCAGCAGGAGGCCGAGGTGGAGCGCCGACAGCACCGACAGCCCCTCGACGAACGTCTTGAACGCGCGCCAGTGAGACGTCTCGAACGCGAGCCAGCCGCCGACGGCGACGCCGCCGAGCAGCGTCAGTGCGGTGAGGAGACCGGTGCCGACGAGTCGAACCGCCGTCGATTCGTTCCGACCGTGACGGGGAGTCATCGACGGGTGTCGTCGGTCGGTCACAATGCCTCTTGCGGTCGGCGTCGCCGACGAGCGGGCCGAGCGCCGTCGCCCGCGAGACCGCCGCCGCTGTCGACCCCCACCGCCAGAGCGCCCAAGAGGCTCCGCTCCCTACCCGCACTGTGTTCTCTCAGTCACGCAAGTCACCGTGGACCGTCGACGCGATGCCGGACTGTTCGGGGAAGACCGTCGTGGTCACCGGGGCCAACAGCGGGCTCGGCCTCGAGGCGAGTCGAGCGTTCGCGGGGAAGGGAGCGCACGTCGTCCTCGCCTGTCGGAGCACGTCCCGCGGCGACGACGCCCGAGAGGAGATCCTGAAGGACCATCCCGACGCCTCTCTCGACGTTCGCGAACTCGACCTCGCTAACCTCGACTCCGTCCGCTCGTTCGCCGAGGTGTTCACCGACGACTACGACGACCTGGACGTTCTCTGCAACAACGCGGGCGTGATGGCGACGCCCTACCGGACGACCGCGGACGGCTTCGAGCTCCAGTTCGGCGTCAACCACCTCGGCCACTTCGCACTCACCGGCCAGCTGCTCCCGATGATCGCGGCGACGCCCGGCGAGACGCGCGTCGTCACCACCTCTAGCGGCGCACACCGCATGGGCGAGATCGACCTCGACGACCTTCACCACCAGCGCTCCTACGGCAAGTGGGAGGCGTACGGGCAGAGCAAACTCGCGAACCTGCTGTTCGCCTACGAGCTCGACCGCCGGCTGGGCGCTGCCGACGTCGACGTGACGAGCGTCGCCGCCCACCCGGGTTACGCGGCAACGAACCTCCAGCTCCGCGGCCCGGAGATGGAGGGTGCGGACCTCCGCGAGCGACTCATGGCGCTCACCAACAACGTGGTCGCGCAGTCCGCAGAGAGAGGCGCGCTGCCCATCCTCTACGCTGCGACCGCCGCCGACGTCCGCGGCGGCGACTACGTCGGCCCGGACGGACTCGCCGAGATGCGCGGCTACCCGACGAAAGTCACCTCCAGCGACCGGTCGTACGACATGCAGCTCGCAGACGAACTGTGGGCGGTCTCCGAGGAGTTGACCGACGTCAGCTACGACTTCGAGGCGTTGCCGAACGGCCGGACGACTCCGACGGCGGACTGACAAGCACCGACTATATCCGTCGCTGTCCTCTTCTTTCAGTAGATTCGATGGACGCAGATATCAGTTCGACCGAGGCCGTCGCCGAGCGTCGCGAGGAGATCCTCGCGGCGGTCGAGACACACGCCGGACGCATCGCCCGCGAACTCGCGGTACTGAAGGGGGGCGACTACGGGTCGGAGACGTTCAACACCGACGCGGGCGAGTGGACTGTCAAGTACGAGGCCGGCGCGCTGCAGTACCTCCGCTTCTCGGGGAAGGGTGGCGGCGAGACGTACGTCGTCTCGACGCACCGTCCGCCGGACCCGAAGGAGCTCGCGACGGCGATGGGTGACTACGACGCCTTCGTCGCCGCCTACAACGCCTACGTCGAGTCACTGGACGGCGTTCTCGACGGCGTCACCGACGAGTTCCCGGACGTCGCCTCGACCGAGTCCGTCGTCGCCGAACGCGACCGCATCGTCGGTACGATCCGCGAGACGTCGAACGCGATGGCGGGGCAACTCCACCGCTACGAGGGTGACGCCTACGGGACGTTCGCGAAGCGCGTCGACGGCAAGCGCTGGGAACTCAAGTGGGAGGACGGGCTCGCCTCCTACCTCCGCGTCGGCGGCGAGGGCGGCATCTACCTCGTCTCGCAGTACTCGCCGCCCTCCGCACAGGACGTCCGTACCCTCGCCGACGACTTCGCCGGGTTCGTCGCCGCGTTCAACGACCACGTCGACGACCTCGACGCCGACCTCTCGACGGTCTCGTTCGACGACTGACCGCTCGCTCCGTCTCCCGCCCGGTTCTCCTTCCCTCCGCTCGGTCGCCGACCTGTCACCGCCGACACCAGAACGTTTTACCATCGAATCATACTACTTAGTGGTATGACGCTCACGGATGCGCAGTTCGAACAGTATCAGCGAGAGGGCTACGTCGTCGTCGAGGACCTCCTCCCGCCGGAGACGGTCGAGCGGGTGAAGACGCGCCTCCGCGAGTACGTGACCGGCGAGCGGACGGAGACGGAGTTCGGGCGGATGCTCGAACCGAATGCAGAGACGTTCGCTGGCGACGGTGACCCCGTCCGGAAGTTCGAGGGGGTGGGAATGGTGCGCGAGGACGACGTGTTCCACGACCTCGCGTTCGACGACGCGATCCTCGACGTGATCCACCAGCTGCAGGGGCCGAACCTGAAACTGCTCCGCAGCGCCGCGATGCTGAAACCCCCTCGCGTCGGCAGTGAGAAGAAGTTCCACCAGGACGCCGCCTACTACCCGATCCACCCGATGGACCACGTCACGGTGTGGATCGCACTCGACGAGGCGACGACAGACAACGGCTGTATGCAGGTCGTCCCAGGGGGACACACCGACGGCCTGCTGCGCCACGAGACGCTCGAGTACGACACCGACATCACGCTCACCGGGCGGGAGTACGGGTCCGACGACACCGTCGCTCTCCCGATGACGCCGGGGAGCGTGCTGTTCCAGCACTGTCTGCTCCCGCACTACACCGCCGAGAACACGACCGACGACTGGCGGCGGGCGTTCATCCTGTCGTACATGCGGAGTCGCTCCCGGTTCACCGAGGCGAACCCGCCGGAGTGGGTCGACAGTCTCCACGTCGCGGGCAAACAGTTCCCGGGGTGCGTCTGAGATGGCAGCGAGAGACGGGAGCGGCCGACTCACGTCGCGTCTCTCGGCGATGGGACCGACGTGGCTCGCGGGTGCCATCGCCGCCGGGCCGGCGACGATGGCGAGTCTCATCACCGCCGGCGCGGGGTTCGGCTACACGCTGCTGTGGATCGCCGTGCTGTCGGCGATACTCGGGGCGACCTCGCAGTATCTCGCGATGCGTCTGGGTCTGTTGACCGAGGACGGTATCGTCTCCGTCGTCGAGAAGCGACTCGGTTCCGGCTGGGCGTGGCTCCTGGTCGCGGATACGGTGCTCGCGTCCGGGCTGGCCCAGTTGGTCATCATGAAGACCGTCGCCGACGTCAGCGCCACGATCACCGGGTTCGACAACCGGCTGTGGGCGGTCGTCTGGGGCGTCGTCCTCGCCGTCGGTATCGCGGGCGGCGGTTACCGCTTCGCGGAGACCGGTGCGAAGGTGCTCGTCTCGCTCGTCGTGCTCGCGTTCGTCGCCTCGGTGTTCGTCGTCCCCATCGACCTGGGAGCGGCCGCCGCCGGACTCGTCCCGCGGATCCCGGCGGGCGTGAGCGGCGCGCTCGTGGCGGCGGGCATCCTCGGCGGCGCGGTCCACATCACGCTCGTGACGATGCAGTCGTACACGATGCGCGCTCGCGGCTGGACCCGCGACGACTACGGCCTCGCGCGGTTCGATGTCGGCGCGTCGATGCTCGTCGCGTTCGGCGTCTACAGCCTCGCCATCTTCCTCGTGGCGGCGGCGGTGCTCCACTCGCCGACGGTCGACGCGAGCGGACTGACGGCGACGGCGGCGGCGACGGCGCTCGGCCCGCTCGTCGGACCGTACGCCGAGTGGCTGTTTCTGCTCGGTCTCTGGGGAGCGGCCGTCTCGACGCTCGGCGGCAACACGGTCGTCCCGCCGTACCTCCTCGGCGACAAACTCGGCTGGGGTCGCGACGTCTCCGACCCGCGATACCGGGGTGCGATCGTCGTCACCGCCCTCGCCGGCATCGGCGGCGTCTTCCTCGGCGGTACGTTCTTCCAGCTGTTGGTGCTGGTGCTCGCGTTCGGCCTCGTCGGGACGCCGTTCGCGCTCGCGCTCGTCCTCTACCTGCTCAACGACCCCGGCGCGGTACCGGAGACGAACTCCCACGCCGCGAACGCCGCCGGACTCGTGCTCATCGGCGTCACCGTCGTCACCGCCGGCTCGTTCCTCCGCGAACAGGTCGCGAGCGGGCTCGCCGACCCGACGACGGTGCTGGTCGTCGCCTTCGCGGCGGTGTTGGCCGCGGCGACGCTCGCCCTGCTGGCGCTGTTCGTCCGGGAGTGGGTGCAGGCGACGCGGGCCGCACGGGCGGCCGCCGAGTGACGGCGATGACGGAACTCTCCTTCCCACTCGCCGGCCGGATGCTCGTCGTCGGCCCCTCGAACGTCGGCAAGACCCGATCGACGGCGCGAGCGCTCGACGCCTGGGTCGCCGAGCACGGCCCCGCCGGCGTCGTCGTCTTCGAGTTCGCCCCCGAGATCGAACGCGACGGCGTCCTGCTCGGCGGTCGAATCGCGCGGTTCACGACCGTCCCGGACGCCGCGTGGCAGGGCGTTCTCGAGGCCCGTGCGCCACGCTCGGAGGGAGAGACCGACGCGGCGGCGCTCGCACTCGCCGAACGGAACGTCGCCGGCGCCGACCGCCTGCTCGAGGCCGCCCCCTCGGACCCGACGGCCGTCTTCGTCAACGACGCCACCGTCGCGCTGCAGGCGGACGCCTCGCGGACGGACCGATTGACGGGCTACTGCGACCGTGCCGACGTTGCCGTACTCAACGCCTTCGAGAGCGACGAACTCGGCGTCGACGACCCCGTCTCGCGGAACGAGCGGGACGCACTCGACCGGCTCCGATCGTGGGCCGACCGCGTCGTCGAACTGCCGTCTCCGTAGCTCTCCCCTGCGGAACCGAGACGTACTGCGACCTGTATACCGTCCAGACCTTCCATCGGACGTAGATTTAAGTAGGACCCGGGGCACCGTCTAAACAGACCTCGCCGTGGGAGACGGTAGCCCATCTGGTGACCGAAGCCGTCGGTTCGATTCCGACGTGGGCGATGGCCCGACTGGGACCCGGTGCGGCCCTGTTTCGGGCATGGAGCAACAACAAATGTTCGGCAGTATGCCCTCAGAAGGCTGGACGACTCCGACGACTCTCCCGTGTGCGCTCTCGGAGGTGCAGAGATGAGTACACAGGACGTAACCGACTTTGCTGGCGCTCAATGCCCGGACTGTGGCAGTCCGTGCGTCCGCGCGACGCTCCTCCACTTCGGAAACACGTGGCACCCCACCGAGTGCCGCGAGTGTGACTGGACACGCGACTGACGAGACTCCCGACGACGACCGTGGCCGATTTTTTGAACCTCGACTCCGCGAGTCACGCGTACTCTCAGGTGTCGATCACGGTGCGACATCGAGTCCGCGACTGCCGGTCGCGAGCGGACGGGATTTATCATCTCCACCGACGACGGCACTGACATGAACCGCAACCGGGCGTTCTTTCTCCTCGTCCTCGCCGTCGTCGCGACGCTGTCGCTGCTCGTCGCGCTCCCGTATCTCCAGTACATCCTCCTCGGTACCCTTCTCGCGTACGTCCTCCACCCGGTCCATCTACGACTCGCCCCGCGTGTCGGTCCTCGTCTCTCGGCCGGCGCCCTCATCGTCGCAACCGTCTTCGTCGTACTGTTGCCGTTCGTCGTCCTCCTGAGCGTCGTCGCCGGACAGGCGCTGACGGTCGCGACGGCGATTCGCAACGGTCGACTCCACCTCGACGTCATCGAGGCGTACGTCCAGACGTACTTCGGCATCACCGTCGACGTTCGGGAACTACTGCGGTCGCTCACGGCCGACGGCCGTGCCGCCCTGTTCGACAGCGTCTTCGACATCTTCGGCGGCATCTCTAACGCCGCGATCGGACTCGCGGTCCTCCTGTTCGTGCTCTACTATCTGCTGAAGGACGGCCGACAGCTCGTCGCGTGGGTTCGAGCGGCCGCGCCGCTGCCCGCGGACGTGCAAGACGACCTCTTTGCCCACCTCGATCGACTCATGTGGGCCGTCCTCGTCGGCAACGTGCTCGTCGCCCTCGTCCAGGGTGTCCTCACCGGCCTCGGTTTCGTCGCCGTCGGCCTCCCGAACGCCGTCTTCTGGACGGTGATGACGATCGGCCTGTCGCTGCTGCCGCTGATCGGCGCGTCGGTCGTCTGGTTTCCGGCGTCGCTCTATCTGTTCTTCGTCGGTGACCTCACTGCCGGTGCGGCGCTCTTCGTCTACGGAGCGCTGGTCGTCAGCCTCTCTGACAACTACCTCCGACCCCTCATCGGCGGCCACGAGGCCCATCTCAACCCGGGGTTATTCATCGTCGGCATCTTCGGCGGTATCGGCGCGTTCGGCTTCGTCGGCCTCTTCTACGGTCCCATCGTCCTCGGGGCGTTGAAGGCGCTCGTCGACAGCTACAACGAGGTCGGCGGGCGGCTGGAGCTCATGGACTCCGTCGGCGAGTCGTCCCCACGGGAGTGACCACTCGCGCCACCGGATGCGACGACTGCACCGCCCCGTCACCGACTCGGCCGCCGGTGGGCTGAAGTCGCTGTCGCTCCTCGGGCCCGCATGAGCGAACCGTCGCAGACGCCACCGGAGAACAAGATCGCGAAGGCCGTCGACGTACTGCGCGTCGGCACGTGGTCGCTCCTCACCCTCGTCGTCGCCGCACTCCTCGTGATCCCCGTTGTCGGCCCGTACCTCCTCGGCAACCCCGCGGTCGCCGGTGGCGCCCCGCTGCTGTTCGGCGTCCTGCTCGGCGGCCTGTTCGCGGCGACGCTCTGCGCCGTCGTCGCCGAGGTACTGCTCTACTGATCGCTCACTCGAGGACGATGTACGTCCGCGTCGCGTCGACGCCCGCGACGGTGCCGATCTCCGAGGAGACGAGACTGAGAATCTCGTACACACGGTCGGCGTCGACCTCGACGACGAGATCCCACTCGCCGGCGACGATGTGAGCCTCGGTGACGCGATCGAACTTCCGGACCGTCGCCAGCACGTCGGGCGATCCCCCCGACTCGGTCGCGACCATCACGTATGCGTGGACCATGTTATGACTAGACACGCTTCGAGAGCATAGCCGTTCTGGAGGTAGCTGGGGAGAGTGTGTCGACGCGCTCGGTGGGCACGTCGACGGAGGAACCTAGTTCAACGTGTCGACCTCGTCGGTGAGGTCGCTCGGGGCGTCGACCGGGCCGTTGACGAACAGCCCGTGGGCCATGATGGCGATGGCGACGAGGCCGGCCACGGGCACCGTCGTCGTCGACGAGAGCGCGGTGAACGCACCGAGGGCGACGCCGCCGGCGAGACTCGCGGCGATGCCCAGCAGGACGAGGTCGTAGTACTGCCAGGTGTAGCTCACGGTCGGTCGTAGCGTTCGAACCGACGAAAGCGTGGCGGCGTTCGAGCGAGTCGTTTCTCCGTCGGAGTCGCAGAGCTGCAGAGACACAACGCTCATGAGAACCCGTCACGACCGTGAAACGGAATGCGAACCGAGACCGAGAGTGTACGCCGTCGACTCAAGCGACCCCTCCTCTTCGTGATGGGTGGGGTGTATATCCTCGCGGGTGTGATGCACTTCGTTTCACCGAAAGTGTACGCCCAGATCGTACCGCCGTCGTTCCCCGGCGCACTCGAACTCGTCTATCTCTCCGGCGTCGCGGAGATCGTCCTCGGGGTGGGGGTGTTGTACCCGCGAACACGTCGTCTCGCTGCCTGGGGACTGGTGCTCCTCTTGCTCGCCGTCTTCCCGGCGAACGTGTACATGGCGACCAGCGACGTGGTTCTCGAGGGTGCTCCCGAGGTGCTGCGTGACCCATCCGACGTGGCTCGGTGGGCGCGACTCCCGCTGCAGGGACTACTCGTCCTGTGGGCGTGGTGGTACACTCGGCCCCTGCCTGACACTGCCGACTGAGTGGTGGTTCCCGTCACAGGTGAGGGAACCGGCATGGTCTTCGACACGTCCCGCGGCTTCACCAGGTCTGGACGTGTGGTGTTCGTCTCTCACCGAGAGACCCTGCTCGGTCTGCGCTCTCTACTCGGTACGACTGCTGGGATCTACCTAGACGCTGCCAAAAACGACGTGCAACAGATAGAGGGATGAGTTCAGCAAGTTTGTCGTTGTGTTGACTCGCTATCCACGGAGAGATGACGTACCGGTAGATATGACCGACCACTCAGTCGCTGACGTCAGAAAAGCAATTAAACTCAATAGTAACAAAATCGACAGACTCCTCACTGGTATTCACCGCGTCGACTCGGTACCGACCGTGGAATGGTCGACGACCGATAGATTGCTCGTACAGGAGTTGACCTTCGTTCACACCTGCTTTGTTCGCCATTAGTTCTGCATCGTCCGCTGATTCCGGAATTGCGTGCACCAAATTTCCCGCCGCATCATACACCTTCAGCACACTGATACTGTATTCTCGAACGTTGTCGACAGACAACGGAACAGCGAGCCTCACGTCGCCTTCTTCAACCGTCCCGCGAGCACCATTGTCGAGAACGTTCCCACGTCCGTGAACAAGGGCGCTTGTGTGACAGTCAACCGTATCGGAACCGCCCGAGGCTGATCCGCTACAACCGGCCATCCCGGCGACGGCCACACTGCTGATGGCAGCCAGCAATCTTCGTCTGGAGGGCATATGACAGACCAATCGTGTTAGAGAAAAAGGCTATTTCGGTTCAAGTCCACTGAGGAATCTTGATTTGCATAGCATATCCTGCGAGACTAGCGCTCTCTATTCAGCACGACCGCTGAAAGCTCTCTGGTCACTGCCAGATATGGTGTGTCTACAAGCGATGAAACGCTTCGCTTGTGGTCTGAGTTCGGCAAAAATATAGCGGGAAGTAGATTCGAACCACGGTCGCTCCTTCCAGTCGCTCCCTGGTTCAAACCTACTGCGTCTGACTTGCACGGACTCACAGCTATCACGCCGAGACGAGACTCGGCGTTCGAGTGTGAGTTCGAGAGAAGTAGCGGGAAGTAGATTTGAACTACCGATCTCCGGGTTATGAGCCCGGCGGAATCTCCTGGCTATCCCATCCCGCTACCAGTTTCTACCTCCGGGCCACGTATAAGGTTTGGTAAGTCGTCCTGTTCCGTGGACTGGTAGCAGGCGACGTGGTTACTCGACCACCGCCTCGCCGTTCGCGGCGTCACAGACCCGCCGCTGGAGCTCGTCGAGCTCGTCGTGTTCGGTCACTCGGTCGTTCTCGATGACGACCTGTACCGGCCGCGTGCGGTCGGTGAGATGGTTGTGCAGGACGGTCGCGACGATGTCCCGCGCGATCTCCGACGGTACCGCCACCGACAGCCGGAGCACGTCCACCGGCACCGATCCGGTGGCGGCGCGGGCGGACGCCCGTTCGACCGCGACGTCGAGGTCGGTGTCCGTCGCGACGCGGGCCCGTTCGGGCGACTGCGTCCCCGCCGTCGGCCCCCGCGGCACCTCCGTCCACCGCTCCGTCGTCACCTCCGACATCATCTCGTCGAGTTGCTGGAACGCCGCTGCTACCGAGAGTCGGTCGCCGACGAGGGTCACCGTCACTGGTCGAACCATGTCATAAGTTATCATTCAACATCCTTGAACGTTCTTGCCGTCTCAGAGACTCGAGTCGCTCAGCGGACCCTCTGTTCACGCCGATCACGACGGACGAAAACGTCTGACACGTGCCTGACTGGCACTTATGTCTCGGGAGAACGATGTGACGCGTATGCAAGACGAATTACGCGCGACCGGCGAGACTGCGGCCGAGCGTGATTCGCCCATGGACGGTGGTCTCGGTGTCTGAACAGTCGGTTCTCATCGAGCTGCTCGTCGACGACGGCGAGGAAGAACGGCCGCCGGTCGAACCCGCCTCCCGCATCGACGTCTCGGTCGACGGACAGATGTACCCGACCGCGAAGTTAGACGACGGTCGATACATCGCGTGGTGGTTTACGACGACCGCGCCGGAGCCGACCGACGCGGCCGCCACCGAGTGGGTCGCCGCGCCGACGCGATATCTCGCGGCGGCGACGCTCGGCGAACTGTGGGAGGATCCGGCGCTGTTCGACTCGTTGACGGCTGCGGCACAGCCGTCGCTCTGAGCCCGTTACTCGACCTCGATGACGATCGGTTCGCTCTCCTCGCGCTCTTCTCGGTCCGCCTCGGCCGTGAGATCTTCGAGCGCCAACTCGAGGTTTCGCTTGTTCGCCTTCCAGACCGCGTCGAAGACGCTGCCGACGATCGGGATCGACCCGACTACCGCGTCGAGCGTCACGTTCGCGAGCATCCGCAACAGCGTCGAGAACGAGACGCCGAGTCGCGCCGACTCGAGGACGACGTACAACGAGAGCCCCGCGCTCACCGCGTCGCCGGCGACCGGCACCGCTCCGAGGATCGGATCAAGGCCGATACGGAACTCCGTCCCCGGCACTCGGACGAGGTCGTCGAACACGCGGGCGACGGTGCGCATTCGCTCGACTGCCGCCTCGTCGATGCCCGGTGGTATCTCGCCGCTGTAACTGTCGTCGAACGCCTCCTCGATCTCGTCGAAGTTCCCAGCCATACCAGACGGTTGTCGGTCCGCGCTGATAAGCGCGATGGCAGGCGTGACGGTCGGTAGAGCGGCCGCTCACTCCGACTCTCGACGGCTACCGAGCGGCGACTCCCATCCCCTCTGTCGCCGGCGGCGTCGCTGTTCCCGGCGCTGGCGTCGACCTCCCGACACGCCGCGGCGTCGGCGCGTCGACTGCATCCGCCACGACCGGGGCGTGACCACCCGACGTCGCGTCCGCGGTTCGGTGTCGACGACACCGAGCAGCGTCCGCCCGAGGAGCAACGAGACGCAGAGGTTGAACAGGACGACGAGCGGGACGTCCGCGGAGACGAGCGTCACGAACAGGCCGGTGAGGAGGAGTCGAGAGAGCAGTGCGACGCCGGCGACCGTCGCACCGGCGGTCAGAAGCGCACGGGTCCACCCGTACTCCCGCCGCATGTCACCGCGGGCGAAGTGGAGCGGCGAGTGGGCGAACAGCGCGCGCCGCAGGTCACGGCCCCACCGCCACGGGAGACGCGCATACGTCCGAACCCGTGATTCGAAGCACTCGCTCAGCGAGGCGGGTTCCCGACGAGCGCGCCGCGGCATGGCCGCCGGTTCGCCGGCCACCCGCTTGAAATCCTGTCAGACGGACGTCTGCCGCTCGGAGGTTATCCCACTCACTCCAAGAGGACCGAGAACCCCCAGCGGGCCTGTCGCCCCTCGTCGCCGCCGGCCAGTCCGTCCTCGCCGCGACCGACGGTGTAGGTCGACTCGAAGCGGTGTTCGCCGACGGGGAGACAGCCGTCGCCGCCGGCCGCGCCGTAGACGTCGACGAGCTGCGACACTGACTCGCCGGGCTGGAGCGTTAGGATGCGGTACTCCTCGGTGACGGCGACGCCGTCGGTCAGCCGCCAGCATCCCGGTTCGGCGGGGTAGTCACCGTCGATCGGCAGCAGCGTCAGTTGTCCGCTCTCGCTCGTCACGTAGGCGAAGAGGACCGCCCGTTCCTCCCCGACCTGTACCGCCTCGTCGCCGTCGTTGGTAACCGTCACGCGGAGCTGCGGCGGATGGTCCTCGGTCGCCGTGTCTTCGGTCACTTCGACCGTGGGAGTCACCGGTAGATCGGGTGCGTCGTCGACGCTCGCGAGCGTGATGCCCGGCCCACCCGTCCCCGTCGGTCGCGTGCCGCCGGCTCCGTCGTCGGTGGGTGTCCCGTCGGTCGGCAGGTCGTCCGTCGTCGGCTCGCCGGTCGTCGGTTCGCTCGTGGTAGGCTCGTCGGGCGTCCCTTCGTCCGTGGGGTCGTCGGTCGACCCGTCGCCACCGGCCGTACAGCCGGCGAGGAGGGCAACCGTCGCGATACCGCCCGTGCGGAGGAACGTCCGTCGTGTCGGGAACATAGCGAAGAGATAGTCGGACGAGGGATTAACCGTGTTGTAAGGTGAGAGAGCGGTTTGTGCTATCCGGCCGGTGCAGACGTCACTCCGGCTGTTCAGGCCGTCCGGAGCTCGCTCGCCACGCGGTCGCTCACCGGTGGCGTCGCCTCGACCATCGCAGCGGCGACGACGTACTCGGCGACGGGTTCACCGACCCGGGTCGCCCGTACCATCCCTTCGAGGTCGGCGAGTCGACGGTCTCCGAACGCGATACGCCGAGCGACGTCGGGGACGAGGTTCCGCGTGAGCGGCGAGACGTCCGACCCCGACAGCGCGGCGCGGATCGCGTCGACCGCGTCGGCACGGGCGGTCTCGACGTCCGCCACGCGCTCGACGGCGAACGTGTCTCCCTCCGCGATATCGGCCAGCACGGCGTCGAGCGCGCGGTGACGGACCAGCTGCTCGTGGGCGCGGACGACGCCGTCGGCGACCCACTCGGCGCTCCCGTCTTCTCCCCGCCTGAACGCGAGTTCGCGGGCGAGTTCGCGTAGCACCCGCTCGGCGGGCGTTCCCTCGACGTCGCGGTCGACGAGCGACGACGGCTCCGGGTAGTCCTCGCCGGAGCCGAACCGCTCACGGGTGCGCTCTCGGACCGCCGAGACGAGCGCGTCCCGCGTGGACTCGAACGTCGGTCGCATCTCGCGGTCGTCGGCCAGCGACGCCGTGTACCGTCCGTAGACGTGTCGACCGTCGGTGACGTTCACGCGCACTCGCTCGGCGGTCTCCGCGAGTTCGCCGACGTCGAGCACGTCGCCCGGCTGGTGCGTCCGAGCGGCGCGGAGACTGTCGACGAGGTTGGTCGCAGCTCGCACCCACCCTTCGAGCGCATCGTGGACGACGACGCTCCGGACGGGGTCGTCGCCGACGTACCGCCGCTCCTCGCGGAACGCCGCCAGCGACGTCTCGAGGTCGGACGCCTCCGCGACGACGTCCTCGCGGGCGAGTCCTGCGCCGACGGCGGCCCAGGCGGCGTCGACGAACCGAGCTTCGGCGCGTGCCCGCTGGAGTTCCAGCAACCGCTGGTACGGCGACGCCGTCGCTGCCGCCCCTCGCAGCGCGTCCGCCGCCCCTCCCCGTGCGTCGACGACGCGCGCTCGAACCACGCCGTTCGGGATCTCGGTCTCGGTCAGCGGCGACGGAACCGCGCCGAGCAGCTCTCGCGCCCGCTGCTCGGACTCGCCCAGATACGCCGACGCGACGTTCACCGGAAGCGTCTGTGGCACCTCGACTCCCTCCGCCGCGAGCGACCGAAGCGCCGCGCCGTCGAGTTCCATCCTGTCGGACTGGTCGCCGACCGGGAGGTCGGTGCAGCCCGCGGCGGCGACGCTCCCGACCAGCGCGAGCACCGTGCGCCGCGTCGTCGCCGGAGAGCGACTCGCCGACTCCGGGGACGAGGTGTCCGGCGAACCTGGTGAGTCTGTGCCGTCGACCATCAGTTCGCCTCCGCGCCGGTCGTCTCGACTCCGGCTCCGGTCTCGCCGTCGTCGCGGCGCTGCGGCGGCAGCCGACAGCCGTCGCTGCTCGTCCCGGAGCCGTACTGGCGTATCTCCTCGGGGTCGAGACGGGCGGGGATGCGGACGAACGTCGCGACGGCGACCTGTTCGTCGGCGCTGCAGGCGACGTCCGCCGCCCGCAGCCGCCGCCCGTAGTCGGTCTCGACGCGCTTCGGCCCCCAACGCACGTAACAGAGGTCGAGCTCCCAACACTCGCCGACGGTCCGCCGTTCGACGTAGACCGTCTCCGTCTCGAACGACGTCTCCGCGAGGAACGCGCGCGCACCGTCGACGCCGTCGACGTCGGCGAACCGAAGCGACTCGGCCGCGTCGGCGGAGGTGACGAACTCGTGGTGCCAGCGCCGCTCTTCGAGGCGGTCGGTCGGCGTGTCGGTCGACGCGTCGC
This sequence comes from Halogranum amylolyticum, assembly GCF_900110465.1. Classification (GTDB taxonomy): domain Archaea; phylum Halobacteriota; class Halobacteria; order Halobacteriales; family Haloferacaceae; genus Halogranum; species Halogranum amylolyticum. The sequence goes on from NZ_FODV01000025.1 coordinate 46,925, forward strand.
CCGTCCGGACGAGCGGATCGTCGGTCGGCCCGCGGAGCGTGTAGCTCTCGGGGTCGGTGTCGCCAGACCCGCCTGACTCCGCGGCCGTCGGGCTGCTGGAGCGCGAACTGGAGCTCGACCCGCTGCAACCGGCGAGGCCGGCGAGCAACGCCGTCGCTCCGTGGAGGGCACGCCGTCGTGTGAGGGGACCCATCTGTCTGCTCGACGTGACTCTCTGCCGGTACAAATAACCACGGCGTCGTCGCCGCGGCGAAGAGTTAACTCTCGGCCGTCGGAGCAGTCGGTATGGACACCGAGTTCGACTGGCTCTCGCTCGACGACGACGAGGAGGTCCTCTGGGCCGACACGCCCCACCCGTACAGTCTCGTCCCCGCGTTCGTCGTCGGCGTCCCGCTGGCGTTCGTCCTCGTCGGCATCCCGATTCTCGTCTCCGCGTACCTCACGTATCAGAACACCAACTACGTCGTTACCTCAACGGCCCTCTACAAGAAGACGGGCGTCCTCTCCCGGAGCGTCCAGCGCATCGAGTTCGACAAGGTGCAGGACACCTCCTACCGTCAGAGCTTCTTCGGCGCGCAGTTCGGCTACGGCACCGTCGACATCAGCACGGCGGGCGGCGCCGGCGTCGAGCTGAGCTTCCAGAACGTCGCCGACCCCCAGCAGCTCCAGACGTTGATCAACGAGCGACTCCGCCGGCGCGAGAGCCGGACCGGCGACGGCGACAAGGCATCCGTCCTCGACGACATCCTCGTCGAACTGCAGGCGATCCGACGGGCGGTCGAAGGTGGGTCGTCACCCAGCGAGTCACCGTCCTCGACGGCTGCGACCGACGAGACCATGTTCGGCGCAACGTCCGATGCCGAACCCGACGTGGACGGGGCGGACGACCGGTCCGACCCGGACGGTCGATGAGCGTCACGGACGCTCCCGGAGCCGAACGAACGTCGCGCATCGACGAGTGGATGGCCCGCGGCGACGAGGAGGACGTCCACTGGAGCGGCCATCCGCGCGTGACGACGACGCTCCCAGCGGTCGTCGTCGGACTCGCGCTCGTCGCCGTCGGCGTCGTCGTCGCGGCCACACAGAACCGACTGCTGGTAGCGCTGCTCGTCCCGGTCGGTCTCGCGGTCGCCGTCGGCGCGTACCTCCGGGTCGTCAACACCCGCTACGTCGTCACCGACCGTGCGCTGTACCGCAAGACCGGCGTCCTCTCGCGTCGCGTCGAGCGCGTCTCGCTGTCCCGCGTCCAGAACAGTTCGTTCACGCAGGGGGTGCTCGGGTCGCTGTTCGACTACGGCACCGTCTCGGTCGAGGCGGCGGGCGGCGGGTCCATCGCGTTCGCCGACGTCGACGACCCACGCGCCCTCCGCACGCTGATCGAGCGACAGGTCGGTAGCGACGACGACATCCCCGGCGACGTCGACCAGTGGACCACCGTCCTCGGCGAGGTGCGTCGACTCCGAAGCGCAGTGGAACGACGGGGTCGGTAGCGCCCTCGTCTCTCGGCCGTCGGTGACCGTTGCCGCGGCACCGACGCTTTTGCGACCGGCCCCGCGAGAGGAGGTATGAACGACTGCAGCGCACACCACTTCGGCGTCACCGTCGCAGAACTCGACCGAGCGGTCACGTTCTACGAGGACGTGTTCGGACTCGACGTCGCCGCCCGCTTCTCGGTCTCCGGCGAGGCGTTCTCGACCGGCGTCGACGTCGACGGCGCGACCGGCCGCTTCGCGCATCTCGACGCAGACGGTGCACGCGTCGAACTCGTCGAGTACGACCCCGAAGGCGACGCGCGCAAAGCAAGTCGACTCAACCAGCCGGGTGCGACACATCTGGGGCTGTCGGTCGACGACCTCGACGCGTTCTACGCCGGCCTCCCCGACGACGTCGAGACGCTCAGCGCCCCTCAGACGACCGAGAGCGGGACGCGGATCATGTTCGTCCGCGACCCAGAGGGGAACCTTGTCGAGGTACTCGAAGCGTAGGCGAGAGTCACCCGACGTCGCCGAGAAGCGGAGTCACATCGTCGAGGTCCCTCCCCGGCGTCGAGAGTCAGAACCCCTCCCGTAGGTCGTCTCGGGCGTGTTCGGTCTCGCCCTGAGATACCCCTCCGGGAACTCCTCGTCGTCCGCGCCACAGTCAGGGCACGATTCACCGGGGTTGCCGACGAACCCTTGCTCACAGAATCGACATTCGTACAACATACATCCACGATAATAGATAGCATACCACATATTACTTTCCCACAGTCGGACAGTCTCCCGAAGGATTCGTCGCAAACTCTCTATTTATCGGTTATTTATGGAAAATTTACTATTCCTCTCAGTTCGTTTCGTCGTGTCGATGATCTAATCGGAAGCTTCAACTGGCGGTTCGACCTCGTTTGTATCTCTGCTGGTCGGGGGTGAATCGGTACGATAAAGTAGGGGAATCCTCCGGGTTGTACACTCTACCACGTCGCCGTCTGGCGATTCACCCCGAAATCTGAAAACAGCACATATTTACACGCTCGAACCTGAAAACGTATCTCAATGGCTGATTTCTCCCGGCAACGATCCCGCCGTCGCGTCGACGAGGACGAACAGACGTCCGACGAATCGGAAGAGCAGACCTGTCCGGAGTGCTCGTCCGATAGCGTCGTCCACAGCGGGGGCGAACTCGTCTGTGACGACTGTGGACTCGTGCTCGACGAGCAGAACATCGACCGGGGGCCGGAGTGGCGTGCGTTCAACCAGAACGAGCGTGATTCGAAATCGCGCGTCGGCGCACCGACGACGAAGACGATGCACGACAAGGGGCTGACAACCCAGATCGACTGGAAGAACAAGGACGCCTACGGGCGGTCGCTCTCCTCGGAGAAGCGCTCCCAGATGCACCGGCTGCGGAAGTGGCAGGAGCGTATCCGGACGAAGGACGCCGGTGAGCGGAACCTCCAGTTCGCGCTGAGCGAGATGGATCGGATGGCCTCCGCGCTCGGCGCGCCGCGGTCGACACGCGAGGTCGCGTCGGTGCTCTACCGCCGCGCGCTCAACGAGGACCTCATCCGCGGACGCTCGATCGAGGCCGTCTCGACGAGCTGTCTCTACGCCGCCTGCCGGATGGAGGGGATCCCGCGGAGCCTCGACGAAGTGACCGAAGTCGCCCGCGTCCCGTACAAGGAGATCGGCCGGACGTACCGCTACATCGCCCAGGAACTCAAGCTGGAGATGCAACCGGTCGACCCCAAGGAGTACGTCCCCCGCTTCGCGAGCGAACTCGGCGTCAGCGAGGAGGTCAAACAGAAGGCCAACGAGATCATCGACGTCTCGGCCGAGCAGGGACTGCTCTCGGGGAAGTCGCCGACCGGGTTCGCCGCCGCCGCGCTCTACGCCGCCTCGCTGCTCTGTAACGAGAAGAAGACCCAGCGGGAGGTCGCCGAGGTGTCGCAGGTCACCGAGGTCACGATCCGCAACCGCTATCAGGAACAGATCGAAGCGATGGGTCTCTACTGAGGCCGTCGCTTCTCTCTTTTCACACGCGTCGACCCCAACGGGGGAAGCTATACCTCGCTGTTCGCCCTCTTACGGTCGTGACCGACGACCAGCCGGCCCGGGCGGGCGAGTCTACCGACGAGTCGAGCTACGTCGTCGCCCGGGTTCGGGGCGAACGGATCGAGGTCCCCGCGTCCGTGCTGGACGACCTCGGCGGCGTCGCCGCCGCCGACGAGATGACCGCCGAGGCGTGGCTCGAACGGAACCTCGGGCCGTCGATCCTCTACGGAGGACTCGTCCAGTTGGTCGACGAGTTCGGCGACGCCGAGGCGGTTCCGTCCGCGACACGGGTAGCGCGGTGGCGGGCGGAACTGGCCGAGACGCGCGAGGCCGCCGAGGAGGTCTGGGACAGCCCGACGCTCGGCTACGCCGAACAGATCCGGGCGGCGGCCGACCGCCTCGAGACACTGCTCGAGACGCTCGAGACGAGCACCACGGCGCTCGAGGAGTGTCGCCGACGGTACAGCTCGGATCACGAACTCGTCGAAGAACTCGCCGCCAACGTTCGACGACAGGTCGACGCCCTCCGCCGCGTCGCCAACGCGCTGACCGACTGACTACGACTCGTCCGATCCGTCTGTTCCCAGCGCCACCGGTTCGACCGACAGATACGCGTCCAACTCCATCGTCGAGAGACCGTCGGGGAGCGTCCGCCACTCCCCGTGTTCCTCGTCGGCGGTGTGTCGGATGTGGTTCAACAGTCCGCCTCGGGCACGGGGCTCGTCGGCGGCCTGTCGGATGTTCGTCCGACTGGCTCCACAGAACGGACACTCCCAGCTGACTCGCACGAGGACCGAGTCGACTGACATACGCGATCGTACGGGCCGTAGCCGGAAAAATAACTAGAGTAAATACGGAAAGAAAGAAATTCTTTGCTACTGAACAGAGTCGATATAGTCGAGCACCGTCACGTCGGACGTGATCGTCTCGGGGAGCGTAATCGAGTCGACGCGTTCGGCGTCGGAGATGCGGTTCCCCTCCGGATCGATCTCGTAGACGACGGGCGTTCCGGCGCCGCGCGTCCCCTTGTCCTTCGCGAGGAGACGGATCCGACGGTTCTCACCGATGAGTTCGACGGTCGTGTCGACGTACTCGCCGGCGTAGTTCGCGCGCTCGCGCCGTTCGCGGACGTTGAACGGCCCCATCCCGTTGATACGGACGGACCGCGTCCCTGCCCGCAGTTCGTCGACCGTGTCGCGCACCTCGGTCCCGGTACGTTGCGTACTACTCATTGTTTACTCGTTCGCGTGTAAGCGTTTAACGTTCACGGTCGACTGTCACCACGGCACACGGTCCGAGAAGCGTCTATCCCGACTGTATACTACATTATTACTTGTACTCTCTTTAGTATGGTATTTCTCGCTGACATTTTTCTCTCTTTTTAGATCTTCGTTTATAACGCATTTTATCAATGAGCTGTACAAATTCTACAAATTTTAAAATTTGTGATCGCTGTCTCCGAACGGACTCGGGATGGGAAGTACAGTTATTTCTGTTGTCTTGTCACGGCCGGGCCGAGAAGTAGTGGCCGCCATCGGCGACTACCCTCGGGCGTCGACGACGGCGGCCCCCACGAGGTCGACGACGTCGTTTTCACTTTTTTGCGTCGGGTCCGCGCTGCGGATCCTCTTGAACGTTCTAGACCAAAAATCGCCCCGGAGAGAGCGCTACAGTTCGCCTTCGCTGTCTTCCTGTGCGTCGACGACGGCGACGCTGGCGAGGTTGACGATGTCCTTGACCTCGTCACCGCGCTGCAGGACGTGGACGGGTTTGTCCATCCCGACGAGCATCGGGCCGATGGCCTCCGCACCGCCGAGTCGCTGGAGCAGTTTGTAGCCGATGTTGCCCGCCTCGAGGTTCGGGAACACCAGCACGTTCGCTGGCCCGTCCAGGTCTGCGAAGTCGTAGGTGTCGTTCAGCATCTCCTCGACGAGTGCGGTGTCGGCCTGCATCTCCCCGTCGACGGGGAAGTCGACCTCGGGGTCGTCGTGCAGGCGCTTCACCGCGTTTCGGGGTTTTCGCACACCCTCGTTGTCGACGCTGCCGAAGTCCGAGTACGACAGGAGTGCTGCCCGGGGTTCGACGTTGAAACTGCGGGCGAGATTGGCCGTGTGCTTCGTCACTTCGGCGAGCACATCCTCGTTGGGGTCGAGGTTGACCGTCGCGTCCGCACAGAAGATTACGCGGTTCTTGAACGTCAGCATGTAGACGCCGGCGGCGTAGTCGGCGTCCTCGGCGGTGCCGATCACCTGCAGCGGCGGGCGGAGCGCCGAGGGGTAGTGGTGGGTGAGGCCGGTGAGCATCGCGTCGGCGTCGTCCATTCCGACCATCACGCTGGCGAAGTAGTTCGAGTCCTGCCGGATGAGTTCGCCCGCCTCCGTCCGGGTGAGCCCCTTGCGCTGTCGCCGCTCGTAGAGATGCTCGACGTAGTGGTTCCACTCGCCCTCGTGGGGGTTGGCGATGACCGGGTCGAAGTCCAGGCCGAGTTCCTCGGCCTTCCGTAGGATCTGTTTCGTCCGCCCGATGAGGATCGGTTCGGCGATGTCGTCTTCGACCAGCTGGTTGGCCGCGCGGATCATCTTCGCGTCCTCGCCCTCGGCGAGCGCGACGCGCTTCGGTTCGGACTTCGCCTTGTTGAGCACCACCCGCATCATCTCGCGGGACTTCCCGAGACGGGCTTCCAACTCTTCGCGGTACTCGCCGAGATCGATCTCCTTTCGTGCGGCCCCGCTATCCATCGCGGCCTCGGCGACGGCGGGCGTCACCTCGTAGAGGACGCGCTGGTCGAGCGGTTTCGGGATGAGGTAGTCGGGGCCGAACTGCAGGGGTTCGTCGCCGTAGGCCTTGACGACGGCGTCGGGGACGTCCTGGCGGGCGAGGTCGGCCAGCGCGTCGGCGGCGGCGACTTTCATCTCCTCGTTGATCTCGGTGGCGCGGACGTCGAGCGCGCCGCGGAAGATGAACGGGAACCCCAGCACGTTGTTTACCTGGTTGGGGTAGTCAGAGCGGCCGGTCGCCATGATGACCGTGTCCTCGCGGGCCGATTTGGCGTCTTCGTAGGAGATCTCGGGGTCGGGGTTGGCCATCGCGAAGATGATGGGGTCGTCGGCCATCGAGCGCACCATCTCCTGGCTGACGATGCCGCCGACAGAGAGGCCGACGAACACGTCGGCGTCCTCGATCGCGTCTTCGAGTTCGCCGTCGTCGACGCCGCGGGCGAACGGTTCGGTGAACTCGTTGAGGTCGCCCGCTTCGGCGCGTGCCTCCGAGAGCACGCCGTTGATGTCGCACATCGTAATGTTCTCTCGGGGGATGCCGAGAGAGACGTAGAAGCGAGCGGTCGCCGTCGCCGCCGCGCCCGCGCCCGCGAAGGTGACTTCGAGTTCCGAGAGCTCCTTGCCGGCGATGTCGACGGCGTTCCGCAGCGCGGCACCGGAGATGATCGCCGTCCCGTGTTGGTCGTCGTGGAACACGGGGACGTCCATCTGCTCGGAGAGCTCCGACTCGATGGCGAAACACTCGGGGGCCTTGATGTCCTCGAGGTTGACGCCGCCGAACGTCGGTTCCATCGCGGCGACGGCCTCGGTGAACGCGTCGGGGTCCTCGAGGTCGAGTTCGACGTCGAACACGTCGATGTCGGCGAAGCGTTTGAACAGCACACCCTTTCCCTCCATGACGGGTTTCGACGCCTGCGCGCCGATGTCGCCGAGGCCTAGAACGGCCGACCCGTTGGAGACGACGCCGACGAGGTTCCCCTTCGCCGTGTACTCGTAGGCCTGCTCGGGGTCGGCGTCGATGTCGCGGCACGGCGCGGCCACGCCCGGCGAGTACGCCAGCGACAGGTCCCGTTGGGTGTTCGTCGGTTTGGTCGTCGAGATCTCTACCTTGCCCGGCGGGGCACGCCGGTGGTACTCCCGTGCGTCGTCTTCGAGCGTCATCGGTCGCTCCCTCGTAGCGGAGGTAGGTAGGGCCTTTGTTCGACGGTCAGGTGAGCGACAGATTCGACACGGTTTCGACACGAGCGGTCGCCCCCACCGGCGACAGGAGTATTTGCCCGGCCTGCGGGGTAAGCCCACGCAGAGTGCTCTCGACGGGGAGCCCCCGCGGTCGCGGGGTCGGCGTTCGTCTCGGAGCTGTCGTCCCTCGTCGGTGACACCGTCGTCGACTACCCCACCGTCGAAGACGACGGCGGGATGCAGAGTGCCGTCCGCCACGGAGCGACCGTAAAGTCGAACGGTATCGTCGCTGCTGGCGCTATCGTCCTACAGAGCCCGACGGACCCGTCGGGTCACGTCGCGTACGGCGCGCGGGCAGAGACCAGACCGCTCACGGACGACCAGCGCGACGAGGTCGTCCGCGTCCACGAACACTACGTCGAACTCGGGCGGCAGTACAGAGAAGTCGGGCGGTTCGAGTGACTACATTCGTCGCAAGCGCGATGCTCTCGCTGTGATCTCTCTTCCTGACGGCGACTCGACACTGTTACGCGACTACCGGTGTAACGAGCCTCCTCACCTCCCGTCGCCCCTCCTCGTTACATTCGCGACGGTGGTCCCTCCGGCGGCGACGGGCGTCGTCCGACGTTCCGGAGTGAGAGAGTGGCCACGTCGCCGTCGGAGACGGTTCAGACGAGTACCAGGAGACGACCGTTCGAGAAGTCGAAACACCGATTCCGCCGAGGTGACGGCCGTCACCGACGAGCTCGGGTCTCTTGGGGCTCTTGCAGCGCGGCTACGACGGGATTCTCATTTACTGCTACGCAGATAGCACAGTCGTCGACTCCCGGAGCTCGGACGCAGAGTGGCGGTCGCTTAGCAGGTTATTAACGTTGTACTGCGGGGTGAATCGCGGTCTCGTCCGGTCCGTCGGACTCGCGCGGGAGCGGAAAGTCGACGGTCGACTCGTGTCGGCTCAGGCGTTGTTCATCCGGGTCATCTCGGTCTCGCCACAGACCGAACACTCGCTCACGCGGTACGGCTCACGCGAGAACGAGCGGCTCTTGTCGTCCGGACCGTCGTTCTCCTCCATGATCTGGAGTCGAACCTGGTGCTCTGTGTCCTCGCCGCAACCGGGACACGATTCGACGTGCTGCACGTGGTGGGGTTTCTTGGCGGCCATCGTCTTCACTCCCTACTTAGGACCGAACGGGTATCACTATAGAGCTGTTAATACCGCCTCCGACAGACGTTTTTACACCGAATAACCCCGACAACGGTTTGCAACTGACCGTCTCACCCGGTGTCGTGTTCCTCGAAGGCCGACCCGGCGTCGGCAGCGAGGTCTCTCGCTTCGATATGCGAGTAATGTTCCCGTACCATCGACTCGGAGTTGTCGAGTAGTCGAGCGGCCGCCGTGAACCCGCGTTGTCGGACCATCACCTCGCCGACGCCACGACGCCCGCCGTGCGGGGCGAGATAGCCGTGTCTGTCGTCGAGCGTGAGGTCGGCCGCTTCGCAGAGTCGGCGCATCGTCCGACGTGCGCCGTCGGTCGTGATCGACGGCGGTGTCAGGTCGTACTCCCGGAGCGCGTCGAAGACGTCGGCGTGTCCGGACAGTTCGTCGACGTACGCCTCGACGGCCGACTCGCTCCAGTCGTGGTCGTCGGCGAGCCCCGCCCGTACCGTCGCGTAGAGCTTCGGGTAGTGAAACGTCGGGAACACCGGCCAGTCCGGTCGCGGGTCGAGTACCCGACGATATCGCTCGACTGCGGCGACCGCCTGCGTCGGGAGCGACCGGTCGGACCATCGTTGCTTCTTCGAGAACACTGTCATCGTGTTGTCCGCCAGCGAGACGTCGCGCCAGCGGAGCCCCGTCCGGCGGTCGTCTTTCGGGTCGGCGACGAGTTCGCCGCCGCGAACGCCTGAATAACAGAGCACGTACACGAGTGCGCGGTCCCGGTAGGACCGCACCGCCTCGAAGAGGTCGTCACCCTCGTCGAGTCCGTCGAGCGCGTCGTCGACCGTCCGGTCGACGTGGCGGGTGATCCGCCGGCGGTGGTCGTCGGTCCACGCCTGCTGGTCGCCGGACCGTCGCCCGTCGTTCTTGGGCAGCGGTTCCTTCGCGACGTTCTGCTGGGCCGGGTTCCGATCGAGATAGCCTTCCCGGACGCACCACCCGACGTAGGCGCTCACCTGCGCGTAGTAGGTGAGCACCGTCCCGGCGGCGAGTTCGCGTCGGTGGAGCGGTTCGTCCGACGCGGGGTCGTGGATGGTCAGCGCGCGGGCGAACCGGCGGAGCGTCGGTGCGTCGAGGTCGCCGAAGGTGACCGGCGTCTCCCCGTCGCGGGCGAGCCACTCGAGGAAGTCCCGGACGACGCGCTCGCAGTTCCGACGGTAGTTACCGCTTCCGGCCCCACCCTTCGCCTTCGAGCGGAGAAACGCGTCCAGCGGGTCGGCGACGGGAGTGTCGCTCGACTCGGCGGTCATTCCTCGTCGGGCACCGTCCAGAACGGCGGGGTCGTCTCGTAGTGGTTCGAGTCGGGGTCCTCGTCGGCGTGGGCGTAGAGCGCGTCGTGCGCGCGGCGGTGGATCATCTCGGAACGATCCGCCGTCTCCGCTATCGGTGCCCCGTCGTCGGCCGAGTCGTAGACGACGCGCCACTCCTCGTCGTAGTGGAGGGCGAGGAGGCCACGCCCGGTGATGTTGACGAGCAGTTGGTAGGCCAGCTGTTCGCCGTCGTAGCTGCCGCGGACGGCGACGCACTGTTCGATGCCGTCGAGCTCTTCGAGTTCGTCGGCGAGGTCCGCTTCGACCTCTCTGTCCGGGAGCGTGTCGACGAACCGCTGGCTCATCGAGTCACCTCGGGCGTCGGGACAGCGTTCGTGGTGGTGTCGGGCGTCGAAGCCGGAGAGCGTGCGATGGTCATCGTCTGTCTATGGCCGACGGCGGGAGTCAACTAAAAACTACTCTTGACTATCGGAGTAATCAAGAGTGATCTCTGAGACGACGGATCGACACTATCGAACGCTCTCGAGCGCGAATCTGGCGGATACGCGAATAGATAAATCACATATCGATATAGGAATTCGAACTGAGAGCGGGTCCCTCGACGACAGTCCCGAGTAATCGGACGTTATCCCGACGGCTCCCCGCACGAGGACGGCGCTCTCAGGCGCTCGCACCCGTCTCGTCGTCCGAGAGATACGACATCGCCTCGGCGTCGCTCACCTGCCGGAAGTCGTCGTAGAACGCCCCGACCGCACCGAAGTACTGCGGCGTCTCGACGCAGACGACCTCGTCGGCCTCGTCTTCCAGTTTGCGGACCGTGTCCGGCGGCGCGACCGGCACCGCGAGGATCGTCCGCTCCGCCCCGGCGTCGCGCACCTGGCGGAGACAGGCGGTGGTGGTCGCCCCCGTCGCGACGCCGTCGTCGACGACGAGGACGCTCTTCCCTTCGAGGTCGAGCGGCGGACGGTCGCGTCGGTACCGCTCGAGTTTGTCGGCGGCGGCCTCGGCCTCCTCCGCACGCTTCCGCTCGACGTACTCGTCGCCGACATCCAGCGAGTCGATGATCGAGTCGTTCAGCCAGACGGTGCCGTCGCTGGCGACGGCACCGATAGCGAGTTCTGGGTTCGACGGCGCGCCGATCTTCCGGGCGGCGACGACGTCGAGCGGGACGCCGAGTGTGTCGGCGACGGCGCGACCGACGGGGAGCCCGCCCCGAGGGATCGCGAGCACGACGTCCGCCTCGATGCCTTTCTCCCGGAGGAGCGATGCAAGTCTACTGCCTGCGTCGGTTCGGTTTCGGAACATGGTGGAGGTGTCGTCGGCCTCGCGGGGTTCGCGAGCGACAACGTCGACACCGGAGAGACGTGCGTCACCACGAATAAGATTTCGTGGGTCGCGACGGGTTCGATCGCGGTCGACGGCTCCACGCCCCCCGCACATAGCTATTTGCCACTGTCTGACGTTATACACGTTGCGATGACAGCCGTTAAAATCATCAAAGTCCTGGGAACCTCCACCGAATCGTGGGAAGACGCCGCGCGCGAAGCGGTCGCGCAGGCGGCGGAGACGGTTCAGGACATCCACGGTATCGAAGTCGAAGACTGGACCGCGACGGTCGAAGACGGACAGATCACGGAGTACAAGGCGACCGTCGAACTCGCCTTCCCCGTCGCCCACGAGTGAGCTAGCTCCATGACCCTCGAGAGACTCGCCAGAACCGACGTCGTCACTGTCGGCGTCGACGCTCCCATCGACGAGATCGTCGAGACGATGCGGACGCACAACGTCGGGTCGGTCGTCGTCGTCGACGGCGAGAGCCCCCGCGGCATCGTCACCGACCGTGATCTCGTCCTCTACGCGATGGACGGCGAGGCGTCGCTGACCGCCCGAAACGTGATGGCGGAGGACCTGTTCACCGTCGACGTCGACTCGGACGTCTTCACGGTCATCAGCGAGATGGACGAACGGAAGGTCCGTCGGGTGCCGGTGCTCGAAAACGGGAGGCTCGTCGGCATCGTCACGTTGGACGACTTCGTCGGACTGCTCGCCGCCGAACTGGAGAAACTGGCCGCCATCATCGAGGCGGAGTCGCCGCGACAGTGAGCGACCGGTTCGACCGGGCGACCCCCACTCGCCCGAAGTCGAACGGGTCGAGCTACCGGTGGGAGACCAGCTCGTCGAAGTCGACGCCGACGACCTCCAGCTGCTCGCGGTAGCGGTTGCGGATCGTCACCTCGGTCACCTGTGCCACCTTCGCGATCTCCCGCTGGGTCCGCTTCTCGTTGCAGAGCAGCGCGGCCGTGTAGATGGCGGCGGCGGCGAACCCGGTCGGCGACTTCCCGGAGTGTAACCCTTCGGCCGTCGTCCGCTCGATGATCGTCGCGGCGCGCTGTTGGACGTCCTCGCTGAGGTCGAGTTCCGAACAGAACCGCGGGAGGTACTGCTTCGGGTCGACCGGCGGCATGTCGAGTCCCAGTTCGTGTGCGATGTACCGGTAGGTGCGGCCGATCTCCCGCCGTTCGACGCGGGCGACCGACGACACCTCTTCGAGACTCCGTGGGATCCCCTCCTGGCGGCAGGCGATGTAGAGCGCGCTCGTGGCGACGCCCTCGATGGAACGCCCGCGGATGAGGTCGGTGTCGAGCGCCCGCCGGTAGATGACGGCCGCGACTTCTCGCACGGAGCGCGGCACGCCGAGCGCGGAGGCCATCCGGTCGATCT
>NZ_FODV01000028.1 GCF_900110465.1 Halogranum amylolyticum
TACGAGTACGACGCGCTGGAACCGCACATCTCCGAGCAGGTGCTGACGTGGCATCACGACACCCACCATCAGGGCTACGTCAACGGCTGGAACAGCGCCGAGGAGACGCTCGAACAGAACCGCGAGAGCGGCGAGTTCGGCTCCTCGCCTGGTGCGATCCGTAACGTCACCCACAACGGCTGTGGCCACATCCTCCACGACCTGTTCTGGCAGAACATGTCGCCGGAGGGTGGCGACGAGCCTTCGGGTGACCTCGCAGACCGCATCGAGGAGGACTTCGGCTCCTACGACGCCTGGAAGGGCGAGTTCGAGGCCGCCGCGGGCAACGCCAGCGGCTGGGCGCTGTTGGTCTACGACAGCTTCTCGAACCAACTGCGCAACGTCGTCGTCGACAAGCACGACCAGGGCGCGCTGTGGGGCAGCCATCCGGTGCTCGCCCTCGACGTCTGGGAACACTCGTACTACTACGACTACGGCCCGGACCGCGGCGAGTTCGTCGACGCGTTCTTCAACGTCGTCGACTGGGAGGAACCCTCCAGCCGCTACCAGCAGGCTCTCGAACTCTTCGAGTAAGTCGAGAACCGGTCGCCTCGGCGACCGAAATCCAGCGATTTTTTGAGAACTGCGCTACCGAGCGTCGCCGTCGGGAGCGTCGTCTGGGACGAACTCCGCGACCGAGTGGTCCTCGAAGGCCGTCTGTAACTCCCCGGAAAGCGTCGCGAAGTCGTAACCGCTCTCCCGGTGGTCGAAGCTCGCGATGACGCCGACGCGGCCGTCGTCATCGGCGAAGAACGTCCGGAACAGTTCGAACGAGGAGAACCCTCGTACCGTGTACTTGTAGTCGGCGTAATAGAGCGACTCGTAGGTGTCACGCGTGATGTAGCCGTAGCGTTCGTTGTCGATGAACCCGGCGACGTCACAGTTGTCGAGGCGGTCCTCGACGTCGTCTCGACTGTAGAGTTTCTGGTGTGTCCACTGGTCGAACACCCAGACATCGCGCAGTGCCCCTTCGCCGAACGACCGGAAAGTCGCGACGAGAGCCTCCGTCGCGTCGCACATACAACACCCTCAGAGCCACAAGTGATAACGGTTGTTGTGCGAACCTAAATTATTTATATAGATAGATTGCGGCGCGGGACGACACACGAACAGTAGGCCTTTCCCGAGGTCTGCCGTAGCGGGGCGTATGCCGAGGCCGAAAGACGACTTCGAGGAGCTATACCCGTGTGACTTCTACACCGCCGAGGAGCTGCTCGAGGAGGAGCTGATGTACAGCGTGTACGAGATCGCACGGTTACTGCAGGGGCTCGACGCCGACGCCGAACTCGACGTGAGTACCGAAGAGATCCTCCTCGACTGGGCGATCCCGTGGATCATGCGGAACGCCGACGACCTCGTCGTCGCCGAACCGCCGAGCGACGAGGAACCGGGCTACTACGGGCTGAAGTCCGACGACTGAGTCCGTCCGGAACCGAAGACGGGCGCTCAGTAGAGTCGCGCCGCCTGCGCCGCGAGTTCCATATCTCGGTAGGGGTTGTCGACGACGCTCGGACCGTGACCGGTGTGTAACTCTTGGAGCGTCTCGTCGGCCGCCGCGAGCACGCGTTCGATACTCTGAACGAGGAGATCGCGGTCACCCTCCTCCAGATCGGTGCGACCGAACCCGCCGTTCTCGAAGACGAGATCGCCCGCGAACAGCACTTCCCCGTCGGTCGAGAGGAAACAGAGATGGTCGTCCTTGTGACCGGGGGTGTGGAGCGCGCGGAAGGTGCGAGAACCCATCGCCAACTCCTCCTCGTCTGCGATCGAGTGGTCGACGAGCGGGTGGTCGGGGTCGAACCCCCAGACGTCGACGTCGAACGCCGCGCGGACGGTATCGACGTTGCCGACGTGGTCCGGATGCGTGTGGGTGAGCACGACCGCGTCGAGGACGTCGACGTCTTTCCGAAGGTGGGAGACGGCGTCGAAGTTGGCTCCGGTGTCGACGAGGACGGTCCGTTCGCCGGCGACGAGGAAGGCGTTGCTCGTGAACGCCTGAACGCCCCGTGCGATGTTGTGGATCATACCCATCGATACACGGTGGGCCTATTTCGCTCTTGTCCGAGTGGTCGGGCGAGGTCGCCGTCGCAAGCAGACAGAGTTTTGCGGCCATGGGCGGCTTGCCTTCGTATGGATGTCCGTCTACTCGAAGCTACGCCGAACCCGGAGGAACTCATCTGCCGGGGCGCCCGCAACGACTACATGAGCGATTTCAACCCCGACCTGTCGTTCGAGGAGACGATGGCATCGGTCGAGGGCGACACGCTCGAAGAGAAGAAGCGGACGCTCATCGATCATCTGATGACACACGGTCACTTCGGTCCGTTCGAGCATCCGAGCGTCACGTTCGCGGTGAAGGGCGTCTCTCGCGCCTGTATGGCGCAGCTCACGCGTCACCGACACGTCAGTTTCGACGTCCAGTCGATGCGCTACGTCTCCTTCAACGACGTCGACCCCGAACGCGTCGCCGAGGGGGAGATGGTCGTCACGCCGCCCTCCGCGACTGACCCCGACTGGGTCGGCCGCAACCAGAAGGGCGGCGCCGTCGACGAGGAGACCGTCGAGAAGCGCGAGGAGGTGTTCCGGCAGTCGGTGAAACGCTCCGTCGAGGACTATCAGGAACTGCTCGGCCTCGGGATGCCGCCGGAGGACGCCCGGTTCGTCCTCCCCATCGGCTCGAAGGTGAACATCGTCATGTCGATGAACGTCCGGATGCTGATGCACGTCGCCGACATGCGGGCGGCCGCCGACGCCCAGTGGGAGATCCGCGAGATGACGGAACAGCTGCTCGACCTCGCCGCGGAGTGGTGTCCGGTGACGTTCGACTACTACGACGAGGAGATGCGGAACCGGAAGAACCGACTGGCTCCCTGAGTCGGGTCTCACGGAGACTCGAGGCGGAAACCAAGGAGTTTACTCTCGGTCGACGTACCAGGTGGCGAGTTCGACGCAGGCGAGACCGAGCGCGACGCCGACGACGACGTCGGTCGCCCAATGGATGCCGAGGTACATCGTCGCGAGTGTGATACTCACCGCAAAGAGCGTCGCGACGGCGAGCCAGATGGGGTACTCCTCTCGCGTCTGCCACGCGAGGGCCGCCGCCGTGACGGACAGCGAGGTGTGCAGCGAGGGGAAGACGTTCGTGTTCGTGTTGACCTTGCTCGTCAGGATCTGTGTCTGCGGATACGTCGAGTAGAGCAGCGGATCGACGAGGTCCGGGATAAGGTTCCGCGGCCCGTACGAGATGAACAGCGCGTACAGTAGCAGACCGATCGAGTAGTTGAGCGCGTAGGCCAGCGCGGTCCGTTTCAGCGGTCTCAGATCTTGGAGCGCGAGATACGCCAGAAACGGGAAGATCAGGAGGAAGACGTAGCCGACGACGTAGACGAAGGAGAAGTACGCCGTGAGCCCCGGCATCGTCACTGACTGGATGTCGGCGACGGTCGCCCCCTCGAGCGAGTAGATGTACGAGGTGACGTTCAACCCGATGAGCCACGAGACCTCGGGGACGACGTCTCTGATGAACTTGTTGACGACGAGCACGCTGACGAGGAGCGCGAGATATGGCAGCGCCTCGCGGAGGCGAGACCGCTTCTCTCGCCAGAGCGTCCGGAGCCGGGTCGGTCCGATGACGACGGCGCTCGTCAGCCCCAGCAGGACCGAGACGCTGAGGAGGACCTGCACCAACAACACCGCGAGCGTCGACAGCGAATCCAGCTCAACCACTCAGCAGTCTCCCGTTCTTCGTGTACCGATAACCGATTTGCTCGAACTCGCTGCGGGCCGCCTCGACCTCGAGTTCGCCTTCGGAGCCGTGGAACGGGAGTTCCGGGTCCTGCCCCTTCCAGCGCAACCCTGCGGGGACGACGCCGTCGTTGCCGAGCGGCGACGACGCAGGCGACGCGTATCCGCGGAACACGTCGTCGACGAGGAAGGGTTTGTCGATGAGACGGGCGACCGCTCTCCGGAACCGCGGGTTGCTGAGCGGTGCCTGCCGGACGTTGTAGCCGACGTGGTAGAACCCGGAGGACTGCGAGACGTGCAGCGAGAGTTTGTCGTTCCGTCCGATGGCGGAGACGTCCTCGGGGAGGAGCGTCGACGCCGTCGCGTCCGCCTCCCCGCGCTGCAGGAGTTCGACCGCGGCGCCGCTCGACGGAACGAGCGCGAACTCCAGTCGGTCGAAAGTGGGGAGATGGAACCCCCCGGCCGGACTGGCGACGTCGTCGCGAGCGAGGAAGTGGTCCTCGTACGGTTCCAGCACGACCGACTGTTTGACGCTCGAGGAGACGAACCGGAACGGGCCGCTCCCGACGGGGTTCGGGTTGTTCCAGACGAGCGCCTTGGTGACGGCGCTGTCGGTGTTCAGACTCGAGGCCATCGCCCGCCCCGTCTGCTGCTCCCAGACGTGTTCGGGGAGCACGGGGACGGTGAAGACGCGTCTGGCGACCGGCTCGGCGACCGAGCCGAACTCGATGCGGACGTCCCGCTCGGAGGTCGCTTCGACGGACTCGACGAGCGACGTCAACCCGCGGAACCGCGGGGAGGGAACGGCCGTCGAGAGGTTGCCCATCGACGTGTCCTGCAGGAACTCGAAGGTGAAGGCCACGTCGTCGGCCGTCAGCGGCGTGTCGTCGTGCCACCGGAGGTCCTCGCGGAGTCGGAGACGACTGACGAGCCTGTCGCTCCCCTCGGTCGTCATCTCGAACGACTCCGCCAGCCACGGGACGATGTCGCCGTCGACGTATCGTCCCGGTGAGTCGTACATGAGCGACGTGATCCGCTCCGGACCCCGGAACTCGATGGCCAGCGGGTTCAGGTTCTCCGTCGGGCGAGCGTCCGTGAGCGTCGTCCGGAACGTCGTCGGTTCCGACGCCGTCTCGGTGTCGGTCGTCCGCGTCTCGTTCGCCGCCGACGTCGTCTGCGGAGTGGCGGTCTCGTCCGACGTGGCGTCCGTCGTCCCGACGCCCTCCTGTTCGGAGAGCGAGAGATACCACGGGAGCGAGTTGACCGGTAGGTCGTCGCGTCCCGCGTATCGATCGTCGCGAGTCGCTCGGATCGACTCGGGGAAACCGACGACGGAGAACGGCTGATTTCGGACCAGCGTTCGCTGGATTCTCTTCAGCTTCTTGGTCCGGGCGGCGCCAGTCTGTCTCGTCTGCCGTTCGAGCCGGTCGTCCAGTTCGAGGTTGGCGTAGCCGAACGGGTTCTGCCACCCGAGTTCGACGCCAAACATCGAGTGTGTGAGCGGCCGGAGGAAGTCGGGGTCACGGTAGCCCGGATGCTGGGCGACGTAGATGTCGAACGAGTGGTTGAGGAGGACGTCGCGGAGCAGTTCCTCGCGGCTCATGGGGACGACCTTGGCGTCGATCCCCACCTGCTGGAGGTTCGTCACGAGGAACCGCGCGATGCGGGTCGCACGAGGGTCGTCGTCGGCCGGGACCGTCTTGACCGACAGCGAGATCTGGTCGGGGGTGTCGCGTCCGGCCGTCGACTGGATCGACCGGAGACAGCCGCTCGTCGCACCGACGCCGAGCGTGGCGAGCACTGCACGGCGAGTCAGGCGAGGAGTGTCGTTGTCGTCTTCACGTGTCATTTGGAGATGAGTACCGTTGCAGGTTCGTATGTCGTACCGACGCTTCTCTTCCACATTATTACCTGGCGTCTAAAGAGTTGTTCATAGAGACTATAGCCCCACGAACAGTGGCCACGCGAGGAGACAGAGCCACGTCACGAGGCCGATCTTCGCCGAACTGTTCCACGTCGTCTCCGCTGTCGGGCGGGACGCACCTGCCGCGAGGAAGCCTACGGCGGCGAGTACCGTCAACCGATGCAGGACGACTGCGATCGGCAACACGTCGATACCGATCGACTGGTAGTCGAGGACGAAGCCGACCCCGAGTCCGAGGATCGCGATCCCCGCCCAGTCGAACGGTTCGCCCTCACGCGGGAGCGCCAGCGCGACCGCGGGGACGCCGACGGCGAGGACGAGATACAGCGTCCCGGCGACGAGCTTCACCGGGAGGACGCCGACGGCCGTCTCGGCGAACACGGCGGCGCTCCGGACGAAGAGCGGTAACGACAGCAGAGCGGCGAACAGGAGCGCGCTGCGCTGGCCCGTCTCGTCAGAGAGCACCGTCGTCACGTGATCGACCATCGACCGCCACGTGGCGCTGGCTCGCCCCACGACGGAACCGAACAGGAGGAGACCGACCGAGAGCACGCTGGCGGCCGAGAGCGGTCGTAACTCCGTGACCGAGAGCGGTCGCAGGTCGACGGTCGACACCCACCCGTCGGCGTCGGAGATGCCGCCGTTGGCGAACCGTTCACGGCCGACGTCGGCCGTGTAGGCGGCGCCGAAATATTCCGTTTCGAACTGCTGTTGGGCCACCGAGAGCGATCCGACGGTGTGTCGGAGTCGGAACCAGTCCCAGTGTTCGTGGTGCGCCTGGATCGCCGTCCACCGGTCGCCTCCGGTGCCGCCCTCGTAGAGTCGGAGGTGGTACCGAGAGCCGAAGTACGTCCCGTCGTGGAGCTGTGCCGTCTCGGCGGTCCACCCGCCCGCGGAACCGGGTGCTGCGACGTAGGTGTAGCGCGTCGCCCCCGTCGTCTCGTCCCACGTGACGTCCGTCCCTTCGACGACGACGGGTTCGGCCTCGTCACCGACGCCCTGCCACTCGTCGTCCGCCAACTCCCAATCGCTGCCGGAACGACGCAGTTGGGAGACGACGCGCGAGTTCTCCGCACGGACGACGGCGTTGATCGGGAGCGTGAGCGACTCGAACGACCGCTGTCGACTCGTGAACGGCCAGAGTCTCGCGTCGCTCTCTTCGGAGACGGTGACGAGCTTCACGTCGTCCGGCCCCTTACGGGGCACCTCCTCTGCGGCGTGCGGTGCGACGAGACCGGGGCTGACGACGAGGAGAGCGAGGAGGACGACGACGGTGATGGCCGTCGCCAGTCGGCGGCGGGAGCGGGGACGCGACCCGTGCATCTGTGCGGTGCGTTACTCGTTCGATCGAAATGAGTGTAGCGGTCGTCTCGTAGGCGGTATCGTCGATTTTTGTCGGAGAGAGCTAGAGGCTGCTTCGACGATCCGCTCACTCGGCCGCGCCGGTGACCCGGAAGACGGCCGCTCCCTCGTTTTCGTAGACGGGTTCGTACCCCTGTGCGTCGATGAGCGACCGGCGGAGCCTCCCGTCGGCGGTGAACTCCTCGCCGCGGACGGTGTACTCACCCTTCGGGACGTAGAGGTAGTCGGGGGAGACGTCATTCTCGTCGAGCGTCTCTGTGACGCAGTTCGCGTCCTCGCAGGCGGAGAGACCGGTGTACAGGTCCAACTGCCGGTCGTACTGCTCCGGCGAGGTCCACTCGACCCCCCACGGACCGACCAGGATGCCCCGGTCGGTGAAGAGCGGGAACCACTCCGCCGCGTCGCCGAGGACGACGAACTGTGCCCCGGATTCCGTGTTGGCGGCGACCCACTGCATCGCCTCGTGGTCCGCGCCATCCATGAACGCCGGTTGGGTCGAGCTCTGCTCGTACGCGGAGTTGAGCGCCCCGGCGGCGAACAGGCCGCCGACGGTCGCCGCGAGGACGACGACCGCCAGTGCGACCGCGGTCCCCGCCCGTCGACTCTCCGGGAGGGAAGCGTGTCGACGGAACCAGGGGACGACGACCTCGACGAGCAGGGCCGCGGCCATCATCGAGCCGGCGACGAACAGATACCGGTCTTTCCCGATGACGTACCCGCTCGCGAGGAGCCACGTCGGCAGGAAGTACCGACGACTCTTGAGGAACCACACCGCTCCCGCGAACGACAACAGGAAGAACGGCAGCAGCATGTCGATGTCCTTGTAGACGAAGATGTCGAGGAACCGCCCGAGCCCTCCCGCGAGGCCGCTGTGGGTGCCGGCGGCGGCGAAGAAGATGTCCGGCCCGTGGATCTGGACGACCTGGAACCACCACGGCGAGGCGACGAGGATGCCGCCGCCCGCGACGAACGCGCCGGCGACGAGCCCGACGATCGTCCGGTCGAAGAACAGGTAGACCAGCAGCCAACTCATCCCGAAGAACACCGTGTAGACGGGATGCGTCAGTATCGTGAGCCCGAACAGGACGGTGCCGACGGCGACCAGTTTCAGTTCACCCCGCTTGTGGACGCGGAGCCCCGTATAGACGCCGAGGAGGACGAACAGGAACGCTGGCGCTCGGACGAGGCCGCCGGCGGAGAGATGCCATTGAAGCACGTCGGGCGTCACGGCAAGCAGCATCGCCGCCAGTCCCGCCTGCCGTCGCGACGGGAGTAGTTCGCGGGCGACGAAGTAGTAGACGACGGGGTGGACCGCCGTCACCACCGCCGGAACCGCGAGACTGATCGTGATCGGGTCGAGTCCCAGATCGAGCAGCACCGCCGCGACGCCGAACATCAGCGGCGGGTAGGCGAAGGGGACGCCGTCCGCGGTGTAGAGGGGGATCGACTCGGGGAGTCCGTAGCCGTGAGCGATGATCTCCTCGGCGATCTGCAGATACAGCCCCGCCCCGTACGCCGGGTACGGATGTGTGACCAGGTACGTCAGCACGATCGCGACGCTGACACAGGGGACGAGCGCGGGCCAGACCCACTCCGGCACCGCGTCCGCCGTTCGTCGTACCGTCGATTCGCCGTACTGGGACGACCCACCGATGTTCGTCTGTGCACCGCCGTCGGAAGGTGAGCTACTGTTTGCCATCGTTGTCAGTTCTGATTCGTCTCTGTCGCATCAGATGCCGCCGTGTACTCGGATACGAGAGCCAGTCGTCGGGAGGGTAGCGACGAACGTGACCCCGACCGTACGAACCGACGGGTATCCATTACTCGTACTCACGTTCACCGGGGGGATTATTATAAGCCTGTTAAGCGCCGCGAACGACCCGAACAGTCGACGAGACCGGACCGTTCACGATAAACGGGATGTTTCGTCGAGAGACGGGGTGAGACGTCCGTTATGCAGGGGCTGAACGAACTGTTACGGTCCGAAACGTCCCGAAACCGAACGGAACGCCGAGTGGTTCCCCGCCGAAACCGTGCAGTGCGGAAACGGACGACACAGTATCCGTAACGGTCGCACACGACGATCAGACGGCGAGGGTACGTCGACGGCGACTGGGCCACGTCGACAGGGGTCGGTGGGAGGGGTTCGACGAGGCGTAACGCCGGACCGTGAGATCGCACACTGACCGACGAGGCGTGACGCAACCGTAAGAGGGACTCGACGGGTCGTCTTTACGAGGATTTTTCCGCGATGGGGGCGTATCCGGGTGTGATGACTGACAGCGTTGCGTCACCGACGACACGGGAGGACGAGCGATGAACCGGAACGACCAGCAGGCGTACGACCGGGGTACGTCGCTGTACTCCCCCGACGGTCGCATCTATCAGGTCGAGTACGCGCGTGAGGCGGTCAAGCGCGGGGCGCCGAGCGTCGGCGTCCGGACCGAGAACGGCGTCGTCCTCGCCGCCCAGAGCCGTGCCGGGTCGTCGCTGATGGTCCAAGAGAGCATCGAGAAGCTCCACAAGATCGACGACCACGTCGGCGCTGCGAGCGCCGGTCACGTCGCCGACGCCCGCAAGCTCGTCGACTTCGCCCGCCGCGAGGCGCAGACGAACCGACTGCGCTACGACGAACCCATCGGGATCGAGACGCTGACCAAGGAGGTAACCGATCTCATCCAGGAGAACACCCAGCGCGGCGGCACGCGTCCGTACGGGGCGGCGCTCCTCGTCGGCGGCATCGACAGCACCGGCCCGCGTCTGTTCGGGACCGACCCCTCCGGCACGCCCCACGAGTGGAAGGCGGTCGCCATCGGCGGCGGACGCGAGACGATCCAGGGCCACCTCGAAGAGGAGTACCGCGGAGATCTCGACCTCGACGCCGGCGTCGATCTCGCCGTCAACGCCCTGTTGAGCGAACTCGAGGACGTCGACGCCACCGGTCTCAGCGTCGCCGTCGTCTCCGAGGACGGCTATCACGACTACACCGTCGACGAGATCGATGCGCACCTCGACACGCAGACGGACGCGACCGAAGACGAGTAACGTGTCCAGGGAGGGCGCGACCGCGACGCTTCGGCGGATCACCACGTTTCCGGTGAAGTCGCTCGACCCCCAGAGCCTCGCGTCCGTCGACGTCGTCGAGAACGGCGGTCTCGCCGGCGACCGCGAGTTCGCTCTCGTCGACGCCGACGGCGAGTACGTCAACGGAAAGCGGACCGCCGCGATCCACCGCGTTCGCTCGTCCGTCGACCGCGAACGCGGGACGGTCACGTTGCGAGCGCCCGAGACGGAGTCGGTGACTGCCCCGATCGACGCCGACTCCGAGGCGCTCACCGACTGGCTCTCGCGCTACTTCGACGACCCCGTCTCGCTGCGCCGCGACCGAGCGGGCGGCTTCCCGGACGACACGCAGGCGTCGGGGCCGACGGTCGTCAGCACGGCGACGATCCGCGAACTCGCCTCGTGGTACGAGGGCGTCGACGTCGAGTCGATGCGTCGACGCCTCCGGGCGAACCTCGAAGTCGACGGCGTCCCCGCGTTCTGGGAGGACCGGCTCTTTTCCGACCGAGACCGGCGAGTCGCCTTCGAGGTCGGCGACGTCCGCTTGAAGGGCGTCAACCCCTGTCAGCGCTGTGTCGTCCCGAGTCGTGACCCCGAGACCGGCGAGGCGCACCCGGGGTTCCGCGAGACGTTCGTCGAGAAGCGCCGCGAGACGATGCCCGACTGGAGCGGCGGCGACTGGTTCGACCACCACTTCCGGGTGATGGTCAACACCGTCGTCCCCGAGTCGGAGTGGGGGAAGACGCTCTCGGTCGGCGACGAAGTTCGGGTACTGGAGACAGTGCCGAACGAGTAGCAAGTGGTAGTCGACGACTCGTCGGCAGAGAGACGAGCGTGCGGTCGGCGACAAGGCTGATTAGTGCGCCGCCGGTATCGACGAGTGATGGGCGAGTTCTTCCGCTTCTACCGCGAGTATGCGCAAACTGGCGTCCACGCGGCGAGTGCCGCTGCGCTCACTGCGTTCGGGTTACTCATGCAGTTCCACGAAGGGTTCGCAGTGTTGGCGTTTCTCGCGTACGTCGTCCCGTTGACGTACCGGTATCGGCAGGCCGGAGACGACCTGCCCGAGAGACCGGAGAGCGAACCGGAGCGTGACGAACGCACGTCGAACACCGAGCCAGCAACGGCAGCCTCCGACGACCACGAGGCCGAGGCAGACCACGGCGCTCCCACTGGCTCCGAGTCCGAGAGAGACGCCGAACCTACCTCCGGTGACGAATCCGAGAGAGACGTCGAGGCCGAGTCCGGCGGTCGGCCGCCGGCGACGTGGGACCACGCCGACGCTTCGGTGGACGCTAACCTGCTCGACGTCGTCGACGTCTCCGGGTCCGGAGAGACGACCGCGTACGCGGTCGGCGAGGAGGGCGTCGTCATCGAGAGAGCGCACGGCGAGTGGGAGACAGTTCTCGAAGACGGTCCCGGCGCGGCAGGGAACACGCTCCGCGGCGTCGACGCGACGGGTGACGGGCGAGCGGTCTGGTTCACTGGCGACGGCGGTGCACTCGGCCGCCTCGACGTCGAGACCGGACGGCACACGGACCACTCCGCACCGAACGACAACACCAGCACGTGGAGCGACGTCGCCGTCGCCGGCAGCGACGGCCGAGAGACGCTGTTGCTCGTCAACGGTTCCGGACAGCTACTCCGGGGACAGTACGACGGCGAGGAGACCCGGTGGCGGTCGCCGGTGAAACCCGGGAGCGGATCGAGTCTCTCCGCGGTCGAGGTCGTCGACACGGTCGACGCGAACGGGAGCGACGGGGGC
Source organism: Halogranum amylolyticum (assembly GCF_900110465.1). Classification (GTDB taxonomy): domain Archaea; phylum Halobacteriota; class Halobacteria; order Halobacteriales; family Haloferacaceae; genus Halogranum; species Halogranum amylolyticum. Next base: position 11,898 of record NZ_FODV01000028.1, read on the forward strand.
CAGCGCCGGGCGTACGCCGCCGACACCAACGGAGGAGTGTTCCAGTCCACGGGGACGGACGACGAGTGGGAGGGAGTCGGTATCGACGACGCCGGGGCGCTGACGGACCTCGGGATCGGCGTCGACGCGTCGGAGGAGCTCGTCGTCACCGGCGACGACGGGACGCTCTACCGGTACGACGGGTCGGTGTGGACGCCTGCGGCGACGGTCGACGACTCTCTTCGGGGAGTCGCGATAGCCGACGACGTCGGCGTCGTCGTCGGCGACGGTGGCTGTCTCCTCGAACGAGACGAGGGGAACTGGGAGCGACGGGCGTCGGTCGCGACGGAGTCGCTCGCCGGAGTCTGTCTGGCGGCCGACTCGTTGCTCGCCGTGGGCGAGACGGGAACGGTACTCGAACGACGACGGTGAGCGCGTCGCCGAGCGATCCGGCCGTTACCACTCGGAGAACTTGTCGCGACGGTAGAGGTCGAGTTCGCTCACTGTCGAGCGGTCCTGCGTCGCACAGAAACGGATAGCGTCGGCGATCTCGTCGGGCTCCGTCACCTCGCCGGGGTCGAACCGTTCTTCGAAGGACTCGCCGTAGGTACTGCCGAACTCGGTACGCACTTCGGAGGGGTTGACGACGGAGATGCCGACGCCTTCGGTACCGACGTCGGCCTCGACGCTGTGGGCGAACCCGCGGACCCACCACTTGGTTGCGGCGTACACCGGGTTGAACGGTCGCGGATACTGACCGGCGAAACTGCCGACGAAGACGAGGTTCCCCTCGGTCTCAACGAGGTGCGGGAGCACCGCGCGGGTGACGAAGAAGACGCCGTCGACGTTGGTGTCGGTCATCGTCCGGTACTCCTCGGTGGTCATGTCCGCGACGTTCGACCCGCGGGCGAGTCCGGCGTTGTTGACGACGACGTCGAGGCGACCGAACGCGCCGAGCGTCCGCTCGACGGCGGCGTCGACGGCCAGTTCGTCGCGGACGTCGGTCGGCACGACGAGCGTCTCGATGTCGTGGGCGCGTTCGACGTCGTCTGCGAGTTCCGCCAGTCGTTCCTCGCGACGAGCGACGAGCACGACGTCCGCGCCCTCGCCGCCGAGCGCGTGGATCGTCGCCTCCCCGATGCCCGAACTCGCTCCCGTGACCAGTGCGACCTTCCCGTCGAGTTCGCCTGCCATGGGGTGACAGTCGGCCGCGACCCACGTGACCGTTTCCCCTGCCGAGACCCCTGTCTTTAGGTCGAGTGCTGTGAACACACCTCTCATGCACGTACTCCGAGGCGGGCGCGTCGTCGACGTAGACGGCGTCCGGGAGGCCGACGTCGGCATCGAAGACGGGCGCATCGTCGCCGTCGGCGACGTCGACGTCGACGAGGACGACACCGAGACCGACGTGTCGGGGAAGTTCGTCGCGCCGGGGCTGATCGACGCCCACGTCCACCTGATGATGGACGGTCGCCCCGACATGAGCACCATCGAGGGCGAGAGCGAGGCGACCGCCGCCTACCGGGTGGCGGCGAATCTCGAGGCCGCCCTCGACGCCGGCGTGACGACGGTCCGCGACCTCGGGGCGCGCGACTCGCTCGCCCTCGACGCGGCACGGGCGGTCGAGAGGGGCGTCGTCGAGGGACCGCGAGTGCTCGCCGCGGGGCAGAACGTCGTGATGACGGGCGGTCACGGCCACTGGTTCGGCCGCGAGGCCGACGGTGCGACGGCGGTACGGCGGGCGGCCCGCGAGCAGTTGAAACGCGGCGCGGACGTCGTCAAGTGTATGGCGACCGGCGGGGTGCTCACCGAGGGGGCGAACACCGGCCTCCCCGAACTGACGCCGGCGGAGCTCGAGGCGCTCGTCGACGCCGCGGCGTCGAAAGACGTCCCGACGGCGGCACACGCCCACGGGAAGGAGGGGATCGAGAACGCCGTCCGCGCCGGTATCACAAGCGTCGAACACGGGACGTTCATGGACCGCGAGACGGCCGAGTCGATGGCGGACCACGGGACGTACTGGGTGCCGACGACGGCCGCACTCACGGGTATCGTCGACAACGGTGTCGAGGCCGGTATCCCCGCGGAGGCCGTCGCCAAGGCCGAGGCGGCCGTCGACGCGCACGAACGGGCGTTCGAGCACGCACTCGACGCCGGCGTCCCCATCGCGATGGGGACCGACGCGGGGACGCCGTTCAACTTCTTCACCGACATCCCGCAGGAGTTAGACCTCCTCGTCGACCGTGGACTCACACCCGAACACGCGCTCGAAGCGGCGACCGTCGCCGCCGCCGATCTCCTCGGCCTCGACGACGTCGGGACGGTCGCCGAAGGTGCCCGTGCCGATCTCGTCGTGCTCACCGAGAACCCGCTCGAAGACGTCCGCGCGTGGCGCCACCTGACGACCGTCGTCGCCGACGGCGACGTCGTGCGCTGAGTGGCGCGCACCGAACGTCGCGTGCGGGATCACGCTCCGCAGTCGGTGTCGTCGCCGTCGTCGATCTCGTACTCGTCGAGCGCGGTCAACACCTCCTCGGCGACGCTCCGGACGACGACGACCTCACCGTCGGGAGCCTCCCAGTCGACTCGCTGTGCGCGGGTGAGCTCCATCCCGACCGCCCGACAGCCGTAGCCGAGTTCGGTGACGCAGACGACGAGTTCGTCGTCGACGGCGGGTGGGGCGGTCGCCGCGTGACGGTCGAGGCGGGTGGACAGCGGCAGCAGTCGACGCTGGAGACGGTCGTAGCGGGCGGCTCCGTCGGCGGCGAGCGTGCGCCGGACCTCGCAGACGACGGGACGGAGTTCGGCAGCCCAGCGCGTGGCCGCCTCGGGACCGTCGGTCCACTCGGGCGGCGCGAGACGCGTCCCGACGACGAGTATCGCCGTCGCGACGACGCCGAAGAGCGACGCCTGAAAGAGGAGCGTCAGTTCGACGCCGGTGGAGTGTGTCATCGTGTAACGTACGTCGGTGGAGAACAAAAACGCACGTGACGGGTTCGGCCGCGTTTCGAGAGGCTCGTCGCCGGCGACCGAGTGTCAAAAACTCTTTTGGCTCGCTCCGTGTTGGAGACGTCGATGGAGTTTCCGGGCGTCGTCATCGTGTTGCTCGTCGTTTGTCTCGCCGTCACGCCCGTGGCAGCGACCAGTGAGGGCCACGAGCCAGCCCCCGCCGTGGAGACGATCGACAGCGTCCAGGAGTCGTTCGACCGAAACGAGGTCCGGCTGACGGTCTACGAGAACCGGAGTGCACGGTGGACGTTCCACTACGAACGGACGCTCTCGAACGAGACCGAGCGGGAGAACTTCGAGGCGTTCGCCGAGGAGTTCAACAGCACGGAGACACAGCTGTACGACGGGTTCAGACGCGACTCGACGGCGCTGGTGGCCGACGGGGCGAACTTCACGGGTCGCGAGATGGAATCGACGTCGTTCTCGCGGCGCGCGGAGGTGACGTCGAGTCTCGGCAACGAGATCGGCGTCGTCGAGATGTCGTTCACGTGGACCGGATTCGGCTTCCAGGAGGGAGAGCGGGTCATTGTCGGTGACGTCTTCGAAGGCGGGCTGTATCTGGGCCAACAGCAGTCGCTGGTCGTCACGCCCGGTCCGAACCTCCGATTCGACTCGGTAGAGCCGGCGGGCACCCAGTCGAACAGCTCCTCGCTTCCGGACAGCGACTCGGTGACGTGGCAGGGAGAACGCGAGTTCACCGACGAACGGCCGCGAGTCGTGTTCGCCCCTGCCGGCAGCGACGCCGGCGGTGCCGGTGGGCAGACGGACGGCGGAGGCGACACTGGCGGAACCGCCGTCACGACGCCGCAGTCGTCGGGGTGGCTTCCCTGGCTAGCAGGCGGAGTTCTCCTCGTCGGTGTCGCCGCCGTCGCGTGGTATCTGCGCCATCAGTCGACGGACGAGAGTCCGGGCGTCACCGACGACGGAGAGGGAGGACCGACGACGGACGCCACCTCGCAGTCGCGACCCTCCGTCTCCGACGAGGAGCTGTTGACCGACGAGGACCGGGTGATCCGGATGCTCGACCGGAGCGGCGGACGGATGAAACAGGTCAACATCGTCGAGGAGACCGGATGGTCGAAGTCGAAGGTGAGCATGCTGCTCTCGGATATGGAGGAGGAGGGGCTCATCTCGAAACTCCGGGTCGGTCGCGAGAACGTCATCAGTCTCAAAGGTCACGAACCGGAGGCCGCCGGGTCGCCGTTCGACGACGAGTAGTACTTGACCGTTTCGTACTCTGACTTCCGACACGAAGACAGTACATGGGTACGAAAAGGTCAAACGATACCGACACACACAGCGGCCATAAAGCGCAACTGTTTTTACCTTACCCGCGATACGTTTGGGTGTAGAAAGACGTGCTCTGTTGGTGTAGTCCGGCCAATCATATCACCCTCTCACGGTGATGACCAGGGTTCGAATCCCTGACGGAGCATCCTTCCGTTTTCTTGAACCGCGAGCGACAGTGATCGGACTCGTTTGACTCGATGTGACGAAGGTTCGAAGCAGAGAACGAAGTGAGCGGCAGCGAGTGGGGTGACTGTGGTTCAAATTCCTTCCTTTGATGACCTGTGCGCCGCTGACGCGGCGCACTACGAAGCAATAGAGGATTAGAACTAGAGAGCGGAACGAGCGAAGCGAGTGGAGTGACCTTAGTTCGAATCCCTGACGGAGCATCCTTCCGTTTTCTTGAACCGCGAGCGACAGCGAGCGTGTTCGTCGTCGGGCCGACGAGAGCGCCGTCGACGGCACAAAGAGCTACGGTCGTGGCGTGGTATCTATCCACATGACCATCAGACGAGCGAGCGCAGACGACGTCGAAGCCATCCGAGCCGTCGCACGAGCGTCGTGGACGGCCGACTATCCGACGATACTGAGCCGGGAGACGGCCGAGTCGGGCGTCGACGAGTGGTACGAGCCGACGCAGTTGCGAGCGGAACTCGATCGACCGGCCACGTGCGTCTTCGTCGCCGAGCGGGGCGACGAGGTGGTCGGGTTCGTCCACGCGCTGTGGAACCGCGAGGAGGGAGTGGTGTTCCGCGTCTACGTCCACCCCGACCACCGAGAGACGGGGATCGGCAGCGACCTCGTCGACCGCGTCGGAAGCGAGATGGCGTCGCGCGATGCGGACCGACTGACGGCGATGGTGCTCGCGGACAACGAGGTCGGCCAGGGGTTCTACGAGAGTCTCGGCTTCGAGCGCGTCGACGAAGGAGAGACGACCATCGGCGGCGAGTCGTACGGCGAGTACAGCTACCGCCTCGAGATTCCGGACGGAGAGAGCGTCACTTCTGGTGCGTGAAGATGACGGGGCGGTCGTCGTGGACGGACACACAGAGGTCTAACGACTTACTCAGGTTGAGACTCGTCGCCTCCTCCTTACAGACGACCATGTCGTCGAACGGTTCCTCGCAGGCGGGACACGCCATCGCGACCGTGTTCTGGTAGGACTTGATCGCGGGGTTCTCCTCTCTGGGCGTCAGCGACGAGACGAGTTCGTCGAAGTTGTCCATGCGTCATCGACCCAGTGGCGATTATTAAACATTGTGACGTGTGTACAGACACCATGAGCGAACAGGGCTGTCCGAACTGCGGCGCGCCGTACAGACGAACCGCCTCGACGGACGAAGACCTCACCGGTGAGGTGTCGCTCCCGACCGAGACGTACGCGCAAGTCTGCTACCAGACGCGACTGACGAAGGAGAAGTACTTCGGCTTCACCCTCTACTTCCACCCCGAGACGCTGTACGCCCTCGAGAAACGAGAGGAGAACGCCGACGACGTCGACGGCGAGTGGCGTCGCGTCCGACTGTTCGCGACGGAGGCGACCGCCGCCGACGAACGCGAGAAACGCGAGCGGGTTCGGGACGTGGAACACCGAGTGCGCGAGGTGCCGTTGTCCGACGGACAACGGTGAGTCGGTAGGCGTGTCTGCATCGTAGAGTGTACAGAAGTAATTAAACAATACCGGCTACGGTCGGTCCCGGTCGTCGAGGTCGTCTCTCGTGTCGACGTCACGGTGGACACCCGAGTCGTCGACGGCGAGGCGGGTGACGGTGCTGTCGTCGAACAGTGCGCGGCCGCCTCGGTCGCCGTCGACGGCGGCGAGCGCGTCGAAGCGCCGGCGGTGGAACACCACGGGGTTGCCGCGCTGTTCCTCGTACGTCGGAACGACGGCGTCCGCGTCCGTCTCGCGGGCGGCGGCGACGAGTCGGTCGACCGTCTCGACGGTCACGTCGGGCATATCACCGAGCGCGAAGACGGCGTACTCGACGTCCACGGGGAGTGCATCGACGCCCACGGCGACCGACGTGGACTGACCGGCGTCGTACCGCGGGTTCGTCACCGTCTCGACCGGGAGTCCCGTCAGCGCCTCGCGCACGCGTTCGGCGTCGTGGCCGAGGACGACGACGACCGGATCGACGGCGGCCGCACACACCGTCTCCGTGGCACGACGCACCAGTGGGTCGTCGTCGACGCCGACGAGCAGTTTGTTGCCGCCGTCGAACCGAGAACCGACTCCCGCGGCGAGGACGACGGCCGCCACTCTCCCCTGACGTCCGTTTGCATTTGCCTCGTTCGTGTCGTCCGCGTCGACCATCGACGTTCGTGTTACCGTTACTCGTGTAATTACTTAAGTTCACGTGTCGGGCGTGAACCGTCGATCGGGACTCTGGTCATTCGTGCGTGATAATCCAACGCTGAATTTTATACACGTCGCCGACGCGACGGAGAGCCAGGCGAGGAACGCGGAGGTCGTTCTCGCGGTCGTGGGCGACTTCGCGGCGCGAGGCACGACCGTCAGTGGACAGATACAGGAGGTCGGCGCCGGCGTGAATCAGCAGACGACCGCCGTCGGCCACGTCTCCTCGGTCGCGGCGGCGGTCGGCGACATCTCTACGGGGATGTCCACACAGTTCGGGCAGTTCGATTTGAGTGACGAGACGACGGGAGGACGGCGGCGAGAGGGAGACGGGGACGAACGAGCGCGAGCCGACGGCGAGTTCGAGTTCGGTTATAGGGGGACGCCCTCGTCGAACCGCGGCAGGTAGTCGCGGCCACCCTTCTCGACCTGCAGCTCTCCCTCTTCGACGACGACCTCGCCACCGACGATGGTGTGCGTCGGGAGGCCCGTCAGCTCCTTTCCGTGGTACGTCGAGTACCGTGGTTCCATCGTGTGATAGAAGTCGTCGTCGACGACCGCGCTCTTCTGGAGGTCGACGACGACCATGTCGGCGTCGGAGCCCTCGACGAGCGCCCCTTTCCGTGGGTAGAGCCCCCAGCGCTTAGCGTTGTTCTCTGCACAGACCTCGACGAGTCGCTCCATGCTGATGCGGTTCTTGTTGACCCCCTCGCTCACCATCACGGGGAGGAAGTACTCGATCCCGTTGTTGTCGCCGGGGATGGCCTCCCAGACGTCACCGTGTTTACCTTTCTCCTTCTCCTTGAACTCGATCTTGTGCGGGCAGTGGTCCGTCCCGAGGTAGTCGACGACGCCCGTCCGAAGCCCCTCCCAGAGCCGTTTCTTGCTCGCCTCGCCGCGCAGCGGCGGTGAGATCTTCCCCCAGACGCCGAGCTCTTCGTCGTGTTTCGTGTGGCTGAGGAACGCCGGCAGCGTCTCGGCGTGGATGTTGACACCTTTGTCCTGGTAGCGTTCGCAGATGTCGACACCCTCGCCCGTGCTCATGTGGACGATGTAGGCGCGCGAGTCGGTGAACTCCGTCAACTGGGCGATCTGTTCGACCTGCATCGCCTCGCAGATGTTCGGTGCGCTCTCGCACCAGGCGAGCAGGTCGTTGCGGTCCTCCGCTTGGAGTTCCTTCCGGCGCTCGATGGCGAGATCCTCGTTCTCGGCGTGGAACATGACGACGCCGTTGGGGATCTCGGCCACCTGCTTCAGCACCTTGTACGTCCGGCCCGCGTCGGAGTGGTCGATTCCCAACTCCGGTGAGGCGTGCTTGTACCAGTTGAAGAACACCTTGTACGAGCGGATCCCCTCCTCGGCGAGTCCCTCGATCTCCTCGACGTGGTGGTCCTGGTGGACGATGGCGTGGTACGCGAAGTCGATGTAGGAGTTCGCCGCGCCGACCTCGCGGAAGAACTCCATGTCGGGGAGGTACGGGTCGCGCTGCAGCAGGAAGTTGACGACGGTGGTGACGCCGCCGTGGACCGCTCCGCGCGTCTCCGTCTCGAAGTCGTGGGCGAGTCCCTCGTGGTAGTCCTCGAACTCGTAGCGGGACAACCCCCAGTGAACGTGGGGGTCGATGAAGCCGGGGACGAGGTAGTTGCCTTCGGCGTCGATCTCCTCGTTGGCGTCCGGGAGGTTCGACCCGACGGCGACGATCTTCCCGTCACGAGCGGCGACGCCGCCGTGGATAGTGCCCGACGGCGTGACTACTTTAGCGTTGACTACGCGGAGGTCCGCGGTGGTTGCTGACATATCGTATGTCGAATCTTGGCACCGGAACTTATAGCTATGCCTTCGGGGGGTCAGCCGAGAGACAGTTGCCGGCGTCGTCGACGGTCGGGATACGGGTCAGCGGTCGGTCGACCCGCCCTGCTGCGCCAGAAGCGGTTCGAGTGCCCGTTTGAGCGGGTCCACGGAGTGGGGATAGACGACGAGCGGTTTCGCTCGACCGACGACGCGGATGCGGACGCGGTTGCGCTTACGGTACGTGAGAGCGAGGCTGGCGACGCCGACGACGGCGAACGCCAGACCGAACAGCGCGTCGAACTGCAGCGAGTAGAGACCGTAGCCGACGATGACGAGGCCGAGGATGGCGACGAACCAGTCGACGTCCTCGAACGTCACCTCCTCGATGTCGTCGGCTGCGACCCGGTACTGCTCGTCGGTGGCGACGACGAGCGCCGACGAGGTGACGCCGACCCACCCTCCACGGCGGAGGTCGGTCGTGAACTCGAAGCGGTCGTCGTCGGGCGACGTCCCTGTCATCGTCTCTCACATCCGAGAGGGAGGGTCGTCACTGTTTCGGTAAATCTGACGGAGCGACGTCCGCTCCTGCGCGTCTCGGCGCGCAGGACGCGGCAGTCGTGGAGTGAATCGACCCCACGGCACCCGCCAGCGCGTATCTCGTCGCGCGCAACGTGGAAGCCGTTGGGGTGAGGGCGACCCCACGGCACCTGCCAGCGCGTATCTCGGCGTGCACAACGCAGAAGCCGTGGGGGTGAGAACGATTCCACGGCACCTGCCGGCGCGCGGGAACAGTCGCTCGATGGGCGGCGATGAAGAGAAGAGAGCAATTCAGTCCGCGCGAGACGGTGGCACGTCTTCGTCTTTCCCGCCGAGGCGCTGCCAGAACGGGACGAAGTCCGAGTCGTCTTCGGTCATCTGTTCCCACTCGACCAGTCCGCGCTCCTCGCGGGAGCCTTCGATGGTGTTGTCGAGGAAGAAGGCGATGAGGCCGCCGACGGCCATCCCCGTCGACCCGATGACGAAGATGGTGTTGGCGACGACGGTCGTCCCGAGGATGCCGCCGAGGACGGCGACGCCGGCGAGTCCCTCCTGGAACGCCGAGGCCGACCCGACCTGCCCCATGTACGCCGGAATCGCCAACCCCGCGAACAGCGCGAAGCCGACGATGAACACGTTGCGGTTGGAGTCGAGGTCGATGAACTTCAGGTTCGACAGGCCGACGGCGGTGATCTGTCCGAACATGACGATGTAGAGCCCGCCGACGATGGGGGCCGGGATCGTCGCGAACAGTTGGCCGATGGGGCCGATGAAGCCGACGACGATCATGACGAGCGCGCCGATCTGGACGACGTATCGGGAGGCGACGCCCGTGATGCCGATCGCGCCGACGTTCTCCGTGTAGGAGGTTGACCCGTTGCCCGTCCCCATGACGCCCGCGAAGGTGTTGCCGAGACCCTCCATCCCGATACCGTGATCGATGCGACGGCTGGACGGCGCACCGCGCCCGGCCATCCGAGCGACCGAGTGGTAGTCACCGAACGACTCGATGGAGGAGGCGAGCATCCCGGCGATCATCCCGATGATGAACGCGGGGGTGAACTGCGGCATCCCCCACTGGAACGGGTAGATGGGCTGGACGACGCTGGCCGCCGCAACCGAACTGAAGTCGACGTAGCTCACGGTCCCGGGAGCGTAGAAGCCGGTGACGGACATGACCGCCGCGAACCCCCAGGCGACGACGATGCCGATGAGCACCGGAAACAGCCGGAACAGGCGGTGGTACTTGTCGAGGTACTGCGAGAACAGGATGATGGACACAAGCGTAATACCAAGAAGCCACCAGTTCTGTCCCGTCCCGTCCGCCCCGAAGTTCGGATTCGTGATCTGCGGAACGTTGAACAGTGCGAGGCCAATGAGCGCGATGACGGGCGCGATGACGATCGGACCCATGTAGCGCTTCAGTTTCCCCATGACGCCGAAGTAGCCGATGAGCACCTCGACGAGACCAGCGACGATGACGGCCCCCTGTAGTTCGAGGAGTGAGGCCCGCCAGAGCGGTTGGGCGGGGTTCGACGCCGCGACGACGCCGATGATGGCGAGCGCCGGTGCGAGCATCGAGAACGTCCCGCCCTGGACGATCGGGTAGCGGTTGCCGATGGTGGTCTGTGCGAGCGTCGCGATACCGGAGACGACGAAGAACGTCCCGATGAGACGACCAATCTCGCCGGGAGCGGCCTCGAACATCCCCATCGCCCCCGCCAGCGCCAGCGGGATGGCGACGGTCGCGCCGATCATCGTCAGATAGTGCTGGAAGCCGAGGAACACCGACTCGAGCAGCGGTGGTTTCTCGTCGATTCCGTACTCGATGAAGCTGGACTCCTCGGGCCCGCCGGGGTTCCCCTCGGGGCCGACAGTGTCGTCGCTCATCTGTTAACTCCTATTTGGTCTCCGTACATTCTCGAATTCTGTTGTGTGTCGGATGATGGCATGGGTCTACCAGGGAATGTGCTTGAAGCATTAGCATAAATCTACCGCAATTTTTACTCGAACCGTCAGCTGAAACGCAGCACGTGGGGTGCAAACGTTTTTCAGGGTGGTCGGAGTGCGGAGGGTATGGGTGCAGAACCGAGCTACGGCGTTCACGCCGAGCTGGACGTGATGGTAGAGATGCGAGACGGCGTCCGTCTCGCGACGGACGTCTATCGACCGACCGATCCGTCGACCGGCGAACCGGTCGAGGAGCCGCTCCCGGTCCTGTTGGACCGCACGCCGTACGGCAAACGCGGGCGGATGGAGCGACACGGGGAGTGGTTCGCGAAGCGCGGTTACGTCGTCGCGATCCAGGACTGCCGCGGCCGCTTCAACTCCGAGGGCGACTACTACATCTTCGTGAACGAGGCCGAGGACGGACACGACACCGTCGAGTGGCTGGCCGAACAGGAGTACTGCGACGGGCAGGTCGGTACCATCGGCACCTCCTACGGCGCGTGGGTCCAGAGCGCGCTCGCGACGCAGAACCCGCCGCATTTGGCAGCGATGTTCGTCAACCAGGGGGCGGCCAACGGCCGGAAGGCCACGTTCCGCCACAACGGGACGTTCGAACTCCGGTGGCTCTGCTGGGCGCTCACGCTCGGTGGCGGCTTCGCGAAGCGCGCACTCGACGACCCCGACGTACAGCAGCTGCTCGCCAACGTCGACGTTCGAGACGTGCTCGCCGACAGCCCCGTCCTCCCCGGACAGTCACCGCTGCGACACATCCCCGACTACGAGGAGTGGACGTTCGACATCATGACCAAGGGAGATGCGGACGACGAACTCTGGCAGTCGCCGGGCGTCAACTTCGAGGCGCACTACGACGAGAGCGCCGACGTCCCCACCGTCTACTCAGGCGCGTGGTACGACTCCTACACGAAGGCCACCTGCGACAACTTCGAGGCGTTCGCCTCGAGGAGCGAGAGCGACCAGTTCCTCCTCATGGGTCCGTGGACTCACGGTTGGAACACCTACCCGCTGCCCTCGTGGAACAAGTCCTACTCCGGCGAACTGGAGTTCGGCGACGACTGTCTGATGGACTACCAGCAGACCCGACTGGACTTCTTCGACCACTACCTGAAGGGGAGAGACAGCTGGAGCGACCAGCCGACCGTCCAGTACTTCGAGATGGGTCACGGCGACGGCCACGCCGCCCGCGACGGACGACTGTTCCACGGCGGCGAGTGGACCAGCGCCGACGAGTGGCCCCCCGCCGACACGGAGTCCACGAACTACTACGTCCACGGCGACGGGACGCTCTCGACCGAAGAGCCAGCAGCGGACGGCGGGTCGACGAGCTACGAGTTCGACCCGAAGGACCCGGTTCCGACGCTCGGCGGCAACTGCTCGTCGTACATCACCTACGAACCGCGCGAGGAGAACATCCTCGAGTACCCGCTCGCCAACCGGAATCTGCAGGACATCACCGGCCGCGGCGGCTACGACCAACGGACGCGACCGGACACCTTCGGCGCGGAGGCCCCGTACGGACCGCTCGAACAGCGCGACGACGTGCTCGTCTACCGGACGGAACCGCTGGAGGAGGATCTGGTCATCACCGGCCCTATTCGAGTCAGCGTGTTCGGGTCGACCGACGCCGCCGACACCGACTTCACGGCCAAACTGATCGACGAGTATCCGCCGTCGACGGAGTTCCCCAACGGGTTCGCGCTGAACCTCTGTGACTCCGTCTGTCGCGCGCGCTACCGCGGCTACCGCGACCACGAGGACTTCGTCGACCCCGGCGAGGTCTACGAGTACTACATGGAGCCGTACCCGACGGCGAACGTGTTCAAGGCGGGCCACCGCATCCGGCTGGACATCTCCTCGTCGAACTTCCCACGGTACGACGTCAACCACAACACCGGTGGACCGCTCTACGGCGACCGCGAGTACGTCGTCGCGACCAACACGGTCCACCACGACGCTGCCCACCCGACGCGTATCGAACTGCCCGTCCAGCGTCGCTGACGGTCGCCGCCGACGCGATCCGACGGATCGTCGCCGGCCGACTGTCGACGGTGGTTCTTGAGAGTTTGTTCCACGGCAACACTTATACAGGTGCTGTTCATTATCGACACGTACCAGTATGAGTCATCTTCCCACTCGGGCGGGGGTGTCCCGCCGACCGACGGGTCGGGAGGTGGTCGCCGGATGAAGCCGGCCACCTTCGAGTACCACCGCCCCACGACGGTCGCCGAGGCCACCGCACTGCTCGCAGAGCACCACGACGCCGAACTGATGGCGGGCAACCAGTCGCTCGGCATCATCATGGCGAACCGACTGGCGACGCCGAACCACCTCGTCGACATCAACGACCTCGACGAACTGGCGTACGTCGACGTCGACGACGACACCGTCTCGGTCGGCGCGCTCACTCGACACCGCGACATCGCGGCCTCGGCGGACCTACAGGCCGCCATGCCGATGTTCTCGGCGGCGGCCGAACAGATCGCCGGGCCGAGCGTCCGCAACCTCGGCACGCTCGGCGGCAGCATCGCCGAGGCCGACCCCGCGGGCAACTACCCCACCGTGTTGGCCGCGCTCGACGGTGAACTCCACATCACCTCCTCGGAGGGCGAGCGGACCGTCGACGCGGCCGACTACTTCATTGCCTACATGTTCACCGACCTCGCGGAGGACGAACTCATCACGGGCGTCTCCGTCTCGCGGGACCCGTTCCCGACCGACCGAACCGGAATGGCGTTCCTCGAGCAGAAACCCGCCACGCAGACGTGGCCGACTATCAGCGCCGGCACCGCGATCCGCGTCGACGACGCCGACGCCGACGACCCGGTGGTCGAGGAGGCGCGCGTCGCGCTCGCGAACGCCGCCGACGTCCCGCTCCGCGTCGAAGCCGCCGAGGAGGCGGTCGAGGGCGAACCGCTGAGCGAGGAGACGCTCGCGGCGGCGGCGGAGGCCGCGGTCGCCGAGGCTCGTCCGGGCGGCGAGCTGCACGCGGACGAGGAGTACAAACGAGAACTGGCCGGCGAGTACACGAAGCGCTCGCTCGAAACGTCCTACGACAACGCACAACACTAACAGATCATGATGGAATTCAACGGCGACTTCACCTCGGACCACGACCGCGAAACGCTCTGGAACTACTTCACCGACCCCGAGATCCTGGCGACCTGCGCGCCGGGCTGTGACCACATCGAGATGGTCACGCCCTCGGAGCTGAAGGCGACCATCGCCGTCGGCGTCGGCAGCGTCAAGCCCACGTTCGACGTCGACATGGTCGTCACGCAGACGATCGAACCGGAGCTGCTGCAGATGCAGGTCGAGGGCGACGCCAGCCGCAACTCGTTCGACACCGTCGCCGAGATGCGTCTCGCGGAGAACGCCGACGGGACGACGACCGCCGAGTGGGAGGCGCAGGCCAACGCCTCCGGCCTCATCGCCAGCATGGGCCAGCGCGCGCTCGGTAGCGTCGCCGGCCGCATCGTCGACAACTTCTTCAAGGATCTAGAGGAGATGGCCGACGAGGGCGTCCCGGCCGTCTCGAAACTCGAAGGCAAGCCCGACGCGGAAGCGTCACTCGAAGGCTGAGTCGCGCACTCACGGCAGTGTCGGTTCTCACTGTTCTTTTCATCGAGTCGGAGCGACCGCGTCTCGGTCGTCTCCGTACCGTGTTCCCGCTCTCGTTCTCGCTCTCACGACGAGCGAACGCGTCGCTCCGGTGCAAGAGCAGAAGACGACCGCCGGGCGACGTGTCGATTACTCGTCGTCGTCGCGCTCGCGGAGTTTCCGTCGGAGGCGGTCGGGCGTGACGGGGATCTCGTCGGCGACGATACCGAGCGGTTCGAGCGCCGCGTTGATCGAAGAGGCGATGGCAGCCGGGCCGTCGATCATCCCCCCTTCGCCGGTCCCCTTCGCGCCCGTGGCGGTGAACGGCGACGGCGTCTCCGAGTGGTGGAGTTCGACCGGTGGGATGTTCTTCACCGATGGGAGCCGGTAGTCGAAGAACGTGATAGCCTGTGGCTGGCCCGCCTCGTCGTAGCCGAACTCCTCTAACAGCGCCGCACCGATCCCCTGTGCGAGCCCGCCGTACGCCTGTCCCTCGACGATCTCGGGGTTGAGTTGCGTCCCGCAGTCGCGCAGCGAGTAGAACTTCAGGATCTCGACCTGTCCGGTGTCGGTGTCGACCTCGACGATCGGCGCGTTGGCGGCGAACGCCGCCGTCGGGTAGACCGGGAACTTGTTCCGGAGCGCCTCGTCGAACGCCGGTAACTCGGTGGCGGGATGTTGGTAGTCGTAGCTCACGCGCGTCTTCGGGTCGTTGAGACCGCCGTCGATCTCGGCGAGGTCGGCCAGCGACAGTCGGTCGCCCCCGTCGACCCGCTCGACGCCGCCGTCGCGGTAGGTGACGTCGTCGACGTCGACGCCCCACTCCTGGGCGGCGAGCTGCCGAAGGTTCTCCGTCAGTTTCTCGCCGACGCCCTGGGCCGCCCCCGACAGCATCACGGCCATCCGCGAGGCCGCAGAGCCGTACACCGTCGGTGCGGCGACGCTGTCGAGATAGCCTGTGTCGACGTCGCTCGGGAGGATCTCGAGTTCGTCGGCGAGCAGTTGGGCGACGATGGTCTGGTGACCCTGTCCGGAGGAGTCCGCGGCGAGCCACGCCTGAATCGTGCCGTCGGACTGGACCTCCACGCGGAGATGTTCGGGTAGTTCGGCGACCTCGTCACGGTCGCGGGTCTGTAGCGCTTCGCGGTCGCTGCGTTGTCGGTCGGTCCAGTCCGAGCCGCTGACGCCGGGTTCGATGAGGAGCGTGTAGTTCACGCCGCGGTACTTTCCCTCCTCGCGCTTGGCCTCGACGACCTCGGGGTCGAGCAGCCCGCCCTCACAGAGCTCCTTCTCCTCGACGATCTCCTGGATGCGGTCGAGCGCCTCCGGGTAGTCTCCGGAGTCGTAGACGTTGTGCGAGGCGATGGTGTACGGCATCTGGTCGGGTTGGACGAGATTGCGATGGCGGAGTTCAGTCGAGTCGATCCCGAGTTCGCGGGCCGCCTCGTCGATCACCATCTCCAGCGCGTAGAAATGGGGCGGGACACCGAACCCTCGGTACGCTGTCTGCGACGTCTTGTTCGTCAGGACGAGATCGTAGTCGTAGCGGACGTCGCGGATGTCGTACGCGCCGGAGACGACCGAGAGCGGTTTCAGCGCCTGGTTGACCGGATAGCGCGGGAACGCCCCGAAGTCGTCGACGAACCAGGTGTCGAGTCCGCGGATCGTCCCGTCGTCGTCGACGGCGAGTCTGACACGGTAGTTCCGGTCGGTACAGTGCATGTCGCCACCCTGTAGGTTCTCGACGCGGTCCTCGACGAACTTCACGGGCGTCCCATCGAGCTGCTGGCTCGCCATCGCCGACAGCGAGCAGTAGCGGTGGATGGCGATCTTCGTCCCGAAACTGCCGCCGATGTCGGCCGGGACGTTCAGTCGGACCTTCTCCGGCGGGTAGCCCAGCGTCTCGTAGACCGTGTCGTCGACGAGCGTGTGCAGTTGGATGTTGCAGTCGATGTCGAACTCGTCGTCGTCGGGGTCGTAGGTGGCGACGACGCCCGCGGTCTCCAGCGGCACGCCCGAGATACGGCCCCACGAGTACTCGCGCTCGACGACGTTGTCCGCGTCTTCGAAGGCGCCGTCGGGGTCGCCGAACTCCAGACACTCGCCGTCGGGGACGTTCGTTCCCACATCTTCGTGGACGACCACCTCGTCGTCGCAGGCGGCGACGGAGTCGACGACCGGCTCCAACTGTTCGTACTCGACGCGGACGAGGTCGACGACGTCCTCGGCGACGTAGCGGTCGGTGGCGACGACGGCGGCGACGGGTTCGCCGACGAAGCGCACCTTGTCGACCGCCAGCGACCACTCCTCGAACCCCTCCAGTCCGCAGGGCATCGGGTTGTAGCCCTCGACGAGGTCCTCCCCCGTCAGGACGAGCGCACAGTCGGGGTGTTCCTCTGCCTTGCTCGTGTCGATCGACTCGATACGGGCGTGCGGGTGGGTCGTCCGCAACAGCGCCATGTGGAGACAGCCATCGGGCGTGATGTCGTGGACGTACTCGGCCCGTCCGGTGAGGATGCGGTGGTCCTCGACGCGCTTGACGCTGCTGCCGGTGAACGTCTCGCGTCTGCTCTCGTCGCCCGCGCTCGCGCCGGGTTCCGACTGCGTCTCCGCGTGGGTGTCCGTCTGCGACATCAGTCGTCCCCCGTCCCGGCCGCCCCGGTCTCGCCTTCGCCGTCCATCTCGTCGGCCGCCCGTCGGACGGCGTCGTAGATGTTGTGGTAGCCGGTGCACCGACAGATGTTGTCGGCGAGTCCCGCGCGGATCTCCTCGTCGGTGGGGTCGGGGTTGTCCGCGAGCAGCTCCTTCGTCGCCATGACGAAGCCGCTCGTACAGAACCCACACTGGAGGGCGTGTTCCTCGTGGAACGCTTCTTGGACGGGGTGGAGCTCTCCGTCTTCGGCGAGCCCCTCGACCGTCTCGACCTCGCCGCCGTCGGCCTGTACGGCGTAGACGAGACAGCTCTTGACGTTTCGACCGTCGAGGGTGACGGTACACGCGCCGCAGACTCCGTGTTCACAGCCCACACGGACGCCGCGCAGGCGCTGGTAGTTTCGGAGGAAGTCCGAGAGCTTCAACCGGGGTTCGACCTCCGCGGAGACCTCCTCACCGTTCAACGTGAGCGATATCTGTTCGGTCGGCCGCTCCGACTGCTCTGATGCATCAGTGCTCATGGATAGGGATAGACTGAATGAGGGAAGTTACCATGATAAGTGTTTCCGCAAGTCGGGGCAGAGAGACGGGGTCGGACTCTCCCTCCGGTCGCCCGAGAGCTCAGTCGCGGGCGACCCGGTCGTGGATCGGCCCCGCACGGTCGGTCAGGCGACCCCCGTCGCGCCCGTTGTGGACGGCGAGCAGTTCCGAGACGGCGCTGAGCGCGATCTGTGAGGGGTGGTCGCCGCCGAGGTCCAACCCCACGGGCGTCGCGATGCGGTCGAGGTCGGCCCGTTCGAGGGGAGTTCCCTCCTCGGCGAACGCCTCGCGCATCTCTTCGAAGCGCTTCCGCGGCCCCATCAGCCCGACGTAGGGGACGGCCGTCTCCAGCAGCGAATCCAGGGCGAGGCGGTCGTCGACGAAGTTGTGCGACATCAGGAGCGCGTAGGTGTGTTCCGGTGCGTCGACGGCGCTGGCCAGATCCGGCGCGCGCGTCGGGAGCACCTCGTGGGCGTCGGGGAACCGGTCGACGTCGGCGTCGCCGCCGCGCCCGGTGACGACGCGAACCCGGAACCCTGCCTCGCGCCCGAACCGGACGACCGGGTCGACGTCCCGCTGGCGACCGAACACCAGCAGGTCCGGTGCGGGTTCGAGCACGTCGACGAAGACGTCGACCGCCCCCGCATCGGTCTCGACCGTGACAGTCGCCGCCCGCCCGGCCTCGCGGAGCGAGTCGACCTCGTCGGCGAGCACGTCGAGGACGTCGGCGGGGAGCCCCGTCCGGCCGCGAGCGACCCGGTCGGGTGAACCGTCCCCGCCGCCGGTCAGCGTCGTTCGGTCGCCGACGGCGACGGCCGGATCGGTCGAGGCGACGGCCGTCGCGAGCACGACCGTTCGCTTCGCTTCGAGTTCGTCGACCGCCGGGCGAAAGCTCTCATCGACCGGTTCGACGAGGATGTCGACGACGCCGTTACAGCCGAGTCCCATCCCCCAGACGCCCTCGGCGTCGTTCGTCAGGTCGAACCGTTCGGTTCGGGGCGCACCGCTGTCGACGACGGCGGCGGCGACGTCGGCGACGGAGTCCTCCAGACAGCCGGCGGTCACCGCGCCGGTGCTGTCGCCGCTCGCCGAGACGACGAGTTTCGCACCGGGGCGTCGGTAGGCCGACCCCTCGACGTTCGTCACCGTCGCGACGGCGGCCGGCCGCTCGGTCGAGGTCGAGGTCGAGAGCGACGCCCGGAGTGCGCGGTAGCTACCCAGCGGCGTCGTGTCCCACTCGTCGGACGTTGCGTCGGTCATGGCTGTAGGTGGGGGTTCATCGGATATCAGTCTTCGTCCGTGTCGGCCGCGGTGGCCGTCTCGGCGCCGTCGGTCGAGGCCGCGGGGTCGGCCTCGCCGACCAGTCGGTCGAGTTCCTGCCCGGAGTAACCGAGTTCGCGGAACACCTCGCGGGTGTGTTCGCCGAGTCGGGGCGGGGGGGACCGAAAGCCGCTCTCGGCGTGTCTGAACTTCAGCGGATGTTCGACGACCGGCAGCTCTCGACCGTCGGCCTCCATCGTCCCGACCATCTCGCGGGCCTCGGTCTGTTCGTTGTCGAGCGCGTCCGCGACCTCCTGGACCGGCCCGGCCGGGACGCCCGCCTCGACGAGCACCTCCATCCACTCGTCGGTCGTCCGCTCTCCGAGCGTCGACTCGATCTCCGCCTCCAACTCGTCCATCGCGTCGACGCGGTCGGCGTTCGTCTCGAACCGCTCGTCCTCGGGGAGGTCGGGGCGGTCGATGGCGTGACAGAACTCCTTCCAGAGCTTCTGGTTGAGACAGGCGACGTTGAGGTGGCTGTCCTTCGTGCGGAACGTCTGGTACGGCGCGAGCACGGGGTCTTTCGTCCCCATCCGGCCGGTTTCCTCGCCCGCGAACACCTTGCCGGCCTGCTTCGTCAGCCACGGGAGGGTGGCGTCGAGCATCCCGAGGTCCATGTACTCGCCCTCGCCGGTGCGTTCGCGGCGGTAGAGCGCCGAGACGATGCCGAAGGCGGCCCACATGCCAGTAATGAGGTCCGTCTGCGGCAGGCCGACCTTCACCGGCTGGCCGTCCGCTTCGCCGGTGACGCTCATGATGCCCGAGAGCCCCTGCACCAGCAGGTCGTAGCCGGGACGCTCGCGCCACGGGCCGGTCGCACCGAACGCCGAGATGTCACAGTAGACGATATCCTCGCAGGCCTCGGTGACGGCGTCGTAGTCGACGCCGAGACGCTCGGCCGTCCCGGGGCGGAAGTTCTGGACGAACACGTCTGCCTCGGCGACGAGGTCGAACAGCGCCTCCGTGCCCGCCTCGCTCTTGAGGTCGAGTTCGACGCTCCGCTTGTCGTAGTTCACCGTCCAGTAGTACGGCGACTCGCCGTCGAGAAACGGCGGACCGCTGTGCCGGATGTCGTCGCCGACGTCGGGTCGTTCCACCTTGATCACGTCCGCCCCCTGATTCGCCAGCATCAGCGAGCAGAAACCGCCGGTGACGAACGTCGAGAGGTCGACGACGCGCACCCCCTCCAGTATGTAGTCGCGTGAGTTCACACCCCTCAAAAGCCGACCGACCATGAAAAGCGTTACCCAACCCCGTGGTGTGCGCGGCGGTCAACGGACGCCGAGCGACACCGACCAGAGCACGGCGACGACGACGACGGTGAGCGTCATCACGGCGAACCCCGCGACGTAGGAGGCGGTCTCGCTCAGGAGGCGGCCGACGAGCCACGGGTAGACGAGCGCGCCGGCGTTGCCGACGGCGGTCATCCCGACGAGCGTCACGCCCGACTCCTCGCCGAGGTTGGCGAACGCGAGACTGAAAAGCGGCCCGAACGGGAGGCCGAACCCCGCACCCGTCGCGACGAGCGAGACGAGCAGCAGCGTCCGGTTCCCGCCCGCGAGCCCGGCGGTGACCCCCGCGAGCGTCGCCGCGAGCACGACGAGCGAGAGGAAGGCGGCCGTCGACTCGCCGAGACGACCCGCGAGCACGCCGCCACCGCCGCGACCGAGCACCGTCGCGAGCGAAAACCCGGTGAGGACGGCGAGCGCCGGCGCGCCCGCCACACCCGCGAGCACGTCGCTGTACCAGGTCGTCGCGACGATGAGGAAGCCGAAGGCGGCCATGTTGCCGAGCCCGAGCGTCAGTCCGACCGCCGACCGAAACGGTGCGAGGTAGCGGCCGAGCGGGAGACGCGGCCGGTCGCCGACGGGACGGACGCGGGCCGTCGCGACGCCGCCCGCGAGCGCCAGCGCCAGCGCGACGGCGGCCGGGGCGCTGGGGCCGACCAGCGCGACGGCGTCCGGCCCCAACGCCACCCCGGCGGCGAGACCGAGCGTGAACAGCGCGCCAAGCGCTCCCTGCGTGCTCGCGGTCGCCGGCCCCGTCGTGCGGAGACCGCCGTACGTCATGCAGGCGACGAAGGCGGCGCCCATCCCGACGCCGAGCAGGAGCCGCGAGAGGTAGACCACGGAGAGCGCGAGCTCCGCCCCGAGTCCGGCACCGACGCCGCCGAGGACGAACCCGCCGGCCGCGACCCGGTGGACCGGCCACGTCCGCGCGAGGCGGTCGGCCGGGAGGACGGCGACGAGTTGGCCGAGCAGGTAGACGGTCATCCCCAATCCCGCCGCGTCCGGGGACACCCCGCGGTCGATGAGCAGCGGGACGACCGCCCCGTACGCGCCGACGGCGATGCCGAGGCCGAACAACCCGGTGCCGAGCGCGGCGACCGCACCCCACGGCACCGTCTCGGCGGCGACCGCTCGACGCGCGGCGACGGTCGCGCTCATTCGAGGACCGGGTAGGGGACGACTCGGACCGAGTCGCCGGCCGCGAGCGGTTCCGTCGTCACGACGACGCCGTCGGCGCGGGTCGCCCGCGTCGACGACGAGAGCACGCTCGGGTCGAACGTGTCGGCGTACACGGAGAGCGGCGAGTCGGCGTGTCCCAGCGGCATCGCCTCGGGCGTTCCCGTCTCAGCGTTTCGGGCTAGCGTGACCGGGACGGCGTACTCGAACCCCGACGGACCGAGACCGACGTCGCGGGCGAGCGTCGCCGCGACCGTCGGCAGCGACACGTCGCCGGTGAAGAACGGGCGAGCGACGAGCGTCGCGACGGTGTGTGCGCCGACCGGTTTACCGGGTATGGCGAACGCTACGGCGTCGTGGTCCGCGAGGCGGGCGACGGCGATCGGTTTGCCCGGTCGGAGGCGCACCCGGTGGAACAGCACCTCGCCGAGTTCAGAGAGCGCCCGGACGACGTGGTCTTTGTGTCCGACGCTGGTGCCGCCCGTGGTGACGACGACGTCGTGACGTTCGGCAGTCTCGGTGACGAGCGACTCGACGCGGTCGTACTCGTCGGGCGCGCTCCCCTCGAAGGTCGCCTCGTGGCCCCAGGCGTCGACGAGTCCCTGCAGCATCGCCGAGTCGAGATCACGGCTGACGCCCTCGTGGATCTCGGTGCCGGTGGCGAGGACGCCCACCGAGAGCCGCTCGTACACCTCGACGTCGTCGCGACCGAGGTCGCCGAGCAGGATGGCGTCCTTCGGGCCGAGTCGATCGCCCACCGCGAACAGTTCGTCGCCCGCACGGAAGTTGCTCCCGCGCTCGTAGACGTAGGTGCCGGGCGAGACGTCGGGACCGGCGCGGAGTTCGCCGTTGGCGACGGTCGCGTCCTCGCGCTTGATCACGGCAGTGGCACCGCGGGGGACGGGCGCGCCGGTGGCGATCCGCGCGGCCTGTCCGGGTTCGAGGTCGCCCGGGTCGCCCTCGGGGAACACCTCGCCCTCGCGGAGTTCGAAGGGGTACGACTCGCGGGCGTCGAAGGCGAACCCGTCCATCGTCGCGTGACTGTGGGCGGGCGCGTCGACGTCGGCGACGACCGACTCGGCGAGGACGCGGCCCCCCACGTCGGCGAGAGCAACGCGTTCGGTGTCTCGAGTCGGCAAGAACGCTTCGCGGAGCGCGAGGACGCGGTCGACCGCCGCCGTCCGGTCGAGCATGTCGTCGTGGTCGTGCATACCGCTCGTAGCGCGGAGGAGGTGAAAACTGTTGGCCCGGTCGGTCGTGGTTCCAGTCTCCCCGAGTCAGGGGCGAAGTACCGCCATCCCGTGGTGATCGCCGCGCCGGATGCACTCGTGGAGCGCGGGAACCTCGTCGAGCGAGACGCGGTCGGTGACGACCGGGTCGACGCGGCCGTCGGCGAGCAGTCTAGCGGCGCGGACCACCTCGTCCTTCGTCGCGTAGCGCGACCCCAAGAACGAGGCCTCCTTGACGACGAACTCCTTCATCGGCGGGTCGAACCGCCGGTCGTGGTGGGTGGTCAGCGAGACGACCCGCCCGCCCATCGCGAGCGCCTCCCACGCCGCAGAGAGCGTCTCGAGGTCGCCGACGGTGTCGACGACGACGGAGGGTCCTGCTCCGTCTGAGCGGTCGCGAAGTCGGGCGGCGAGGTCGTCCTCACGGGCGTCGACCGGCGTCACCGCGTCCGGGGTCACCTCGTCGACGTGGGCGAGTCGATCCGAGTCGACGTCGGCCGCGAGGACGCGCGCGCCGCGCAGGGCGGCCAGTTGCGAGAGGTGGACGCCGACACGACCGGCCGCGCCGACGACGAGGACGGTGTCGGTGTCGTCGACGGCGGCGCGGTCACAAACGTGCAGCGGCGTCGCGAGGCCGTCGGCGGCGACCGCGCCCATCTCGAAACTCGCCTCGTCGGGGAGCGGCAGGAGGTTCGCTGCGGGGACGACCGTCCGCTCGGCGTACGCGCCGTCGCGGTGGACGCCGAGCCAGCCGCTGAAGTCGGTGCACCGAGCGGTGTCGCCTCGCCGGCAGGCGTCGCAGGCCCCGCAGGTGAGATAGAAGTAACAGAGCACCCGGTCGCCCGGTTCGACGGCGTCGACGCCGGGACCGACGGCCTCGACGACGCCCGCGAACTCGTGGCCGGGGACGCGCGGCGTGAGGGCGGGGTCGTCCGAGAGCCCACCCCGGATCGCGTTCTCGATCGTTCTCGTCACGCCGCAGGCGCGGACGTCGACGAGTGCCTCACCGGAGCCGGGCTCTGGGACGTCGATACGGTCGGTCGTCAGGTCGCCGTCCCACTCCTCGAGGACGACGGCGTCTGTCTGTGTCACGCCACGGCCTATGCGAAACGTTCGCATAAAACTCCCGGCAGAGCCGTGCCAACAGTTATGTGTTCGATGATTCATGATAGCTTGTCACATGACTCGTCCAGACACCGCGGTCCGCGGCGACTCCCCCGCGACCGACATCGTCGAGTACGACATCGAAGACAAACCACCCGCGGGCGAGGCGGTCCCGCTCGGGATACAGCATCTGCTCGCGATGTTTCTCTCGACGGCCGCGCTCCCTATCGTCATCGCGCGGGCCATCGGATTGGGGGCGGCCGACACGACGTTCATCCTCCAGATGGCGCTGCTGGTCGCGGGCGTCGCGACCATCGTGCAGGCGTACCCCATCGGTCCAGTCGGTGCGCGACTCCCCGTCGTGATGGGGACGAGCGCCATCTTCGTCGCGCCGCTCATCGACGTCGGCAGCCAGTTCGGCCTCGCGGCCATCTTCGGGGCGGTCATCGTCGCCGCGCCCATCGAGGTGCTCATCGGCTACTTCATCGACGACGTCCGCGGGCTCTTCCCGCCGCTCGTCACCGGCATCGTGGTGATGCTCGTCGGACTCACGCTGATCCCGGTCGCGATGGACTACTCCGCCGGCGGCCCCGGCGCGGCGACCTACGGTAACCTCGAGAACGTGGGACTCGCGGCGCTCGTCTTCGCCATCGCCATCGGGCTGAACCAGTTCTTCGACGGCTTCCTGAAGATGGTGAGCGTGCTCGTTGCAGTTGTTGTCGGCTACCTCGCGGCGATCCCGCTCGGGCTGCTCGACCTGAGCGGCGTCGCCAGCGCCGGATGGTTCTCGGTGCCGACGCCGCTGGCCTACGGCGTCGCCTTCGAACCGAGCGCCATCCTCGTCGTCGCCTTCGCGTACATCGTCACGGCCATAGAGACCATCGGCGACATCTCGGGGACGACCGAGTCGGTCGGCCGCGACCCCGAGGGGAGAGAGCTGAAGGGCGGTCTCGTCGCCGACGGCGTGATGAGCGCCGTCGCGGGCGTGTTCAACGCCTTCCCCAACACTTCCTTCTCGCAGAACGTCGGCCTCATCAGTTTCACCGGCGTCGCGAGTCGGTACGTCGTCGCACTCTGCGGCGCGATGCTCGTCGTCCTCGGCTTCGTCCCGAAGGTGGCTGCGGTCATCGCCGCGATGCCGAACCCGGTGCTCGGCGGGGCGGCGATCGTCCTCTTCGGGATGATCTTCTCGGTCGGGATCCGTATCGTCACCCGCGGCGTGACGCTCACGCAGCGGAACCTGACCATCATCGCGACGTCCATCGTGCTCGGCGTCGGCGTCGAGGTGCGTCCGGACGTGCTGTCGAGTCTGCCGGACGAGGTGCGACTGCTGGCCGGGTCGGGACTCATCGCGGGCGGCGTCACTGCGGTCGTGCTCAACGTGGTGCTGCCTGCCGACGAGGCCGACGTCCGGGACCGCGACTCCGACCCTACGGCCGTCTCGACGGACGGTGGTCAGGAGTAGACAGCGTAAAGAATCAAAAACCGAACCGCTGGTCTCCGACTACTCTTCTTTGAACGCGACGCAGCGACAGACGCTGGACTCGCCGCCCTCAAACCGCCACGGGAAGGTGCCGATCTGGACGCGCTCGTTCAGCAGTTCCTCGGGGACCTGTGCGTTCTCGACGTGGACGATCCCCTCCGGGAACAGTTCGGTGTGCATCAGCTGGTAGCCCTCCGGCGGGAAGATCTCGTCTAAGTCGTCGACGCCGAGTTTCTTCGCCGCCTCCTTTGCGAGTTCGGGACGCACGTCGCGGATCACCGTGTTCATCGGGTGGTCGGCGCTCCCGCAGTCGAGGACGAGGTAGTTGAGGTTCATGTCGCGACACCACTCGGCGAACTCCATGTTCGGACCGGGGTGTTTGCAGAAGAACGCGTGCGGGTCGGCCTCCTCGCGGTGGTAGGCGTACTTCTGGTAGCCGGTGTGGACGAAGAGGATGTCGCCCTCCTGGACGTCACAGACGTCCTCGATCATCTCGCTGGTGTAGACGTCGTAGTCGCCGACCTTGTCGGAGATGTCCGCGACGACGGCGTCGCCGACGAGCTCCTCCAGCGGCATCTCGGCGATGTCGCGGCCGTGAGCGACGAAGTGTTTCTCGCCGTCGAGGTGGGTCCCCGTGTGATTCATGAACTCGATCTTCTGTCCGTTGACCTTCTCGGTGTCGAGACTCTTCTCGTACCACACCTTCGGGTTGTCGTAGGTTGGCCAAGCGGGCGTGTCCTGTGACCACGGTTGGGTCAAGTCGTACATCTCGTAGCCGTCAAGCATACATCCGACAGTCCCAAGGCAGGGACTTAACCGTTCGCCCCGCGGTAGCGATCCCCAGAATTCGGTCCGAGCGGAGCGGTCGACGCCGAATCCCGTCGAAAACCGCCGCGAGCGCACCCCGACGCTACTGGTACGCGATGTTGAGTTCGAGTTCGTTCGTCGCACCCAGCAGCAACGACGGGAACTCCTCCTCGAAGCGCTCGCCGCGCATCCGGTTGATCGGTCCGGAGATGCTCAGCCCACCGATGACCTCGCCGTCGGCGTCGGTGACCGGCGCACCGACCGCTCTGAGCCCTTCGATCGTCCCCTGGTCGTTGATGCTGTACCCACGCTCGCGGATACGGTCGAGTTCGTCGAACAGGTCGTCGCGGTCCGTGATCGTCTGGTCCGTCAGCGACTCCAACCCGTGACGGGCGAGTATGTCCTCGACGCGCTCGTGCGGAAGGTTCGAGAGGATGGCTAGCCCCGCTGCGCTCGCGTGGACCGGGACGCGCTTCCCGGGGTAGGAGTCCGCCTTGACGGCGTGGTTGCCGGTCTTCCGGTAGACGTACACCGCCCGACCGTGCTCTTCGACCATGAACTGGGCGCGTTCGTCGGTCCGACGGGCGAGCTCGTCGACCTTCTCCATCGCCAACTGGTAGGCGGGGTCCCGAGTCCGCGTGAACTCCCCGAGGTCGAGGAACTGGAGACTGAGCACGTAGCCGTCGTCGGTGTCGACGACGTACCCGCGTCGTTCGAGCGTCTTGAGGTGGCGGTGGGCGGTGCTCTTCGAGAGGCCGAGCTCCCGGGCGACGGTCGATAGCCGGACACTACCGGACGATCGGAGCAGTTCGACCACGTCGAGCGCCTTCTCTACCGACGAGACGGTGTTCGTGTGTGAGTTCATTGATGACGTGTGTATCAGCCCATACATAATGAAAGTTCCGTATCGTGGGATGACCCTCTCGGAGAAGATTCAGTACGTACGGCAGGCCGGATTGTGGAATCCGGTCGCCAACTTGTCGGACGAGAACACGGTCGTCGTCCCGCCCAGCCGAACAAGCGCGTGGGGCGGAAATGGGAGGTGTGACTAATCAGACCGTCGATATCGTCCTCCTAGGGCCACGGTCTCGGCTATTCCCCAGACGAGAGGGAGTGAGAGTGTCACGAACGATAAGGTAGTTGTTCTCCTGTGTCGAACGCTTGTGAATCTGAGATTCGCGCACAGAGGTTGGTGAGAAGTCGTTCTACGTGACCCTAAGAAGGATAGATACAGGACGATCAAACAGATAGTCAGCTCAGGCGCGGCCGACCTCCACGGAGCCGGCTCTGAACGGTGTTCCGTATCACGGGAAATAGCTGACGGACGCCGAGCCCTGTCGGCGAGACTGGGTTACACACCTATCACTGTAACGGCAGTCGACGGCGTGGCCGTTCGAAGTTCGCTGTCGTTTGATGAAACGATACAACTGTTCAACTACGCTTTCGTGTGTGACGTCTATTGAGATATCTCCGTTCTTCTCGCGCTCTTTCCAGCCTTTGAACTCGTGGACGGAATCGGGTAAAACTCTGAAGTCGTTTCCTCAGTTCGTCGAGACGATCTCGACGACGTCACGATGAGTGAGGTCGTGGTCGGAGCCGATCTGTCGTTTCGCTCGACAGTCGACGCCGTGGAGGAGTCCGTCGCCGATGTCGGAGTGGAGGTGGTACGCGAAGTCTTCGGTCGTCGAGTTCTCGGGGAGGATGAAGCAGTCACGGAAGACCCCCTTCTCGTCTTTCGACCCGTTGGCGCTCCCGGGGAAGATGGCGATAGCTCCCATCACGTCGAACAGCGCCCGCTCAAGTGCGGCCTGCACGCCCGTCCCCTCGTACTGATTGACGAACTCGCGGATCTGCTCGAGGCCGGCCTGCTGGTCGTCGCTGATGTCGCCGACGATATCGAAGTCGGCGTCGCCGGGACGGTAGTCGACAACGCCCGCGTCGGCCGCCTTCTTTAGCGCCTTCTCGGCGTGGGCGCTCGCCGGGACGAACGTCAGATGGTCGTAGTCCGGGTCGGACGTGATCTCCTCGAAGTTCGCCTGCGCCTCGGGTGTGTCCATCTTGTTGGCGCCGATGACGATCGGTTTCGTCCGCTTGCGGATCTCGCGGGCGAGCGCCTCGCGGTCCTCGTCGCCCCACGTCTCAGGGTCGAGATCGAGACCGAGCGAGAGGACGATCTGCTTTATCTCGTCTTTGTTCGTCTTGAACGCGCTCATCTGCTCTGCGAGGTCGACCTCGATCTGTTTCTCCTCGCCGGAGTAACCACTGCGGTAGCGCTCGATCCCCTTCTCTAGGATGTCGAGATACCACATGTCGAGTTCATTCTCGAGGAAATCGATGTCGTCGCGAGGGTCGTGTCCCTCCGTCGCCTCACCCTCGATGTCGGTCTTCCCCGAGAAGTCGACGATGTGAACGAGGACGTCCGCCTCGTTGAGGTCTGTCAGGAACTGGTTGCCGAGCCCTTTCCCCTCGTGTGCACCGGGGATGAGTCCGGCGACGTCGACGAGTTTCACCGGGACGAACCGCATCCCGTCGTCGCAGTAGCCGACGTTCGGTGTGCACGACTCGTCGAACTCCGGGGCAGCACACTCGACGCGGACGTACGCCTCGCCGACGCTCGGATCGATAGTGGTGAACGGGTACGCCCCCTCGGGGACGTCGTTCATCGTCGCCGCGTTGAAGAAGCTCGACTTCCCCACGGAGGGTTTGCCGACAAGACCGATCTTGTAACTCATTACTCGCTCTGGACGAGCGACGCTGAAAAGCGATTCTACCCGAGAGCCGTATGAGAGAGAGACTCTCGCTTTCCTGGACCCCTGTCTCTCCGGCGACGACCGGTCGTCGACGGCCGCTCGCTTCGACGACTCTATGACGGTCGAAACACTCACTGAAACTATGAGCGGCGACACCTTCGGCGTCGGTATCGGGGTCACCGAGACCGATCTCCAGTTCCTCGTCCAGGTCCCCTCGGACATCGACTCGGAGTGGACCAACCCCGAGGAGTTCCAACGACTGGTCGAACAGACCGTCTGGGAACGACTCGACCAACAAGCCGTCCTCCAACAGATCGCGTCGACGACGCCTGCCGGCGAAACTGTCCGACTCGGGACGGTGACACTACAGCCGGACGGAACCGTCGTCGCCCACTCGCTCGAGACGCCGGACGCGTCCGAGTGAACGGTTCCCTGTTCCCACGCCGAACCCGTGGGGATTTCCCGGACGAACCCGAACGACGTCGTATGCAGCTGAGCGACGGGAGTCGACGAGACGACGAGAGCACCGTCGACGCCGATTCCTCCGTTCGGGCCATGCAGGACGCAGCGCTCGAACGTGCACTCCTCTCGTCGACCGACAGAAGCGACTACGTTGCCTTCGCGGGGGCACTCGAACGCGCCCGCCTCGACGGCGATCTGTCTCTCTCCGGCGTGACGGTGCTCGCCTGTCTCGTCGGTCTCCGGCTCGGCCAGCGGGAGACCACCCTACTCGACTTCGCGAGCGGTGACCGACCGACCGACGATCTCCTCGTCGAAGGTGCAGTCGTCGCGTCGGAACGGTTCGAACTCTCCTCGATGGAGGCGGCGTCGCTCGCGAACCGGTCGGTCGAGGACTTCGAGACCGAACTCGAACGTCGAGATCGGATCGAGTGACGGACCGACCCTCACTCGGGTGAGCTGCGCCCGCCTTCGCGCCGCCAGGCGCGATGGTGGGCCCTATCTGCTGATGCTGTGCCGTCGCTGCCGCGGTACTGTCGTTGCTTGTGTGATACTGACTGTTTCGTCGCGGACGCGGGGCTGTCGGTAGCGCGTCGCAGACGCGGTGCTGTCGCTGTCCGGTGCTGTCGCTCGTCGCTACAAATGAAATAAGCCCCCGAGCACCGAATGCTCGGGGGCTAAGATATGAGTGGAGGCGGCGAAGAAGTGTTTCCAGAGGGTCTCCCACTCCAGTACTTGCTTCCACGCTGGTGAGCTTAACTTCCGTGTTCGGGATGGGTACGGGTGGAACCTCACCGCTGTGGCCGCCTAAACGCCGACCTACGGAATCGAACCGTAGTC
>NZ_FODV01000029.1 GCF_900110465.1 Halogranum amylolyticum
GAATATCGTAGGCGTGGTTCTGTTCTTGGATTCGACTTTCTTCTCGGCCAGCCATTCTGGCAGTTGAAGGAGACATTCCTCGGGGTCGAGGAGCCCTAACAACTGCCATAGTTTTCGAGTCTGCTGTTCGTTGAGAAGTCCCCGTTTCCGGGCTTCGTCGAGCGAGACATTGTAGTCGGCGAGGGTCCCTGAATGCCACTCACGGGCGAACGAGTCGTAATCGGCGTATTCGGTAATCAGGTCAGCCACTCTGTCAAAAGAGAGGGTGCAAACACCTTAAGATCTCCCACCGATCTTGACAGCTGTTCTGATCAGCAACTGCGAAATAATCAGAGTCGCCGTGCTGAATATACCCTCTGTCTGTTGCACGACGGTTCTGACAGTATTCGGTGAGGTTTCTGCGAGCGCATTGAACCCAGCAGCTACCGATGGTGCACCTGTCGAAGGGCATCAGCGGTAGCTGTTCCTGAAATCCGGATGTATTTTTGAGCGGTGGCGAGATCACTCCATCCCATCAGCGCCTGGAGTGGGACTGGTGCAACTCCCTTGTAGGCGTGATAACTGGCAGCGGTTGCTCTCAAACAGTGTGGATACACGCGACCGTTGAGATTGGCCTGATTCGCTGCTTCTTGAACGCGTCTGTTGATGGTCAAGCGTGAGTGGGAGAACGAATCGTACCGGTTCGTGAACCGCTCAATACAAAGTTCAAGACGCAGAGACAGGTCAAATGGTATCGCTCTTGCAGACGCGATCGTCTTCGGGTGCCAGCGAACTTCCAACGCCTCTTCTTCGGTGAGCTCGTCGTTGCGTGTAGCTTCTTGGATTGATTGTCGACGGCAGTACCCACAGGCACATGGCTCGTACTGTGGAATTCGAATAAGCATCCGATCCCAGTCGAGCCAAGTCGTGTCGAAGTGAGCGATTTCTCCGGCCCTCAATCCGAGTCGACCGGCGATAAGACAGATGAACCGCGCTTGGAATGCTCGAGGGCTGGGCAGTTCGGAGCACGCTTCTAAGAGCAACTCAAACTCACGGTCGGTCAGCACATCTTCGTGGGTGTGTCGAGCCGTCAGTGCTTTTCGATGCCGCTTCGCCCACGCGTTCCTCTCGGAATGATGCGGTGTCATCACAGTTCGATAGGTCCCGAATCCCGAGAATATGTCTGTAAGTAGAGAGAATCAGCGTGCAACACTTAGAGGGTGTATTTACCAACAGAGAGGATTTCGGTTCACAGGATCCAATGTGGATTTATCAGCAGAATATAGTGTCATAGGAATTATTGCATTTTTTGAAATATCATCTTCGAAATGGCATATTCGCCAATATTGTACACTTGGTGGCGTGGTGAAAAGATGTTATGCTCTCAGCGGTGGAAGTACATTTGTCCCACGGAGCAAAGGCCCTTCGGGGACAAAGAACTATGAGAAGAGACACATCTTAAGACAAGCCAAACTGGTCACGTCGGGAAATGCTTCGAAAAGGTACGATTGTAGCGGGAGGGCTTACCATCGGTTCGGGAATCGGTGGGAGTGCTGCGGCTGCAACTACAGGGAAGACTACCGGGGGCGTCACGGTCTCAGACGCAAACAAAGACATAAAACTGTCGTTTACCGCCCATGGAAGTGACCATCCGAAGGGGATAGGTGGTCAATGGACTGCGCGGTTTCAAGGTTCCCAAGACGAGCGTAATAAAGGGACCATTGATTGCTACACCCAGAACGGGAACCTTGCGGCATTCTCTGGTCCGGTTACACAAGGCAATGGAGCACGCTTCATAATTTATGTCAAAGATAACTCCGGTACGGGTCAGCCCGATAAAATTGAATTTGATAGGTCTAGTAACGAGGATAACTTCCTGCAATGTCCTACCATGACTAATCCATCAAGAACCGTGATAGGTGGAAACCTAACAGTCCACGACTAAGATTAGAGGCTAACAACGAGCGTCCCCTATTCGGATGGGGGTCTCTCTTTTCTTTATTTAGAACAGGCCTCCCTCACAGATTGTTCGAACGAGAAGCGCCTGTATCGACCACTTGTGATACCTTTCGAGACTATACTCAACGTACTTGACTTGCACGGCAAGGGTGCGAACTACCGCAAGATCGGCACCTCGGTAAGCGGGGCACCGACGTTTTCTATCGGGAGCTATTTCCACCCTACTCATAGTGATTAGCTGAAGTCTTCGTACTCTTCAACGTCTCAAGATTCCTACCTGCTGAAATCTGCGTGCTGAATACAGCGCGCATATCTTGCAGAGAAATTGCGACCGTTGTATATTCGGATTCCTGACGAGTGAATGTTATGTGATACCCACGAGAGGGGTGGAACAACAAGTCAGCAATGGCAGAACCAACAGAGGGTGAGGCCGTTAAATCATACGGTGGCGAGCCATCTGAAGCCAAACTCGCCGAGATAGCTCGATACTTTCTCTACATCGGCATCGTTGGGTTCGGGGGACCACTCGTCCACATCGCGATGATGGAGGACGACCTTGTCGGTGGGGACGGGTGGACCGACCAGCGGACCTTCATGGAGGGATTGGCCATCTGCAATACCCTCCCGGGGCCTGCCTCGACGCAACTCGGGATCTTCATGGGGTGGGTCCGGGGTGGCACACTCGGCGCGCTCGTCGCGGGTGGGGCGTTCATGCTCCCAACGTTCGCCCTCGTCGTGACGTTCTCCTGGCTGTACTTTGTCTACCAGACGGTCCCATCCGTCGAGGCCTTCTTCTACGGAATCAATCCGGTCGTCATCGGTCTCATCGTCGGTGCGGCGTGGTCGATGGGACGTTCGGCACTCGCAGAGGGCCGGAACGATATTGAGTTTGAACTCGGCTCAGAAGCCTGGACGATTGACTTCCTCCTTCTCGTGCTGCTCGTCGCCACCATCGTCGTCACGGTGGTTTTGAATCCAAACCCCGTGCTGTCATTCATCGTCGCCGGGCTTATGGCGGTGGCAATCTATCGGATGGCCTGGGTCCGGGAGAACCGGAAGCGCGTTGGCTGGTGGAGTGCCATCGGAGCGATCGCCAGCACTGTCTATCTGTTCCGTGACCGGCTCGAATCAATCCTGGGGCCATATCTTCGGACGGCAGTCGAGAGCTCGCCGATATGGGGCCTATTGGTGGCCCTCTGGGCGAACACTTGGGTGAAGCTCTTTCTGTTCATGATCTACACGGGGTCGTTCATCTACGGTGGCGGGCTCGTCCTGATCCCGTTCATCGAGAAGTACGTCGTCAACGAGTTCGCGTGGATGACCGCTCGCGAGTTCGTCGACGGCGTGGCCATCGGCCAGCTCTCGCCCGGCCCTGTGGTGATGACGACCGCGTTCGTGGGCTACAAGCTCCTGTTGGATGCGAGCGGTGGGGTCATCTGGATAGCCGTCATCGGCGCACTCGTTGCCACCATCGGAGCGTTCGGACCGTCTTTCGTGTTCATTTTGGGCTTCTTCCCGTACTTCGCTCAGGTCCGTGACAACGAGATTGTTCAGACCGCGTTGATGGGGGTGAACGCGGCGGTCGTCGGCGCCATCCTTGGCGCGACCGTCACATTGGCTCAGGAGTCCTTCGTCGACCCGCTCACGGTTATCCTTGCCGGCGCGACCTTCGTGCTCTTCCGCCGGGGAATCGACGCGGTATACCTCATCATCGGCGGCGGGGCTGTCGGGATTGGAGCGTTCTTTTTCCTGTAATTCACTCTACCCAACGGTAGCGAAACCAAACAGTTTCAGCTTCTTCGACCGATTCCCGTCCACTCATCGTCACTTTCAGGCATCTATGTAGTGCAAGATGCGTTCTCTGTCTGTGTCACGCCGCCTCTGACAATATCCGGAGAAAAGACAAGCGCACTGTCCGGATTCTTTTGTTACATCTCTACGCGTCGTCGCGAAGACTGAGGTAGGCGTCTTTGACGTGCACACCCTGGTCTTCGAGGGCGGCGACGAGGGCTTTGACTTCGTCGCGACGGAGTTCGTTTTCCCGCTCTAACTCGTCAACCCGGTCTCGAAGCTGTGTGACGTCCTCGGCGGATGGGATTGCATCAACATGTTCGTCGAGGACCTCACGCCCGGCGTCGGTAAGTCGATAGACCGCTCCCGGCGGGCCGCGCGTTCCCCGATCCGCCTCACCGCTCTGTTCGATCAGGCCCTGATCACGCAGTGGGCGGAACACATAGGTCCGTGATCCCTCGGCAATCTCGGCGGCGGACATGATGTCGTGGACGGGTGCCTCCCCACCGAGATAGGCGATTGCTTCGAGGGCTGATCGCCGGACACCTGTCACAGTCTCGATACTGGATTCGTCGTCGTTTGTGTCGCTCATTGTGGGGTCCTTCGCACTGAATCAGTATAGGCCTTAATGCATTAGTAACCGGTTTCATCGAAACCGCCGACACAATAAGGCGGGGTACGAGGTGAACGCTGGCCAGATGGGGTGTCGAACAAGCGGTGCTGTGTAGGTGGGTGTCGACGACGAACGTCTCTGGAAGTTGATACAGTCGAGACAGGGGTGTCAGGCGAGCGCTCGAGAGGGGATGTCGACCACTAGCGACAGGCGAGATGCGGATGAGTGCACCCTCGCGGCGACGCCAACCTGACGACGACACACATCGCGAATGAGGGAGGCAACGCCAGGACCTGACCGCACGCGGAGGCCTGCTGCTGTCGGCGACGACCGTCGCCGCAGGAGACCAACATTGGTGGGCCGACCCGCACTCGATCTCACTGCACCCAACAGCACAAACAGTTGTGCCCACCGCTCGGCGACGAGTAGATGACGCTGGCGAGGTCACCGAACACACAGACGAAGTCACTGGTTCCAGAGTGTCCACACTC
Organism: Halogranum amylolyticum; assembly: GCF_900110465.1. Taxonomy (GTDB): domain Archaea; phylum Halobacteriota; class Halobacteria; order Halobacteriales; family Haloferacaceae; genus Halogranum; species Halogranum amylolyticum. Next base: position 4,834 of record NZ_FODV01000029.1, read on the forward strand.
CGTGTCCGTCCGGAGGCGACACCACTACTCGGTGCGTCGGACTGCAACTGCAAGGAACGGTCACAGCTGGCCACTACACGTAACCGCGTGAGGGACGAAGCTGAGAATGCATTCTACCCACCCCGCAATCATAACCCCGCAGCGGGGAGAATGCAGATGGCATTCCGGTTTTCGCAACGCCCTCTGGCCAAGGGCGTTTTCACCCGAGGCGAGTGCGTGCGGAGTCTCAACTATTGGGTTCTCCCTGGGGACTCTCTCACGTCGTGACTAGCGCACGCCACTGTCGCGGTGGGAGATGGGTCTGCTTTCTTCTTCGCGTCGCTGGTTTCACTAGCCGTGTTGCAGACCGTCTCTCACTCGATCAGGGACTAGTATCTAGTGCACTGAGCAAACCGGGTCTTGCGTGTCTGCCTGCCAGCAAGTGTGTCGAGTGCGACGTCGATGGTACTGTCGGCGACTGCGAACTGGATCTAAAACGGATGGCGAACCGCTCGTGGCGACGACGAGGGCCGAACTGACAAGACAAAAGCGCACCCAACGGCTGCGACACAGTGGACTCAACCGGACGACCGCGAGTCCAGCCACGTGGTGTGTGCCACACGGCGGGCCCATCTCGGTGCTCGCGTCGCAGCCCTCTCGAGTACGACATCCGGTCTCTGCAACCGGCGACTACTGACAGCGCCCAGGGCGGGGTTGGGATACCGTCGCCGCGTGACAGACCCACGAGCGGCGACGCCGTCGACACCCGTACGTTTGGCGCCGTGGGGATTTCCCTCTTGGAGGCGACAGGGTTGACACCCGACCGTTGCGACGACCGTGGACACCCCATTGTGAGCGGTGGTGACTGGCCATTCAGTCTATCTGGAAACGACTTATCGACAGCGAATCGTCTGTGTAGAGATATCGACGCTGTGGTAGAGGGCGACTCGAAAACACCGACTGCGACACTACCCCCTACCCGGATGTGAGACGTCGCACGTGCAGCGGCACCATCTCCAATCCCGATCCGCAGTCCTCACAGTCAGATGCCTCTTGCAGCGTGCAGCAGTGGCTCTTCTGCGATGATCGACGGGACTGAACTGGCCATCAGGACACAGGACTGCGTTTCTGAAACCACTCAGAAAGTCGTGTAGGATTTCCTGAGAGTGACATTATTAAACATATTCAAAATGCTTATCACCGTGTCTGGTAAACAAAAAGCTAAGAAAATTTCAATGGATTCACATGACTCATCGGCAGCTACTGCCCAGGGTATCACAGAGGAGGACCGTGAGCGCATCCAAGCCTCTCTTGCAGAGCCCACTCATCGCCGCACGCCGCATATGCTCTGTCCATCAGAGGAATAATCGGGTGCACAGAAGCGAACCGGGGTGCGAGCATCTGCTTTTCACCACACCGCCAACCGAGTGTTAGGCTGGCAGTTCTCGCGCTTGCATCCACTCCACGTACTCTTGGATGGTCGACGACCCGTTTTCAGTGACCTGGTAGTAGTTTGTCCGGCGGTCCCGCTGGCCTTTCTCGAGTAAACCCTGCTCAACCAGGGTATCGAGATTCGGATACAGCCGCCCGTCTTTCACTTCGGTCCCCATCTCATCTTCGAATTGGCCTTTGAGCTGCTGTCCCGATGGGTTCTCCAGGCCACTTGCCACCACGAGCAAGTCTCGCTGGAACCCACTCAACGCAAACATTCCGTTCATCCCTATTGCCTCTCTGTATCGATTGTCTTCTGTGCATTTGTGTATTTCTATTCCGAACAATCTTATAATATAAATAAATTCTGTATGTGTGGAGTGGCTGAACTACCAATCGCCTAGACACACTCTCAATCCGTCCAATCGTGTTGTCCCATCTTCGCGACGGCCAGGGAGGCGTCTGTGATATGTCCGCTTTGGTCTTCGAGTATGGCGACGTCCATCAGATGTGCAATAGATCTCCCCACTCGTCGACGACAGGGCCGACACTCGACCTGCGCGACGACCGGGACACCCGAATGAACGTCGTCGCTTTCGTGCAGTTAGCTGGCGCACGGACGCACGTCGTGTGCGCTCGCTGCGGGTGCTTACGCGAGCAGTACCTCGAGCTCCTTGAGCGCTGCCGAGTCATATGCACGAATATCGTAGCGGTTGGCGCTGGAGCGCTCCGTGTAGATGCCGATGATCGCGAAGTCGACTAAGAGGGCAACCAAGCGGCCGAAGGTGTGGGGTGGGATCGGTGGGTCTTCGAGTTGGTCGTACAGTTGCCGACTCGTTGGATACGGGCGTGTGGCGTCGTTGAGGGCCGTCCGGAGCAGGGGGAGATGTCGTCGGAACGTTCCGTAGTGTTGGGGGGAGCGGGCTTCGAGGGCTTCGAGCTGGGTGGGGAGTGACGCGGACATATCAGTTTAGTACTAGCTAGTGGTTAGTGTTGATACATGTTGGGGTGGGAATTGGCTGGTGGGCGTGCGTCGGCGTCGGTGAGTAGCTAGAAGCGGGAAGGAGTTTCCCACCCGTTTGCCCTCGTCTTCGACGTTCGGTTGCACTCGGGGCCACCGCGATTTGTTCGTCATCGATGCGGGCGGGGACCGCAAGTCGGTGGGACGCCAATTACGGATTGCCCGCCTCGTCGTCGGGGGCTTGTCACCATCGCTGCACTCGTGGAAATCTGGACGTCACTTTGCTTTGGGTGGCACTCTTTCGAGTAGTCGACGTTGTTGTTGCCTGTGTAGTGCACCGTCGTCGTGTGGGCGTCTCGAACGCGGTCGATAATCCTGCATTTCTGTCGGCGAGGCTTTTGTTGAGATACTCAGTGAGCGGCAGGCTACTGAACTATGATAATATAATGCATTAGATTAACCTAGCCCTTGAGGTGCGAAGTGCAAGATTCAGCTGTACTGACTCTATAAGTTATATCCAACAGGACAGATGCGCTTGCACGTCCGGGTCCTCCGTTCGCGACAACGCTTGTGAGAGATGCATCTCTAGCTCTTCGCGCGCGCTCATGCGTGGGCCTCCGCGCTCAATCCTTCTTCGTAGATTCTTCCTCCTCACTCTTTTCGTCCGTCAAAACCTCTAGTCCGTAACATTCGGATTCTTCAGTACGGAACGGGTTAACATCGATTCTTGGATCGATTGCCTCAGTGCGGCCCGTTGGGTCGCTCAGGACGACCAGTTCATAGGAGGTCCCGTCCGAGGTCATACGATCGTTCCCGCAAGTATAGATGCCACGTGAGTTTGTCGATACGACGGTTCTCTTCGCAGCGGCGTACCGTCGCGACGGTGCGCACGACGACGCTCGTCCAACTTCGGACGTGTCACCTCGATTCGGATCTACCAGTATTGAAGAATGTTGAACAACGCCTAAGAGTTAGCGCGTCGACAGAGTGATGGAGAGACGATGACCCGCGACAGAGACGACAAGACTGTCGTCGACACCAGGGGTGACAGGCTCGGCGGGGGTAAGTGGGGAGAGAGACGTCAGCGGCCGACGCGAGGGCAGTAGCCCGTGTCCGTTTCGGACCACTCGGTCATCGAGCGCGTGAGCAGGGCGCTGGTGATCCTTCTGACCGACGGGCTCCAGGAGATCAGTATCGACGAAACCGCCGGGATAAACGTCGAGCTGCTCTCGCCCGCCGACCTCCCGGCACCCAACGCCCACCTCACCGTCTACCTGTACCGGATCACACGGAACGGCGACGTGTCGAACCGCAGTGCGTATGTCGAACCGGACGGCACACGGAGACAGCCACCGCTCGCACTGGACCTGTCGTACCTCCTGACGGTCCCGCCCACCAGTACTGAGCCCGACAGCGACGACACGTACGAACAGCACCGCGTCCTGGGGCAAGCGATACGGGTACTGCAGGACAACCCCGTTCTCAGCGGCGTTCAGGTCGGCGAGGACGTCCGGATCACGATGCACACGGAGGCGATGGACGAGGTACTGGACGTATGGAACACGTTCGCGGACACGCCGTATCAGCCGTCGGTCTCCTACCTCGTCTCGCCGGTGCTCGTCGCTCCGGCGCGGAACGACCCGACGACGCCAGTCACCGACTGGTACGTCGAGGAGTACGTCCGAGCGGGAGCGGACGACGCCGACGCTGAGGGGTCTGACCCATGACTCGGCAGCGACTGGTGAGGTGCTGGCGATGACGGACTACCGGACCCCCGGTGGCCACATCGACGAGCGCACGTTCGTCGTTCGAGGGACGGCACCGAGTGCCAACCCCTCCCCCCGACAGTGGCGATGGCGGAAGCTCGACACCGGACGCGAGCGCCGTGCCTCGCTCTCGCTCGTCGTTCGAGTCGTCGACGCTTTCACCGGCCGTCCACCGCAGTGGCCGCTCGACGTATCAGTCGACGGCATAGACGTGACACCAGTGAGCGGTCGCCGGGGCCACTACCTGTTTCTCGACGTCGACCTGCCGAGTAGTCCGATCACCGTCGGCGTCACCGGCGGGCCGTGGTACGACGACACTAGCGAGCAGGTCGAGTGGGTGACTACCGATAGCCCGACGCCGCCGGTGATAAACCCTCGACAGCGTCCCGTCGTCCTCGAGATGATGCCTTCAACGACGTATCCGTTCCCCGCGGCGACGACACTCGTCCGTGGCACCGTCCGAGACGAGCGCGGCGGGGCCGACAGAGCCGTTCCGGACGCAGCGGTCGCGGTCGACGGCGTCGACCGCCGGGCGAGAACCACCGACATCGGCGAGTTCGTGCTGTTCTTCCAGCCGTCGCCCGAGGGCACCGTTTCCGTCGTCCGTGAGGGCGGAGAGTGGGTGACGAAGGTCGGCAACCAGGACCCGACACTCGTGGCGACCGATGGCTCGACGACAGTCGAATCGACAGTCCGGGTCGAAACGGGGCGGACCACACGGACGGTGCTCACGTTCGTCGACCCACCCTGAGCCCCTGCGGCGCCGGTCTGTCACCCCGTCCTCGAGTATGTTTGCGAAACTTGACAGTTCTATAATATTATAACTAATCTGGGAAATGGTTATCTACCATTACGTGGTACCTACTGTCATGCACCGGTGTGGACGGTGGGCGTAGATGGCGGAGTACCTCTCTCCGGGCGTGTACGTCGAGGAGATCGAGATGGGACCGAAACCCATCGAGGGTGTGAGCACGAGTACGGTCGGATTCCTGGGACAGACGGAACGGGGGCAGGTCGCCCCACGGTTACTTACGAGCCCGGCCGACTACGAGCGCTTCTACGGCGGATTCAAACTGTACGCCGCTGGAGAACGCCTCGCTTCGACGTATCTCGGATACGCGGTCAAGGGCTTCTTCGACAACGGGGGGAAGCGCTGTTTCGTCGGTCGCATCGAGGCCGAGAGGGAAACGGCGACGGGCACTCTCCAGGGGAGCGAGGTCGGTGGAGCGGAGCCGCGTGTCGACTTCGGGTCAGTCCGTATCGGGACACGTGCGTCGGAGACGCTCACGCTCACCAACGAACTGGACGTACCGATCCGAATCGACGGGGGGAACATCGGCCGCCCGCCCACCGGCAACGTCTTCCACGTCGGTGTGCCGACCGTGACAGAGGTCGAACCGGGTGAGGCGACGAGTATCGAGGTGACGTACCAGCCGACCGATGGCTCTCGGTCGACCCACACGCTCACTGTCCCCTACGGCGGCCTGGAGGCGACGACGACACGGACGTTCGAGGTCGAACTCGTCGGGCAGGGGGCGGGAAACGTCGGGAGCGACGCCTTACACGTCGATTTCGAGGCCGCAGTCGCCGCTGGAGACCCTCTGACCCGGCGCGTCGCGTTGCGAAACCTCTCGACGGAGGTGGTCGACTTCGGCACGATACCGACGCCGACCGACGGTGGCAGTGACGTCAACGCGTTCTCCGCCACGGTCGACCCGGAAAGTCTCGGCCCGGAGGGCCGGACGACACTGCTTGTCGAGTTCGCCCCGGGACCGACTGATCTCGGTCCCCTGACTGCCACGCTCACCGTTCCCTACGAGGTCGGTGGTGCGCCGGAGGACCTCACTATCAAACTGTCCGGAGAGGCGGCCTCGGCGCTCGTCGCCTCCGAACCGGCCCTCGACTTCGGACGGGTCGACACCACGGGAACCGCGACGCCGCCGCAGTCGCTCGTCCTCAGGAACCGGTCGAACGTCGACGTCGACGTCGATGGAGCCAGTATCGAAGCCGTCGACCCGAATGATGCCACCGCTTCTGTTTCTCAGTTCACCGACACGGGGGACACGTTGACAGATACCCTCACGGAGGGAGACGAGTCGACACTCGACGTGCAGTTCACAGCGGGCGACGACTCACGCGTCGAGGCGATCCTCGTGATTCCCTATTCGGTCGGCGGAACTCCTGCGCAGCCGTTGCGGGTGCCGCTCGTCGGACAGGGACCGACCGACCTGGCCCCCGAGGTACTCCGCATCGATATGGGTGAGGTCCCGTACGGGACGACTGCGAGAGAAGAGGTCTCCGTCACCAATCGCAGCGGTGGGGGCGATTCGGCTGTCTTCGACGCGTTGAACGCGACCGTCACCGGAACGGGCGGGGCCGACATCGACGGCTTCGGCGTCACGGTCACCCCCGCAGAGGCTGCCGACGGCGACCCGACACTCGTCACCGTGACGCTCGACACGACGACGATGGACCCGACGCTGAACACCGTCGAGGCGACACTCACCATCCCCTACAGCATCGGTGGTGGCACGCCGGAGCAACTGACGCTCCCGGTGCGTGCCGATATCGTCGACCGCCTCGACGCGGCCACGAGTGTTGCCGTCGCGTCGGTGACCGCCGTCGGCCCCGGAGTGTGGGGGCGGAACGTCGCCATCAGCGTCGGGGCGGGGACGCAGTACTCGCCAACGAACCCCGTGTTCCGGCTGCGGGTCCGATACTGGGCCCGCGACGACGACGCGGCGCTCGCCCGTGACCACGGGCCGTTCAACACGGGGAGAGAGAGTCCCGTCCCAGAGCCCGACATCGACGACTCGTACGACAACCTCTCGGTGTCGGAGTCGTCGCAGACGTACTTCGTCGAGACGGTCAACCGGGCGTCGACCGTCGTGAGACTCGCTCGCGAGGGCACCGCCATGCCGACCGGGTGGGACGTCGAACCGTTCTGGCTCGACGGCACGTTCAGGCGACCGGCACCGGAGATCGGTCTCGACGACTACGAGGGGAACGACAGAGCCGGCGAGCGGACGGGGCTCAACGCGTTCGTCGAGCTGGACGAGATCTCGCTCGTCTGTGCGCCAGACGAGAACGAGGTCGTTGGGTTGACCGACGCGCTGGTGACACATTGCGAGACGCTCGGTGACCGGTTCGCTATCTTGCAGGCGTCCGAGGACAACGACGGGGCAGGCACCCTGGCACCCCCTCTCGACAGCTCGTACGGAGCGTTCTACTACCCGTGGGTAGACGTCCAGAACCCCGAGACGAACGTGATCACCCGGGTCCCACCCGGGGGCCACGTCGCCGGCGTCTACGCCCGGACCGACGTCGAGCGGGGCGTCCACAAGGCACCCGCCAACGAGCGGCTCCGACGGGTGGACAAACTGCAGTTCACCGTCACGAAAGGCGAACAGGACATGCTCAACCCCCGGGGGGTCAACGTCGTCCGGAGCTTCCGTGACCGCGGTATCCGCGTGTGGGGGGCGCGGACGATGTCGTCCGACCCGAGCTGGAAGTACGTGAACGTGCGCCGACTGTTCCTCTTCCTCGAAGAGTCCATCGACCAGGGGACCCAGTGGGTGGTGTTCGAGCCGAACAACGAGGCGCTCTGGGCGCGAGTGCGACAGACCCTCGAGAACTTCCTCACGACGGTCTGGCGGTCCGGTGCGCTCATGGGGTCGTCGCCCGAGGAGGCGTTCTTCGTGCGGTGTGACCGCTCGACGATGACCCAGAACGACATCGACAACGGCCGGCTCATCGCCGTCATCGGCGTGGCCCCGACCAAGCCGGCGGAGTTCGTCGTGTTCAGAATCGGCCAGTGGACGGCAGACGCGAGTGGGGCCTGAGAGGTACCAGATATGCCAGACAGACACGGACCATACCGGAGCTACCGATTCAGACTAGAGGTCAACGGGACGGATATCACGTTCAGCCAGGCGACCATCCCCGAGACGACGAGCGAGCCGATCGAGTACCGCGAAGGCAACGAAGGCCCGACGATGCGCAAGCTCGCCGGCCTGGTCTCGTACGGCAACCTCACCCTCCAGAAGGGCGTCACTGACGGGTCGCTCGACGAACTGTTCACGTGGCGGAAACAGGTCGAAGACGGCAACCTCACCGACGCCCGACGCACCATCGCGGTCGTCCTCCTGGACGAGGAGGGCAACGACGCCACCCGATGGGAGTTCACCAACGCCTGGCCGACGCAGTACGACGCCCCCGACCTGGATGCGTCCGCCAACGAGGTGGCCGTCGAGTCGCTCGAGATCGTCCACGAAGGGATGACACGGAAGGAGCCCTGATCGCAGATGCCTGACCTGCTCCAGACCGAGTTCCAGTTCACCTTACCGAGGGGGTTCGACGACGACGGAACGCTCCACCGTGAGGGGACGATGCGACTGGCCACGGCGGCAGACGAACTCGACCCGCTCTGTGACTCGCGCGTCCAGCGCAACCCTCCGTATCTGACGGTGCTGTTGCTCGCCCGCGTCGTCACGAAGCTGGGGACGCTCCCCGAGGTGACCCCGGAGGTGGTCGAGAAGCTGTTCGTCGCCGACATCGCGCACCTCCAGGAACTGTACGAGCGAGTGAACGACCGCGGTTCGGACACCGTCGACGCGACCTGTCCCGACTGTGGCGAGCAGTTCGAAGTGTCGGTTCGCGGAGACGGGACGACGACGGAGAGTGCGCCCCACGCGGGAAATCCATTGACCGACACGGTCGACCCCTGGACGGACGACGGTCACGGGGGAGCGAACGCAGGGCCGAATTCGGCGTCGGAGTCGAAGGCGGGATCGGAGTCGAACGCCAACCGGGAGTCGGACGCCACCGCGCTCGCCACCCTGCGCGAGGAGCTGCCGGAGTCGGAGGTCCCGTCGTGGGAGTGACGGCACGGTATCCACCCGATCGCCTCTACGAGGAGGTGGCGTTCGTGGCCTACCACTTCGGGTGGAGCCGTGAGGAGGTGCTGAACATGCCACACTGGGAGCGACGGCGCTGGTGTGCAGAGATCAGCCGCATCAATGAGCGGATGAACGCCACGGCAATCGAGGCGACGGGTGAGACGAGGATCCGCTCGCTGGAGGAGCTTCGATGACGAACGGGCGGGAGACGGATCCGTACCTCTCGTTTCGGTTCGTCGTCCTCGTCGGCCCGAAAGAGGTCGCAGGGTTCTCGGAGGTGTCGGGGCTCACCATGGAAGTCGAGACCGAAGAGTACCAGGAGGGTGGGCTCAACTCACACACCCACAGACTGCCGACCCGGGTCACACAGTCGACGGTCACACTCCGTCACGGCCTGGGCAACTCGCCGCTCCTCTACGCCTGGACACACCCCAGCAAGTACGGGAAGTTCCTCCGCCTTCCCGTCGAGATTCTCATGCACGACCACGCGGGCAATCCCACCTGGGGCTGGGCGCTCAGTGACGCGTTCCCCGTGCAGTGGAGTGGACCGGAACTCCAGGCCGACGGGAACACGGTCGCGATGGAGTCACTCGAACTCGCTCACGAGGGGCTGACCAAGATACCAGGGCTCCCACCCGAATCGGAAGGGATCGGGGGGCTCATCTGATCGGCGATGCGCGAGTCGAAACCGTGGGCCGACGACGTCGACTTGGCTGACCGAGCCACCGGTCCGTACCCCGACAGCCTCGCACATCTCCTCGATCGATTACGCTATCTCGACGCACTGATCCGGTGCCGTCTAGACGCGTGGTGGAGCGAGACAGGGACGGTCGACGAGTACCGCGGGCTGTACGTCTCCGACGAGACTGTCGCGCGACTGGTCGACGAGGGGAGACCGACGGGAGCGTCGCCCACTCAAGCCGGGGAGACGCTGCGGGCCGCTGCCGACCGACGTGCGCACGAGATCGCGACTCGAGAGGTCGAAACCCGGACGGCTGGCGGTGAACTCCGTCTCCTTCGCGTGAAAGAGCTGTTCGGTCTTGACGCCACGTCGGTCGACGCGCTGCTCGTCGCGCTCGCCCCGTCGGTCTCCTCCGACTACGAGACGCTCTACTCGTATCTCCAGGACGACGTGACGCGGAAGCGCCCGACCGTCGACCTGACGGTCGAACTGCTCAGTGCCGTCGACGCGGGGACGAGAGAACGACTCGCGGTCCGCCGAGCGTTCGCCCGGAGTGCCCCGCTTGTGCGCGATGCGCTCGTGTCGCTCCCCGGGGAGCGCGAGGGAGTTCCGCTCCCGTCCCGTCCGGTGGTCGTCGCGGAACGCCTCGTCGACTACCTCCTCGGCGGCGACGACATCGACCCGCTCCTGGCCGACGTCGCATCGCTCGAGCACGAGGTGGACGCGGGTGCGACTCGCCTTCGATGGCTCGACGAGCGGGCCCGTCGGCGTGTCGAGTGGGTCTGTGCCGCCGACGTGCCGGCCACCGTCTCCCTCCACGGCCCGCCCGGTGCAGGTGTGCGGGCGGTCGCCACGGCGATCAGTCACGCACAGGGAGTGGCGCTGTTGACGGTCGACGCCACGCGGGTCGTCACCCACTTGACCGACACCGACAGCGGTCTCTCGCGCGTGCTCGACGCCGTCAGGCGTGAGGCGCTCCTGTCGGACGCGTCGGTGCTCATCACCGACGTCGACGCCTGCTCGGAGACTGCACGGCGTGCCGTGGTCGACCGCCTCGACGACCTGCCGCGGACGGTCCTCCTCGCCGGGAGCGAGGCCTGGCGACCGCCACGACCCCCCGAGAACCACGCGTTCGTCGCCGTCGAACTCGGGATCCCTCCGTATCAGACGCGTCGAGACGTCTGGCGGGAGTTACTCGACGGCCGGGCGTCGGCCGTCGACGTCGACGGACTAGCCTCGACGTTCCGGTTCACACCCGGACGTATCGCCGACGCCATCGCGACCGCAGAGAGCGTGGCGGTCGAGTTTGCGGCCGAAGACGACGATGACGACGGAGACGGCGAGGACGACGAGGACGGCGCAAATGGGGAGACGGGGGTCCTCTCCGACGCCACGCTGTATCACGCCTGCCGAGAACTCTCTGGGCAGCGCCTGGAAACGCTCTCCACTCCCGTCGTCTCGACGTTCGGCTGGGACGACATCGTCCTGCCGGCGGCGACGAAGGCGGTGTTGCGCGAACTCGCGGCACGCATCGGGCACCGCGGCCGGGTGTACACCGAGTGGGGGTTCGCCGAGAAGTACACGCTCGGCAACGGCCTGCTCGCGCTCTTCACCGGTCCCTCGGGCACGGGCAAGACGATGGCGGCCGAGATACTCGCCACCGACGCCGGGGTCGACCTGTACAAGATCGACCTGTCACGGGTCGTCAGCAAGTACATCGGTGAGACGGAGAAAAACCTCGCGGCGGTCTTCGACGAGGCCGAGACCACCGACGCCATCCTGCTGTTCGACGAGGCCGACGCGCTGTTCGGCACGCGGACCGAGGTCCGCGACTCACACGACCGCTACGCGAACATCGAGGTGGACTACCTGCTCCAGCGCATCGAGGCCCACGACGGCACCGTCATCCTGACGACGAACCTCGAACGGAACGTCGACGACGCGTTCTTGCGGCGTATCCACGTGAGCCTCGAGTTCCCCCGGCCGGACCGCACGCTGCGCCGCGAACTCTGGGAACGAGTGTTCCCGACGGCGACGCCGGTCGGCGACCTCGACTACGAGTTCCTCTCGACGTTTGAGATTCCCGGCGGCAACATCCGGAACGCGGCGTTGACCGCGGCGTTTCTGGCGGCCGAAGAGGGTGAACGCGTCGAGATGAGTCACGTCGTGCGAGCGATGCGACGGGAGTTCCAGAAGACTGGCCGCCTCGTCGGCCCTGATGCGTTCGGGACCTACTTCGAGGAGAGCAAGGGATGAATTCCGGAGTCTAACCCAACGGAGAACCTCTTGAAAAATTCGAAACCGAAACTGGCGGCAGACACACCCCATCACGACACAGTCGAACCACTCCATCACCTCGGTCTGGATATGCTTGCGAGCGAGATACAAACACACAGACGGGCCGGCCAATGAAGTCTCGAGAGACTGGCTCGGACAATCAGGAGACAAGAAAATCGGCAGACTCATCGGAGTCTCGTCGGGCTCCGAGCCTCTCGCCCACGGGAGTCGCTAGATCAGCCCGACATCACGAAGTCCAGTCGAGAGACGCACTGACTTCGGCTTTAGGCACTTCCCCTGTTTGGTGGCCGACGAACCACGAAGCGCTCAGAACGAGTCACGAACACAGAAATCATGGAGCTACCGGGCGCTCACTGCTCACGGGAGGGGAAACACCGTCACCCGAGTCACCAGGAGGGACGCCGACACCAGTACTCGGTCCCGGTGGTCAACCGCTCCCTCGACAGATCCGTCGGTGGTTCGAGCCACGGTTCGGAACTGACCTATCCAGTGTTCGGATTCACACAGACTCACAGACGGATCGAACCGCACGAGCCATCGACGCTCACGCGTTCACCGTCGGGCAGGGTATCGGGTTCAGGCAGGGGTCGTATCGCCCCGGCTCGGGTCGCAGTCTGGGATTGCTTGCCCACGAGTTGGCTCACACCGTACAGAACCGCGGAGTCGCTGACCACCGTGGAACGGCTGGGTATCGAGTTACTCGCCCGACCGAACCGCTCGAACGAGCCGCCGACACAGCGGCCAGCGTCGTTGCACAGGGGGGCGTTGTCGACACTGCCGTATTAGCTCGGACCGCTCGAACAGGAGTTATCGCTCGACAGGACGTATCCAGCCACTCGATCACGTTCGACGAGGGGCAACCGACAGAGGCGACGATATCGGTTCCGACGGGAGATGTCGAAGACGACCGTATCGAACAGTCACCGAGTCCGTTTGAAGAACAACCGATCGTGATCATCTCCAGATCGCCCGGCTTCCAGACGATCAAAGTGCGTTCGGATCGACACGTCGTCACCTCCGAACTGGCTCGTGCCGTCATCTGGGGACGGTTGCTCTTCGGAACACGCACGTCCGCGATTATCCAGGGGCCGCTGCTTGACCCACCAGAAGAACAACGGTACTACGTCGTCGGAACCGGATCAGGCCACGGATACGTGAATCTCCAGTTACCACAGGCGTCTGCTGTTTCTGCGAGGACGCAACCACCATCCGAGCAATCGACACAATCAGAGTCAGAACCTGCGTCGGCTGAATCAGAACTCGAAATACAGGGACGTCGGGTCGTACCGTTCGCAGGCGACATGACGTGGAACCTGCAACTCCGCGACGCACAGTCAAGACCGTACCTACTTCGTGCACTGGTAACGCCTGGTGGTGACACCATCTTCCCGCAGAACGTTCGAATCGTAGATCTGTTCATACGACAGTTGGGTCTCACACCCGAAGGTAGAGGAGTAGTTCCAACCGAGACCGCTCGCCGGTTCGTCTTCGACGAGATCGATCGGCTCGTCGGAGCTGGGGAGACCCAGCGCGCTTCTGAACTCCTGGCTGAACTGGGTGCGTTCGCTTTCCGGCTCCTCCCCTTCGAGCGCAAGGCCCGTTACATCCGGGTCCTCGTCGACGCCTGGACGTATCAGCCACAGGAACGAGCAATTGTAGAAATCCTTACCGCTGCCGAGAGTCGCTCCGAACTGGAGGCGATCGTCCAGTTGCTCCGTGATGGTGGGATTTTCGACAGCATGTTCGACGATCTCGATTCGGAACTGTGGAACCTGCTCATTTCGGTTGGGAGTCGGTTCGCCGACCCGGGTGGTATCAGCGGGACCGAACTGCTCGACATCGCACTCTCGCTCGGCTTCCAGCTGCTTCCAGGTCACGTAGACGATCCACTCGAGGAAGCTGAGGAGGCGTGGTATGGGCTAGTCAGGTGGGCGGTCGGTACACTGGAAGGTGTGTGGTCTCTTCTCACAGAGGCGGATAAAATCGTCGACGGGCTCCATCAGCTGGCGATGCTCATCAAGATGATGGCGCTCGCTGTGTGGGGCGACGCTCGAGCGCAGACGTATCTGAGCACCATCGGGGAACAACTCGCAAGTAGCACAGTCTCGGGGTTGAAAGGTGCGATACTCCTCGGGGTCACAGAGGACGTTATCCGTCGTGTCAAATGGGCGATTATCTGGGAAGCCGCGTCCTGGTTCGTCGGGGTTGGGGAAGTGAAAGCCCTTCTCACCGGGGGTCGGGCAGCAGGCAGAAGCGCCGTTCCACTCGCTCGAATCAGCGGGTCGCTCATGGGGTTCGGTGGTATCGAGAACGCAACAGCCATCGCACAGAAGTTCCAGCGACTGGCTCGACTGATGAGTCGGGCGAGTCGGGCCTCCCCGACAGATACGCTTCGCTACCTCTCGTACCTCCCGGACGACGAACTGGTGCGTCTCGGTCGGGCACTGGACTCAGTCAACATGCGGAGCATCCGGCGGCTAGCGGACATCGGAGGTGACACGTCTGACGTCGTCCAGAGCGCACTCGAACGGGTTCGAGTACTCCGCGCGCTGGAACGAACTGCCGGGACGTTGACCGATGACTTGGTTGCCGGGCTCTCCCGACTCATGCGGCATCCGGAGGCCAACGCAGAGCGGCTTACCAACTTGATGCGTCTCATCGATAGACAGGATACCGACTTGTACATGCTCGTCGTTCGAAATATCTCGGACGTGGCAATTGAAGGTGGGCTCATGCGCCAGCGAACGTTCGCGTTCTTCGAACGACTCGCCCAGCGACCTCGGGTTCTCGGATTCATTCACAATCACGGGTACGAGACATTCAGTCTACTACTCCGGCGATCTAACTACCGATACACCCGGTTCACGCGGTACTTGGACGCCATCGAGAGTATTCTTCGGGGCGAGGGTGCTGTCGTTCAACGGTCATTCCTCGACGAACTCCGCGACGAAAGTTCGAGGGCCTGGAGGCAAGTCGAACGACACACCAGACAGCTGCGTGAGGTGACCACAGGAGGGGTGTTACGACAGGTTGGTGACCGTTACGTTTACAGACGCAGACGAGACGGAGCAGAGATTTGGGAGTACGAAGTCGGTCCTTATCACCGAATGGTTGGGCAGGACCCCGGCCACAGAGGAACAGCCTCGGTGTTTCAGGCACACCACGCTGTTCAGGGCGCGTGGGCAAGAGCACGAATCCCCGGATACAACCACAATAACGCGCCGACGATCCTCCTTCGAGATAGCTACCGTGGCTCCCCACACCAGATCATCACCGGCCGACAGCGTGCACGGCAAGCGGGCCTACAGAATCGGAGTTTCTCGGACGAACTTCGGAACGTCGAATTAGACCTGATCGAGGCCGAGGTTCCACCACGGTTCCGAGACGAGATCCTTAATCAGGTTGAGGACCATTTCGGCGATCTGTATCGTGAACTGCAACAGAGGCTCCTTGCCTCGCAACTGCGAGATATTTTTGGAGACTGGACTCCAGATGGCAGTTGAGATGGGGACTCCGAACTTCATTCAACGGCTGGAGGCTCTAGAAGGCGACCAGTGGGTTCGCGAGCCTCCAGCGCCCTCGGAAGAAATCGATACTGCCGAGGAAGCGCTAGGATGTACGTTTCCATCTGACTATCGTGAGCTGCTCCGACGCTCTCGGAGTGGCGTAGTGTACGGCCCGAATACGTCTCTCGTTTATGAACCGGTCAACCGATTGGTTGAACTCAACCAGGGCTGGAGGTTCACAGACGATCTCTCAGATCCATTGGTGTTCGGAAGCGACGAAGGGGGTTGTCTGTATTTTTTCGACCCACAAGACCACCTTGGAAACGGGCCAGATGCGGTGTACTACGTCGAGATGAACGTCTTCGACAGAGATTCGTCGGTCCTCATCGGTGAGAGCCTCTCCGACGTGGTATCTCGAGTGTTGGATGGAGCGAATTTCTTGGATTACTTTTACTCGACTGAGGGATAGCTCGACTAGCACCGACGACGGTATCACCCCTGTTATCGAGCGGTCAGCCACACCTGGTAGATGTCTGCATAGGTGCAGGACGTTTCAGCATCCCTCACCGAGTGGGATCCACAAACATTACTCTCGCCAGGAGTATCTCGTATAATGTAAATAAGATATAATATACTCGCGAACAACATCTCCCCTGACGAGTAGTCACCGATACTACTCCTCAGCAGACCAAAAAGAGACCAGAGGATCTAGTAGTGCCAACGCCGTTCATCGAGCGAGACGACCACCAGCCCCCGTTCGTGCGACCCCTCGGAGTCGTGCGTCCGGTGCGCCGACGCGGTGCGGTGGCTGGGGCCGACGGATCGTTCACCACGATCAGGCCGTTTGTCGGTCGAATTTCCGACTGGTTCGGTCGGCGGCGGCACCCACAGCTTTCGTATCTGACACTCCAGCCGTTCGTGACGCGCGTGTTCGTCGACCGGACGCGAGTAGTGAAACGGCCCCACTCTCGACACGCCCGGCCGCGGCAGTCGCTCGTGGACGTCGCGTCGAGCACGCCCTCGTCGCGAGTCGAGTCGGTGCTGACGACGAACGTGCACCACTCGACGCAGACCGTCGTCACGAACCTGCACACGGTCACACCGAGGACGACGTCAACGCGAGTGCGGACGTCGCCACCGACTGTCGTCAGTCGGCCCGATGCCGTCTCGCAACGACCACGGGCTGGCGGTAATGAATTCCGACGGGGACGGGTTACGACTGCCACGCCGGTGGACACGCGTGATTCCGCGACGGCTCCGACGACCGGCGACGCGTCCAGCGTCAGAACCTCGGTAACCGAGTCGAACGAACCACTCCGACCGGTCCGCCGCCACCTCGTCGAACCTCGGACGACGCTCGCGCGAGCGACCAGAGGGCGTCCGACCGCTCGGTGGCGGCCGCCGAACACGAGTCCGCAGTGGATGGAGACCGAACCGAACCTCCGGGTCACCACGGAGCCACCGGCGCGTGTCGGGTGGCGTCGCTCGTCTCGAACCGCCGAGCGACAGATCGCGTTCGGTCCTACCGCCGTAAATCCGCCCGACAAGCCGACGTTGACAGTCAGAACTACTCCCTCGTCTGGCCGAGACGACACGACGAACGACCGCCGGTCAGGACCGGCGACGACGAGCACGTCGACATCGTCTACCGGTGTCGGTCCCGGTATGCCGGCGACGAACGGGCACGCTACGGCGACGCCCACACCACTGACGCCCGCACCGACCCTCGACCTCTCGACGGCGCCGAGAGCCGAGGTCGACCGACTGGTCGACCGTCTCTACGACGAGTTCGCACGCAAGCTTCGGGTCGAACGCGAACGGCGGGGTCGCTGACGATGGTCGACTTCACCGGGACCGAACAGAGCCTCACGAAACTCAAGATAACGGTCCTCGACCGCGACGGTGTCGCCGGCGAGTCGTTCGACGTCCTGTTCAATCCGACGGAGTACACGCTCACACGGAACACCACGTACGCAGAACAGAACCTCCTCGGACTGACGACGCCGGTGACGCAGTTCGTGAGTGGCACCGCCGAGACGCTCTCGATGGAGCTGTTCTTCGACACCTACGAGAAGGGGACGGACGTGCGGAAGTCGACGAACCGACTAGACCAGCTCCTCACCGTGGATGGCGAGGTACATGAACCGCCGCGACTGCTAGTCGAGTGGTCGAGCCTCACGTTCCGGTGTGTCCTTGAGAGCGCGACCAAGCGGTTCACACTCTTCCTCCCGAACGGAACGCCGGTCCGCGCACGGGTGGACGTCACCTTCAAGCAGTACGACTCGCCCCGCTGGGAGCGGCTAGAGTCGCCACGGAGTTCGCCCGACAAGACGAAGATCCGGCGGCTAACCGAAGGGGACAGTCTTGCACTCATCGCCGCGCGGGAGTACGGCGACCCCGCCCACTGGCGGACGATCGCGGCAGCGAACGACATCGACAACCCGCGGACGGTCACCCCTGGTCGTGACCTCGTTCTCCCGGCGCTGGAGGAGGTGTGAGATGCAGTACGAAGAGGCCCGAGCGCAGTACGGTGACTTCTATCGGCCGCAGTTCCGCCTCGTCGTCGGCCCGCCTGGCTCAAGACGGATCGTCCGCGAGTACGACGGCGTCGTCTCGGGCCTGAAGGTGGACGCGACGCTCGACGGAGCCGACCAGTTCTCGTTCACCCTGGTCGACGCGTTCGACCTCGAACAGCGAAGGTTCGTCGAGACGGTGTGGCAGCTGTTCGACCGGCAGACGCCGATCCGTATCGAGCTCGGATACGACAGTCAGTTCGTTCCGGTCCTCCACGGACAGATACAGTCGATCCAGCCGGAGTTCCCGTCTGGAAGCCTCCCGACGCTCGCCGTGAGCGGCTACGATAGGCTCCACGAACTGACGAAACAGACCGGCGAGACGGACTTCAGAGACATGAACATGGTCGAGATCGTCGCGTCGGTCGTCGAACGGTACGGCTTCACGCCCACCCAGCAGAACCTCGTCGCCGGCCCGCTCGACCTCGACCGGTTCCGGAAGCTCGAACGGTCGAACGACGACTACGAGTTCCTCCGTACTCGGGCGAACCGGTACAACTTCGAGCTGTTCACCCGGGTCGACCCGATCGGCTCCGAAACCGCTACCGAGGTCGAGTACAAGAACCGGCTCTACTTCAGGCCGTCAGCAGACGACGCGAGCAACGCCAGCGGGTTGTTGACGCTGCTGTACGGCGAGTCGTTACATTCCTTCTCGCTCACCTCGAACGAGGCCAATCAGCTCCCGGGTGTCGTGCTCCGATACACCGACCGACGTCAGGGACTCGACATCACCAAGGAGGCTCCGAGGGGTGCAGACCCGGACGCCCCGGGGATGAAGGAGATACACACCCCCGTGACCTCCGCAGCGGAGGGGCAACTCGTCGCGGAGGCGGAGTACGACCGGCTCCGGCAGGAACGCGTCACCGGTAACGGAACGGTGGTCGGCCTCCCGAACCTCCGCATCGGAGAACTCCTCGAACTCGGCGGTCTCGGGCGGTTCGATGGCACCTACTACGTGACGGGTGTGACACACCGAATCGACCAGTCGGGGTACACGACCGACTTCAGGGTTCGACTGGCCGAGGGAGGGGCGGAGTCGTGATCGACCCGTCCGTCGACACCGGTGTCGACGACCGCCTCAACTTCGCGGTCGGCACTGTCGTCGAGAGCGAGGACAGCGACAACCCCGGTACGGTCCGGGTGCGCTACTCGTGGCGGGGGTCCAACCGTGAGAGCGACCAGATCCGGGTCGTGGTCCCGCTGGCCACGCCCGAGGGCGGAACGTACCTCCTTCCACAACCCGGCGAAGAGGTATTCCTCGCGTTCGAGGGTGGCGACATCAACTACCCGTACGTCCTCGGGTCGGTCTGGAACGCGGAAGCCGAACCGCCGGTCGAATCCGAAGAACGGGGCGACGTGCTGCGGATTCGCTCGCGAACCGGACACGAGGTCACCCTCGACGACAGGGACTCGGAGACGCGAATCGAGCTGGTCACGAACGAGGGCCATCGGATCGTCCTCGACGACGCGTCGGGGAAGGTCTCTATCGAGGACAACGCCGGCCAGCGGGTCGTCCTCGACGCAGCGGGAGACAGCGTCGAGATAGCGGCGAACAGCACCCTCACGCTCAGAGCGAACAGTATCGAACTCGACGGAGCAGCCGGTGTGAGCATCTCGTCTCGCGGCGAGGTCTCAGTCGCCGGTAAGCCGATTCACCTCAACAAACCAGGAACGTAGGAGCGTAACTCAATGCCAGCAGCAGCCAGACTCGGAGATGCGACACAGCACGGAAACCCACTCACGCCGCCCCCGGCCGGCGGATGCCGCGACGTCTTCATCGGGGGACAGCCCGCGTGGCGGGCCGGACTCGACGTGCACGTGTGTCCACTCGTGAGCGGGACGGTCCCACACGTCGGGGGGCTCACGCAGCCGGGGACGACCACCGTCTTCATCAACGGCTTCGCGGCTGCGAGACAGGGCGACACCATCGTCGAGTCAGGGCCACCGAACACCATCATGGGCGGTGAACAGTCCGTCCAGGTCGGGCCATAAGCGGAGCGTGAAAGCGATGGACACCGAATTTCTGGGGCAGGGGTGGGCGTTTCCGGTCCGTACCGACCGGCGTGGACAGCTCGCCCTCACCGCGGGCGAGACTGATATCGAAGCGTCGATCCGGATCATCCTCGGGACGGCGCGCGGAGAGCGCGTGATGCGCCCCGACTTCGGCTGTGGTATCCACAACTACGTCTTCAAGACGGTCAACGCGACGACCCTCCACCGGGTGGAAGAAGAGGTTCGCCGGGCGCTGCTCGAGTGGGAGGCGCGCATCGAGGTGACGGCCGTCGAGGTCTCGGCCGCGGAGATCACGGCGGGAAGACTCCTCATCAGCGTCGACTACCGCGTCCGGAAGACGAACACGGAGTCGAACCTCGTCTACCCGTTCTACATCCGAGAGGGGAACAGTGGCGAGTGACCAGCGGTCGCCAGTGGTCGACGCCCGGACTCGACAGGATGTCCTCGACGCGTTCGAACGAGTGGCTCCGGCGTACACGGATCGGTGGACACCAGTCCCGGAGTCGGACGACCCCGGATGGGCTCTGACCGAACTGTTCTCGGAGATGGTCACCGACGTCGTGACACGGCTGAACCGGGTGCCCGAGAAACACCGCGTCGGCTTCTACGACACGCTCGGATTCGCCCGGAACCCCCCACAGTCGGGACGTGCCCCGGTGACCGTCACGCTCTCCGAGCGAGCGACCGAAAACGTCCGAATTCCGGCCGGAACACAGATGGCGGCCCCACCTGCCGGTGACTCACCGGAGCAGGTGTTCGAGTTCGTCCCCGGCGAGGGATTCGAGGCGACGCCCGCCCGCCTGCACCGCCTCTACAGTGTCGACCCGGCGATCGACGGCATCTTCGAGCACGGGTCGGCACTCTCGGCCGGAGAGTCGACCCAGCTGTTCGGCGGGCTGGACGTGCGCAAGTCACTGCAACGCCACGCTCTCCTCGTCGGCCACACCGACCTGTTCGACCTTCCCGGTGGGAAACAGATTCAGCTGACCGTGGAGACGTCGGCTCCGGCAGTCCTCGACCACCTCCGCTGGGAGTTTTACGAGGAACGCGACGACGCCGAGGTGACCGCGGGACCCGACGCCAACTGGCACCCGTTCGCGTCCAGTACTGTCTCCCACGAGGTGGTGACGGCCCCAACGGTAACGCTGGTGCTCCCCACTTCGGCCACCGACCCTGGGTTCGAGAGACTCACCGAGACGACCGTCTGTGGCGTGGAGAGCCGCTGGATCCGTGGAGTTGTCGAACCGGACGTCCGCCCCGAGACGTTCGAGTCACTCGAAGTCGAGTCGCTCACCGTCGGCGTGGGTTCGACGGACGCCACCATCGACGTCCTGCTCGCCGGCGGCGGTCCGGTCGACATCCCCGTGGATGGGAAGCCGACGGTGCAGCCGTTCGGACTGGCACCCCAGCCAGGAGACGCATTCTACATCGAGTGCGCCGAGGCGTTCGTGAAGCACGACGCGACGATCACGCTGACGCTATCGGGGATGGATGTCGTCGACCTCCCGCCCGAGAGCGTCGGCGCCCTCGACCCCCCGCCGGTCGCGTGGGAGTACTGGAACGGCAAGTCGTGGGCGCTCATCGAGCAGCTCGAGGGCAAGGAGATACCCGACGGCGGGGAACCGACCGACAGCACGGAAGTCACGAACCTCCGGCTGACGGGCGATTCGACGACGGGACGAATCACCTTCCCCGTCCCGTCGTACCTCGAAGCGACGACCGTGTTCGGCGTCGACGGCCACTGGATTCGTGCCCGACTCCGCAGAGGTCGGTTCCACCAGGTCACGTTCAGAAAGAACACGACGAGTGACTTCGGCGGTGGTGTGTACTGGACGCTCGTCACGAAATCCGTCGGCGTCCCGCTGTTCACCGGCATCACGGTCGGCTACGAGGAGACAGGTGGGCAAGCGGAGGCGCTGGTGAGTCTGAACAACCTCGACTACCGGCTCGAACCGACCACTGGCGGTGTCACGCCGTTCCGGCGACTCCCCGACGAGAGCCAGACCGTCTACCTTGGCTTTGACGGGCCGCTCGTCGGTGGGCCGCTCCACCTGTTCGTCTCGCCGGAAGACCGGGAGTATCCGGAGACCTTCACTCCCCGCCTCCGGTGGGAGTACGACGCAGGATCCGAGCCCGCAGGACCCGGCGGTGACGGTGACGCGTGGACCCGGGCCGAGGTGCGCGACGAGACGGCAGATCTCACCAGACGCGGCCTCGTTCGCCTCGTCTTCTCGGAGCCGAGCGTCGCTCACGAGCGGTTCGACGAGGAACTCCACTGGCTCCGTGCGCGGGTGACCGACCTCGACGGGTCGTTCCGCCGAGCGGACGACACGACGACGACCGTTTCGGACGCGCACGTCGCGTCGACCGCGACGTCGACAGCGGACGCGTCCGGCACCGCGCCACCCACCGAACGCGATTGCCCCTGCCTCCTCACACCGTGGCCGTGCAGTGGCGAGCCGTGCGACACCGAGCGCCGACTCCGTACCGACCCGCCAGCGGGGCGGCCGTCGACGGTTCCGCCGACGCTCCGACGTCTCGTGGTCAACACCGGGTGGGGGTGGAACGTCCGGAGCGTCACCGACGAGACGCTCGGCGACAGCAGCGGCCGACCGAACCAGCAGTTCGTCGTCGATACGATCCCCGTACTGGAGCCCGCGGTATGGGTCGACGAAGGCGACCGACTCTCCCGAGCGGACCGTGAGGCGCTCGAGGCACGAGAGGCGCTGGAGGAGACAGTCGACCCCGACGGACGCGTGGAGGCAGTGTGGGTCCGCTGGACGGTCGTCCCGGACTTCCTGACGTCGACCGCCCGGGACAGACACGTCACTCTCGAACCCCTCACGGGGACGCTCCGGTTCGGTGACGGCGTCAGAGGAGCGATCCCGCCACGCGGCGTCGAGAACGTCAGGATATCGTTCCGGACTGGCGGCGGCCGCGGTGGGAACGTCGCCGCCGGAGCGGTCACCGAGCTGCGAAGCGATATCCGACTGGTCGACGGCGTGGCGAACCCGGAGGCGGCCGACGGTGGAGCCGACGCGGAGTCGGTGGCACAGGTGCTCACCCGTGCCCCCGCGCAACTCAGAAGCCGGGGGCGAGCCGTCGCACCAGGGGACGTCGAACGGGTGGCGCTCGACACGTCACGAACGCTGGCGCGGGCGCGGTGCCTCCCCCGGATGGACGAGGCTGGCGAGCGGCGGTTGGGCTGGGTGACGGTCGTAATCGTCCCCCACACCGACGACCGACAACCGACCCCGTCGACCGAACTCCGTCGCCGGGTCGACGCCGCGGTCTCCGAGCGGGCGCCGGCGACGCTCGTCGCCCCGACCGACCGACTGTTCGTCCGTGGGCCGAGCTACGTGACGGTGTCCGTCGCGGCGAGCGTCGTCGCGCAGGCGACCGCCGAGAGTGTCTCGCTGGTGGAGTCGACGGCGATAGACGCTGTCACGTCCTTCCTGCACCCGCTCACTGGCGGTCCGTCCGGCGCTGGCTGGGCGTTCGGCGAGCCACCCTGTCTGTCGGACCTCTACGCGCTCCTGGAGGGCGTCGACCACGTCGACCACGTCGAGGACGTCACGCTCACCTTCCGGTCGGTCAGCACGGGTGACACGGTCACCGTCACCGACGGATCGTCACCGCCCACCCTGGGACCGGACACGCTCGTTTCGAGCGGACGACACGCCATCGGCGTCGAACTCACGGGCCGGGTGTCGACAGCGGGGGGCCGTCGATGACGCTCGACGTCCCCGACCTCGGGGACCGTGATTACGCCGCGTATCTCGCCGAGGCCCGACGTCGGATCCCGACGTACGCCGAGGAGTGGACCGACCACAACGCCCACGACCCGGGTATCGCGTTCCTGGAGCTGTTCGCGTGGCTCGCCGAGACCTACGTCTACCAGCTCGACCGCTTCGGCGACCGTCAGATCCGAAAGTATCTCGAACTCCTGGGAGACGCACCGAAGGCACCGCTGGCGGCCTCGGTCGCGCTTCGGCTGGCACCGGCCAGCGGGTCGACCGTCGACCTCACCACCGGGATGGTACTGGCAGCCGGCATCGACCGCCGCACGGCGTTCTTCTTCGAGACGACCGCGCTCGGCCCTGTCGACTCGGTCAGCGTCGTCGACGCAGCGGTCGACCGTGTTGTCGTCGACCACGTCGGTGGCCGGGTAGACAACAGCGTGGTCAACGACACCGAGGGGATGGGCTTTCTAGCCTTCGGCCCCGACGCCACAGCCGGGAGCCAACTGTATCTCGGCTTCGACGACGACCCCTTCCCCGAGGTCGGTGCGCCGGGTGACCCCTCGCCTCGCGTCGCGCTCGGTGTTGCGTACGACGACAGAGGGCTCCCCACGCCCGCGACCCACGGCGAAGAGCCGTCGACGTTCGATCCCAGCGTCGAACTCGCGTGGGAGTTCTGCGTCGACTACGACCGCTGGTACGCGAACGACGGGTGGGATCCACTCCCGGTCGTCTTCGACGGAACAAACCATCTGTACGAGAGCGGGAGCGTCGTCTTCGAGCGACCGGCAGAGTCCGACGTCGGAGTGCCTGCTCCAGGGGCTCCCGACCCGACTCGGTCGTGGCCCGCCCGTCCGGGCGTCATTCTCGACGACGACCGGGCGCGCTACTGGCTCCGCTGTGTCGTCGAGGTCGGTGGCTACGAGATCCCGCCACGGCTGTCGGCCGTCGCCCTCAACGTCGTCCCCGCGGTCCACCGCCGGACGGTTCACAACGAGACGCTGACACGAGCGGACGGCCGAGCGGAGACGACCGCCCACCCCGGACAGGTGTTCGAGTTCGACGACGCTCCAGTGCTCGAGGCCGATATCGCAGTCGTCCCGGGGCCGGCTGACGCCGCCGCCGTGGATCCGGCCGAGCTGGCGGACCCGGCGAACGTCTGGCACGCGGTCAAAAGTTTCGACGGGCAGGGCCCGGAGGCCCGCGTCTTCCTGCTGGATACGATGGATGGTCGGCTCACCTTCGGCGACGAGGTCGCCGGTGCGGTGCCCACGGCCGGGTCGTCCGTCGTCGCCACGCGGACCGTCTACGGCGGCGGCAGCGCGGGCAACGTGTCACCGACGGTTCCCTGGCAGTTCGTCGACGAGGAGCTGGCCGACGTCTCCGTCTCGCCGTTCAGCGACGCGACAGGCGGTACGGACGCCGAGACGGTGAAAGCGGCACTGGCGCGGGTCCGGCGCGACCTGCAGTTGCCGTATCGGGCGGTCACGGCGGACGACTACCGCGCCGTGGCGAAGCGGACCCCAGGGCTCAGATTCGGACGCGCTCACGCCACGGTCGTCTCCGCTGCGGACGACCCGGACGCGTGCACGGACCGTGGTGAGGTCCGCGTCGTCGTCGTTCCGTACGGGACACATCCCCAACCCGTCCCGAGTGCGGGCTTCCTCGACGCGGTTCGCTGTCACCTGGCGAAACACGCGCTGGTGACCGACCGAGTGACTGTCCACCCACCGTCGTACGTCGGCGTCGGCGTCTCCGCAGTGGTCAGTCTGGCGCCAACTGCGGCTGTGGCCGAGCGCACGGTGGCTATCACGGAGGCACTCGAGGCGTTCATCCACCCGTTGTCGGGCTTCGACGGCGACGGCTGGCCGTTCGGCCGCTCCGTCTATCGCTCGGAGCTGCACGAGGTCATCGAGGCCGTCGAGGGCGTCGACTGCGTCGTCGACCTCTCCGTGACCGCACGCGGGGCAGGACGCGTCGGCCCCGACGGCGACGTCGCGCTCGACGAGACGGGGCTGCCGTACTCTCTCGACCACGAGGTGGTCGTCGAAGTCGACACCGACACCTGTGGGGAGGAGTTCTGAGATGGAGTTCGCCTTCGTCGGCGTCCGGACCGAAGCCGAGTGGGCCGCCTGGCGCGCCGACTCGACCAACGTCGAGACATCGGGGGCGGGCGTCCGACTCGCACGCGAGTCGACCCCGACGTACGTCGACCCGAACGTGGTCGTCGACGACCCCACGCTCGTCGTCGTCGATGTCGACCAGGATGACTGCGGTACGCTCTACCTCCTGGCCGCGACCGGTGTCATCTACGTCTACGAGGCGGGGGCACGTGGATTCCGTCGACTTAGGTGTTCGAGCGACTCCGGACGATGGGGCACTCCACGCGCGCTCTGTGTTACCGACCGCGACATCTACGTCGCCTACCGGAGCGGCAACGTCCCCGACACGACCAGCACAATCCGGGCGATCTCGAAGGCGTATCTGCAGACGCGCTGGGTCGTGGAGACCGCGGTCGTCCCGTCGTCCGACGAGGGGACAACCCACACCTCCCCCGACGAGACGGAGCGCCGCGTCAGCTTCGGCGACATCGTCAGCCTCGTCGACGTCGACGGAGGCAGCGGCAGGGGCGGAAGCGGTGGTAGTGGCGTTCTCGCCCTCGACCGGGACCCGGTTCCGGTAGACGACCCGACCTCGGTCGACGACACGACGCCGGCACCGCCCACGACCGACCCGTCCGGGGTCGTCGTCGCCCTGTCGCCCGACGGCACTGGCCGCGTCGTCGTCGATGGATTGGCGTCTCCGACCGATCTCACGCGCGACGAGGCGGGAAACGTCTCCGTACTCATGGGTGACCAGCCCGGGGCGTCGGTCCGGAAGTTCGTGCCCGACCCCGAGACCGGCGACGAAGAGGGGACGGTGACTGGCAGCGGACCCACCGAGCGGGGCTACACGGAACAGACGGGCGACGTGGGCGCACCCCTCCCCGGCTCGGCCCTCACGTGCATGGCGGTCGCCGGCGAGGACGAACTCGTCGTCGGCATGGCGTCCGGACCGGACGGAGAGCGAGCACTGCTCCGCCACCGTCCGGAGAGCAGGCGGTTCGAGCGCCTCCTGGGATTCAGGCAGGGGTGCGTGCGACTGCGCCGAGGCGTGAGCCTCGACGGTGACGCCGTTCCGGGCCTGTTCGTCGTCGACGACGACCGACACGTCGTCTCCTTCGTGACCCAGGCGCGACGGAACCGGTGGAACGGCCAAACCGAGCGCTACGGTGGGCAGGCCGTGGGTCGGGTCGACTCGGGCGTCGACTCGACCCAGTGGCACCGCATCACCTTCTCGACCGTCCACGAAGGCTCCGGAACGCAGGTACGGCTTCGCTACCTCGCGACCGACGACGCGGCGCTTCGACCACGGGGAGACGATGTGTGGACGGCGCTGGACGTTCTCAACCCGGCCGACGCGTTCCTCAACGACGCCGTCGGCCGATATCTCTGGATCCGGTTGGACCTCCTCGGCGAGGAGTTCACCTCTCCGACCGTCGACACCCTCCGTGCGTACTTCCCGCGGCAGTCGTATCTCCGCTACCTCCCGGCGATCTATCAGACTGATCCCGAGTCCCGCGACTTCCTCGAACGGTTCCTCTCGATGTACGAGCGGGTCTTCGTCGACATCGAGGAGGAGGTCGACCACCTCACGCGGTACGCCGACGCCGACGGGATCCCAGCGGCGTCGCTGGGCTGGCTGGAGAGCTGGCTCGGGCTCGTGGTCGACGAGACCTGGCCCGAGACGGCACGGCGTGAACTGCTCTCGGAGGCGGCCGCGCTGTTCCGTGCCCGCGGCACCCGCGAGGGCCTCCGCACGCTGCTCGAGATCTACCTCCGCGGCATCACCGCCGACTCCGTGACGTGGAACTGGGAGCAGAGACGCCAGATCGCCGAAGTCGAAGCCATCGCCGCGGCGGAGTCGTTGAGTCAGTCGGTGACCGACCGGATCGTCGAGCGTGCCACCCGGCCGGTGTTCTTCCTCGAGTACGGCGACCTCGACTGCATGAGCGACGAGGCGATGGCGGAGACGTTCGAGCCGTTTCTCAACTGTCCTCAGTGTTTCCTCGTCCTCGTCCGGCCGTCGGTCACCGACGAACAACTCCGAACCATCCAGCGACTGGTCGTGCAGAACCGCCCGGCACACGCCGTCGGTCGCGCCGTTCGTCTGCAGTCGTGGGTGTTCCTCGGCGGACACACGTATCTCGGCGTCAACAGCGTCCTCGGCGACACCGACCTCGTTCTCGGTCGGTCGAGTCTCGGTCGCGACACCACGCTGGGCAGCAGAGAGCCGTCCGCGCAGTTGGGGGTGAGAGCGCATCTGGGCGACGACCGTCTCTGAACCGACCCCGAGGAGAGCCGTCCGGACACCGGACGAGAACGAACCCCGACTACGACCGTGCCACCACAACCACACACGAACGGACGAAGCGATACGAACGGACACAGAGAGATCACGACATTCGACGAGGGGCGGCTGCAGCCAGCCGTCGGGAACAACTTCTTCTTCGGACAGCTGTTGACACCACAGGTGTTCGCCCGCGAACAGGCGTTACACGCCAGCCGGACGAGTAACCTGGCACAGTTCGTGCTCGGCGCAGGAGTCGTCTGTGGGCTGGACGTCAGCCTCTCGCTCGAGACACGGCCGGTGCCCGAATCCGAAGTCGAGGCGGAGTTCCTGGACGTCCACGTGGGGCCGGGCCTCGCACTCGACTGCTGTGGGCGCCAACTCGTCCTCGAAGACGCTGTGACCGACCCGAACCGAACCGACGCCCCGGCGTCCGGAGCCGACGGCCTCACGGTGACCGAGGCCGACGTCCTGTCGGTCTACCTCGACCACGAGCGGTGTACCCTCGAACCGGTCGCGGCCGTGGGTGTGGAGAACGCCTGTGAGGAGCGGTGTGTCGACAGTCTGTTCCTCGAGCGCGGCGTCGTCGAAGTCGAGTTCGACGAGCCCTCGATGCCGTACAAGCCAGTCGCCCACGTAGATTACCCGACCGAAGCGGAGGTCGGCCAGCCACCCTACCCACTCTCGGCGGCCCCGGACGGGACGTTCCTCATCGAACGCTGGGTGGGCGGTGACCCGACCGACGCCACTCCTATCGCCGTAGTCGTCGTCGGCGGGGGCGACGAGCGCCTCTCCAACGCGTCGACGGACGAGGTTGCACTGGAAGCGGGCGACGTGCTCGTCGCGTCCGGTGGACGGCGATTCCTCGTGACCGCGACCGACGCCCGAACGCTCACCGCCCGAGCGTCCGGGACCGACCCGTCGGAGCTCCTGGTCGCGTTCGACGAGCGGCCGGTCGTCTCCTCGGCGACCGAGACGACGGTCTCCGGTCGAACCACCGCCCGTTCGGGGGTCGAGGTGACTGTCAGGGTCCGGTCGTTAGATCCCTCCCGGCCGTTCATATTGACACCCACGGCGACCGTCGAAGACAACTCGTTCAGCGCGACGGTCGTCGACTCGTCGGACGACCCCATCCCGGTCGACACCCCAGTCGTCGTCTCGGTACGGGTTCCGCGTGACGACAGTGCCCCCGACGTCAGGGAGAGCGTGGACACCGTGGTGGTTGCCGCGGACGCCGCTCCCGACGTCCCGGAGGGTGGCACCGAAGCGTCGGCGCTCGCCGGCATCTCCCGGTCGTACTACACGAACCGGCCGCTCACCACCTGTGAGACGTGCGGGGAGGATCACCGCGTCCTGCTCGGCTGGTTCAGGCGCACGGGCGAGACGTGGACGAGCACGTCGTTCGCTCGTGGCCCGCTCGTGTACGGGAACAATCTGCTGCACGACCTCACGGTCCGGCACGGAACCAACTACTACAACCCCCACGAGACCGCACTCGTCGTCCGACGGACCACGGACACGCTCGAAGAGACGCGAACCCTCTCATCGGGAGGGACGTACTATCAGGGTGAAGAACTCCTGCTGTTGGGTCTCGATCCCACAGGGACCTACCAACTCCGCGAGTTCACCGACGGTGCAGTCGGTGATCTGATCCGCGAACTCTCCACTGACGACGGAAGCGAGACGATCGAGACGAGAGACTTCGAAGCCGGTTCATTTGTCGTCACCGACAGCAACCGACGCCCGCTGATCTTCTCCGACGGGAACCCTCTCGGCGTCGAGTCCGAGGAGGAACGCTTCGCCAACGCCGCGTTCACTCTCCTCGTCGGGGAACGGACCACCAGCGCGTATCTGACACTCAACGACCTCCCGACGACCGACGAGGACGTGCTCATCGTCTCGCCGAACGAGACCGTCTCCATCACTCCCGGCTTCGGGGGGGGATCGATCGAGTTCGAAGTCGCCGGATTCGACGGGATGCGACGGCGACTCGACGCACTCGAGGCGTACGTCCTCAAGAAGGCCATCGCGTACAAACCGACGGCGTACTCGGTCGTCAAAGAGACGTTCGGAACGCAAGTCACGGGCATAACCGATACGATCACCCAGCTATCGAACGATTCCCTGGCGGCCGGCGCCTACCGCGACGAGGCTGCCTTCGGGACGTACATCGACACTGTGCGCGACCAGGAAGAGGCGTTGCGGGCGCTCATGGAGGGACCGCCTACTGGTCCTCGGCTGGCGACGCTACAGAGTCTGGAGCGCTTCGCAAATGCGCTCTCCCGTCTCGACGAGGCCAGGGGTGCCGACCCCCGTGACGCCCTCGAACTGGCGCTTGCACAGGACGGCGTCTCCGAGGCCGCCGAGTGGCTCGTCCCGCTACGGGAATCCGAACCTGATCCGGATCGCGAACTCGAATGCGTGGAGACGAGGGATATTCCGGAAGGTCTGTACGGCGAAGACGAACTCGAGTTCACGGTAGAAGAGACCGAGTTCACGGTCATGTTTGCGGACGGTGTAGTTCGTTCGATCCGCCGTGTCGACGAAACTGGTCAGGAATTCACCGAGGTAGCGATCGAGGACGGACTCGAGATCAGATTCGAAGAGACCGACTTCGCGACGGTGACCGTGCGGACGGCCGACCAGCCCCTCACGCTGGTCGTGGAGGGGAACGACGGAACCACCCAAGAGCTCACGGCTAGCGCGTCCACCGGACGTCACACGTTCGTGATCGACCTGGAAGGCGAGCTGTTCGAAGAGATCAGATTCGAGGGCGACGTTGACGGACCGAGCGTAGTCAGGGTGTGTACCGTTCGGTTGGACTGACCACGGAATTCGACTGACCAGACTACTCCCCTTCGAACCCCGAGGTCACCATCGCACAGCGTGCAGCGGCGTCAGACCAGTCGATCGAGGCGGTGTGAGAGCAACTCAGCGCGTGGAAGACTACTCGTCGGCGAGTCGCGCTCCTCGAAGGTGCCCTCGCCGCTGAGTCCGGCGACAGCGACGACCTTCGCCTGCACCTCCATCTGCACCGTCGCCTGGAACGCCGGCGTCTCATCGACGACCTCGAAGCGTGGATGCACACTCAACACCGCGGGATACGGATCGGCGCCAGGTGGGAGTCGGTCAAGGTCGAAGCCGTTGGCGGCATCCTGGATCCGGTCATACAGTGTTTCGAACTGCTCGCGTTGGAGTGGTCGCGTCTCGTCTGTGGGGGCGACCTGGATGACCACCCGGTGGTCCTGGACGTCGAGGAGTCGAAAACGGTCATGCGAGAGTGGAGTACTAAGCGTCGCTCCCTCCGGGAGGTCCTCAAGGGTGTCGCAGAGCGTGTGCCAACTGACGCTGAAGGGCATCTGAGGTGGTAGTTCAGCAGTTGGGCTAAACCCCTTACTTCCGAGCCACTGCGTTTCCGACGGTGCGGTGGGCACACAGCGTCATTCACGAAATTATCGTGCCCAATCACTGTCAGTAGCGGCGTGCAACACTCAGAGGGTGTATGCAGCACCAGGTTCGTCCAACCAATACAAACTTCCCCTCGATTTAATTATCGATCAAATCCTGTGATGTTGTATGGGTAGCAATAAACAATCGAAGCTGATCAAGAGTATCGGTAGAGCACCCAATCCAGGATGGGTTAATTCGTATTTTAATCTCGTAGATTCTATGCTTTCAGAGACAAGCCTCACGAGTGACGATCCCCGATTGGTTATGTCGTTACCAGCGAAAAGAACACTTCCAGTAACAGTAAACAACCGTTACGTGTTACACCCCTTCCGAAAGGAGCAATCCCGGACTGAATTTATTCTCCCTGCAAATCAAGGAAGTGTCAACAAATATCTCAAGGAGGCAGATCGGAAGGGGCGATTCGATGCAATATACAACGAGGATGAGTCGCAGCGACCATGGTTTGTTGGATTCGATGGAAATCCTGAACGAATCGTTGACAACGAGTTCAAGCGTCTTTGGCTGAGTGCAGTGGAAAGGGAAATCAAGCGTGCAAAAAAATCGCCGTATCGGCGGTACCACGAGCCGATAGTCTATAAGACTGCCAAAGACCAGGATTATCGAGAGCGCGTCATCCGAGAGGCGTTCAAGTAAAATTGAGAGGGAAGAACGAGAATGTAGTCATTCGGAATCAACTATATCCAGACATTATTTCCCTAAAGATGCTGCAGACGCGCGCTGAATTCAGCACGACCGCAGAAACCTCACCAAATACTGTTAGTAGCGGCGTGACACATACAGAGAGTGCAGTGAGTGTTTGCAGTTGGGTGTCTCCGTGGGGACGTCGACCGGCTGTTGGGTGCAACCGATGGCCCCCAGAGGCGGCGACACTCTCGCCCGTGTGTCGTCCGCGACACCCTTCGACTTAGTCGGACTGCTTCTATGTCTGGTTTCTTACATACCAATATTAGCACCGGCATACCCCCCATCTATACTAGTTGGCTTTTGGGTGGAACAGCGGCTGTTTTTGCCGGGTGATCGCAGGACGTAACGGTGTTCCACCCAAATTCGAAATGGGTGGAACAACTGCTATGTAAGCAAAATGGGTGGAACACCCTTGCGCGGTGTGTTTTCCATGTTCGGACTGGCGAATTCTGATAGTACCGAAGGAGGTAGCGAACACAGGGAACAGCACAAACAGTTTGACGATGGAACACCAAGTCACGACTATGGGCGCCGATAGCATCGACATTCGACGATTCGAAGAGGCCGATTCCGACGAGTTCGCTTCCAAGACGGATACGGTGAAGATTGTCGAGTTCCTTGCGACTCACAGTGACCACGCATGGAAGGCGAAGGTCATCGCTGAGCGGGCAGACGTCAACCCTGACTCGGTCAGTACGCTTCTTAGCCGACTCAAGGACCGTGGCCTTGTTCGTCACAAGGAACCTTACTGGGCCATCACTGACGACCGAGACCGATTATCCAGCGCGTATCGTCTTCACACCGCAACGAAGCGGCTCGATGAACGATATGGTGAGGAAGACCCAGATGACTGGACTACGGAAGCCAGCCAGGAGCTGGAGTAGTGCTGCTCGAGCAAGGCGCGATTATCTGGGCTGTCGACCCATTCAAAGACAATGGTGAGGGCCGCCCCTGGCTTGTCATCGGGAATTCCGAGGCCCCGTTTCACGGCGAACAGTACATCTGTCTCGCACTCACGTCGAAGACGTACCACGACGAAGCACTCCCACTTCGCGAAGATGACTACGACGATGCGCCCCTGTCGATGCAGTCACACATCATGCCATGGTCGGTTGCGACTATCGAGAGGAAAGACATCGAACGCTATGTGACGGCTGTTGGAAGACATCCACTCGAGAAAGCACTTGAACGACTGGGACGGTATATCGACATCGACGACTGAGCGACGGGCAACATGAGTGCCAGAGCTACCAATTCCCGACGTCGTTCTCGACTGTGTATCTTTTCCAGTAGGCTTTCTCAACGGTCCGGAGGTCGTAGCCTCCTGGGTTTCGATCCAGTAATGCCTGAAGGATCTTCGGGTAGTCCGAAATGCCCATTGTCCGGTCTTTATCAAGCAACTCGTCCATGAGATATCGGTCTCCGACTGCGTACTTCTTCGGATCGTAGAACGTAAGAATGACACTCGCCGTTGCAGCCCCGACACCCGGAATCGAGTCAAGCGTGCTAACTTGCACCTTCGGGTCCTCAACGAGTAGTGCCGCTTCGGTTACCTTCTCAACGAACGCTTCGGGGAGCTGGCGGACTTTTTTGATATTCCCATTACGGCGACCGATTTGGGCGTCTAATTTCCATCGGATAGCATCTACAACTCCGTCTTGAGTCAAATAGCCTTGATCGTGGAGTGCAGAATGGAGGTCATTCTCGATGGTCTGTAGCCGGTGCTCATAGTCATCATCGTACCGTTTGCTCCATTTCTCAATGTCGTCTTTGTCCATCCGTCTCACCTGTCTCCGGTTCAATAATAGTCTCTTGCATCAATGAAGCCGAAATTTGAGTGTGAACCCGACCCGAGCTGGTCAACTCTGTGAAAACACAGTACGGGACTCGCTATTCAGCATGACCACAGACATCTCCCCAATCGATGTCAGGAGTGCCATGGCACATACATGGCGACAATCTATACAGTACAAACCATTATGGCATCCTGAACGGAGTACAGGACAGAGGAGCTGGACTATATTGGCTATCCAACCAGAAATCGAAGATTGGGACGAAATCGACCAGCTCTGGGCAACGCATACAGACGTGCGGCCGGCAGTGGCT
The DNA here is from genome assembly GCF_900110465.1 of Halogranum amylolyticum. Taxonomy (GTDB): domain Archaea; phylum Halobacteriota; class Halobacteria; order Halobacteriales; family Haloferacaceae; genus Halogranum; species Halogranum amylolyticum. Next base: position 39,331 of record NZ_FODV01000029.1, read on the forward strand.
GCGTTGTCATCCTCAATAGCGCTCTACGAGCGACGACCCTCGGTAGGCTCCGAGATTGTAGCAGGCGTGTCGAGCAAGCTCCTTGTCGCGCATGAGTTCCTCAGTGCTGAACTCCTCGACGGCGGTTCGAACTCGTTCGAGATTCCGCTCGAATTCTTCGGTCGTTGCGTTCCATCCTCGTTCGAGGAGTTTTGCTCCCTCGTCGGAGTCGACTGATGCCACGAGGGTAATTCACCCCATCGGGCTGTTCCGGCGACAGACGTTGTCTCGTCGTCGAACGTGACGTAGTAATCGAAGACAGCGGCGGTGTCTGGCCCGACGCCGACGAGACGGTCGAACGCTGCGTTACCTCTAGTGAGGGCATCGTCTCTATTCGGTGCTTCAACGAGCGCGTAGATGAGTTGGTGCATTGTGGTTCTCGGGACGCGATGTGTGTGACGCCCCGCACCCTTGGGGGGCAGAAAAACGCTCTCCGGTGCGCTCCAGTTCGGTTGTGTTTGTCGCTCTCGGTTAACCCTCAATCAGTGATAGGTTTCTGAGGCCGTGCTGACTCGATGGAAACGCTGCTATCCCTGGAGACCGTGAAGCAAGCATGGGACGCAAGAGACCGAGCTGTATTCCGTGCCTCAGAGCACGTGGTGCTGACTGGTCCGAGTGCGAAAGAAGCCGAGTTATGGGCGCACCAGCCCGGATGCCGCCGGGAGCGGCATCCGGGAAAGCCCGAATAGGTGAATCTCTACTTCACGCGCTGGCGTCCCGAGTCACCGAAGCAAGCAACTCGACAGTGACGATCGCAGTGTAATCGCAGCGACGAGGGACCTGCGGGCCGCCCGTCGGCGGCCCGCAGTGGCCGGTCGAGGCCGTCGTGAGCCATTGCTACCGCCCGACAGCGACCGCCCCGCAGAGTCGTGCCGCCCCGCCCGTCGGTCGGAAGCGCAGGACTGCACCGGGACGGCGTAATTATTTTGTCGTCAGCGGTGGTTTGATTGGTCAGCAGCGTTTCCATAGGTGAATACAGCGCGCGATCTCGCACAGTGGTTCCAGAGTAACAGCCGGTATTCGATTCATGTACAGCGTCGAACAATCGTCCCGAGCTGGCTTCTCGGAAGCCACTCGTCGGAGAGGCTGGGTAGATCATCCCGATCATCAAACTTCCGCTCGTGTTCTCGAAACTGATCCTCCAGCTGTTTGTGGCGGTCAGTATCGTCTTCGGTGCGTTCGATCCCCTTTTCGAGCGAGTGCATCTGGTGTGCGAGTCCCATCAGTGGTCGAGCCGCCGCAGATGATTCGAAGAGAATTGCGTCCTCGGTCTCTCTAGAGATGTAGCCAACGAATATCGTAGGCGTGGTTCTGTTCTTGGATTCGACTTTCTTCTCGGCCAGCCATTCTGGCAGTTG
>NZ_FODV01000059.1 GCF_900110465.1 Halogranum amylolyticum
GTAAGCCCGTGGACAGCAGAACCGACATAAAATAATCAGATACCTCCGAGTCCTTTGGATAGGAGTACCGGGGCGTAGCACTCCCATCGGCACGTCGGGTCGTCAACCCTGAGAGAACAACGAACCGTCCGTTGATGGGCGTGGGAAGCCCCGCCGTTTACCGCGGAGAGGATGTCACAAAAAGAGGCGAGTACACGGCCATCCGACCCCCTTGAAGCGCACGATAACCTCGCCAACGAGGCCGAACAGCAAGACGGGGCAGCACAGACATAGCCGCTTGCGAGCAATGAGTCAGAGGTGCCCCGCGCCGCATTAGGACCGTTGAGCGTCGTCCTGTCTTGGAGGTCGGTAGGATACACCGACCGATAGCGCCCTCCTCACTCGTCGTCGCGATCCCGATTTCGACCGACACACGAACCACTTTGCCCGCGTCCAGATTGGGGCGTCATATCTCTCCTCGCGTCGGGCCTGTAGGCTCCACTCTTCTTCGATGTACTGGACCAACTCTTGCACGTCGTCCATGCGGCTGTTAGCTGCCCGCAGTTGCCGCCGGAGGTCGTCGCGTTCGGCACGCACCGACTCCAGTTCAGCCTCCAGGTCGTCGGCCTCGAGCCCACGCTCAACGACCCGGTATCTGAAGGCGGTCGAGGGAGAGTACTACGGGTCACCCGACCCGTGGTACTTCATTAACTGTTCACGAACGCGCCTCTTCTCCTCCCTACTCGCGCCTCCAACGCTCGTTGAGAACGGAGGCTCCGCGCGACCGTCTACTGAATATCGACCCATAGATTCATATTATTTCGTTAACATTTATGGGATATGCCAACGTGCCAGAATTGTGGTGCTATTGTCTCAAAGCAATACGTCCGTGTCTTTACGCCGGAGAGTCTGGATAACCCACGGGTGTGTCCACACTGTCAAGACATGGTTCGAGCGGGAGCGAGCGTTCGGAACGCCCGTTCCCCTCGATAGGCTGTGGTAAATCACTAGACCGCGTCGGGATGAGTCGCTAAGTCAAGGGAGTTGAACTGGGGGGATTCGGTTGCCTATGACACAAATCTCCCGCTTCACTGGTGGGATTGTGCCGATTGCTCAAGTTGTTACCGGTGATGGAGACGAATCCGCCGTCCAGTTCCGAGAAATCGCGCTAATTAAGCGGGCTGTGAAACAGTGAATACAACTGCAGTATGGCGATTTAACACAACCCCTCGATAAGCGCAATCCTCTGCGGTCCGAAGGAGGGGGTTTGAGCGGCTGTAGTCAAGATAAGTTCGAGTTCGCTAACAGCCCTCTTCTTCGACCGTCGGCGCCGACTCTGAGGTTTCGGTCTCCTGGGATGTCTCGTCTGAACCGGACGACTCCTCGGGCGTTTCGGGTTCTTCGGGTTCTTCGGGTTCTTCAGGTTCTTCAGATTCTTCAGGTTC
>NZ_FODV01000031.1 GCF_900110465.1 Halogranum amylolyticum
CGTTCGTAGATCCGGTTGGGCTTGCGGCGGTGAATCGCCGCAAGCCCTTCCTCAGCAAATCGGTGCCGCGTGCGCTGGACGGTAGCGGGGCTACAGTCCAGCGCGTCACTGATTTTCGGATCCGTCCAGCCTTCATCGGCTTTCAGTAAGATCCGTGCCCGCGTGAGTTTCCGAGTGCTTTCCTGGCCGGCTGAGATAAGAGCCTTCAGCTCAGCCCGCTCTTCATCAGAGAGTTCCACGAGATACTTCTTCCTTGCCATGATCTCCCCCGAATTCCTGCATCTAAGACGCTAGCAGAGGAGATAGCCTTAGCGAATGAGAATTGACGGAACACTAGTCCGAAAAGATGGGCAGTCACACGAAGAATTCCTCAGGTACTGGGAGAACGAACACGCCCCAATCGCAAAAGAACTTCCTGGCCTGGTCAAATATACGATCGACTATCCGACGGCACCTGAAAAGTCCGCCTACGATGGTATCGCACAACTGTATTTCGAGGATATGCAGGCACTAAAGGAGGCTTTCACTTCCGAAGCTGGTGAGAAAGTACAGGAGGATGCGACCAACTTCATTGACGTCGAACAGGGGCCGACGCTGTACCTCGAAGAGTCGGTCCAGGTGGACTATGTGTAGTTTTTCGTCTGTACCTCTTAGTGCTTAAGAAAGTTATTCACCGATAGACCATCCGTCTTCGGTTAAGACGCTGAATCAAGAGACTGTGCTCTGTTGACGAAGTTATCGTGGTAGACCGCGTGGGGGGAGAATCAGTACATCACAAAGCCGGCTAGTTGAGACGTCTGCTTGCAGAAGGTGTGTCTAAAACCCAGCAAGCAAACGATGAAATCCACGAGGATCAACTCCTTAACTTCGTCGTCAACTCCCTTAACGAAGAAGTTTCTCTCACTCTCGCTGAAAACGACAAACTTGATGTTGAAGACATCTACGAGGTCCTCGTGGGCGCCTGCGCCGACGAGACCTCGGTCTCAACGCTCTGTGAGAACAGCAAAGATGTACCTCACGAATATTCGGTCCTCTACCACCTCCGAACCAGGTTCGACCTGGAGACGCTCGAACAAATTGGCAACACCTCCTTCAAAAAGACGTTCTCGACGTCCCCCCGAGCAGGTGGAGGTCCGCAACGACCTCCACCTGCGGCCCTACTATGGCGACGAAGACGACACGGACGGCCTCTATCATTCCCAAGCGAAGCGTGGAACGATCGCGTTCCACGCCTACGCGACACTCTGAGCGCGTGTAAAGAACAAACGCTCAGCTGGCGGTGTTGCCGTCGATCAGACGGCGCACCGCCAGCAGTGTCCTCGCAGAGTTTCTTGGGATCCTCGACTGCCTTGACCTTGACGTTAAGGCCGTCTACCTTGACCGCGAATTCTACGATAGCAAGTGTTTGACGCTGCTTCAGGCACACAACCACGCCTACGTCATGCCAATTGTCCGCTGGGGAAAGACAATCAAGCAAGAACTCTCGAAAGGCTGGTGTCGCGTGATTCAGCACGATATGACGGCGAACTCGACGGTCACAGCTGGACCGTCGAGTTTCCCATCTACATCGACTGTACCTACCAGAATGGGCGGTACGACGACCATGGCGTGGCGCGTCACGGCTACGCCGCTGACGCGCCGTTCATCGACTCATCACGAGACGCTCGATACCACTATGCGAAACGTTTCGGTATCGAGGCCAGCTACCGCCTCTCCGAGCAGAGTATTGCGACGACCTCGACACAGAATCCGGTCGTACGGCTGCTGTACGTCGTGGTGAGGTTGCTGTTGCAGAACGTCTAGCGGTATCTGCACTGGGAGTACGTGGCGACGCCCCACGGTGGGGGGCGTCGCCTCTGGCAGTGGTCGTTCAAGGAGTCCATCAACATGGTTCGTGGGGATGGCCCGACGCACAGCGAGGCCCGTCCTCGCGAACCGACCACCAGACGACCGGTTTACCCGGTAACTCTCGACCGGGCTAGCTTGTGGTGTTGAGTGGCGACGCTGTCGCGTCGGCGGCTGACCACCGCCGACAGCGACGGCTCTGCATCGATTCGTCCATGACTCCCTCGTCGAGATCATCAGTGAAACCGCTCCGACACAGCACTCAGGCTTCAGAAATGGTTAGTCGAGGATGCTTTGTGAGGTACTGATACTGGCTCTCTCGGCCGACGGGATTATAAATCCAGCCGGAGCCCACACTTTTTAGTCATCTATCCGCTTCGATAGTGTATGACCGATGCATACGTGATCGGCGCCGGACAGTCGGATTTTGGGTCGTTTCCGTCGGAGACGTACCGATCGCTGTTCGACGACGCGTTCGACGAGGCGCTCGAGAGTATCGATACCGACTTCGACACCGACCGGATCGACGAGGCGTTCCTCGGGACGCTCGGCGTCGGTGGCCGGCAGCTGGGGCTGAGCGGTCCGGCCGTAACCGAACATCTCGGACTGCACGGGATCCCGACGACGCGCGTCGAGAACGCCTGTGCCGCCTCAGGGTACGCGCTCCGGCAGGCGGTGATGGCCGTTCGGTCCGGGATGGCGGACGTCGCGCTCGCGGGGGGGTACGAGGTGATGACGGACATGAGCTCCGACCACACGAAGTGGTGGCTCGGCGTGAGCGGCGAGACGGAGTGGGAACGGCTCTCCGGAACGACGTTCGCGGGCGTCTACGCCCAGATGGCCAGCGCTTACATGCGCGAGTACGGGGCCGAGAAGGAGGACCTCTCCCGTGTCGCGGTCAAGAACCACGGCAACGGCGCGCAGAACCCGCACGCGCAACTCGGCTTCGAGTGTACCCTCGAAGATGCGATGAACGCACCGGACGTGGCCGCGCCGCTGAACCTCTATCACTGCTGTCCGACGACCGACGGGGCGAGCGCCGTCATCGTCGCCAACGAGTCAATCGCACACGAACTCTCCGACGAACCGATCCGCGTCGCTGGGGCGGGTGCGGCCAGCGGTCGCGTCGGGCTGTTCCAGCGCGACTCGCTGACGAGCATCCCGGCGTCGCAGACGGCCGCCGACAGCGCATACGAGGAAGCAGGGATCTCACCCGACGACCTCGACTTCGCGGAGGTACACGACTGCTTCGCCATCGCCGAACTCGTCGCCTACGAGGACTTGGGCTTCTGTGAGCGCGGCGAGGCGCCGCGGCTCCTCCGCGACGGCGTCACTGATCCGGACGGGGAGCTCCCGGTCAACACCTCCGGCGGCCTCAAGTCCAAGGGTCACCCCATCGGTGCGACGGGGACCGGACAGGTCGTCGAGGCGTTCGCCCAACTCCGCGGCGAGGCCCACGTGCAGGTAGACGACCCGAGCGTCGGGATCACACACAACGTCGGCGGCTCCGGCGGTGGCGTCACCGTCCACGTCTTCGAGCGGGTCGACGGGGGTGCGCGATGAGTTCGCACCGCGGTCTCGTCTCGACGGGCGTGTACGTCCCGCGACAGCGTCTCTCCGGCGACGAGATTCGGGACGCGTGGGGCACCTCCGCGCCGGTGTCGCGGGCGGCCGTCCCGGCGGCCGACGAGGACACGCTCACGATGGCCGTCGCCGCGGCACGCGACGCCCTCGAGGACAGCGCCGTCGCTGCCGACGATGTCGGACACGTCGGGCTCGCGACGACGACGCCCCCGCTAGAGGAAGGTGAGTTCGCGCCGCAGGCTGCCGAAGCGCTCGGTCTCGCCGACGACTGCCGACTCGAGACGGCGACGCAGAGCACCGCGGCCGGTGCGGACGCGTTGCGGTCGGCAGCGACGGCGGACGCCCCCGCGCTCGCCGTCGTCGCAGACGCCCCCGTTGGAGACCCCGCGGAGGTCGGACAGCGCGTCGGTGCCGGCGCCGCCGCGTTCCTGTTCGCCGATGACGGGGCAGTGACGCTCGTCGATATGGCGACGCGCTCCCGCGACGCACCGGGGATCCGGTTCCGCGAACGGGGCAGCGAGACCGTCGCCGAACCGGGTATCACGACGTACGAACGGGGGGCGATCCGCGAGTTGGTCGCCGCCTCCGTCGAGGCGCTCGACGTCGACCACGACGCCGTCACTGGAACGAGTTTCTACCAGCCGACGCCGGACATCCCCCACCGGATCGCACGGGCACTGCCGTACGGCGGGGAGATCGTCGAGCGAGGGACGCTCGTCGACGAGGTCGGGGACGCCGGGACGGCGACGCCGGCGCTCGGGCTGTTGGCGGCGCTCGACGAGAGCGACCCCGGTTCCGTGACCGTCGCCGGTTTCTTCGGCAGCGGCGCGACGGCGACCGCGCTCGCCTTCGAGACCCGGGAGTCACTCACGACGGGGGTCGACGAGGTCGTCGACGGCGGGACGGACGTCTCGTACACGATCGCGCTGCGCGAGCGAGGGACGCTCGGGGAGACGGACGTCGCCGGCGGCGGTGCTCACGTCAGCCTCCCCTCGTGGCAGCGGACGGTCCCGCAACGGTACCGACTCGTGGCCGGGCAGTGTCCCGAGTGCGGGGCGATCGCGTTCCCGCCGGAGGGTGCCTGTCCTCGCTGCCACGAGCGCGTCACCTTCACTGACGTCGAACTCCCCCGCACCGGTGAGGTCGTCGCCGTGACGACGATCGGACAGGGCGGTGCGCCGCCGGAGTTCGTCGAACTCCAGCGACGTGACGGCCCGTTCGCCGTTGCTATCGTCGAGATTGCGGTCGAGGGAGAGACGGCACGGTTCCCCGTGCAGCTGACCGACTGCGAACCGGACGCGGTGTCGGTCGGCGACCGCGTCGTCGGTCGGTTCCGTCGCATCTACAGCACCGAAGGCGTCGCCCGCTACGGGCTGAAGTTCACTCCCGAGTGAGGCGGGTCGAGGGGTCGTCTTTCCGCCGCCTCGCCGCTTCGCGACGAGAAGAAGACCCAGCGAGAGGTCGCGAAAGTCGCACAGGTGACGATTTGAATGCGCTATCAGAGGCAACTCGATGCGATGGTCACGGACTGCCGTCGCCGCCAGCGGCTCTCACCCCTCGGAGCTGGGGGATTTATTATCGGTTCCCACCGCTTCACACAGTGTGCGAACCATCGACAACCACGACGTCCGGTTCGGTGAGCTCGTCGGTCCGCTCGTCCACGGTGCACGGTTCTTCGACTGGGAACTCGTCTCGACGCAGGTCGTCACCGAGGCGTTTGACCACGCCTTCGAGGACATCGTCGACGCGGGCGGTATCCCGTACGCGCCCGTCGTCGCAACGACGAGCGTCCACCGCTATCCCGGCTTCCGCGATACGGTGACCGTCGAGACGACACCGATCTCCGTCGGCCAGAGCAGCGTCGAGTTGCTCTACGAGATGACCGACGCCGACGGCGACCCGTTGGCGACCGCGCGAATCACACACATCACCATTGCCCCGGAAGGTGGCGCACAACCGCTCACCGAGACGACACGGACGGCGTTCCACGACGCGCTCGAGGAGGTCGACCCCGACGTCGGCCCGCGTGAGTCCGACGGTGAGGACGGAGCGTGGCCTTCCTTCACCGAAACCTTCGACGTCCGCGGACCGCACGTCGAGGGGTCGGAACTGGCCTACTTCGAGGAGTATCCGCGGTTCGCCGACGTCGCACTTGAACGCTTCCTCGAGTCGACGGGGACGTCCCTCGACGTGCTCCGCGAAGACAGTCAGCCGTTCCGCCTGCGCGACTGGCGCTGGGAGTTCGTCTCCCCGGTGCAGTACGAGTCGACGCTCACCGTCGAGTCTGACGTCCGCGCCGTCACCGATGAGACGGTTCGGGTGCACCACCGCCTCGAGATCGACGACCGCGTCAGCATCGAGGGGGTCATCGAGTACGGGAACTTCGACGAAGAGGGGACTCCGATCCCGTTCACGCCTGCGATGCGGGAACCGTTCGTCGCGGAGTGACCTGCTGGGCACCCTTTGAGACGGTGCGAGGGTTCCTCGTTGAGACGACAGTGTCCCTGCCGGTCACCCTCTCTCACTCCGGTGTTCGCTCGAAACCTACCAGAGATCACCGCCAGTGTAAGCGGCAGTTCCCCCCTGATAGAGAATCTGATATCCGGACTCTCTAACCTTCGAGGTAACTACGCCGACCCCACATTTCGGGCGGTCGCCGGTTCCCCTCCTTGAATATTTGATGGATGTCTTGTACACTCTCTACTCGATTATCACCGACAAGATTGAATTAACTAGTATTATCGGGTCTAACCCAGTCTTTTCACAACTTCTATAGATAATCGGCGAAAGTTGCAAAGTATATAAGGTGAACAAATCCTGCAATAGGTTAGGGGTCTGAATACTATTACAACGAATTTCGTCTACGGAGCGCGACAGTCACGGCAATCGTCGGTTCGGTTGCTCGTTCTCTGAGAGTATGTCTACTACCGTCGTTGCTAGGTGAACGTACTCACCCTCGCTGTTATCTCCCTTGACCGCCAACATCGGTGCATGACAGTCACTGTCGAACTCGACGACGAACTCGCAGCGAGACTCGAGACGCATCTCGAAGAGGACGAGACCTACGAGGAACTCATCGAAGAACTGGTCGGCATCTACGAGAGCAGTCGGTTCGTCCAAGAAGGGTACTCCGAGTAGCAGTCGGACCGAGTGACATCGACCGAACCGTCGGTCGACTCGAACTCGTCACCACGCCGTGAACGTCGACAGCGGGCGTAGCGATGCGCCGGTCGGCCGGTTCGTTACGGACGTTTCGCGTTCAGTCACCCGCCGCAGCCTGCGAGTCCGACCCCATCTTCGCCGGGTTGCTCATCCCTTCTTTCACTCCGAAGTGGACGAGTGCGACGTTCACCGGCCACGCCACGACGAACCCGACGGAGAGCGAGAACGCGAGCGCGGACCAAAACAGGAGCTCTCCCATGTGTGCCTCGGCAGCAAGCAAGAGGTCGGTTCCAATGGCGAAGACCTCCATGATCGTGATCGAGGGGGTCTCGCTTAGGAGAGCGTCCCACGTCGCTTCTTTGAAACTCACGCCATCCTGCATGAGTGGGCCGATCGTCAACGCGTAGCCGAAGAGGTACGCGAACCCGAAGGTGATCGCTGCGACCCACCCGATAGTGAGCGCGAGGATCCCCTGTGCGAGCGTGATACCGACGACCTCGCCGGCGCCACAGCCGGAGTAGCAGTGTGCGGTCGAACGAAACCCACGTCGCCACAGCGAGTCGTGGGAGATCTGCGTCCGCCCCGTGTACCAGTAGATCGCCAATCCGAATGGTCCAGAGTACAGCACGACGAGCGTCCAGACTGCCTGCATCAGTGATGCGATCGCTTGGTTGTTCTTTCGGAGGTCCCACCACAGGACCCCGACCGAGAGCAAGACGAGTACCGCCCATGCACCGACGACGACCGGGTCCGAGAGAATCGGTTTGATCACCTCCCGCGCTGGTGCGAACGTGTGTTCGATCTGTTTGGCGACGCCCGATAGCCCACCTCCAGCGGCCAACGGAGTTATCGACTCGTTCACAGCTGAGTGCCGAACGGACATACTCGTCTCTTGCTACGGGCGGCGCTTTTAGGTGTGTTGTGGCTATGATTACAAACGTGCGGAACGACACCCGCGAGCGACGCTCCCGGTCAGCGACGTCCGGCATCTTCGGCGCCTGCGGTAGTTCTCTGCTTCTTTCGAGCGGGACCTTCCTCTGCGAGACGCCGGGTACTCGTCGATTGTGCGGCTCCGAACCCGGTGGTGTCGGTGTCTTTCGACGGCGAGCGTTTTAGAATCAAAAGCTCCTCTGACCTCTCCTTCAGATCAGCGCCTTCGACGATTTCTGAGCCGTCCGTAGCGTGAGTCTATGAGTCGGCACCGTCGACGCCCGTTGATCGATCGGGCCGGACTGACGATGCGACCGGCGTAGAGAAGATCAGTGTCGATTGCGGTCTGACGACTCGATCGACGGAAACGAAACTCCCCTCGAACACCGCCGCGGCGTCAGTTCGCAGCGCAGTTGTTGGGGCCGAGTTCGAGTTCTTCGATGTCGCCACCCGGCTGTTCTTTCCCCCAGTTGATCTGCTTGATCTCGTTGTAGTTGGCCGGCTCGTCCGAGAGGCTCTCGACGATCGTCTCGACGAAGGCATCCTCGTCGTCCTGTTCGACGTCGCTCAGGAGTTCGTTCGTCGTCTCGTCCAGCAGCTCTCCCAGTTCGGTTGCGAGAGGCCGGACCGTTTCATCGCTGAAGTGACCGGGAAGCACGACCGTTTCGTCGGGCAGCGTCGTGAGTGCCGTGAGACTTTCGTACAGCCGACTGGCGGCCGTTCGGATTGCCTCCTCCGCCCCGTCTTCGAGGTCGGGCCGACCGACGCTGCGGAGGAAGAGCGTGTCGCCCGACAGGAGGGCGTCACCGTACTCGTAGGAGACGCTCCCGGGGGTGTGACCCGGCGTGTGGTGAACTTCCATTTCGCGGTCGCCGACGGCGATCGTCTCGTCGTCGGTAATCTCGGTCACACGGTCGAGTTCGCCGGCGTCGTCGCCGTGAAGGTAGTAGGGAACGTCGAGTTCACCGGCGAGTTGGCCTGCACCCGAGACGTGGTCCGCGTGGGCGTGACTGTCTGCGACGCCCGTGATCTCTAGGTTGCGCTCCTCCGCCTCGTTCAGGTAGACGTCGACGTACTGGCTCGGATCGACGACGATCGCCTCGTCGTCGTCGTGGACGAGGTACGAGATGCACCCCGTTCCGGGGCGGACGATCTGGACGACGCCGTCGGCCTCGTCGGGTTCGTACGCCTGGTGGACGCGTCCCCACCCGTTCATCCCGTCGTCGATGGACTTTGCGTCGAGGCCGTGGTCCTGAAGGAAACTCGCGGCCCGTGTCGAGGTGACGCCAGCGATACAGACCGTGACGATCTCCTCGTCCTCCGGCAGTTCGTCGAGGTGGTCTTCCAGCGTCGAGAAGTCGTGGTCGAGCAACTCGTCGTAGATGGGAAGGTTCGTACTCCCCTCGATCTGCCACTCCTCGTAGTCCTCTTCGTTACGAACGTCGAGAACGAAGGGGTCGTCGTCGTCGTCTTTGTGGACGCTTCGAGCAACCTCCGACGGAGCGACACTAGTATTGCTCATTCCATCCAATACTATCGGGACCGAGACTGTTAAACGATTTGGCCAAGCCGTTTCCTCGGTTGATCAGAGTAGGAGTGTTTCAGCGGATGGACAATCATCTCCCGTGACGACGGGTCGATGGACCTCGACTCGGTCGTGGCGGAGTAGACGCCTCTCGGGAGATGCAGCCTTCCATCCTCCGACTGGTCCGGTCGGGGACCGAGATTCGAGAGGAACACTGTATCGCTCCCACCGGTTTATCGTCGACTCTGGGCTCGCATCACTCGATACGGTCGGTCGGCTCCGAATCGCCCGAACGCCGAACCTCGACCGTCACCCCGTTCGGTTCGTAGGCGTTCGCGGCGTAGCCGCCGGCGTTCCAGGGAAACTCGTCGTCGTCGAGCGCCGCCCGCCACGCGTCCGGGTTCGAGATTCGCGCCGGCTGTCGGCGGCCCAACTCGTCGGTCGCCCGCGAGTTCAGTACGTGCGTTCCCGGTTCGGGGTCCCAGTCGTATCGGAACAGTCGCCACGCGCCCGCGTACTCCGGTCCGAACAGGTCGGCGTCGGACCAGCTGTCTCCGCCGTCGGTCGAGATTTCGACGCGCTCGACAGCGTCGTCGCCCGCCCACGCGACACCGCGTACCTCGACGGTCTCGTCCGTCGGTACCGTCACCGGTGAGTCTCCCGAGGGCGTCCCGATCACCGACATCACCGTCGCGTCGAACGTGTAGGGGTGTTCGACTGCTCCCTCCAGCTGTGTCCACGTGTCGACAGTGTCTACACTCTCGTTGGGCGCTGGAGTAACACCGTCGGGGTGGAGCCGGTAGGCTTCCTGTTGCCAGTAGGCGTGGTTTCCGGGGCGGTCGAGCGACCCCTCGGTCACCATCTCGTCCATCACTCGCAGCTCCTCGACCCACTTGACGTTGTTGACGCCGTACCACCCCGGAACGACGAGTCGAACCGGGTAGCCGTGCTCTTCTGGGAGTTGCTCGCCGTTCATCTCGTAAGCGAGGATGCAGTCGTCGAACGCCTTCGAGAGCGGAATCGACCGTGCGAAGACGTCGTCGCCCGCAGAGGGGTCGCCACCGACCGCGGTGAGCCATCTGTCGTCGGGCGACTCGACGCCGTGTGTCCGGAGCACCGAACTGACGGGGACGCCGGCCCAGAAAGCGGTGCCGGCGGCCTCGAACCCCCACTGGACGCTTCCGGTCTCCGGCCGGTGCTGGCCGCGACCGTTGCCCGCACACTCCATCGTATGTGCGACGCCGACCCGCGGATAGTTGGTTTTCAACTCGTCCACCGAGAGTTGTCCGTCGGCGTGTCCGGTCAGCGAGACGGTCCAGGTCTCGACGTCGGCGTCCGGAACGTCGTTTCTGTGACAGACGAAGTGCTCCTCGATGGGCGTCAACCAGTTCGCGAAGGTCGCCCGCGTCGCTGCTCCGACGACGGTGTACTTGTCGGCCTCATCTCGTGTCTCGGTTACGCCACCCTCCTTCGCCGCCACTATCGCATCGATCTCCTCGTGGCGACTCTTCCGTGGCTGCTCTGTGGGCATAGATGACAGTTGACACGCACCTCCATAACTTTTCGCCACTGTTCCGTTCACGACTCGTAGTCGACGAGACGGTCGATCTCACGGATCTGGTGGGTGTGATTCGTCTCGAGCGTCGTGTAGATGACGTCGAAGACGTTCACGTTCGGTCCGTCCAGTGCCGTCGTGACGGTGTACGATCCCGACAATAGTGAGTCTGTTTCCCGTGAGGAGAGGCCACCGAGCGAACCTCTCTCGACCGACCCTGGTCCAACTCTCGCTCGACGAACGACCCGCTCCGTCGTCCATACACTAACCGTCGACAGCCACTCGTACGAGAACTGCGGCCGTTTAGCTGGGGCGAGTGATGTTGGGTTGTGGGAATAAAGCCCAAAAGTACATCCGGGTTCAGCCTCTCCCTCGAAGCGATGACTTCGACAGCCGAGAGGGACACGTTCGGTACGTGCGTCGGTCTCCCCGATTCGTCGCCGGGTCGACGAACCACCTCTACGTCGGTGCCAGTACGATGATCCCTTCGCTCACCCGAAGAGAGCTGTTGACCGCCAGCACTCTCGGGCTCGCCTCGATAGCCGGATGTACCGAGACCTCAAACCTCGGCGGTTCGGACGGCTCCGACGAGTCCGATCCCACACCGCTTCCACCCGAGTCGGCAGACGAGTCTCGGTCGCTCCGAGCCGAAGCAGGGAGTTACGAGCCTGCAGGGCATCCGCTCGACACGTGGCTGTACGGGGGTCAAGTCCCCGGTCCCGAGATCAGGGTCGATGAGAACACCCGTCTTCGCGTCGACGTGACGAACGACCTCCCGGACGGCGCCGAGACGACTATTCACTGGCACGGCGTTCCCGTCCGGAACCCCGCAGATGGCGTTCCCGGCCTCACGCAGGACCCAATCGCCGCCGGAGAGAGTTTCTCGTACGTATTCGACACTACCCCTCCAGGAACGTACTTCTATCACAGCCACGTCGGCCTCCAACTCGAACGACAGCTCCTCGGGCCGCTTGTCGTCGAAGAGGAGTCGCCACATGTCGACTACGACCGCGACGTCGTCGTCTTCCTGAACGACTATCTGTCCACCCCTCCGAAACCCGAGTCGGAGTGGCGAAGCGAGAGCGACGGTGGTTCGGGTGGCGGGATGGGCGGCGGTGGGATGGGCGGCGGTGGGATGGGCGGCGGTGGGATGGGCAGCACGGGCGGTAGCGGGATGATGGCTTCATGGCGACCGCCCTACGCGGGCCACCTAGTGAACGGACGAGCGTCGGACTCTCCGACCGAGTTCGCCGTCTCGGAAGGCGAGCGGATCCGGTTTCGCTTCATCAACGCGAGCGGCGCGACGACGTATCGCGTCGGCGTCGGTGGACACGCGATGGAGGTGTCACACGCGGACGGCCGTCCCGTCGACCCTGTCGACGCCGACTCGTTCGTGTTCGGGGCCGGAGAACGCTACGACGCCCTCGTTACGGCCGACCGACCGGGGACGTGGGAGATTCGAGCAGTGCCCATCGACGGAGACGAAGCGCCCGCACGCGCAGTTCTCCGCTACGAAGGTGCGGAGTCGCAATCGGTGAGAGCTCCCACGTTCGACGGGAGACGTCTCGAGTACGGCGACCTCCGCGCACGCGAGTCGCTGGACGCCTTCGGTGGAACCCCCGACAGACGGTTCGACCTGACGCTCTCTGCGGGGTCAGAGCCCGGGGCGTGGCTCATAGACGGCCAGCGGTTTCCGGACGCCGACCCACTGGGGATTTCGGAGGGTGACCACGTTCGCGTCCGTCTCACCAACCGAAGTGCGATGTTGCACCCGATGCATCTCCACGGGCACTTCTTCCGTGTCGGTGACGCACTGAAGGATACGGTCGTCGTTCCAGCGCACATGGGGAGTGTGACTCTCGATTTCGTCGCCGACAACCCCGGTGACTGGCTGTTCCACTGCCACAACGCCTACCACCTCGAAGGCGGGATGGCCCGCGTGTTCGAGTACCGGTGACGGCCGGTCACCTGGCCGTCTCGAATCGCTCCGACGTGTACCAAACGCTTTCTGACGCTCACCCTCGACGGGTCGCCTGTCGGTCTCGGGCGGTGTGACATCCTCCCCGCCCTCAAGGACGGGGCTTCCCACGCCCGATTGCGCTGGTTTGGGAACTTCCGTTTACGACCCGACGCGCCGATGGGAGTGCCACGCCCCGTTACTCGTCTCCTGTGAAGGACTTCGAGTTATCTGATTATTTTGTGTCGGGTTGATCGTCCGAAGGCTTACTTTTTGATGAGGCAAACACCACGTCAACTGCCGGTTTTTGGACAGTCAATCACGATGGGGGAACCATCGCAACGACAGACACAGAAACGCAGTGTGGGCAGTTGTACGTTCGGATCACAGTGTTTGAACCCAAAGACGGCGCTGTATCCCCGCCCTCAAGGGCGAGCTTTTAGCGCCTGTCAATTAGATAAAATAGTCTGCGAGTCGCTAGCCGGTCTACGAGGCCATGCTCCGACAGGTCTCCACGCAGTCGGGGAGGACCTTGGCACAGGCCTGACAGTGGTCGTGGTCGTGCTGTTCGCACTCCTCGGCACACGCCTCACAGAGGTCGGCACAGACCTCTGCCAGATCGCTGCTGTAGTCGGAGTCGCGGGCCATGAGGCGCGCGTGCAGCGAGGCGACGTCCGCGACGTCTCGGCACAGACGGATACACTCGTCCATCCCTTCTTTGCCGACGCACTGGTCGGCACAGTACTCACAGACCTCCGCCGCTCGCAGGCAGTTCTCGATACAGTCGCGCTGTTCGTCGTTCAGATGCTCGAGTTCCGAGAGCGTATCGGTGAGTGACATCGCATCTAAACAGACGAGTGCCTCCTTTTCCCCACTTGTGGCTTACAGCGTTCTATCTCTCCCGACCTCACTGAACGAATCCCCGGTATCCGTCTCGCTCAGTGAACCTCGTTTAGTCGAACGGGGGGTCGACGGCCACAACCTGTTTCGGACGACGAGAGAGTGGGCTACACACATGGGTCAACTGGACGATATCGACATGCGGATCCTTGAGTTGTTGATAGAGGATTCACGACAGACGTATGACGCGATCGGCGAGGAGGTCGACCTCTCTTCACCGGCAGTCTCCAATCGGATCGATCGACTTCGAGAGCGGGGGCTCATCCGACGGTTCACGGTCGACGTCGACCGTTCTCTGCTGATCCAGTCGAACGCGACTCTCGTCGAGTTACAGGTCCGACCGACCGAGACCGACGCAGTCGTCGAGGAACTGCGTGCGATCGACAGCGTCGAATATCTCATCCGGACGAGCGACGCACGAGTCACCCTGTTGGTCCATCTCCCGGCGGCCCAACTCCGTGAGCGCGTCGTCGACGTTCTCGACGAGTACACGCTCCTATCGTACGAAGTACGGGACGTCGTCGAGGCGGACTGGAGTCCGCAACTCGGGGCGACGGGGTTCGAAGTCAAATGCGCCGAGTGTGAGAAGCCGATCCGTGGTCAGGAGGTGACCATCGAGACCGACGACCGGACCTACTACCTCTGCTGTCCGTCCTGCGAGTCGCTGTTCCTGGATCGGTACGAACGGTTCTCCGAGGAGACGTAGCGAGACGACCCATCTCTCGGGTCACGAAGCGGAGTCCGCTCAGTCTTCAAGCGGCGAGTTCGGTCGAGACCGTATCCAGGACCCGCTCGAACCGGTCGTGAACGTCGGTCGCGATGGAGTCGAGGGCGTCGTTGTCGGCGATGCCGACGAGTCGGTTCGGGTCGACCGCACTGACGACGACGTCTCCGTCGTCGGTCTCGTAGACGACGACGTTGCAGGGGAGCAGTGCCCCGAGATCGATCTCCTCGGTCAACCCCTCGTGAGCCAGCCCCGGGTTGCAGGCTCCGAGAATGCGGTACTGGCGGAACTCCTCTCCGAGTTTCTTCTCGAACGTCGCCTGTACGTCGATGTCACAGAGGACGCCGAACCCCTCGTCTTCGAGCGCGGCGATCGTCGTATCGACCGCTTCGTCGAAGCTACCGCCGACCGTCACTTGTGTAGTATAGGACACAACGTACACTACCAGCCGGGGATTCTTAACGGTGTTGTCGGAGGGTACGACATCGCCGTAGATACGGCCGTAACGAACGCGTCCGGCAGTTGGCGTGCCACTGTCCAGTGGGGCGACTGCCGTTCGGCAAGAGTCTGTACGATGGATACCACTATTTCGGATCGTTCACTAGCGAGGCTATGACTGACGACAGACGCCGGTGGATGGAAATCAGCCGACAGGACTTCGTCCGCGTGTGGGGCGACCGGGAGTTGGAGGCGATCACGGACATCTACTCCCCGACGTATCGCGGGCACGGGTTCCCGCTGAAGGGGACGATCACTCGGGCTGAGTACTGGCTACTCGTCTCAGCCTTCCAACAGGTCTGCCCGGACTGCGAGGTAGAGATGGTGACGCTGACGGCCGACGACTCGTTCGTCTACACCGACTGGGTCTTTCGCGGCACACACACCGGATCGGTGGCCGGCGTTCCACCGAGCGGAGCGAGGCTCGAGTTCGAAGGGTCGGGACGACACCGCCACGAGAACGGCCGGGTCGCGGAGGCGTGGCTGTCCGTCGACTGGCGAGAGGTATTCGAAGACGTTGTCAACGGCTACGCCGCGTCGCTCGACCTGTCGTTCTGACTTGACCCACCTGGACGGAGAGAAGTCACACGCCCGCGTTGAACCGCATGGGACTGTTTTGATGACCTCTCGGCAAACTTCTCCAAACCATACAAACTGTACGACCGATCCCAACTAAACAATTGATCAAAACTATCAAATATATAAAATCCGTCAAACCTTCACAACCTGTCAAAACGCGTCCAAAGTAACCCTCACCGTCCGAAGGTGTATCTCGCGTCTACTGTTCGTCGAGCGCCCACAGCACCGCGGCGTCGACGAACGTCGCGTGCCCGGTTTACTTCACCGCGGTGACGGTGACGGACGCGCGGCGAACGACGGTCTCCGCGACGCTCCCGAGCAGCCATCTGGCGACGCCGTTGCGTCCGTGACACCCGACTACAACGTGGTCGACGTCGTTCCCGTCGATCCACTCGAGGATCTCCCGCGCGGGATCGCCGCTCGTCGTCACGGTGTCGATCGCTCGATCGTTGCGGTCTGCGACCTGCCTCGCCAACTCGAACACGCCGTCCGTCTCGTCTTCGATCTCCACAGACGCCGCCACCAGATCGTCGAGGCCTGTCCCCGATTCGATCGGTTCGACCGTCTCGAACGGGGGATACGCCACGAAGAGTACGGTCACCGCTGCGTCGGGGAACCGTTCGAACGCGTACTTGAGCGCGTGGCGTGAACAGACGGACCGATCGAAGGGAACGAGGACGTGACCGGCGGGACGTCGCAGACTTTCGTCGCCGTCGTCTCGCGAGCGAACTACGGTCACGGGGACCGGGACGCGACGGACGACGGTCTCCGCGACACTCCCCAACAGGAGACGGGAAGTGCCGTCACGCCCACGGGAGCCGACGACGACTTCGTCGACTTCGTTGTTCTCGACGTACCGGGGGATCATCCGGACCGGTCGACCGTAGACGAGTTCCGTCGTCACCGTCCCTGCGTACTGGGCTTCGGACGCCGCGATGTCGTCCAACAGCTGCTGTCGTCGCTCGAATACCTGTTCGAGTCGCCGTCCTTCGTATCCGGCGGCTTTCGAGTGGTCGGGGAACGGCTCGATCACGTGGAGAAGCGTCACGTGGCCGTCCCGAAACCGAACGGTCGCGTGGGCGAACGCCAGTCGCGACGCTTCCGAGCCGTCGACCGGCACTAAAACGCGGGAGGACATACCGCGTCTTTCGCCTCGAGGGACGAAGTAGCTGTCTCTGAGGACGACGTCACGTCGTTCGCTTGACCACCAGTACCGGCACGTCGACCGTCCGAAGCACGGTCGACGCGACGCCACCGAGTAGCTGACGCTGGAGGTTCGACCGGCCGTGAGAACTCATGACGACGAGGTCGATCCCGTTGGATTCGACGTACTCGCAGATAGCGGCAGCGACACCCGCGTGCGACTTCGTCCGCTCGACGGCAGTCTCCACCGTCAGATCCGAGGCTGTCCCCTCGATCTCGGTTGCGACCTCGTCTACGGCCTCTCGTCCGCGCGTTTCGAGCCGTTCGACGAACACTTTATCGAGACCACCGGCGTCGAACATGCCACCCGCTGCCTGCAGGTCTACCACGTTCAGGACGTGGACGTCGGCGTCGTAGCTCCGGCCGAACGCGACGCCGTGGGGAACAGCGACCGCCGCGTTCTCGCTTCCGTCGGTCGGGACGAGGAGCCGCGAGTAGCCGGCGTCGTGTTCTGCGGCGTGGTCACCGCCCGGGACGACGACCACCGGAACGTCGCTCCGGTAGAGCGTCTGCTCGGTGACACCGCCCAGGAGACGCTTCCCGAGCCCCGTCCTCCCCTGCCTGCCGAGAACGATGAGGTCCGCACCCTCCTGCTCGACGTACTCGCAGATCTGTCTCACGGGTTTCCCCTCGAGCAGCGCTGTCGTGACGGACTGTCCACGCTCCGACGCCAGCTCTTCGATCTCTGAGAGGGCCGTCTCTCCGCTCTCCCGGAGCTGCGCCACCTCTTCGGCCGTCCGTCTGAGTCGGAGTGCCCGCTGCTCGACGACGTAGACGACGCTGACGGTCGAGTCGAAGGTTCGAGCTAGATCGAGTCCACGCTTCGCCGCGTGTCTGGCTTCGTCGCTTCCGTCGATGGGTATCACGATCCGGTCGTACATTGCTGTGGTTCGGATTCGGCGTACATCCCCTTCATCGTTTGTTCGATTTCGGAACGTGGCGACGGGCGGCTTCGGCGTGGCTGTTCCAAAAACGGGCCGACGGTTCCACCGGACCGAGAACGTCCCCGTCGCTTATCGACGTGTCCGACGTACCATCCTCTATGGGAGAACTCGAGACGGAAGTCGAGACGACACGGTCGGAAGTCGCGTCCTCTCTGCGGGACGTGGCCGACCAACTCGACGGCGACGGAGACGTGACGCTCGAACTCGGTGGCAAGCGAGTGCGACTGAACCCGACGAACCCGGTGACGTTCAAGTCGGAGGGCGAGTCAGATTGGTCCGAGGGGGACACCGAGGCGAAACAGAGTATCGAGTTCGAGCTGGTCTGGTGGCGCGAAGCCCGGACGCCGGAAGCGGGCGCGTTGGACGTCAGTACTGAGGGAGAGTGAGATCTCCACCTTACCGGAGGCTACCATGTACGACCAGATACTGTTCCCGACGGATGGAAGCGCCCCGACAGAACCGGTTTTCGACTACGCACTCCAGATCGCAGCCGAACACGAGGCGACGCTCCACGTCCTCAACGTCGTCGACACCGGCCGAGACGGTCTGGCCGAGGTGCGAGAGGAGATCGTCGACGAATTGGTGGGGGCGGGGGAGGAGATCGTCGCCGATGCCGCACAGCGGGCGGAGGAGCGGGGCGTCTCCGTCGTCTCGACGGTCGTTCGAGGGGATCCGTCTTCGTCGATCGTCGACTACAGCGATCAGTCGGCCGTCGATCTGATCGTGATGCCGACTCACGGGCGACGTGGCGTCGAGCGGTTTCTCCTCGGGAGCGTCACGGAACGAGTCATCAACACCGCGGCGATACCCGTGATCGCGGTCGACCCCGAAGGGGACCGCCCGCTCACCTACCCCTGTCAGGACCTCCTCGTTCCGACGGACGGAAGCCGCGGAGCGCAACTCGCGGTGACCGAAGGGATTGCCGTCGCCGAAGCGACCGGTGCGACGCTCCACCTGCTTCACGTCGTCGAGACCGGACGCTTCGGTTCCAACGCTCGCTCCGTCTCGGAAGACGGTGAGCCGACAGAACGGGCGAACGAGATCCTGGCGGACGCCGTCGGGACTGCGGAGGCGGCGTCGCTCGTCGCCGTCGAGAGTGCGACCGCGTACGGTGTTCCGGCCAGGGAGATCCTCAGCTACATCGAGGACAACGAGGTCGACCTCGCCGTTCTGGGCACGCACGGAGAGACCGACTTCGGCCGGTACATGATGGGCGGCGTCAGCGCGAAGATCGTCCGAACGTCGCCGGTTCCAGTGATGTGGGTTCGCGAGCCCGTCTCCGACGACTCCGAGAATCCCGAGCCGGAACCGGTCGATAGCGACGGATAACGCGTTCACTCCGGTCGTCTACAGATAAGCAAGGCGAGTGCCTCGGGGTCAAGCCCCGAGGCAGTTCATGTCTTCTTGGGGTGCTCGGAGGCGGACTCCAGTTCGCGCTCGGCGTCCGGCGGGTCCCGTGCCCGCCAGCTCAGTTCGTGGGGTTCGATCCTGAGAGCGATCGCCAGGGCGACACCACCCAGAACCAGCCACTTCCGGAGGCCGACGGGTGCCGTCCCGAGGATGCTCTGGGCGGGCGAGAAATATCTCGCTCCGGGCTGAACCAGAAACGCCGCGATCGTCTCAGTGAGCAGCGGCGGGCTCCCGACGAAACACGTCAAGTTGGCGTTAGCCGAACTCGTTCCGAAGCGCTCTTCGGTCGAGTTTCCCCGTCGCAGTCCGGGGCAACACGTCGACGAACAGGACCTTATCCGGCACTTCGTGGCTCTCCAAGTGGCGCTCACAGACACGTCTGATCTCGGCCGCCGACACTGCATCGTCGTCCCGGCACTTGACGACGGACGTCACCGTGGTTCCGCGGACGTCGTCGGTCGAGTCGACGATGGCGACCTCTTGAACGGGGTCGAGTTCGTAGATGACCCCCTCTATCTCGTGCGGATAGACGTCACCGCAGCCAGTAGTGAACATATCCTCGAGGCGGTCGACGACGTACACGAACCCCTCCTCGTCTCTCCACCCGACGTCGCCGGACCTGAGCCACCGCCTCCCGTCACGTTCGACGAACGCGTTCTCGGTGAGTTGGTTTCGGTTGTATCGCGGCGTGACCGTGTCGCCGCGCCAGAGTAACTCCCCCCGCTCGCCGCGGTCGACGGGTTCGCGGGTTCGGACGTCCTCGATTCGAACCGCGACGGCATCGGCCACTGGGCGGCCGACACTGCCGGCTTTGCGACCAGCGTCGTCCGGACGGTTCATCGTCGCAAGCGGCGTCGTCTCCGTCATCCCGTACCCCTCGACGAGCGTACACCCGAGCGTCGCCTCGACCTCGTCGATGCGCTTCTCGGGCATCGGAGAGCCGCCGACGCCGACAGTCTGGAGGCTGGTGAGGTCGTACTCCCCGATACTCTCGTGGTCGAGCAGTTCGACGATCATCGTCGGGATGAGGAAAGTGTACGTCACCTCGTGACGTTCGAGGGAGGCCAACGCAGCGTCGACGTCCCACTCTGCGAGCAAGCGGTTCTCTGCCTCCAGTGCGAGGAAAGGCGTCGTGGTGATGTTGAGTCCGGTCACGTGGAAGCACTGACACACCGTGAGTGCGATGTCGTCACGAGACCAGCGGTTGCATCTGATGTACCCGTGTGCGTTCGCATCGAGGTTCCCGTGCGTGTGGTAGACACCTTTCGGAGCGCCCGTCGTCCCCGACGTGTAGAGTAGTTCGGCCAGTTGCTCGGTGCGTCGCGGCACGGCCTTGTAGGAGGACGTGCCGGCGTCGAGCAACTCGGCGTATCTATACGTCTCGCCGTCTCCGGGTGCGGGGATGTCGTGACGGGCGTCGGTGACCACCGCCGTCGTGTCGCTGTCGGTCAGAACGTATTCGGTCTGCTCGTCGGTGAACCGCCGGTTGAGCGGGACCGCAACTGCGCCTCGCTTGAGGACACCGAGGTAGGTGCAGACGAAGGCCACACTGTTCGGCATACTCAGAGCGACGTGGTCGTCGACCTTGACCCCGCGACGAGCGAGTGCGTCCCCGATACGGTCCGACCGTCGGGCCAGTTGCTCGAAGGTAACCGACTCGTGCTCGTCACCGACTGCGGGTGCCCGGGGCGCGTTCCGCGCTGCAGTGTCTACGTGAGTAGCGAAGTTCATCGTGGAGAGAGTTTCGTGCTATCGCGTATTATCCCCGCGGACAGTGATAAATCAGGGTCCTAACACGACCGCGCGCCGCATTCGTTCGCAACGGGAGAACGATTCCGTCGGCGGTCGTTCGGCATTACCGGACGAACGCCTGGTCGCGTTACTCGTCCGACGGGTCGCCGTCGGCCGCGAGTCCGTCTCGGCGATTCACTTGCCTGCGAAGAGGACGTTCGCCTGTATCTCATCGGCCGCCTCTCTGACGAGGTTGACGACTCGAGACTCGCGACACTCCGTCCCGAACTCGCCGGACGTTCCGTAGACAGCGACTGCTCCGTGGACGGTGTCGTCGGTGACGACCGGCGCGGCGACGCCGGACATCCCCGTCAGAACCTCGCCGTCGTCGACTGCATAACCTACGTCGCGAATCGCTCTCAGTTCGGTCCGAAGGTCGTCTTCGTCGGTGATGGTGGCTGCAGTCCAGCGTGGCAGTCCGTGCTCTTCGAGCACTCGCTCGACCGTCTCCGTGTCTTCGTGAGCGAGGATAGCCTTTCCCGGGGCGTTCGTGTGGAGATGGGGTCGTCGAGGGTACGACGTCGCTCCCGGTGCGGCCTGCGCTCCTCGTGTACGGGGCGCGAAGAGGCTGGCACATTTCCCGTGTTCCTCTGTAACCAGTTGGACGTACTTCGTGTCGCCGACGGCCTCGGCCAGCGCGAGCGTCTCGTCTCGGCCGTGGACGAACAGTTCGTGGCTGTTCCGTACGGACTCCCCGACGTGCAGGAACCGGGTACTCAACCTGTAGCTCCCGCTCTCGTTGATCACGTAACCGACCCGTTCGAGTGTCCGCAGATGGTCGTGAGCCGTGCTCTTGGGTATCTCGAGTGCGTCTGCAACCGTCGTGGCGCCCGCACGCTCCCGCTCGAGGAGGATCTCGACGACGTCGACCGTCCGCTTGACCGCCGAGACCGGGTAACTCGTCATGACGGAGACCTGAACACTGCTCCTTCTTAATCTGTCCGGTGATGCCGGACGAATACTGACGCAATAATTTGAAATAAATCCTTTAGTTACACATGAATTATATGATATAATTATGGTAGGTTGGCGATAATGGACCGGTTTATCGCCCTCTAGACGTTGAAATCTGCCAGCGAGATTAGCCCCTATAATCGCAGTACTACACGGGGAAACTTCGAACTCGAGTCGATAATTTCGGTCCGTTATCTAACTTACCATAATAATTAACAAAAATATTATTAAATCGTGACTCGACGGTGGTAACTGCAGAAGGTGTCACAAACTATCATGCACGAACCTTCCGACACGTCGACGACGCGACGCGGAGTGATGAAGGGCATCGGTGGCCTCGCCGCGTTGTCGATGTCAGGTGCGACCATCGCGGAGGCAGAGGCAGCCGTCAGCGACTCGCTCGCGAGCGACCCGCACACCGCAGACACGTATCGGGCGATCGTCGACGCGATCATCCCACGGACCCCGGAGCTCGAAGCCGAACTCGGCCCCGAGCACGTCCCCGGTGGGGTCGACGTCGAACTGGAGAAGTTCCTCGTCTGGGACTTCAATCACTTCCAGGAGATCCGCGCCGAGATGGTGACCGACCCGGGCCTACTCGACAGCGTCCCCGAGGAGATGATGCCGACGAGTCTGTTCGAGACGGCGTTCGAGACGACCGGTTCGGGCTCGGACCTCGACGCCCTGCTCGACCTCGCAGATATCACGCTGCTCGACCTCGTCGACGACCTCGAGGTCACCGGCGATGCCCTCGAAGAACGGCTCACGCTCGGGCCGGTCGAGCGCTACGAGGTCTCGTTCGCCGACGACGTCGAGTCGACCACCGGTCCCGCCGAGTTCGAGCTCGTCGTAGAGACGGCCAACGAGACGACCCACCGAGTGCTCCAGAACTACCCGTACGCGCCGGCGTTCACGATCGTCTTCGACGTCGTCGCCGCGGAGTTCCTCGCACTCGGGAGAAACGAGGACGCCATCTCCCGAGACCGAACCGAGTTCCCGGCCGGTGGTACCTTCGTCCAACTCTCGCGCGAAGACCGTCTGCGCTGTCTGTGGTCTATCGTCGACGGCAGCGTCGTGGACCGACTCGACGACCTGCTCTCGCCGTTGGTTCCAGACGTGGGCATCCTGAAGTACGTCGTCATGGCCGTCAACGGGCTGCACGGCTTCGGCTACTACACGGAGTGGTCCGGTCTCGGCGAGACGAAGACGAACACGCCGAACGAACGGACCTTGGCGACCCCGCCCGACGAGGTGCAGAGCCGCGAACAGTCGGGATACCCGGGGCCAGAACCCGGCTACGCCGCGAACTGGCGACACGCTGTCGACGGCGGCTTCGACGACCCCGACGCCGACGAGTTGAACCTCCCGAGCGATCTGACGGGCGACGACGTCCTCGACGGCATCGGAGGTGACACCTGATGGAGAACCCGGACGTCGTCGTCGTCGGCGCTGGTGCCGACGGCCCCGCCGCCGCTTGGAAACTCGCCCGCGACCACGGACTCGACGTGCTGGTCCTGGAGGGGGGTGCCTGGCACGGCAACGAACAGTGGCCCGAACCTCACGCCGACTCCGGTGGAACGGTCAGTACCGACCCGGACGACCTCGACGGGAAGCTGCTCGACGAGCAGTTCACCCATCGCGAGGCGGACGCGAACGACCCGACCTACGGTTACCTCCGGGTCGGACCCGCCGACCACTCGCGGGCACCGTGGTTCCGCAACCTCCACCAGAACGCGTTCATCTGGCAGATATCGGCGGTCGGCGGAACCTCTCTGCACTACTTCGCCAACCACCCGCGTGCCTATCCGACCGCAGTCGACGACCAGCCGCACTGGCCGATCGACTACGAGGAACTGGTACCGTACTACCAGCTCAACGAGGAGATAACGAGCACCCAACAGGCCCCCATGACAGGGAAAGAAGAGGTGTTCATCGAGGGCGCGACGAACGCGGGCTACGACCTCATCGAGACGAAGAACGTCACCGAGACCGGGTGGCGTCCCCAGGCCAACGCGGTCGAAGTTCCGGGGCGGGAGACCTCGACCGGCGAACCGCTCGACGCGGACTACGACGGGACGTTCAGTTACGACGACGGGTTCCGCGGTGACACGCTGGTCGGAGACCACTTCCAGGGTTCTTCGACGCCCGTCGACGCCCCGGTCCGCGACAAGGCTCGCAAGTCGAGTAACGTCGGCTACGTCCCTCGTGCACTCGACACCAACCAGGACGACTCGGCGGGTTCCGTCGCACTCCGCCCGAACGCTTACGTCACCAACGTCGAGACCGACGAGAGTCTCGGGTCTAGCACGGCGACAGGCGTCACCTTCCGCGATTCCTGGTCCGGACAGTCTCAGACGGTGAATGCCGACGTGACCGTCCTCGCCGGGGGCTGTATCGAGACTCCTCGTCTCTGGCTCAACTCCGGGCTGCCCGACGACGGCTGGGTCGGGAAAGGGTTGACGACCCACTGGTTCGACTGGGTCGTCGGCGTCTACGACGACGAGACCGTCGCCGACATCAACCCCGAGGAGGAACACATGGACCCCTACGTCGGGCAGAACTCCGCGGTGCGGTTCGACAAGCCGGGCGTCGGCGGCATGGAAGACATCGGGATGTCACCCGGCCTCGTCTCCTACGCCGACTACCTGTTCAGCCAGGCTGGCTACAGCTTCGACACGCAGGTCGACCCCGAGGAACCGTGGGACACACGGGGCTACGTCGTCGGGAAGGAACTGAAGCGTCGGATGTCGGACTATCGCCAGACGAAGGCGCTCTTGATACTCACCGACGACCTGCCGCGACAGGACAACGGCGTCTCGCTCGACAACACGTTCAGCGACGAACACGGACCCGTCCCGAAGATCAAGTGGGAACCCCACCCCGACGACGACGCCAAACGTGATGAACTCTCGCGCATCGCCGCGCGAATCCACAAGGCGGCCGGTGCCGAGCACGTCCACCGCTGTGACTGGCCGCCGTTGTTGTTACACATGCAGTCCTCGATGCGGATGGGGCAGGTACTCGACGAGAACGCCGAAGCCTACAACGTCGACCGTCTGTTCGTCGCCGACCACTCCGCACTCGCGAACGGTCTCGGCGGGCCCAACCCCACCAACACCGGACAGGCGCTCGCACTCCGAACCGCCGACAGGATCGCAGACCTGTACTTCTGAACTCACCGCTTCCGGACGAATCGGTCCGGAAGTACCACGCATCTATACAGCGAACGTATACATCCTGTCGCGTAGACTGTCGGTCGACGCTCCGTGCGTTCCGTTCGAGACACGGCTAACGTCCGACTCGTGATGCAGCTTCGGGGGAATGTTTTTCTTGTTGTCATCACACACGTCAGTCGTGCCTCACACACTCTCTCGACGACGTGTCCTGCAGACACTCGGTGCGACGGCGACCGCCTCGGGGCTGATTGGGACGGTCAGCGGACGAGGCCGGTCGTCCACCGCTCGCTTCAGCGCGTTCAACGTTCGAGATCTGACGACCGAACAAGTACAGACGACTGGGGACGAGCAGGCGACGGCCGCCGCCCGCGTGATTCAAGAAGTCCGCCCGGACGTCCTCGTCGTCAACGAACTCACGAACAACCTCCAGGAAGGCACGGCCACCGACCGACCGAACGTCGACGCCTTCGTCGACAACTATCTCAGCGTGCCCCAGCGCGAGGGGCTCCAGGGTATCGACTATCCGTACACGCTCCAACCCGACAGCAACACCGGCGTCCTCCCGGAGACCGACTACGACTTCAACAAGGACGGGACGGCCGGCGAACGGCCCGGCGACGCCTACGGGTTCGGGTTCTACCCCGGACAGTACGCGTTCGCGATCCTGAGTCGGTACCCGATTGAGCGCGACGGTATCCGGTCGTTCCAGGAGTTCAACTGGGCTGACATGCCCGATAGTCGGATTCCGTTGGCCGGCGACGACGACGTCCAAACGGAGCCGTCGGATGCGATGTATCTGACCGAGGACGAAGCCGACGTGTATCGACTCTCCTCGAAGACGCACATCGACGTCCCGGTGGAGATCGACGGGACGACCGTCCACGGCCTCTTCGCCCATCCGACGCCGCCGGTGTTCGACGGCGTCAACAATTTCAACGGTCGGTGGAACGCCGACGAGATCCGCTTCTTCGCGGACTACGTTGCGGGCGCGGAGTACATCTACGACGACAGCGGCGTTGCCGGCGGACTCGACGACGACGCGTCGTACGTCCTCCTCGGCGACATGAACGCCGGACCGGAGGCGGACCGACCGCTCGACCCGGCGACGACGTATCTACTCGAGAACGACGACTTCGACACGCGCCGCCTGCCCACGAGTCCGGGAGGCGCACAGCGTGGCAACCCCGAGGCGACGGCCACGTTTGGCGGCGGATCGCAGGTCGACTGGGTGCTCCCGTCGCCCGAGCTCTCCCTCCGTGCGTCGTCAGTGGTCTGGCCCGGTTCGGACGCGTCGAAACGTGGACTCGGCGAGGACGTGCGGACAGCCTCCGACCACCGCCTGGTGTGGGCGGACGTCGCCACTCGGTGAGGGTCGTCGGCGACCGTTCGGTGCGTTAGGAGGTCAACACCGCGCGGGCGGCGAACACGAGGTTCTCCTTCCGCTCTCGGATGCGCCGATAGAAGTACGACATCCACTTGTCACCGTACGGGATGTACTGGTTCACCTCGTACCCCTGCTGTGCCAGTTCGCGTTGCGCGTCGGTCCGAACGCCCATCAGCATCTGAATCTCGAAGTCGGTGCCGTACTCCTCGTGGAGCTCCCGAGCATAGTCGATCATCTCGGGGTCGTGGCTGCCGACGGCGATGCCGCCGTCGAACGCTTCGAACATGTACTCGAGGTACTGCCTGTACGCCTCATTGACGTGCTTCTTCTGTTGATACGCGACTTCGGGCGGCTCGTCGTAGGCGCCCTTCACGAGTCGGACCTTTCCGGGGACGTCTGCGAGGCGGGGGAGATCCTCTGCCGTCCGCTTGAGGTTCGCTTGGACGCACAGCCCGACTCCACCGTCGTACTCGGTGGCGAACTCGGTGTACGCATCGAGCGTGACGTCTGTCGTCGTGTGGTCTTCCATGTCCACCCAGACGAACACCCCCTGTTCGTCGGCTCTCTCGAGGATGCGGCCGAGATTCTCCCTGAACACGTCGTCACCCGCGTCGAGGCCGATCTGCGACGGTTTGACCGAGAGACAGGCCGTCAGCTCCGTCCTCCCGACCTGCTCGACGAGGTCGAGATAGGCACTCACGTCCTCGTCCGCCGCCTCCCGTGTCTGATAGTGCTCTCCCAACAGATTCAGTATGCCGCCGATCCCGTCTCGATTGAGTTCGGCCACGTAGTCGAGCGACTCGGTCGCTGTCTCGGCAGCGACAAACCGGCTCGCAATGGGTGGGATCATCTTTCGTAATAGCGGCCTCCAGACGGGCCTAAAGTAATCACCTACCAAATAATTCTCGGAACAAAAGGTCGAATTAAATCGGTGGCATCGTTCTCGACCCCCGCCTCCGCCGCTTGTCTGCTGAGGGTCAAGCGGTGTGGTTCGTGGTCGTGGGAATCGTAGCACGAGTAACGCCCGATCCGCCTGTCGTCGGTACGGACAAAAGACGTCCTCGACTCCGACAGCGTGACGACGGGGGAGAGACCTGTCAGATCTCGTATCCCCCGACCATGATAGGGAACTCATATAATTCCTTGCTATCCAAGCGTTTGGGTAGACTTAGCATGGCAGACTCAGAGGCGAGAACCGCGAGAGAAGAGTGGGGCAGTCGGTTCGGCTTCCTGATGGCGATGTTGGGAGCGATGGTCGGGGCGGGAAACATCTGGCGGATGCCGTTCACGACGGGGGAGAACGGGGGTGGTGCGTTCCTCCTCGCGTACATCCTTCTGTTGTACCTGATCGCCGTCCCCGGCCTCATGGCCGAGACGATGATCGGTCGCTACACGAACAGCGGGGTGATCGGAGCGTTCAAACAGATTCTCGGAAGTAAACGTGCACAGGGGCTCGGACTCGTCGTCCTCCTCGTCAACGTGGCGCTGATGTCGTACTACGCGCCGATCATCGGGTGGGCGCTGTACTACGCCGGTCACTCGGTGCTCATGACGTTCACCCAACCGGGGTTCCAGCCACAGGCGTTTTGGGAGGGGTTCATCTCCAATACGGCGCTCGTGGTCGGAATGCATACGTTGACGATGGCCGGAATCGCTGGCGTCCTCGTCTTCGGAATCCGTCGTGGGATCGAGCGCGTCGTGAAGTGGATGATTCCACTCCTCGTCGTCGCACTGGTCGCAGTCGCGATTCGTGGTGTCACACTCCCGGGCGGGATGGAAGGCGTCGCCTTCGTCTTCACGCCGAGTTGGGAGTTCCTCACACGGGGGAGTACGTGGGTCGCAGCGCTCAGTCAAGCGCTCTTCTCGACGGGGCTCGGCTGGGGGATCGCTCTCACTTACGGGAGCTATCTCAGCCGGTACGACGACGTCCCGCTCGGTGGCGGTCTCTTCACCGCTATCGGGAACACGAGTATCGGTCTGCTGGCAGTGTTCGCGACGTTCCCGGTCGTGTTCGCGTTCGGGCTCGAACCGAGCGCCGGGTCGAACCTGCTCTTCATCTCTCTCGCAGAGGTGTTCCCGGAACTCCCCGGCGGTGGGTTGTGGGCAATTGTCTTCTTCGTCTCGTTCTTCTTCGCGACGTTCACGTCCGGTCTCGGTATCACCGAAGTCGGCGTGACAACCGTCTCCGAGGAGACGCGTCTCTCGCGAACGGGGTCGGTGCTCGCGGTCTGTGGTGCAATCTGGCTGCTGGGACTGCCGAGCGCCTACTCGTCGTCTTTCCTCGGACAGATGGACTTCATGTTCGGAAGCTTCGGCCTCCCGCTGGCGACGTTGTCCATCATCGCACTCGTCGCCTGGAAGTTCGGTCCGGAGCGGGCTCGTGTCATCGACCTCAACCGGAACGCTGGCATCTACGTCGGTTCGTGGTGGAATCCGGTCATCAAGTATGCCATCCCCGTCGTGATGCTGTTCATCCTGGGCTACGGCGTCGTCTCGAGTCTCGGCACGGAGAACCAGTCGTTGATGGTAATGGGTGTGGCACTCATGGTCGTCCTCGTCGCCGTGAGCGTCGCAGTGATGAGCGTCATCGGAAGTGAACCTGAACCTGCTCCGGAGCGGGTTCCGGGGGGTGACGACTGAGATGGCTCTCTCGACTGTTGCGTGGATCTCGATGCTCCTCGCCATCCTCGTGTTACCTGGCGTCGCCACCGTCGCCCTCGTCAAGTCCCTCCGCTCCGAAGAGCGGAAGCTCGAACTGCTCAGAGAACAGGGACGTATCGACAGCTACTCGCCGCGTGCACTCGGAGAGCTCCGTGAGTGGGTCCAGGCGCATCCGAACGACCCCTACGCGACGGTCGCTCGACAGCGGTACAACGAGTGCGTCCGGACGCTCCGAGAGATCGACGAACCGTACTACGACTGGTCTCCCGAGGAGATCGACCAACTCGAGGTGCTTGACGAATGAACACGGACATCCCCATCGACGAGATTGACACGGAGGCGTCGTTCACCACGGTCGACACCCACACGGCGGGCGAACCGACGCGTATCGTCCTGGACGGGATCGACCGGTCGGCGCTCGTGGGCGACAGCGTTCGAGCGAAGCGAGACTCGTTCGCCGAGAACTACGACTGGGTTCGCGAGCTACTGATGAAAGAACCGCGCGGTCACGACGACATGTTCGGTGCCGTCGTCGTCGACCCGCAGCACGACACGACAGACCTCGGCGTCTTCTTCATGGACAGTCGGGGCTACCTGGACATGTGTGGCCACGGGACGATCGGTGTCGTCTCAGCGCTGCTCGAGTTGGGACGGCTCTCTCCGCAGGAGTCCATCGACGTGGAGACGCCGGCGGGCATTGTCGAGGCGGAACCCCAGTACACCGACACGGGCGTCGAGAGCGTCAGGATACAGAACGTTCGGTCGTTCGTCTACGACGAGACGACAGTACCCGTCTCTTTCCGCGAGTCACCGCTCCACGTCGACGTCGTCTACGCGGGGAACTTCTTCGCCTTGGTTGACGGCGACCAACTCGACGTCCCGGTCGAGACAACTCACACGGACGAGCTCGTCGAGCGCGGTCTCGAGATCCGAGACGCCGTCAACGACGAACTCGACATCGTCCATCCGCTGACCGGCGAGTCTGACGCGGTCTCAATCACCGAGATTTATGGTTCGGACGCCGACGTCGACCACAGTATCGTCGTCTTCGGTGACGGTCAAGTCGATCGTTCACCGTGCGGAACCGGCACGTGCGCGAAGATGACGCTCCTACACGAGACAGGGAAACTCGCTCTCGACGAACCGTATCTGCACCAGAGTGTCATCGGAACGCGGTTCGAGGGTCGGCTCGTCGACGTCGAAGAACGTGACGGAGTGACCCTGACGACGCCAACCATCACCGGCTCTGCCCGGATCACGGGGAGGCACACCTTCGTGAAAGATCCGAAGGACTCGCTCACCGGCTTCAGTCTCTCACCGAAATAAACTACCCCACCCTACTCCCTCGACGCATACGCGTCTTGCTGCTTGAGGGTGTCGCTAGAAACCGTCGGTTTCTGGCTGCTAACCAGAACTCTTTGACCTCTGGTAATGGGCCACCGGTGGTGTCTCGCTCTATCGAAGCCTTTCGGTGGCTTTGCTGTGTACTCCCGGTAATCACGCACCAGCAATCCGCTGAGGTCCACCCCAGCGGTTCGATGCTGGAACCGACGACGCGAGCGATTACTCGTACTGGTTGAGAAGTTTCGCTTCCGCCTTCCGGAGATGTTCGAGCAGCGTCGTCTTCGAGATGTCCAGCTCCTCGGCGAGCTCTCGCGTCGTCGTCTCCCGCGGCCAGGCGTAGTAGTTCTTTTCGCAGGCGAGCTCGAACACCTCTCGCTGGCGGTTCGAGAGTTTGTCCTGTTGGTGGGCGACGTGGTTCTTGGCGTCCGAGACGGAGGCGACCTTGGTGACGACGATCTCGGCGTCTTTCTCCTGCTCCAACGAGTCGATACGTTCTTGCAGTCCGTCTCGCCCGCCGGTGTCGATGAGCGGCCAGTACTCCCATCCGCTGTCGACGCGCACCGGCGCGTCGTGCACGAACCCGTACGCGAGCAGCGAGTCGGTCATACTGTTCTCCGGGTCGTACTCGACTATGATCTCGCGAGTCGTGTTGCCGACGTTCGAGACGTCCTTGTCGAACTCGTGGCGCGCACTCAACTCGGAGACGGAGTCGGTCAGCCGCGAGTCTCTTGCCGTCTCGATGAACTCGTCGATCTGGTCGACCCTGTCGGCGTAGACAGTGAAGTGCCCCTTCACTGTGTCTGCGGGCGTGTTGTACACCGTGTGGGCGATCACACCGGCGTCGGTCTCGTCCGTCACCTCGAGTGTCCAGCAGTCGGGATGCCACACTTTGAGTGTGAGTCTCGTCGTCCCGACGACCCCCTCTCGACCGGCATCGACCTTTGACATGGTTTGTCGTCTCTCTGCCGCGGTGTATAAATACACCCTTCCATAGTCGGGTACTAACGGAAATCCCGATACTCCTGCAGGTCAGTCCTTCATCACTCCTCGTAGTCGCGCAACAGACTGACACCCCCAACCATGGGAGGCAATCGTTATTACGCGGTCGTGCCCCCAGAGCCTGATATGGCTTCACAACAGACCGAACAGACGTACCGCCACTACATCGGCGGAGAGTGGACAGACGGTGACGGATCGGAGACGTTCGAGAGCGAGAACCCGGCGACGGGCGAGGTGCTCGGCGAGTTCCGCCGTGGCACCGAATCGGACGTCGACGCCGCGCTCGCGGAGGCCGAAGAAGCGGCTGAGGAGTGGCAGGCGCTGTCGCACATCGACCGCGCGGAGTACCTCTGGGAGATCTACCACGAACTGCGCGAGCGGACCGACGAACTGGGCGAGATCGTCTCCAAAGAGTGCGGCAAGGAGATCTCGGAGGGACGGGCGGACGTGATCGAGGCGTATCACATGGTCGAGTGGGCCGCCGGCGACGCTCGCCATCCGAAGGGCGACGTGGTGCCGAGCGAGATCCCCTCGAAGGACGCCTACATGCGGCGGAAACCGCGGGGTGTCGTGGGCTGTATCACGCCGTGGAACTTCCCGGTGGCGATCCCGTTTTGGCACATGGCCGTCGCGTTGGTCGAGGGCAACACGATCGTCTGGAAGCCGGCCGAACAGACGCCGTGGTGCGGACAGATCATCGCCGAGATGTTCGAGGAGGCGGGCATCCCCGAGGGCGTGTTCAACATGGTCCAAGGGTTCGGCGACGCGGGGGCGTCGATCGTCGAAGACGAGCGCGTCGACACGGTTCTGTTCACGGGGAGCGCCGAGGTGGGCCACGAGGTCGCCGAGAAGGTGGCTCAACAGCCCGGCAAACTGGCGGCCTGCGAGATGGGCGGGAAGAACAACGTCGTAATCACCGAAGAGGCAGATCTGGACATCGCCGTGCACTCGGCGCTGATGTCGTCGTTCAAGACGACGGGACAACGCTGTGTCTCGTCGGAGCGATTAGTCGTCCACGAGGACGTCTACGACGAGTTCAAAGAGCGTTTCGTCGAACTCGCTCAGAACGTCTCGGTCGGTGACCCCCTCGAAGAGGACACGTTCATGGGGCCGCTCATCGAGGCCGAGCACAAGGAGAAGGTTACGAAGTACAACCAACTGGCCAAAGACGAGGACGTGAACGTGTTGGTCGACCGGACCGAGTTGGACGCCGAGGAGATTCCGGAGGGGCACGAGGACGGCCACTGGGTGGGTCCGTTCGTCTACGAGGCCGACGCCTGGGAGGACCTCCGCTGTACCCACGAGGAAGTGTTCGGCCCGCACGTGGCGCTGCTGAAATACTCCGGTGACGTCGAGGAGGGCGTCGCGATCCAGAACGACACCGACTACGGACTCGCCGGTGCCATCATCTCGGAGAACTACCGCCAGATCAACTACTACCGCGACAACGCCGAGGTCGGCCTCGCCTACGGCAACCTCCCGTGTATCGGCGCGGAGGTCCACCTGCCGTTCGGCGGGGTCAAGAAGTCCGGCAACGGCTACCCCTCGGCCCGTGAGATCATCGAGGCTGTCACCGAGCGGACCGCCTGGACGCTCAACAACTC
>NZ_FODV01000021.1 GCF_900110465.1 Halogranum amylolyticum
CACTTTCGTACCACGCTTGTGTGCCCGGGTGGTGTAGTGGCCCATCATACAACCCTGTCACGGTTGTGACGCGGGTTCAAATCCCGCCTCGGGCGTCTTCTACCGAAGCTAACTACCGAGCGAGCAGTCCGTCTCCTCGACGCCGACCTCACTGTCGAACCGACCGGTCGTCTACAGAGACATCGCTCGCCCGAGCGCTCGACCCACCGTGTGGTGTCTCACGTTCACGGACGGAGACGGTGTGTACGGACTCGGTAGCGTCGTCGACGACGAGGGCGTCGCCCGTCTCGGTCGGCAGACGACTCGCCAGCGACTCGCCGAGATAGGTCGGCTGGGCCGCCGCCAGCGCGCTCACGTCCGACTCCGCAGTCAGTCGGTGGGAGACGAGCAGGTCGGCTTGTGAGACCGCTACCTCGGGGAGCGCGCTCGGTCGCTGGGTCGCGGAGACGAGACTGACGCCGGGTGCACGCCCCCGGGTGAACAGCGTCCGCAACGCGTCGGCGGCGACACCATCGAAGAAGGCGTGTGCCTCGTCGACGAGGAGCCACGGGAGGCGGTCGATCAGGCCCGTCACTCGCGCGTCGTACAGTCCGCGAGCGACGGCGGCACAGACGGCGTTCGCCGCCGCCGGCGGCGTCCCCGCGAGGTCGAGGACGGTCGCCTCGCCGCCTGCGAGCGCCCGAGACG
The DNA here is from genome assembly GCF_900110465.1 of Halogranum amylolyticum. GTDB lineage: Archaea > Halobacteriota > Halobacteria > Halobacteriales > Haloferacaceae > Halogranum > Halogranum amylolyticum. Next base: position 688 of record NZ_FODV01000021.1, read on the forward strand.
TCAGCCCTTCGCCGTCGAAGACGCCCCACGACTCGGCGAGTCGGAGGTGGTTCCGTGCGGCGCGTCGGACCGTCGGCTCGACGTCCGCGTCGGCGACGTGGCTTCGCATCCCGTCGAGCGATGCCGTCTCACCGGCGGCCTCCCAGACGAGCGCGCCGGTCGCGTCGGTCGCCTTGAGTCCGAGAAGCGATGGCCACGCTGCGGGCGGCAGTGCGTCGGCACGGATCTCCGGGTCGTCGACGACGCTCGCCGGGACGGAGTCGTCGCCGCGCGTCAACCCCGCGAAGACGCCCATCGGGTCGACGACGACGGGGGCGACGCCGGTCGCGCGCGCTGCCGCCTCGGCGAGGACGCCCAGCGTGTAGGACTTCCCCGACCCGCGCTTGCCGACGACGAGCGCGGCGTGCGGGCGGTCGAAGTCGACGCCGACGGCCGCGCCGGCGCTCCCGTCCCGTGCGCGGTAGCTGCCGAGCAGCCCGATCGGTCCGTCGGACTCGTCACCGCTCGCGGCTCCCGTCTCGGAACGGCCGAGGACGTGCATGGTCGTGGCTGGTCGCGTCCCCCTACATCAACGCTCGTGTGCTCGTGCACGCTCGGCCGAGGGTTTATCATCGAGAACAAGGCCACCGCGGTCTATGCTCGACAGGTTCCACGAGATCAGTCGATCCCAGAGCTTCCAGGCGGACGAACGCGCCATCGAGGGACTCCCCATCCGACTCGTCATCGCCCTCGTCGTCGGCGTCGCGAGCCTCTCGGTGATGATGAACATGCTCGGCGGGTTGCAGGGGTTGTCGGTCACCGAACTCGACGCGCGGCCGTCACCGGAGGTCGTCACGCCCGGCGAGCGGTCCGTCGAGTTAACCGTCGTTGGGGCCGACGGCGACCCGGTGTCGGACGCGACGGTCGTCGTCAAGGGTGGTACCGCCGACATCGACGGCGTGAAGACCGCGACGACGGGGAGCGACGGGCGAGCGTCGGTCCGAGTCGACCCCTCGTTGCGCCCGAACAGGGAGGACGGCACGCTCGTCGTCGACGTCAAACCCCCCGCAGGAAGCGAGTTCGTAGACGAGCGAGGGAACACGGAGATTCTGGTCGTGAGCGAGTAGTGAACGGAGCGACGTCGGCGACGCCGATTATCGACCGTCGAGTCGTTCGTCCCAGTCGACCCACTCGTACTCCCAGCCGGAGGGGGCGAAGTAGCCCTGCTGAGCGAACTCGCGGTCCTCGCGCTCCATCCGGTTCCGCGAGAGACCGCCCGCCTGTTCCCCGTCGACGAGAAGCGGGTTGAACGTCGTGGGGCCGTACTCGCCGACGACGTCGAACCCGCTCCCGTCGCCGTCGGCGAGTTCGCCCGCGACGAGCGTCTGTTCGGGGCCGCCCATCGGCATGACGAGTCGTCCGTCCGGCGCGAGCTGATCGAGCAGCGCACGTGGTGGCCGGACGGCCGCGGCTTCGACGAGGATGCGGTCGAAGGGGGCGTACTCGGGCAACCCGTCTGCGCCGTCACGACAGTCGACGAGAACCGCCTCACAGCCCGCCTCGCGGAGGTTCTGTCGCGCGTCGACGACGGCACCCCGATTGATGTCGACGGCGTGGACGTGTCGGTCACCGACGAGGTCGGCGACGACGGCAGCGGTGTAGCCGACGCCCGCACCGACGATGAGCACGTCGTGACCGGGTTCGGCGTCGAGCCCGGAGAGCATCCGGGCGACGGTGCCGGGTGCGAGCACGCGCGTTCCGCCGCGTTCGCTGGCGCGGTTCTCGTAGGCGCGGTCGGCGACGAACTCGTGGCGCGGGACGGTGCGCATCGCCAGGGCGACGTCCTCGTCGACCAACTCGGAGGAGAGCGCCTCCTCCAGGCCGTCGACCATGTCGTCGCGAAGCACGGCGGGGTCCATGCGTTCGCCTCGGGGATGCGCACTAATCAACTGTACGCTTGCCGGCAGCGTCGACCGACTCCGCGATGAGAGAACCGGGGACTGCTCACTCGCTGCCGGTCGGTACGTGTCCGACGACGGCTCTGCGGTCCGTCCCGGGAACAGAACGGACGGCGACGTCGACCAGACCGGCGTCCTCGAACCAGGCTCGAACGGTTCTCTCGTCGTAGAGGCCACCGTCGCCCGTCGCCAGTGCCTCGACGGCGATGCGGACCGTCTCCGCGGCGTCCGCGCGCTGTCCGTCGAACACGTCGGCGAGGACGAGCGTCCCACCCGGTGCCAGGACGTCGGCCGTCTCGGCGACGAGCGACTCGTTCTCCCGAGCGGCGAACCGTCGAAGGACGTCGACGCCGAAGACGAGGTCGACCTGTTCGACCGGTGAGGAAGCACCGTCGCTACCGAGGGCAGCGAGCGACGGGAGGTCGGTCGCGACGAGGTCGACTGACGTCGGTGCGAGCAGCGGCGAGACGACATCGACGGTCTCTCGGTCGTCGACGAGCGTGACGTCGAACCCGCGAGCGACGAACTCTCGGGCGTAGACGCCCGACCCTCCGGCGACGTCGAGGACGCGCGCTGGCGGGGTTCCGGGGTACTCGCGGACGGCAGCGGTCACGCAGGCACGGACGTCGGCCTCGTCGGTGGCAGCGTGCGCACCGAGTCGGTTCCGAGTCCAGTTCGGCGGTCTCTCGGGAGACGAACCGGTCGCCATCGTCTCCGGTAGCTCCGTCGAGAGGTCGAGCAGATCGAGTGCGTGCGGGAGTCGTCCGATCGAGCGGACGTCCCGCTTCGCGAGGAAGCCGAGCGCACGGTTGGTGATCTCGTACTCCGTCCCGACTCGCTCGAGAAACCCCATCGCTTCGAGTGCTCCGACGGTCACGCGGGCGGCGTGTAAGGTGACGTCGGCCGTCTCAGCGACATCGGCGGGCGTCCCGGCGCTCTCCAGCAGGGCGTCGAGAGCGCCGCTCCGGCGGGCGGCCCAGAGGAGCAGCAACTGTTCGGTCGGGAGTCTCTCGCGGTCCTGAGTGGGCATAGCTCCGACGTGGACGGCCGTCGTCAAAAACCACGCAGAAATCGGCAGTCAGTCGGACTGCATCGGGACGAACCGGACGCCGCCGTGGTCCTCCCGTTCGACAGTTCCGTCGGGTCGCCGTCGGAGACGGACGAGCCGTTGGCGACCCGCTCCCCCGATGGGACCGACGACGACGCCCTCGGGTCTGACCTGTTCGACGACCGCGCGGGGTATCTCGGCGGGCGCACAGGTCAGATACGCCGCGTCGTACGGGGCGTGCTCCGGCCACCCGTCGTGACCGTCGCCGACGCGGACGGACACCGCGTAGCCGAGACGGTCGAGTCGTCGCCGTGCTCGTTCGGCCAACTCCTCGTGGTACTCGACGGAGAAGACACGACCCGTCGGTTCGTGCGCTTCGGCGTCCTCACCGGTCGTCGCGCCGACGACCTCGGCGGTGACGGCGGCGTGATAGCCACACCCCGTCCCGATCTCGAGGACGCGGTCGCCGGGGGACAGTTCGAGCAGGTCGGTCATCATCGCGACCATGTGCGGTGCGCTGACGGTCTGGCCGGCGGCGATAGGCAGCGGCCGGTCGACGTACGCTCGGTCGCGGCGCTCTTCGGGGAGGAACTCGTGACGAGGAACAGCCCGCAACGCGTCGGCCGTGGCGTCGCGATCGACCGCGCCGCGACTCACGAGCCCGTCGACCAGCCGCCGGCGTGCGGCGGTGGTGTCCATGTTCTCTCTCGTTACCAGGCCGACCAGGCGGAGGTGGTCTCGTCTCGACCGTAGACGCGCTTGACGTCCTTGGCGTACACCATGTCGCCCTCGCGGTCGAACTGTTCGAACCGGTAGTTGCTCGCGTCATCGCGGACCTGGACCGACTTGACGTAGAACTTCTCGTCGCCGAACTCCTCGGTCTCGCCGACGCGGAACTCGAAGTCGCCGGGCACCTGCACCTTCAGGCTCCGGGTGTCGTCGCGGCTGCCGTCTTTCGGGTTGACAGTGACGTTGACGGTGACGTTGTCGACGACGCGGGTCCAGACGGTGTCGACGTCCTCCGCCGACGCCTCGTCGGCGCGCTGCTCCTCGCCGACCTCGATCGAGGTGATGCGCACCTGCATGATCGCCTCGGGTGTGTCGACGATGAACTCCTCGCCGACGGCGAGCGTCTCGTCTTCCGGGACGTCGACGGTCGTCCGGATGGAGTCACCCTCCTGAGAGACGATGACGTCCGTCTCGATCTCCTTCTCGATCTGAAGTTTCTCCTTGTGGACGTGGCTACACTCGGTACACCGGACGGTCACCTGACCGCCGGGTTTCAGCACCTCGTGGACGGTCGCCTCGTAGGGCGAACACGACGGACACGAGAGGGCGACGCGTTCGCCGGCGTCGGGTCCTGGATGGCTCATGAACGTGCATACCCGGTCGCGCCGTAAAAACCCGCGTCTTTGCGCGTCGGTGCGGGTCGGGGTGGCACGGACAGTCCCCGAGACGGCTGTAACTCCGCTGGCGACCGCAGAAAGATTCACGACCGGTGTGCATCGATTCGAGACTGTGGGGTGTGTCACGGGTGGGGGTCGACCGCCGTCGAGTCGAACATCCCGGCGACACGTTCGACGTCGCCACCACAGTCCGTACAGGTCGAGCGTTCGTTCTCGAACGAGCGTTCACAGACGGTACACTCGTAGTGATACGGGTCGGGCGACTCCCACTGACCCATCCGCTGTCTGAGTGCACTGATGAGCCCCATCTCCTCTCACCTCGGTTCGAAGCTAAGGTGTGTCACAGTATAACGCTTGTCGCACCTGGCCTCCTCTGTCGAGGCGACGCTGCGATACGAGAGGCGACACGACTCCGATATCGACGGCGACCGACGCAGTCGGACTGCTTACCGAGCGACGGGTCGGGGAGACTCACCGCCTCGCAGTCTCCCGGTCTACGACCTCCTCGTCTCGGGGCTCTGCCGTTCGACTAAGGACGAGGAAGCTCCACTTTCTCCCCGTCTCGCGGTCTACGACCGCTCGACAGTTGGGAGGTCTACGACTTCCCAGTCTCACGGTTTCACCGTTCGACTATGGACGAGGAAGCTCCACTTCCTCGCCATCCGCGTACACCGTCGGTTCCGTGATGATGCCGTCGAGGTGCAGCGGCGCGTCCGTGTCGCCGCCGATGCCGGCGTCGTCGCCGATGGCGATGTGGACCGTCCCCGCCGCCTTCTCGTCGAGGAGCACCGACCCGACCAGTTCGTCGACGCCGACGTTCGTCCCGATACCGAGCTCCGCGAGGTTGTAGGCGTCCTGCCCGACATCCTCCGCTGCTGTCTCGACCTGCTCGCGCACCTCGTCGTCGCTGATCTCGGTGACGTAGCCGTCTTCGACCTCGAAGCGGAGCTCCTGGCCCTCGTCGAGTAGTCCGTAGGGCATCATCGTCCCGTCGACGACGTAGGTGCCGTTGACGTCCTCGGGACTGACGAACACCTCGCCGGCGGGGAGGTTCGAGAACTGCCCCGACTCGTGAACCATCCCGGTGTCGGCGAACCACTCGCGGTCGCCGGGCGTGAAGGTGACGTCCGTTCCCTTCGGCGTCGTGACGCGAACCTCGTCGGCGTCTTCGACCTGTGCGAGCACGTCGTCGCAGTGCTGCTCGATCGCGCCGTAGTCGGCGTCGAGACCGACGACCATCACCTCCTCGGTGATGCCGGGGAGCGTCGCGCCGCGAGCGCCCGCCTCGGTTGCGTCTCCGCGAGCGCGAGTGTGGCTCAGACTCTTCGTCGTCGGCGCGAGAAACACGTCGGCGTCCTTCATCGCGGCGGCCACGGGTGCAGGCGGTTCTTCGCCGTGTTGACTCCCCGGCGGGTAGCGGACGATTACTGCGTCGTCGGTGACCTCGCTGGCTACTTCGTACAGCGCCTCGCCGATGGGCTGGCGCTCGTCGTCGGTGACGACGGCACAGCTCTCGTCGCTCCCGAGGTCCATACACTGCCAGATCGCGGTCTCGGCGGCCTCGCGGAGCGCCGCCGCGGAGTGGTCGCTCATACCCGTCGGATGTGTGCGGCGGGATTAGGCTGTTGCGCCTCGCTCCTCGACCGTATGTCGTACGTTAACGTGACGTACGACGCGCTCTTACCCGGATTCGTAAAAAATCACGCTCGTTACTCGCTGGAGAGTTAATTTCTACGCACTTAGGTCCGGAATAACTATCTATCTCGGTGATCCAGTTTCGGACGAAATGATCAAGGTCGGCGTAAACGGATACGGGACGATCGGGAAACGAGTCGCAGACGCCGTCCGGGCCCAGCCCGACATGAAGCTCGTCGGCGTCGCGAAGACCCGCCCGAACTACGAAGCCGAAGCCGCCGTTCGCAAGGGATACCCGCTCTACGCGGCCATCCCCGAGAAGTCCGACGCCTTCCGCCAAGCCGGTATCGACCTCGCCGGAGAGATCGATGACCTCGTGATGCAGTCGGACGTCGTCGTCGACTGTACGCCCTCCGGTATCGGCGAACAGAACCGCGAACTGTACGAACGCTACGACACCCGCGCACTGTTCCAGGGTGGCGAGGACGCCGACGTCGTCGACGCGAGCTTCAACGCCCGAGCGAACTACGACAGCGCTCGCGACGACGACGTCCGGTTCGCCCGCGTCGTCTCGTGTAACACTACGGGCCTCTCTCGACTCATGGCTCCGCTCGACGAGGCCTTCGGCGTCGAGAAGGCGCGCATCACCCTCATCCGCCGTGGCGGCGACCCCGCCGACGCCAGTCGCGGCCCGATCAACGACATCCTCCCCGACCCGGTCACCGTCCCCTCCCACCACGGTCCCGACGTCAACACCATCTTCCCCGACCTGAACATCGACACCGTCGGCGTGAAGGTGCCCGCGACGCTGATGCATCTCCACAGCGTCAACGTCACGCTCTCGGAGACGCCGACCGTCGAGGACGTTCGCGACCTCCTCCACGAGGAGTCGCGGCTGTTCCTCGTCCCCGACGTCGCCGGCATCGACGGCACGGGGCAGTTGAAAGAGTTCGCGATGGACACCGGCCGCCCGCGCGGCGACCTCTGGGAGAACTGCATCTGGGGTGAGTCGATCTCCGTCGAGGGCGACGACCTGTATCTCTTCCAGTCGATTCACCAGGAGTCCGACGTCATCCCGGAGAACGTCGACGCCATCCGCGCGATCACCGACGCCGCCGACCAGCGCGAGAGCATGCGCGCGACCGACGAGAACCTCGGCGTCGGCCTCGAGAGCGTCTTCGGCGGCGTCCGCAAGCGCATCACGCCGCGGGACCTCAACGCCGACGACTGAACCCGCTCGCTTCGTTCGCTTCTCCTCTCCTCCTCGCTCCGTTCGTCTATCCCACTCTCTGGAACTCGACCTCGCCCGTCTCGGTGTCGAGCGTCGTGACGGAGTACTCGTCGTCCGCACCCGGGATAGGAAGCCCACCCGGGTTGACGTGGACGGTCCCCTCTCGCTCCTCGTGGACCCGTTCGTGGGTGTGTCCCCGGAGGACGTAGTCGTAGTCGCCACAGCCGAGCAGGGCGTCGACGACGTCCTCGCTCGTCCCGTGGTAGACGGCGACGTCGACGCCGTCGAACTCTATGGCCCCCATCTCGCCGAGGTAGGTGCCGAACTCCGCGATCGCGTTCTGGAGGTTCCACTCGCCGTCGTTGTTGCCGCGGACGGCGTAGAACTCGAAGGGAGCGTCGAACGGCGTCGCCGAGAACGGCGCGACGACGTCGCCGCAGTGGACGACGGCGTCGACGTCCTGTTCGGTGAAGTAGTCGACGGCGGTGTTTACGAGGTCGAGGTTGTCGTGGGTGTCCGAGCAGATGCCGACGAGCATGGGTGGGATGACGGCCGGCATCCCCAAGAACACTCGGTCACTGTCGGCTACTCCTGTAGTAGTTCCACGGCGGGCAGCGACTCGCCGGTCAGCGCGCGAATGTAGGCACCGCCCGCGATGGAGACGTGCGAGAAGTCGTCCTCGCTCATCCCGTACATCTCGATGGCGCGGGAGGTGTCGCCGCCGCCGACGACGGAGAAACAGTCGGTCTCGGCGATGGCCTCCAAGACACCCGTGGTACCGACGGCGAACCGCTCGTCCTCGAACAGGCCGAGTGCGCCCTTCACGAAGACGGCCTCGGAGTCGTGGATGTACGGCGTGTACGTCGCCACCGTGTCGCTGCCGACGTCGAGGTAGGCGGTGTCCTTCTCGGTGATGTTGGCGACCGGCACTTCGGCGCGCTCGTCGTTCTCGTCTTCGAACGCGAGGTCGGTGGCGAGGGTGATCTGGTCGCCCTTCTCGTCGATCAGGTTCCGAATGGTCTCCTCGTTGGCCTCCCACTGGTCGTCGAAGAGGTCCATGTCGTCGACGTCGTAGCCGACCTCGTGGCCCGCGGCGCGGAGGAACAGTTCGCCCGCAATCCCGCCGAGCAGGAACTGGTCGACCTTCTCGTCCAGCGCGTTCATCACGCCGATGACGTCGGTGGCCTTCGTCCCGCCGACGACCATCGTCACGTCGCCGTCGAACTCTCGCGTCGCGATCGAGGAGTTGGCCTCGTACTCGGACTCCATGACGCGGCCCGCGTACGAGGGGAGCACGAGCGGGAAGCCGACGAGCGAGGCGTGCTTGCGGTGTGCGGCGGAGTACGCGTCGTTGACGTAGGCGTCGAACTCCTCGGCGAGCGTCTTCACGAACTCGGTGTCGGCTTTGACCTCGGGGTCTTCCTCGGGCAGCTCCTCGTCGACCATCCGGGTGTTTTCGAGGAGTAGGACGTCGCCGCCTTCGAGCGAGCGGATGGCGTCGAGAGCGTCCTCTCCGTAGGTGTCGGCGACGAACTTCACGTCTCTCTCGACGTGCCCCGCGAGGATGTCGGCGTGCTGTTCCAGCGAGACGAAGTCGTCGCCGCCCGGACGGCCCTGGTGAGCCATCAACACGACGCTGTGGTCGTTCTCTGCGAGTTCCTTCACCGTCGTCGCGTGACGGTCGAACCGACGGTTGTCCTGCACTTCGCCGTCCTCGACGGGGGAGTTGAGGTCGAGGCGTACGAGGACGCGCTGTCCGGGTTCGAGGTCGTCGAGCGTCTTGAACGTCATCACGCGGCGAGACGCGGGCGAGTCACTTAGTGGTGTACGAAGCGGGGAAGCGTTGCCCGCCGACGCGGACGAGAGGACCTGTCGCTCGTCGGTCGAGAAAAGCGGGAGATGTACCGACGCGGGCGCGAGTCGAGTCGAGTGACCCGAGAGAGTTACTCGGCGGAGACGAACGCGGCCATGTCGAGCATGCGGTTCGAGAAGCCGTACTCGTTGTCGTACCACGTGAGGATCTTGGCCATCTCGCCGTCGTTGACGACGTTCGTCGACTGGAGATCGACCGTCGAGGAGAACGGCCACCCGACGATGTCCGAGGAGACGACTTCGTCGTCGGTGTAACCCAGCACACCGGCGAGTTCGTTGTCGGCGGCCTCGCGGAACGCCTCGTTGATCGCTTCGGCGCTCGGGTTGCCCTCGAGGTCGACGACGAGTTCCGTGATCGAACCGTTCGGGACCGGCACGCGAATCGCCATCCCGTCGAGTTTGCCGTCGAGTTCCGGCAGGATCTCCGTGGCGGCCTGCGCGGCGCCGGTCGTCGTCGGGACGATGTTCTCGGCGGCGGCGCGGCCGCGGCGCTTCTTGCCCTTCGGCCCGTCGATGAGGTTCTGACTGCCCGTGTAGGCGTGGACCGTCGTGAGCAGGCCGGTGTTGATGCCGAAGTTCTCCTCGAGCACTTTCGCGACCGGTGTGACGCTGTTGGTCGTACACGAGGCGTTCGAGACGACGTCCTCGCCGTCGTACTCCTCGTGGTTGACGCCGTAGACGAGCTGTTTGACCGGCTTGTCACCCTTCGGCGGCGCCGAGATGACCACCTTGTCCGCGCCGCCCTTCAGATGCTCGCTGGCGTCGTCCTTCGTCCGGAAGATGCCCGTACACTCCAGGGCGACGTCGACGTCGAGGTCGTCCCACGGCAGTTCGGCGGGACTCTGCTCGTTGTACAGCGGCACCGACGTTCCGCCGATGGTGAGGTGGTCCTCTTCGAGTTCGACGCCGTCGAGGTGACCCATCACCGTGTCGTACTTCGCGAGGTACGCCATGTCCTCGAAGTCCATCACGTCGTTGACGCCCGCCAGTTCGACGCGCGGGTCGTCCATGACTGCACGGAAGACGTTGCGTCCGATGCGTCCGAACCCGTTCAGGCCGACCCGGACGACCTCTTCCTCGGCTACCTCGTCGCCCGCGTTTAGATACGATTTTTCACTCATATGTGAGTTAGTTGCGTTCAAACTATTAAAATCCGCCCGTTTATCGCTTTCGGAACACTCAATCGATAAGGACAGTCCTCACGGGTTCACAGCGTCGATACGGCGAGGAGTCGGGAAGACCTTTCGGCGGTGACGCCGAGCGGGAAATCCTCGTCGGTACACATCAGTCACTCGTGAACAGGCACCATGCTTCAGAAAGCTTTTGAGCGAGAGTGACATACCGTGGCACATGGATAGAGACGACCGCGACGACCCGTTCGACAACATCTTCAACGAGATCGAACGGATGATGAACGGAATGACCGGTGGCGCGCGCGATCAGAGCGGGTTCGCCACCGAGACTCACGTCGACGTGTTCGACGAGGGTGACGTCATTCGACTCGTCGCGGACCTTCCCGGTGTCGAGAAGGACGCAATCGAACTGAAGTGCGACGGCGAAGTGCTGACCATCAGCGCCGCCTCCGACCGCCGCGAGTACGACGAGCGCATCCGGCTCCCGGCGCGCGTCGACGAACACTCCGCGAAGGCGTCGTTCAACAACGGCGTCCTGCAGGTGACGCTCGACCGCGTCGAGGACTCGGCGGCCATCGACGTCGAGTAACGCCCACGCGATCCTCCTCTCTCCGCTCACACGGGGAGCGGACGCGCCGACTCGGCGCTGTAGACGTTCTCAGCTCTCGACCTGCTTCCGGATCAGCACCGCGAGACGGTCGTAGAACCCCGGTTCGTACTTCGTCGGCGTATCGATCGTCGGGCGGGCGTTCGTCTCGGTGACGACGAGTCGGTCCTCGGTCTCCAGAAGGTCGACGCCGAGATACGGGACGTCGAGCACCTCGGCCGCTCGCTCGGCCAGCCGTCGGTGTTCGTCGGGGAGGTCGACGCCGACGGCCTCCGCGCCGCGGTGGACGTTGTGCTTCCACCGCCCCTCAGCGAGCGCGTCGTCGGGGAGGCGACGTTCGACGGCCCCGACGAACGTACCGTCGACGACCATCGCCCGGTAGTCGCGAGCGTCCGGTAGGTACTCCTGGAGGAGATACGAGCGGTCACCCGTCGCCTTGTAGTCGTGCAGCAGGTTCAGATAGTCGACGACTCCGAGCACCGAGTCGACGTCCGACACCTTCGCGATGCCGACGCCGCGAGTAGTGGAGTTCGGCTTGACGACCACCGGCCGGTCGAACGCCTCGAGCGCCGAGACGACCGCCGCCTCGTCGACCGGGTTCGACACCAACGTCGTCTTCGGCACCGGAACCCCCGCCTGCGACAGCGCCGCGACGACGCCCGCCTTGTTTCGCGAGGTGAGGATCGCCTCCCGGTCGTTCACCCAGGGGACGTCGAGGAGGGCGTCGACGGCACCCCCCTCCATCGGTCGCGACGGGTAGACGAACCCGACGTCGACGTCGCCGACACCGGAGAGCGGGTCGGCGTCGGTCAGCGGGAGCGTCCGCTCTTTTGCCTGGACGTGGACGATCTGGATCCCTCTGTCGGCGAGGGGGTCACGCATCCGCTCGAACGTCTCCGCGCGGGTGGTGGCCGCGAGGCGTAGCATACGCTACGGGAGGAGTGGAGGGAGAAAAACGGGACGGGTTTCCGGTCTACGAGACGAGCAGCTCTTCGCCCTTCTCGACGACGATGCGGCACGGCGGCGTCATCTTGTTGTAGGCGCGGCGGAACGCGTCCTTGACGACCTCCGCGTCCTCGGGGTTGCAGTAGGCCGTGAAGATGGCGTCGTTGCGCGGGACGCGAGCGGCGGTGCCGACCGGTTTCCCGAACGCCTGACGCATCCCGTCGGAGACACGGTCCGCACCCGCACCGGTCGCCTGCTTGTTCTCACGCAGGACGTGGTGGGGGAACTTGCGGAGCACCATCTTGTAGTTCTCCTGTCCGACGTGCTTCAGGAGCAGTCGGTTCGCGGACAGACGCGCTGCTTCGAGCGAACCGTGACGGATCTGACACTGCTCCTCGATGCGGAGACTGATCTGGACCGGGTAGTCCTCTGGACCGGTCTGAAGGTTACCCATGTTGTGCTGTGCGATCTTCGACCCGGGAATCCCCGTGATGTACTCCCGTCGCGTGTACGGGCGAGTATCGATATCCCGGTACATAGAGGCCGGCTTGTCTGACATGGTTACTTGTTCGGGAAAACGCCGACTCCGGGAATAAAGCCTTCGATACAGTCCCTCGCTGTCGCGCCCTGTGACGGCCTCACACTCGGGTTTGACTCCGGACGGCCGCCCTTTGGGTCCCACGATCTCGGCGGTGGGGACGAGAGACCGCTGCTCGTCGACCCGCCACGGGAGTTTATCAGGCTCCGTCGCCAACTCGGGTCGATGCTCCTCGTGTTGGAGAACGAGGTCGATCGAGACAAGCGCTACTTCGTCCCCGAGATCACTCGCCACCTCCCCGAGTACCGCGTTCACGACGTCGCTCACGGTGACGTCCCGGCGGTTGCCGACCTCGTCGATCTCGTCGACGGCGTCGTCCTCAGCGGGAGCACCGCCGGTGTATACGAGTCTTCCGACTACCCGTGGATGGACGACCTCCGGTATCTCGTCTCCGACCTCGTCGCCCACGAGCTGCCGACGCTCGGCGTCTGTTTCGGGCATCAACTCGTCAACGACGCGCTCGGTGGCACGGTCGAACACCGTGGACTCACCGCGGAACTCGTCGACGTCGACTTCGCGGACGACCCGCTCTTCGAGGGCGTCGCGTCGACGGTCCCGATGGTCCACGGCGACCACGTCACCGACCTCGGCGACGGGATGGAACCTATCGCCTCGGCCGACTACTACCCCTTCCCCGCGAGTCGCCACGAGAACGCACCGCTCTGGACCGTCCAGTATCACCCGGAGTTCACCGACCGACTCCTCCCCCGTATCGCCGCGGACTTCGACTGGCAGGGCTCCCGGGACTTCTCTGCGGTCTCCGTCGAGCGGACGTTCGCGAACTTCGTCCGACTCGCCGGATCTGGCGTCTGATCGGCGTTCTCGTCGCTATCGGACCGGCTCGTTCGGTTGATCCGGTCACGTGAGACGAGTACCGACGGAGCGACGTTCCGACTCCTACGACGTTCCCTCCGAGTCGCCCGTATCGGCCGTCTTCTCCGTCTCTTCCGTGTTCTGCGTCTCCTCCGAGTCGCCGGTCGCGGTGTCGCCGTCGGGCGGCCGTCCCGTGTCGGGGTCGAGCGCGACGAACTCCAGCCCCTCTTCGTCGAGCAGCGCGCTCGTCCGGTCGGTGACGGACGGGGCGACCAGAATCCCACGCACCTCGGACTCGTCGCCGAGTTCCCGGTGGAGTGCCTCGACGTAGCGCTGGAGTTGACTCGCCGCCGAGGGACCGACGCGACGACGCTTCAGCTCGACGACGACGGGCGTCCCGTCGCCGTCCTCGCCGTAGATGTCCATCGGGCCGGCCGCGCTCTCGCGTTCCGTCTCGAGGGGGATGAACCCGCTCTCGACGAGCGAGGGGTCGTCGAGGACGTGCTGGCGCAGGTCTTCCTCGCTGCCGTGGAGGTCGAGGTCACGTCCGCCGGTGACCGAGAGCGCCGAGAACTGGTGGACCTGCTCGAAGTGGACGTCGAGCGTCTCCGCGGGGTTCCGACGCGTCCCGCGAACCCGGAGGCGACCGTCTCGGACGCTGGCGTGGTGTTCACTGCCCGGCGGCTGCCAGTTGACCGGGGTGCGCTTCTCGTCGGTGTGGACCAGCGTCGACCCGTCGGGTTTGAGGATGACGAGCCGGTTGCCGGAACCGAGGCTGCTCGTCGCCCGTCCGTCGTAGTCGACGGTACAGCGGCCGAAGACGGTGACGAGGTCGCCGCGCTCGAACGCCTCTTCGAGTTCCCAGAGCGTCTCGCGGTGCGTCGGCCGGTGGAGCGTCGTCGCGTGCATACGGAGTGCCGTCGAGCGGTTGGGGACGAGAAGATAAAAACGGCGCGTCCGACCGAACGGGGTGAGGCCGCCCAGTCGGTCGGTCGGTCCGTCGATCAGAGTCGACCGCACGCCGTCTGCAACTGGGAGGATAATTATGGTCTCTGAACACGTACGACTGTCCATGGAACACGACCGATTTGCCGAACTTCAGGGGATCGAGATGAGCGGCGAGGAGGCCGAGCGCTTCCTCCGTCAGCAAGGGTTCGGCGTGCTCTCGCTGGCCCGCGAGAACGAGGCGTACGGCATCCCCATCTCCTTCGGGTACGACGATGAAAACCTCTACTTCGTCCTGCTCCGACCGGGCGCACAGAGCAAGAAGGAGGCGTTCATCCGCGAGACCGAGACCGCGAGCTTCCTCGTCTACGACGTCGACGACAAACACGACTGGCGGAGCGTCGTCGTCACGGGTCGGGTCGAACCGGTCGACGACGACGAGTGGCCGGCCCTCCGGGACGCCCTCGAGGAGAACGCCTGGTTCCCGAGTCTATTCTCCGAGACGCAACCGATGCAGGATATCCTCGGCTGGCGGTTCGTCGTCGACGAGATAACGGGGCAGAAAAGTCACGAGACGACGTAGTCGAGTCGGTCTCGGCCGTCCGCCCGGTCGCGAACGCTTTTGACTCGGTGAGCCGACTGCTCGCCATGGACCCAAAACGGCAGACGGTGTCGCACTCACCGGCGACCCGACTCTTTCACCTCCACTACAACACTCCCGACGTCGACGGACTCGAAGCCGCACTCGCCGACGTCGGACTCCCCTTACACCGTCGGTTCGGCTGGGACGACGGAGAGTTCACGTCGCTCGGCCCCGACGAGCGGCGACCGACGGAGTGGAGACTCCGACTCGAGACGCTTCGACGAGGGGCGGTCGACCTCACGCTCGCTCCCGGACGGCGGTTCCGGTTCGACCACCTCGGCGTCGTCACCTCGGAGTTCGACGCCGTCGTGGACCGTGTGCGTCGTGCCGAATCGGAGGGATGGAGCGTCCGCGACAGCGACGGTCGCCGCCCGTTCGTGATAACGCCGTGGGGGTTCCGTGTCGAGGTTCACCGCGACGACGGCGAGGTCGCCACGGAACTCGTGGCGTGGGAGACCGCTCGTCTCCTCGACGTTCGCCTCGTCGTCCCCGAGGAAGCGGTCGAGGCGATTCGAACCGGACTCACGAGAGTACTCGGACCGGTCTCCGAGCTCACTGTCGCGAGCGGCGACGTCGACCGGCCGACGGTTCCGTCGTTCACACTCGGCGGCGACGTTCTCTCGACACCCACCGTCGTCGACGTCGCGTCGCTCGCTGCGACGAGCGACTGATCGTCTCGACTCGTCTTCTCTCGAACGGCGCTCTCGACGTCTCTACGCCGGCCCTCCGAACAGCACATATAAACTGCTTGGAGATACAACCACATCTGGTTTCCTCGTCTTGGGAGTACGTTCGACTGTAATGCTCGGTACACTCCGTTCGTTCGCACAGGAAGCGATCAGTCTCGTCATCGCGATCATCACGTTCCCGCTTCGATTGCTCCGGTCGCTCCTGTAGCACGACAGACGCGCCCTCTCTGACGACCGTACGCGACGACCAGCGCGACGGAGCGCTCTCGGTGACCGACGTCCTGCTCGCCTGTCGTCGAAACGAGAGAACTACATGTACGTGGGTCACCATCATTACACATGGACTTAGAGACCATCCTCGACGATCGTGATCGACTCACTCGCACACTGCTCGCCGGCACGCTGGCGGTCGTCTCGCTTCGCTCGTTTCGGAAGAAGAACCGTCTCCTCGGCGTGCTGGCCGGCGCCGGGGCGGTCGGACTCGGCTACACCGCTGCGGTCCGGTCTCCCGACGTGACCGAGGAGAGCGACGCGGCGGACGAATCCGTGCGCGACGTCGAGACGACCGGCGAGGACGGCGGGATGCGCTGTCCAGCCTGCAGCGAACCGATCGTCGTGGGCGAGTCCCGACGACCGAACGCTAACAACCAGATCGTCCACGAGCGCTGTCTGTAGTCGAGCGACGAACGCTATCTCCGCGACGACGGCTCAGTCGCTTCACTCTGTTATCTAATTGTCAGGCGCTAAAACCCCGTTCTTCAGGGCGGGGAAACAGCGCCGTCTTTGGTTGTGAACACTGTGAACCGAACGTACAAGTGCTCACACGACGTTTCTGTGACTGTCGTTGCGATGGTTCCTCCATCGTGATTGACTGTCCGAAAACTGGCAGTTGACTCGGTGTTTACCTCATCAAAACGTAAGCCTTCGGACGACCTAACCGACACAAAATAATCAGATAACTCTGAGTCCTCGTGGAGAGGATAGGAGTAACGGTAGCATGGCCCTGCCAGCACTTGTCGGGTGTTAAACCGTGAATCTCCCAACTCAGCGGGCCTTTGCTCGTGGGAAGCCCCGCCGTTTACGGCGGGGAGGAGGTCACTCGTTCGCAGGGAAATGCCGCCTCCCGGATTTGAACCGGGGACAGCTCGATCTTCAGTCGAGTGCTCTCCCAGTCTGAGCTAAGGCGGCTTACACTCCAGTCGATGGCTGACTGGTGCAAAAGGATTTCGGAATTGAACCGCCGCGCCCTATGCGACTTTTCGCCGTTCGGTGAACGACTGCTCGCCGCCGTCCCACGTCACGGTCGTCTCGATACGGATCTCGCCGCCGTTCTGTTTGACCTTCGCCGCGTCGAGATAGCCGAGGTCCACGCGTTTGGTGCGCGTCTTCGTCTCCGTCGACTCGACCGCGGGGAACGACTGGCTGGCCGACCAGATCTCGTCACCGCCGGTGTAGATCTCCGTGCTCACCTCCACGTTCGTCGCCGTGTCGTTCATGGTGTTCGTCAGCGCCACGGTCACGTCACGACAGGTCTGTCCGCAACTGTCGATGTTTCGGACGTCGAATCGGAACTCCGCCTCGGCGGCACTTCCGTCGTCGGAACCGCCGGTGGAGCCACCGCTCTCCGCCTCCTCGCTGTCGGCCGTCGAGGAACCGTCGTCGTCACCGCCGCTCGCGTCGACGTCCGTCCCCGTCTCGTCGAACACCGAGTCCACGAGCGGCGCTGCCGGCCCGAGATCGACCGCCAGCGCACCGACGACGACACCCGCGACGGCGAGCGAGACGACGACGATACCGACGTTCCGACCGCTCATCCGCGACTCCTCTCTCGGGTACGGCTCTGTCGTGTGTTCATACGTCGAGTCACAACTCTGCGTTGATATGTCTGTTGCCACTGGGTGTTCGCACTGGAGCAGCGCTACGGTTACGAGGAGAGAGCCAGGCGTTCCAGCCAGACTGTCTCCTCTAGCGACTCTCGGATCTTTTCGTCCAGGAACGGGACACCGACCCCGACAGGATGCTACTGCACCGTCTCCGTGGCAGAAGTCAGAGCGAAACGGTGCAGTGGGTACGAAGGGGGTCCAACTCTTGTCGCCTCCCCGGCGAAGGTTGTGCGTGGAGGCGAGAAGATGTGCCGAAGCGAAGAGACGTCTCTCGGACGAGAGTCGTGCAAGATATTATCACGCATTCTAGCGAACAGACGACTGCGACTGGTGAGCGACCGTCAGTCCAGTCGCGGTGAGTTCCATGCCCGAAATCAAATCGATCGTTCGCGAGACAGTAGTGAGCGCGTCCCCGGAGACTCCTCTTACGGAGGTAGCTCAACTGATGGACGAGGAGACCGTGGGGAGCGTCGTGATCGTCGACGACGAACGGCCTCGAGGAATCGTCACGGATCGCGACCTCGCGATCGAAGTCGTCGCACGTGGTACAGATGCCTCGTCACAGACCGCTGCCGACGTGATGAGCGACCGTGTCGAGACAATCGCCGTCGACAGCGGCATCTTCGACGTCCTCCGCGTGATGGCAGACGCGAAAGTCCGGCGAGTTCCGGCCGTCGACTCGGACGGGGACCTCGCTGGAATCGTCACGTTCGACGATTTCGTCGTCCTCCTCGGCCGTGAACTCAAACTGCTGGGTGAGGTGGTCGAAGCCGAGATTCCCCCGTACGACCACGCCTGATCCGGGAGGTCTCGAGGGTGTGTCGTCGACGACCCCCTCTCTCCGTTAGGTCGTATCGATAGTCAAGAAGCTCCCAGAGAATCGTTCTATCTTCTGTTATCATTCACGTACTCGCTCACATCCTACCATCGAACAGCTACCTGTTTGGACTCTTCCTATATGCCGTTGTGTCTCCTGTACTCTCCACGTTCTACTTTCGGAATCGTTGTTCACGCACGGGACACAAGGATGTTCTTCCGTCAAAGGTGGGGATGCCAGCCGTCAATGAGATAGCTCGCTAAACTATCGCTCTGATCTCTTGGTAGATTCTCAGTAGATAATTTAGTAGTTTGTAAATCAACGGTGGTAGAGATATCTGACGGTAGACGTTCGACGATAACGAGAATATTTCAATAATCTCTAAAACAAGTCGGCAGTGCGGATGAGCGGCATCCCACATCGAACTACTGGAGGCGTGTGGAATTACAACTGGCAGTCCGTTTCTATTCCCTTTCATTGGCTGGTAGATACTGAAGCGAAGTTCTTATGAGATTGTTTGATAAATCGCTCAGATGTGCATGGAAGAAGACAGCCAATTAGCAGTCGAAGACCCTTCGTTCGGTGCTAAAACAATTGAACGAGATATTAACCAACACGAATGACTGAACTCATCCTCTACGAAGAAGCAATGTGCTGTTCCACCGGCGTCTGTGGACCCGATCCCGACGACGAACTCGTGGAAGTCAGCGCCGCTCTCGACCAACTCGAAAACGAATTCGAGGGCGTCGAAATTTCACGGGCAAACATGCAGCACGACATCGATCAGTTCCTCGAAACACAGCGTATCTCCGAACTGGTCGAGGAACACGGTCCGTCGATCTTGCCGATTACGGTCGTCGACGACGAAATCGTCGCGAAGTCCGAGTATCTCTCCTACGACGAACTCGAGGCGGCTCTCGAAAGTCACAGCTCACCGCAGGAGACCGAACAGTGACTGGAACATCGACCGACGCCCGAGCAGTCGTCGAACCGACGGACGACGAGACCGAGTTCGTCTTCTTCAGCGGGAAAGGCGGCGTCGGCAAGAGTACCGTGAGCTGTGCGACGGCAAGTTGGCTCGCTAACAACGGGTATGAGACGCTGTTAGTTACCACCGACCCTGCGCCGAACCTCTCCGACATCTTCGGGCAGGACATCGGCCACGAGGTCACTGACATCGACGACGTCGAGAACCTCTCGGCCATCGAGATCGACCCGGACGCTGCTGCCGAGGAGTACCGCCAAGAGACGATCGAACCGATGCGACAACTCCTCGACGACGAGCAGATCGAGACGATCGAGGAGCAACTCAACAGTCCGTGTGTCGAGGAAATCGCTGCCTTCGACAACTTCGTCGACTTCATGGACAGTCCTGAGTACGACGTCGTCGTCTTCGACACCGCCCCGACCGGTCACACCATCCGGTTGATGGAGCTCCCGTCCGATTGGAACGCCGAACTCGAGAAGGGCGGGTCGACCTGTATCGGCCCGGCTGCCTCCATGGAAGACAAGAAGGACGATTACGAGCGTGCCATCGACACGCTCCAAGACGACGACCGAACCTCGTTCGCCTTCGTCGGGAAGCCAGAAGACTCTTCGATCGACGAAATCGAACGCAGCGCCGACGACCTTGCAGGGCTCGGCATCGAATCGCAACTCCTCGTCGTCAACGGTTACCTCCCGGAATCGGTGTGTGACGATCCGTTCTTCGAGAGCAAACGAGCCGACGAACAGGCGGTTCTCGACCGCGTCGAAGAGACGTTCGACGAGCAGGCAATTGCGACCTATCCCCTCCAGCCTGGCGAGATAACTGGCCTCGACCTACTGTCGGACGTCGGTGGGGTCCTCTACGATGGCGACGAGACATCCGTCGACATCGAACGCGCGGGTGACACGACGAACGAAGACCGGACAGTCGACTTCGACTCGCTCACAGACCCGGACGCCGTCGCCGAGCAGTTGCGACCGGTCGACGGGACGCGTTATCTCTTCTTCACCGGGAAAGGTGGCGTCGGAAAGAGCACCATCGCTTCGACGACGGCGACTGCACTCGCTGAGGCCGGCTACGAAACCCTCGTCGTCACCACTGACCCTGCGGCACACCTAGAGGACATCTTCGAGGAACCAGTCGGCCACGACCCGACCTCTGTCGGACAAGCGAACCTCGATGCGGCCCGAATCGATCAAGAGGAAGCGCTCGAAGAGTACCGGACACAGGTCCTCGACCACGTCACTGAGATGTACGAGGACAAGGACGACTCCAAAATCGACGTCGACGCCGCAATCGAGAACGTCAAGGAGGAACTGGAGTCACCCTGCGCCGAGGAGATGGCGGCACTCGAAAAGTTCGTCAGCTACTTCGAGGAAGACGGCTACGATATCGTCGTCTTCGACACCGCCCCAACTGGCCACACACTACGGCTCCTCGAACTCCCATCGGACTGGAAGGGCTTCATGGATCTCGGATCGTTGACGAAGGGTGCAGCCCCGGAGAAGGAAGGCAAGTACGACACTGTCATCGAGACGATGCAGAACCCGGAGAAGAGTTCGTTCGCGTTCGTCATGTACCCCGAGTACACACCGATGATGGAAGCGTACCGAGCCGCCGAAGACCTGCGTGAGCAGGTCGGTATCGAGACCTCACTGGTCGTGGCAAACTACCTACTCCCCGAGGAGTACGGTGACAACGCGTTCTTTGAGAACCGTCGTGCCCAACAAGAGCAGTACCTCAGTGAGATCAGCGACCGGTTCGACGCGCCGATGATGCTCGCACCGCTGCGTCAGGACGAGCCGGTCGGGCTGGACGCACTCCGTGCGTTCGGTGAGGAGGTTACGGGACTGTCGGAGATCGGTCAGAAGGAACACGAGGAGGTGACGGTGTCATGAGTGGAGCTCAATCCGAGGAGCCGACTGTCGAGGAGCAACTCGACGTGTTCCTCGAGACGCTCCGTGAGTCAGAAACCTACCAGCAGGTCATCGACACCCAAGCGGAACTCGAGGCGGATTCCGAGGCGATGGCACTACTCGACGCCTATCAGCAGAAACAACAGCAGTTACAGGCGGAGTTCGACCCATCGGTCATGAGTGATCTACGGGAACTCCAGACCGAACTCTCGAACAACGAAACTATCAAACGCCACCAAGCAGCCCAGGAGGAACTCGTCGACCTCCTCAATCAGACCAACGACGTGATCAGCGAACGAATCGGACAGGAGTTCGCACAGTCACTCGGAGGTGGGTGCTGTTGAGTACTACCGACGAAGACGTGCTGGCTGCCGCCGAGTCTCTCGGTGACGAGCTCCGGCAGGCAAAATCGGAGTCGACACGAGAAGGGTTCGAGTCGCTACTCGAAGAATGTAACGAGGCGATCAGTGACGCGACCGGTATCGACTACGGCGACGCGTGCGACGCTGGCAGTGACTGCTGTTAACGTAGCGTAGTTGGCTATCTCGTCCCTTCGAGCGCCACGACGAGTGCGGTCGCTCGGGTTGTCGCACGGTACTTGCGCCACTTTCCATCTTTTCGTCTCGTAACGAGGCCAGCTTCTAGTAACTGCGAGAGTGCGTGACTGATTGCACTGTCACTGACGTCGAGAAGGGGAGAGAGTTCGCAGACGCACAGTTCCTCGTCGGCCGCATAGAGGAGCCGAATGATCTTGTACCGTGTTTCGTTTGCAATCGCCGAGAGGACTCCGACGTCGGACTCGATTGTACTGATACCTGCTTTTGCATCGAGTTCTTCTAACTCGTCGATTCGTTGAGTAAGGTCCTCGTCTCGGCACTCACCGAGTTCATCGGCGAGGTACCGCTGAAGCCGGTCGTTCGTCGCCATCAGGAAATACTTGAGCGAACGCTTGAATAAGCGTTCTGACTGAGAACCATCCAGACGCTATACTGAAGTGGACTTCCGGGAGGTCGCATTTGTGAACGCATGTTCGACAATATAGCTCTCTGTAGATTTTGAACACAACGGATATAGTCTCACTTGAAAGAGACGCTCATATGAAAGTCGCATTCGTATGCGTGCAGAACGCGGGTCGAAGCCAGATGGCAACAGCGTTCGCCGAACGGGGACGGGCGCAACGCGGCGTGGAGGACGAGATCGAGATTCTCACTGGGGGGACGCAACCCGCAGACCATGTCCATGAAGAAGTCGTTCAAGTGATGCAAGAGAAAGGCATCGATCTCTCGAAGAAAACGCCTCGTGATATTACGCCTGAAGAACTCCGAGAGACCGACTACGTTATCACGATGGGTTGTTCGGCTCGAGACGTCTGCCCGGCGACCTGGAGCGGTGAGAACCGCGACTGGGGACTCGATGATCCCGACGGACAGGACTTGGACAGTGTTCGCGAAATTCGCGACGAGATCGAACGGCGCGTCTCGGGCCTGTTCGACGAACTTCTCGAGTAGACTAAGCATGACTGAGCGATCAACAGGACGGGCGTGTGTCGCTCACCAGACGGCGAGTGCAAAACTCGTCTATCAGATTATAAAACACGAACAACGAGCGTCGCAGTCGAGGCTAATTGCCGAAACGGGTCTGGACAGAAGCACGGTTCGGCGAGCGGTTGACGCGCTCGAATTGTGTGACGTAGTTGAAGAGGCAGTCGACCTCTCTGACGCACGGAAGCGAGTTTACTTCCACATCGGTGAGTGAACAGCGACGCTTCGTTCCAACGGTAGTGTCGGAACAACGGCAACCGACTCTCTCGTACGGTTCATCGCCCATCAGAATGAATCGCCGCTTTTTGCAAATCACTCGGTGTGGACAACTGTTAGTATCTCCTATGCTGTGCGAAACACATATATTAGCGGACGCTAATATTAGCAATCGCTAAAATGGCTCAGAACTCGCCGTCACACCAACCCGACACAGCCGAGGCGTGCTGTACGGCGGAACACACGCTGACCGAATCGGAACTCGCCGCAGACGTACAGGTGCTGTCTGCGATGGGGAACGACACGCGCTACGAGGCGCTCAGACTCATCGCCGAAGCAGACGGAGACGTGTGTGTCTGTGAACTCGAACCCGCACTCGGAGTGAGCCAGAGCGCTGTCAGTCAGGCACTCTCTCGGTTGTACACCGCTGGACTCGTCACGCGGCGGAAGGAGGGTCGGTGGCGATACTACGCGGCAACCGCGGAAGCAGAGCGCATTCTCGACGCACTCGGCGAGATTCGGAGGCAGACCGATGAGTGAACACGACCAATCCTCGGACTCGAAGACGGACGGACTCTCACCCGACGAACAGCGTCGTGCGGTTCGCCAGCGGTATGCCCGAATCGCCACCGACGACTCGAGCTGCTGTGAGAGTTCAGACAGTTCGACTACTGACCGCGAGGAGTTGAACAGGAAACTCGGCTACTCTGAAGAGGACGAATCCGGCGTTGCAGCGGGCGCGAATCTTGGACTCGGCTGTGGCAACCCGAACGCGATCGCTGCCTTGGAGGCTGGTGAAACAGTACTCGACCTCGGGTCGGGGGCGGGATTCGATTGCTTCCTCGCAGCGCAGGAAGTTGGAGACTCAGGGCGTGTCGTCGGCGTCGATATGACGCCAGAGATGATCGTGAAAGCCCGCGAGAACGTAGCGAAGAACGACGCGACGAACGTGGAGTTCCGCCTCGGCGAGATCGAACACCTCCCTGTCGCCGACAGGACGGTCGACGTCATCATCTCGAACTGTGTGGTGAATCTCTCTCCGGACAAACAGCAGGTGTTCCACGAAGCGAATCGGGTGCTTCGGCCCGGAGGCCGACTCGCCATCTCCGACGTCGTGTTGACTGCACAACTCCCGAGCGATGTACACGCCGACCCCGACTCGGTCGCGTCCTGTGTCGCCGGTGCGTCTCCGGTTCCGGAGATCGAGACGATGCTGTCGAACGCCGGGTTCGAGCAGATCCGAATCGAGCCGAAAGCCGAGAGTGAGGAATTTATTCGAGAGTGGGATGACGAACGTGACGTCAGTGACTACGTCGTCTCCGCGACAATCGAGGCGAAAAAGGCCTTACAGTAATGACTGTAGCCTCGTGACCCAGATGGGCCCTGTCGGATTCGAACCACGGTCACTCCGCTTTGCTTCGTTCCCTGCTTCGAACCGATAGAGCGTGAAACTCACCGCTCGCTGTCGCTCGCGGATGAGTTATGGGCCCTATCGGATTCGAACCAATGACCACTCGGTTATGAGCCGAGCGCTCTAACCAGACTGAGCTAAGGGCCCTCGTACGGTGCTATCCTCGGATACCCCTTTAGCGTTGCTTTGTCCTGTCACTCCGACGCCGACGGACAGCACTCACACTACTCACGGAAGCGAGTCACGAGAACGCCGTCGCCAGGACTCGAACCTGGGACCACCTCGTTAACAGCGAGGTGCTCTACCATCTGAGCTACGACGGCTTACTGTAGTCTCCTCTATCCAGGAGAGTTTGAAAGCGGTTTCGTTTCGGTCGGTCGGCTGACTGGTGATAGCACGTGACATCGACATCTCTGGTATCGGGTCTCGACGACCGGTCAAAGGATACGGGCTGTCGGCGCCGATCGATAGACGAAGACGGTCATCGAAAGTCTCAGTACGCCGCTTTCGGATGTGAGCCACGAGAGAGAGAGGGACGCCGTCGCCAGGGCTCGAACCTGGGACCACCTCGTTAACAGCGAGGTGCTCTACCATCTGAGCTACGACGGCTCGTTGCATCTCTACGTATTCGAGGTTATTTGAAAGTGTTTTCGCTTTCAGTCGCCGTCTGTCGGTCTCACTCGGCGCAGGCGACACCGACATCCTTTCGCCGCCGCCCGGGAAAGACCGGGACATGACCACCGAGGACGCCGCGGAGCTCGCGACCGTCGTCGCCCGCGTCCGCGAACGCATCGACCCCGATCCCGCGGAGCGCGAGCGTCTCGCGGCGGCGGCCGCCGCACTCTCAGAGCGCGTCCGGGAGGCGCTCGCGGACCGCCCCGTGACGGCCGACGTCGTGCAGGTCGGAAGCACCGCCCGCGGGACGTGGCTCGCGGGCGACCGCGACATCGACCTCTTCGTCCGTTTCCCACCGGAACTCTCCCGCGCGGAGCTGGAGCGGTTCGGTCTCGCCGTCGGCCGGGAGGTGCTCCCGGACGGCCACGAGGAGTTCGCCGAACACCCCTACGTCAAAGGCGAGTTCGAGGGGTTCGACGTCGACCTCGTCCCCTGCTACGACGTCCCCGCCGCGACCGACATCCGCTCTGCGGTCGACCGGACGCCGTTCCACAACGCCTACCTCCTCGACCGACTCGACGACGACCTCGCCGCCGACGTCCGCGTGTTCAAACGGTTCCTGAAGGGGATCGGCGCCTACGGCAGCGACCTCCGGACCAAGGGGTTCTCGGGCTACCTCGCGGAACTGCTCGTCCTCGAGTATGGCGGCTTCGAACCGCTCGTCGCGGCCGCCGCCGACTGGCATCCCCCAGTCGAACGCGACCCCGAAGATCACGGCCGTCGATCGTTCTCCGACCCGCTCGTCGTCGTCGACCCGACCGACCCCGAGCGCAACGTCGCCGCCGTGCTCTCCGCGGAGAACGTCGCACGACTCCAACACTACGCCCGCGAGTTGCTCGCCGACCCTCGTGAGGAGTTGTTCTTTCCCTCCGAACGCCCCCCGATGACGGCCGAGGAACTCCGGGCACAACTCGACCGTCGTGGGACCACCCCCGTCGCCGTCGCCTTCGACGCGCCGGCCGTCGTCGAAGATCAACTCTACCCGCAGTTGGAGAAGTCGCTCGAGGGCGTCGTCTCCGAACTCGACCGTCGAGAGTTCGAGCCGCTACGAGCGACGGCGTTCGCCAGCGAGACCGGAGACGACGCCGACGACGGGGCACCGTTCGACCGCGCGGTGCTCTTCGTCGAACTCGGTGTCGACGCGCTCCCGACGATACAGCGACACGACGGCCCGCCCGTCCACGTCCGACAGCATGCGACGGGATTCTACGAGAAGTACGCCGACGCCGACGTCTACGGCCCGTTCCTCGACGGCAGTCGCTACGTCGTCGAACGCGAACGCGAGTTCACCACGCCGCGAGCGTTCCTCGAGAGCGACGCGCTGTTCGACGTCGCGCTCGGCGCACAGATCGAAGGACAGTTAGAGGAGTCGTACACCGTACTTGTCGACGGAGACGTCGTCGCGCTCGCCGAGGAGTTCGCTTCGGAGCTTCGGGCCTACTTCGAGCCGAGACCGTGAGTCGACCGGAGCTCCGCGATCAGTTCCTCCGTGTTCTCGTCCGGCGAGTCGTCGGGATCCATCGGTTCGCGACCGTCGAACGTCTCGTGGACCGTCGCGACGCCTTCAGAGAGCGTGTCGAGTCCGTAGCCGCCCTCGAGCACGAAACACAGTGCGGCGTCGACCTCGTCGGCGAGACGGCGAACGCGATCGGTCATCAGTGCGTAGCCCTCCGTCGAGACGCGCATCCGGGAGATGGGGTCGTGTCGGTGGGCGTCGAACCCGGCCGAGACGACGAGCAGATCGGGGTCGAACCGGTCGAGTGCGGGCGCGAGCAGGTCGTCGATGGTGAAGAGGTAGTCCGCGTCGCCCTTCCCGGCCGGAAGCGGCACGTTCAGCGTCGTCCCCTCGCCGTCGCCGTCGCCGATCTCGTCGGCCTCGCCCGTCCCGGGGTAGAGGCCGTCCTCGTGGATCGAGGCGTAGAAGACGTCGCTGCGGTCGTAGAAGATGTCCTGTGTCCCGTTGCCGTGGTGGACGTCCCAGTCGAAGATAGCGACGCGCTCGGCCAGGTCGTCGTCGAGGACGTCCTGTGCGGCGACGGCGGCGTTGTTGACGAAACAGAAGCCCATGGCGTCGTCGCCGACGGCGTGGTGTCCCGGCGGCCGACCGAGTGCGAAGGGGGTCTGTCGCCCCGCGTTCCCGTCGAGCGCCTCGCGTGCCGCCCACTGTGAGAGTCCCGCGCTCTGGAGTGCGGCGTCCCACGTCTCGTCGCTGGCGACGGTGTCGGGGTCCCAGTTGCCGCCACCGCTCTCGCAGAACTGCTTGACCTCCTCGACGTAGTCTGGGTCGTGGACGGCGGCTACAGCGTCCTCCGTGGCCGGGTCGGCGTCGACGTACTCGACGCCGTGTCGTTTCGCCAGCCCACGCTTGATCGCCCGCAGTCGGTCGGCCGTCTCCGGATGTCGGGCACCGGTGTCGTGTTCGAGACAGGTGTCGCTGTAGCCGAAGCGCATTATTCGAAGAGGGAGAAGTACGTCTGGATGTCTTCGGCCTGGATGGTTCTCCGGTCGGCGTGGTGGGCGAGTTTGGCGGCCGCGCTGGCGACGTTGTCGGCGTAGTCTTCGAGGATATCCGCCAGCGCGATGCGCGCACTCATCGACACGCGGTATCGGTCGTCGATCTCGAGGCGGGCGATCCGGTCGACCGGCGCGATGGGGAGTTCGAGGTCCGCGCGCTCGACGACCTGTTCGACGCCGAAGTCCTCGGCCATCAGCGTCTTTCGACCGTCGTCGGTCGCGTGTACCGCGGCGTCCTTCGCGAGGACCGCGCCGTGTTGCTGAATGCGACGCGCGAGCTCCTCGGCAGCGTCCGCACTCACCCGGAGATTGCCGGCGTTGCGCCGGATGATAGTGTCCACCGGGGCGAACGGCAGCTCAACACTCATACCCACATACCGGTCCGTGCGCTGTATAATCCTTTCCGTTAAGGCCCTTTCCGCAGTCGAGACGCGGGCTGCTCAGCCCTCGCCGCGTCGTTGGGCAGTCGAACGCGGGACGGGGCCGACTCAGAACACGTCGTCGGCGTCGATGGTACCGTCGCGAAGCGTCCCGCGGACGGTGATCTCCTCGCCGAGTCGAAGCCGCGCGTCCGTGCGGACGCTTCGCGTCTTCGTCCCGTTGTCGAGGACGACCGGACTCCCCGCCTGGACGACCGTCCCGGTGAACTCGACGGTCTCGCCGTTCGCGTCGTCGGCCTTCGTCGCGACCGCCGCGGCCGTGCCGGAGCCGCTCGTGCTCGCGCTCTCGGCGGTCGTCGTCTCGGCGTCATCGCCCGGCTCGGACGCGTCGTCGGACTCGCCGAAGGCGTCGAGCCCCTGTTCGCTCCTCCCGGTTGCGGCGGTCGAGTCGCTTCCACCGTCGCCGACGCTGTCGCGCGTGACGCTCACCGTCGAGCGCCAGCCCGCAGAGGCCTCGAGGTCGTCCTGCCAGCCGTCTTTGATCTCGACGTCCGTGAAGACGACGTGGTCCGCGAGGTCGACGTCGGTGTCGGCCTTCTCGCCCCAGAGGGCGACGCGGATCTCGCCCGTCTCGTCTTTGACGCGGACGTTCCGCACCTGTCCCTGCGAACCGTCGTCGCGGTCGAACGTGCGCTTGGGGTCGGTCTCGATGACGCCGCCGGCGATGTCGACCGTCTGTCCGATCTCCAGCGAGCCGATGTCGGCGGTGTCGGGGACGTACTGGACCTCCTCCTCGAGTTCCTCGACTGCGCCGCGCGAGCCGACGTGGAGTTCGAGCGATCCGTCCCGTTCGCGGACGTAGCCGTCGACGACCTCGACCGTCTGGTCGGCGTCGAGTTCGTCGGCGCGGTCTGCCTGCTCGTCCCAGAGCGTCACCCGCACGCGACCCGTCTCGTCACCGACCGTCAGGTTGGCGACGCGGCCCTCCGAACCGTCGTCGCGGTCGAACGTCCGAATCTCGGAGGTGTCGAGTATTTTCCCCTTGAGGTTCACGTCCGAGAGGCCGAGCGAGAGGTCCTCGACCTGGTAGCTGTCGAGCAGCTGGACGTCGACCTCCTCGTCGGGAGCGGGTTCGGCCTTGTCGACGCTGACCTCGACGCCGTTGAACCCGTCTTTCGGGCGACCGGCGACACGGAGCAGTTCACCCACTTCGAGGCTGTCGACGACGTCCGCCGCCATCTCGTCCCAGAAGGAGACGCGGAGTCGCCCGGTCTCGTCGGCGACCTCGACGTTGACGACGCGGCCGTCCTCGTCCTCGCCGTCGCGCTCGAAAGTTCGCAGTTCGCCGATGCTGACGACCTTCGCGAGGAACTTCACCTCGTCCATGCCCGGTTCGACGTCGGCGATCCCGCTCACCTCCCCACCCTGGTCTGTCAGCTCGTGGGCGATGAGCATCGCCGCCGTCTCGTCGTCCGCGAGCCCCCCCATCTGTTCGACTTTCTCCTCGACTGCCGCCTCGAACTCCTCGAAAGAAACCTCTGTTTCGAGGCCCTCGTAGACGTCCTCTATCGCGCCCATAATCGTGTAGCCAAGCAAGGTGAGCGCGCGCTTAAGCGTTGTCCTTGTCGAGACGACTCGACGCTGTCTGGCGGTTTTTCCTGCCGCCGACGCGGATTGTCCGGTGTCGCGACCATGCCGCGTCTGGCCGCGAACTCGGTCAAAAAGGTTCGGGTGGTCGCCCCCACCGAGAGCGAGCCGACTGCCGATCGCTCCCGATCGGCTACCGGTCGGCCGTGGCGACGGTCGTCCGCTCGCCCATGCTCTCGTGGACGACGCTGACCGTCGCCGGCAGTTCGCCTTCGAAACTGACCGTCGCTTCGTAGCTGCGCTGGACGAGCGCCTGCGTGCAGACGTCGCCACCCTGTTCTTCCGTGGTGACGACGACCGTCAGCGTGTCCCCGTCCATCGTGACGTCGCCGAGGACGGGCTGGTGACAGCCGTTCGGCCCCTGGATACAGCCGGTGACGACGACGTCGGGCGACTCGAAGGCGACGCTCGCCGTCCCCGTCTCCGAACAGTCGCCGGTGGCTTCGAGCGTACTCGACGCTATCGACTCGGCGTCCGCTGTCGACGTGGGGGTGTCGGTAGGTTCGTCGGTCGAGGACCCGTCGGTCGTGGGTTCGGACGTCGTCTGCTCGCCCGTCGTCGTCCCGTCCGCCGGTGTGTCGGTCGGTTCGTCCGTCTCGGTGCCCGTGTTCGTACCGTCACCGCCCGGTGCGTCCTCGTTCGCGAGACAGCCGGCAATCGACCCGACGCCCAGCGTCGCCGTCGCGGTTCGCAGGAACGTTCGACGTTTCATACTCTACCTTCGGTGAGTGATTTCAAAGACCTTCTGTAGAGTCAAAAAGCTCTTTGTGCCTCCGTTGACCCCTTCGCCGTCTCGTACTCGTTCCGTCGTTCGAGCACGCCGCTGTCGTGCGATTCTCTCCCGTGCGTACATGCTGCACACGGCAGCTATACCGGGGGTGTTAAGTAAGTGGGTCGAATTGGTAGAGTTGCAGACGCAGTGCGAGACTGCGCGAAAGCACACATGTCCTGGTAGGGTAGTGGACTATCCTCTTGGCTTGCGGAGCCAGGGACCGGAGTTCAAATCTCCGTCAGGACGTTCATTTCATTCACGACCTGACTTGCCCCACGCTCGCGTCCGCTCGCGTGGGACTCCGTCAGGACGCTCACGTCGTCACCGGCGACGCCGGTTGCCGGAACGGGCACAGAGTGAAGACGAGTACACTCGTCACTAGCCGGGTCGACCGGCAGTCGAGTCGACGACGTCGGTGGAGGGGCGAGCGGATCAGTCCTCTCGGACGCGGGGACGAGAGACGTCTCGTTCGGGCGGACGGCGGGTGACGCTGGGTCGCGTCGACGGCGTCGGCTGCTTGGGGAGGCGGCCCGACAGGCGGAGACGCCGGCTACGCTTCGGGGCAGGCCGCTGTTTGCCGCGCCACGCCTGGTGGCAGGTCGGACAGTAGTAGCCGTGGTAACCGTTCGTGCTCAGATACGTTTCTCCGCAGTCGATGCAGGTCGGATGGAGGTTCATCGACCGACACCCGGACGAGTCGTTCGAAGGGCGGTGCTTGCCATGTGTTATCACACAGGATACTGTCGGTCGCGCAGCGATATATGTATTCTCGTCGTGTGCGTCGAGTATCCCCGACCTAACCGCCGAGAACGCTTCACGAACCGTTTTAGGTCGCTGCCGAGAAAGGAGAGTATGGACGACATCCTCCGGGCGGGTGTCGCCGTCTACAACGCCGGCGAGTACCACGCCGCCCACGACGCCTGGGAGGCTCACTGGCTCGAACTGGAGCGGGGAAGCGACGACGAACGGTTCCTCCACGGACTCATCCAGTTCACCGCCGCCGTCTACCACGCGCGTCGAGGTAACTGGTCAGGTGCGACGGGACTCGCCGAGAGCGCACGCGAGTATCTCTCCGTCCTGCCAGCGACCTATCGCGGCGTCGACGTCGACGCGGTTCGGACTGCGCTCGCGTCGCTTCGGACCGACCCCGAACGGATCGAGCGGACGCGACCGCCGTCGCTGGCGATCGACGGCGAGACGCTGCTCCCCGGCGATCTCGAGTTCGAGGCCGCTTCGGTCGCCGCGGAGGTCCTCGCCGACGAGTACGACCGGTACGACGAGGCCGTCGTCGCCGCCGGTATCGAGTTCGCACGCGAGGAGTTGGGGAGCGCACGGACGCGTTTCATCACCTTCGTGATGGACTTCGCGGCCGACGATACCCACCGCGACGTCATCTACCAGCGATTGTCGGAACACGTCGAGCGGCGACGGCAGCAGGAGCGCGACGTCGCCGGGCTGTTCGACTGAGAAGGGTTACTGGTTCTTCGGATGCTGTTCGAACTCCGCGGAGTTGTCGATGGGGTCGTAGCCGAGCACGTCACGCGCGCGGTCGATGGAGTAGTACTTGCGCTCGTTGTCGCTGATGCCGTAGACGACCTCGTAGCCGTAGTCCGCCTGGAGACAGCGGTCGAACAGATGGGCACAGTCGCGGTAGGAGAGCCACATCGCCTGTCCGCGCTCGTAGTTCCACGGCGGGTGGCCGCGCGTGAGGTTGCCGATGCGGACGCAGACGACCGAGAGGTCGTGGTTGTCGTGATAGTAGCGACCGAGTATCTCACCCGACGCCTTGCTTACGCCGTACAGGTTGCTCGGACGGGGGGGTTCGGTCCCGTCGAGACGGTATTCGTCGTGCGGGCGGTACAGGTCGGGCGTGCGGTCGTCGGTCTCGTAGGCACCGACTGCGTGGTTCGACGAGGCGAACGCGACCTTCTCGACGCCTGCTTCGACGGCGGCCGCGAAGATCGTGTGCGTGCCGTCGATGTTGTTGCGGAGCACGCTGTCCCACGGCGCTTCGGGACGCGGGTCGCCCGCGAGGTGGATGATCCCGCCGACACCGTCGACGGCCTCCAGAACGGCGTCGTCGTCGGTGACGTCTGCGACGTAGACGGCGTCGTCGTCGACGCTCTCGGGGATCTTCTCGCGCGGAAGCGGTTCGCGGTCCAGCAGTCGCCAGTCGTAGTCGTCGGCGAGATCGCGGAGGATGGCCTGACCAACGCGCCCGCCGGCACCCGTGAGCAGAACCGGGTCGTCCATTCAGGAGCATATTGGAGAGTCAGAGGCTAAGTAACGTCCGGTTCTGTCCCGCGACTCGACAGAATTTAGCGACGTCGTACCGACTCGACGGCTATGCCGACAGACGCACACGAGGCGTGTTTCGAGGCAGGCATCAAGTTCGGGACCCTCTATCACCAGTTCGCGGGCACGCCAGTCAGCCCCGCCTCTGCCCGCAGTCTAGAGACGGCGATGGCCGAAGCCATCGAGAACCAACCGCACTGCGTGGCCGTCGACGTCGACATCCTCGACGACGTCCTCGCGGAGACGCTCGCCGCCCAGTCGGCCGACTACACCGAACTCACGGGGCGGTTCATGGAGGTCCGGATGCGCGTCGAATACGAGGGCATCACCGTTCACACCGAGATGGAGATGGAGGGCGACTACCCGCTGATGAAGCTCGTGTCTGTCGACGAATAGGTACGACGAGTTCGACTATCTGGACGGGCGACTCCCCCGATTTCACTTTCACTTTCGGGCGCGTTTTTAAATGGGGGAAGGACAAAAAGAGGGCTATGAGTAGTCAGTCGACGCTCGAAAACGACGATCTGTTCGGCGAAGCAGCGGCCGAGATGCGCGCGGACGTCGAGACGCATCTCCGGCAGGCGTGGGCGGAGCTGCCGGACAGCGACGAGATCTGGAACACGGAGGCTGACAACGTCCTCGGCGTCCTCAACGGACTGCGCTCGGGACTCGACGCTGGCGACGCCGAGGAGCACCTCCGACAGGCGAAGAAGTGGTACACGATGGGCGAGCGGGCGGACGCCTTCGAGGACGCAGACGACCTCGTCGAGGAGATTCAGGCCGTCGAGGAGGTCATCGAGATGCTCGAGGACGCCCGCGAGCAGGTCGGCGGACTGACGAGCACGATGCCACAACTCCGCGGTGCACTCGACGAGGCGGCCGAGGCACGCGAGGACGCGACAGACGACGCGGCCGACGAGAGCGAGGAGGACGCTGAGGCAGCGGACGACGAAGCGGCAGACGAGGAGTCGGAGGCCGACGCGGCCGACGAGAGCGAGGAAGAAGACGAGGAGTAGTGCCGCTCAGCGATGCTCGGGTCGAGTGACGTCCCGCGTCGCGACAGTCTCGAGCAGCCGCACGAGTGACTCCTGTGCCAGCGTCAGCAACGTCTCGCCGCGGTCGGCGTCGCCGTCGGCAGGGTCGCCGACGACGCCGTTGTCGGTGAACTCCGCCGAGTCGTGCGCGAGGTTGACGTAGGAGGTCCACTCGCCCCACCCGTCGGAAGCGCCCGCGCTGGCCTCCCCGATACGGTCTTCGTGGACAGTCTCCGGTGCGAGGTAGCGGAGCATCGCCGTCTCCAGCGGGCCACCGTGACCCATGTCGCCGGAGTGGTCGCCGACCGCCTCGAACCAGGTGAAGGCGACGGCGTAAGCGTCGTCGTGACGCGAGACGATCCCCGTGACCTCCTTGAGTGCGTCGACGTTCCCCCCGTGACCGTTGACGATGACCACTCGGTCGAAACCGTGGCTGGCGAGGCTCTGGACCGTCTCGCGGACGTACGAGCGGAAGGTGTCCGGCGAGACCCACAGCGTCCCGGTGAACTGGCGGTGCTCTTCGGCGACGCCGACGGGGATAGCGGGGGCGACGACGACCTCGCCGTCGTAGGCGTCGGCGGCA
This sequence comes from Halogranum amylolyticum, assembly GCF_900110465.1. Taxonomy (GTDB): domain Archaea; phylum Halobacteriota; class Halobacteria; order Halobacteriales; family Haloferacaceae; genus Halogranum; species Halogranum amylolyticum. Next base: position 34,862 of record NZ_FODV01000021.1, read on the forward strand.
GCGTCGGCGACGGCGGTCGCGGTGACGGTGTCCGTGCCGAGCGGTGCGTGCGGGCCGTGCTGTTCGGTACTGCCGACCGGGAGGAGCGCGAGGTCGGTGTCACAGTCGTCGACGTCGGTCCATGTTGCCTCTGCGAGCTGCATACCGACCGCAGACGAGCGAGCGACTTGTAAGCCTCGGTGCGGACGACGGCCACAGGCGGTTTCAACTCCGGCGGCGTACCCGAAGGTGTATGACCGACAGCGATTCCGACGACCGCGAGCACGGTGTCGACTTCGGCGACCTCGACGACGAACTGGACTCCCACGACTATCCTGCGTCGAAGGACGATCTCGTCGCGGAGTACGGCGACCGCGAACTCGACTTCCCGAAGGGGGAGATGACGTTCGAGGAGGCGCTTGAGGGGTACAAACCGACCGACGGAGAGTTCCAGGACGCTGACGACGTCCGGTCGGCAGTGAAGAACATGGTCGACGCCGAGGCCGTCGGCCGAGAAGGGTACAGCGACCGCGGCGTCGAGAGCGAGACGACAGACGAGACCGACACCAACGAGTCGGTCTAACTGACGGAATCGGACTTTTCTCGGCCGTTTCGGGCCGAGCGTCGCAGACCGTCTCGACTCAGTCGTCGCTTTCGGCCTCGGTTCGGGCCTGTCGACGACTCGCGCGTTCGATGAACTCCTCGGGGAGTTCGTCGATCTCGCCGGCCTGTACACCCCAGAGGTGGGCGTAGAGGCCGTCCTCCGACAGGAGGTCATCGTGACTCCCGCGCTCGACGATGCGTCCGTCCTCGAGGACGATGATCTGGTCGGCGTCTTTGATCGTCGAGAGACGGTGGGCGATGGCGAACGTCGTCCGGTCCTCGGTGAGTCGGTCCAGCGAGCGCTGGATGAGCATCTCGGTCTCCGTGTCGACGTCGGAGGTCGCCTCGTCGAGCACGAGGATCTCGGGGTCTTTCAGGATGGCGCGGGCGATGGAGAGCCGCTGGCGCTGCCCGCCGGAGAGTTTCACGCCGCGTTCGCCGATCTCCGTGTCGTAGCCGTCGGGAAGGTTCCGAATGAAGTCGTGAGCTTCGGCGGCTTTGGCGGCCTCGACTATCTCCTCCTCGCTGGCGTCGAACGTGCCGTAGGCGATGTTCTCCTCGACCGTCCCATAGAACATGAACGTCTCCTGACTGACGTAGCCGACGGCCTGTCGGAGACTCGGGATCGTCACGTCACGGAGGTCCTGTCCGTCGACGGTGATCGCCCCCTCGTCGACGTCGTACATCCGGAGGAGGAGTTTCAGGACGGTCGACTTCCCCGCACCCGTCGGACCGACCAGCGCGAGCGTCTCGCCGCCCTCGACGGTGAACGAGACGTCCTCGACGATCGTCTCGCTCTCGTCGTAGCCGAAGGTGACGTCGTCGTACTCGACGCGCCCCTCAGAGACGACGAGGTCGTCGGCGTCCGGCTCTTCGACGATGCGCGACGGTTCGTCCATCAGCCCGAAGATGCGGGCGCTAGAGGCGCGAGCGCGCTGGTACATGTTGATAATCTGTCCGAACTGGGCCATCGGCCAGACGAACTGCTGGGTGAGCAGGATGAACGTCGCGAACTCTCCGATCTCGAGCGTTCCGGTGAACGGACCGGGGCCCTCGCCGGTGAGCACCCAGAGTCCGCCGACGAGGAACGTGGCGGCGAAGCCGATGCCAGCGATGATCCGCAGGGCGGGGAAGAACTTGATGCGGGTGTTGATCGCCCCCCAGTTGGCGTCGAAGTAGTCCATCGAGGCGTCGTCGACGCGGTCGGACTCGAACGTCTCCGTGTTCGAGGTCTTGATCACCTGGATGCCGCCGAGGTTGTTCTCCAGTCGGGAGTTCATCTGTCCGACCGAGGAGCGCACGTCGCCGTACTTCGGCTGAATGATCTTGATGAACTGCCAGGTGAACAGCGCGATGACCGGCACCGGGAGCAGGGCGACGAGCGCCAGCTGCCAGTTGTACGACACGAGGATGGCTGCGATAGCGACGACCATCACCGACAGCCGAAAGAAGGAGTTCATCCCGTCGTTGAGGAACCGCTCCAGACGATTGACGTCGTTCGAGAGGATGGACATCATCTCGCCGGTCTGTTTGTCGGCGAAGAAGTCCATGTTCAGCCGCTGCATCTTGTCGTACGTGTCGGTACGGACGTCGTGTTGGATCTCCTGTGCGAAGGAGTTCCAGCCCCAGTTTCGCACCCAGTGAAACGCCGCGCCGCCGAAGAAGCCGACACCGATGAGCCCGACCGCGAAGAAGAACTGGCCGGTCTTGTCGGCGGGGACGTACGGTGCGATCCACGCCTCCGGGACGAGCGGGAACCCGCCGGCAAACGACTTCGTGTCCCGGAAGATGGCGTCGATCGCGAGCCCGAGGATGACGGGGGGAAAGAGATCGAGGACGCGAGCGACGATACTCGCAACGACGCCGACGACGAACTGGAAGGCGTTGTCGCCGCCGTACACCGTGAACAACCGACGCATGGGGTTCTCGGCCCGTTCACGTTGTTCCTCGAAGGGGTCGTCCTCGTCGGAAGAGAGACTCATTGTACTGTCGCCGGGCCGAGCGAACAAAAGTGGTTCCCTACGAATCGAAACCCCGTCTCCTCGAGGAGCATCGAGCCGAGTGCGCTCGGCGAGAACTTCTCGGTGACTCCGCTCGCGGGGCGACGGCCGCGTTCTCAGGCGTCGCGTTTGACGATCGGAGTGAGCGTCAACGCGTAGACCGCATCACAGCCGGAGCAGCGAACGCGCGTCGTGATCTCTTCGTTGTCCCCTCGCGTGAAGTCTGAAACCTGTTCCCCACACCCACAGTCGAACTGAAACTCCATCTATGCACCCACCCGATCTTCTCATGTCTTCGAACCATCATATCACTTTCGTCTCCGAGGGCCGTCACTAGCGTCCGGTGGCGGCGCGACCGGACCGGCAAAGTGACCTCGGCCGACGGGAGGACGGAGAAAACGCGGTCGACGTCTACAGCACTCGCGACTCGATCTCGGGGTCGATATCCGCGTCGGCGAGGTCCCGTCGGATCCGCTCGCGGAGGGGTGTCGGAACCGTGTCGCGGCCGACCGGGACTGCGGTCTCTCCGTCGTCTTTCACCTTCCAGTAGAGGACGCAGTCGCTGGGCGCGTAGTACTCGACACTGTACCGGTCGTCGGCACCCCGGTAGTGGACGCGTGCCGCGAACCCTTCGGCGTGCCATCCATCGAGGGTAGAGAGAGCGTCGACGCTGTCCATACCTCCTCTCTGTCTCCCGGGGGACGAGGGGGTTTCGGTCCTTCACTCGTCGACGCGGACGTGGTCGCCGACCTCGATGCCGTTGTCGCGGGTGTAGTTGTACGGGACCTCGAGAACGTACTTACCGGTCCCCTCGTACCGGGTTAGCTGCCCGTCGCTCCCGTCTTCGACCGGCGCGTGGTGGATCGCCGTGATGGTGCCGTTGGCGTCGACGAAGACGATGTCGATGGGGAACGCCATCTCCCGCATGACGTACGCTCGCTGGCCTTCCGAGTCGTGGACGAAAAGCATCCCCTCGTCGGCGTCGAGCGACTCGGTGTCGCTCAGCCCGGTGTATCGCTTCTCGAAGGTGTCGGCGACGCGGGCATCGACCGCCGCCAGCGTGTCGCACGTCCCCTCTTCGACGACGGTGACGGTCGTCCGTTCGTACTCGCCGCCGGCCAGATAGCCGAGGTCGTACGCTGCGACGCCGCCGACGGTGAGGAGGAGGACGGCGACAATCGCGACGAGACTCCGAGAGGACATGAACGAGAGAACGGGCGACACGGGAGTAAGCGTTCCGGGACAGAAAGTAACCGTTATGGGTGCGGCCCGGATTTGTCGGGGTACGGGCTCGTGGTCTAGCTGGTTATGACGCGGCCTTTACAAGGCCGAAATCGGTGGTTCGAATCCGCCCGAGCCCATGTCTCTGTGGCGAACAACGTGAGCCCAGAAACATCACTGAGGGCGGTTCGAAGCAGAGAACGAAACGAGCGGAGCGAGTAGAGTGACCGTGGTTCGAATCGCCCGAGCCCACTTCAACCCGCGAGCGACAGTAAGCGCTGAATCGGGTCCCGAGGAGAGAGCCGGACGACCGAAGCCACACGCCGGCGAACAGCGGCCGCTCCGGGCGATTGACTCGGCTCAAAAAACGAAGTCGCGTCGAGTCGCCGTGTGGCGACGGACGAGATAGTTACTGGCGAACGACGTTCGTCGCGCGCGGACCCTTGGGGGCCTGTTCGATGTCGAACTCGATCTCGGTTCCTTCCGTGAGGTCCTCGCCGCCGACGTCTTCCATGTGGAAGAACACGTCGTCGTCTGCGTCGTCCGTCGAGATGAAACCGTAACCGCCTGTGTCGTTGAAGAAGTCGACCTTACCGGATGCCATTGCAACTGAACACAGGCCGACGATACGGATAAGGATTTGCATTCGTCTGTAAATGTCGAGCCCAACTTTACAAAAGTCTAATCTGGTGTCCGAATCGCACTCGAATATCCAAAGTAGTCGTTCTGCGCGGATACGGTGGTCGCTCCGTCGTAACCACGGTGAACTTCCGTAGTATCGGCAGTTCTCATCGCGCGTCCCGTGGGACGTTCTCGCACGTGCCCCGACTCCGGTCTGCGTTCTGCAGACGGACGAATGCGACGAAGCGACAGCGCGTAATCGGTGAAGCGAGCGTGCGGCCGGAGTCCGACGCCGGAGGCGTCGTCACCGTTCGTCGCGCTTGAGGCGTTCCTTCCGGCGCTCGAACTCCTCGTCGTCGATCTCGCCGCGGGCGAACGCCGTCCGGAGTTCCTCCATCGCCGTGTCGGTCTGTGCGCCGGTGAGCGCCTTGTACCCGAGATAGCCGAGTCCGACGACGAGCGCGACCACGAGGAGCTGTCCGAGGAGACCGACGAACAGCATCCACCCGGGAGCGTTCGTACCGTACATCCACCCCATCATCGGTCCGCCGAACCCCATCATCCCACCGCCCATGAACAAGCCGGGAAGGAAGACGAGCAGTGCGAGCGCGATCAATGCGGCGACGATCAGTCTGTTGGTCGTTGTCGTTGTGGCCATCTTAGCTCACCATCCGGAGACGACTGCGGGTCGTCCCCTCGTCTCTAGATACGAGGCGGACGTTTACCCCACTTTCCGTTGGGATTCCTGTCTCTTTCGCGCACGATACTTTCGAAACCGAGGTGAGATGGGAGAGTCGATTTCCCTCGCCGAACGTTCGTTCCTCTCCTCGCGAAGCCGACAACGGTTTTCGCGTGCGGGCCACAACGGCCGTATGGTCGGCTCACGGACGCTCACCGCACTCGCTGGGCTCCTCGCGAGTCTGGTCGTCAGCGTCGTCGCCTACGTCTATTTCGATACGTTCCTCCTGTTCCTGTTTCTCCCGTTCGTCCCGTTTCTGTTCCGTCGACGCGGTAGCACCGGCGACTCTCCTCGGCCGAAGCAGTGTCCCGTCTGCGGGTTCCGCACTCGGGACCCCGAGTACCACAACTGTCCGCGCGACGGGACCGAGCTCGTCGACGCGGCCGACGACCGCTGACGGCCGCCGGGACGCGCTCGGCACGACCGCTCACGCCGTCGCGGCCAACCGCTCGCGTTCGGTCCGCAGGATACGCTCCCAGACGCCGAACAGCGCGCTGTTCAGCCCGTAGGCGTCGCCGATGTCGCGGACCCAGGCGTCGTCGGCGAACAGCAGTTCCTGGAACCGTCTGACGTCCGCCGAGAGCGTCTCCCGCTGCCCGGTGTAGTAGGCGACTGTCTCCTCGCGGGTCCGTTCGACCAGCGAGGCCGGAACGTCGATCCCCGACTCGCGGGCGACGTAGACGTACCACTCCAGATGGATGAGCGCGTCCGCGAGGACGAACCGGTTGACGAAGCCGTCGACGGTCGAGAGCGGTGAGCGACCCCCGACGTAGACGTCTCGCGGACGGCTGAACCGCGGGACCGAGAGGTAGTCGAGCCCCGTCGCGTACTCGCGGGCGACCGCGCGCAGTCGGTAGTCGGCGAACTGGACGAACGGAGCGAGCGCGAGTTCGTACCACAGCGGCATCCACTCGCAGAACGGGTCGGAGAAGACGGCGTCGGCGAGGAGGTCGGCGGCGACGGAGCGAGCCAGTTCGGGCCGGAGGTCGGTGTCGCCGGCACGCATCGCGTCGGTCGCTTCGCGAGCGTCGGCCGCGAACGTGCCGGTGTCGAACCCCATCCCCGTCGAGACGGTGTAGACGTACTCCGCGCCGATACGGTACCAGTCGGCGAACTCCGAGGGCGAGTCGAGTTCGAGAAGCGAGAGGACAGACACACGAGCGGGTTCGGACCCGACGGAGGTATCGCTGTCGGCGGCGGTCGCCGTCGCCGGCGACGGCGACCCGTTCAGTCGTCCGCGCCCGTCTCGGTCTTCGGTTCGCTCCCGAGCGTCGTCGCACCCGACGCCTGCGGGTTCAACGACTCGCCGCGGATCAGGTTGCCGAAGACGACGTTGGCGAACTGGACGACGAGGACGGCGGCCAGCGGGCCGAGAAAGAGCCCGTACCAGCCGAACAGCGCCGTCCCGAGCACGTACGCGAAGAGGATGAGCCCTCGGTGGAGCGTCTGCCCCGAGATGATGGGTCGCAACACCGCCTGCGGGAGGAAGTCGAGGACGACGAACGCGACGACGGCGAAGACCACGGGGAACCAGAGGACGCCACTCGCGTCGGACTGGACCGACTGGATCCCCAGCCACGCCGCCACGGGGACGTAGACCACCTTTCCGACGACGAGCGGGATGAACGTCGCCAGCCCCGTGAGGACGGCCAGCAGCGTGGGGAACGGCACCGACAGCGACTCCGGCGAGACGTAGGCGAGTCCGTTGTAGACGACGACCGAGACGACCGTGACGAGCAGCACCGTCAACACGTTGCCGAAGTAGACGGTCTCGAGGTCACGGTCGACGGCCGTGAGGTAGGCGTAGGCGGGCGTGTGTTCGCCGCCGACCTCCGCGCGGAACCACTGTTCCAGTCTGTCGCCGTCGCGGAAGAGGAAGAACGCGAACGTCAACGCGAGCGTGAGATGGAGCAGTCCGGTACCGACGGCACCGAGCGTCTTGATGGCCGTGTCGACGCCGTTCTGGAGCTGCGGGATCTGTCCCAGCTGACCGACGAACTGCATCGGTTGCTGCAGCGCGGTCGCCAGCGACTGGGAGTTCCCCGGCAGTCGCTGGACGACGGCGTCGACCGCGCTCGGCCCGGCCACTGCGCTGAACTCCTGGAAGGCGACGTACCCGGTGTAGCCGAGAAGTGCGAGGACGGGGATGACGAGACACAAAAGCGTGAACGTCGCCGCGAGCCCGTCCGACAGTCGGCGCTCGAGGCGGACGTAGATCGGCCGTGCGCCGTAGTAGACGAACAGACCGAGTACGAACGTTCCGACGAACGAGTAGAGAAAGAACGACAGCGTTCCGAAGAGCGCCACTCCGACGATCCACCAACCGACGCGTCTGCGCTCGAGGTCGAACGGCAGGCGCTCGTGCATATCCGAGGCGACGTCGCCCGGTTTCTTGTAGCTACTGCCCGATTCGGCGACGTCACCGACGTTCGCTGACAGTTTTCCCCTCGAGCTGCTCCGTGAACCCCCACTCGGCGGCCCGCCGCTCGGCCTCTTCGCGGGCCTCCTCGCGGATCGCGTCGATCTTCTCCTCGTCGGCGAGAAACGCCTCCACCGCGGTCCGGTCGGTGTCGTCGTCGCGGTCGGCAGGAGCGAGCGCACGCGTCCGTTCGACCAACTGGGGGTCCGCGGCGAGCTCTTCGGCTGGTCGGTCCGGCGGCACGCGCAGTTCGGGCGTGTCGTGAGCCGTCGCGAGTGCGTCCGACGGTACCTCGTACAGTTCGACCCGGTACGGGCCGGGGACGGCGAGGTCGCCGAGCGCCTCGACGCCGCCGCGGTCCGACGCCCCGTCGTACGCGAGGACGGGGATCCCGTCGTCGAACGTCAGCACCGCGCGGCGGTCGCCACCGAGCAGGAGCGCGTCCTGTGGCCGTAACACCGCGTAGCCGGTCAGTCGTCGGTCGAGCGCGGTCGAGAGTGCGACACCGGGGTCGGCGACGACCCGCGACCGGACGAGGTCGCCCTCGGGAAGTCTCATGGCGTGTCGGGGACGACCGCACTCCGGAAGCGCGCGGCGACGTCGTCTCCGTCGCCGTCCCGGACGTCGATCGCGGCGGCGGCCTCCCGGTAGGCGTCTGCCGCGGCCGACTCGGGGGCGTGTGCGAGAAGCGGCTCGCCAGCCCGACGGGCCGCCCGGACGACGTCGCTGTCGGGGACGGTCGCCAGCGTCTCCCCGCCGAAGTAGCGGGCGGCTTGGTCGGCCACGCGGTCGATCCGGTCGTCGTCGTGGACCTTGTTGAACAGCGCACCGGCCGTGTCGGTGCCGTAGGACTGGGCGTACTCCTGGACCTTCAGCCCGTCCGACAGCGAGGGGATCGTCGGCTGGAGGACGACGACGACCCGGTCTGCGAGCACGACTGGGAGGACGGCGCTCTTGGACCCGAGCGCTGCCGGCAAGTCCAGGAGGACGACGTCGGTGTCGGCAGCGAGGTCCGCGACGACGCCCTTCAACCGCTCGGGGTCGGCGGCCTCGAACGCGGCGAGGCTCGTCCCGCAGGGGACGACCGACATACCGAACCGGTCGTAGACTGCCTCGTCGACGGCGGTGCCGGTCTCCTCGATCAGCAGGTCGTGGAGCGTCACCTCGACGTCGTCGAGGCCGGCGTGAAAGAGGAGGTTCGCCATCCCGGTGTCGGCGTCGATCACCGTCACGTCGTGGTCGGCCGCGAGCGCCATCCCGAGTGCGAGCGTACTCGTCGTCTTCCCCGTCCCACCTTTCCCGCTCGCGACCGCGAACGCCTCGACCATGGCGTTGGTAGCCTCGTCGACCGATTTAAAACTTGGGAGAGATGAGCGAAAGAATCGTCGGCCTGCCGGAAGGGCTAACTGGCCGACGACGGTAGTGAAACCGATGAACGAGCAGTCGCCCGACCCACCGGACACAGCCGACTCCTCGGAAGCCTCTCGCGCGCGCAAACTTGCTGCCGTCGCCGTCGCGGCGATGGTCGTCCTCTCGTTCCTGCTCGGCCAGCGCCACGACCGACCGCCGGGTCTCGAACCGCCGCTCTGACCTGTCGGCCTCGTTCGCTCCGTCGTCGCCACCGCCACGACTGAAAACGCGATCGTAAACGTGCTAGCAACTGCCCCAACGTTTTCCACCCACCCGCTCACACCATCAGAAGATGACCGAGACGAAGGGGACGACTGCGACGGCGCACGTCGTCCGAATCTGTACTGGGTCGGGGACGCTGGAACGAGCCCGTTCGCTCGCGACCGCCGCCCGCGACGAGGCGACCTTGGCGTCGGTCCTCGAGGTCGGTTCCGCCGGCGTCGGTGACCTCGACCCGCTGGTTCTGGTGACACACGAGGGGCAGACCGCGTTCCACGCCGCACCGTCGGCCGACGGAGTCCGTCGACTGGTCCGCGCGGTCGAAGACGGCGACGTCGCGGCCGACGAGGCGGACGCGGTCGTCGACCACGACCCCGAGACGCGGACGCTTCCGGCGCCCGAGACGGGACCGCTCGACGTCGGTCACCGACGCGTGCTCGCCCGGGCGGGGTGGGTCGTCCCCGGTCACCTCAGCGACGACGACCGCCTCGCGACGGCCGTCGCCCGCGACGACCCCGACGCCGTAGACGACCGCGTTCGAACGGTCGGTCTGCTCGGACGGGGTCGCGGCGACGGGAGCACCGACGACCCCGTCGTCGACGAGTGGGATCGCGCCCGAGAGACGATCGAGTCCGGCGGCGACGAGCCGGTGCTCGTGGTCAACGGCAACGAGAGCGACGAGCGCAACCGGACGGACCGGACGCTGCTCGAGGCGGATCCGACCGCCGTCGTCGACGGCGCGCTCGCGGTGGCCGACCTCCTCGGCGTCGAGGACGTCGTGTTCTACTGCAACGAGTCCGAGCGGCTCGCACGTGAGCGACTCCGCACGGCCGTCGACGCCGTCTGCGAGCGTGTCGACCCGCCGAAACGGCCACAGGTGGTCGCCGGTCCCGACCAGTACATCGCCGGCGAGATGACGATGGCGCTGGAGGCGATGGAGGGCAACGACCGACTGGAGGCGCGCCTCCGGCCACCGACGCCCGCCCAGCACGGGCTCTACGGTCGGCCGACCGTGATCCACACGCCGCGGACGATAGCACAGCTCCGAGAGCTGCTCGTCGACCCCGAGGCGTTCGACCCCGACGACGCCGACCCGGGGACGAGACTCGTCACCGTCTCCGGCGACGTGGCTGCGCCCGCGACGGTCGAACTCTCGACCGGCGGGTCGCTCGCGGCGGTTCGCGAGGCGGTGACGTTCGGCGGGTCGTTCAAGATGGCCTGCGTCGGCGGGCAGTTCGGCGGGCTCACTCGCTCGCTCGACTACCCGCCGAGCGCACCCGGGCTGTCGGGTGCGGGACTCGGCACCAACGGCGCGGTCGAACTGTTCGACGACGCCCGCTGTGCGGTCGCGACCGCCGGCAAGCGCGCTCGCTTCGCCGAGGAGGCGAACTGCGGCCGCTGTGTCCCCTGTCGGGAGGGGTCGACGCAGCTGACCGACCTGCTCAGGGACGTCTACGGCGGCGACTACAAAGACGGGATGCTCCGGGAGTTGACGCGCGTGATGGGGACGACGAGCACCTGCGAGTTCGGACGGGAGGCGGCCCGGCCCGTCCGGACGGCGATGGACGTCTTCGAGACGGAGTTCCGCGCACACGCCGAGGGACGCTGTCCCAGCGGCGAGTGTGCGACGAAAGGAGACACAGGAAGCGCAGCGCAGACGAGCGAGGCGAGCTAAGATGAGTATGGAAGACCCCTCAGGCGAAGGCGAATCGGCACCCGCACCGGCGATGCCGGGGATACCGGACCTCGAAGACCCCCGACCCAGCACGCCGTTGACGGAGGATTTCAACACCGGCACGGCGAACGACCCCGACGTGGGGACGCGCGGCGAGGAGATGACCCACCTCACGGTCGACGGTCAGTCGATCGCCGTCCCGCCGGAGTCGACGGTCATCGAGGCGATGGAGGCTGTCGACACCGAGGAGGAGGTGCCGGCGCTCTGTTACTACGACCGCGACACCGAACAGGGAGAGAACGTCGGCCCGCGCAGCGAGTGTCGGACCTGTATGGTCGAGACCGAGGAGTACGGACTCGTCCCCTCCTGTAGCTTCCCGGCAGAGGAGGACCTGACCGTCCGCACCGACGCCACGGACGCCGCCGAGGCCCGCGACGTCAACCTCGATCTCGTCCTCTCGAACCACAACCTCCGCTGTACCACCTGCGGGAAGAACGGCCGCTGTGAACTGCAGGACACCTCCATCGAACACGGCGTCGAAGAACCGCGGTACGGCGTCTTCGAGGAGCGCGACGAGTACGAACCGCTGGACGACACCTCCTCGGTCATCCAGATCGACCGCAACAAGTGTATCCTCTGTAACCGCTGTGTCGAGGCCTGCAACGACGTGCAGGTCGAAGGCGTCCTCCGCATCGAGGGACAGGGACAGGACACGCGCATCGGCTTCCAGTCCGACGTCGACACGATGCAGGAGTCGACCTGCGTCTCCTGTGGCCACTGTGCGACCGTCTGTCCGACCGGGTCGCTGGTCGAACAGGGACTCGTCGACAGCGCGACCATCCCGATGCCGGGGTTCAATCAGGAGAACTCCATCGGGAAGGTCGTCGAAGGAGAGCGCGCAGAGACGGCCGACGAGGCGGACGTCCCCAACTGGGGACAGTCGTCCGCGGAACGGGCGGGCGAAGTCGACGTCGACCCCGACCAGTCGGGCGTCGCCCAGTTCATGGCGAAGGCCAAACGGCGTGCGAAGGAGACGGGCGACCGACTCGTCGACGAGTCGCTGAAACAGGCAGAACACGTCTCCGAGAAGATGGCCTCCGAGACGCTCAACATCGGCCAGATGTTCGACATCGCCGAGGTCGTCAGCGACGCCCGTCTCGGACGCATCACGAAGGCCGAGACGACCTGCAACTACTGTGCGGTCGGCTGTCGGTTCGAACTGTACGGGAAAGACGGCGACGTGCTCGGCGTCCGCCCGGCGGACCCGGAGGCGACGCCCGCAAACGACTTCTCGACCTGCGTGAAGGGGAAGTTCGGCTACGACTTCGTCGACAGCGACGACCGACTGACGACCCCCCTGATTCGGGAGGGCGAGGAGTTCCGCGAGGCGAGTTGGGAGGAGGCGTACGAGCGCATCTACGAGGAACTCTCGTCGATACAGGACCAGCACGGCGACGACGCAGTCGCCGTCACCTCCTCCTCGAAGTGTACGAACGAGGAGAACTTCCTGAACCAGAAGTTCGCCCGACAGGTGTTGAACACGCCGCACGTCGACAACTGTGCGCGTCTCTGTCACTCGTCGACCGTCACCGGTCTCAAACAGACCGTCGGCTACGGCGCGATGACCAACCGCATCAACGAGGACATCGGCGAGACCGACTGCTATCTCGTCACCGGGTCGAACACCACCGAGAGCCACCCGGTGTTGGCGACGCGAATCAAGCAGAACGCCCGCGACGGCGCGGACCTGTTCGTCTTCGACCCGCGGGAGGTCGGTCTCGCAGAGCACGCCACGCAGTACACCCGGACGAACCCCGGCGAGGACATCGCGTGGATAAACGGAATGATCCGGTACATCATCGAACAGGACCTCCACGACGTCGAGTTCATCGAGGAGCGGACGAACCACTTCGAGGAACTCGAAGAGAAGGTCGACCCGTTCACTCCGGAGAAGGTCGAGGAGCTCACGGGCGTCTCGCCGGAGGAACTGACGCACGCCGCCGAGACGATCGCGGAAGCCGACACCTGCATCTTCGGGTGGGCGATGGGGATGACCCAGCACGCCCACGGCACGCGCAACGTGCTCGCGCTGGCGAACCTCGCGCTCGTGACGGGCCACATCGGCAAGCCGGGGGCCGGACTCTCGCCGTTCCGCGGCCAGAACAACGTGCAGGGCGGTGGCGGCGACATGGGTCCGGCCCCGCACAACCTGCCGGGGTACCAGGACCAACTCGACGACGACGTCGCCGACAAGTTCGCCGACGCGTGGGGCGAACGGCCGCCCCAGGAGATCGGACTCCGCCTCCCCGAACAGTTCGACGCCATCGTCGAGGGAGACATCGAGGGGATGTACATCATGGGCGAGAACCCGGTGCTGTCGGAACCGGACATCCGCGGCGCCGAACACGCTCTCGAAGATCTCGACTTCCTGGCGGTGCAGGACATCTTCCTCACCGAGACCGCGGAGTTCGCCGACGTCGTCCTCCCGGCGGCGTCGGCCGCAGAGAAGAGCGGCACGTTCACCAACACCGAGCGGCGTATCCAGCGAGTCCGTCCCGCCATCGAACCGCCGGGCGAGGCCAGAAGCGACCTGCGGATCCTCTGTGAGTTGGCCGAGCACTTCGGCTACGAGTGGGAGTACGACTCGCCGGCCGATGTGATGGACGAGATCGCCGACCTCGTCCCCATCTACGGGGGGGTCAGCTACGACCGCCTCGACGAACACACCGACGGGATACAGTGGCCCTGCGAGGACGCGGACGACCCGGGGACGCCGTATCTCTACGAGGAGGAGTTCAACTTCGACGACGGGAAGGCGCGGTTCGTCCCGGCCGACTACGCCGGGCCGGTGGAGATGCCCGACGAGGAGTACCCGCTGATGCTCACCTCCGGACGGGTGCTCTACCACTGGCACACGGGGACGATGACCCGGCGGACGCAGGTCTCGATGGACCACGTCCCGGAGAGCTACGTCACCATCCACCCGGAGATGGCTGAGCAGCTGGGCGTCGAGAACGGCGAGTACGTCCGCGCCACCTCTCGTCGCGGCGACATCGTCGTCAAGGCGAACGTCGCGGACGTCTCGGACCCCGGCGTCGTGTTCATCCCGATGCACTTCGCGCAGGGAGCGATCAACGAACTCACCCAGCACGAACTCGACCCCGACTCGTTCATCCCCGAGTACAAGGTGACGAGCGTCCGCATCGAACCGCTCGGTCCCGACCCGGACGCCGATCCGCTCCCGGTCGAACCGCCGACCGGCGAGATCGAGGGACGCCCGGACGAGGGGACCGCCGACGACTGAGTGGGCCGCGTCGAACGGCCCGGCTGTCTCACGTCGTCGGCCGCAACGACGAGAACAGCGGCGGCTCCTCGAACTCTCGGATACAAAAAAAAACCGGGCGGCTGTCGAGCTGTCAGTCGTCGCCGGGTTGGGCCGTCGGTTCGACGTCCACGTCGACTCTCGCGGCCGAGGCCTTGTACTCCGGAATCTTGGCGACGGGGTCGAGCACGTCGTTCGTCAACTGGTTGATCGGCGAGTCGGCGAAGTGAGGGGTCGACCAGATGACCCCTTGCTCTACGTTCTCGTTGACGTTCGCCTTGACGACGACTTCCCCACGCCGCGAGACGAGTTTCACGTACTGCTCGTCCTCGATACCGAGTCGTTCGGCGTCCTCGGGGTGGACGTCGACGAAGTTCTCGGGCGTCCGCCGATTCAGCGTGGGCGAACGCGTACTCATCGTGCCGGTGTTGTAGTGTTCCTCCAGTCGGGCCGTCGTGAGCACGAACGGGTACTCTTCGTCCGGCACCTCCTTGGGCGGTTGGTGCTCGACGCCCCGCATCTTCCCGAGTCCGTTCGCCGTCTCGAACGTCTCTTGGTAGAGATACGGGTCGCCCTCGTCGTCCTTGTCGTAGCAGGGCCACTGCAGTCCCTCCAGTCCGAGGCGGTCGTAGGTCATCCCGTGATAGATGGGCATGACCTGACGAATCTCTTCGAAGACCGCTTCCGGCGCGTCGAACTCGAAGCCGTCGCCGAACAGACGGGTGCCGACCTCGGTCAAGATGTCCAGGTCGTGTCGGGTGTTGCCGGGGACGCGCGTCGCCGCACGCATCCGCTGGACGCGGCGGTCGGTGTTGGTGACGGTTCCGCCCCGCTCGGCCCACGACGTGGCGGGCAGCACGACGTCGGCCAGTTCGGCGGTCTCGGACATGAAGATGTCCTGGACGACCATGAACTCGAGCTGTTCGAGTCGCCGTTTGACCTCGTTGGCGTTCGGCTCGCTGATGATCGGGTTCTCACCCATGACGTAGAGGCCGTGGACTGTATCGCCCGCGGCCTTCGAGATCTCCACGTTGGACAGCCCCGGCGTCGTCGGTAACTCGAACCCCCACACCTCCTCGACCTCCTTCCGCTTCTCGTCGTCGTCGATGGGGATGTACCCGGGGAACGTGTTGTACATCGTGCCGACGTCACAGGTACCCTGGACGTTGTTCTGTCCGCGGAGCGGGTTCACACCGGTTCCGGGGCGGCCGAGGTTCCCGGTCGCGAGTGCGAGGTTGATGAGGTTCTGGACGTTGTCGGTGCCGCAGGCGTGCTGGCTCATCCCCATGCCGGTAAAGATGGCGGCGTTCTCCGCGGTTGCGTACTCCTCGGCCGCCCGCTGGATGTCTTCGAGTGGGACGCCGCAGATCTCGGCTGCCTCCTCGCTGTCGAACTCGTCGAGCGTCTCGACGAACTCCTCGTATCCCTCGGTCCGCGCTTCGATGAACTCCTCGTCGACCCAGTCGTTGTCGAGGATCATCTTGAGGACGACGTTCAGAAGCGGGATGTCGGTCCCGGGTTTCACTTGCAGATGCAGGTCCGCGTCGCGAGAGGTCTTGTTCACGTGGGGGTCGACTTGGACGACGAACGCATCCTCCAAGATGGCCTGCCGGAAGTACTGACTGTGGGCGATGGGATGCTGTTCGGCAGGGTTGGCTCCCTGAATCCAGAACACGTCGGCGGCCTCCCGCAGGTCTCGCATGCTGTTCGTCATCGCGCCCATGCCGAGGCTCTGTCTGAGCGCGGCGACCGTCGACGCGTGACACATGCGGGTACAGTTGTCGACGTTGTTGGTGCCGTATCGACGGGCCAACTTCTGGAGCAGATAGTTCTCCTCGTTCGTGCACTTCGAGGACCCGAAGAACCCCATCGCGTCGGGGCCACGTTCGTCGCGGATCCGCTGCATCTCGTCGGTGATCAGTTCGAACGCCTCGTCCCACGTCGCTTCACGGAACTCGCCGTCCTCGCGAATCAGTGGGTCCATGAGGCGCTCCTCGTGATCGACCACCTCGGTCGCTGCGCCCCCCTTGATGCAGAGGGCTCCCTCGTTGACCGGTGCCTCGAACCACGGCTTGATGTTCACCTCCCCTTGCTCGTCTCCTTCGTGAAGTTTCAGTCCGCACCCTACACCACAGTACGGACAGATCGTGTTGACGCCATCCTCGGATTTCTCACTCATAGTTTTCGTGTAATCCTCAGCTCGTTTGCGGCATTTTGCATCCCAGATTCGACGGTCGGTAGAACCATCGAACCGAACGTCGTTACTCGTGGTAACAGTTAACAACTGGCGCGCGACGAGTTGAAGGTTACGCCGAACCTCGCTGAGTTGGAACGACACCGGACACCGGTTCCGTCGATCTTTCCTTTATATAATCTCGGACGCTATATCGGCCCGGACGGGGAACGACGGAGCCGAGGAGAGCGGTGTCGACCGCCCTCGCCACTCCGGACGGCGTCCGCACCAAGAGATGAAACTCGATAGAGACCTCGTGCTCGAGAAGAGTCGCGAGTACGAACAGCACGAACCACTGTATCTGGTCGAACAGGAACGGCTCGAAACGCTACCCGACGCGTTCGAGAACGGAACCGTCGTGTGGAAGGACGTAGAGTGGGTCGTCCGGTGGTACTACCGGCGGTATCTCGGCACGTTCTCACACCGGACGCGCGAGTCGGTCGAGCGTCGGTTCAAGCAGAACGACTGGGAAGCCGTCAGGGAGACGATCGAGTCGGTCGTCGAGACGTCGGAGACCACGGAGCGAGTTCGACGGCTGACGGAGTTGTCCGGCGTGTCGGTGCCGGTCGCGTCCGCGTTTCTCCAGTATACGGATCCGACCGAGTACGTCGTGGTCGACGACCGAGTCTGGGCGGTGCTCCATCGGGCGGAGGCTCTCCGAGACCCCTACTCCGACCCGCTGTCGGTGGCAGCGTATCTCACGTACCTCGAGCAGTGTCGGTCGATGGCTGCCGACTTCGACGTCGACCTCCAGACCCTGTATCGGGCGCTGTGGCGACTGGCGAAAGAACAGGAGGACTGACGACCGCGGGCACACCGACTCTCCTCTCGTCGTGTCGAACACGCGCCCCGACTGTTCGAAGACGTGGACTGTCGGTGCGCCGATCGGCGACGGCTCGCTGTCCAGTGACAGCTCGGTCGGAAACTCTCAGGAGTCCGTCGGCCACGCATCCGTGTCGAACAGCTGTCACACCGCCGGCACGCTCTTTCCGTCACCCGCCGTCGCTCGGCTATGAGCGACACCGACGACGCAGCAGCCGCCGAGTACTACGACGTGTGGGCGGAGTTCTACGACGCCGAGCATCGGGAGTTGCAGGACGACATCGACTTCTATGTCGACCTCGCGACCGACGCGGACGGTCCGGTCCTCGAAGTCGGATGTGGCACCGGCCGAGTCTACCTCGAACTGCTCCGGGCGGGCGTCGACGCCGACGGCATCGACCTCTCGGCGGGGATGCTCGACCGACTCCGCGAGAAGGCGAGAGACGAGCAGCTCGACCCGAGCGTTCGGCGGGCGGATATCACCGACTTCGACGCCGACCGCGAGTACGCGCTGGTCGTCGTCCCCTTCCGCGCGTTCCTCCACCTGACGAGTCTCGACAAGCAGCGAGCGGCGCTCGGACGCATCCGCGAGGCGCTCGCGCCTGACGGCCGACTCGCGTTCAACGTCTTCGCGCCCGACTTCGACGTCATCTGCGAGTACGGCGAAGAACAGGAGGCGACGTTCGAGCACGACGGCGAGGAGTACCGGATGGTCTCGGAGACGACGTTCGTCGACGAGATCGAGTGCATCACCCGCGAGCGCCGGAGACTGTTCGACGAGGACGACGAACTCGTCGCCGAGCGGTCGTTCGACCTCCACGTCGCCTTCGAACGCGAACTCGAACTCCTGTTGGAGGTGACGGGGTTCTCCGAGTGGACCGTCTACGGCGGGTTCGACCGCGACCCGCTCGAGTCGACCGATCAGGAGATGGTCTGGGTCGTCGAACGGTAGGGCAGAGGCTACTTTTGCCCTCCGCCCGAACTCCCACTCATGCGCTCAGCAGTCGTCATCGCCGGGGGGCGCTCGACCCGTTTCGGCGACGCCGACAAGGCCGTCGCCCGCCTGGCGGGGACGCCGATGATCCGTCGGGTCGCAGACCGCCTCGCGGCCGTCGTCGACGAACTCGTCGTCAACTGTCGGGTCGACCAACGGGCGGCCATCGAGGCGGCGATGGCCGACTACCCGCTGTCCGTCCGGTTCGCGCTCGACGACGACACCGACGAGGGGCCGATGGCCGGCATCGGCACCGGCCTCGCCGCCTGCGAGGGGGAGTATGCCGTCGTCGTCGCCTGCGACATGCCGTTCGTCGACCCCGACGTGGTCGCGTACCTGTTCGAGCGGGCGGAAGACGAGGGCGTCGACGCCGCGGTACCGAAGCTCGACGACGGCTGGTACCAGACGACGCAGGCGGTGTACCGAACGGAGGCGATGGCGACCGCCTGCGAGAACGCCCTCGCCCGCGGCGACCGCAAGATACTCGCGCCGCTCGAAGAACTGGAGTGGCTCGTCGTCGACGAAGCAGCGATCGACGTACACGGTGACCTCGACACGTTCGAGAACCTCAACACGCGCGAGGAGTTCGCCGACGCACAGTCGCGGTTCTGAGCCGGTCCGTCTCGACGTTTCGACGGTCGAGAACTACTGCTCGCGTCGTTCGTTGTACTCGACTTGGTGACCCGTCTCCTCGTGATGGTCGAGCGCCTGCGAAGACATCTCGGCGACGTCCTCCGTCGTCACCGTCCACATGCACTCTTGACAGTCGTAACCAGTGGTTGACACACGTGATACATTCGCACGGACCCGATTAAGGGTCGTGCCCAAAAGGATAGGGTGTCGATTTCCCGACACTGTGGCGCGAGCGGCGCGAACACTCCGAACGGCTCGCTCCAACTACTCGACTACGTCGATCAGCGGGTCGTCGGCGTTCATCTGCGCGAGCACGACCCGCGGGACGTCGACGCGTTCGTGGACGCCGGCGGCGATCTCGCGGGCGACCCCCTCCAACCCGGCGTCGTCGACCATGTTGACGAGCGGGACGACCGTTGCACGCGGCGGCACCTTCTTCCGACCGCCCTCGCGACTCGCCAGTACCGCGGCGACGTCGTCGGGGCCGACGGTGTCGCCGACGTCGAGCCCCGTGACGGCCGCGACGCGCTCGGGCCGGTGGACGTACTCCTCGGTGAGCGGTTTTCCGACGGCCTTCGCGCTGGCGATCGGTATCACCGTGTCAGCCATCGCGGGGATCCGGGGCTCGCGCTCGTTCGGCGCCTTCAGCCACCGCGTGCGGGCGCCGTCGGCCTTCACGAACACCGCGTCGGCGTGGCCGCTGGCGCGTATCGCCGTCACGAGCGACGGGTCGTAGCCGCGATACCGGTCCTCGCGTTCCTGTTCGGGGACGAGACCGAGCGGCCAGACGTCGTTCGCTCGGAGCGCCTCGACCGGTTCGTCGGTGACGACGACGCGTGCGACCTGCTCGTCGAAGATCGGAATGCGGACCGTGGCGGTGACGACGCCGCGCGGAACTCGCCCCGCCAGCGAGTAGAGCGTCGTCTTCTTGCCGCCCGCGCCGACGACGCAGACCATCCCCGACTCCGCGGCGAGTGCCTCGACGATGTCCATGCGTGGACCACTCCCCGAACGGGCAAAAAGGGTCGCGTGTCCGAGGGTCGGACAGTCCGCGCAGGCAGTCGTCGCGGGCGGTCAGGTCCGTCCGAGTTCCAGCGCGTCGAGGTCGACGTGCGCCTCGACGAGGGCGGCCGCGCGATCGTACGGCGACCCGGCCGTCTCGGGTCCGTCCGGGGGACGCGCGCGACCGGCCGCCGCGAACGTCGCGTCGAGGAACGCGTCGCGAGCGACGCGGTTCTCGAACAGACCGTGGAGATACGTCCCGAGGACGTCTCCCGCCGCCGCGCCGAGCGCCGCCGTCGCCGTGTCGCCGTCGCCGCCGTGGTCTCCGTCGCCTTTGTCGTCACCGCGACGGCGAGCGAACGGCGTGGCGACCGACTCCGTCGTTCGCGTCCGCCCGGCGTGGATCTCGTAGCCGTCGACCCGGCCGCGGGCACCTGCGAGCGGCCCGGCCCCGTCGAGCGTCCACGTCGCCTCGGTGACGCGCTTGTCCGGATCGAACCGCGTCTCGACGGGGAGGAGACCGAACCCGTCGACCGTCTCGTCGCTACCCGTCCCCTCGACGGCGGCGTTCGTGAGGCGCTCGCCGAGGAACTGGTAGCCGCCGCAGAGGCCGACGACCGGTCCGTCGAACGCGCGGAGCGTCTCGTCGAGCCCGGCGTCTCGGCACGCCAGCAGGTCGTCGACGGTGTTCTTCGTCCCCGGGAGGACGACGGCGTCGGCGTCTCGGAGATCAGAGTCGAGCGGGACGTAGGCGACGCGGACGCCCGGTTCGGCGGCCAACGGGTCGAGGTCGGTGAAGTTCGAGATGCGTGGGAGTCGGGGGACGGCGACGGTCACCGCCTCCTCGTCCGGGACGCCGTCGTCGCCGACGACCGACCGCTCGCCGACCGACGGCAGCGAGACGCTGTCCTCCGCGGGGAGGCCGGGGTCGTCGTAGGGGAGCACCCCGAGAACGGGGACGCCGGTTCGTTCCTCGAAGGCGTCCAGCCCCGGTTCCAGGAGCGAGGCGTCGCCGCGGAACTTGTTGACCACTGCGCCGACGACCTGCTCGCGGAGATCCGCGGGGAGCAGTTCGAGCGTGCCGACGAGGCTGGCGAAGACACCGCCGCGTTCGATGTCGGCGACGAGGAGGATGTCGGCGCTCCGCGAGGTCGCCGCTCCGCCGCGATTCGACGACGAGTCGCGCGAGAACCGCGCGGTCTCGACGTTCGCCAGGTCGCGGTCGTGGAGGTTGATCTCGGCGATCGAGCCTGCCCCCTCCGCGACGACGACGTCGTGGTCGGCGGCGAGTCGAGCGTGGGCGGCCGTCGCCGCCTCGTGCGCGTCGTGCCAGTGGTTGTCGTAGTAGCGCCCCGCCTCGAACTGCCCCACCGCGACGCCGTCGACGACGAGCTGCGACTCACCGTCGCCCCGCGGCTTCAACAGCACGGGGTTGTGGTCGGTGGTCGGGCGGACCCGTGCGGCCCGTGCCTGGACGTACTGGGAGACGCCCACTTCGCCGAACGCGGGCGACTCCTCTGGGCCGTCTCCGTCGCTGCCGACGACAGCGGACGCACGCGGCACCGCCCGAGCGTTGTTGCTCATGTTCTGGGCCTTGAACGGCGCGACCGAGACTCCCCGGTCGGCGAGGTGCCGACAGAGGCCGGCGACGACGGTACTCTTGCCGACGTGGCTGGCAGTGCCGGCGACGAGAAGCGTCTTCGTCATCACCTCGGAGTCGGACGGCTACCTATCTAAAGACGTTCGTCGGCGTTTGTGTGTAACGTTACCAACACACATGGATAAGTGAATGCGACGGGAACTAGCTACGCATGAAAGCCCGAGAGAAACCGAAGTTCGAATCCACGGTGGGAAAGCAGATCTACGACTACGTCGAGCGCAACGGGGCGGTGAAGGCGACGGAGATCGACGACTACGTCAACACGAACCCCGAGGAGTTCCGTCACCAGCTGGCGCTGTTGAAGCGCGACGGCTACCTCGAGGAACACGACGGGAAACTCCGCCTCGCACTCGAGACGGGGGCCGCAGAGCAGTACGCGACCGACGATCTCGACTTCGTCATCCGGCCGGCCCGCGAGGAGGATCTGTCGGGTATCATCGGCGCCATCCGGCAGGTCGCCGCCGAGCGAACGTACATCGTCGCCGAGAGCGTCGCCGAGGCGCTCGACCACGAGGGGGCGCTGCTCAGACACAACGAACGGGAGTCGCGGGTGTTCTTCGTCGCCACCGTCGACGACGAGGTGGTCGGGTGGGCACACCTCACCGTCCCCGAGTTCGAGAAGCTCAGACACACCGCCGAGCTCACCGTCGGGGTACTCGAGGACTACCGCGGCAACGGCATCGGTAGCCACCTCGTGCAGCGCGGTCTCGAGTGGGCGCGAAGTAACGGGTTCGAGAAGGTCTACCAGAGCCTCCCCGCCACCAACCAGGACGCCGTCAGCTTCCTCGAGTCACAGGGGTGGGAGACGGAGGCGATCCGGCAGAAACACTACAAGATCGGCGACGACTACGTCGCAGAACAGATGATGGCGTACCTGTTTTGATCTAGAACTCCGTCCCCTTCCGGGCGCGCTGGCCCGCCTCGAAGGGATGCTTCTCCTTTTTCACCTGCGTGACGAGGTCAGCGACGTCGTCGAGGTAGGCCGGTCGGTCGTGGCTCCCGGTGAGTACCAGTTCGAGAGCGTCGGGCTTCGACCGGATCAGGTCGAGCACGTCCGCCTCGTCGAGCAGACCCATCGAGACGGCGTAGAGTAGCTCGTCGAGGATCAGCAGGTGGACGCCGTCTTCGGGGTCCCCGTCGAGCGCGAGCGGCTCGGTCAGCTCCGCCTCGCCCGCCGCGTCGACGAGTTCCCGTGCGCGCTTGAAGCCGGCGTCGGCCTGTGCGGCGTGGTCGTCCTCGTCGCTCCCGTCGCGCATCCCGGCCCACCCGTAGTGACCGAGGTTCTCGTAGCTGATGCCGGGGACTGCGGCGATGGCGTTGTACTCGCCGCGGACGTCCTCGACGCTGTCCGCCCCGCCCTTCATGAACTGCAGCAGGTGGACGCGGTAGCCGTGACCGGCGGCGCGAAATCCCATGCCGAGTGCGGCCGTCGTCTTCCCCTTGCCGCCGCCCCACCACGCCTGCACGAGACCGAACTCCTCGGGCGCGCTCGGTTCGATGGCGCGGGCGTCCGGTCTGCGTCCCTTACCGGGGGTGTTCCGGCGAGTGGTCTCGGGCGTCTGCTGGCCGGTTCGCGGTTCGTCGTCTGAGGTCGTGCTGTCGTCACTCATGGGTTGTCCAGTCGAGGTAGAGCGCGGCGCTCCACGAGAAGCGGTCGCTCCCGCGGCCCGCACCCGTCTCGGGGTTGAAGTACTCGCGGAACCCCTCGCGTTCGAGGAGTTCGAGGCTGTCTCCTTCGATACGGTCGGCGAGGTCGACCGCGCCGTAGCGCCGCAGGCCGTCGGCGAGCAGCCAGTTGACGTTCGTCCACACCGGGCCGCGCCAGTAGCGGTCGTAGTCCATCTCGGGGCCGACGTAGGAGGGACAGGCGTAGTCGTACGTGAGGAAGTTCTCGCGCAGGTTCTCCCGGAGGCGAGCGAACTGCTCGTTCGTCGGAACCTCGCCGAAGACGCCGATCAGTCCCGCCACGGAGTTCACTCGGAGCGGCCGGTCGCCGACACGGTCGTAGGAGACGAACGTCCCCAACTCCTCGTCCCACAGTCGCTCGCGCATCCCGGCGCGACTGTGTTCGGCCTGTCGACGCCACTCGTCGGCCTTCCGCTGGTCTCCCGCACTCGCGTAGAGCGCGGCGAGGTCGTCGCAGGCGCGGACGAAGATCGCGTTCGTCAGCGCGTCTTCGACGAGGAACGGACACTCCTCGCGGAGACGCGCCTCGTCCCAGTCGAGCGCCTTCCCCTGTCGGACGAGCGCGACGTAGCGGTCGTAGTCCCAGTCGGTCGGCCGCTGTTCGGAGAGGTCGGCGGACTTGCGGTCCTCCCGGACGTAGTCGAGGTCGTCGGTTATCTCCTCGGGGGCGAACGACTCGAGGACGGGTACCCACGCCGGCGAGTCGTCCATCCCCGTCGCCCACGGGTGGCGGACGTAGACGGTGTCGCCGTCGAACGACCGCTCGTCGACCCACCACGAGAGATGTCGATCCAGCAGGGGGAGCAGTTCGTCGCGGAACGCGTCGTCGCCGGTGGTCTCGTAGACGTGACGGGCCGCGGGGACGAGCATCGGCGGTTGGGTGATCCCGCTCGTCTGCACCTCGTCGGTGCCGGCGTCCCACTCCTCGGGACCGGGGAAGTAGCCCTCGGCGTCGGCCCAGAAGGCGATCTGCGGCACCATCCCGTTGGGCCACATCGCGTCGAGTAGCGTTCGCAGCTCCCGTTTCGCCGCCGCCGGGTCGGCGTGGGCGAGTCCGACGGCGACGAACGCCGAGTCCCAGTTCCACTGGTAGGGGTAGAGCGTCGCCGAGGGGATGGTGTACCCCTCGTGACGGTTCTGTCGGAGCACGTCGACGGCCTCCTCTCGTCGGTCGGTCATGGGACTCTCTGCCACGCAACGACAGTTCGTCTTTTCGGTCGCTGATGCATCACAGCTCCGCGACGAAGCGGTCGAACGCGCCGCTCGCGGCGTGGACGTGGGCGTACGTCCCCAGCGTCCGGTACTCGGTGAGACCGTCGCGCTCGCCGTCGACTCCCGCCCCTCGCTTCACGTCGAACGCGAACCGGGCGTCGTCGCCGACGTCGGCCTCGGAGTAGTGGAACTCGTGACCGTGGAGCGTCGTCCCCGCGTCGGCGGTGAGCGTCCCGTCTCGACTCTCCAACTCGACGTGGTCGAGCGCCTGATACCGATCTGTCATCCGGACGTCGGCTGGGAGCACGCCCGCCATCTCGTAGCTCTCACCGTCGGCCGTCGTCAGCGACTCGGCCAGCGCCATCAGTCCGCCGCACTCGCCGAGGACCGGGAGTCCCTCGGCGGCCCGGTCGGCGAGCGTCGCGAGCGCCGGGCTCGACGCCAGCGTCTCGGCGTGGAGTTCGGGGTAGCCGCCGGGGAAGTAGACGCCGTCGCAGTCGGGCAGGTCGTCGCCCGCAGTCGGCGCGAAGGGGACGACGGTCGCCCGCGCCCGGAGTCGCTCGCGCGTCGCCGGATAGACGAACCGGAAAGCCGCGTCGTCGGCGACGGCGACGCGGGGACGGGCGTCCGCGTCGCTTCCACTCTCGCTCTCGCGCCCCTGTCGACGGGAGTCGCTCGTCGAGACGCCGTCGGGTGCGGTCGCCTCCCGCGAGGCGTCGAGCAGGCGGTCGACGTCGAGACAGTCGGCCGCCGCGTCGAGCGCGTCGGGCGTCGGCGACGACTCCTCGCCGAGTACGAGCCCGAGATGTCGCTCCGGGATGATCAGATCGTCGCGCGGCGGGATCCGGCCGAAGTACGTCAGCTCGTCGGGGAGCGCCGACGCGATACCCCGTTCGTGTCGCCCCCCGTGGACGCGGGTCGTGACGACGCCCGCGACGTCGACGTCGTGGCCCGTGTGGGCGACGTAGCGCTCGAACCCGACTGCGGTGGCGGCGACGCTCTCCATCCCGGCGCTGCCGTCGACGACGAGCACCACGGGCAGGTCGAGCAGTTCGGCGACGCGGGCGGTCGACGTATCGGACTGACGACCGTCGGCGACGCGGGCGGTCGACGTGTCGAGTTGTGGATCCGCCTCGCGGTCACCGCTCCCGTCGTACAGCCCCATCATCCCCTCGACGACGCAGACGTCACCCTCGCCGCGGGCGTAGTTCTCACGGAGACCGTCGGCTCCCTGCAGCCACGGATCGAGCGTCCGCGACGCGCGCCACGTGGTGGCGGTGTGGTGACTCGGGTCGATGAAGTCGGGACCAGCTTTCGCGGGTTGGACGGTCTGACCCTCCCGTTGGAGCGCGCGACAGAGCGCGAGCGTCGCGACGGTCTTGCCGACACCCGAAGCGGTGCCGGCGACGACGAGACCTCTCACTGGCTCACCTCGAATATCATTGGATATGGGTTACTGCAACTGTACTTTAATTCAGCGGTCGGCCGACTCGTTTGGGCGCCGTCCGCACAGTGGTGTGGTCGCGACGTCCGTCTCACCAACGGTTATGTGTGTGTGTTCTGAATCTGACACGATGTCCGAGTTCGTCACGCCGCCGCCGGTCGAGCGAGGAGACAAAGTCGCGATCGTCTCGCCCGCGTCCGGACTCGCCGACCGGTTCCCACACGTCTACGAACGGGGACTCGACCGACTGCGCTCCGTCTTCGACCTCGAACCCGTCGAGTTCCCGACGGCGAGAGAGAGCGACAGTTACCTGTTCGATCACCCCGAGGAGCGCGCCGAAGACGTCGAACGAGCGTTCGCCGACCCCGAGATAGCTGCCGTCGTCTCGACCATCGGCGGCAACGACCAGATTCGAATTCTTGAGCATCTGGACGCCGACGTCCTCCGAGCTAACCCCACCCGGTTCTACGGCATCAGCGACAACACGAACCTCGCGCAGTTCCTCTGGAACCAAGGTGTCGTCTCGTACTACGGCGGCCACCTGTTGACGGAGTTCGCCACACCGGGCCCCCTCCCCGAGTATCTCGAATCGTCGCTCCGAACCGCGCTCTTCGAGGAGTCGGTCGGGTCGATAGCGCCCGCAGTCGAGTTCACCGACCAAGACGTCGGCTGGGACGACCCCGACCGCATCGACGACAGCCCGGAGATGGAGCGGAACCCCGGGTGGACCTGGCGCGGCGGCGACGACGCCGTCGAGGGGCGGACCTGGGGCGGGAGTCTCGAAATCACCGCCCTCCAAGCGGCCGCCGGGCGCTATCTCCCGGACCCGGCAGAACTCGACGGCGCGGTGCTCCTGTTGGAGACCTCCGAGGAGCTCCCCAGCCCCGGCGAGGTCCAGCGAGTCCTGTTGGGTCTCGGCGAGCGCGGACTGCTCTCGCGGTTCGACGGGTTCCTCGTCGGCCGGGTGAAGGCTCGCTCGCATCTCGTCGACCGGTCACAGGACAAGCGGGAAGCGTACCGCGCGAAACTACAGCAGAAGTACGTCGACGTCATCTCGCTGTACAACGAGACCGCGCCCATCGTGCTGAACGTCGACTTCGGTCACACGAACCCCATCGTTCCCGTTCCCATCGGCGCGACTGCGACTATCGACCCGGCAGCCGAACGGATAGCGTTCGACTGACTGCGCCCGACTCACGACAGTCGCGACACCGCCGCTCGGTCGTCGGTGACCACACCGTACTCGGCGTCGGCGACGGAGTCGGGGATCTCGCCCGCCGACGCGGCGTACCGCGAGTCCAGCGACGCCACCAGCGCGTCGCGGACGCAGGCCCGCGCGGCGGTCCCGACCTCGGTCGCGCTCCCGGAGAAGGCGGCCTGCTCGCCCGCGGGGTCGCAGGCGGCGACGACGGCGTCGGTGGTCGTCCCGGTGAACCCCGTCGTCGCCAGCAGCGTCGCCGTCTTCGCCTCCGCGGCGACGGTGAGGAGATTCGCGAGCGCGCCGGGGGCGAGCGACCGGGTTGTGCCGACGACGACGTTGACGGTGCCGACGGGTCGGTCGTCTCGCGCCGAACCGTCGACCGGAGCGTCGTCGGTCGTGCGGGAGTCAGGAGCCAGCGGCAGCGTCGCCGGGTTGGAGACGCCGCCCGTCACGACCGCCTCGACGGGGCCGAGTCGGGCGCGGCGTGCGTGTCGCTGGTCGACGCCCGTCAACAACGTCGGCCCCGGGTCGTCGAACCCCGCCCGACGGCGTCGCTCGCGGACGTACTCGTCGAGGTCGGTCTCGGGCCACCCCTCGGGGACGGTGACGTTGTAGGCGGCGGGACCGCGTGACTCCCCGCCCGCGTATCCGGTCGAGAGCCACCGCGTCCCTGCACGGGAGAGGCGGCAGACGCCGTCGCGTACCGTCGTCTCGAACACGGGTCCTAGACGTCCCGCAGCGCGTCGAGCAGTCTGTCGTTCTCCTCGGCGCGCTTGACCGCGACGCGGACGTGCGAGTCCAGACCGCGGAACGTGGTGGCGTCGCGGATGGCGACCCCGCGTTCGCGAGTCGTCTCGACGACGGTCTGGACGTCGCGGTCGCCGACGTCGAGCAGGAGGAACGGCGCGCCCGACTCCCGGACGTCGAACTCGTAGGAGAGGACGTCCCGCATCCGGGTGCGTTCGCGTTCGATCCGCTCGCGCGTCTCGGCGACGAACTCCTCTTGCTGCATGCAGTAGGCCCCCACGTCGGCGGCGGGGGTGCTGAGTCCCCACGCCGGGCGAGCGGTCTCGAGGCGCTCGCGCAGGTCGTCGCTCGCGACGGCGTAGCCCGCCCGGAGTCCAGGCAGCCCGAACATCTTCGTCAGCGACCGGGCGACGACGACACCACGCATCCCGCCGATGGAGGGCGAGTTGGTAAAGTCGAGGAACGCCTCGTCGACGAGCAGCGTCGTGTCCGCTCGGCGGCACTGCTGGGCGAACCACTGCAGTTCGCCGGGGTCGTAGAGCTTCCCGGTCGGGTTGTTCGGATTACAGACGACGACGACCGAGTGCGGTTCGGGGTCGATG
Source organism: Halogranum amylolyticum (assembly GCF_900110465.1). Lineage (GTDB taxonomy): Archaea > Halobacteriota > Halobacteria > Halobacteriales > Haloferacaceae > Halogranum > Halogranum amylolyticum. The sequence goes on from NZ_FODV01000021.1 coordinate 63,306, forward strand.
TCGAGCACCGAGTCGGCGTCGACGAACTCGACCTCGCCGCCCTGCAGTCGCACCTCGCGGGCGTACTCGCCGAAGCTCGGAGCCGGTACGGCGACCGAGTCGCCCGGCGAGACGGTGACGCCGAGCGCCAGTCGGATGGCGATGAGCCCGCCCGCCGTCGGGACGACGTGTTTCGGGTCACAGCCCGAGTACTGCGCCGCGGCCGTGCGGTACTCGGTGTAGTCGTCGGTGTGGTACCGACTCGACGCGGCGAACGCGGCGTCGTACACCGCCGTGACACCCCGCGGGCGTGCGGGGTTGATGTTGGCGCTGAAGTCCAGTATCCGGGCGTCGGCGACCCCGCCGTGAGGAACGTGTTCGACGTCGGGGAGGGCTTCAGGGTCCATTGTGCGCAGAGAGACGGGCGATTGATTCAAGCGTTGTGGCTGCGACATCGTTTAGCACGCCAGCACGGTCGGCGAGTGCGAGCGCACCGCCCATTCCGGCTCCCTCCTTCGCGACCCCGGCGGCGTACCCGGACAGTCCCGTGTGATCGACGGCGTCGAACCCGGGGTCGCTGACGGTCAGCCCGAGGTCGAGTTCCGCCGCCGCGACCCGCAGATCCGGGACGCTGTCGGCGACGTAGGCCGTCGTCGCCAGCGACAGCGGCGCCTCGACGCCGGCGTGGCGGACGAGCGCGGCGGCCGCGATCATCTGCGTCCCGCCACCGAGGACGACCCGCGTCCCCGACTCCAGCGCCCCGACGGTGAGTCCCGAGACGACGGCGAGCACCGGATCGCCCACCCGCCGGACGGCGGTCTTCGGTTCGTTCGCCGCGTCGCCCGGTCGGAGACCGCTCGCTTCGAGTCCGTCGGCGACGACCTCCTCTTTCAACGTCAGCGGGTTCTCCGGCAGCGACGAGGAGACCGACCACTCCTCGCCGAGCGCGCGGAGCACGCCGAGTGCGGTCGTCGTCCCGCCAGGGACGGTCTCCCCGAGGACGACCTCCTCGTCCGGGAGCTTCCGGCCGTACTGGCGGGCCGCCTCGAACGACCCCGGCGCGGAGGGGACGGGGTCCCGCTCGCGGATGTCGTCGCCGGGGCGAGCGCCGACGGTCACCGTCGGGGCACCGGTCGGGACGCGCAACCCGCCGTCGACGGCGACGACGTCGAAGCCGACGAGTTCGCGGGCCGCACGGGTGACGAGCGCCGGCGTCGGACAGCCGCTCGGACTCGTCGGCATCTCGGGTGCGCGCACTACGTCGCCGTAGGTGAGCAGTTCGGCGTCAGCGCCCGGCGTGTGGACGAGCAGGTCGTCGTCCGCGCCGGCGGCGCTGATGCCGTCTATCTCTGCTGTCGCCGTCGATCCGGCGACGAGGATCAGTCGCACAGCGCCTCCGCTAGCTCTCTGTCCGCAGGTCGGTTCACGTTCACACTGAGTCGGACGTCGTGACTGAGGTACAAGTGGTCGTCGCTTCCCGCGACGACGTTCAGCCCGGTCGGAGCGAGTTCCCGTCCCCCGTGGTCGAACGCCGTGTCGACGCTCGCACCGAGTCGACGTTTGACGACTGCGGGAACGCAGACGGTGAGCGAGGGCGGGTCGTCACCGTCGCGCTCGCTGCGGGCCGCTTCGAACTCCGCTAGCACTCGGTCGATCACCGCGGGTGCGAGCAACGGCAGGTCGGCGACGACGGTGAGGACGGGGGCGTCGCGGCCGACTCGGTCGAGCGCCTCGCCGAGGTCGGCGACGTACCCGTCGCCCGGAGCGTCGACGACCGACTCGTCGCTCCCGAAGCGGTCGACGAGACGTTCCCGCGTCGCCGGTGTGTGCGGGGAGACGACGGGATGTATCTGCCCAGTGCGACTGTCCTCGAGCGCGTCGAGCACGCGGTCGATCATCGGCACGCGGTCGACCTCGACCAGCGGCTTCTCGACGTCGCCGCCGAGTCGCGTCCCGCGGCCGCCACACATCAGAAGTACGTCCACCCGACCACCCCCGCGTGCAGCGCGACGACTCTGGTGAGTTCGTTTGCAGTCCCGAGTACGTCGCCGGAGACGCCGCCGAGCGTCCGGGTGGCCCACCAGCCGACGCCGAGCGCGACGAGCGGAGCGGCGGCGACGGCGGCCAGTGCACTCGGCGCGGCCGGACCGGGGACGAACACGACCGGCAGCGAGAGCGTGAGAACGGGGACGATCCACCAGCCGTCGACCGCCTCGACCAGCTGCGAGCCGAGCCCCTGGTGGGGGGCGCTGCCGACGCAGACCAGGAGCGCCATCGCGGTCTTGGCGGCGACCTCGGCGGCGACGACGACTCTGACGGCGGGGAGCGCACCCCACCCGCTCGTGGGGAGGCCGAGCGCACCCAGCGCGAGCGCGACGACGACGAGCACGACGGCGAGCGTGCCGCCGACGCCGGTCTCGGAGTCTTTGAGTACTGCTGTCCGCCGGTCGGCGTCGCCGTGGACCGAGAAGGCGTCGCCGACGTCCGCGAGACCGTCGGCGTGGGTGATCCCCGTCACTGCGTAGAGCGCGAGCAGGTAGCCCGCGACGGCGGCGTTGAGCGGTAACGGCGGGACTCCTGGGAGCAGCGGGAGCGCCGACAGGAGGGTAGGACCGAAGAGCGGGAGCGCCGCGAGCAGGCCCACCAGGTACCCTACGAGCGGGAAAACGACCGGCGTCCGGCGGAAGGCGTCCCAGCACGTCTCGTCGCCGCCGACGGGGAGGCGCGTGAGGAACGCGACGCCGCCGCGGAGCGCGCTCAGAACCACGCGACCACCCCGGCGAGCGCGATGGCCAGCACGCCCGCGCCGGCGACGACGCGGACGCCGCGTTCGGCGTCGGCGACGGTCGGTAAGGGGTTACCGGCGTTCAGTCGGTAGTGACCGGCCTTCTCCAGTCGGACGTCGAGGGCGACGGCCAGCGTCGCCATCGGCCACCCGGAGTTCGGCGAAGTCGGGACGCGGGCGTCCTCGCGGGCGCGGACGAGCGCCGTCGGCGCACCCGCCGCGAGCGCGACGAGGAGCGCGCTCAGTCGTGCCGGGAGCCACATCACCGCGTCGTCGAGGCGGGCGGGCGCCCAACCGACGGGTTTCGAGCGGTAGCCGAGCATCGAGTCGAGCGTGTTGACCGCCTTCACCCACGCCGCCGCGCCCGCGGCGAGCGACAGCGACAGAGGGGCGAGGAGCGCGAACCCGAACAGTGGGGCGACGAGGCCGTCGGCGAGGTTCTCTGCGAGGCTCTCGACGGCGGCACTCCGGACCTCGCCCGTCGACAGCGCGGAGGCGTCTCGTCCAGCCAGCGCGCGGAGTTCGTGTCGGGCAACGTCGAGGTCCGTCTCGGTCAGGGCGACGACGTCGCGAGCGGCGTCGAGCAGCATCCGCAGGCTCGTCGTCGCGAACAGGACGAGTCCGGCGAGCACCGTCGCGACGAACGGGTGGAGGGCGGCCGCCGCGTCGACGACGCTCCAGACGACGAACGCCGCGAGGAAGGGGAGGCCGATGGCGACGGCGAGACTCACCGCTCGGGGGTTCGCCCACTCCGCGTCGAACGGTTCGACGAGCCGTCCGAACCAGACGACCGGATGCAGTCGGGTTGGCGGCTCCGCGAGGAGCGAGTCGAGCCCCGCACCGAGGACGACCGCGACGGTCGCCGTCAGGGGCATCGACCCTCCCGCGTCGCCAGCCACTCGGGGAACGCGGTCGGTGGGACGTCGGCGACGTCGACGAACGTACCGCCGCAGTCGGCGACGCCGCCGTCCGTCTCGGGGTCGTCGCCGACGTGGATCAGCTCCTCGACGGCCACGCCGAGCGCGCCCGCGACCGTCGCGAACGCGTCCGGGTGTGGTTTGCGCCAGCCGCAGGCGACGCTCGTGGTGACTGTATCGAAGTCGTCGCGGCCGACGTCGGCACGGACGAGCGTCCGCGCGACCAGTTCCGGGACGGAGCAGTTCGAGAGGAGGCCGACCGGACCGTGGGCTGCGGCCGCGTCGACCGCCTCGCGTGCGCCGGGGCGCGTCGTCACCTCGGGGTCGAACGCCGCGACGACGGCGTGGCGGGGGGCGTTGTTCGGCGCGTCGACGCCGCGACTGGCGAGGGCGGCGCTGACGTGGGCGGGGAGGGGGACTTCGGCTCCGTCGGGCGCGTCGATGTGGACCTCGCGGTAGGCGTCGTCCCAGTCGGCCGGGACGGCGACGCCGCAGGTCTCGAGTTCGGCGGCGACTGCGGCCGCAGGGTTCTCGGGGGACGACACGTCGACAAGTGTTCCGAACAGGTCGAACGAGACTGCCACTGCCCTGTGATTAGTCAAAGTGGACTTGAAGATAGTGGTCGCCGGACCGCTCAGGCCGTCAGCGTCTCCTCGAGGACGCGGAACCAGTTGTCGTGGGCGATCTTCTCCAGCGCTTCCTCGTCGAAGCCGCGAGAGCGAAGTTCGTCGAACAGCGCGGGGAGGCCACGGACGTCGCCCAGCGGGTCGGGGATCATCGCGCCGTCGAAGTCGGAGCCGAGCGCGACGTGCTCGGGGCCGAGGCGGTCGGCGACGTACTCGACGTGGTCGGCGAGCACCGACAGCGGTGTGTCGGGGTCGAACGCGCCATCCGGGCGGAGCGCGCTCACGCCGAACGTGACGCCGACGACGCCGCCGGCGTCGGCGACGGCGTCGAGTTGGTCGTCGGTCAGGTTCCGCGAGGAGGGACAGAGCGCGTGCGCTGCCGTGTGAGTGACGACGAGCGGCGCGTTCGACAGGTCGGCGACGTCCCAGAACCCTCGTTCGTTGAGGTGTGCGCAGTCGACGACGATGCCGAGGTCGTTGCAGGCGCGGACGAGGTCGCGGCCGGCGTCGGTCAGCCCTGGACCGATGTCGGGCGAAGCGGGGCAACGGAAGGGGACGCCGTGACCGAAGGCGTTCTCGCGACTCCAGACGAGTCCGATGGAGCGGACGCCGGCGTCGTAGAGGTCGGTGAGGTTCGAGAGGTCCGGGCGGACGGCCTCGGCCCCCTCCAGATGTGGGAGTGCGACGAGCGACCCCGCCTCGAAGCAGTCGCGGAGTTCCGCCGCCGTCCGAGCGATGCGAACTTTCCCTGCGGCGTCGGACTCGATGGTCGCGAGGAGATCGAGCAGTTCGTCGGTGACGGCGGCGGCGTAGTCGGGGCGGACCGGCGGCGAGTAGGGGACCTCGTAGCCGTCGTCGGTCGCAACCGGGTCGAGGTCGCCCTCGCCAGGGACGAACAGCGCGAAGAAGCCGCCCCCGAACCCGGCCTCCTGCGCCCGCGGGAGATCGAGATGGCCCCGGTCGCTCGCCTCGAAGAACGACCGGTCGCCGCTGCGGTCGTTCAGCAGATCCAACAGCGTGTCGTTGTGGCCGTCGAAGACGAGCGGTGAGGTGCGTACCATGCGGACGAAGCGTTACTGCTCCCTGGAGTCGACAGCCACCTCAACGTTCCGTCCGTCGGGTCGTCGTCAGCCCGTTCCGACGGTCGGCGACACGCAGCCCGAGCGACTGCCGAGAGCGTGGCGACGGGGCAGATCGAACGTTAGGTCCGCTCGAAACCGGACGTTCGGTCGACTCACGGAGCCGCCGCGTGCGAGTCAAGTACCGTCGAGTACAACTCACGGGCATGGTCGCAGACGTCGATTCGGGAGAACCGTCGACCGGTGCGGACCCGACCGCCCTCGTGGCCGCCTTCGAGACGGTGTCGTCGCTCCTCGTCGTCGGTCACGACAGTCCGGACCCCGATTGTCTCGCCAGCGCCCTCGCGCTGCGGACGATCGCGGAGTCGGCGGGCGTCGAGACCGTCGACATCGTCTACGGCGGCCACATCAGCCACCAGCAGAACCGGGCGTTCGTCAACCTGCTCGCACTGGATCTCGATCGGTTCGACCCTGCCCAACTCGACACCGTCGACAGCGTGGCCTTCGTCGACCACGCCGTCCCCGGTATCAACAACAGCGTCCCGACGGGAACGAACGTCGACGTCGTCATCGACCACCACGAGTACGAGACGTCCGTCGACGCCGATTACCTCGATCTCCGAACCGGGTACGCCGCGACGGTTACCATCCTGCTGGAGTATCTGGACGGACTGGACCTGGAACCGACACCGGAGTTGGCGGCGGCGGCGCTCTTCGCACTCCACCGGGAGACGATCGATTTCGTCCGTGGCCCGACGATGAGGGAGTACGAGGTGGCGGCCCGCCTCCTGGATCTCGTCGACGAGGAGTTGATCAAGCGGATGTACGGCGCGATGTTCACGCCGGAGACGTTGGACGCCATCGGCGAGGCGATCCGAACGCGCGAGATCCGCGGGTCGGCGCTCGTCTCGAGCGTCGGTCGCGTCTCGGAGCGAGACGCGCTCCCACAGGCTGCCGACCTCCTGTTGAACCTCGAGGGGGTGACGACCGTGCTCGTGTTCGGCCTCGTCGGCGACCACGTCCAGTTGAGCGCGCGGAGCGTCGACTCGCGAATCGACGTCGGCGAACTGCTCCGGCAGACGTTCGCCGACGTCGGGACTGCCGGTGGTCACGACAACATGGCCGGCGGACAGCTTCCGCTCGGTCTTTTCGCCGACGAGTCGGCCGACGACTTCGAACTCGTCGCGTTCGTCGGCGACCGCATCGGTTCGCGGTTCTTCGACGCGATGAACCTCTCGGACCCGTCGTGAGTGAGATCTGGGACGGGCCGGTCGCGTCTCGTCTTCTGCCTCGTATCGATTAGGAATCATATCTGGATACACATATGAACGCACTCGTCTCTGTCGCTGGCAACGGCCCACAGAAGATCAATATCTGTTGAAAGTCAAACTTCCGAGAACATATAAACTGAAATATGTAAATTTAGCCACAAGAAATAAATTCAATCCGTTTACACATCTTCTCATGCCAACTCGAAGAACGGCGATGAAGACCGGAGCGGCAGTCATCGGACTCAGTACCATTCCAACCTCGATTCAGGCGCTCCCGACGGACGGGGATGGTGGAAAATGCGTGTTCATCTACGACGA
>NZ_FODV01000032.1 GCF_900110465.1 Halogranum amylolyticum
GGAGGTCGTGGTCGACGTCGACGTTTCGGTTGACGTCTGAGTCGACGTCGATGTCTCGGTTCGCGTCGCCGTCTCAGTCGGGGTAGCGGTCGGCGTCGAAGAGTTCGTCGGCGTCGGTGACTGAGTTGGACTCTCTGTCGGTGAGTCTGTCGGAGAGTTCGTCGGCGTCGGTGACTGAGTTGGACTCTCTGTCGGCGAGTCCGTCGGCGAGTCTGTCGGCGAGTCTGTCGGCGAGTCCGTCGGCGAGTCTGTCGGCGAGTCTGTCGGCGAGTCCGTCGGCGAGTCTGTCGGCGAGTCCGTCGGCGAGTCCGTCGACGATCCGTCGTCGGTACTGCCGCCGTCACCACCGTTGGTGCTGTCGTCGTCGGTGTTGCTACCGCCGTCGTCAGTACCGTCTGCGTTTCCGTCGTCGCCGTCGTTCTCGCCGTCGCTGTCGTCGTCACTCCCGAACAGACCGCCGTCGCCGAACAGACCGCCGCCGCCGTCGTCGGTCTCGGTCTCCGTCTCGGTCGAGGTCGACGTCGACGAAGGAGTCGCGTCGTTCGCGCCGTCGTCGGTGTTCGTCGCTCCGTCGTCTGTGGGCGTCGCCGTCGGACTATCGGTCAGCGACCCGTTCTGGGTCGGTGTCGGCGAGGTGGTGTTCCCTCCCGGCGTCGCCGGACTGTCGTCGTCGCTCCCCAGACCGGGGATTCCGGGGACGCCTGCGACGAAGCCGATACCGATGGCGAAGAAGACGATGCCGACGATCGGGAGCGCGACGCTGAAGATCGACTGCGAGTTGACGCCGCCCAGCGACCCGCTCCCGTTCCCGTCGAGCCGCCGCTCGATCGCCTGCGCCTTCGAGGCGAACGGTTCGGGGAGCGATCCGAAGAGACTCAACAGCTCGCCGGTGGGAAGCGATCCGGTGGCGATCGCCGTCGCCATGTAGACGACGAACCCCACCGGCGGGACGACGAGCAGCGAGACGAACGAGTTGTCGATGAGGAGCGCGAGTCCGACGATCGGAATGCCGGCGACGAGACCTGTCGTGAGGAGCCGGGGGAACCGAACGTCCGCGAAGGGGTCGTAGCCGAAGCGCCGACCCACCCACACCTGGAAGATGGGGAGCGACCCGTACCCGATACTCGTCGCGATGGCCGCTCCTCGCGTCCCGAGTTCGGGGACCGGGCCCAGGCCGGGGATGAGAAGCACGTTCAGCACGAGGTTGATGCCGGCTGCCGCGCCCGTCGCGGCGATGAGCGATCGCATGTCGCCCTTCGCGTGGTTGATGGAGAGCAGCGGCCGCGCCATCGCGAATCCGAGCGTCCCCGGCAGCAGCAGCAGGATGGCGGTGACGACCGTCTCGGGAGTCTCGACGCTGGGGTAGTACAGCGGGACGAAGTCACCCGCGAGTGCGCCCATCCCCAGTGCGAGCAGCATCGTGATGAGCAGGGCGTACCGCGTCGACTTGGCGGCGATCTCCTGGATCTGCTCTATCTTCCCTTCGACCCAGAGGTTCGACGTCGACTGGATCATCACCGACTGGATCGACCGCGGGATGACCCAGAGGAACTCCACCAACACCAGCGCCATCTTGTACAGCCCCGCCTCCGTCGACCCGATGAACGACTGGACGAAGATGACGTCGATGTGGTACATCGACGTGAGCAGGAAGACGTAGACGATGGTGAGATGGTTGAAGTGGAACATCTCCTTCCGGGGGAAGTCGTCCGGAAGCGGCTTCAGCACGTACGAGAGTCGGATCTCCTTCGCGATGAAGAAGAGACCGACGCTGAACACGAGCATACTCGCCGTGATGAGTCCGAACAGCACGCCGACGACGCCGAAGTCAAGTGCGGCGAGCGTGACGGCGACGACACCGAACGAGATCTTCTCGATGACGCGGAGCGGTTCGCCGATGTGCTCGAACTTCAGCCCCATCAGCGCCCGACGGACGTACTCGCGGAACTGCGAGGCGACGACGAGAAACGCGAGGAGGTAGAAGTACGTCGAGATGTTGCTGTCGGAGTTCAGGAGATTCGACAGTACACCGGTGTAGGCGCCGAGCGCGAGACTGACAGCCGCGAGCGCGGCCAGCCCGGCAGCGAGCCGGAAGTAGTACGCGAAGACGTGGTCTTTCCAGTGGTCGTCGTCGCGTTCCTCGGAGATGTACTTCCGGACCCCGCTGTTGATACCCGAGCTGACGAGGATCATCAGCAGGTTGAAGACGGCCATCACGGAGCCGTACTGACCGAACTCGCCGGTGGTGAGGAAGTAGACCAGCGCCGGCGAGATGACGGCCGAGGCGATGATTACCAGTATTCGCGAGCCGGCGATCGAGGCGAACGCGGTAACGAGACTCCGTGACACGGGCTGTAGTTTAGTGGTGGGTCAGGTGTTCGGTTGGGAGTGGTGCTGTGCGGTGGGAGAGAGGGGCGGTGTTACCGGTCTTCCATCACCGACTCGCCCGGCTTCGTCGTCGCGTCGAGCGAGAGCTTCGTTCCGGGGTTGAGACTGGTGTTGATCGCAGTCTTGGCGCGCGGACCGGCGACGACGCCGAACTTCCGCCGCCCGGTTGAGGTGTACTCGCCTTTGACCATCAGGTGGACGTCCTCGTCGTCGTGACGCAGGTTGGCGACGTTCGTCCCGGCGCCGAAGTTGACCGCCGGGCCGAGCACGCTGTCGCCGACGTACGAGAGGTGTGAGACGTGAGCGTCCTCCATCAGGACGCTGTTCTTCACCTCGACGCTGTGACCGACTCGTACGTCCTTGCCCACGAGCGTCGCACCGCGAATGTAGGCGTTCGGACCGACCTTCGCTCCCTCACGGATGAGCGCCGGTCCTTCCACGACGACGCCCGGTTCGACGGTCGCCCCCTCCTCGACGACGACGTCACCACGGAGGTCGGCACCCTGGGCGACGTCGCCGCGGAGGTCACGCTCGAGATCCGAGAGGAGGATCTCGTTGGCTTCGAGCAGCTCCCACGGGCGGCCGACGTCGAGCCAGCGGTCGACTTCCACGGGCGTCACGGTGAACTCGTCGATAACGCGCTCGAGGACGTCGGTGATCTCGTGTTCGCCACGCTCGCTCGCGGGGACGTCGAGATACTCGCGTGCCTCCGCGGGGAAGACGTACGCCCCGGCGTTGGCCATCGTCGTCGGCGGGTCGTCCGGTTTCTCGACGATGTCGGTGACGACCGAGCCGCCGTCGTCCGTCGAGAGCACGCCGTAGCTCGTCGGGTCGTCGACGGTGTAGGCGGCGACGCTGGGTGCGGCGTCGAAGAGCTTCGAGACGCTCTCGGCGTCGAAGATGTTGTCGCCGTTCATCACGGCGAACTCGCCGTCGAGGTACTCGCGTGCCTCGTTGACGGCGTCAGCAGTCCCGACCTGCTCGTCCTGTTCGACGTAGGCGACGGGGAGACCGCGGTACTCCTCGCCGAAGTACTCGCGGACGTGGTCGCCGAGATAGCCGACGACGAAGACGAGCTCGTCCGCGCCCGCCTCGACGGCGGTGTCTGCGACGTGGGCGACGATGGGGCGATCCGCTACCGGAAGCATCGGCTTCGGCGTCGTCTCCGACAGCGGGCGGATTCGGGTCCCCTGACCAGCGGCTAAGATGACTGCCTGCATGTCTTGCTGACTGCGGCTACTCACCAAGCGCCCATTATTATGGGCCGGTTAAGAGAGCGAGTCACGAGATCGGGTCACAAAGTGTACTGGGCCGGCGATTCGCGGGTGATTGGCGGTCGCTAAACCACTGTTTCGACGCTGCTGGTTCGCAGGAGAACGTCGAGTGGGACCGCACGGCGAGAACGGGTCAGTGAGCGAGCAGACGGAGCCAGCGGAGGGGAGCGGACGAAACGAGGCGAAGTGAGCGGGGAGGTCGTCCGCGACGACACCGGTCAGGACTCCCAGTCGATGGCGTCGGTCCGCCCCGACTCTCGAAGGATGAACGGCCCGATGGCGAGCGTCCGGCGGGCGATGGTCGCGAGTCTGATCATGTACGCTCCGAGCAGGAAGAACGGAATCGACGAAACCGTCGCCGCGCCGATGACGATCCAGTACATGTTGTCGATGCCGAACGTAAACCCGGGAAGCGTCGACGGATCGACGACGATCAGCATCGCGACCGCGATCGTCAGCGCCGGCACGGAGACGTAGAGCATCTTCCGCGAGAGGTCGACGAGCTCCCACTCGAAGTAGAGCGTCTTGAAGTGTTCGCGGGCAGGCCCGAAGAACTCCAGTACCTGCGTGAGGTCGTCGAACGCCGCCTCCTCCGCCTCGGAGAGTTCCTCGGCGTAGTCACGCCGGAGTCGACGCGCCTGGTAGATCTTCCACGAGTAGTTGTAGTCGAGCGCCGACTTGATGACCTGATATCGCCCGAACTGAGCGTCGTCGAGTTCGTCGCTGACGGCCTCGGCGTTCTGGACGAGTTCGTCGAGGAACCCCTCGAGCTTCTCCAGGAACTCCTCGTCGTGGTCGTCGGAGATCGTCTCGCCGAGCTCCTGTGCGTTCTCCGCGCTCATGTCGATGAGCGCCTGCAGAAACGACGCCGGCTCCGGCGGCGGCGTCGCGTCGAAGAACTCCTCGACGCGATGGCGGAACTCGACGGCCCCTTCCATCCGGTCGCGTTGGTCACCCAGCGGACCGAGCTCCTGTGAGAGCACCAACTGCGAGATGGTGACGACGAGCGTGACGCCGGTGATGATCGCCGTCAAATACCCCTGAAACAGCGTCTCGACGGGGTCCGACGCTCGCATGACCACGCGGAGCGGCGTCTCGTCGAACACGCTGAGGGCGAGGATCGAGACGAAGAACACGAGACTCACGGCGAGCGTGAACAGCAGCCGGTTGACGTTCAGCTGGACGTAAAGCTGGAGTCGGCTTCGTCGGTTCCCGACCCGCTCACGCATCGTGTTACCGGGATCTGCGTCAGTCATCGCTCGTCGAGTAGGTGGGGCCGTCGAACGTGTCGAGCGTCGTCGGTGTCACAGCGGCGACTACTACCCGTCGGTGTTAGTGGTTTGCGTTCGTCCCCGAGCGACGACTACGCCGCGTCGTCGAGGAACTCGAGTGCGCTCGCGAGCAACTCCTCGGCATCGGCCTCGGAGCGGGCCTGCGCCTTCACGCGGACGAGCGGCTGCGTCCCGCTGGCCCGGATGAGGAACCACCCCTCGTCGGTCTGGACGTGGACGCCGTCGATCGTCTCGACCTGCTCGTCGTCGTACGCGGCCGTCACGGCCTCCTCGATGCGGGCGATCACGTCGTACTTCCCCTCGACCTCGCGGTTCTCCCGCAGGAGCGGGTAGGTGGCGATCTCGTCGACCTGCGCGTCGAGCGAGCCGCCGCGAGCGACGATGGCTGCGAGTTTGCACGCGGCCAGCGGACCGTCGGGACAGAGCGTCTCGTCGGGCCAGATCCACGCACCGCTGGACTCGCCGCCGAAGACGACGTTCGGGTCGGTGGCGCGCTCGGCGACGAATACGTCACCTACGCGCGTGCGCGTGAGGGACGCACCTCTGGCCTCGAGTTCGTCGTCGACGGCGAGACTGACGTTGAGCGGGGCGGCGACGCGGTCGCCCTCCGAGACGACCGCCCGCGCGAACAGGGCGAGCAGCGTGTCGCCGGAGACGAACTGACCAGACTCGGTGGCCGCGCGCATCCGGTCGGCGTCGCCGTCGTGGGCGATGCCGAGATCGGCGTCGGACTCGGCGACGAACGCCGACAGCGCCCGGCAGTTCTCGGCGGTCGGTTCGCTCGGTCGCGCCGGGAACCGGCCGTCCGGCTGGGCGTTGAGCGTGTGGACGTGTGCGCCGAGTTCGGTCAGCGCGTCGGCCGTCTCGCCGCCCGCACCGTTACCGACGTCGACGGCGACCGACAGCCCCTCCAACGGCGTCGCCTCGCCGTCGAACTCCTCGCGGATCGACGCGACCAGCGCGTCGACGTGGTGGGCGGTGGCGTCGTCCTCGGTCGACGCCGAACCGAGTCCGTCCCACGCCTGCAGGTCGAACTCCTCGTCGAGGATGCGCGACTCGATCCGTTCGCGCTGGTCGGTGTCGAACGCCTGCCCGGAGGGGTTCCAGAGCTTCAGGCCGTTGTCCGGCGCCGGGTTGTGGGAGGCGGTGACCACGATACCGGCGTCGGCGTCGTGGCGGGTGACGCTCCGGGCGAGCGTCGGCGTCGAGACCATCCCGAGGTCGACGACGTCGGCTCCACACTCGCGAGCGCCCGCCTTCGCCGCGTCGGCCAGCAGTTCGCCGCTCTCACGGGGGTCGCGGCCGACGACGACGGTCGTCGCGCCTTCCGAGGCGACCGCCCGCCCCACCGACAGGGCGAGTTCCGCCGTCACTTCGTCGCCGACTGGTCCTCTGATTCCGCTCGTACCGAACAGGCTCATTACTTCGACACACACCCGGGTAGACCTTGATTATACCCGCCGTAAACTCGATTGGTTGACAGCGCGAGCGACGCGCACCGAACCGTCGTGAGTGTCACGAATTCCCGAGCGACTGTCGGCGAGGAGACTGAGACGGCACGAGACGACGCCGACGCGAGCTCGATGGACGCAGCACAGGTCGGCGAGTAGTTGCCGACCGAGGCCGAACCACGTCGAACCGAGCACGCAGACCACGTGGACTCGAACACGTAAAAAATCGTCCCGAGAAACGCTTAGACGCCGAATAACTATTGAGGTACCCGGTAGAGAGCGTACAAGGAGTCACACTTTCGGCATGAACAGAGAGCGAGTCGTAGCCGTCGTCGTCGCCCTGGCCTGCGTCGCCTCCATGGGGGTGGCGTCGACGACGCTCGAGTCGTCGTTGACGTCGAACCCCGACGACGCCATCGAACTCGACTACGACACCCTCCCCATCGGGAGAGAGGACGCAGCAGAGGTGAAACAGGAGGTCGAGCGAAACGAGGCGAACGAGCAGTCACAGTCGTCCAGCTCGAGCTCGTCGAGTGCGAGCGCGTCGGCGTCGTCCAGTTCGAGTAGTTCGAGTTCGGCCAGCTCCGACAGTTCGTCGCAGACCGACGAACGGAGTCTGCTCGATATCATCCTCGCGTTGCTCGAGGCGCTGTTGCCCTATCTGATCGGAGCGCTGGTGGTGCTGACGGTCGTCGGCCTCGCCTATCGCTACCGCCGCCGCCTCGTCGCGCCGTTCCTCGCGCTCGTCTCCTCGTCCGAGAGAGACGACGGCGGCGACGACGGCGAGCGAGTCGAGTGGCGGCCGCAGGACGACGTCGAGGCGGCGTGGCACGAGTTGGTACAGGCGGCCGGCGTCAACCGACCACACGCCAAGACGCCCGCCGAGTGTGCCGACGAGGCGGTAGCCGCCGGTTACGACCCCGACGCAGTCTACCAACTCCGCCGGGCGTTCGAGGACGTCCGGTACGGCGAGATGACGCTCACCGACGATCACCGCGAACAGGTCGCTCGGAGTCGACGCGAACTCGGTCTCGGAGGGAGCCGATGAGGGCGCGAACTCCGGTCGTCGCGCTCGGCGTCCTCGTCTTCGCACTCGCGCTCGGCGTCCTCGTGACGCCGGAACTCGGCGGGTCGATCCCCGTCGGCGAGGCGGTCGATGCCGCCGGCAGCGACTACAAACTGTTCGTCGTCTTCGGTGCGGCGGCGCTCGCCGTCGTGTTCGTCGTGTTCGCCTTGCGGGCCGTCGGCGGCCAGAACCAAGCGACGCCGCCGGACCCCGAGGACATCCGGACCGCGCCCGTACCGGGAGCGGGGTTCGACGCCGTCCTCACCGACGGCGTCGGACTGCGCGAGCGACTGTTCGGCGACGCCCACGAGCAGGTTCGCGGGCGACTCCGAGAGACGGCGACACAGACCGTGATGCGACGGGAGAACTGCGGAAGAAAGACGGCACGCGAGTCGGTCGAGACCGGGTCGTGGACCGACGACCGCGACGCCGCCGCCTTCGTCGGCGGTGCCGAGGGACCGAGTCCACCGCTCTCCTCGCGCGTCTCGGCCGCGTTGCGCGGTCGGTCGTGGTTCCAACACGGCGCTCGCCGGGCGGCCGAAGAGATCGTCGCCGGCGACGGGCCGGAGACTGGCGACGACACTCGACACGCGACCGACGGCGGGCGAGCGGTGGAGCGTGGCGAGATCGAGCTCAGCGGCGGGACCGAACTCAGCGGAGACATCGAGCGCAGTCGCCGGACGGAGGGTGACCGATGACGGTCCGTCGCACTCGGCGGTGGCGCGGAATCGTCGCCGTCGCCCTGTTCGTGGGCGGTGTCGGCGTCGTCGCCGCCCGGCCGCTCGTCCTCCTCCTGGGCGTCGTCGGCGCGGCGTTCGCGGCGTACCCCCACCTGACGACGACCCCCGAGGTGAGTCTCGACGTCGACCGTCGGTCCAGCGACGACAGCCCCGACGACGGCGAGGCGGTCACCGTGACGGTCCGCGTCCAGAACACCGGGAGCGGAACGCTCGCCGATCTTCGTCTCGTCGACGGCGTCCCGCCGATGCTGAGAGTGACAGACGGGTCGCCTCGACACGCCGCCGTCCTCCGTCCGGGGAGCACGACGGAGTTCGAGTACACCGTCGAGGCCGAGCGCGGTCGTCACCGGTTCGAGCCGGTGACCGTCGTCGCTCGCGACGTCGCCGGGACGCGCGAGGTCGAGACGACGGTCGACGCAGAGACCGAACTGGCCTGTACGAGCGAGGTGCCCGAGATGCCGCTGCGACAGCAGACCGAACGCCACAGCGGTCGTCTCATCACCGACGAGGGCGGCAGCGGCATCGAGTTCCACCAGACCCGCGAGTACCGCCACGGCGACCCGATGAGTCGGATCGACTGGAAGCGCCACGCCAAGACCGGCGAGTTGACTACCATCGAGTTCCGCGAGGAGCGGACCGCGTCGGTCGTCTTGCTGGTCGACGCCACCGTCGCCGCCTACCGGGCGCGCCGACCGGACGAGCAGAACGCGGTCGCCCACAGCCTCGCGGGAGCAGAACAGATGCTGTCTGCGCTGTCGAACACCCGCAACTTCGTCGGCGTCGCCGGCGTCGGCCGGGAGTTCGCGTGGCTCGCACCCGGCATCGGCCCGGAACACGACGACGCCGCGAAGACGTTGCTCGCGACGAGTCCGACGTTCTCGACGGTGCCGCCGGGGGAGAACAAATCGGAGAGGGAAGGCGACGGAGACGGAACCGACGACGAGGCCGACACGGACGACGGCGAGTGGAACCTCCAGAGCCAACACGCCGAACTCCAGCGCCGACTCGGGAGCAACGCACAGGTGGTGTTGCTCTCGCCGCTGACCGACCCCGACGTCGTCGGAATGGCGCTCGGACTGGAGGCGAACGGCACGCGCGTCACGGTAGTGAGTCCGGACGTCACGTCCGACGCGACGCTGGGTGGGCGACTGGCGGCGACCGAACGTGACAACCGCATCCGGTCGCTTCGAGAGTCGGGCATCCCGGTCGTCGACTGGGACCCCGAGACCGAACGGCTCGGAACCGAACTACTGCGGACACAGGAGCAGATCGCATGAGCAACCCGAACACGCCATCGGAGGCGGCGGTCACCCGCGCCGATTCGGGCGTGACCCCTCCCGAGACGAACGCCGCGAAGAGCATCGCGCGCCGGCCGACGACGGTCGGCAGCGTCGTCGCAGTCGTCGCTGCCGTCGTCGCCGTCGGTCTCGTGGGGACGACGGACGCCCAGCGACTCGCGCTCGGCGTCGACGTCGCCGGTATCGTCGTCCTCGCACTCGGTGGCACAGCGTGGCACCGCGGTCACCGCCTCACGGGGGGGCTGCTCGCCCTCGCCGGGGTGGGCATCTCGCTGGCCTCGGTCGGCGTCGTGGTGACCCAAGGCGAGACGGTGAGCGAACGCGTCGAGGTCGCCCCCGGGCTGCTGGGTCCGCTCCTCGTCGCCTGTGGCGTCCTCCCAGTGTGGCGGCGCTTTTCGCGCACCTTCGTCTCGCTAGGGGCCGCGTTCGTCGTCCTCACCATCGGCCTCTCGGGGCTCGTCCACGGGACGGGGATGCTGTCGCTCCTGGGTGCGTTCACCGCGACGATCGTCGCCTGGGACGCCGGCGAGCAGGCGATCAACCTCGGCGAACAGCTCGGCGTCGACGCCCGCACGTGGCCGGTCGAGGTGAGCCACTCGGCGGCGACCGCGCTGTACGGCGGCGTCGCCGTCGCCGCCGCCGTCGGCTTCCACGACCTGAACGTGACGAACGTCCCGCTCGTGGGACTCTTTGCACTCTTCGGCGCGGCGGTGTTGTTGCTCGTGGGGTTGTACAACTGAGGTTGTGTCGAGTGAGGTGGTCGTGTCCAGTTTCGGTCGAGATACACCCCTCGCAACGAGTGACAGCGACAGAGATTCAAGTCGCCGAAGAGGATCTCAGGTGGTTGTCGTACCCCTCGCAACGAGTGACAGATGGGACGTACAGACGCTCATGAGAGTGAATTCCGGCAGAAAGCAATTGCCTGAAGAGACGCACACAAGTAGGCAGTGCACTCCAATATATGCTTTTGTGTAGAAGCAATTATTAAGCGGAGTGTGTGACCAACGTCCTCTAATTTACTGATAGAAGAGTGGTTTCACTCATGCGCTTTAAGTTAGTACCGGTGCGTCGTCTGAAATCTCGGGGCCGTCTACTGCTGTCACTCGTTACGAGGGGTGGGGGTGCGATTTGAGAACGATAGCTATCGTGACGCGGATTTAGAGGATGTGTAGATTCAGCGGTGGAAACGACGTACGTGTCCGTTTTCCGAACTTCCTCTCGGAGTCTCTTGGCAGGCACTCAGAGCAGATCGTGACCGTAGTTCGAACGTGAGAGCAGACGTACTCTCTCTCCTCCATCGACATCCGCCGATTCTTATGCGAACCCGTCCAACACAGCATCATGCCAAGCATCTCCGGCAAGTGGACCAAGACGGGCAGCGGTTTCGAGCGCGACGACGACGAGCTCTCGCTCGGCGTCGCCATCACCACCGCGGACGTCCACTACCACGGCGACGACGTCCACGTCCGCCCCGACGTCCCGAAGGACACCGCCAACGCCTACCAGGTCTACGCAGTCACCGACTTGGACGACCCCACCGCTCGCGTCCCGCTCGTCAACTACGCCGACCTCGCCGACGCCGTTACATTCGCGACGCTGGTGACCCGGTACGTCGACCAGCGGAACGACGTCATCGCCGTCGAGGAGATCGTCGATCGGGAGGCGAGCCACGAGGACGACTGGTGGCCCGAGGGCGTCGTCGACGGCGACGAGAAGCCACCGAGAGAGGCGTTGCGGGCGATGCTCGGCACCTACGCCGAGCAGTTGGACGCGGCGCTGTCGTCCTGAGCGGATCGGCTACCGACCGACACCCTTTCTCGGTCTCGACTTCGTCTCCGTCTCTCAGTCCCCGGCGTTGCGGTGGGAGGTAGTCTCTCGGGCTCCGTTCGCCGTGTTGACCGACGGCACCTCGACCTCGTCGAGGATGTCGGCGACGACGCTCCGCTTCTCGACGTTCCCCACCCGCGCGTCGGCTGTCAACTGGAGTCGGTGTGCGAGGACGGGGCGAGCCATCCGTTTGACGTCTTCCGGGGTGGTGTAGGAGCGGTCGTTCGTCGCCGCAATCGCCCGTGACGCCTCGAACAGCCGCTGGGTCGCGCGCGGCGAGACGCCCGTGTTCACCCGACTGTCCGTCCGGGTCGCCCGACAGATCTGCGTGATGTAGCGGCGGACGCTGCGCTCGACGTGAACCTCCTCGGGCGCCGACTGGAGCGCGCGGGCCTCCCGTTCGTCGGTGACGGGCGTCGCCTTCGGCGTCCGCGTCGTCCGTTCGGCGCGGCGGTTGAGGATCTCCAGTTCCCCCTCCTCGTCGGGGTAGCCGAGACTGGTCTTGATGATGAAACGGTCTTTCTGTGCCTCCGGCAACGGGAACGTCCCCTCCTGCTCGACGGGGTTCTGCGTCGCGAGGACGAAGAACGGGTCCGGCAGTTCTCGCGTCTCGCCGTCGACGGTGACCTGTCCCTCCGCCATCGCCTCGAGCAGTGCCGACTGCGTCTTCGGGGAGGCACGGTTGATCTCGTCGGCCAGCACGACGTTCGCGAAGATGGGTCCGGGTTGGAACTCGAACTCGCGGCTCTTCTCGTTGAAGATGTGCGTACCGGTCACGTCGGCCGGGAGGAGATCGGGGGTGAACTGGATGCGCGAGAAGGAGAGACCCAACGCCGTCGAGAGCGAGTTGGCGGTGAGTGTCTTCCCCGTGCCGGGGACGTCTTCGAGGAGTACGTGCCCACGGGCGAGAAACCCGGTGAGGACGGTTTCGAGCACTCTCTCGTCGGCGATGACGGCGCGGGAGACCTCGTCGAGAATCGCAGTACTTCGGTCGGAGACGACACCTACGTCCATATCTGTCTACCAACATGCTGCCGGAGGGCTTAATTATCAGTCTCGTAACCGGGGTTCGGACCCGTGGTGCCGTCGCTCCGAGAAAGGAGGACAGAGGGGTGGTCCGCCTGTGCGAGGCGGGTACACGAGTCCCTCGGGAGTCATAGCGACGGCGAGCAGACGACGAGACGGATGAGGGAGAAGTATACGACGCGGAGACGGGCGCTTCGGGCGGTCGCCAGTCTCGGGACCGTCGGTGGCCTGGCAGGTTGTACGGGAACGGGAGACAGTGAACCGACTCCGAACGCCGACGGACCGACGGGCGACGAGAGTGACACGGCGACGTCGGGACTCGAAACAGCGACCGAGAGCGACAGCGGGACGACCGCGAGCGGCGATGCGACGGCGGAGACGGTGACGTTCCCCTCCAGCGTCGGTGACGAGGTGACCGCGACGCAGCGGGGCGACGGCGACTGTGCGGTGATCTTCCTCCACGGCGTCGGCTACGGTCGCGAAGACTGGCGGCCGCAGGCGACCGCCGTCGAGGAGAACGGTCACATCGCACTCGCGGTCGCACTGAACCACGACGACCGCGAGAGCAACGTCGAAGCGACGGTCGGCGCGGTCGACTATCTCCGAAGCGAGGTGGACGTCGAGACGGTCGTCCTCGTCGGCGCGAGCGCCGGTGCCAACGCCGTCGTCAAGACGGACGCGAACACCGACGTCGACGTGGCCGGGTCGTTCGTCCTGGCTCCGGGGCGCGCGGGCGACCTCGGTGCGGGGCTGAGCGGACGCAAGCTGTTCGTCGTCGGCGAGGGCGACAGTCAGCGGTTCGTCGAGACGACGAAACAGCTCCACGGCGACGCCTCCGGACCGAAGGATCTCGTTATCCTCGACGCCGCGGAGCACGCACAGGGCGTCTTCGAGACAAGCGCGGGTGACCGTCTGCAGTCGCTCCTCGTCGAGTTCGTGAACACGGTCTGTTCGATGGCGTAGCTTCGACGGCGGCACTCGTGCGTCCGACCAGCCGTCGCCGAGAGCGACGTGAACCTCGGGTCGTCGTCGACGGTCGGGTCGTCGTCGACAGTTGGATGGTCGTCAACAGTTGGATGGTCGTCGACAGTCGGATGGTCGTCGACTATCGACGCCGTTCGTCGGAGAACATGTTAAATTACCAATTACATATAACCGGTTAGAACCAGAGAGAACGTATGGTCCTCGATGTTACCGAAAGGTGGAAGAATAATACCGAACGGGATGCGGTCGTCGTCCCGGCGTCGAAGTACCCACACGGATACGCGTCGATCCGATCGCTCGCACAGTCGGACGTCCACACCATCGTCGCGGTTGCGGACGACTCTCACCCGATCACCGCATCGCGGTACTGCGACGAGATCGTCACGATCCCACCGTCGAGAGAGCTCGGTGCGTACAAGGACGCGCTGCTCGGCCTCGCCGCCCGTCCGGACGTCCGGACGATCGTCCCCCACCGACCGCAGGGACCCTATCTCTTCGCGAAGTACCGCGACCAGTTCGACCAGTACGTCGATCTCGCCGTTCCGTCGCTCGAGATGCTGACACGCGTTCACGATCGAAAGCGGCTGATGGACGCCGCGGCGGAGGCAGGCGTCCCGGCGCCACGGACGGAGCTGCTCGACGAGACCGGTGACTGGGAGTCCGATCGAATCGTCAAGTCTCGATACAACCTGCTCACCGACGAGTACGTCGAGACGTTCGGTCCAGACGAGTCGAGTATCGTGAAACGAGTCGAGCATCTCTCGGCGGGCGAATCGGCCGACGTCGAGGCGATACGAGAGCGGATGAACCACACGCCGATCGTCCAAGAGTACGTCGACGGACAGGAGTACATGTTCGGTGCGTTGTACGACCACGGAGAACCGCTGGCGACGTTCCAGCACCGACAGATACGAGGCGACTGCTACACCGGCGGTGGCGGTGTCTATCGCGAGACGGTCGCCGATCCGGAGCTCGAGGCGGCCGCTCGCTCCCTCCTGAATACGCTCGACTGGCACGGTCTCGCCTGTATCGAGTACGTCCGAGACGCCGACACTGGAGAGTTCAAACCGATCGAGTGCAACCCGCGGATGTGGCAGTCGCTCGCGTGCGCCACGCGTGCGGGTGCCGCGTTCCCCGTGTGGTACTGGCTACAGGTGACCGGCCAGCCGGAGCTGATCGAACCGGGTTACGAAACCGGCGTCGGCACTCACTATCTCGGTGGGGAGCTCGAACACGTCGTGAGTATCGCTCGCGAGCGTTCGTCGCTCGTCGACACACCGTCGCTGACGGGACGGCTGCGAGAGATCCTGCAGTCGTGTTACGAGTGTCCGAGCTTCGACTACCTCCACCTGACCGACCCGGGTCCGTTCCTCCGACAGACCCACACGGAGTCCACGAAAGCGATCAAGCGACGGATGTAACGTAGCGTCGCGTCGTCGCCGATGGAAGGGGCGCGCCGACAGCCCACGGCGGTGCGGAAGGAGTCGGGGGTGAGGGGTGGGGTTCGGGGAGGGGAGAGGGGGTTACTCCTTCAGCACGACGTCCGAGGGCTGAACGACCTCGACCTTCCCCTGCTTCTTGTAGTCTGCGATGTGCTGGCACATCTGTCGGAACGCCTGCTTGTCGTTCTGGGCGTCGTCGCCGATGACGTGCAAGTAGATGTTGTATAGTCCGTTGTAGGCAGTGGCGACGTCGAGTTGGTTCTTGACCGCCTTGTGGGTGTTCGGCCGCGAGCGGTTGACGAACATCGGTCCCATGATCGCCGACTGCGACAGCCCCTTCTCAGAGCCCTTGAACGCGAGGTAGCCCAGTTCGTGGTGTTTCCGAACGAGTTCGACCGTGTTCTCGTCACAGCCACCGCCCGGGTACATGAACGCCGTCGGCTCGCCCCAGCCGTTGTCCTTGATGAGCTTCTTCGCTCGCTTGATCTTCTTCTCCTGTGCGGAGCGGCGGAGGCCGTAGAGCCCCTGCATGTCGTTGCCGTGGCTTGCGATCTCCCAACCGGCGTCGTGGAGCTCCTGGATCTCGTCTTTCGTCATCCGGCCGTCGTTACCGATGATGTCCGGGGAGACGGCGAGAACGCCCTTCAGTCCGAACTCCTCCATGATGGGGAACGCGAGGTGGTAGACCGAGGCGTGGATGTCGTCGAACGAGAGCATCACCTGCCCCTTGTCGGCCTGTTTCTCGTGGAAGCGGATATCGTCCACCCAGTACTTCTTGTTCGCGCCGTCGCCGTCGAGCGTGATGAGCATCGACTCGACGCTGGCCATGTCGGCCTCGGCGCTGTTGATCGAGGGGTTGATCCGCATCCAGGTATCGGGGTGGTTCTGGTTGAGTTGCTGGATGAGTCGGGTCTGATCGCCGTTGGAGTCCTCGAGCCAGATACGGAGGTTCGTCGGCTCTGGCTTGTCGAGTTTGACCGCGATAGAGATGTCCTTGTTCGAGAAGTCCATCGGGACCGGGAACTCGCGGGAGATCGACCCGCTGCTCCCCTCGATTCGGGCCGACTGGCTACCCTGATAGGCGTTCTTGGAGTCGCCCTTGAGCGTCACGTTCGCCTGTGCCTGCCAGAAGGAGAGGTCCTCGAACGTCGCTCCTTTCGGGTTCATCGGTTTGTTCGTCCCGGGGACGTCGGACTGCGCCCCGTCGGAGTTCGACGTCCCGGTGCCTGTACCGGTACCCGTGTTGGTCTCGTTCTCGCTGGTGTTCGAAGAAGGTGTCGAGCCAGTGCCTCCACTGCAGCCGGCGACGAGTGTCGAAGAGGCTGCGGCGATACTGCCGAGGAACGTACGGCGACGGAACTTGCGGTCGGATGCCATCTCTATAAATTACATTACCGAGTGGGGGAACACTACTATAAGCCGCATAAGAAGCGGGGCGGCGAACGCTTAGGTGCGATATAAAGGCTCAGAGTCGACTGAAACGAAGTCGCAACCGTTGAACCGCGAGCACCGTCGCCGCCGCCCCACCTCCGACGCGAATGTAAATCGCCCGCAGACGGCACTCTCGGCGCCGACTCGACCGATATTCGACAGGTCGGGGAGAACGACTGTCGTCGGTCGAGAGCGGTCTGAACGGACGCGACGACGCGTTTCCGATGGAACGGCAACGCTCACGTCGTGGCCTCGCTGACTTCCTCCCACGACTGAAGTCGTGGGGTTGCCCCGTCACAGACGGGGCCGCCCCACGTCGGGAGGTTCGCAGGTCCGCTCTATCCGCATCCGAGAGCGACCTGCGTTCAGGGCCGAGCCAGTTCGGCCCCCGACCGAGATAGCGGGCTTCATCTACCCCGCCCACCGCAGGACGGGTGCATATCCTTACCTCGGACTCGGTATCCCTCCCGTTCCGGAACGGGATACCGGTATGGTAGTGGGTGACATTCATCAAATTCCTGTCGGATTCATCCCACGACTGAAGTCGTTGGCTTTCTCCTCGACAGCGTATAGCACGGCAGGGCCGTCACCGCGGAGACAAGACTGTCGGTCGTCACTGCGGAGGTGACATCGGGCACTCTCAGACGGAACGACACAGCTTGACGTCGCCGTTGGAGTACACCGTCTCGTGGCGGCCGCTACAGATGACGCCCTCCTCTATCGGGTAGATACGCTGTGTACCCATCCCGGTGCGGAAAACGGGCGCACCGGTCCGCTGGTACTCCCGATAGAGCACTTCGTCGTGTGAGGCGACGCCGTCGGGCGGTATTCGCGCCGTCCCGAACCGCGGTTCGCCGTGTGGGTTCAGGAGCGAGGTGTACGGGTGGTCGGTGTAGATGGGATCGGTCGGACTTCCCGTGGTGGTGTCGAGGACAGTGTCGCGAGCGGCCAGCTCCTGTTCTGTGAAGCTGTAGCGAGGGCGGTCGTTCTCCATCATCGGGCTGTCGACAGTCGCCTTCGGCGAGGCGATCATCACCATCGGGAACGCATAGAGGATCACGAGGAGGAGGACGAGAAACACCTTCGGGGAGAGCCCTCGCTGGAGGTACTCGAACCCGACGGCGGACAGCACGGCCATCCCGGCGTAGAGGAAGGCGAACCAGCGTCCCGAGAGGAACGTCCCGATGCCGACGAGCGGCGGGACGAGCGTGAACAACGTCATCAACACGACGGCGACGACGAGCGTGAGCACTGCCTGGTTCGTGCGGCCGCGTCGGAGCGCGTACAGCGATCCGACGGTGGTCCCGAAGAGCAACAGCAGGAAGCCGATGGTGTCGAAGTTGAGCACGACGAACTCGAGGAACGTCGGTGCCGCCCCGCCCGCACCGCCGCCACCGCCTCCGCCACCGCTCGCGGCCCCGGCGACGTCGCTGAGTCCGCCACCGATCGAGTTCCAGAAGAAGAGGAACGCCGTCTTCAGGAACGGTTGACCGTAATAAGGAGTGAGACTCCAAATGAGCGTCAGCAGGCCGAGATTGAAGGCGAAGTAGCCGCCGAAGGGGATGGCCCCGGACCGATCGAGGTCGAAGCCGTCGTCACCGCCGAGCTGACGGTCGAACAACCCCGCGCGGATGCCGAGGCGGGTGACCCATCCCGCCAGCAGCAGGACGAGTGTGATGAACGACGACACCTGGTGGGTGAACGCCTGGGCGACGAAGAAGAAAAGCAGGAGGAACGTCTCGCCGAGCCCCGTCGGCTGTTGCATGACACGGACGACGAGATACAGCACCGCGAGGAAGAAGGCGAGTCCCAAGCTCGTCGGAATGAGGTGGATGCTCCACCGGATAACGGAGTCGCTGAACGCGTAGAGAGCGGTGGCGAACAGCGCCCAGCGCGTCGGCACGAGCGTCCGGCTCAGAAGGTAGACGAAGAAGACGAACAACGGCATCGTGACCCCCAAGGAGAGATACAGCGCGGTCCGAAGCGAGACGTCCGCGAACAGCGCAGTCGTCCCGACGAGCAGGTGGTACAGCGGCGCCATCACGTACTTCGTCTGTCCCATCCCGCCGATCGAGTTGGCCGACAGCATTCCCTGGGTGAACTCGGGGATATGGACCCAGACGTCGATGCCGACGAACCCGGGCGTGGTCAGCAGCGAGCTGAACCTGACGACGCCGGCGAAGACGAGGATCTGACCGAGGACGACGCCGGGGTGGAGGTCAGCGTCGTCGACGAACAGCACCTGCGCGAGGACGAGCGTCCCGAGTGCGGCCGCGGCGACGTAGAACAGACCGGTCCGACGCCCCTGCGTGTGAGCCAGGAGCACCAGCGCCGCCGACCCGAAGACGACGATCGGCGGTAACAGATGTGCGGCCACTCGGGGGAGCCTGAACGGGCGTGTCGCCGTCTGACGCCGCGTCGCGAAGAGATAGACGGCACTCGCCCCCCCGACGACGACCGGGATGGTCTGGGCGTAGATGTGCGAGACGAACAGCTGGAGCGGTAACAGTGCGAGGGCGGCGACGATACCGAGCACCGCTGCGAGACGATCGTACGCGCGAAACCGTGTACCGATGCCCATCGTCAGAGAGAGGGGAGAGCGGGAGATGTTGCTCCCACGGTGGGGAGGTAACGAGCCGACACGGGCGAGCGGAACGTCGCGCCGGAGAGCACTTGAACCGGCTCTGCGGTCCGTTCGGTCACGCTGACGCCAGAGAGGGACACACTCCAGATGATGCTCACCAGATATCGCTCCTTGTTCGGCTTTCGTGACTCTCCAGTTTGGTTATAAGCAGAGTAAACAGTACTCTCGGAGCGAGCGACACTTGGCGGAAGCGGGCAACAGTGCAACGAATCCGCCTTATCAGGTGCGTAAGACCGCTTACAGCCGGGTAACGACTGTCAGTTACGAAATGGTTAGCTGTGGTTCAAGTGTCGGAAGAGGGTTTCACCGGACGAGGAGTATGGCTGGCAAGCCACTACGGAAAGACAGCACAGACACCCGCAGACTGAGTCGCCGCAAGTTCGTCGAAACGACGGGTGCGGCGACGGTTGCCGGGGCTACGGGGGGAGTGGCCTCTGCGGCGACCGAACGGCGAGACACCGACGCCGTCGAGTCAGTCGAGACAGCGGCCGTCGAGAGCGTCGAACCGAGCGTCGGTTCGCTCGGCGGCCGCCTCATCGTCGGCGACGGCGGCTACGCGACCATCACGGACGCCTGGGCCGCCGCGGAGGACGGCGACGCCGTCTACGTCCACTCGTCGTACGACGCGCAGCAGGCCGGCGAGGAGTTCCCGATCGTCCTGAACGACGAGGAGAAAGAGGTGACGTTGACCGGCGGCCACCCCTCGGGGTCGGTGATCGACGCCGGCGACGTCGACGAGAACGTCGTCGAGGTGCTCGGTCGCGGTCACAACGACTACCGAAACAGTCCGGCCGTCCAGAACCTCAAGATCGTCGGGGGCAACGTCGGCCTCAGAATCCGCGCCGCTCCCTACTCGTCGTACAAGGACATCGTCTTTTGGGACACGAACTCCCACGGCGTCGCCGTCGACGAATACTCCGACGAGACCGGTCACAAGGGGTCGTTCGGCGTCACCTTCCGCAACGTGATCGCGTGGAACTGCGGCGGCAACGGGTTCCGCCTCGACACCGACGCACGTCCGCACAGTACGTCCTTCTTCGGCTGTCACTCGGAGTTCAACGACGGCTACGGCGTCATGCTTCGTGGGTTCTCGAGTCGCATCTACGGCGGGACGATACAGAACAACGGGCAGTACGGCGTCGACGCCCGCGGCGGTGCCGGACAGCTACTCAGCGCAGTCTACTTCGAAGGCAACGGCACCCGACAGACGTCGCCGATCGACGTGTACGCGACCGGGTCGGCCGCCGGTCTCACCGTCGACGGCTGTTACTTCCAGGGGAACTTCGCCCGTGACTTCGAGAACAGCCACGAGCAGGCCTACACGGCCATTGCACTCGACGGGACGATACACACCTCGGTGAAGAACTGTACGTACCGGAACTACGACTCCGCGTTCGTGCTGGCGATCAGCACGACCGACCTCGACGTCCACTGTTCCTCCCACTGTGGGCTCGACGAGACCGCCTTCCTCGAACAGCGAGGCGACGAGCGGACGCGGAGTAACGGCATCGTCCAGGAGACCGACCTCTCGAGCGTCGACGGGACGCGTCGAGGAGATATCGGCGTCCACGACGGCGCCGGCGGTTCACCGTGGGGGCTGTGCCTCTGGAACGGCAGTCGCTGGGTCAGCACGATGGACGGACAGGGGCTCTGATCGGGCGACTGTCGTCTGTGAAATCCGAGAGTTCTTATGTTAGGTACTATATCAGATGAACGATATCCGGACCGATCCCATGACCGAAGTTGACGAAGACGGCTCGCGGAGGCAGGCCGCATCGACGGCAGACCGCGACGTCTACAGCGTCCAGCACGACTGGACGGACGAGACATCGCTCGTGACGACTGTCGTCAAGGCCGTGTCGGCCGTCGCTGGCGTCCGCCCGCCCGATCTCGAGCCGCTGTACTCCGTGGTGAACACCGACGCGCTCGAACGGCTGTTTCGGCCGACCGACGACGGACCCCGACCCACCGAAAGCGTCGTCCGCTTCCCGGTATCGGGACACGACGTCACCGTCTACGGCGACGGCGTCGTCGTCGTCGAGGCACCGAGCTACGACGACTCGAAGCCGTGAGGCGACGTCGACGCCGCTCGACCGTCGACTGTCGCCCGAACCGTGAACCGACCACCGGCTCGTGTCGATCGGGGTGTAGACCGACTACCTGCTCGTATCGATCGACGGGTGCGACGGCTCGAAGACGGAACGTGCGGAGACGATCAGAGAAGGGACTACAGTCGCGGACGGTTCTCAGCGCATCTCCTCGACGGCGACGTACGAGTCGCGTTTCCCGGAGATCCACTGCGACCCGATGTCGTCACCCGACGGTTCGAAAATGACGACCTCGTCGGGGTCGAGTTCGTCGGCGAGTGTCGGATCTCGCGGGTTGAACGTGAATTCGAGCGCGTAGTCTGGCCATTCCTTCTGTGTGACGCCGTGTGTTGTCTCAGCGTAGCTCATATCACACTCCGTCTCTGTAACGAATCTCTCGGTCACCCGTGCCCGTGTTCATCCTTCCCACCCTGCGTTCGCGTCTAGTCAGTATCTACGATGGTTTAATTCCTTTGATACCGATAAGTTTTCAACAGACGGGTTCAGGCGGGAGCCTCGAACCGAACGAGTCGAACCAACCAGGGATTCGAATCGAGCGAGGTGGCCGGAGAGAACGGCGAGCGCTGTCGACTGCGTGGACTCGCGTGGTGTCGTAGTGTCGGTTAGCCGAACACCGACTCGTTACCGGAGTCGGACGTCGTCTGCGTCGGCTTCGACGTCGTTGTGGTGGTCGTCTGTGTCAATTCCGGCGTCGACGTCGTCTGCGTCGGCTCCGACGTCGTTGTGGTGGTCGTCTGTATCGATTCCGGCGTCGATGTCGTCTGCGTCGGCTTCGGCGTCGTTGCGGTGGTCGTCTGCGTCGACTCCGACGTGGGTTCGGTTGTCGTCTGCGTCGGCTTCGGCGTCGACGTCGTCTGCGACCCGTCGTCGGAGTTCTGATCGTTGGATCCGGACGGGTCGGACGTCGTCTGGTTGGCCCCCGTCGTTGTGGTCTCGGAGTCCGACGTCCCTTTCTCCGTCTGGGTCGGGTCGGAGGTCTGCGTCGGCTGGGACGACTCGGTCGTCTCCGGGGCTGGCGTGGGTGTGGCGTCGTCGACGCCGTCGGCCATCGGCGTCTCCGTCATCGTGTCGTTGGTGGGGGCCGGGGTGATGCTTCCCGCTCCTGGGATGCCGAGAACGATCGCGACACCGCCGAGAAAGAAGAGGACGCCCGCCAGAAGCAGCCCGAGCTGTATCATTCGACCGCCGCCGTCGGCCGCTCTCCGGAAGACGCCGGTCACGGACGTCGACAGAGACGACCACAGCGAGTCCTCCGAGCGACGCCGCTCGCTCCGGCGACGCGCCCCTCCACCAGTAGTTGCTACGTCGGGTCGTAGAGTTGCAGTCGACATCGTATGCTCTACCCGGTAATTCACAGACAGGGACCATTATTACCCGGTTGATAAGGCGACAGCGTCGCTGTATCGGCGGTTTTCGAGTCGACAGAGACCGCCGACGGACGCGACAGGCTCGACCGTTTCCCGTCGTTACTCGCGAACGTCGACCGATCGACCCGTCCGATCGGTTCGACGCGGGCGACGGGGTTCGCTCGACGGTCGTGAAGAGGGAAGCGACGTCGTACGGGACAGAGATGTCGTGCGGGGTTAGACGGTCTGGGGCCGACCACAGACGCGACGAGACGGAGCTCGAAGCAGGAAGGTTCTCGAAGCAGAGGCTCCCGCGGAGAGCGACTCAGGTTGAAGGCGAACACCGCTGCCCGACGCAGGGCGCTGTCTCTGGAGAGCAGGCTCGTCGAGAACGGCGGTGCGACTCGGAGCACGGTGACAGCAGTGGTTCGGAGTATAGCGGCAGTAGCGACCGGAGCGCTGGCGACGGTAACGACTCGGCGTGTCGTGCGGTGTGAAGAACGAAACGGTGGGGAGGGGTGGCTGGCAAGGGGATGGGAGGAGGGACCCCTCTGTTCCGTCTCGACCCGTGCAGTCTGACACCCCTCGAACTGAGAGGCGTCACTACCTACTCTGTCTGCTAGTAGTTTAGTTACTGGCTCCGTAAGTGCGGCACTCCCGAGATAAGGGAATACAAAAGCCATCGGAAAAGTAGTAAGTCCAGATTTCGACGACAGCGACCCGGTTTCTCAGTCGAATACGTTCGAAGACGGGGAGGGGTAGCAACAGTTTACACCGTTGCAACGACCACCTCAACAGTCCCGACGGGGGAGATGGTGTCGAAACCGCCTGACAGAGCGGTGACGAGACCCTCAGGTGACGGGTCCGATCAGGGGACGCTCAGTCCGTCGGCCGTCCCCCACAGACCGCGGCCGTCCTGCTGTGCAGTCCGGGTCGTCTCGAGGTGCGACTCCCGGTCGGGATGGTCGGTGTCGGTCGCGCGGGCGACCCCTCGCCGGAGCAACGCTCGGTTGACGTCCGTCCCCTCGACGGAGACGACCGCCGCACGGACGTCGTCGTACTCGGCGGTGGTGGCGTAGTCGTCGACCGTGGGAGGGGCCGAGTCGACGAACCGGAGCCGAACCGACTGGTCGGCGACGAGCTGTCGGAGCGTCCCCCGGGCGACCCACCCCCAGGCGTACAGATACGTCCGACCGGCACCGCTGTCAGGAACGCCGACGAACTCCTCGGGGTCGCCGCCGCCGTAGAGATCCGGGGCGTCGACACCGACCAGGTCGACGAGACCCGTCGACCCGTCGGCGTAGGCGACGCGGATCGTGTCGCCGTCGACGACGCGGCGCACCTCGGCAGTCGTCTCGGAACTCGAGTCGGTCGGAGCAGTGTCGGTCGACGTGGAACCGGTCGGATCGGTCGGAGTAGCGTCAGCCGAAGTGGTGTCTGTCGAGGGTGTCGCGGTCTGCGTGGGCGCCGCCGACGTCGACTGCTCCCTCGCCGGCGACGGACCAGCTGATCCACCCGAGGAGGGAGCAGGTGCGGGAGCTGGAGCGGGTGCGGGTTCCGCCGCGACTGGCGTCTCGGTCGGGATCGGCGTCGCTGCCGGCGTCCCCGCCGGGGTGGTCGTCGACGCCGTCGGTGGATCGGTCGGCGACGGTGGCGGCGAGGATGTCTCGGGACCCGTCCCGCGAGGCTGCCCGCGCGGTGCCTGACTCACCGAACCACTCGTCGTCCCCGGTGCTGGCGCCAGTGTCGACTCGGCACTTGCATCATCCACGGCCGTCGGTCCCGACCGGTTCTGCTCCGTCGCCGGCGACTCTGACGTCGGGAGCGAACCGACGCAGCCGGCAGTCACGAGCGTAATTGCGAGTGCGACCGTTAGGAGCACGGACCGATGGTCTCTACGCACATCACTACTCACGGACCGCCTTCGATAAGCATTCGCTGAGTGACCTGTTAGTGGGTGTGGTGTGCCACAGGTAAGTCGTCGCAGTCGCCGTGAGTCCTAGTTCGAACGGGAGAGGTGGAAAAAGAGCCGTCGTTCGTCGAAGACGGACCGGTTTCGAGAGAGAAGCGGGTTAGCCGTCGATGAGGTCCGACGGGGTGATGACGTCCATATCCTTCTTTTTGATGTGGTTGAGGACGTTCTTGAAGTCGTCCGGCGACGTCTCGTAGTCCTTGCCCTCGCCGATGTCGTGCCACTGGATGACGACCAGCTGGTTGTACTCCTCGGCGATGTTCAGCACGCGGCGGGTTCCGCGGGGGTCTTTCCCCATCACGCGGGAGATGGCGTGCATGTTGCTCGGTTGCTGTGCGTTGTTCGGACAGCCCCCGAACATGTAGCTGGATTCGTGGAACTCCGAGATGAGGTCGAGCGTCGTCTTGCTAACCCGGTTGTACGGGGCGACGAAGTGACGTGCTCCCTTCGGAAATCCTTTGAGATCGAGATAGTTGTACGACTTCTTGATGAGTTCGCGCTGTTTCTTCTCGGAGTAGGCAGGGAGCGGCTTCGGTACCTGTGGGTGGGACATCATGTCCCAGCCGGCGTCGCGCATCTCGCGCATCTGCCCCGTGGTCAGGTTGCCCTGGCTGTTGATCGCGTCCGGAATGATGGCGACACCACCGGCCCAGCCGCGCTCCTGCAGTTCCTTGAACGCGACCTCGTACTGGGAAGTGACGGCGTCGTCGAACTGGAGCATCACCTTCCCCTTGTCGGGTTTCGGGATCTTCCGAAGGTCGTCGATACGGACGTCGATGGCGGTGCCCTCTTCGGACTGCACCATCAGTCGGAGCTCCTGGACGCCCTTGAGGACCGGGTCACCTTTCCGACCGGTGTAGCCGAGGTCGATCCGGACCCAGCCGTTCAGCTCCTTGGGGATGAACCGCTTGCTCGTGAGCATGTCGCTCCGTGCGGGGGCGATGATCTCGGCAGCGATCTTGCCACGGACGGGCTTGTCCAGCTTGACGGCCAGAGAGAGGTCGTGTTTCGAAAGGTCGAGACCGTCGGGGAACGACTTGAAGATCCCAGCGACCCGGCCCTTCTGATTGGTCATGTGGAGAGACTGGCTACCGGAGTACACCTCGTTGGTGTCGGTCTCGATGGTCCCCCCGACGTTGCCCCATCGGGAGTCCTCGAACTGCTCGAAGTCCTCGACGAGTTCACCGCGCGTGAACGCCTGGTTCTCGCCGTTGGAGGACTCGGAGGTCGTCTCGTTGCCCGAGGATGTTTCGGATTGAGTTGTCGTATTGGAGGTCGTCCCGTTGTCGGTCGGGGTCGAGCCGGTGCCTCCCGAGCACCCTGCGAGACCGGTTACGCCGACGGCTCCAAGCGTTGCCATTAGACTGCGGCGGGTCGATGGTCGCTTCATCTTCCTTGCTCTCCCGTTCAGACCGTTCCCCCATTATAATACAGCTACTAAGCCGCATTAACTGGAAAGTAAGCGCCTCTCGCCCGAATATCGGAGACGAGAGGTACGACTGCCGAGTCGACGGTTTAGGAGGACAACGATTGAAACGATCGCCAAACGTAGGAGAATTCGTCACGTGAATTTAACTCATACGTCGGCGGCGTGGCTCTCGAATCCGGGGGAACCGACTCTCGTCCGCCCGGTGGACGGTCGACTCGTCGGAGACTCGTCGACGAGCGACCGTCGCGCAAAGAAACCAGGGTCGACCGCTAGTGCGTCGGTCTACTGCCGACTGATGTTCCAGCTCTTGCTCGCAGCGACGATGAGCAACACCGCGAAGAACGCGATGGCGAGCCACACGCCGATACCGGACGCGAGGAACTCGACGACGGAACTGAGCAGGTCGACGCCGACGAGCTGTCCGAGCGCCAACAGCAGGAGTGCGACGCCGAACACTGCGACTGCCGTCCGGACGATCGTCTCCGTGAACCAACTCGCGATCTGCTCTCCCGTGTCGCGCTGTCGCGACTGGGGCTGCTGGTTCCGCCGTGGGTTCGTCTGTGCAGGCTGGTTCTGTCGGCCGTTCTGGGTCTGCTGATCAGATTGGGCAGCCTGACCACCGTTGGACGACTGCTCACCAGGGTTCTGACCCATATTGCGCCGTTCGAGTCTGTGT
This sequence comes from Halogranum amylolyticum, assembly GCF_900110465.1. Taxonomy (GTDB): domain Archaea; phylum Halobacteriota; class Halobacteria; order Halobacteriales; family Haloferacaceae; genus Halogranum; species Halogranum amylolyticum. The sequence continues at coordinate 26,395 of NZ_FODV01000032.1, forward strand.
ATCAAAGTTATGTTCGACGTAAGCTTTCTGTCGAGACGACGAGGGACGTGACAGAACGGCAGAAGGATGCTATCGAGCGACAGTCAGACGCTATTGAGGCGCAGAAAAACGCCATCGAACGGCAGGCCGTCGACGAGAGAAGGGAACAGTCGAACTCGGCCAAGCCGACGCTATCCGACGGAGATCCAGAGGTCGACTGTCCGGTACGCGGTCTCCGCGCTCGCAGTCTCGGGTGCATCCCCCTTGTAGACGAAGAACCGAAGTGGGAGCGAATCTCCGGTCTGCTGTGGCGTGATCTCCCGCTCGACGTACGCTGTCTCCCCGGAGGCGACCGTCTCCTCGGTTCGACTGAGCTCGTTTCCGTCGAGTGTGGCGACGATAGTGTACGTGATCTGTTCGTGTTCCTGGTTCCCGAGCGCGACGAAGAGTCGCTGTCCCTCGCCAGCGGTGAACTCCTGTGGCAGGTCTTCGGAGGTATACTCGCCGGTGTCTGTCTGCGTCACGAGATACGCTTCGGTGAAGCCTGCCCCGTCGTCCGGGGGCGCGAGTGCGGCGTAGCCGACAGTACCGACGAGCGTCAACAGTCCGAAGACGAGAAGCAGATTGAGTGCGCGATGTGTGTTCGTCCGGGGCCTCAACGACCCACCGGACGCACCGGTGCTCCCGTCACCGGCCACGTACCGAGACCAGAGTGTAGCGATTCCTCCTACGAACGTGGAACGTCGGCGTCGCTCTGCCGGCAGTCTGAGACGGCGAACGAACCCGACCACGACGAATACGACGGTCACTCCTGTCACAGCGACCATGATCGGCTGAAGACGGAGACCGTACGGCGTGTAGTTGACGACGAACGCCACAAGTGGGACGAGTCCGAGGCTGACAACCGACGCGAGGACGAACCGCTCAAGTCCGTCGATGCTGTCGAGTCGGAACTTCTCTCGCGTGGACGTCTCCATCGACTCCAAATCGGTGCAGCGGTCGGCCGATACCGGCCGTTCGGGGAACGTCGCTTCGAGGAGAGCGTAACCGGGGAAGAACAACACCAGCGGCGTGACGAGGAGTACTCGCAACACCGGCCGTTGGACTCCGAGTTCGAGGACGGCGGTAGCGGCGATAATGGACCAGAGTGCGACGACGAGGAGATCTCCCGTCGATCGATACCAGCGTGTCACGGTTCGGATCGTACGTACTTCAGGGAGCGATAAAAACGGCCCAGACTGTTCAGACCGAGACCTCACTAACCGACCGCCGTAGTAACCGCCTAAACGAACTGAACGAAGACCGGTACCGAGATTGGTGGTACGACGAGACGAACGGAGTTCGTGGTATATTTTAGAGAATTTCGGGAGCGGTAGAGACCACACACACACCATGTTCGCGAATGTAACGGTGTGAGAGAGGGGGAGGGGGTAGAAATCAAGGGGTTGAGATCGAGAGGGACGAACGCGGTGACGAGAGAAAGACGTGTAAGTTCCCGAAGAGACCCTCTCCGCAGGTGAGACGACACAGAGGGCGAACGACCGGACCGCTCTTCGATGACTGGACGACAACCCCCGTTTCGACTCCACACGAAACGAAGAATCGTTTCTCTCGTGTTTTAACGAAGTTAACTTGATGGAATATTCTCGCCTGCAACTATTAAATCTACTGGTGACTGATCAGCGAGGAGGAGTGACAGATACAACCGACAACTGTCGTATCTCTATCACTATCGTCTGGACTACGTTTCTATCGTCCGTAAGGAAGCAGTCTTCTACCGGCGCAGCTCTGTCGCCGTCGTTCGGACCCGTCTATAGTCGCTTGGATCCGTCTGCAATCGCTTGGAATCATCAGAGATCGTTCGGGAGCGTCCGGGATCTCCTATCGTCATCCGGAATTTCCTATAGTCGTCCGGGGTCATGTATGGTCATCCAAGGTCATCTATGGTCGTCCGAAGTCGTCATCCGAACTCTTTCTCGAGGTAGATCCCCGCTTTCAGTCGTTGCTACCCCACTCTTTGGGGACTTACATTCGCGAACATGGTGTGTGTGTGTGTTCGATCAACGGCGTCAGCCACGACGGCCGCCGGAGCGTCGAAGTCCCTCACCTCAAAGTGTGTTACATTCGCGAACATGGTGTCCTGATCGACGAGAGCTGCCCTGCCCCCACCCCGTGTGCACCGTTTACATTCGCGAGGGAGGTGTGGGTGCGGTTCTGCGAACGGTCGTCTCGGTGAGCATCTCAACTCGACGGCTTTCTCTTCTCGTGCTCGATGACGTCGACGATTCGATCTCTCTGACCATCCGACTGTTCCTCCCGAGCCGAACGATACATTCGCGACGATAGTGTCTCTCACCACCGTGCTAACTCGTGTCGTTACATTCGCGAGGGTGGTGTGTCTGGGTTCCCGTCGAGGTGTGACGAGGCGTCAGTCGATACATTCGCGACAGTAGTGTCCGATGGTTCATCCACCACTACTCTCGACCTGTCTTGGAAACCTCTATCCTCTATCTTTCTACTGTGAGTTCGCGCGTGCGCACGCGCGTATCGAGAAAAATCTGGGCACCTCCAGACGGGTATCTTCAGACGGGTACCTCTAGACCGTATACGACGAACACCACGCTCTTGTTCATTCGCGGCGTCGGTCTTCTGCCGTTGTTTCGGAATCTCCGATAGAGACCGCTCTACTCCGCATTTTAGAACATATACATTCGCGAACGGGGCGTCAGACTCCCAGTACACTTATGGGGCTCATCACCGAAAGAGGGTAGTATTCGATGACTGCCGGAGATTCCCCCGAGAAAGAGCGCGATTCGCTCTTCCGCTACGAGGAACCCATCTTCGCCCGTGAGGAGCTCCTCGACATTCGTCACATCCCCGGCCCCGACCGGATCGTCGGTCGCGACACTCACATGCAGCGTGTCGCCAACGCGGTCAACCCCGCCATCTTCGGACGGCCACCGAAACATCTTCTCGTCTACGGCAAGACGGGGACCGGAAAATCCCTCGTCTCCCGTCACGTCACGCAACGACTCGCGACCGAAGCAGCCAAAGACGAGGTCATCGTCCGAACGGCGTTCGTCGACTGCGGCGAAGAGAACACCGAGACGTCGGCAGTGAAGACGATCGCGGCTCAACTCAACGACCCCGACGAGACTGGCGTCACCGTTCCGGAACGAGGACTCTCAACGGGCGATTACTACAAACGACTCTGGCACATCCTCGATACGCGTTCAGACGTCGTCATCGTACTCCTTGACGAGATCGACATGCTCGAGGACGACGAGATCCTGCGAAAGCTCTCGCGAGCGGGAGAGAACGGTCGCATCGAACGGTGTAGCGTGGGCGTCATCGGCATCAGCAACAAGATCGACTATCCGGACCAACTGACAGAACGCGTGAAGAGTAGCTTCCAACACGACGAGATCGTGTTCAAACCGTACGCCGCAGATCAGTTGAGCGAGATCCTCAACAACCGGAAAGACGCCTTCCGTGAGGGCGTCCTCGGCAACGACGTGATTCCGCTCACCTCCGCACTCGCTGCACAAGAACACGGCGACGCGCGGAAGGCGATCGACATCCTCCGCAACGCCGGTCGGATCGCGACCGAAGAGGAGACGCCGGAGGTAACCGTCAAACACGTTCGGAAGGCAAAGGAACGAACCGAAGCCGACCGGTTCAACGAGATCATCGCCGGGACACCCATACAGGGGAAGGCGATCCTGCTCGCACTTGCGCTCCTGACACTCATGACCGACGAGAGCGAGTTCTCGACGAAACGCGTCTACGATACGTACACGAAGATCGTCGACGAGATCGGGATGGATCGCCTCTCCGAACGCCGGGTCAACGAGATCCTCCAAGAACAGGCGTTCCTCAACGTGATCAACTCGACACGAACCAGCCGCGGTCGTGGCCGGGGTGTCTACAGTAAGCACCGTCTCCTCGAAGACGCCACCATCGTCAAGAAGGTTATCACGGCCGACGGACGATTCGAGAGCTACGAAGATATCGGAATCTGACACGCTCTTCCGCTTTCGAATTTGTGGTGACTCTGTTCGACCTCGTGAGCGCCTCTACCGCCAGTGAAACAGTCTGAAACGGCTGGGACGGTCTGGTGTATTCTTGTATTCTACCCGTGAAGTCGCTGGTGATGGCGATCGGGACTCAATCGCAGGGAGGGGACCAGGGTGTGAGCATCGCGGCAGACCGTGACTCGGTTCGTCGACAGCGGATCGAGGCGGTACTCTCGGACGCACGCCACGGGCACGTGTCGTTCGACACGCTCGTAAACCGGGTGTACGAGCGTGAGTACACGGGTGAGACCGACCCCGTCTCACACCGCCGCCGTGTTGCGAACGCACTCTACTACGTCCACCTTCCGCGACTCTCCGAACTCGACGCCATCGATTACGACCCCATCGAAGGGCACGTCTCGGATTCGTCGGGACGTTAAACAAGTTCAGACGGCGCTCTGCTTCCGCAGCGTCTCTCCACCGACTTTCGTTCTCTGCCGATCCGCCCTCGTCGAGTGGGCGATCTCTCGTCTACGACGCCTGCCGACAGCTCGAACCCCGATACGATCTCGCCGGTCAGTGTTCTTTCCGGTACATCGCCAGCAACTCCTCCAGGACGAGGGCTGCTCTGCTCCCGGTGTCGATCTCCGCATCGATGAACTCGTAGCCGGCTTCGAACTCTCCTCGAAGACCGTACGTTCGGATCGACACCACCGCCTGCAGGAAGTCGTCGTCGAACGCGTACTCGTCGCTGATGTCGGAGGGAAACTCTAAGTCGAGTTCCGTCTTCAGCTCCTCGTAGCTGAACGTCTTTTCGTCGTAATCCGGTGAAACCAGTTCAAGCATGTACTCCGCGGAGAAACGGTAGAACTCGGATTTGCTCTCGAACGTTCCGTCCTCGACCAGCGACTCGATCTCGTCGACTACCTGGTCCGGATAGCGGACGGTATCTTTCGCCATGTTACTTGGCCCCTGCGTCGTGAACTATTATAACGACTCGGGTGCTCCAAACGGAGAACCGTCGTCTCTCCGGAGCCGAGCGGTGATCCACGAGACCTATCACGCGCGTACGCACGTGATCGTCGATGCTTCGCAAACATCCAGAAACTCTGCTAACTAATGACTTGTTTCTTGACATTCTCTTCTATCTTCCATGATTTTTCGGATATTGAACGATATCATTGCTGTTAAGTAGGACCCGGCCATTCGTAGAAATGCGTACGACACACCGCGACTTCGGGCCGATCACCTCGGCCCGATCTCACACGTGGGCCTCGTGGGACGACGTCCCGCGGCCGAAACGAATCCGTTGGGTTTATACCCTTCCGTCGTTTTGGTTCAGGTCCGAAGAAGATGAGGATTCCGCCCCTGCGGTCCGCCGTACACGACGGAATCTGACGTTAGCCTTGATAGTTCGGTGACACCCGATCGGTCACTCGATCTCGTCACCGAACTTGGACCTTGCAATTGCACTCATTATGAGTGTATGGTGATTCCCACTCGTCTCCGACGAGTGGAAATCCCGCCACCCCCTCTCTCTGTCCCAACAGAGAGAGGAAACATTCCGGTTGATCCTGCCGGAGGTCATTGCTATTGGGGTCCGATTTAGCCATGCTAGTTGCGCGATTTAGATCGCAGCGGAAAGCTCAGTAACACGT
>NZ_FODV01000030.1 GCF_900110465.1 Halogranum amylolyticum
CGAGGAGATCGACTTCCACCATACCCGACCTCCTCGGCTTCATCCTTACTGATTTGACGGTCTATCCCGACGCCGTACCCCTATTCAACACAGCAGGATCAAGTACTTTCAGATCCAGCACTGACTGCCAAAACTGGGCGAAGTACTCGCGATCACTCGGTTCCAATCCGTCTGCCCGCAGTTCGTCGTCGATATCCGCCAACAGTGGGTCAATCGTCTCTTCGACGATATAGGTCACCACGTAATTGGGCGTGTAGTACGCTCCGGTAGCCTTTCGCTCTCCGTCGTCGTTGACAACGTACAGCTCACCCGGCTCAACCGTCTCGACAGCCTCGGCAACGCTCACCTCAGTTGCAGGCTTCCAGACCTGCCCCCCATCTTCGGCAACAGCGGCATACTGTTCCGGTGCAATGCGGAACTCGTGTTCGAGGAGTCCCTCGTAGATTGTTCCCAAATGTCGTGTGTCCAAGTCGGCGTAGTCTGCAAGTACGAACCCCGATCCGTCGTCTGCACGCGTTGTTCCCAGTCGATAGACGACCTCTGCAATATAGCGGTTTGCAACCGCGTTACTCGCTAGGAACTCGTGTGCGTCAGTGTCGAAGAGTCCACCGTTGTAGGGTGGAATGCCCAAGGACTCCTCACCTGAGTCGACAAGCCGGAATAGGTCCTCAAGCTTGTTCCACATCGATGTCGAGTGTTCGCTGTAGTCTTCGAATGAGTCGCCTCCGGTGATGTCTTTGTGTATCCGTTGGCGAAGTGAATTTAGACTGAACCGTTCCTCGAATTTTGCCTGATTACTTGGGTCCTCTGGCCTAATGAGATGCCGAGACTCCGCGTACAGTACGAACATCAACCGATAGAGGAGGACGAGCGACTGCTCTTTCAGTTCTTCACGAGCCTCCGTATCGTCGGGGTCGATGGTGAGGTCATTCGTCTTGATGAATCCCTCACCAAGCACTCGAAGTGCAGTGAAGACGTTGTCCTGAAGGTCTTCACCGAGTTCTTGAGCAGCCGTTTCGGATTCATTCCAGACCGTATCCAAGAACGACGTGCCTGACACCTCACGGAACGCTTCTGGGCGGAAAAACAGGTAGAAGTACTTAAACGCCTCAAGATCACCTGACGCCAACACCTCGGGGAGGTTGATTTCGTAGTACGTCTCAGTAGCGTAGTCTTTTGTCCCGTAGAGCCGCCATGTTTTGCCATCTGTGAGGATGCCCCACTGGAGTCGTTCAGGCGTGTGCTCAAGGTAGTACTTGATTTGATGTGATGCGTCGCGGTATGATCGCGTCTCGGCGAATCGCTTGGTGAAATCAGCATCCCACTGCTTTGCTTCGAGGACTGCAGAAGCAAGTCCATACATCGCTTCAGCCTCTCCGTCTCGCTTTCGCAGACTCGCGTCGCGGCGCACGTCATCTGACCCGAAGAGTAGACGGTCATTGTATCCGTCCTTGCCGGGAAGCGTGGTCTCAGCGAGACTGCCGAAACCAAGGACATCAAGTACTTCATCGATCCACGATGTGAGCAACTCGTCTTCATTGTACGAAGCGACGAGTTCACCTTCGAGCTCCCAGAGTTGCTGGAGTTCCTCGAACGCAGCCTCAGCTTCCTCGTCGCACTCCCAGACGTCAAGGTCGTCGACACGTTCATCTAAGTAGTAGCCGGAGAAGAGATTCGAGTTACGATAGACCGTCGATCCCAGTGTCGCCTGACTCATCTGTTGATAAATACAGACTGTTAGAACATCATGAGTGTATGGGATTCAAACAGGATCCTCAATCTCGGTTGGAGACGTCAGCCTCATTTGATCTATCTCCGAATGTGGTTTTGACGCTTTGTTAGGGGCTCAAACACTATTGTGGAGCGCCATTTTTCACCACGTCGGGATTCACAACGCCATCGAACACTTCACAGCCCTCGAAAAACGCTCTCCCACGCGCTCAACGCTCCGATGGCCATTCACAACACCCCGAAATCCCCGAAAGGAAGCCCCGAAAACACCATTGTAAAATCCAAACGTTGTCCTGATTAGCTTGACCCCACCTCAGCACACCTGACAGTCCCAAGAGCAACACTTAGCAGGGATGGGACTAGACCATGCAGCCATGTCGAGCAGTGACACGCTCCGAAGTCGGCTCACACAACTGCTGTCGACAGACACCGTCATTCACGAATGCCGCCAGTGTGGGACGACGTGCACGGCCACGGACGCTGACTGTCCAGCGTGTGGCGCAGCCGAGATCGTCACTTACCGCTTCTAACTCGCCTGTACTCGTCGACGCCGACACACGCCCACCAGCCAATTTCCACCCCAACAGGTATCAACACTAACCACTAGCTAGTACGCAATTGACATGTCCGTGTCACTCCCCACCCAGATCGAAGCCCTCGAAAGCCGCTCGCCCCAACACTACGGGACGCTCCGACGACACCTCCCACTGCTCCGGACGGCTCTCGACGACGCCACCCGCCCGTATCCAACGAGTCGACAACTGTACGACCAACTGGAAGACCCACCCATCCCACCACACACCTTCGGCCGCTTGCTCGCCTTGCTGGTCGACTTCGGAATCATCGCCCTCTACACGGAGCGTTCCAGCGCTAATCGCTACGATATTCGTGCATACGACGCAGCTGACCTTGAGGAACTCGCGGCCCTACTTGCGTAAGCCTCCGACGGAGTCGACGACGTGCACGTGGGTGTCCATCGTCGTCGTAACGGTCGGATGTCGCCTAGACGCGAGACATATGCGGACGGCGACGTCGCGTGCTAACGGACTCGATCAAACGCCCCACAGGCCTGTGACATACAGGAACCACCGCAACGCATGAGTGCATACTCGGCATGCAGCCGTCGAGCCGCTTCCTGGGTATCCACAGTCGTCGTTCAGTTGGGTGTCAAGCTGGTCGCCTCCAAGTGGGGTGTCGCCTCTGAGGCCAAACATGTGGATGGCGACAGTGTCGCCGCTCGGCAAGCCGTCATTCAGGGACGCTCTCCCTCACGAGTACCGTCGCCGTCGAATGGGTCGCCGCCCACGAGTGCAGTGCGCACTGTGACGGCCGTCTGAGTCCAACAAGACAAATAGTTATCACACAGCGGACAGCACGTGGTCACCATGGACGAGCACCCGCTTCCAACGTAGCCCCGGACAGCACTCGTGGAGCGCTCAGTGACATCGTCTGGAGCATCGTGTCGCTCGTTTCGATGTGGGTTGGCGCCAGCATTCTGGTCGGTGCCAATCCGATTACCATGTTCGGAGTGCTGTGGGGACTCTTCTTGCTCGGTGTCGGCGGTGTCCTCATCGCTGTTGTCTGGTGGCCTACCCGATAATTCACCTGGGAGTCTGTCGTCGTCGACTCTCCGACGAATGTGCGTAGCTGCGACGTCTTTCCTGTTCACATCTGCCCGTTGCACACACCGTGGTCGGTAGCAGTTGAACGTTCACGAGTCACCGCCGGCAGCCGACAAGTCGACGACAGTCCGCTGGCATACTGTTTTCCGTAGCGGCGTCTCTAGTTCGGCTATGACCAGTGCACAACGAGAGCGACTTGGCCGCCTCGCCGGCATTCTGGGGATCCTTATCTCACTGTGCATCATCGTGCTTGGGCTCACCGGCGTCATCTAATCAGGACAGAATCTCGAGTCCGCCTGTCTCCGCTGTTCGTCTCTGTGAGACTGAATGCGGCGTCGCCCACCACGACGTCAGTACTCCTCGCCCACTTGGCCACGGTCGTCGCCGCCGTCACAGGTCGTACACGCAGGGCCAAGTCCACGCCGCCGCCACTATCTATCCAGTTGCGAGAGCCTCTGGCTCACGTCGAACAATCTTCACGTGTGTTGAACCCGAAGTAGAGGACGCCCACCGTCGGACAAGACACCGCGTGAGTCCTGTCTGAGGTGGGCAGCACGGAGACGCTGCTTCGAGTGGTCGGGGACCGTCACGGTCACCGTTCCCAACTGCGTCTTCCATAAGCAGTCGACCACAACACACAACACTCCAATCCGCCACTCGAAGCCGTCTTCCTGGCTGCAGTGTGTGCGTTACGACGAGCGAGTATCCAGGCCCACTCAGAAACGCCTTGGATTGCCAGCCGTCCGTCACAGTCTCCGAGCAGCAACTCGACCCCACGACACACGTCGCTATTCCGAGTGGCGCGATTACGTAATCCGGACGTCGTCCTGCACGGCATACAGATACCCTTTCGAGAGCAACCGCTCGACCAACATGGCCGCCTCGTCGGCCTTAAATCCGGCCTCAGCCACCGCCGTCGTGGCGGCCTCGCGTCGACAGCCTGCATCCATCCCATCGACAACCACCTGTAGTCGGTCGAACGCAGCTTTCTCACGCGGCGTCAGCGGTGTCTGAGAGTGACGCATTACGAAAGAAATGGACGACACAACGTATGAAACCTCGCACGACGGCCGTCAGACATCGGGATATCCAACCGAATCGCACTGAACGCCGCGCCAAGTGTCCGTCCAGACAGTCGGGTCGCAGAGCGTCGCCACTGCTGTCCGAGTTGCTGTCTGGTTGGCAGGCCCGCTGACCGCTCTCGGCACGCAAAGCGTCCAGGAGCGCCAGTCCGCGTGGGTGTCCACCGTCGTCGCTCACGCCGGGTGTCGCCTATAACGCCAAACACGTGGGTGTCGACGTCGTCGCCTGCTGCAGAGCGGCTGTCGAGCGAGCTGTGACACAGGCCCCGGTCTGGACGTCTCGTATGACACACACCACGTGACCGGACTCACGGTCGTCCAGTCGCGTCCATTGTCTACCAGCCACCGGGTGTGCTTGTGTCTCATCATCGCGAGCCTCGTCGTCGCCACTGCGCTGTTCAGCCATCCCACAGCCGGTTCGCAGTCGTCGCCGATTACCACCGTCGCAATCGACACGTTCGCTGGCAGGCACACACTGGTGGTCCTGTTCACCCCCGATTCGTGCCACTCTCTGACGGGCGGTCCACGCTTCGACATCGTTGAGACACGTTTTCGTGCTACTGTCTGCTATCTCTGGAAGCGAGGCGCACGCTACGGTTCAAACTGCGTGAGGAAGACGCCCAGGGCAACAAGCAGGGCAAAGCCGGTGATGGTGTCGCGGAGAAGCGTCAGCAGGTCTCGCCAGGAGTCCGCCATATAGGGTCCAAACAGCGAGTCGATGAGGCCAGTAAAGACGTCAAGAATCCCGAAGACGAGTGTTGCACAGAGGTACCCGCCGGCGACGATTATGAGTGCATAGCACGCATACCGGAGGACTCGCACAATCGGAATCGATTCATCCGGACGAAACCGCTCAACCAGGGGACCAGACGACATAGATTCACGGTGCGTCACACATAGCAAAACGCTACCGATTGTCTGTCTTACCGTGCCGTGGAGTCCACGTCGTCCCCTGGCACCGATGCAGGTCGTCAGGTATCTTCTGAGACGTTCAGCTGGGCCCTTGGTTCTGCCCTGCGGGACTCCAGTCGCCACTTACGATATCTGGAGCTATCGTTCCTTCTTCTGGTCGCGGTCACATCTGCAGTCGCACTCGGTGGTGTACTTGCAGGTACTGGCCTCCGGTCGTCCACTGCGATTGGGTCGTCGCCGCCGACGTCGCACGTCATGTCCAGGGCCAAGTTCACAATGTCACGCAGGTTCGGAACCGAGTCGCAGAACTTGAGCGTGAAAATGAACTCCGTCGCGACGAAGTGAAAGCACTCGTCGCCGCTCTCGAAGACCAAGGCGTGCACGTCAAAGACGCCTCCCTCAGTCTTCGTGACGACGCGTAGAGAGTGTCGCACGCGAATCCGGACAGCCTTACTCGCTTCTCTCAGGCAGTCAGTGACTTTTTCCCACAGTATTGCATGTGTATTCATGCCCCATGTATCGTACATGGGTCATACCGGAATGCCACACCCGATGGATGTGCCTCCGTCGAGGCACAGCCCATTCGGAGTCGTGCTGGCCGCCCTGAACTTCGCGACTGCCGCGACGTTCGGTGAGGCTGGCACCGTGGCTTCCGTTTGATCTACGCTGTGAGATCGTATCTCTTTGTAACCTGTCCCAGCGTCGCAAATCGGTAACGCGTAGCTTGGGGGATTTATACTCGTTCGGCTCTGAACAATGACGCTTTATAGGGTTAACTCCGTATCTCAATGTACAACCCATCAGTCAATTCCGGGCAGGGATTGAACGATGGGTTGTGGCATTCCGGTTGACGACGCTCATCCCGAGCGCTCGTCAGCTTTTCCGGACTGAAGTAACACTCGCTGGCAGTGACAGCGTGCGATCGTCTTCTCGTAACGTGCAGTATACTGCGTTCAGCAGTCGCTGCGACAGTGACAACGACGCCGTTCGCGCTTCCTGCGTCAGAACCGCTTGTCTCGTACTGCTACTGCACCCTCCTCGGGGTGTCGAATGGGTGTTGACGTCGTCGCCGTGCTCGAAGCCCAGAGCATTCGTGTTACAGCAGCCGCCCGGGGGCGTCGCGAAGACGGAACGACACGACTGTCTGAAGCGAGGAAGGGTCTGTCCAATCTAGAAGTCGGTTTACACGTAGATACAGAACTTATGCACAGTCCGTTTCATAATTCGGTGTAGAAATACACAAGTGTACAGAAACTAATCTATACGGAGAGGTAATGGGAATGAACGAAATGTTCGGGTTGACGGGGTTCCAGCGAGACCTGCTCGTGGTGGCGAGTGGCTTGGAGAAGCCATCAGGACAACAGATCAAAGACCAGATCCAAGCGACAATAGGAACTGAAGTGAAACACGGGCGGTTGTACCCGAATCTCGATACGCTCGTCGAGCGTGGCCTCCTCGAGAAAGGCCAACTGGACCGCCGCACAAACTTCTACCAGGTCACCGAGAAGGGAGCGTTGACCATCCAAGAACAGCTAGAGTGGATGCAATCGCAATCCAAAGCCCTGCCAGCCTAACACTCGGTTGGTAGTGCGGTGAGAAGCAGATGCTCGCATCTCGGTTCGCTTCTGTGCACTCGATTATTCCTCGGGTGGACAGAGCATATGCGGCGTGCGACGATGGGCGGGCTGTGCAAGAAAGGCACGAATGCGCTTGCGATCGTCGTCTGTGATACCGTCGACAGCAGCTGTTGAATCATTGTGTGTGGCCATTAGTTGCTTCCCACGTCTACACATCAACAGAACAGACAATAAATAATCGCGAGTTTTCTGAAATATATGACTCTCCTAAATCTCAGTACAAATTCGGTAGCAGGCTCCACTCCTGGTGGCCAGCACGGTGCCTTCGTCGTCGCACAGGACCCACCCCGCGGTACTCTGCAAGGGATGAGGATGGTCACAGTCGATGCTTTTCGACCCACTCCGTCGGCAATCACACCAGGCACACGCGCCCTGAATCAATGCCACTGCCGAAATGCTGTGTACACACCATCCCCCTTCTCCCGGACTTTCGGTCATCATGGATTGACCGTCGGCGAGCACCAGACACAGCACGAGTGAACTCTTGCAGACACGAACCACGATAGAATATTGTTGGTGTTCGAGAACAACCGCTATGCTTATCATTCTACTTAACAGAGACAAAACGGGGAAAGGAATGGCTGGCAAATCACAGAGTACGATGGAGGTGACGTGCAACAAATGTGCGTTCACACAGGTTGTAAACCCTGGTGATGAGGTATTGCCGTCGGAGGTCGTCGTCGAGCACGGGAAGCAGACGGGTCACAAGCTCACGGTGGCCGCACTCGTAAAATAACCTGTCTCGCAACAGTATTGTCTTGGACGAGCAAGATTCTTCACTGAATAGCGGGAGATGCAAGGGAGGGACGGAGAGGTGCCTCTGACATACGACTCCATGCAAGATGGGTGTCGCAAACAGGGGTTTCAGACACGAATACAACAGTATTTCGTCATATTTGTTGAGTTAATAGTCTGTATTGGATGTGTGGTTTCGTGAGCGGTATGTCAGACAATGACGCGCGTGACGAGCGGGGGCTGTCCACATCGACACAACAGACACGGTTTCGTCGGAGGGTTTATTCCTGCAACACAAACACGTTCGAGACGATGACGTTGGGGAACATCGCCTACCTCGAGGAACACGGTCCGGCCCCCGTCGCTGAGTTGCCCCACGAAATTACCACACCACAACGGGCTGCGGGACTCAGTTGTCTCACTCTGTATGCCGGCCGGGGACCAGCCGAGCGAGTGGGCGGCCGCCTCTCACCCATCGCGTATCTCGACGCCGAACACGACCCTGTGGCAGTCATCCGGGCCTTAATCGAGGTGAACCCGAAACTCACGGAATACAAGTCACGCCGTGGCCTCCGACGGGTCCTCGGCAACCAAGGTCAGCAATGGGGCAAGGCTGCTTCGACCGTCCTCGATGAGTACTACGAACCCAGTGATCACGACCCCGACCACCGGGAGGCCGCCGAAACACGTGACTGTCCATTCTGCGGAGAGACAGTCACGAAGGGTGGGCTGCCCGATCATCTCACTGGCTGCCCGGAGACGTAGTGATTACCTTCTCGCAGTGCTCCCCAGGGAACCCAACAGCACGGTCTATCTGAGAGGTACCGAACGTGAACGGTGAAATCCCCGTGTCGGAGCGAAACGCGGCTGTAGGGGTTTCAATTGTACAAATTACAAAAGGTATTAAGTTAAACTATCCATAACACGTTGCTGATGAAGTCTGCTGGTCCGACGAAGCCGATCCCTGAGGAGGCGAAAGACCTTGCGACATTCGTCGAAAAGCGAGTTGAGAGCCATCTTCGGAGTGTTGTCTGGTACGACAAGGGTGACTTCGAGGTGCTCTATGGGCGAGCCGACGTTTTGTCGCGATACTCTACAACAGAGATTGAGGAGGTTATCGACGAACTCGCACTTGAGTCACGTGAGAAACCCCTCAAAGAACAACTCTACACACACGGCTCTCTCAACTGCACGATTCAGTGTTACGAGAACGGTATCGAGATGCACTTCGTAATCGGTGAGGGCGAAGGGGTCGCAATCGGACTCGACGCGGATGCATTCGTTGCCCACGAGACGTTTCTCGGGACCTGTATCCAGAAGGCAGCCCTCAGTAACTAGCCGGGACGCTGTGCTTCAGTTGTGTCCGTTCACGACTCACGTCAGCGTCCAGCTTACAGGTCTGTAATCCAGCTCCGACAAGTTCCCATATGAGGCTGAAACTGAGTGATCATGACCTCAACACCGGGGTTACTGTCCCTTCTGTGGAGAGACGATAACAAAGGGTGACTTCCCGAGCATCTCACTGGCTGTCCTGAAACCTGGTTAATTATTCCCTAGTTTTATGCATGAATAGAATAGAGTAATGAGTGGCGTCGCAAGACCCACTGTCATCCAACCATCGGGGGATTCTCTGACAACCGTCCCTGATATCGCACGACCGGCGCTTTTCTCGTCGGTCGTTATCCGACTGACCTCTCTCACAGACAGTCGCTGTAACCCACAAGGACTGTTTCTCGGGGATATCTACTTATGCATGTGATGGCATACCACACATATGTCTGTGCGGCAAGATGATCTCGACCGTGTCCACGCCGGGGATCGAACACCACTCAGCCAGCAGGTGTCCGACGTCGTCGAGCGGATTCCAGACGACCACTACCGCGAACTTACAGCTGTCCACCCGCTCCAGGCAAACCACGACCTCGGCACCGTGCTTGCCGAGTGCGCCCCGTTCGCCGACTGGACCGGGCGCACCGATGCCGTCTACGTCCTCGAGTGTACGAACAGCCCCGGGGCAGATCACGCTGCCCGAGCCCAGCTCGGGCTCCAGCATTCGGTCGAGTGGCCGCGAGAAGCGAGCACCGCAGAGCGGCGCCTCTACGTCGGTGTCTCAAACCGGGTTGCCATCAGCATCTGGCAGCACGTCGCCGGCGTCGGCGCGGACTTCTGTGCGATCTTCCCACCCGCTCGGATTCTTGATCTCTCCTTCTACGATCGTCCCTCCGAGGCGCGGCATGCAGCGGCAATGACCGCTGAGATGGTACGCGAGCGGTTCCCTGAAGACTACGTGGCCCACTCTGAACGGCGGCACTGAAACGCGACCACCACAGGATCGGATCCTCGACAAACCTCTCCGAGAGCTGGGGGACCGCGGGCTGGACGCTGCATTGGGTCGGACGCTTCAGCGTACCGCTTCGATCGAAAGATATCGAGTCTCTGGCACCGCCAGTCGCAGCCCGGCTGGTGTGTTCTCACAAGATGGTACTCATGAGCCCGCTATTTACGCACACAAACCAATACAGGAGTATGGAAACAGCATCCACCAGAGACGTCGCCTCCCGTGGAGAAGACTTCTACCTCCACGCACTGTTGGGCGCCGTCGTGACTGTCGTTACGTCCGTCATCCCGTTTTCACCACTCATCGGTGGGGCCGTCGCAGGCTATCTGCACACCGAAGAGACTGGTCGTGGGACGCGGGTTGGTCTCGTCTCGGGGGTCTTCGCGTCGCTCCCGTTGGCAGCGGTGTTCTTTTTCATGTTCACCATCATGTCCTTCGGCTCGCTCACCACTGGCGAGTTCGCCGGGCCGATGTTCGTCATCATCATGATTGGGTTCATCCTCTTGATCGCCGCAGTGTATACCCTTGGCCTCAGTGCAGTGGGCGGGTATCTTGGTGCGATGTACGCCGAATCGCGAGCTCAAGCACGTGCCACAGAAGAGTCCGCCGACACCACGCACGCATCAGTTCCCAACGACGAGACTGCGACCGTTGATGACCAAACAACGAAGTGAATCTTCCACCCCCGGTGGGGCTGATGACGTCCTTGGGTGTCAACAGCGGTTGTCACCTGATCGCTATCTATCGGCCTGCTTCTCAAGGAACGTGTCTACCAGTTCTCCATCAGGATTGTACTCAATCCCCGACTCGAGGTTCAACAGCACTTTGCACGCGAGAATATAGGCCTCCTCCGTCGAGATCCCGTACATCTTCCCCAGCTCTTTCATGCTCCCGTGAACCCCCTCAGGAATATCTGCATTGGGTCGCGTCATTATCCGACCCACACTGGTCACAATCAGCACAAAAGCATTGGGACATCTAATTCCTCAGTTATCTTAAATTTGGCCGATAGTTTCTAGTAACATAATATCTATCTCTTAGATAGAATCCGACAATATGTCTAAGAAAACAAGTAGTAAGACAGCTGGAACGTCAGAAATCGAAACACAACCTGCCCGTCATATGCCCGGGCGAATCGACATGTCAACTCTCTTTGAGCGCACTTGTCGGACCGTGCTCACGGCAGGAGTGTTGCTCGCGACCACGAGCACGACCGTCGCTGCTCAGGAGGGTGTGGGCAGTGGAATCTGTGGGACCCCACTCGCCGAGACGGTCAATCAAGCTGCCCCACTAATCGTCGGGACGCTCATGATTGGGGCGTCGATTCTCGCGTACATCCTCCACACCGCTGCGGCCTTCCCGAGGGACCCTCAGTCCGTCCAAACAATCAAGAATTGGCGTAATCGGGCTGCGATAAGTGCGATCACGACGCCACTGTTTGCCTTCGTCATCGAGATGTTCATCGGCTTCACCGGGACATCCATCTCGAACTGTGTCAGTCTCGTCCCCTTCTTCTGAAGGAACTCACGCCACGATTCACCCTTCCATGACACGCAAATCACGACTCGTAGTGGTGGTTGCACTGACGCTCGTTGTGAGTGCTGGTATCGTTCCAATGCTCGCCGTCGCGGGCGCCCCAGCGCAACTCGGGACACCAGGCGAACCAACGCCCACTGGTGAGGAACAAAACGGCGATTCCAACGAAGAAGCAGGCTACTGTAGTGGCATCGACCCCGTCAGCGGACAGGTCTGTAACGGTGTCGTCGATGCGGTTCGCGCAATCGCACACGGGTATCTTGAATTCGCTCGCGACGTCGCCGAGTGGTCCGTCGAATTCCTTGTCTCTCGTCCGGTCCCTATGGAGGACGGCGAGATGGAACTCGTCGATCGGCCAACGAACGCGCCGATGGGAACGGCCTACGATATGTGGTTCACCAAGGGCCTCCCCATCGGGCTTGCCCTGTGGGGTTTCGCGATGGTCGTACTTCGACTCACGACGATTCTCCCGGGTGGGTCGGCTGCGGCGCATCGGAGCAAGACGCTACGACAAAAGGGGTGGTTCGGATTGTTCTTCATCCTCGCCTCGTGGATCTGGGCTGCCGCCATCTTGCATCTCTCACAAGGGATGATTCTTGCCGTCGCCCCGGATGGTGCCGACCTCGTTGCTGACCTCGGGTCAATTGGCGGGAACAACGCCGCCGCCGGACTAGGCATTATCCTCGTGTGGTTGTCCTCGGGCGTGCTGTTCCTGATGATTGCGCTCGTCTTTGGCCTCTCGTGGGTGTCGGTGTTCATCTTCGCTCCCGCACTCCCGATTTTCATCGCGCTCTCCTTGGTCGACTTTGGGCCGTTGAGCATCGTCTCAAAAGTGGGCCAAATCGGGCGGGATATGTTCGTCACCGTCTCGTTCTTGCCCTTCCCGACAGCACTCGTCTTGGGCTTCGGTTACCCAGTCATCAACGCCGCTCGAAGTGCGATGCCTGGCCCAGCGTCGATTGTGCCTGGCCTCGGCGTCTATGCGTTGTTGACGTTGTGTCTGTGGGTGATTGCGCTGTTGTCGCCGATCATGCTGTTCGTCGGCATGCGTTCCATGCGACCGTTCTCGTCGATGGCAGCCGGTCTTCTTGGTGCCGTGTCGGCGACGAGTCTCGCGAGTGCGTCGAACAAGGTCGGAAAAGCCGGGCGTGCGGCGACGAGCGCAGCGAGTTCAGCCGCAAGTGGACGTGTGGATCCGGTGCAGGGATCGCCGTTTTCGAGTGACAATGCGGGTTCGACTGGGGCTGTCGGCGCGACCGGAACGAGTGCGGCTGGCGCACTGGGGAGTGCCTCAGGTGGGCTTGCTCGGAGCGGTTCGGCGACGACGAGCGTGGGTGCTGCGAGTGCCTCGAGTTCGTCTGGTACGTCGAGAGCGACCTTCACCGACTCTCGGATTCCCTCTAGTGTTTCTCTCAATGAGGTCGCAACACGATCAGAGTTGGATAGTGAGCAGGATTACCGTGCAGGGTATTTCCTCCCGAACGGTGATTTCAAAGGAGTTGGTGGGACAAGCTCAAATCGCGACTGGACTCTTAACAAGGGTTACGAACGCTTTGACAAAGCATACTCAGACAAGACAATCCTTCTCCAGGGTGCCGACGACGAGCAATTCTACGATGTGCGAGAGGTCGTAGAGAATGAGCAATACGGTGGCCCGTACTCGTACGAACAGCAGACCGCTGAGAGCCGAGAAACAGTCTTCAACACGCGGGGGCAGAACGAATGAGCCATCGCGACCCGTCACGACGTATCCTCGACGAGTTTGGGGCAAGTGACGAAATATTCGGCATCGAGATTGACTACAGCCTCAACGACCTGAAGTTGTTCATCCCTGCTGGGATTGTCTGTGGGTTTATCCTCCTTGCAACACCGCAATGGCTGAACATCGTTGGGATGCTCCTAGCAGTTGGTGTTCTCCTTCTCACAGGCGCCTTCGTTTTCGTTACGCCGTCTCACAAATCGCCACAGCAGTGGTTAGCGGACATGATTATGTTTTCACGAGCAGCACACACCAAAACCGCAGTCGCTGAAACGCCTGCCAAACAGACCGACTCACTCACACAGGTTGAGCGGTTTCTGCCTGTTTCGGGTCTAGTCGAACGCACCGATGGCGATCTCGTCGCCGCGCTTCGCGTGAGTCCGGCGAATCTCTCACTCGCGACCGACGAAGAGTGGGAGGCGATAGCCGACTCCTTTGGCAGTGTGCTGAACGCACTGGACTTCGACCTGCAGATCCATTCGACAGCCCGCCCCGTTGAGCCTGAGCGCATTACGTCCGGGTATCGCGAACGGCTGGACGATCCCGACGTCGTCGAGAATCCGGCGCTCGGCGACATAATCCGTGTCTACCGAGAGAGATTCCCCGCGGAGTTCGAGAGTCGTGGCACCTGTGTCCGCGAGTATCACATACTCATCCCGGTCAGTATCCGCGAAGTACAGCTCGCTGACCGGGGTGCACTTGCGAAGCTCTGTAACCTCCCGATGATTGGCGGATGCATTCGAGTCCTTGGGGCTGAGAGTACCCAGCTCACTCACGAGGAGATCCGCGAGCGACAGAAAGAGGAACTGGAGCGTCGCCTTCGGGCAGTCGAGAGCGGGATCCGTGATTTAGAAGGGTGTGACGCAGAGCGTGTCTCAGCCGACGAGCTCTCTGCCCTACTCGAGGAGTACTGGAGTGGCGAACGAACACACTACGGCCCGAGTGCCGGACAGCGGAACGAGCGCGTTCGCTCGGTTCCCGTGGTGACCGGTGAGGACTCCGGGAGGTTCTGAGTATGCTCAAGACACTTATCGAGCGATTCACCAATCTCGAATCGAACGACACGGACACTGCAGACGATTACAACCAAGTGCACGCGCAGAACGTTGCACCGTCGAGTATCAAGCTCGAATCCGATATCACACGGACGGGCGAGCGCTGGGCGAAGACACTGTTCTTCGCAGACTTCCCGGCAGCGGCAACGCCCGGCTTGCTCGATATGCTGACCACGCACCCGAGCGCCGACATCGATATCTCGATTCACGCCAGCCCTCGTGAGTCAGAGCAGGCGATCAAGCAGTTCGAGCGAGCAATCACCGACCTCGATGCAACCAGACGAGAGAAAGAACAACGCGGCGGGGCGTCGCTCGGCGCAACCCAACGCCGACTCCAAGACCACAAAGAGGTTCTCGCGCAACTCACAGACGGCTCACAGCGGGTCTTCGAGGTCGCCGTCTATCTCACGATTCGCGGCAACACGAAGAAGGAGGTCCAAGAGACGACTAACCGTCTGCAATCGGAGTTGATGAAAAAGCGGCTCGTCACCAAGTCCGTCGACTACACACAGGACGAGGGGCTCGTGAGTAACAGTCCGATTGCGAAGGACACGCTCGAACAGACGACGCCAATGCTCGGCAAAGCCGCTGGCGCACTCTTCCCGTTCTCTGCGAGTACGCTCATCGAAGAGAGCGGCGTGCTCGTCGGCTACCACGCGACAACGGACGCCCCAGTCGTCATGGACCGCTTCGACCGAGAAAATGGCTACAATATCCTTACCGCCGCGAAGATTGGCTCGGGGAAATCCTTCGGGACGAAGCTCCTAAATCTGCGGCAACTCGCAAAGGACCCGGATACAATCCTCATCATGATCGACCCGCTGGAGGGCTTCCGCAGTCTCTCTGATGCCCTCGCTGGTGAGCACATCGTGGTTGGCGGGACCCGAGGATTGAACCCACTCGAAATCAAGCAGACACCAACACACGTGCTGCGAGACGCTCCCGACATCGACCCCTTCAGCCAGCGTTTCAGCAGCGTCATGGGCTTCTTTGATACCTTCTTTGCCCACGTCGGCAACGGCCTCGATAAGAAAGAGCGTGCTGTCCTCGGCACCACTGTTCGAGAGGCCTACCGCCGCAATGGAATCACCTCGGACCCCTCCACACACGGCAACGCGAGTCCGACGATTCGCGATGTGATCGGCATTCTCGCCGAAATTGCAGACGACGCTTCGGGATTCCTCGATTCGGTCGATACTGAGGCAGCCGACCCAACCGAACTTGAGGTCGAGAAGTGGCAAGAACGCGCTGCCGACCTCCGGATGGCGATGCGCCCATTCATGGGCAACGGTGAATTCTCCAATCTTGCCGGCGAAACGGAGGTCAACATCGCCGATGAGAAGGTCGTCTACCTAGACCTCCAGCAAGGCGAGGCCGACCGTGAGATCGCGTTGATGATGCAGCTGCTTTTCGACAACGTCTACCAGCGAGCCAAAGAGACGGACAAGCGTGTCATCCTCGCCGTCGACGAGGCGCATTACCTCATGGAGCACGAAGGCAGTCTCCAGTGGCTCGACCGTGCCACACGGCACTCTCGTCACTACGACTTGAGCATCCACCTCGTGACGCAGGAGCTCAAGGACTTCTTCGTTCACCCTCGGGCGGAGACCATCGCCAACAACTGTTCGATGAAAATCCTCTACCGGCTTCCCGGCCTCTCCGAGGAGAGTCGGGCGAAGCTCGGACTCACTTCCCGAGAGGCAGAGTTCATCCGGAATGCGAAGCCGGGTGATCGAGACCGTGGATACAGTCATGCACTTGTCTCGGTCGAGGACGAGGGGACGTACCCAGTCAAAGTAACCGCACTTGAGGAAGAAGCACAGCTAATCGAGATGGCTGACGAACCTCGAAACTCTACAAATCGAGTGTAACGATGCCAGACGACAACCCCCCACCGGACTACGAGATGTTCGAGTCTTTTCAGAAGGCTCTGGGGAGAGAGAGTTCCCACTGTGAAGCGTGCGGGAATGTTGTCGATGGCAATGATATTGGAGATTTCAATATCCTTCTATTGGATGACAACGTTTTCACCGTCGAGAATCACGTCGTCCTTTGTCGTGACTGTGAAGAGCGAGATGATTGGAAGGAAGCTGTCCGAAAAAAGCGTGCAGCAGAACAACAGTCACCGACTTCGCTTCGTGGGAAGCTACGGAACCTCCCAGACTCCATTCGCGACTACGTAACTGACCCAACGGCGCGCTTCCTCTTTGCGCGTCGCCTTGGCGTCCTTACAGTACTTCTCGTCGGCGTCCTCCTACTCATCCCACTGGTTGCTGCAGTCGTCGGCGCGTTGTTTGTCTCTCCAGACACGGGTATGCAGTGGTTCGACCAAGCAATCACAACCATCACCGCTGTAAGCAACACGCCGCTGAACACACTCGCCTGGATATTCACCGGCCTCTTTGGCCTCATCTACTTCGCTCACATCACCGAGAGAGAACGCAACGACCCCACAGGCTGGGCTGGCGAGTGGAATCCCCCGAAGTGGTACGCACTTGCCGTCTATTCTACCATCGGGCTGTACGGGGCGGTCATGCTCATTCTCGTCGCTTTCGAGAGCGCTCCGGTCGGTCGACGCTTCGGCGCCCGAATCTTCTGGCTTGTCGGCTCGCTGGGTATCGCCTACCAGATCAAAGACGCACTCCGATTAGACCTCGTTCGGATGGTATGGAAACCCCGGCGTGAACTCTGGGAGTTCCCCACTCGCTACGGGTTCGTCCTTGCACTCACCGCATTCGCCGTCGGCCCCCCCGCCTCGCTTCCGACGTTCACCACGCCACTCCTCGCAGCATTGACGCCGACTGTGAGTACCGCCTACATCACCGTTCGACTCCCCCACGATCGGGTGTTCCGAGACAAGTGTATCGCCGCACAGGACCGCCTGCTCGAACTCCTTCGCATCCGCGACAATGACGACAACTAATCCACTCCGACAGCCGCATCACTCCACAAACGACATCACCCAGCGAGGTATCCTCGAATGACCCGCGAGTACATCCGGGTCACGCCGACCTCCGAGACACTCCAAGCCACTCGGATTCCAACCGCGCTCGAAAGTCTGCACAAGCTCACAGCTGAGCAGTCCTCACTCGCACAACGCCTGAACCCGCTGCACTCGACGACGCCACCGACGTTCGAGTTCCTGGTCGTGAGTGAGGGGACCGACGAGCCAGTCGAATTCTACTACGGTGCTGACACCCATCTCGACACACTCGAAGAACGCCTCACGCGGATCTACCCATTGTCGTTCGATCTGTCGCGAGACTCCTTCGACGTCGAATCGAAACTCGTCGCCGACGACACGACCCGCGACGATCTCTCGCCACGCGGCGTGCGCTGGCAGGGGTCGAGTATGCGGAAAGACGACTGGATGATGCTGCTCACGCGAAATGACGCCGAACCGTTCGCAGACGAGACGCTCTCACTCCCACTCGTTTCGCTCGTCGACGAACTCGCCGATGTCGAGGCACCCACCGTCTTCCAAGTGTTATTCCAGCGGAAACCCGACTGGTCACCGACAGCCGAGAACCGGAAGCTCAACCTCCGAAACCAGACGGACACGTTCTTGCAGAAAGCGACCGATGCCGTCTTCACTGACACACGAACGCTGGCCGAGAAAGAACAGCATCTGAGTGATGGAGCCACCCAACGACTCGAAGAACTCAGCGCGAAGAACCCCCGGCGAACGTTTACCGTCAATCTCCGGGCAGTCGCTGTGCCCACAACCGACGTCGACGAGGAACCAGTCGACGCCCAACTCGATGACCTGATGACGGTCTTCGATTCGATTGGTGGGGAGTTCTACGAAGTTGAACGCGAACGCCTGCGAGCGAATCGCCATCGGGAATCGTCGAAACGGAAGCACGCCCTCGCTGTGTTCGACCAACTCCTCGATCGAGAGCTCGTGACTGGTCGGGGGCGAACCACACCGGATTTCGTTTGTAATTCCCGCGAACTCGCGCAGTTCACCACCATTCCGTCGGGAAGCGAGTTGAGCGTCGAAGGGTCGCGACGAACGCGCTCCGAACAGGAGAGTCGAAGCTCGCTACCACTCCCGCACCACGACCACATGGACAGTCTCCGAGAAGGGATGGCGATTGGCCACGCCGTCGACGAGAACGGCACGCCCCAAGACGACCCGGTGTGCATCCCGACATCGTCGCTGGTCACACACTATCTCCGGGCGGCGACGACCGGCGGCGGGAAGTCGAAAGCACTGCTCAACGACATCCTCTCGGCGTCCGCCAACACCGATGGCCCGGTCATCGTGCTTGATCACAAGGGCGACGGATTGGCGGAGAACTACATGCGTGCGCACGGCCGGCGCTTCGGGATGGACGACCTCGAGGAGAATGTCCTGCACTTTACCGTCCCCGATATCCTGCCCGGCTTCTCGTTTTTCGACCTCCGCGAAGACCTCTCGCGTGGCGTCCAACGGACGGACGCCATCAAGCGCAAAGCCGACCAGTACAAGCAAATCCTCGAACTCGTCATGGGGAAGGACTTGTTCAGACGTGCAGCCACGTCTCCGATCCTCATCGAGTCGCTCATCAAGGCGTTGTTCGACGAGGAGTACGGCCGTGAGAACGGCAGTTACCGCGAGAGTGAGAACTACTTCGGGCACGAACAACTCGAACACGCCTCCGATCAGCTTGCGGCCGCCGGCCCGCCTGAGCCGAACGAGGAAGCCCTCCCGAAGACGACCGACGTCGCCGCCCGTCGGGAACTGCGTCGAAAGGCCAACACGGATGCGAATACGTTCTCGACGATTCTCACGGGACTGAACAACCGTCTCGCCTACGTCTCCCAAGACGCCAACCTCCGGCGCATCTTCAACAACACCGCTCGGCAACTCAACTTCAACGAGATCCTCGACAGTAACCAGGTCATCCTGTTCGACCTCGGGGGCTTGAGCGACGAGGCGGCGAAACTGCTGACGGGGCTCATCCTCGCGATGCTCGAAGACGCGCTCCGGACGCACGAGGACGATCTGACGCAACGCCCCGATGATTACGTGGTCAACCTCATGATTGACGAGGCCGCGTCTGTGGCCGCCTCTGATGTCCTCAACAACATGCTTGAGAAGGGACGGAGTTTCCGCCTCTCGGTAGGACTAGCGATGCAGTTCCCCGAGCAGATGCAAGCCGAGGGTGGCCGACGCCTCTATCTCAACCTGCTCAACAACATCGGGACCTTGCTCGTCGGGAAGATCAACGTCGACCGTGAACTCGCGAACGCGATGGCCCACGAGGAGTTGGATCCCGAAGCATTCGCGAATCGGATTCGATCGTTGCCACGTGGTGAATGGATTGCCCAACTCCCAAGTCCGACGTTCGGCGAGACTGGCCCGTACCCGTTCAACGTCAAACCACTCCCGATCCCAGCGGGGCATCCGGAGAGTGAGTCGCCACTGACGGCGTCCGAAGAACAGCGGTTCCAAGACGCGCTGTCCCACGTGCACGAGCGGACACACCAGGAGTTCGGTGTCCCCCGCGACACCAGCCAACCGACGGCGACGACGCCGGACGAGCTTGGAGAGTTGCTCGATGTCACCACCGACGATTTGGACGTCGCCATCGCGAAGACCGTCCGGAGTGTGCAGCTCCGCAACGGCGCTCGTGATGACAACGAGTGGGTGAATGTCGAGACCGTCGACGAGACGTTACGAGAGTTGTACGAGCGGGTCGAGGCCGAGCCACCGGCCTACGAGGAACTCACCGAGATTCGCAAGCGGTCGCGGCTCCTCGACACCACGGTCGATATCGACGCCGACGAACTCATCGTCAAGCTCACGGAGGCGGGTGAAACAGCAGCCGAACCGGACACGGGCGACGTGCGATCCGCCGGTGGGAGTGACCACGACGATGCGCTCTTGGAGATCGAGCAAGCACTGTCGCCGCTGGGGTTCACCGTCTCGATTCTCACGCAAGACGGCAGTGAGAAGCCAGACGCGAGAGCAACACACCCAGACCTCGAAACACCGTTCGCAATCGAGGTTGAGACGACGACGCCAGAGTATCCAACGAAGGTCCTCACGAATCTCAAGAAGGCACAAGCAGAGAGCGCAGTTCCGCTCTTTGTTGTCCGAACAGGAGAGACAGAGACCTACTGGGCTGAACGAATTGAGGCCATCCTTTCACCCCCAGTTCGTGAACTTGCAAACGGAGAGACGCGGTTCTATACACACGATTCGCCGTTGACGTTCAACGGCGGTGCGACCGAGCACGGTGGCGTGACGGCCGTCCGGCCATTGAGTGAAGACGGCGACTCGAAGCGTTCTGTGTGGGTGAAGGATGGAGACGAAATTGTCCTCCAAGATGGGAACACGACAGAATATCTCCGTGTCTCTGAGTGGGACAAAGTCACCAAAGATCGGGTGCCAGCAACTTACAGCTACGATCACCCAGTCGAAGAGTACCTCGTCTACGACCGCGGGGAAATCCACGTCTATGAGTCGAAAGAGGCGTTTGAGGCAGAGTGGGCGACAATCAACAAGCCGTTCATTCCAGCAGAGGAGTTGCCAGCGCCCGCATGTCCGCAGTCATCGTATGGGATTGTGGTGCTCCGAGATGACAGTGAGCCTGCTGTCTATGAGGATGGCGAGCTGAAGCCACTCACCACACTCCTCGATGGAACCATTCAGCCAGCGTCTCCCGAGTCGGGAACCCAAACCACGACCGACGTCACATTCGAGACGTTTGTCGAAGAGTGTCTCGTCGAAGATGGGGAAACAATGCTCCCGAAGGGCGATGTGCGAGAAGTCTATGAGGCGTGGGCAGAGCGGCATGACCACGACCCTGTGAGCCCGAGTTGGTTCTCACGAAAGCTCGGAAACCACATTGAATTCACGAGCGATCGGCGACGACTTGATGGGGAACTTGCTCGCGTTTTCGTTGGGTTCGATATCGACTCCTCTCAGGATAGTGATACTGAATGAGGGGTGGGAAAGAAGAGGGTGATATCGGGTGTCGATACGCCGTGAAACAGGGGGTGTTCCACCCATATTTTCGGTTCGCTCTCAATCACGAAATCGCAAGACAGCGTGGTGTTCCACCCATTCGGAATTTGGGTGGAACATTGGCCCTCTCGAGAAAATGGGTGGAACACCGCTACGTCATGCGTTTTTCAACTGAAAACCGGGGGTTTTCCACCCAAAAACCAACTAGTATAGAGGGGGGTGAGGGCGTTGGAAGTGAGCGAAGCGAACGCGAGGGGATTTTTTCTGGCGCCAAAAGGGGCGCGGCTTCCAGAGGAGACAACCAATGACTGAGGAACCTACCGAGATGCTGACAAAGGAATCGATACCCGAAGAATTAGTCGAACGACCCCAGTGGGTGTGCTGGCGACGGGAGCAACGCGACGGGAAAGCAACAAAGATTCCGGTGGTACCTGGGGTGGGGTCGTTCGCCTCGTCGACGGACCCCGAAACGTGGGGGGACTTCGAGACTGCCTGTGACTATCTTGAACGTGGCCGGGCCGATGGAGTCGGCTTTGTGTTCACCGAGGAGGACCCCATCGTCGGTGTCGACCTCGACGACTGTCGCGATCCCGAGAGTGGTGACACCGACGACGATGCACAGGACATCATTACCCGACTGGATTCCTACACCGAAGTGTCGCCGTCGGGAACCGGGTATCACGTCTTGATTCAGGGTAGTCTGCCGGAGGGTCGGAACCGACGTGGCAAAATCGAGTGTTACGACACGGCACGCTTCTTCACCGTCACCGGCGACCGAGTAACGGGAACACCAACAGCGGTGTCGCAGAGACAAGACGCCCTAGAAGCGATCCACCGTGAGTACATCGCCGAAGAGACACCCACACAGGCGACGGACACCCCTACGGGTGTAACGGAACGCGAGGAGTCCTCATCCAGCACGTCACTCGACGACGACACACTCCTCGAGAAAGCGAAGAACGCCTCGAACGGAGCGAAGTTCGACCGACTGTGGAACGGGTCGACGAGCGGCTACGACAGTAACTCGGAAGCGGACATGGCGCTGTGCTGTCTGCTGGCGTTCTGGAGCGGCGGCGACGCAGCTCAGATGGACCAGCTGTTCCGCCAGTCAGGGTTGATCCGTGAGAAGTGGGACGAAGTGCACTACGCCGATGGGTCGACGTACGGCGAGAAGACGGTCGAGCGTGCGATCGAACGGACGTCAGAGTTCTACGAACCACGGTCGAAAGAGGCAGAGACAGACACACCCACCACCGATGGTGACAACGCCGACGAGACACGCAGTCGAACGTATCTCGTGGAGAAGAATCGCTTGCTGCGAGAGCGTGTGAACAGCCTCGAAGCAACGCTCGACGAGCGAAACGAGCGTATCGAAGAACTTGAGGTAGAAGTAGCACGGCTCACTGATGCCGATGCAGCGCAGACCGGGATCTCCGATGCTGTCGACGTCGACGACGATAGACGCACGGAGGCGACTGATGATGAGGGAGAATCAGAGACGTCGTCGTTGTGGGGACGAACGAAACAACTGTTTGGTGAGTAATCGGAGTATCCGAGATACTATTCTTCGGAGTAAGAGCTGTATCGTTGGCTACACAAGAACAGGAGTGTCCAATCGCGAGTCTCCAGACGGTCCACCACCGTTCGATGACGCGTATCGTGATGACGACGTCGAGCAGCGCGTCTATGACACGATGCTCCAGACTCCTGAACGTCTCATACTTGCCCGAGAGCTTAGGAAACGGTGGAGTCTATCGTCGGTGTTGTAGATCGGTGTTAACCAACGCAAGTCGCGCAGTCCCGGAGCTGTTGGTTAACAGGACGGCAAGCGCTCAGTGTCTCACTGTTCATGGCCCTCGTCGGGACGCGTCACGGAGTGAGTCGGAGGCCGTTCGTCGATTCATAGACGTACCCCTTCAGCAACAGCTGTTCGAGGAGGTCCTCTGCCTCTGGCCGCTCAAACCCACCGTCAGTGAGGAGATCAACAGCTGCGTCGTGTGTAATCGTCCCGTCCTCATCGGTTGCTTGCGTTATCAGTTCCAGCGCAGTTTGCTGTGACGGCGTCAACGGGGTCGACGAATGCCGCATTATCTATGTCTCTGTCGGCGACCACCGAGACTGTTGGGGTTGTGCCGGCTTCTTGGGCTTCTGTTCTCACAGTGACAACGCACGATATGGTCAAGATCTCACGTGTCTTGGTGGAGTAGTTTCTCCCACGGGCATCGTATACTGATGTGCAAGCCATGTGCATGTACCGGAACCGTTATCGGGCTGTGTGCAGAATTTGCACATAGAATGAGCGCAAGTGACAAGCCCCGACGAGTCCACTTCCAGTCCCCGGAGTACCTCGTCGAACGTCTTGACGCGATTGCGGCGCTCTTCGACAAGGACCGGACAGACCTCCTCGTCGAAGCGATTCGCGAGTACATCGAAGAGACCGCCGACAGCGAGACGTTCCAAGAGCTGGTGGCAACGAAGTACTACGACGACCAACTCGACTTCGAGGCAGTCAAGCAGTTGGTCGGCGCTGAAACCGCCCAACGGCTCCGCCTGCTCAAGGCAGACCTCGAGGGCGAACCGTTGGATCTCGCTGCACCCGCTGACGTCGACATCTACGGCGACGATGCGACGACGGTCGCGACTGGTGACGGCGACGAGCGATGAGCAGGCCGCGACTACGGACAGTCGTCGCCGACACGAGTGCGATGGTCAGTCTCGCCGTCCCACGAGCCGACGCAGCCTACGACACTGATACGGCTCCGGATCCCCTCCAGTATCTCCTCACCTCGTGTGACGTGTTCGTGCCGCCAGAAGTCGTTGCAGAGCTCCGTGACATCACGCAGTACCAAGACATCCACGCCGCGGCTGCGAACAACGTCCTCGCCGCTCGCACCCACTACACGGTCGATGACCCCTATGAGCGCGACGGCACACCCGACTCGCGACCGACATTCGGTCTCGACGACGGCGAAACCGACGGCATTGTCCTCGCGAACGCGCTTGACGTCGACGGGTTCCTCACCGACGAGTTCGGCGGGACGAACTTCCCGCTGATTCATGCAGTCCTACAGGGCCCGCGTATCGTCCCGACACCACGGTTGCTCTGTGATTACGCCCGCAACGATCATATGACCCTCGAAGAGGCACGGACGCTCATCGAGACGATTAGCCCGCATCGGAGTTGGGAGAACAGCCCCTATGTCGCCCAATTGTTGGCCCTCTTAGAGTAGGGTCCGATTCCGAGACGGTGTCCCAACTGCTTACCGGACCCGTTTCCTGTTGGACGAGTCGGACGGCCACCGAGAGCGCCGGCGGAGAGTCCACCACTGTGGTTACTCGGGGTTGTGAACAGGGATCGACTATCTCTTCGGGAGCACAGGCGGCAACGCCCCGGTCCTGTTTGGCTGGACTATGGTGCTCATCGGACTCGTCGCTTTTGGCGGGGCTGCTGCGTGGCTCGGCTATCGACACCTCACTTGGGCAAGTGCAGCCGTCGGAACAATCATCTCGATTATTGGTGTGATGAGCATCGGGTGGTACTTCATGTTCCCAACGCTGTGCTTGCTAATTGCCGCGATTGCGCTCACCGTCAAGGCCCGCCGAGAGAGTACTGGAAGACGCCCAACGCGATTTGAGGAGAGTACTGCATTGATTGATCGCCGACGTATCGAGGGTGAACACAGAGAATACAGTCGTCTGTCAGTCAGTCGAAACGCTCTCGTACCGGACGTGTGAGTCTGAACCATGCCCCGTCTTACGCGGCGACGTGCCCTCCAGGCCCTTCCATCGGTCGTCGGCGTCGGCTCCAGCCTATCTGGATGTCTGTCTAACGGTCGTGCGCCCACAGACGCGACTGGACCACCAACACATCCACCTGCAAGCCCTCGTGACTCCATTGACGGGAGTTGGCCAAGCCATCGATATGACCCGACAGGTCGAGGCTACATCCCTACTGTGAGCGGTCCCACTCCGCCCATCGGCGAACTCTGGCATGTCGAGGTGCCGGTGAGTGAAACCACGCCGGCAGTCGCAGACGGCACGATCTACCTTGCAGGAGACGGACTCACGGCACTTGACGCCGCAAGCGGCGAGGAACGCTGGCACGTCGACCTCGGACGGACATACAAATCGTCGCCAGCAGTACAGGACGAGACGGTCTGCGTGGGCTTCGAAGAGATCCTCTTCGCGATCGATGTCACGAAGACAGCCGACGGCGACGCTGCAGTCCGATGGCGCGATTCGATGCCGAGCGATGAGATTACGTCGCCAGTCATCGCTGACGGAACCGTCGTCGTTGCGAGCGGCGATAGTGGCGGTCGAAGTGGTGCCATCCATGCAGTCGGACTCGACAGTGGCGAGCGTCAGTGGGTGAGAACAGTCGACGCGTGGCTTGGGACGATGCCTGTCGTCGAGGACGGGCAGGTGTTTTTCGGGACTATCGATGGCGATCTTTTCGCTGTGCAACTCGGAGACGGGAGTGACGTCTGGACGCGCTCGCTTGACGCTCGATTTTTCCATACGTTTGCCGTTGCCGACGAGACGCTGTTCGCTGCAGAGACCGGTGGGCTGCTGTCTGCGTTCGACGCCGCGACTGGAGAGACACAGTGGTCGGCCCGAATCGGACGCCCGACAGACAAGCATGCTGAGGTGATTGCCTCGCCGGTTGCCGTCGATAACGAGCGTGTCTACGTCGGTGCCACTGATGCGCGCCTCTATGCGGTTGACCGCGAGCGCGGCGAGCTGGTGTGGGACTTCTGGGCGTGGAATACGGCCGGGTCGCCACCGGCTGTCGTAGGCGACACGGTGTACGTCGGGAGTGTCGATACGACCCTCTATGCGCTTGATGCTGCGACGGGTGAGGTTCGGTGGGAGTTTGCGACTGGGCAGCGCCTTGGACGGGCGACGCCGGCGGTCGTCGATGGGGTAGTGTACCTCCCTGCTGGCGAGTCCTGTTATGCAATCGCCGCCCGTGGGGAGGTTGCATAATGCAGCGACGGACGTTTCTGACGGGGTTGACTGGCGTCGTTGCGACAACTGCGGGCTGTGCCGGGCTCGACGCTCTCGGACGTCGCACTGACCCGATCGCTGAGGTACGCTTTGAGGAAATCACTCCCCGAAAGGACCGTCCTGTCGGCACCGACGACGAGGAACGCGACCGATATCCACCGATTGTGGCGTGGGACGACGCAGCGTCGACAATTCGGATCACCGGCTTCGTCTTCTACGGTGGTGGGTGTGATGCGCCTGTGTTGAGAACAGTTGAGTTGCAGGCAGACAATCGGCTCTTCGTCTCGGTTGGGCACCGAGAGAAGTGGTATCTTCGACTGCCGATTCCGCTTCCAATCGCCTGTACAGCGAGCCTCGGTGGCATCCATTACCGCGTGACGGTGCGGTTTGCTGATAGCGCTGCCCTTCCGGAGACTGTCGAGGTTGATGAGGACAACGAGGCGGCGCCCGACGCCCATCGCGTGGTGACCCGAGCCGAACAGGATGCGCTTTGCTCACGCGAGTCGTTCGAGAGTGAAGAACAGCGAGCGACAGCGCACTGGACGTGTCCGACCGAGTGACGGTATTGGGCTCGCCATCACTGGATACGCTCGCGGTAATCAATGACTTCCGAGAATCAAGTGCGGGATTAGCAGAGTAATCCACCACTTATCCTTGATTGGCTCGGTCTTTCGGAGGGTAGTCAATGGCCCACTCAAATTGTGCATCACGACCGTTTCATTCGAATCGCAATTCAGTATGTGTGACCGTGACTGGATACGTTGCAGTGTGTATCACTCCACTAATGGAGATTGTTGCAGTTACTGACCGGGGGGTGAGAGCAACTAATTTGTCAAACGCTATCGGGGAGTCGTTTAAGTGGTGAACCCTAATTTGATGTTCTTTATTTTCGCCCGAGACACCCACGCTAATACTTTGTTCACCGTTGCTCGTCTGGTCAAAGATGGCAGTTTGAACGGCTTCCGCCCCGACGAACGCGCTTTCGGTCTCTGCCCATCGTTCAAAGGGAATGCTTTCATGCACTGGTTCGCGCTCAGGAGGGGCCCCGTTTTCAACTGCCTCGTGGTTCGTGTGCCGATACGCGGCGACGATTCGCACCTCATGTGTCTTTTCGAGGTATGCCACTGAATCACGTGTGATTTTCCTCTGGGTTGTAATGGCCTCTGCCTTACCTCGAACAGGTTCTGTGGGGTATTCTGAGCTGGACGAGTTTTTATTTGAGAGAGCTGATGCAGTACAGCCAGAGAGTGTAGCCAGTCCTGCGCCAAGTGCCGACAGATAGGTGCGACGGTTCATATCATGATAGATGAGATATGTATGTAAACCCTTTCTGTAGGGACAAAGAGCTGCTTGAGCCATCTGCAGGTCGGATTAGCGAATCCAACTTTTTGATTAAGGTCGTCGCTCTGGCGGCCAGTCACCCGCAGTCGTATGAACTCCCCCGTCATAAACAGATCACCGAATAGGTGGTTTGTAGGAATCCAAACTCCCAACCTCTGCTCGTAACGAGGGGTGGAGACTCAATACTGCTGCATAGGGTTCGGCGTCCGGTGGGAGTCGGCTCAGGTCGAACGTACCACCGACCTCCTCGATTCGCTCGGCAAGCGTCGCAAACTGCTCGCGTTGCAGCGGCTGTGAGTCGCCGGAGTCGACGAATTCGATACCGACACGGTGTGCTTGGCTGTCGGTAATGTGGAATCGCGTCTCCGTGAGCGGCGTCACGAGTGTCGCCTCAGCGGGAAGTGCATCGCACTCCTCAAGCAGCGTGTGCCAACTCCCAGTGAATGGCAGACGCGACACTTGCCGTTGGTAAATAAAACGTCTCGGCTCGCGTTCGACGACGAGGGAGATTCTGGGTCGCTAGCGAGAGTCTCAACGTGTTGAGATCGGTCAACTGCGACGTCTCATACTCGCCCGAGAGCTTCGGAAACAGTGGAGTCTGTCGTCGGTGTTGCAGATCGGTGTTAACCAACGCAAGTCGCGCAGTCCCGGAGTTGTTGGTTAACAGGATGGCAAGCGCTCAGTGTCTCACTGTTCATGGCCCTTGTCGGGACGCGTCACGGAGTGAGTCGGAGGCCGTTCGTCGATTCATAGACGTACCCCTTCAGCAACAACTGTTCGAGGAGATCCTCTGCCTCTGGCCGCTCAAACCCACCGTCAGTGAGGAAATCGACAGCTGCGTCGTGTGTGATCGTCCCGTCCTCATCGCTCCCCTGCGTGATCAGTTCCAGCGCAGTTTGCTGTGACGGCGTCAACGGGGTTGACGAATGCCGCATTATTCGTGTCTCTGTCGGCGACCACCGAGACTGTTGGGGTTGTGTCGACTTCGTGGGCTTCTGTTTGTTGTGTGAGCCCGGCGTCACTGATTCTTCATCCTCGATGTCGGATTGTCTCATATCAGACAATATATACTGGCAAGACACGAAGTCTGACCAGATTTCGATTCCCTCCAACCAACACGACGACTGGGAGAGTGAATACTGATGAGACGCCGTAGGGTGCTCACATCGCTAGCGTGTGGGGCAAGCATGCTGGCTGGATGTGCAACTCGCGAGAGAGACAACCGCAGTCCGGTCTCAACGTCTCAACCCACACCGCCACCAGATGTGACGACATTCACCGAGACGAAACCACTCCCCGAACCGAGTGACGTGTCTAACCGTGCAGTTGCTCAATCGTTCGTTGAGACATACGAACAGCGCTACGTGTATAACGAACTTGTCGGCGGATTCGGGAGCTCAGGTGTAGCGACGAAGATTACGGTTGAGCCAGCGCGTGTCGCTGTCGTCCACACGACTGACTCGGGGTACTACGTGTTGTCCTCCTGTCGGGGATCCGCACGCTACTTCGACCCAGATGGATCGCCAAGTAGCGCAACCCGTAACGCTTCGAGTGTTGCCCACTTCGTGAGCGATGAACTACACCGGCGAATCCCGTTCAATGCCTATCGGTGTGAGCAGCCTGTCGTTCAGACAGCCACTGTGAACAACAGCGACGAGCCACTCGCCCGGTTGCAGATCTACGACTTCGAGACTAAGCCCGATTACGAAGACCTTGAGCAGGGTGGACGAACAGTCGACGTCACCGTCCGGAACGCCGACGAGGAGGTCATCCTCGAGCAAGCATATCAAACATCGCTTCCGTTGACGGTCCAGCCCGCAGTCACCGAGACACCGGGGTCGTATACACTCGCTGCCTCACTTGCCGATGGGCCGACGGTTCAGTATGAGTGGGACCTCTCAACATCGGGTACTCCCAGCTGGTGGGCACTCTGTCTAGTAATCACGGCTGGTGGCACGTTGGCTATCGAACGGTGGTACCCAAATGAGGAGGTTGGCGTGCCGCCGAATGGCGTCTGTAGACACTAGCGTGAGAAGTTCCCACCTTGTCGACGTATTCGGAGCGTTTGTTCGCTTCCGTATCAAGTCTGGAGCGATCATCGTCAACCCATCTTGCTGACGTTCTGTTGCGAGGTGTCGAACCGATAAATGAATTACTTCGCCATTTTGCAACGGTCAATCGGTGGCCCAACTGAGACGGCCCACCGAGACTGTTGGAGTTGTACTGACTCAGATCCGCCCCAAGAACATCATCTCGAGCCAACAACTGTTACCCAAACATTCTTTATTGATTCGCTGTAAACTGTAATCACTACAGAAACCCCATGTCACGCACCTCAAAGCAGAACACAGGTGACATCGTCCGCGACTTTCTCTCGGTTGCGGATCTTCTCGAAGAGCCACAGCTGGCTCAGTTGTATGCATATCTCGCCCGCAGTGACGAGACATCTGTCAAAGACGTCATGGACGCACTCGACCTCGCACAGGGGACAGCCTACACCTACGTCAACCGGCTTGTTGATGCTGGCGTCGTCGAGGTGACCCGCGATGAGCAACCCCGGCTGTACACTGCTCGCCCGATTAACCTGACCGTGACTGCTGATGGCGACCGTGAGTACACGATTACGCCGGCGCTGATCGATGCGGTCGGTCGTCGTGAAACCAACGGCGACATCGACACCTACATCGACCGTCACGGAGTTGCTGGCCTCGCGACGGCACTCTCCTACGCTGTCGCCCGTGAGCGCGGTGAGGTGACGCACCGCCTCATGGCCCGTGACCTCGATATCTCGCCACTCGCAGCCGAGATTGTCCTGCAGGCGCTCCGGCCCGTGGTTCTCGAACACTTCGATGTCGAAACGTCGGGTGCGTCACTCGCGGATATCGAAGGCGTTGACGAGGACGTCGACGACGCGTGACTGCGATTCATATCGCAGATACCGGCTTGTTCGTCTCGATGGGCCAACCGTCGAACCGTCGGTATCAGGCTGTGCGCCGGTTTGCACGGCGCAACGATATTACGTTTGTCCTCCCCGAGCGAGTGTACGAGGAGCTGACCGTCAACGCTTCTGAGCCCGAGACACCGCCGATCGATACGGCAATCGAGGAAGGGTGGTCACAGGTTGCAGCGTCACTGGATTACTCGCATGGAGTGGTCTCACGAACGATGGACGGCGTCCAGCGGTACATCGCGAACGCGGATGATCGCCCAGCCGACGAAATCGAGCGTGCCGACCCAGCGTTGGCAGGCGTCGCCGCTCACGCGTTCGTCGACGGGACTGCGGATCAAGCGTATATCTACACGACAGATACCGCTGCTGGCGAGGGAGCAGAGGCCGTCCTCGCTAGTGAGGGGTATGGCGACTCGGTGACGTACGTGAACGGCTTCCGCTTCATCGATGATTTGCTCGAGTAGCCGACTTACAGGTGGGTATCCTCTCTATCTAGCAACAGTTGTGAGCAAGACACTCCGAAAGCCCCCGGACGCTCGACGGCTGCGCCTCGCTGTGGTCCTCGCTCCGCTGTGGTCCTTACGTCGGCTCGCTCGCCGAGCGCCCGGCCCCTTTCACTCCCACCCGGTGTGGGGTGGTTAGCGTCGCTTCATCACTGTCTGTCAGGTGTGATGACTCGGTACGCCCGCTCGCCGTCCGGTCAGCCGGCCGCGCACGCTCGGCTCACGCTGTTCGCCTCGGCACGCCGCGGGACTCCCGGTGGTCGTCCCGCGCGTCGTTCGCTTCTCCCGAAGCGCCAGCGGGTTAGTCAGTCGACGCCTGCGCGCCAGTAGGTGCTCGTCGTCGACGAGACTAACTCCGCTGGCCACTCGGGCCAGCCTGTCCGGCGCGCGTGCTTGTCTGTGTCCGCTGTATAGGCGCGCTCTCGCTCGCTCCCGATGGTCGCTCACGAAGGCGCGAGCGAGAGCGCGCGAAGAGTGAGTTGGTCGTTGTGGACAGCCACGGCTGGAGAGTCGTGGTGTCGGAAGAAGACGCCGAGTGAGCGCCTTCAAGGTTTCAGCAATGTCGAGTAACAACGCAAGCGGAAAAGTCGTTTCGGTGGATGAGCAGGCATTCGAAAACGCGGACGAAGCGGAAGTCGACGAGGACGGCTTCGAGGTCGTCGATGAGACGCCGGAATTCAGAGCGACGGTGCAGATGGAAGTGCAAGCAAAGGTGGATGCGAACCACCCGGACGGAATCGTCGACAGTAGCGACGAGCGCATCTACGGGGCGACCCTCGAACAGGAAGAGCGCATTCGAGGCCGCGAGGAAGAGCTGGAGCGCATCAGTGCCAGAGCGACGTTCGGAACGCAAGCGGGACGAGAAGAGCGGTCACGAGTTGTGGCGGCGAAACGAAGTTCGGAGCGACGGACGACGTTCCAGAAGCGAGCGGCGAGCGTGGATGTGTGGGCTGACCCAGAGCGAGCAGATCCGCGTGAAGAACTGTCCCAGGAGCAGTTGGCGGCGGTGAACACCCAGGCGGTGCGATTGAGCGAGAAACTCGATGGTTGGTCGCGAGCGGCGATTGGGCGGCGACTCGGTGAGGCCGTCGTCGGTGGCAAGGACATGATGAGCGCGGTCGTCAGTGTGTTCGAGGAGTTGCAGACGGCGCCGGGACAGGTGGTTCCGATTGGGAAGCTTGCGGACGTCAATCGCAAAGAGGTGCGTATCGAAGGACGTGTCGAGACACTGTGGGTTCCCTCGCATCCGAGTATCGCTCAAGTGGGTCTCATCGCCGATGACAGTGGAAAAACCAGAGTGACGGTCTGGAAGGCGTCGAATGCACCCCTGATGGACGAGGGTGAGCAGGTGCGCATCGATGGCGCGGCGCGAAACTGGTACGAAGGGCGCGTTTCACTGGCCGTCACTGGGTGGTCGAGTCTCACCTTCCCTGAGCGCGGTCGGTGGTGGGAATAGCCGGACAACGTGGCTTTCTTTTTTGCTACGTGCCCGTTCGCCCGCTTCCCGCCGCCCCACCCAACCTCCACGTTCCGGGCGGCTCGCGAGCCGCCGGGCTTTCGCTATTGTTTGGTGGTGGGTTCGTTCCGTAAAGTGCTCTTGGACGATTCTGAGTCGGAACTCACCGTGAGAGGTTCGCGATGACAGCCGGAAGGAAGCCAACGACTAAGCAGACACTCTGTTATGTCGCTATCATGAGTGCCCTCCAATTGAACCGCCGCGCAGTACTCGCCAGCGCCGGGGCGGTGTTCGGACTGGGGAGTCTCACCCAGCTGAGCACGTCGACGTCGCCACCAGTAGAAGGGTCGTGGCCGCTCGGTCGAGGCAATCCAGAGAACACGGCCTATACGACCGACAGCGGGCCAACAGACTCGGTGAGTGTCTCATGGCGGTACGACAAGCATCTCAGCTCTGTCAAAGCTCCAGTCATCACAGACGGGACGGTCTATCTCGGATTCCACGACGAGGTATCCGCGTTCGTTGCACTGGACGCAGCAACTGGCGCCGAGCAGTGGCGTACCAAACTCGGTGACGGGTCAGCGGTCGACTTCCCAGATGCGGCTGCCGCTGTCGTAGACGATCTTGTTCTCGCTCCGTTTGGGAACCACCTGTTCGCGTTCGATCGCGAGAACGGAGAGATCCAGTGGGAGCGGCAATTTGAGGACGAAATCGATGCTTCGACTGTTGTCGACGGTGTCGCTTACTTCGTCATCAGAGGCAGTGGTGTCCTCATCGCGCTTGACAGCAAGACAGGTGAGACGAGGTGGGAACAGTCAATCGGAGCGTGGGCCGACGGTGCAGTCGCCGTCTCCGAGAACCGGGCGTACGCAGTCGCCACGACGGAGGACGAAACCGGTGCAGTCGTCGCCCTCGATACGACGACTGGCGAAAAACACTGGCAGTATACGAGTTCACACCGGTTCGCGGGGACGCCGGCCGTCGCAGAAGGGACTGTCTACGTCAGCGACGCCCGCGGTATCCACGCGATTTCGAGTGAGGATGGCTCCCGTCGCTGGCGGTTCGAGGGCCGGCCGATCGAAGACCACGAATGGGGGAATTTCAGTTACGATGGGTCTGCCCCTGCAGTCGCCAACGGGACGGTCTATACCGGTGCGGCCGATGAGCGCGTGTACGCACTTGACGCCGACTCCGGTGAGAAACGCTGGGAATTCTGGACGTGGAACAATGTGACCGGCGAACCCATTGTCACGGAGGACGCAGTCTATGTCGGGAGTGACGATTCACTCATCTACGCACTCGACGTTAAGACGGGGAAACGGCATTGGGAGTTCGACACCACGGGACGCATTAGAGGAACTGGTGGAGCAGTTGTCGACGGCCGACTGTACATCTCGACGTTCTCCGATGGGCTCTATGTCTTGGAGGAAGCATGAATCGCCGTTCGTTCATTGGTGTACTTGCGGGAAGTCTCACTGCCACGGCGGGCTGTCTCGGTGGATCAGGTGTGACGGGGTCAAGCGCCGAGCACATTGAACCGCGCCGGAACCGCGAGCAACGGCCGACTATCGTCGCATTCGACGAAGCTGAGAGTGCTATTTACATCACCGGCCACATGGCCTACGGGTCGAGTAGTTGTAACAAGGTCGGGATTGCGTCGACGGCGTACGATGCGGAGACGAACTCGCTCCGTGTCGTCATGGAATCGCAATCCGAGAATTCGATTCCCTTCCTCCCGTTCGCCTGTACCGCAGACATGGCCGCAACGTGGTACCGTGCGACTGTCCAATTCGCGGGTGAGTTGCCACAGAAGGTGACCGTCGTCGAACAGCGTGGCTCCAACGAGGACGTACGGGTGGTTAACCGCCGTGAGCAACATCAGCTATGTACTACGGATCATCCTCCAGATTCGACCGAAGCGAAGGAAGCACACTGGACCTGTCCCGAACAGTATGTGGCGAACTCTACGAACCAGTAGTCGGGCAGACGGGCGATTTGACAACCAGTGTTGGGGCGAGCCCTACGGTAGGCAGTTGCTCAATCTGTGACTTCTAGCCGCCATCGATGACGTTTCAGTTGTCGTGCTGTAATAGAACGTGCGAGTCTTTCAGACCAGAGCAGATCGGATTACCTGCTTGGAAACCACCCGAGACGAGAGCGTACGTATCCTCTCGTTGATACTTCCACAAAGCATATTTTCACTGAATAGGTTGCCAGTTGTATGAATCGTGTTCCACAGAATCAAACAGTCCCTCAATTGAATCGTCTCGGAGGAATACTGATTGTATTCGCACTGGTAACTGTCATCATTTCCTACCCACCGCCCGCTACCGGAATCAGGCCTCTTTTCGGCTTTGGGAATCTGTTCCTGCCGCTCTTCATCGCAGCAGGTTCGCTTGTGATCGCCACCGTCGGTGGCATACTTCTTGCTCGTAACATTGCGAGTGCACAAACAGAACGGGGCCGACGACTCGCTATCAGCGCCTTGATACCAGCTAGTGCTGTGGCTGTTGTTGGTGCGTACCTCGCTGTTGTAGCTGGGTTTGACCCGAGTACTCCCATCATCATCGGCGTCTTGACAATCGCAGCTGTAGGTGGCTTAATAAGCGAGCTTGTCAATTGAACGTCCGCACCGTATCTGTTGATGTGCTGGTTTCACCCTCGATATTCAGCACGCGGCATCTGACAGCGTTCGGTGAGGTTTCTGTGGCCGTGCTGAACTCACAGCGCATATGCAGCACGCGAGGGGGCGCGAACCTGCGGGAGACAGTTCGTTAGATACAGTGCGTGTATCGGTCAAAACCAATCAGTTGGTTCTCTCTGTGAACTCGCTTTCAAACCACCATGAGACGATTCCCAAGAGTCCGAGTATGCTGATTAGGATGTACATCCCGTTCTGGCTTCCAAGATTATCATTCCACATCTCTCCATCAGCGAATGCTGGAGTTGGATTGTATGCCAGTTGATTTACTGCCATCAAGCTAGCGAGAATGATGAACATCGTTGCATTCCACTTCGTGAGACGCTCGCCGTGGCGTGTGAGCAGGAGCATACCGTATAGTAGCGCGACCACTCCCAGCCCGAACATTATCTCTTCACCTAAGATTCGAGAGAACCCTCCCATTGACCCAAGAATAGAGTAGCCACCAGTGCAGATGGCGATAAATCCACTCACTTGCCGGAACGTGGCGGGTTCCATACCGTTTTCATCCGAGAAGTGCCCTTGCTATAGGTCTTTCAATGAGCGGGGTTGCTGAGAGTGACCGAGTACTGCTAGACTCGCACGAACTTCCTAACAGATGGTTCAGGGCTGCGTGTCTGAAATAAACAGATTCGTCGTGCTGAATACACCCTCTAAGTTCAGCACGCACCTTCTGTCAGACTCTGAGGAGTTCGACGAGACCGCAGTGTTGTTTTTCTGCCCCTGAGGGGTGAGGGGCGCAA
Source organism: Halogranum amylolyticum (assembly GCF_900110465.1). Lineage (GTDB taxonomy): Archaea > Halobacteriota > Halobacteria > Halobacteriales > Haloferacaceae > Halogranum > Halogranum amylolyticum. The sequence goes on from NZ_FODV01000030.1 coordinate 36,067, forward strand.
AGAGATTCGCGATTCGTCTAGTGTCCCTCGTGAGTACCATGGCAACGAGAGATATCTACGAGACGGCCTTCGACGAAGACGTCCAGCATGAGTCCAGTTCGAACGAGTGTCCCGAATGCAACGGCCGCGTGGCGACTAACGCGGTAGAAACGGTCTGTGAAGACTGTGGGCTCGTCATCGCAGACCAGCAGATCGACCACGGCCCCGAGTGGCGCTCGTTCGAAGACGACGACAGCAATCGCGAACGGACAGGAGCCCCACTCACGGCGGCCCGTCACGACCGGGGCTTATCGACTGAAATCGGGCGCAGCACCGATGGGAAGGGACGCACGCTCTCTGGGTCGAAACGACGTCAGCTCGCCCGGATACGGCGTGAACACAGTCGTAGCCGGTTCCAATCGAAAGCTGAGCGGAACCTCGCACACGGGTTAGGTGAGGTTCGAAGAGTCGCAAGCGCTCTCGGACTTGGAGGTTCAGTTCGCAACCAAGCGTGTCAGCTCTTCCGGAGTGCCCAACGCGAGGATCTCTTGCTTGGTCGGTCAATTGAAGCGATAGCCGCCGCCAGCGTCTACGGTGTCTGTCGGTGTCACGGGCGGCCAGTCGCCCGTGATGACCTCGTCGACGTTGCTCGAGTTGATCACTCGAGTATCACGAACGCGTACAAAACACTCAACAGAGAACTGGGACTCCCGACACAGCCCGTCGCTCCACAATCGCTCATTCCGAAGCTCGCCTCGGAACTCAATGTCAATTCACAGGTTCGTCGTCGAGCGCGGACGCTTGCCGAGCGTGCGCATGAGACGTCCATTACGAACGGCTATCAGCCGTCTGGGGTTGCTGCAGCCTGTCTCTATCTCGCCAGTCGTGAACACGGGCAGTCGCTGACACAGACA
>NZ_FODV01000033.1 GCF_900110465.1 Halogranum amylolyticum
GGCTTCGACCAGAAGCCCTCGGACCGCTTCTTCTGGGTATCCGACATCGGCTGGATGATGGGTCCGTGGACGCTCATCGGCAACCACACCTTCGGCGGTACCATCTTCATGTACGAGGGTGCGCCCGACTACCCCGAACCCGATCGCTTCTGGTCGATGATCGACCGCCACAAGCTCACCACCTTCGGCATCTCGCCGACGGCGATTCGCGCCCTCCGCAAGTACGACGACGAGTGGGTCGAGAAACACGACCTCTCCAGTTTACGCCTCTTAGGCTCGACTGGCGAACCATGGGACCCCGAGTCGTGGATGTGGTTCTACGAGAAAGTGGGACGAAGCGAAGCGCCGATCATCAACATCTCCGGCGGTACCGAGATCTGCGGCTGCTTCCTCATGCCGATGCCGACCCAGCCGCTGAAACCCTGCTCACTCGGCGGACCAGGGTTGGGAATGAACATCGACGTCGTGAACTCACAGGGCGAGTCAGTCGCCGACGACCACGAACGCGGCTTCCTCGTTGCCCGCGACTCCTGTCCGTCGATGACCAAATCGCTGTGGGAGGGTGACGAACGCTATCTGAACACCTACTGGTCGACCTTCAAAGACCCGCCGATGTGGGACCACGGCGACTGGGCACAGAAAGACGAAGACGGCTTCTGGTTCTTGCACGGCCGCGCCGACGACGCGCTCAACGTGGCTGGCCGGAAGGTCGGCCCCGCCGAGGTCGAGGGCGCGCTCATCGAACACGAGGGCGTCAACCAGGCGGCCGCCGTCGGCGTCCCCGACGACACCACTGGCACCGCCGTCGTCGCCTACGTCGTCCTCGAAGACGGCGTCGGCGAGAGCGACGCGTTGCGCGACGAGTTGCGAGCGCTCGTCGGCGAGGAGTTGGGCAAACCGTTCCGCCCGCGGGAGGTGCTGTTCGTCGACGAGTTCCCCAAGACCCAGTCGGGGAAGATCATCCGCCGGGCCATCTCCTCGCTGTACCAGGGCGAGGAACTCGGCGACATGAGCAGCATCGAGAACCCCGAGGCGCTGGAGGAAGTGGAGACGGCACGATAAGCGTCGCTCAGTTCTTTTTCGAGTGGCGACTGCAGAATGTGATGTCGAGACGGGTGACTGACCGCCACGACGGCGTGACATCGGGATGGGTGACGCGTGACTGAAGTGATTCGGTTACTTCGACTGTTCGGCGTAGGGAGTGATGTCGGCCTCCTCCATGCGTCCGAGGAAGCGCTCGCGGCGCGCCGTCCGTTCCTCGTCGGACATGCGTTCCTGCGTCCAGACCTCTCCACTGGTGTCCTGATGGACTTCGACTCGGTCGACGCCGTCCAGTGCTTCGATCCGTTCAACGACCTCGTCGCTCATGTCGAGGAAGTACGTGCAGAGTTGCGACGTCAACAGGAGGTCGATGTTGACGACGCCGTCGTCGACGTCGATACTCTCGACGAGTCCGAGGTCGAGGATGCTGATAGGATGGTCGCTCATACAGCTACACGGGTCGAGCACCTTCCCGAGTTCGGTCTTGATCTGCGATTTGAGTTCGTCCGAGAACTCCTGGTCCGGGGTGACGTGGTTCGTCGTACTCATGGCTTGGGAGCGGGCACCTCGTAGGTCGACCACGGCTCGGTCGGATACTGGTCGAGTTCCTCACGCGCCTTGGCCCAGCGGTCGCCCTCGATGTCACGTCGGACCTGGTCAGGGTCTTTGCCGAGCAGTTCGAGTCCGTTCCGTCCGAGGATGTTCTTCTTGTCCTCTTTCGTGATTTCCGGGTAGTCGTACTGTGCTTGCAGTTCCTCCGGCATCTCCATGTTCCAGATCCCTTCGATCGGTGGCTGTGGGTGAAGCGCCGTTGCACCGCTGGCGAAGAGGACGCGGTCGGACCCGACCCAGTAGAGCAGTTCACCCATGATCTTGGCGAACTTCCGCGGACGGGTGTTGACCAGACACGCCGAGTTCTCGAGGTTCGCGTAGACGTTGTCGTTGCTCGCCATCGCCCAGATGGTCTCCTCGAGGAACGAGAAGCCGACGTGGATGACCTCGAAGTTGAGGTCCGGATACTTGTTCGCTGCCTCCTCGACGTCGTCGATCCGGAAGTACTTGGTCGGGGCCTTCGCGAAGGGGATGAACTTGTGGATGGCGACGGTGTCGACGTCGAGGTCGTCTGCCTTGTCGAGGACGGGCTGGACGGACCGCTCGTTCAGTTGGAGCGAGAGGTCCTGCCCGTTCTGGTAGCGTGCCGGATAGAGCTTGATGCCATCGACGTCCTTCTCCTTGACGAAGTGCTCGACTTGGTCGACCGCGTCGTCTTCGAGCGGGTTGATGTCGACGTACATTCCCACACGGTTCGGGTTCTGTTCGCGGAACGTGAACCCCTTCTCGCGGGAGACGTAGCCGTCGTGGAAGTAGTCGTCCAGTGGCAGCGAGTGGTACACCGTGTAGTCGATCTGGCTCTCGAGGAAGAGCAACCGGGCGAGTTCCTCCGGCGAGTGGTCGCGGTAAAACACTTCCTCAGATGGGACGTGGCTGTCCGGCAAGAGTTTGTTGCCGAGGTCGAACGTCTCGTCGTCCCAGCGTTGCGCATTCGCATGCTTGTGATTCTCTGGCGTGTGATTGAAGCAGTGGGAGACGGAATCCACTACTAGCGTGCCGTCGTCTAACATGCCTACCAGTGTCTCTCTCAGGTCGTGTATTAAAGTTTAGGATAGATACAACACTGCGGGCCGTCGAAACTGTCGACGAATCGACGTCACCGAGCGAGAAACACTTAATGTGACACGGTGACGCAGGACAACCACAGTTATGACAGGACGACTCAGTGGAACGGCTGCGCTCGTGACGGGCGCGTCGTCAGGGAACGGGCGCGCTATCGCACTACGATTCGCAGAAGAAGGTGCGAGTGTGACAGTCGCTGACGTCCGCGAGGACCCCCGGCTCGGTGGCGAGCCGACACACGAACTCATCGAGGAGGCGGGTGGCGACGCACAGTATGTCGAAACCGACGTGACCGACGTCGACGCGCTTCGGGCGGCTGTACAGGCCACTGTCGACGAGTACGGATCGCTCGACGTGATGGTGAACAACGCCGGTGTGGAACGTCAGTTGCCGATCGAGGAGGCGACGGAGGAGGACTTCGCGTGGCTCATGGACATCAACCTCAAGGGCGTCTACTTCGGCTGTCAGGCTGCCATCGAACAGATGCTCGATCAGGCAGCTGGTGGTGCTATCGTCAACATGTCCTCCATCGCGGGAATCCGTGGACTCGCGAACTCGTCGCTCTACTGTACCTCGAAAGGTGGCGTCACCAACCTGACGCGGGAACTCGCGGTCGAACACGGTGAGAACGATATCCGTGTCAACGCGCTCAACCCCGGCTTCATCGAGACGGCAATGACGATGGAGGACGGCGAGACGGCCGGCGGCATCCTCGACCAGACGCCCCTCGGCCGTGCGGGTCAGCCCGACGAAGTGGCCGACGCCGCACTGTTTCTTGCGAGCGACGAGTCGTCGTTCGTCACCGGCCACAATCTCGTGATGGACGGTGGGTTCACTGCGTAACGGTTCGAGCACCGACCAGCCCAGTTTCTAGGTATTTTTAATACGCCGTGTGACCGTTATGCATACGTATGCTTCACGTTGAGGGGCCCCTACTGACAGTCGATGTAGGAGCGCACGAAACAGAAGAGACCAGTGTGGACGACGTGCTCAAGTCGTTCATCGGCGGCCGTGGCGTCGCCACTCGGCTCGCACACGACCGAATCCCGTTCGACGCCGACCCGTTCGGTCCGGAGAACAGCGTGTTCTTCTCGACCGGACCGATGCAGACCTCGAACATGAGCTTCACTGGACGCATGAACTGCACGAGTCTCTCGCCACTCACCGGTGGGTTGCTCTCGTCGAACGCCGGCGGGTTCATGTCGCGGAACTTCGCGGACACCGGCTACAGTGTCGTCGAGTTCACTGGCACGAGCGACGAACTCGTCGTCGTCCACGTCACCGACGACGGGGTCAAGTTCGAACCAGTTCCGGACCTCGACGGTGCAACGGTACCGGAGACGACCACGTACATCGAAGACACCTGCGGACTCTCGGCCGAGCACGTCGCCTGTATTGGGCCGGCTGGCGAGAACCGTGTCCGCTTCGCGTCTATCATGACCACTGAGAGTCGCGCGTTCGGCCGCGGAGGTCTCGGCGCAGTCCTCGGTGCGAAGAACGTCAAAGCAGTCACGTTCGCGGGTAACTCGCCACGGCAGGTTGAGATCCCTTCCATCCAGATGGACGTTCACCGTGATGCCGCGACCAGTGACCACATCATGAAACAGCAGGGGACGACGAGCGTCACCGACCTTGCGAACGAAGTCAGCGCGCTCCCGACCCGGTACTTCTCGGAGCTTCAGTTCGAGGGTGTCGACGGTATCAACGGTGACCGCGTCGGTGAGAAGAAATACAAACGCGGGACCTGCTCAGCCTGTGCGTTCGCCTGCAAACTCCCGACGAAGGACGAGGAGCGCGGCGTCGAGACCGAGGGGCCCGAGTACGAGACGGTAATGTCGTTCGGATCGAACTGCGCCGTCGACGATATCGTCGACGTGATGCAGTCGAACGAACTCTGTGACCGCTACGGGATGGACACCATCACCTGCGGCAACGTGGTCGCTGCCTACCTCGCTTCTGAGGACGAGTTCGGGAACACCGACCTCGTCCACGAGACGGTCGAGAAGATCGCGAAGCGTGAGGATGAGGGTGACCTCCTTGCGGAAGGAATCGACCGATTCCACGAGGAGCTCGGCGTCGGTAACTGGACCGTCAAGGGATTGGACTTCGCGGCCCACGACGGCCGCACCCTGAACGGCCAAGGGCTCTCCTACGCCGTCGCAAACCGCGGTGCCGACCACATGTTCACCACTATGTACGCCTGGGAGTATCCACTCGTCGCCCAGGACGAGGCGCTGAACCCGACGGGACTCGAAGGGAAAGCCCCGCACGTCGTGAAACAGGAGAACGCTCGGGCGCTGGAAGACTGCGGCATCGTCTGTCGGTTCTCTCGGAGTTTCATGACACCCGCGCGGTTCGAGGGACTGTTCGATGCCGACTACGAGGACCTCCTCGCGGTCGGGTCGACGGTGGTTGAACTCGAACGGCACTTCAACAACCAGCGTGGGTTCGACCGCGCCGACGACACGCTCCCATACGACCTGCCGGACTTCGAGGCGGCACTCGACGACTACTACGCCCAGCGTGACTGGAACGAGGACGGGACAGTGCCAGACGAACGCGTCAGCGACGGCCTCGCGACGGCCGACTGAACTACGAAGGCAACCGTTCTTTCCGTCGAAGCGAGCGAGCCAGGAGTTGTGCTCGAACAAATGTTTATATTGGTGCCTGTGTGTGACACAGACATGCAGGTGGCAAACTATTACGGCCCGGAAGACCTTCGGGGAGAGACAGTCGACGAACAAGCGCTCATCGAGATCTACTCGCATAGCCACGAACGAATCTACAGTAACCGGTCGAAGTGACGCGTTCGACCGGTTCTGACTCGCCGTACGGGAGGTAGACGGCAACTCATCTCCCCGTGTCCTGGGGCTGCTCGGTGCCCCTGATTCTCCCGAACGATGACGGCTCTCGCGCTTTATTTCCAGGAGAGAACTGTAGTCGAAGTGCTCGAGTTTCCCGTCACTACGAGTATGTCAGTCGCGGTTCGCCGTCTCGAGTCGTCTCTACAGTCTATGGCGAACGCTCAAGCAGGACGGATCAGTTTCCGAGGCGAAAACTATCGGACTGGCTGAGAGACACGTCGACATGACTCGACCGTCTACGTGGAACTACTTGTGGTCTCTGAGGATGGGATGAGATGGATGTAGCTCGTCGGACCGGCTCTGTCCGATCGTGACGAGCCAGTCAGCAGTGAATCTCCGTCTCGCTGGGCCCCCTCGTCTGAATCGGAGTCACGTCGGTACCGGCGGTGTGACGACGTCAGTACTCAGTGAACGACGGTCGTCGGAATCGGAGAGCGACGGATGACTTTCTCTGCGACGCTCCCGAGGAGGATGCGGGACGCTCCCGTGCGGCCGTGGCTCCCCATGATAATCTGGTCGATGTCGTGTTCGTCGGCGTAAGAGACGATCTCCTCCGCAGGTTTGCCGGCGTCCGTCTCCGTCGAGAGTACTACACCGTACTCGTCGGCTATCGCCTGTGCATCGGCAAACAGGTCTTCTGCGTCGTCCAGCGCCTTCTGGTACCAGCCCTCCTTGCGACTACCTCTCCCGGGTCGTTCGTGGCTCGCCAACGACTCGCTGTAGTCGACGACGTGAAACACCACGACGTCGTCCTCTGGGTGTACCGTCAGCGCGTGTTCGAGAGCCCTTCGGGCCTGTGGCGAATCATCGAGTGGAACGAGTAGGTTTCGGGTCATATGGAATCGGTGGTCAACGTCAAGTCGATGCTAGACCAGACGAGTGTGTCTCGCTGGTCTGATGCGGGCGCCGGCGTCACCAGTTGGGTGTCTCGGATGATCAGATTATTTGACCACGTCGATCTTCTCGCGGTCGATCGACAGCGCGACCGCACTGACGACCACGAGGCCGAGGATGATCTCCTGAACGAACGGGTTGATCGACAGCAGGTTCATCCCGTTCTGCAGGACGGCGATCACCAGCACCCCGAGGATGGTTCGGTGCGGCCCACCGACGCCGCCGGTGAGTGCCGTCCCGCCCATGACGACGGCGGCGATGCTGGGAAGCATCAGCCCGCCGGCGATGTTGGGCGACGCCGAGGAGATGCGGAGCGTCAAGAGGACGCCCGCCGTCCCACAGAGCAGCCCCGAGAGGACGAACGGGTAGATCTTGTAGCGGTCGACCTTCGCGCCCGAGAGCTCGACGACGCGTTCGTTCTCACCGAGCGCGAAACAGTAGCGCCCGAACTTCGTCCGCCAGGCGAGAAAGACGGTGCCGCCGTAGATGAGCAGTCCCCACATCACCAGGTTCGGGATTCCGGGAATCCAGCTTCCGGTGGCGATACCACGGATCGCCTGGTTACGGAACGTGATGGTCGACCCACCGGTGATGATGAGCGCGAAACCCATCAGGATCGACAGCGTCCCCAGCGTGACCAGGAACGACGGAACCTTCAGCTTCGTGAAGACGAGGCCGTTGACGAGTCCGGCGAGCATACCAGCCCCGACCGCGAGCGGGATCGCCAACAGTCCGAGTTGGAACTGCGAAATGAGAACCACGGTTAGGACGCCAGTCAGCGTGACCGTCGACTCCACCGAGAGGTCGATGCTCTGCTGGAGGATAGGGAACGTTCCCGCGAGAGCGACTAGCAGCAAAACGGCGCTGTTCTTCGCAACGTTGTCGACGAGGTTCCCGAACGTGAGGAACTGCGTCGTCGTCGCTGCGAACAGCCCAGAGAGGATGAACAACATCGCAAACGGGCCGACGTCGGTGATCCAATCTTGCATCGTCCGTTGTTCGCGTTGCCTATCGAGCCACTGCCGAATCGCCTGTTGGTTGTCCGCGCTCATATCAAATCATCTCCTGTATCAGCTCTTCTTCAGTCGGTTTGTTGCCAGCAGACGCATCGAACGGCTCACCGACGAACTGTCCACTGTTCATCACCGCAATCCGATTCGACATCCCGATCACTTCCGGAAGCTCGTCGCCGATGAAGACGATGGAGACCCCTCTGTCGGTTAGCTCTCGACAGAGCCTGTACACCTCTTCCTTAGCACCGACGTCGATGCCACGTGTGACGTTGTCCATCACGAGAATCGGCGTCTCCTGTGCGAGCCACCGACCGATGACGATCTTCTGCTGATTTCCACCACTTAGACCGTGAACGAGGGCTTCGGGACCGGGTGTCTTGACGTTCAACTCCTCGATAACCCGATCTGTCGCTTCGTCTTCTGCGTCGAGGTCGAGCAGTGGAAGCGTCCCGTTCATGTTCCGAATCATTGCCAGTGAGACGTTGATTCGGACGGGTTGGTACAACAGCAGCCCCTCGGATTTCCGATCTTTGGGGATGTAGCCGACACCTGCATCGACCATCTCGGAGACGGACGGGTTGGTGACTGGCGTCCCATCGACCGAAATCGTCCCGTCGGTCGTAGCGAGGTCACCGGCAAGCGCTCGTCCGAGTCGCTCCTTTCCTGATCCCTCGACGCCGACGATACCGAATATCTCACCTTCGCGAACCGAGAACGACAGTGGGCCGGTCTCCTCGCCGATAGTGAGATTGTCGGCACGAAGCATCTCGGCACCGAGTGCGTCTTCGGTCCGTTGTTCGGAGACGCGGTAGTATTCGTCTGTCGATTCACGACCGACCATACTTTCTTGGAGACTATCCTCCGTTGCCTCGTCTGCTGTCGTCTCGTCGACGAGTTCGCCGTCTTTGAGCACGTAAACTCGGTCAGAGATCTCTAACACCTCGTCGAGTTCGTGTGAGACGAACACGAACGTCGCTCGCTCACGGAGGTCGTCGACGAGGTCGAAGAGGATCTCCCGACCAGCCTCTTCGAGGCCCGCGGTCGGTTCGTCGAGGAGGATGACGGGATTGTCCGACTTCTGGGAGACGTGGAACGCTTTCGCGATCTCCAGCATCTGCCGTTCGTTGAACGAATAGTTCGAGACGAACTCGTCGACGTCGAGATCGAGACCGAGATCGTCGACGAAGGCCTGCGCCTCCTCGCTCATCCGGTCGCGGTCAAGGATACCGCCTCGTTCGATTTCACGACCGAGATACAGGTTCTCGTACCCACGGAAGTTGGTGATGACGTCCTGTTCTTGATGGACGAGCGAGACGCCGTAATCAGCTGCATCCCGTGGGTTCGTGAACTCGACGGCGTCGCCGTCGACGTACAGCGTTCCCTCGTCCGGTTGAAGAACACCGGTCACGATGTTCAACAGCGTACTCTTTCCGGCACCGTTCTCGCCGACCAGTCCGACGACTTCTCCACGGTTGATTTCGAGCGAGACATCCGAGAGTGCCTGCACGTGTCTGAACGATTTGGAGATGCCCTCGACCCGAAAGCTAGCTGCGGTCGTGTCGACCGTGAGAGCATCGTTCATCTGTTCCTCTGTCTTCGAAGGAACTGTCTCTGTGTTCGACATGGTTTCATCCTATTACGACTTGAGCGGGTTGCTCTCGAACCGTTTCTTGTAGAGGTCGGTGATCTGCTTCTGTGCCTTCTGATCGGTGTACGCTTCCGGCAGCGAGTAGTTGTTCGGTCTCTCGGAGTCGTTCCAGTCGAGCACCTCTTTCATGTCGGCTTTGTTCATCGGCTGCATGTCGATCTGGGGGTCCCAACTGTCTTCGCCCGCCTCTGCAACGGACATCTTCTTCCAGTCGTACGGCGTCTCCCCTTCGAAGATGGCTTTAGTGTACTGCTCTGCCGAAACGACTGGGAGACGTTCGATCGTGTCGGTCCACTCGTCCGGGTCGTTAACACAGACGGGAGCGTTGAACGACATCATCCGTTCTGCAGGCTGGAGACTGTGACCGTTGAGGTAGTCGTGACACTTCACGAGAGACCATCCAGCCTGCCACGGACCCATCCCGGAGACCGAGGCGACCATCCGTTCTTCTTGAATCGCTGCGAGCCCAGGTTCGCCAGCATCGATGCCAACTACCGGGACGTCGATGTTGTTTTCCTCGAGAATCGTGAGCCCACCCAGCGCGACCGCGTCGTTCTGGCCGAAGAAGCCCTCGATGTCGTCGCCGAACTGTGAGACCTTGTCGGACATTGCTTTTCGGGAGTCCGACCGAATCCAGTTCCCCTGCAGGCGTGGACCCAGTCGTTCGATATCCGGATACTCTTCGAGTGCCAGCTCGACGCCTTTGTTCCGGCCGATGTTCGGGGCCGTTCCACGGTTCCCTTCGATGTGGACGAACCCGCCACTTCCCTCCATCGACTCGAAGAGAATCTTCGCAGCGGTGTATGCGTGATTAACGAAATGCGGTGCGAAGAACTGCACGTACTCGTCGCCTGCGTCTTGCGGCGTATACCAATCTGCGATCGTCACCGCGAGAATCGTCGGGACACCGGCCTGAACACACGTCTCTGCCAACGAAATCGCCGCGGCGTTCGTGTACGTCTGTCCGACGATAGTGTCTGTGTTGCTCGCAATTGCGGTATCGAACTGCTGTTGCTGTGTAGTGACGTTGCCTTCGTTGGTCTGGACGTTGCTGGTGTAACCGAGTGCTTTTGCAGCCTCTGTGTAGCCTTTCTTCCACGACAGCCAGTAGGAGTTCTGTAGGTTGGCTATCGATCCCATCGAGGTCTGGTTCCCAGCATTCCCGCTGCCATTCGAACTATTCCCCGACGACGCACCGTTGCTACCGCCGCCACCACCGGTGCAGCCCGCAAGCCCGGTCAGTGCACCTGCTGAGCCAGCGGCGGTCGTCGCTTTCAGAAACTGCCGTCTCGATTGACTGGTGCTATCCATTGCCATGTATGTTCACCTCCTGATTTCTGGCAGGGGTATAAATAGATTTGGGGATTCTTCATGGTTGTTCGTAGTGGTACTAAGAGAAACGATACCCGGATGTCCTCCGTTGTGAACCGAAGTGACGCTTCGGAATCGGCCGTAATCCGTCGACAGTGCAGTCATCTAGTACATCACCTTACCAGCGGAAACGTTGATATCCTGTCCCGTGATGCGCGACGCCTCGTCCGAACAGAGATAGGCTGTTGTATTCGCAATATCCTCTCGGTCTACTAGTTCGTTTCGTGGGCTCTGGTTCTCTACCTCAGTTCGGACTGTATCGTACGTCTGTCCGGTGGCCTCGGCTTGCTGTTCGAATACGCCTCTGATTCGGGGGCCATCGACTGACCCTGGACAGATAGCGTTCACGTTGATATCGTGCTCGCCGACTTCGAGGGCAAGCGTTCGAGTGAAACCGATGAGACCCATCTTCGTTGCCGCATACGGTGTCCGATTCAACAGCGGTTTCTTCCCCGTCACGGAAGCGATGTTGACGACGCGTCCGTAGCCTTGCTCTTTCATGATCGGTATCACTTCTCGACACATAAAGAACGGTCCACGCAGGTTGACGTTCGTCGTCGCATCCCAAGCCTCCTGCGCTATCTCCTCGCATGGATCTGTCGGGCCGGCGATCCCGGCGTTGTTGACGAGGATGCCGACTTCGTCAAATTCGTCGAGTGCTGTATCGACGGTGTCCTGTACACTCTCTAACTCGGTGACGTCGGTCTCGACAGCAAGTGCACGCTGCCCTTCGTTTTCGACGAGTCGCTTCGTCTCACTCATCTCTGCGGAATCAAGGTCTGCAATGACGACGTCCGCACCCTTCTGAGCTAATCTGACACAGATGGCCTGGCCGATACCACGACCACCACCAGTCACGATTGCTGTGCTATCTAACACCATGATCACGAATCGCATGTGCCAATATATAAATCTACTGCAACCCCCACGATCATTCCCAATCTATTCTCGAAGATCGACGGCAGCGATTCGACTTTGGATCGCTCCAGTAGGCGGTTCGTTCGTGCAAATTCAGCGAAGTGATCGACCTGTAGTCGTCACAACCAAAGTTATTAATAGACGATAAGGGACATTGTGAGTTATGCCATACCAAGGCTACAGCGACTACTTCGAGAAGAAGTTGATCATCAGTGTCGCGACAACTGGCGGTCACCACGGGAAAGAGGCGAATCCAAATCTCCCCGAACAGCCCGAAGAGATAGCCCAAGACGTCAAAGACTGTGAAGCCGCAGGGGCATCGATGGTCCACATCCACGCTCGCGACGAGAACGGTGAAGGAACGAAAGACGTCGCCCGATTCCAAGCGATCCGTGACGCCATCGAAGAGCGTTGTGACGATATCCTCGTCAATTTCACGACTGGGGGTGGCGGCATCTGGTCTCGTGAGGAGCGCATCGCCCCCGCTTTGGAGACGGAACCACGACCTGACCTTGCAACTATCGACCTCGGTCCAGTCAACTTCGGCCAGACGCGAACTGCAGTGAATACTCGGGAGCAAAACGAAGAGTACGCCCAACAGCTGCTTGATGCAGACGTGAAGCCGGAGTTGGAGCTCTTCAATCCCGGGCATATTCCCGAGATGGAGCATCTCGTCGAGAAAGACTTGCTCGAACCTCCATACTGGTGTACGGCGATTTTCGGTATGCAGAACGGGACACCAGCGCTCCCACGGAACGTCGTCAACTTCGCTGACAACCTTCCCGAGGAGAGCGAGTGGCAGGCGCTCGCACTGGGCCGCCACCAGTTACCGCTAACCACGATGGCGATCGCGATGGGAGGCCACGTACGGGTCGGGATGGAAGACAACATCTACTATCGAAAGGGTGAACTCGCCGAGAGCAACGCCCAACTGGTCAAGCGAACAGCTCGGATTGCAGACGAACTCAACCGACCGATAGCGTCGCCGGCCGAAACTCGCGAAATCCTCGACCTCTAGATACGCGCAGTTGTCGATTCCGCATCATCGCTGAACCCATTGCGAGCGTCACTCGGCTTTTGACACTCGCGAATCCGACGAAAAGTGGGAAGATGGCAACCCCATAGACAGTGCCAGTGATAGATCACAAGAGACATCGATTTCGGGAGTTTGGGACGCTCTAACAGAGGATTACGAGATGAGGAAACTGCTTCGCCCAATCTTAATTGATAATCATTTTCATACAGAGTCCGATTACGTAGACACGAAATCATACACCTCACTTCGTGCCTAGCAGGTCTAATGCCTTTGTATCCGGTACTACACAACCTGTATCCGGCGATTCAGTCCCGCGGTGTTCATTCGACAGCGGCGAATTTTATATACACAAGTCGTTTGTTTCAAGTGAAAAGAATCGAAACTATTAGAGATCGACAGTAATCGTTCTTGACTCATTGGAGGTCAGTTAACACTGAGAGTAATACTTGGGGCATGCACGGCTGAATTCAGCCATTTTGGTTCTATGCTTAGATTACCACGCCCGGCGATTCCTCACTGACACTCTTAACCGATCACAGCTGGTTCTCAACCGTAATCCCTCAACTCCACTTCGAGATACACCGGTTCGACAATACGGAATTTTAAATACCCCGACTTGCTACATCATAGCATGAAATCGAACGACGGTCAACGGACGCTGAAATCCTCGGAGACGACGTTAGCAATCCTCGACCGACTGAAAGAGCGGGACGGTGCGCGTGTCACAGAACTCGCAGCAGACTTGGATCGAGCACCGAGCACTATCCATAGCCACCTTACAACACTGAAGGCGAACGAATACGTCGTCAAAGAGGGCGACATCTACCACCTTGGACTCCACCTGCTGGAACTCGGGAACTACGTCCAAAATCGAAAGAAAGCCTACCGGATTTCGAAGGGCTACACAGAGCAACTGGCCGAAGAAAGCGAATGTCGTGCCGTCTTCGTCGTCGAAGAGAACGGTCGCGGCGTCTATCTTCACACCTACTCGGGGAAACACGCTGTCTGGCAGTACTCGACTCTCGGCAAACGATTTTGCCTTCATCAGACAGCGTCGGGAAAAGCACTGCTATCCATGCTATCGGACGAGAAAGTGAAGACGATTATCGACCGGTGGGGACTCCCGGCGAAAACAGAGAACACGATCACCGACTCCGACGTCCTGTTGGACGAACTCGAACAGATTCGGGAACGTGGATACTCGTTTAATCGCGAGGAGCAACTCGAAGGTGTGAAGGCAGTCGGTGTCCCCGTTACCGGCCCGAACGACGAAGTGATCGGTGCATTCAGCGTCGCCAGCCCGGCGAACCGTCTCACAGGCGAGTGGTTCTCAGAAGAACTCCCGAGTATCGTGCTCGGTGTCGCAAACGAATTCGAGCTGGAGTATTCCCTCTCGTGACCACCCATGACAAGACTAAGTTTGTAATACTAACAGTTGGGTGATCGGGTGCCCATCTTCTCACTCGCTCCGGTAGGCACTCTGCGCTCTTTGAGGGAACGAAATGAAATTGAATGTAAAAGGCGTTGAGTTAGCGAATGTCCGGAGGTACTTACCGATGAGATGCTCCCAAAGGAGACTATTGCTATGCCTGTTCGCTCTTCTATTGGACATCTTTGTGGAGCAGTTAGCATCAGTTAGGTGAATGGCCGAACGGTTGGGAACTCTAGTAGCCCGTGCAGCCGGTCACTTGCCCGACCGCATGCTGTCGTGCGGTCGGGTAAGTGAGGACTTCCACTCGGTACTATCGGAACAGAGTTCGAACGGATCGTTGAGCACCTCGAACAGAAACCCGTGCCGGTATGACTGTTTGATATGTATGGCGTCCAGCGGTAGGTCTGGTCTTCTCGCTGTCATTTCCGTTACAAGTCTAATTACGTAAAGAGACTAGAGAAGAACGCCCTCAACTACCTACCCGATAGAATATCTGGTGTCATCAAATACCGTTGAAAGTCCTGTTCGGCTCTCAGCTCGTGGTACCTCACCCATACTTAAGACCTTCCTGCTTTTAAAATTCCCGAGCATCGAATCTCTGTCACCCAGCCGACCTCGGTAAGTGAACTACCTCATCCTACCGCTCGCCTGACGGCTCGCGCTTGAGGGTGTCGTCAGAACTCGAAGAGTTCTGACTGCCAACCAGCAGTCTCTGACTTCTGGTGATGGGGCTTCCTGTTTCCACGACGCACTTTGCAGAAACCGAAGTGGTCCACGTAGGGAGCGCAGTCTCCACGGGCGTTAACGAATCGCGGCGCAATTCGTTCGCCAACCAGAAATCAAAGATCTCCGGTGACGTTGATTCAGAGAGTCCCGCTCCTAACCGCTTGATTCCGCGAGAAAGAATATTCCATGCCGCGTTCCAGTCTCGATCTGCCATGAAAAGCCACAGGACGGACACGAGTGTTCACGCACCCACAGTGGCTTGTCTGGCTTCTCTACAGGCGAGATGTGCACTTAAGCACCGCCTCGTTGCGACTGCTGACGCCGATGAGTGGAGCGATTATCTATTTCGCTCGCCGCACGCCTCGGGGAGTCACATTTTACGTTGGATAATCTGGAATCGGTTTGGACAGCTTGCCGATCGTGCTGGGTGGCTCGAGACAATTGACGGTGAACCCCCGTCGTCGAAGATGGGACGGCGATCCTGGTACGACGCGTATTCGTCGTCGCTCAACGTTGTCCTCGTGAGTCTCGACGAGATTGCTGCCGAGCAGGGAAGCGTGAGCGCCGGTGTCGTGCTACAGAGCTATCTCTCGGAGGCACGGGTGCGGAAGTTACGGCGAGAGTGTATGCGAGAGCAACTTGCCGCTGCATTCGGGGGGTGAGAGAGATCACTCTAGGAAATTAGTCGGGAGGTTGCATCTTGTATCACTTTACCGGGGGACATAGACCAGACTACAGTTTCAGTATGATATCAGCAATAGATTGATTGACCAATTATGCAAATAGTTTTGCGTAGAGGTCAACAGAGCGACACCAAAAGAGATATCGAACCAAACCAGAGAACAGATTCGAGACTCCGACGCTGCTCAACAGGGGTAAATAAACGACACCGAAAGACGGAGTCAACCACATGAGCATCAACTCGCTCAAGGGCATCACATCCCGCAAACTCTGTGACGAGAACCCCGAGGTGCGGCAAGCGCTCGACAAGGCGTGCTGGCAACCGGGATACTTCTTCGCCACCACCGGCCAAGTGAGCATCGGCGTACTCATGAAGTACTTGGAGGAGCAGTAACGTCTCTGTGACCGCCATGAGAATCACGGGTAGACCAAAAGACCCCCACCCCAGATTGTAAGTGTTTTCGAGACTCTTGAAGTCACTATCGTGTCTTACATCAGTTCTAACTGGCTTCGATGAAACTCGGCCCGATCGAGATAGCCGAACCACAGTGATCGATTGCTCACTCGAAATAGTCACACCCCCACCCCGGATTGTAAGTGTTCTTGCGCTCCGCAAGCGTCACCCCGTAGAGTCGAAGAAGTAAATGTAGTATATAAATAGCCACAGAACGACCGTCAGCCACCCCATATTGTAAGTGTAAAATTCATTTATAGAGCGTCTAGGCGGTGAATTCAAGAATGAGGTTTGCCTATACAATAAAATATATAATAGTAATCTAGAACTAGTAGTAGTTCCTGGAAGTTCGTTCGTTGTTACTCTGGTTTGATAGCTTTCGTGAGTTCGGTAAATGGAGGGTCTCTCTCGTGAACCGCGGAACACTTACAATCTGGGGAGGGGGTGATTTATAAACACCCGAGAACACTTACAACAGTTAGAACACTTTCAGCGGTGGGTTTATTACGATGTAGTGTAACGTTCCGCGTGAAATGGAATCGCCGTTCAAAGGACCAAATCAAATCTTCAAAGACAAAAGTCCCTTCAAGGAAGAGTATACGCCCGAAGAAATCCTTGAACGGGATGACATCATCGAAGAATATGCAGCGTCACTGCAGGACGTTCTCGATGGGTTTGGTCCACCAAACGTGTTCATTTACGGGCAGACAGGCGTGGGGAAGACCGCGACGACCACGAAGATGATGGAGTACCTCACCGACGAAGCACAGGCTCAAGACCAGAACCTGACCGTCATCAACGTCAACTGCAACAAACGAACGTCTACCTATCAAGTCATCACACACGTCGCAAACAAGCTCCACCCGAGTCGTGAGATCAAACAGGGAACCCACCCGGACACGATCTGGTCTGTCATCTACTCTGAAATCGATCGCATCGGTGGCGACGTCATTCTCATCCTCGACGAGATCGACAAACTCGGGGAGGACGAACAACTTCTATATGAATTCCCACGTGCACGCTCGATGGGTGAACTCGAGAATGCCGAGGTGGGAATAATTGGCATCAGTAATAATTTCAAATTCCGCGAGAACCTTTCAGGCCGCGTCAAAAGCACTCTCTGTGAGAGGGAGATACAGTTCTCACCCTACGATGCGACAGAGCTCCAGACGATTTTGAGCTACTACGCTGATCTCGCGTTCAAGCCTGGTGTTCTCACTGACGACGTCGTTCCGCTCTGTGCTGCGTATACAGCACAGGATACTGGCGATGCACGGATGGCGCTGGACCTCCTCGAAACAGCAGGTGATATCGCTCGCCACGAGGACGCAGAGACCGTCGATGAGGAACACGTTCGTCTCGCCCGAAGCGAGGTTGACCGTGCAAACACTCGCGACATCATCACCGAACGCTTGACGACGCAGATGCAGTTGACGCTGATGGCAACCGCGTTCTTGGTTCTCGATTCAGGGACTGACGCCAAGGTCAAACACATCTACTCACTGTATAAGGATATCTGTGAGAAAATTGGCACCGATACGCTTTCTGAAAGTCGGATCCGTGACCACATCAATACCCTCGAGATGTTCGGATTGATCGAATCGTCCGAGAAGAATCTCGGTCGACGTGGGGGACGGACGTTCATCTATTCGCTTGTTGATGAGCCACGAATCGTACTCGAAACGTTCCGTGAAGATGCTCAACTCGAGGCAGGATTCCCGGCGGCGACAGACCAGCTTCTGTCTCAGTATGAAGAATCCTCAAAATCCGGATTCCAGAGCGAACTCAACCTCTAACGCCGGAATACACTTGCAACCTGGGGGGATTTGACCGAGACGAAATTGGAAGATGCTTCGCGTATGTACCGCGATGATTGGAGAGACATTCTCTATTATATTACATACAACTAATCTCCTGTTAAAAATGGCCGAGACGCTCGAATACACTTGCAACTTAAGGGTATAGTGTCAGAGACCCTCCGAATCCATTTTTCATTGTTGAGTACTGACTAGCCCCTAATATCTGGTAGTATAGGGCCTCTAGCGGCTGTTTACACTTACAAACAGGGGTGCTAGCTCTGAAGACAGTAAAAAACCGCTTGGTCAGGTAGTTCCAACTACTGCACCTCTGTGTCCGTTTGCAGCGGCCACCAGAGATGTTCACCTGTGTTCCCGTAAGCAAATGAGTAAACAGTAGAGTACTACACTATTCGTCCGACTCAACCGGACCTTTGTACTTCGATTTGACTTGGTCACCCTCTCTCCATTGCCAGTAGTAGTAGCGATGGTCGTTGATCTCTTTCACCGTAATCGTTGCTTTGCCTGGGACGCCATCCGGGAGGTCGTCTGCTTCCGCTTCGATCGCTTCACTTCGCTCGTCCTGTTCTGCCAGTCGCGCCTCACGCTCCCGATGCTCAGCAAGTTCGTCAGCGTATCGCGCAATGTCTCGCAGCACGTTTTGAGACTGGTCGGTGAGTCGCTCAGCGATACCGCTTGGTACGTCCTGAGGCGGCGTTGGTGGGGAATCGGACATGGGTCACCGTCGTATTAACCAACACAGACGCCAACAATAAAGCTACGTTGGTTAAGTGGAGTCTAGTTCAGCGTCGATTCAGTCTTCAAGCAGGGCGATAATCACTATCGACGTTCGACTAGTCTGACTAAGTCGCTCACGAATCACGTCTGTGTCATCCGATTCCCACGAAGCGAGGTAGAACGCCGACCCACTCGTAACGAGCCCACAGTACCGCTCGACGATGGACGCCACTGCTTCGGCTTCGACCTCGCGTTTCGCCCGCTCGGTGTCGTCGTTGACGTCGAAGTACAACGTCGGAAAAGCGTGCTGCCAAGTGCTGTTCTGCAGCTGTCTTTTTAGAAGATATTTCGCCCCGAAAGCATCACTTGACGACCACAGTCCCAGTCATTCCAGAGCTCTCGTGGGGGATACACACATACTCGTACATTCCAGTGACCTCAAAGGTGTGCTCGTACGTTTCTCCGGACGCGATGAGACCTCCACTGACGTTGTTTCGTGCGCCCTTCTCAGAGTCGAACTCACCACTGGCGAAGTACGCCTCCTCGGAGGATATCTGGCCGTCGTAGGCGGTCACTGTATGTCCGACATCACTGTCGTTCGTCCATTTCACTCGTGTGCCAGCGCTAACCGTGAACCGCTTCGGATCGAACCCGAAGTCATCGGTCATCGAGACCTGTTTCACGTCTTCTGACCCACCTTCGGACGAACAGCCCGCTGAAGCCGTCGCTACGAGTGCCGCCCCGCCGAGTCGAAGTACCTGTCGTCTATTCATATGTTGTGTAAGAGTCGTTCCGAGTGGATTAGAGTGCGACGAAGAGGTCGGTGACGTACATCACGACGAGGCCGACGAGGAACGTGACGAGGTTCAGCGCCGACGCTGCCCGTCCGTTTCGACTAATCATGCCGTGTAGTTCCCAGATGACCTGCAGGATTGCCCCTACACCGATAGCGAGGAAAAACGCTCCGAGCGTCGGCGAGAAGGCGAGGCTTCCGAGCCAGCCACCGAGGATGACCGGTGCGCCTGCCAGGAATCCCAGTCCGAGGAAGTGGAGGATGCTTGGGCGCTCACCACGTGCAACGGGTGCGACGACTGCTGGCCCTTCAGTCACGTTGTGAAGCATGAATCCGATGACGAGGAACGCGCCGAGAGAGACGCGGCCGAGTGCAAACGAACTCCCGATGGCTAACCCTTCGGCGAGGTTGTGTAGACCGATGCCGAGCGCAACCAGATAGGCGACCCACAGCCCGCTCTGTGCGCGCGAGTCACCGGCAGCAGCGCGGTCTTTCCGCCATGCGCTGACGGATTGGACTGCGAGCAGTGCACCGATGATCCCGAGTGCGACGAGGGCCGTCCCCTCAAACGCACCGGGGACTTGTTCGCCGAGCTCGAACGCTTCAAACCCGGCGTCAATGGCGAGGAACGCGAGAATACCTGCCGAGAAGGCGAGGATCGCGTGGAGCCACCGGTCGCTCATCGACTGGAGGAACGGGAACCACAGCATCCCAAGCGCGACGGGGATGACACCGACGAACAGGCCGATGACGGCCATCGTCAGCAACAGATCACCCGTCAGACCCGGTGACTGATTGGGCGCCACGATGGTGTGGTGGACCGTACTGCCGTCTGAGAGCATCAGTGCGACTTCGAGGTCCCACCCTGGGTTCCAGTGGTACGGGATAACGACCTCTGCGCTCTCACGTGGAGCAAGGGTGTTGTCGCCACCTGCCCCCTGCACCTCGAAGTTCCAATACGCCTCAGCGACGAGGACCTGTGAGATCGTCACTTCCTTCGGCCCGTTGTTCGTGACGTGGACGACCACTGTCTCGTCGTTCGGCAGGGTCGTATACGATACCGATACGTCAGGAAGCGGTTCTCCGCCGGTGTCGAAGGATGCGAACGGCGTCGCCGCAAAGAACCCCCCGGCGATGAGACCCAAGAGGAGGACTGGAAGCAGTGCTGCAGCCCACTTGGGAAGTCCCAGCGGACGCTCAGCTCGGTTCACCGTCGTGCCACCGTTGGTGTTTGGTTTGCTCATTTAGACCACCTCGAAGAAGCTCATCCACCCAAGTTCGGCGAATTCAGACTGGTGGGCGTGGAACATGTACAGTCCCGGGTCGTGGTTGGAGTAGTCCAGTTCGATGATGCCGCGCTGTGCCTGACACTGCATGATCGTGTCCACCGTTTGGAGTGTCGGCGTCAGCGTCGTCCCGTGGTCGTAATAATCGAAGAACTGCGAGTGGGTGTGGAAGGAATTGATGGGGTCGAACTCGATCGTGTTGACGAGATACACCCGCTGGCGTTGGGTCTTGTCAATCTGGATGGGGCGTTTGGTCTCACCGGCCTTCCAGTTCCCTCGGCCGTCGGTATCACCGATTCCGTAGGCGAACGCACGGGTGTTAGCGGCGTACACCTCGTTGTCGCCGTCGAAGTTCGTGTCGAAACCGTTCATCACCATCACCATCTCGTTGACCTCGTCGTTCTCGGGATAGTCGTGGTTCCGTGTCTTCGCCTCAGCAACGAGGTCTGCACGGAGTTCGTCCGTGATCTGGGACCGGTGGAAGTTGCAGTACTCCTCGGGTCGTTCAGCGACTCGTTCGGGATCCGGGTCGATGATGATGGCCCCGTACAGTCCCCGGTGGATGTGCTCTTTGAGCGGGAGCGAGTGACAGTGGTAGAAGTGACTCCCTGCTGGTTGAGCGACCCACTCGTAGGTGAACGACTCACCCGTGTTGAGTACACCAGGTCCGTTCTGCGGAATCCCGTCCATCTTCGGATTGAGGTTTCGGAGGTGGGGATGGATGGTGTGGGCGTGTCGGCCCAGGTTCTCGAATTTCACGCGAATCAGGTCACCCTCAACGGCACGAATCGTCGGGCCGGGAACCTGTCCGTTGTACGCCCAGGCAGGGAACTCGATGCCAGGGGCGATGGTGACCGTGGTATCGACCGCTTGGAAGGTAAATTCGCGAACCGTCCGGCCGTTCTCCTCGTAGGTATCTTGGGGAACGTTCTCCTGTTCACCACGGCCCGTGTTGAACTGGTAGAGGAACTGGTGGGGGTCAAAATCAAGATCTCTGTACTCACCAGCTGCACCGAAGTTCCCGTGTGAGTCGCCACCGTAACCGTGACCCTCGCTGTCCGCCCGTCCAGTACCCACGAGAACGGCACTACCTGCCAGACCGATTCCTCCGAGGACTGCCCGGCGAGTGGTCGCGAAATCCGATTCGAGAGAGTCGACTAATCTCTGCTCTAACTCGTTTGTGAGTTCTGCTGCTCGTTTATAATCTAATGATGGCATCTAATGTACCTCGCTGAATTGCCCAGATTCACTGGTCGACGTTGCATCAAACTGCGTGACGAAGATGTTCGAAGCGGTTTCAGCGGGAAGTGAAAACTGGTCTCCGGTCTCTCTCACTCCGAGCGTAATCATTCCGAAGGGAGCGATCTCGATTACTTCGAGGAGTGCTCCGAGTCTCACTCCAACCTCGGCAAGATAATCCAGAACGTCTGAGCTGCTATCTCTGACTTCGGAGACAACAACCAGAGTCCCCTCGTCAAATTGGGCAATTGGCTGCTGACCGTCGTCGTGTCGGAGTTCGAGGTCTACTGTCGGGATCGGTGCGCCGTGCGGGTCAACAGTCGGAAATCCAAGAAGCGCTGCAATCCGCGCCTCCAGTTTCTCGCTGATGTAGTGCTCTAACACATCGGCCTCGTGGTGGACCTCCGACCAATCGTACCCGAGATGTTCAGTCAAGAACAGTTCGAGCAGTCGATGGTGACGGAGTGTTTCGAGAGCCAGATTTTCACCACTGGTCGTGAGCCGAGCACCCTGATACCGTTCGTAGTCCACGAGCCCATCGTCATGCATCCGCTTCAACATCGTCGTCACAGTCGGTGGTTTGACCCCCATCGCGGTCGCAATCGCTGAGGGTGCGACCCGCATGTCCCCGTCCTGAATCCCGTGAATTGTCTTCAGGTAATCTTCGACCTTTGGGGTAGCCATGATAGTAGATTAGATTCCTCTAAACAAAAGTTTTGCTAGCCATATCATATTTCTTTGTGTTACTAAATAACAGGTGTAGTGGGATCCTCTACGAGAATACTCCCTGGCTGCTGCTCGAGAGCACTTGACTCTGTATCTTGCGTCCTCGTTCAACCAAACAAACGACGTGGAGAGAGCTCGGGTGTCATTGAAATAGAATAGGGCCGATAAAATCGTCCGTCATGAACACTGTCGGAGTCGATCCAGCGACCACTCGGTTATGAGGCCAGTCATGGTGAGCGTTGTTGTGCACCTCCCGAGCGACGTCCACGTTGATCCCCCCGAATCAGTCGCCCTTTTGTCACCAGCACCTCATCGATTCGGGTCTCGAGACGATGCTGACGAACGCCGGATTCGAGCAGATCCGAATCGAGTCGAAAGCCGAGAGTGAGGAGTTCATTCAAGAACGGGACGACAAGCGTGACGTCAGTAACGACGTCGTCTCCGCGACAGTTGAGGCAAGAGAGCCGTTACGATAAGGAGTCGGTTACTACGCAGAACCATCTGAGTTTCCAGAAGACGATCCACACGCGGCACTTTCGAGATACGACTCTCCCCAGACAGCCATTGCTTCAATGACGGGCGCGAGTTGTTCACCCTGCTCGGTCAGTGAGTAGGAGACTCGGAAAGGTTTCTCGTTCACGATGTCTCGGTTGACGAGTCCGTTCTCTTCGAGATCGTCAAGACTGTTCGAGAGAACTGTGCTAGAAACCTTCCCGATTTTCTCTTTGAGTGCATTGAATCCGAGTGGTCCATGTTCGAGAAGTCGGTGTACGATGACTGGGTGCCACTTCTTTCCGATGAGGTGTGCTGTACAGGTGACTGTACACCAGTCGTCGTCAGCACACCAGGAGGCGACGCAGTTCTCAGGTTCACTTCGGTTCATGGGTACTCAGCAGTAACTGATGAAGAGCTATTACTATGACGCTACCACGCCACAGTTCAAAAGTGAGTACGTATCTAATAGTGGGTTAGCAAACAGTACCTCATTATCGGCGCCTTCGCTTAGACTTATCCAGCCACTTGGTAACTGACTCATATGAGCGAAACAGGTATCGAGAGCGTTCGGTCAGTTCGTCGGTCTCCACCCGACTGGCTGCTCACGGGAGTTCGGGTGGTTCTTGTAGCACTCGTTGCAAAACCAGCGGTGAGTAAGTTCCTGACATACGGGAATTCGGTTGCGTTCTTTGATGCGATCGGCATGCCGTTTCCCGGGCTGATGGTCGTTATCGCGGGATTCATCGAAGTTGGGGCGGTGGTTCTTCTCCTCGTTGGTGTGAAAGTGAGACTGGCAGCGCTGTCGTTGATTCCCGTAATGCTCGTTGCGATGCTCCACGTTGGACCAGATTGGAAGAACCTCGGCGTTCTCTTCGGAGCTGTTTTACTCACCGCTTTTAGCCCCAGTCTCTCTTCGTTCTGGCAGTCCAGTGGCTAGATCGTGATGTGGCGTTGCGGGTGGAGAATCGGTCACGACCCCTGGCCGAGAAGGCTCTGGTTAGTTCGCACTAACCGGGTCAGGGAACCCTTGTCTTAGCTTTACGGCGTTCTAACCCCGAGATGTGTGTAGGATGACCGTAGTCGAAATCGAATACTGTGTACCATGTGGATTGCTCGAGTCCGCGATCGAAACCCAGACGCGGCTTTTGAACGAGTTTGGCCAAGATCTGGCCGGCGTCACCCTCATCCCCGGCCACGGGGGCGTCTTCGTCGTGACTGCCGATGGCGAGACGATCTGGGACAAAGAGGTTCACGGTAGTGACCTTGATCTGGATCTCATCGTCGAGGCAATCGACGACCGACTCCCGGCAGAAATCTGATCCCGATCGGTCGTGGCGAACTATCGATACGACTCCTCTACAGACTTTGATTCGCGAACCACTCTAGCTTCGGCAGATCCGAGAAACCTACCGATGCGAACTTACACCTGCCGCTACAAATGGACTCTAATGAGTGGGCTTGGGTTGTTCTTCGTCGGTGCCGGACTGTTGTTCGGGCTTCGCTCAAGCACCGCTACCCGATATCTCGACAGTGACCACGATGGTCAGCATCCGGTTCGCTACGTTGCCGAACCACTTGATAGGGCTTGGGCTACTGATCCTCTCCGAAATCACACTTCAACAAGGGTAATGAAGATCCTATGACACGGCTCTCGAAACAATGGATTCAGCATAACCAGGTCGGACTGTACGCCGTCGCCGTCATCCTCGCGATCGGGATCGGCCTCGGACAACCGAGCGCAGGCTCACTCTTGGAACTGGTTATTAATCCCGTGCTGGCGGTGCTGTTGTACGTGACGTTTCTCGAGATACCGTTCGTCCGGATTCGGCGGGCCTTCCGTAATGGACGGTTCATGGCGGCTGCGCTCGGGATGAACTTCGTGGTCGTTCCAGTCGTCGTGTTCGGCCTCACCCGATTTCTCCCAGAGGAACCGGTGATTCTCGTAGGGGCATTTATGGTGTTGTTGACACCCTGTATCGACTACGTCATCACGTTCACAGACCTCACGGATGGGGACGCCGAGCAGATTACTGCTGCGACACCGGCGCTGATGCTCGTTCAGTTGCTATTACTCCCGGTGTACCTCTGGCTATTCTTGGGTCAGCAGGTGGCCGAGTTCATCGAGGCAGGACCGTTCATAGAGGCATTCGCCGTGATCATTGCACTGCCGTTGACGTTCGCGTGGGCAACCGAACTCTGGGCAGATCGGTCGGAACGGGGCGAACAGTGGCAGGACACGATGGGCTGGTTGCCGGTACCGATGATGGGTGCGACGCTGTTCGTCGTCATCGCCTCACAGTTGCCCCGCGTTCAGGATTCGATCGGACAAATCGCGGCTGTCGTTCCGGTGTACGTGGCGTTCCTCGTCATCATGCCGTTGCTCGGTCGACTCGCTGCTGGACTGCTCGGGATGGACGTCGGTGAGAGCCGTGCGCTCGTGTTCACATCCGTGACGCGAAACTCGCTGGTTATCCTTCCGCTGGCGCTAGCGTTGCCGCCGGGATATGCACTCGCACCGGCAGTCGTCGTGACGCAGACGCTCGTCGAACTGACTGGAATGGTTGTCCTGACGCGGGTTGTTCCGGGATGGCTTCTGTCGGACGCACCATCCCTGACTCTGTCGGGTACGTAACAGGCGAATGTGGCGGGACGGCTGATCATGTGTGTTTCTCCCGTAGGTAGAGATACGATGGCGAAAATCACGTTCGTCTGTGTCGGTAACACTGTTCGAAGTCAGCTGAAGCTTCACACGGGGTGAGTGGATTCCCACGGCGTTGTCGGTTGGGTGCGTGACTTTGCCGTGGCTGCCGCTCTGCTCGTCGGTGCGTGTTTACCGACGGCTGCGGCGCTGCCGGCGATCGTCTTTCGTATCGTGGAGATGACGACGAGTGTTGAGCTCGCAAAGTGGTTCAGTTGTCCTCTCTGAGCGTTATGCACGGGTCACTTCCGATCGGTCGTTGACGCTGAACTCGCTTGCCGCTGGTTGGTCACGTCGCGACTCGCGGTCGCGATGATCGACCTCTGCACCGAAATCCTTGAGTGAGGTTTTGACGCTCGTTTCGGTCACTTCGAGGTGCATAGCTGCTTATGCTGCTAAATCGCTTCGAATCAAGCGGCTTGAGACGCCTATGACATCGCGTCATCACGGCAGACCGGCAGTCTTCAGAAGGACCCCGAGGCAGCTCACTTCGTATAGACGGCTGGTTGGTCTTCGAACCGCTGTCGACATTCATCGCTACAAAAATAATAGGTCACTCCTCCATACTGCACCGACGTAGCTGCATCGCTGATAGCGATTTGCATTCCACAGACTGGGTCAGTCGGCATTTCAAAATGAAAATATGTTTTCTAGCTGAATGGGTATTTCGGACTGCTGATCACGAGTTACTTATTAGAGGGCACCGCTGGAACTGCTGAGTATCCTCATGGTCCGATTCTCTCTTCGCCTTTTGCGGGTTCTCTATAAACTCACCCCGTTCGTATCGTTGTATCTTCGTGACCGCTACCGATTTTTGCTTTTCGGAGGTTCTCGGTCTGCTTCTCCGGATATCCACGTTCAGCGTGCCCGACGTCTTCGAGATGTCATGCTTGACCTCGGACCAACATTTGTGAAAGTCGGACAGGTGCTCTCCACCCGACCGGATGTAGTCCCCCAAGTATACGCCGAGGAGTTCGTCACGTTGCAGGATGCTGTTCCAACGGGGCCATATCGCGAGATGATTCCCGCCCTCGCAGATGATGTTGGTTATCACTCTTACGATGATTTCGATCCCGAACCGATTGCGGGTGGATCATTGGCACAGGTCTATCGAGCGACGTATCAGGGCGACCAAGTTGTCGTGAAGGTTCGACGACCTGGCGTCAAAGACCTCATTGAGACTGACCTTCGTATCATCCGCCGATTCATTCCGCTGGTGATGCTGCTTGCCCCAGAGCGCCTCCAGTTTTCGCTCCGAAACATGGCGGACGACTTCGAGCGCATCATTCTGGAGGAACTCGACTTCGAGCGGGAAGCTCGGATGATGGACGAGATCCGGGCGAACTTCGACCGGGACGAAAACGAGACGGTCATCATCCCTCGCGTCTATCACGATGTATCCTCGGAGCGTGTCCTCACAATGGCATATGTCGAGGGGACGAAGATTACCAACGTCGACGAGCTGGTCGCCGGGGGGCACGACCCTAAAGCGGTCGCCCGAAACGTGGCGAACGCGTACTTCACAATGGGACTCGAACACGGCGTGTATCACGGGGACCCACATCCTGGCAACCTCGCCGTTGACGATGACGGCTACATAGTCTTCTATGACTTCGGGATGAGTGGCCGATTCACTGCGGCGATGCAGAATAGTGTCGTGAATCTCTATCTCGCTGCTGTCAATCGGAACGTGGACGGAATTATTGACGAACTTATCGCTCTCGGTGCGCTTGACCCTGACGCTGATCGAGCCGCCGTCGGGCACGTCCTCGAGTTAGTCATCGAGGACCTGGAGGGCAGCGAGACTGTGAACTGGCAGCAGATCATCAGCGAAGTGACCGGGATGCTCCACGAATTCCCGTTTCGCATTCCGCCAGACATCATGCTTGTCCTCCGGGTAGGATCAATCAGCGAGGGGGTTCTCAGACAGCTCGATTCGGAGTTCGATTTCCTCGCTGCTGCACAGACGTTCCTTCGTGAGCATGGATTCATGGAGCGTGCTGCTCGGATGAAACTCGCTGAGATACGGAGTGAACTGGAAGCCTCACTCTGGGCACTGCTTCGGCTCCCGACGAAACTCGAGCGCGAGCTAGATGCACAAGAAAAAGAGCGTATGCAAGTTGTCGCTCGGACTCAGCAACAAGCACCGCGCTCACTCGGGTATGCGATTCTAGCAGCAGCGTCACTCATCGGAAGTGCACTGCTTGTCTCAGTGGATCCTACGTATTCGCTACTCGGGTTGATTGTTGTACTCGTCTTCCTCTTTTTGTTCGTCCGTTCGTCCCATAACGGCGGACGATGATGGGGTGGGTATCCTCAAGCCTGCAGTCGTCTCAATGTTCCACCTACTCAGAGAGGTTCGGAAAGTACGATTATCCAGTCGAGTCACGGTAGACAGCTCGTCCTCCCCGATAGACGACGAGCGCTGCGACACCGAGAGCGGTTCCGAAGAGGAGCGTGAGACTAAGGTCATGAAGGATCCGAATGTCGTACGTGTGACTGATAGTCTTGCTCGCTACTGCGGCGCTGTCGAGGAGTAGCATCACCGCAAAGTAGCTCATCAGCGCGCTCTCGTCGACGATATCTGTCAGCTGTGACCCGATATAGGATCCGAAGACACTCCCTCCGAGCAGTGGGAGTACGACTGAGAAATGGACGGCTCCTTGCTGAAGGTAGCGAACGGATCCGAACGCACTCGATCCCGCAATTTGAAAGATGTCGGTACCAACCGCAACCGATTTCGAAATACCCAAACCATAGACGAGGCTGGGAACCATCAGAAACCCACCGCCAACCCCAAGAAAGCCGGAGAGCGTTCCGATAACGGTGGCGACAACGAAGACGAGCCACACGGAGACCTGCACGTTTGACTGTAGCTTGATCAGTGGTGGGAGTCGACTGAGAGCATACATCTCGAATACTGGTGGAGCACGTCGTTCGACAGAGTCAACGAGTCGTTCATTGCGAACGCGACGAAGAATGATCACGCCGACCACTGCCAGCAAGACGACGTAGGCGATGCTGATGACGATATCCGCAAGTCCTTTTTTAGCGAGCCAGAAGAGTATCCGTCTGCCGGCCTCAATTCCAGCTGCCATCCCGAGGACAAGGAGGCCACCGAGCTTGTAATCGATGTGTCCAGCAGACCGGTGGGTGACGGCTGCAACGAGTGATGTTCCAAAGACGAACACGAGACCGGAGCCCACAGCGGCTTCGGCGGGATGGCCGAGCACGAGGAGCGCCGGGGTGACAAATAAGCTCCCGCCCAGCCCGAAGAAGCCGAAGAGGATTCCCACCAGAAACCCAAATCCGATAAAGAACAACATCTCCGCGTTCACCCCAGTCAGTATTCCTTCAGCAGTCTCGCCAATCATTCCATATCCGATCGAAAAAATCCTGCTCATGTTGTAAGATCGATTCCCCCGAGTCGGCGAGCGTTAATCGCAACGATGATGGTCGACAGCGACATGAACACCGCGCCGATCGCCGGCGACAGGAGGATGCCGATGGGCGCGAGGATCCCCGCCGCGAGCGGGAGCGCAAACACGTTATAGCCGGTCGCCCAGACGAGGTTCTCCTGCATCTTCCGGTAGCTCGCCTTCGACAGTCGGATGAGCCGCACCACGTCCAGCGGGTTGTTGTCGACGAGGATGATATCGCCCGACTCGATGGCGACGTCGGTTCCCGAGCCGATGGCGATACCGACGTCAGCTCTCGTGAGCGCGGGCGCGTCGTTGACGCCGTCGCCGACCATCGCGACGAATTTCCCTTCGGACTGGAGTTGTTCGACCTTCGTGTCCTTCTCCTCGGGCAGGACTTCCGCGAAGTACTGGTCGATACCGAGTTCCTCAGATACAGCTCTCGCGACATCCTCGGAGTCACCAGTCAGCATCGCTACCTCAATATCCATCGCGTGTAGCGCCTCGATAGCCTGCCGGCTCTCTTCCCGGACAACGTCCGCCAGCGCGAATGCTGCGACGACTTCGGATTCGTCGTGAATCAGGTAGATAACCGTCTCTGCGTTCGATCCAGCTTCCTCTGCGAAGGCGGCGATGTCGTTAGATCGACTGATGCCGAGTTTTTCGATCAGGTTGGGTCCACCCAGATGAACCGTCTCGCCGCCTCGTGGGTCGCTGCTCTCCCCGCTCGCCCGTCCGGAGCCGCTTCGCGGCTCCAAGTCGACAGTCGCTCTGACGCCGAGGCCACGGAGGTTCTCGAAGTTCGAGACCTGCACCCGCTGGATGTCCCGTTCCTCGGCGGCGTTCCGGATGGCACGGGCAATCATGTGCTCGGAGTCGCCCTCGACGCCGGCGGCGATTTCGAGCGCTCGCTCTTCGTCCCAGTCGGCCGCCGTCTGGATGCCGACGACGCCCTGTTCGCCCTTCGTGAGTGTGCCCGTCTTGTCGAACATCACCGTATCGAGGTTCCGGGCTTCCTCCATAGCAATGCGGTCGCGGATGAGCATCCCATTCTGGGCAGCCGTCGAGGTGTTGATCGCGACCACGAGCGGGACGGCTAGACCGAGTGCGTGGGGACACGCGATGACCAGTACAGTCACGACGCGCTCGAGGACGGTGATGTTGAACCCGGTGGCGACGACCCACGCGACGGC
>NZ_FODV01000017.1 GCF_900110465.1 Halogranum amylolyticum
AGAATGTCCGTGCGGAGGTCCTGCCCGAGGACAAGTCGGACGCTGTGGAATCTATCCAGGACGAAGGCCGGAAAGCAATGATGGTCGGTGACGGCGTCAATGACGCCCCCGCCCTCGCGGTCGCATACGTCGGGACTGCCATCGGATCAGGTACAGACGTCGCCATCGAAGCCGCCGACGTGACGCTGATGCGCGATGATCCGCTCGACGTCGTGAAGGCGATCCGCATCTCGGACGCGACACTCCAGAAGATCAAGCAGAACCTCGTCTGGGCGCTCGGCTACAATACGGCGATGATTCCGCTGGCATCCCTTGGGTTGCTCCAGCCAGTGCTAGCGGCGGGTGCCATGGCGTTCTCCAGTGTGTCGGTGCTGTCGAACAGCCTACTGTTCCGTCGGTACACCCCGGATCACGACTATAGGCTGCTCGGAGTGTTCCGTCGGTAACGCGGCTCGTCTTGTCGAACCGTGGTCGTCCCCCAGTTCCCATGACCCCGTTCCAAGTCTGTCTCGATAGACGCCGTGTGCTACGCTCAGTCGGGGGGCTGATACTGGGCGCCCTCGTATTGTTCGGCTACTTCAGTCTCGTTGGCTTCGAGGACGTCCGACGGGTGCTGTGGACGGTTCCTCCTCGACGGCTTCTCTCATTGCTGGTAGTCAGCGGCGTCCCGTTATTCGTGTGGGGTGCCGGACTGCATCTCGTCTTTGACCGCCTCAAAATCTCGGTTAGATTCTCAGAGTCGCTCCTGCTGTTCTCTGCCGCGGGGTTCCTGAACGGGGTGACACCCTTCGGACAGGCCGGTGGTGACCCGCTGGCGGCGGTGCTGTTCAAACGGGCCGTCGAGGTTGACTTCGAGACCGGGATCGCTGCGATTGGGAGTGTGAACGCCCTTAATAGGGTCGCAGCGGTGTTCCTGGGTCTGATCGGTGTGGGTTACCTAGAGTCACGCGTTGCCGTCAGTGGGAACCTGCGAACCGTCACCGTGTTCGTTACCGTCCTGTCGGTACTGCTCGCGCTTAGCCTTGTGGTGGCGTGGTGGTACAGAGACGGACTCGTCGAACTGGCCGCCGCAGTCCTCACGCCGCTCGTCCATATCGGGGCTCGCGTCGTCCCCGGCGCAACGCCCCCTAGCCGGGAGGCACTCGAACGACGGGGCCATCGGTTTGTCGCCGCCATCGACCGGCTGGCGTCGGATCCGGGACGGCTCGCCGTCGTGTTCAGTCTGGGAATCGCCGGGCACCTCGCAGTGGCGTCGACACTCTGGGTCGCACTCGCGGTACTCGGATTCGACGCCCCAATGGCTGTCGTACTTCTCGTCATCCCACTCGCGAAGCTCTCCGGCATCGCACCGACCCCCGGAGGGTTCGGGAGCGCCGAGGCTCTGCTTGGGACGCTCTTGGTCTCGACAACGGCGGTCGGCGCACCTGTCGCTGGGGCAGCCGCCCTCCTCTATCGAGCGAGCGCGTTCTGGGTCCCGTCGTTCGTCGGTGGACTCGCAGTCGGGTGGTTCGTCGTGACGGGGAACGAACATAGTGCAGGCACGCAGCCCCCACGGGACGCACCTAGTGACGTCGATGGTATGGTCGCCTCCGACAGCGACGACTGGTTCACTCCTGGTTCACGTGCGACGGTACCGCGTATTCTGCTCGCGGTCACCGTCTCTATCTCAGTGTTGAGCGTCGTCGTGCTCCACCGGAGCCACATCCTCGTCGAACCGAACAGTATCCTCGTCCACGTGATCCGGGATACGTCGGTCGTCGTGGTGAGTTTCGTCTTGACGTGGGTACTGCTCAATCGCCTCTCGCGGGGCTGAGTCGCCTGACCTCGGCTGCATTGACGCCCACCTGAGAACGCGGCTCCCCGACGACTCGCCCAGACGAATGCGTTTACAGGTTGGGGAGGAGGATACACGCCCGATAGACGGCGTGCTATGGCACCATCTGGCGAGTTCGTTGGGGCCACGACACGGGTCCAACTGCTCCGACTGCAAGAGGGATGACCACCGAACGTCAACCAGCTCGCCGAAGATACTGTTCGCCATTTCGTTCATACTCTACGACGTTACGCTCGTAGGCATCTTCGGACCCGAAGAAATCCACCTGCACGCTGTGGTCAATCACGAGGTCACACGGGACTTCCGGCTTGACGATAGCCGGATCCCTTCCCCTTTCGGTCGACCGTCGAGCGGAGGGCGGCGAGGTCGACCACTGCGGGGACACCGGTGAGGTCCTGTAGGACGACTCGTGAGGGTGTGAACAGGAGTTCGAGTCCGGAACGTCAGGCTCCCACGACGCGGCGTTGCGTACGTCCTCAGCCGTGATTGTGTTGCCGTCGACGTTTCAGAGGACGGACTCGAGAAGGACGTGGATGCTTACCGGTAACTGGTCTATTCGTACAGCCCCTCTTCTTCAAGGACCGTGAGATCTGCCATCTTGTAGGACGTTCCGTCGAATTCAAATTGGCGAATTACATCGAATGGGCCGGAGGTGGGCATTGTTTATGCTATAGTGAGGAGTTTCTTAACCGTACTCCCGTGCAGGGGTCGTGACATATTCGCTATTCTCCTCGAATTGTCAGGATCGGAATCTTTGCGCTCCGGAGAACTCGTTCGGACACGCTCCCGATCAGCTGGCGTGAAAGACCCGACCGACCGTGTGTACCCATGACGACGAGGTCGATCGCGTGCTGATCGCAATAGTCCAGTATCGCCTGATGGGGAACGCCGTGCGGAATCTTCGTGACAACTGCAACTTCATCGGTAGTGGCTTGAGATTGAACTGGTTTCAGGACAGTCTCTCCGTGTTGCTCCAGGGTCTGTTTCAGTTCGTCCCACGTCCAGCCCGGACGAGAGGCGTACGCGCGTCTATCGTCGACGACGTAGATTGCATGGAGTGTCGCATCATACACCTGGGCTAAATCAAGAGCGTAACTGACAGCGTTCTGTGCTTGTTTGCTCCCGTTGGTCGGAACGAGGATATTCTCGAAGTCTTCACAGAGTTCGGATTCCGACAGCTTCTCGGTGGGCTTCGTTTTGACGCAGAGGACAGGGACGTCAACAGTGCGGACGACTCTGACCGTGACGCTCCCCAGCAGGAATCGGTTGAGTCCAGAATGTCCTCGCGTTCCCATACAGACGAGGTCGATTCCAGCATCAGCAATGTAGAACGCGATCTCCCGCGCTGGGATGCCACAGCGAACCTCCGTTACCGCGTCCAAGCCGTATTCTGAGGCTTGAGTTGCAATCTGCTGGGTGGCGGTATCGCCGGCATCGTACCACGTGTCCGGTAGTGTTGCCAGGTCAGTTTCGATAGCAGTCAGTTCGAGTTTTCGTTCGATCGGCGAACTATCAACGACGTGGAGTGCGTGAACAGTCGCATCGTATCGTCGAGCAAGACTCAGACCGTACTGGATTGCGTGTTCGACGTGGTCGCTTCCATCGGTTGGGATGAGAATATCGGTGTACATGATTCAATTCGAGACCGATGTTACTACGCACGCTCCTCCGTCGATTTGGGCGGTTCATGGCCAGCTGACTCGATGCGTTCCTTGAAGAAGACCAGCTCCTTGTTGGTGTGGTCGTAGAGCTTTGCCCTTCCGTCAAGAACGGTCGTGAACAACCGCTTCAGGGCACGTCCACGGCGGTTGTTCGGGAAGTCCATCCAGACCGTGTGTGACATCCGAGTGCCGTCGTCTGTCTCGTCGAGTCGAATGGTACCGCCCTCCGGGATTCGAACGGTGACGAGTCCACGAAAGAGCGGATAGTACGCGGTTCCCGTCCAGACTGCCACGTTCGGGTGGTCGATGTAGGGGAAGCGACCGTGCAGGTCGGCGAACATCCCGGCGACCTCTTCGGCTTGGTGGAACGTCGCCCCCTCACGGGGGCGGTTGTCGGGCGTGTCGTATTCGAGTCCGTAGTGTTCTTCGGGATTCGACGCCGTCCAGTGGACAGGGTCGGTCATATACTCCCAAACCTTCTCGGGAGGAGCATCGATGACGATCTCCGCTTTGTCCGTGACGTACATGGAAATTACCTCTGTGCAATAGAATAAGACCTGTAAGACTTTCACCGTATCTGGTTCGATTCGAAAGAATTGACGCCGATTATTCTCTGATTGCAAGTTGGTCACGCGTCGGTGAAGATTCACCGAGGAGATATGAGGGGAAGAATCGATACCGTCACATCGTCTTGTTTCGAGGGTTCGAGTGGCGGAGTGGCTGCTGATTCCACAGTAACACCGTTGAGATCCCGTAGAACACCAGTAGCGAGAAATTGTATGCGGTAACGACAAGGAGTATCCGGAGCGGCGAAAGCGATAGCACCGGTCACCGCTTGGATGACGAATGGATTCGCGACTGCGAACCAACGAGGGTAGTGGGTCTCTCTGAACGCAATTGCGACAAAAATCAGCCCGAGGACGACGGCCATTACACCCACGAGAAGCATCCCCAACGGCTCGAAGACGAGCACGAATTGAGTAAGCATCGTCTGTAACGCCTGATTCGCTGCAGGTGGAGCTCTGTCGGCAGCCTGTACGCCAAAGGTGATGAACACGAACGTACTGTGGAACATGGTCCCGGCGACGTATGTAAAGACGCGTGAACTACCCCACCCTACCGCTCGCCTTTCGGCTCGCACTTGAGGGTGTCGTCAGAACTCGAAGAGTTCTGACTGCTAACCAGCAGTCTCTGACTTCTGGTGATGGGGCTTCCTGCTTCGATGACGCGCTTTGCAGGGACCGAGGTGGTCCCCGTAGGGAGCGCAGTCTCCACAGGCGTTAACGAATCGCGACGCGATTCGTTCGCACACCAGAAATCTTTGATTTCTGGGGACGTTGATTCGGAACGTCCCGCTCCTAACTGCTTGATACCGCGAGAAAGAATGATCCACGCCGCGTTCCAGTCTCGATCTACCGTGAAGCTACACGACGGGCACGAGTGTTCACGTATCCACAGCGGTTTGTCAGTCGAGACACCGCACGCCGCGCACTCTTTGGTCGTCCCTACCGGGTTTACCGCCACGAAGTGCGTTCCTTCGCGTTCGCACTTGTATTCAAGTAACGAGAGGAACGTCCTCCACGCCGCCAACGCTGTGTTGCGGCTGTTCGACGGCGATTCCATCATCCCCTTCACGTTCAAGTCTTCAACGGCCACGAGGTCGTACTCCCGAGCGTAGTACGCCGAGAGATTGTGCAAGAAGTCGCGGCGCTTCCGTCGGAGGTCGGCGTGACACTCCGCGACTCGACGCCGTTGCTTCTCGTAGTTGTTCAACCCGTGTTGCTTCCGCGAGAGCGTCCGTTGCTCACGTTCGTTCGAGAGGTCGAGGGACCCAACAGGAGCACCACAGCTGCAGAGATAACTGCGGCGGCACCTGCAAGCGCCAGTGGGTCGAGACGCATCGTTTCGGTAGTGGTTCCAAGCTCGTACGCACTTTGTTCGGTGGTAGTTGTGCTCCTGTGTAGAGATACGCGAGGATGATTCAACGTGGTTTCTCTTCAGTATCGAAAGTGCTTGGCATGTCTCTGGCTTCTGTCGAATATCGTAGAGAGTCGCACACCGATTTCGGATATCGAGTTCGGAAGCACTTCGAAACAAAGGTTTTGTGCCGCAGTGCGCCCTTCGTGATGATGACCGACCCTCGGTCTCTCAATACTTGACCCGAAGCTGTTCACGTCGTGAGATAGTGAAATGAAAAGTACCCG
Organism: Halogranum amylolyticum; assembly: GCF_900110465.1. GTDB lineage: Archaea > Halobacteriota > Halobacteria > Halobacteriales > Haloferacaceae > Halogranum > Halogranum amylolyticum. Next base: position 5,700 of record NZ_FODV01000017.1, read on the forward strand.
AAAATAAGGAAACCCCCTGCAATGACACTCAAGAGCACGTAGTTTGCCCACCGCTGCTCGTCGCATCGACGCTGTGGTGTGGCTACAACGACAAGGCCGAACACGACGAGTGTCAGAACACTCTTGCCGAGCCAGTGATGCAAGAACACAGTTGCGATGAAGGCTTTGAACGGTGGGAACAGCTCCGCCGCGAGTGTAACGGCGGTGACGAACCATATCGAAGCAACCGTCGCGACGTAGTACCGAAACAGTGAGTTCGTGGGCATCAGAGACCACCTCCAAGAAGTAGTGCTGGTTCAGTTGCTGCTCGGAACCCACTCGTTATTAGATATCCCATTCCGGCCATGAGGAATGCGACGAGAATCAACAGGCCTGTAATCACGAGTATAGCATATCGAGCGTCCCCGGATATCTCGTCGTGTGCTCGTAGCGCTATCGTCTGGAGAATAGCGAGGACGGGCAAGAAGAGAAAGATGTGTTCTTTAGCCTCCATGAAGACGAGATGACTCCATGGTTGTGGTCCCTCGACGATGAGTTCCTTGATTTGCTGATAGCCTGTGAGATAGTAATTGCCGCCAATGATCCACGCCAACGCGAGCGAAATCAGTGCTACGAGGGAGATACGCCTCACACGGACGACATTCGTTTGATCGACGCCTCGATACACTTCGACGAACGTCCAGAGAAAGAGAACGGCAGAAATCTCTCCGAATACGGCATGCAAGCCGATTCCTGGGTGTGGCATTCATAAATATTGGTTCGCTCAAAGCATAGCGTTGTGTTCTTGTCCATCAGAATGAACAACGCCGACGGATATGGGGCTTGGTGATCGCATTTATATGTACACCTGTCATAAAGTTACTTGGCTCACTATGTCCACCGAACGTACGTCGGACGGCTTACTGCGTATCATCCTGATAGTCCTCGCCGTAATCGTCTTGTTCCCGCTGTTGATGATGGTCTTCGCGATGCCGATGATGGGGATGATGGGTTGGTGGTGGGGTGGTGGAATGGCAGGTGGCCTCTCACCATTATGGGGCGTTGGGATGATGCTCGTTTGGCTCGTTGTGCTCGTCGGTATCGGCTATCTCTTCTATCGCGGCATCATTGGCCGCGTTGGAACGTCTCTGACTGCCGACTCGGCACTCGAAGAACTCCGAATTGCGTACGCTCGTGGTGATCTATCTGAAGAAGAGTTCGAGAAACGCCGTGCGAAACTCAGCCGCGACGAATCACCGTGACCACACCGATGACTCCGACAGTACACCGACGTGACGTCCTCACGGCACTCGGCGCCGGGATAACGAGTCTCGCAGGATGTACCTCTAGGACTTCCCCTGCGAGTGGCGACGACGTCGACAAGACAGTTTACGTCGGAGCGTACCACTGGGGCTATCTCATCGTCGATGAAAACGGTGAAGAGCAAGAACAGGTCGTCTTGCAACGTGGTGCTGTCCTCCGTCTCATCTCGTTCAATACCCTCTCGGGCCAAGCCGTGCAAGCGCTTCCTTCCTCGATTCGTGAGGCAATTCCTGATCACGAAGCGCTTGAAGAGCGTAACAAGGAACGAATCCCGCCCCCCTCTGATGGTGACTTTCACGAACTGTTGGAGGAAGCAAACGAGCGGTTCCCCGACCACAGCCTTGCGATCATGCCCTCCGGACAGATGCAGATGGGTGGTGGAATGATGCTTCACCCCGTTGTGCTTTCTCATACTGCAACAGCCCCCGTTGTTCGACAAGTTGGTGCAAGACAGCGTGATGATTACACGCTCAGTTGTCTCACCGAGTGTGGCTATGGACATCCGTATATGCAACTCGACGGCGCAATTATCATTATCTAGATATCTGTAAGTGAACTACTCCACCCTACTCATCTGCTGACGCAGACTCCTTGAGTGCGAGGCTTCCTGTTTCGACGACGCGACTTGCACTGACCGTGCCACCAGACTCGGTGAACGTGGTCAGCGTAGTGGTTGCAGGCTAACTGCCGGATTCCGATATCCAATCGAGTATCTGTCTCGGGTCGAGTTATGCATCGGGAATCAAAACTGGTACACTGTCGTCTCACCAACGAAACCACATGACCAATCAACACGCCAGATTGAGGTGGGATAGATGAATCGACGTCGTACCGACACGGCTGTCGGGCCTTTCATCACAACTGTCCTCCTCGTCGGCGGTGCGCTCAGTTGGCAGACGAATCAACAGCCTACGTCGACAGATGCGAGAGTCTCGAGTCGCTCTGGAAGCAGTGACGTTTTCTGGAGCGTGTCAGTCGCCTGCTCCAGCACCTGACGTTGTATGTTTAGTGCGACGGTGAATGGTGTATGAGTCATCGTGACTCTGGCCGTTCGGGTAGCGGATCAATCAAAACCGTTGCTGTCCCATCGAGAACCAGTTCACTGTTTTCGTTCTCAATGCGAGTCGTGAGTTGATATCGATCGTGTTCGAGTTCATCGACGATTTTACACTCTGCCGTCAGCGACTCACCGCTACTGACTGGACGCCGGAACTCGAGATGCTGCGAGACATAGATCGTGAGCCCGGGGAAACACGCAAGGGCAGCGCTGACGAGCCCCGAGACAAGCGTCCCATGGACGATACGGTGGCCGAACCGCGTCTTCTCGGCGAATGCGTCGTTAAGATGGACGGCGTTCGTATCACTCGTCGCTTCAGCGAATTTCCGAACATCGTCCTCGGTAATCGTCTTCGAAAAGCGAACGGTGTCCCCCTCACCGAGGGACCGAGGATTTTCAATCGAGAGGTCAAACTCTCCTTTCGCCCGACCGTACGAGAGACGAGATGTGACTATCCCACCCGACTCAACCAGATGCGGGTGCGGTGTCTCAATATAGCTCTGTGGTGCGTCCGTGAACAGTGACTGACAGTCTGTCGAACAGAAGAAGTACGTCTCGTTTTCGTGCTCGATCGTCGCTTCAGCTTCATCCATCGGAATTTCCATACCACAAACAGGGTCAATTGGCATCGTTGGCTCGTGAGTTGTTATCGGTGTCTCGGGGTACTCTCGCTATACCTCAAACGGGGTTCTAGTACTCTACGTGTTGATGTAGTATCAAGCTAGGCCGCTCTTTGTGACTCTGACGGAGGCGAACCGCTCAACTCCCCCCAAATTTATCTCTTGAGTAGGGTCGCATTCGCTTCGATTAGCATCGAGCGGTCGAGGTCGACGTGAACCGTCGAATGATGTCTCGCTCTCGTAATCAGCTAATTCGATTAGAGACTGCTGGTGGTGAGGTTTACTTGCTCACTGCTGGTTCCGTAGGTCTGCTGTGAATCTTCCACCCGAAACTGAAGAATCCACAGATTGGTGTCGCCCAATGTTCCCACGAGTGGGGGTATACTCTGTCGTTCCCCCAGACCGGTTATGGCAGCTTTCGTGAATCGGCTCTGAACAACATTAACTGATGGCGACCTTCAGGGCGGATTCGTTCAGTGAGAAAGCGAGAGACAGAACGCTGTAAGCCACAAGTGGGGAAAAGGAGCCGCCCGTTGGTTTAGATGCGATGTCACTGACAGACACGGTTTCCGAACTCGAGCATCTCGACGACGAACAGCGCGACTGCATTGAGAACTGCCTGCAGGCCGCACAGGCGTGTGAGTACTGCGCCGACGAGTGTATCGGCGAAGAGGGCATGGACGAGTGCATCCGCCTGTGCCGAGACGTCGCAGACGTCGCCTCGCTCCACGCACGCTTCATGGCACGTAACTCGAACTACAGCACTGAACTGGCCGAGGTCTGTGCCGGTGCCTGCGAAGAGTGTGCCGAAGAGTGCGACCAGCACGATGCCGACCACTGCCAGACGTGTGCTGACGTCCTCCGCGACTGTGCCGAATCCTGTCGCAGCATGATGTCCGCGTAAGGTGGAAGTCAAAGCGCTGCCATTTATTCCAGTTATACAGAATCAAGGAGAATACCTGCGGCTTTAGCCGCCGGATGAATCCGACAACTCCTGTATTAACCACGTTCGATGCCATGGCTGGATATTCCACGCTCCACCGTGACGTGGAAGCAGAACGGCATCAAACACGATTCCAAGCACAACCAACTCCGTCTGAGCAAGGGATTCAACCTGAAGAACCACCGCTCGGACTTCATCCTCGCAGAGTATGAGACACGACCTGACGTTACCGTGGAGAACATCCAGCAGGTGCGAGCCGTCTGGAACGGCGACCGCTGGCAACTCCACCTCGTCTGCGAAGTCGAGATTCCCGTCGAGGACGCGCCCGGCGACAACACTGCAGGTATCGACCTCGGTATCAAGAACTACCTCGCCATCGCTTACGACGACGGTGACACCCAGTTGTATCCGGGGAACGCCCTCAAGCAAGACAAGCACTACTTCACCCGTGACGAGTACGACACCGAGGGAGAGAACGGGCCGTCGCGCCGTGTGCTTCGTGCCCGACAGAAGTTGTCTCGTCGGAAAGACCACTTCCTGCACGCACTCGCCAAGCACATCGTTGAGCAGTGTATCGACCACGAGGTTGGTCGTATCGCCATCGGTGACTTGAGCAGGATTCGTGAGGACGAGGACGGCGAGTCCCGGAACTGGGGTCGGGGTGGAAACAAGAAACTCCACGGGTGGGAGTTTGACCGTTTCACCACGTTGCTCGAATACAAGGCTCAGGAAGACGGCATTCTTGTTGACCGCAAGAGTGAGCGAGACACATCGAAGACGTGTTCGTGCTGTGGTCGGAAGCGAGACGCGAATCGTGTGGAGCGTGGCTTGTACGTCTGTGAGTTGTGCGGTGTGACGATGAACGCTGACGTGAATGGTGCGGTGAACATTCGCAGAAAGATAACTCAGAATCCCCCAACCGGGGATATGAGTAACGGTCGTTTGGCACGGCCAGTAGCCTACCTGTTCAATCAAACCTCGGGACGTTTCGCACCGAGAGATCAGGCAGGTTGCGAACCTTAATATCCCAACGCTCGGGATTCCCGCGTCTTTAGCCGCGGGAGGATGTCAACGATACTCGAAGACGCGCGCCATCCCTCCCTCAAGATGGTAGGCGTTGTGGCAGTGGAACAGCCAGTCACCGGGATTGTCGGCGACGAAGTCGAAGGTGACAGTGCCCATGTGCGAGGGGACGGTGACGGTGTCTTTCAGGGCGTCTCCAACGCGGAAGAAGTGGCCGTGTAAGTGCATCGGGTGGAGCATCGCACTCCGATTATTGAGTTGCACTCGGACGTGGTCGCCCTCCTGAATCTGAAGCGAGTCCGCGTCAGGGAACTGTTGGCCGTTGATGACCCACGAGCCGGCCTCGGATCCTGTAGACAGCGTCAAGTTGAACCGTTTGTCGGGGCTGCCGCTGAACGCCTCAAGCGATTCACGCGCCTGTAAGTTACCATACTGTAGTCGACGGCCGTCGAACGTCGGCTCGGATGGCGTCTTCGCCTCCGTCCCGTCGTACTGCAGGACAGCACGGGCTGGTGCTTCGTTTCCGTCGACAGGGATACCGTGGATGGCCCACGTTCCGGGTTCATCTGCCGTAACGATTGCATCGTATCGCTCGCCAGCCCCGAAGACGAAAGAGTCGACTTCGACGGGATCGACTGGTCGACCGTCGGCGTGTGAGACACGCATCGTGTGCCCACCGATCCCGACGCGGTACGTCGTCGCACCACTCGCGTTGATGAACCGGAATCGAACCTGTTCGCCCTCGGAAACGGTGAACTCTGGAGGCGAATTCGGACCCTGTCCGTTCACTAGATGGCCGGCATACGGGGGCCGCCACGTCGACATCATCCCCCCACCCATACCGCCCATGCCGCCGCCAGAGCCACCTCTGCCGCTGTTGCGCCACTCGGATTCGGGTTTCGGAGCAGTGGTTAGATAGTCGTTGAAGAACACGATTACGTCACGGTCGTAGTCGACGTGTGGTGATTCTTCTTCGATGACAAGAGGACCGAGTAGCTGTCGTTCGAGTTGGAGCCCGACGTGGCTGTGATAGAAGTACGTTCCTGGCGGTGTCGCGTCGAAGACGTACGAGAAGGTCTCACCAGTGGTAATCGGGTCTTGTGTGATGCCCGGGACGCCATCAGCGGGATTTCGGACTGGGACACCATGCCAGTGGACAGTCGTCTCTACACTGTCGGGAAGATCATTCGTTACGTCCACGCGGAGGCGTGACCCCTCGGAGACACGAATCTCGGGTCCGGGGACTTGGCTGTTGTACAGCCACGTCTGTAGTGACTCCCCAGTTGGGCTGTACTCACCTGCTGTCGCGCGTATCGTCTGCGTCTTATCTGCCGAATCAGGAGGCAATGGAGTACTATCAGGACGACTTGAGCCACTGGAATCACCGACCGTCGGAAGTCCAATACATCCAGATATCGAAGCGAGTCCAATCGCACCGGTGGCTAACGCCTGCCGTCGAGTCAAACTCGGCTTCATTATCGAACCGAAGTTCCGAAGTGGTTCGATGGAGCTGTCGACACCGAATGGCGGACTCGTTGAGTTGTGGTGGCCGAGTAAGTCATATTGTTGCCACACTCTTCCACCGAACAAGACGTATTAGTTCGTTCATCAGAACCGGTCTCTCCGTCGAGAATCGTGACGCACGGATTCATCTCGGGGGAGGTCGCTAGTCTTTCGCTACTAAGGGTCATCATTTCGAGATAGTAGTTGACAGCGGATGTATTTTTGGACTTTCGTCCCACTATTCGACACAAGCATCCTGTGAGGCCCGCGATTAGCCTGTCGAGTATGGACAGCAGGATGAACCGTTCATCGGACACGGCTCAACGGACTCGCTCGCGAGAGGCGTTCTTTCGCTGGTTTCTTCTCGCGGGGAACAGACTGACGACTGTTAGAATATTCCTCTTGTCGATATTTTCAGTGCTAATGCTCTTATCGTTTATTGGGGGTTCTCTCACCGCAGCTATCGAATCCGATGAACTTCCTCTTTAGCTCGCTAATCGGAGGGAATCTGACACTCATCACCGTGGTCATCTCTATCAATCAGCTATTACTCTCTCGGAACTCGAGTCTCCGGGCGATCTGTATCAACGGATACAGCAGACAGAACAGTATCAAGACGAAGTCGAATCGACTGCTGAATGGTCTGTAAGTCCCCTCACCCAACCGAATTCCTTCGGTAGGTACTCATTGTCACTATCCTCAGATCTGTGCCACAACGCGACACCTCTCTTGGTGAACTATACGCGTCCTTTGCAATCGGCCACAACTCACGTAAAAGAGCCATCCGTAGGCGAAGACGAGTATGCCTGTCCAGCAGTCGCTTGCAACCGAGGCAGCAGTCCCGTTAGCGTCCGGTGGCTGGCTGTCCGGCATCGCCAAACAGATCGAACACGCGTTCGCCCCGGCACGAGAAGTCATCAGGCCGATCCTCTCGAGTCCGACCGTGGTCGGAATCTGGGTCGTACTCGTCCTCGTCTCGGTCAGCGTTCTCTGGTGGGATCTCCGGAAGAACAACCAAGCGATCGCATCGCTGATGCAGGGGGTCTGGACGCTCGTCGTCCTGTACTCCGGTCCGTTCGGATTGGCGATCTACTGGTACTCGGGCCGGACGCAGATCTCCCACGACTCGCTATGGCGACGTGGTTTTCGGTCGACTGCACACTGCTACTCCGGTTGTGGCGCCGGTGAAGTCGTCGGTATTACGCTCGCCCAGGGTATCCTTGCGCTCACTGTCGGGTGGGTCGCGGCGATTACCTTCGGGTTCGCGTACCTCTTCGGCTACGCGTTGACAATCGGTCCACTCATGCAGGATGGGGTAAGTTTTAAAGAAGCGACATGGGACGCACTCCTGAGTGAGACGCCCTCAATCACGATAATGGAGATCTTCGCCATTGGAACCGACCTCTTGCTTGCTGCCGAGGCACACATGGGTGATCTACTGTTCTGGTCTGCACTTGCGTTCTCGCTGTCTATCGGCTTCCTCGTCGCATGGCCAGTCAACGTCGCGCTCGTCCACTTCGGTGTGAAAGAAGGCATGAGCAACCCTGCGAAGATGGGGTCACAGAGTGCATCAGGTGACTAACCATTCTCGAAGCGAAGTGCGGTGAAGGATGTGCGATGTCGCCTTCGAAGATGTACGACGCCGCTGGATGATCAGTGTTCTCTCGATAATCGAAGCCTACTTACTCACTTTCTCGAGCAGGCTTCAAACGTTGCGGCTATTGGATTACATCAGTAGTGGTGTAACACGAGTGTATATTCTGCGGGTTGGAGCGAGAGTCAAGCGGAGGATTGAAGCTGAGTATTCACAAAACAAGCGGAACATCGCTCAGAAAACCCTCGAACCACGCGCCTGAACCCTGAAAAGCAGTACCAGAAAACAAAGTACGACGCTTATAAAGCGAGCTTCGAAGAGAAAGGTCAAGAACAAAGAGACTTCCCCTAACAAGCTCCAACAAGTAACAGGTGTTTTAATCTCTCGCCAGGATTGTGCAGTCGATGCCATTTACACGGCGAACTGCTGTCCGTACGTTGGCAACTGCTGGAGTGTTCGGCGTTGCAGGTTGCCTCGGGTCGTCCAATACGCGTAGCTGGGATCTCGAAGAGAACGCGGCAATCGCGAATGCTCAGCAGTACAACGCACCTGGGTGCGGATGCTGTAAGCAGTACGCGTCGTACTTGCGTGACAATATCGACGGGGAGCTAGCTGAGACAGTCCCCGAGGACATCGTTCGTGTCAAAGAAAAGTACGGCGTCCCCGAAGACCTGCGTAGCTGTCACACGCTCGTCTTGGAGGACTACGTCGTCGAAGGACATGTCCCGGTACAGGTAATCGGGAGGCTCCTCACAGAGACCCCGTCGATCGATGGCGTCGCACTTCCAGGGATGCCAGCCGGAACGCCTGGGATGGGTGGGACGAAACAGGGACCATGGACCGTCTACGCGATCGGTGGGGAACAAGCCCGAGAGACGTACGTCGAGCTCTGATCGAGTCCTTGGCAACTTCTACTTTCGATACTGTCGATTCTGAAGTCTGGCCACACAACTTAATGGTCTCAAGCGAGTAGTGTTGAGTGGAATGGGCAATACTGATGTCGACCCGTCGGCGGTCGCTCGAAGCGTCCACAAGAACGACGAGGATCCATTTATCCTCGACGTCCGGAACGAAGGAGACTACGAGGAGTGGCATATTCAGGGCAGTACGAACCTCCCGATCTACGACGAACTCCTCGATCACGACTTCTCGACGTTAGAGGAGCAGCTCGAAGACTTACCGGAAGACGAAGAGATCGTCGTCGTCTGTGTCGCTGGGATCACCTCGACACGTGCTGCGAGTTTCCTCCGTGACCACGGCTTCGATGCGGCCTCCATCGACAATGGGATGGACGGCTGGGGCCGTGTCCATCAGACCTACGAGATCGAAGCGGCCGATGGTGTCGTCCAAATCGTCCGCCCTGGGACGGGATGTATCTCCTATCTCGTCCACGACGACGACGAGGCGGTCGTCGTTGACCCGAGCCAGTACATGGATCGGTATCTGAACGCGGCCGACGAACGGGACCTCGAGATCGTCGGTATCGCAGACACCCACGCACACGCCGACCACATCTCGGGTGCTCGCAAACTCGCCGGTGAGCTCGACGTCCCGTACTATCTGCACGAGGAGGATGCAGGTGCCCTCGAGTTCGTCACCGAGATGGCAGACAGCGAGACGATTTCCGTCGGTGACCGTGACCTCGACGTTCACCACACTCCCGGCCACACACCGGGGAGCGTGTCCTACGAGTACGGCGACGTACTGCTCTCAGGGGATACGCTCTTCCTCCGCAGTGTCGGTCGCCCCGATCTCGAAGACGGCTCGGAAGACGCCATCCGTACGGCCGCGAGTCGACTCTTCGAGAGCCTCGACCGACTCACCGACCTTCCCGACGACACGGTCGTACTCCCGGGCCACTTCAACGACGAGGAGGTCCGTCCACTGGCGACCGAACTCGACGAGCTCCTAGACGAGACAACCAACGAACTCCTAAGCTATGTCGAAGAGGGTGACGAAGACGCGTTCGTCGAGACCATTGTCGAGAGCCTCTCTGACGAACCTGCCAATTACAACGAGATTAAACAGATCAACTGGGGCGAAGAACAGCCTAGTGGGAACGCCGAAGAACTTGAGCTCGGGCCCAACAACTGCGCCGCAAACTGACGCGGTAAGTCTCGATCTCTAAGAGAAGGCCTTAGATCCATATCTACTTCTGTTCGTATTTCCCGCACCTAATTTGAACACTAACTGCTGATCTATCCGTGGACGAATGGCGAAATACTACACAAAAAACACCCAACAGTATTGTTAATTAGGTGCATTATTGATTGTTTTTGAGTGTCGAATCTCGGGCAAGCTCATATCGTAGTGTTTCCTACTCACACGGAAACGCTATTTCCCCGACTCAAACCGAGTCATCCGGATCGTGCTCGGTGGTCATTCGTGCGACTTCTGCTTCGTATCGTTCTTGGATGTCCTCTTCGTCGACGGGCTCGAGATCGGCGGGTGGGACGTCCTTTGCAGCAGTCACCGTATCCATGTCGACTGCCTGTGCGGCGAGCTCTCGCCGAAAGAGCCGTTTCCCGTCCGGGGTTGCGTACTTGAGGATGATGAGATCTCGGTTGTTATACCCCCGCTCAACGAGCCATACGCGAACGTCGTCAGTTTCGGCTGTCATATACAGAGAGACGGATACCACGATGTTAGGTCGTTTGGCCACGGACCAACGATTAAAATACTGTCTCAGCGTTGACTGCGGATTGTTCAACCTTGTGTACAGGCATTTTCGAACTACTCTCGAATTCACTCCTTCTGTGTCCGAATCTCCTCTGCACGTTTTTCGAGTCGACGGAGGATCCGAACGCGTTGTTGATTCACGTTCTCGTAGACGACACAGGCTCGAAGCGTCGCCATGTCGTGAATAGTCGCAATGCCTGCGTCGACGAGGTGGGTGGTTGGTGCTTCGAGACGCTGCTCCGGTGTCAGGCCGGTCGATTCTGTCGATTCAGTTGCTTCGTTGCTCATTGTGTTTCGCCTCCAGCCATTCTGGAGCGCGAAAAACCAGCTTTCTGAGCGCTCTATTCTACGCCGATGCGACTGGCACCTCCCCGTCGATCAGCTCGGTTAGTTCTGCACGTCGCGCTCGAAGTGTCGTCGGCGTCGTTCCAGCGGCCGCTGCAACCTGTGCCTGTGTCACCGACTCTCCGTGTTCACGCTGGCGAGATAAGACAGGCTGCGGCGACCCCGGACGGCTGATAGCCGTTCGCAATGGACGTCTCATGCGCACGCTCGGCTAGTCTCTGCGCTCGCCGACGAACCCGTATATCGACACCGAGTTCCGAGGCGAGTTTCGGAATCAGCGTTTGTGGGGCGACGGGCTGTGTCGGGAGTCCCAACTCTCTGTTGAGTGTTTTGTACGCGTTCGTGACACTCGAGTGGTCGACGCGAGCAACGTCGACGAGGTCATCACGTGCGAGTGGCCGTCCGTGACACCGACAGACCCTGTAGACGCTGGCGGCAGCTATCGCTTCGATTGACCGACCCAACAAGAGGTCCTCGCGTTGGGCACTCCGGAAGAGCTGACACGCTTGCTCTTGAACCGAGTCAGCAAGTCCGAGAGCGCTCGTGACTCTTCGGACCTCACCCAAGCCGTGTGCGAGGTTCTGTTCGGCTTTGGACTGAAACCGGCCACGACTGTGTTCACGCTGTATCCGGGCAAGCTGACACCGTTTCGACCCAGAGAGCGTGCGTCCCTTCCCATCGGTTCTGCGCCTGATTTCGGTCGACAATCCTCGGTCGTGACGGCCCACTGTGAGTGGAGCACCCGTCCGTTCGCGGTTGCTGTCGTCTTCGAACGAACGCCATTCGGGGCCGTGGTCGATCCGTTGTTCGTCAATAACGAGCCCCGTTACAATCGATTATCGGCAACGGGGAACACGGTACTGACCGTGGCCCGGTCGAGAGCCCCGACCGGCGACGATACGCCGGATCAGTCGAACGAGATGATGACGTTCTTGAGTTGCGTGTACTCGTCGATAGCCTGCATGCCTTTTTCACGCCCTACCCCGGACTCCTTGTAGCCACCGAACGGCGCCTGTGGTGCCGTCACGGGGAACTCGTTAACCGTGACGGTCCCTGCCGCGAGCTCGCCCGCAATCCGATGGGCTCGTGAGAGGTTCTCGGTCCAGACCGTCGCGTAGAGACCGTATCGGGTGTCGTTCGCACGCCGAACGACCTCCGCTTCATTGCCGAATTTGTGCAGTGTCACGACCGGACCGAATACTTCGTCGCACGAGATCGGCGCGTCGTCGTCGACGTCGTCGACAACTGTCGGCGCATAGAAGTTCCCCTCTTCCCGCGGTACGTCGCCACCCGCACGCAATTGGGCGCCGTTCGCAACTGCGCTCTCGACGTATTCGGCGACGGCATCGCGCGCCGCAGGTGTGATGAGCGGGCCGACGTCAGATTTCTCTCTCCCCGGCCCGACTGTCAGGTCGCGGGTGGCTGCGGCGACGCGCTCGGCGAACTCGGTGTAGCAGTCCTCGTGGACGAACACACGCGTCGTCGCGAAGCACACCTGTCCGGCGTTCTGAAAGACCCTAAGTGTCTGTTCAACCGCCGTCCCGAGGTCGGCGTCCGGGAAGACGAGGCTCGGACTCTTTCCCCCGGCCTCCAGACTGACTGGCGTAAGCGTCTCCGCCGCGACTTGCATAACGCGTTTGGCCGTCTCGACGGACCCAGTGAACACGACTTTGTCCACGCGGTCTGCCTCCGTCAGTGCAGCTCCCGTGTTTGGCCCGTCGCCGGGAACGGTGTTCCAGACGCCGTCCGGGAGCCCCGCTTCGGTCACGATCCGCGTTAGTTCCAGCACCGTCAGCGGGGCCTCGGGCGCCGGTTTCGCGACGACGGCGTTGCCACAAGCGAGCGCCGGCGCGATACCCCGAAGAGCGAGCAGCGACGGTGCGTTCCAGGGGAGGATTTGACCGGTGATTCCAAGTGGCTCACGGCACGTGTAGTCGAGATATCCCTCGCCGAGAGGGATCGTCTCTCCCTCAATCTTGTCGGTCAGGCCGCCGTAGTAGTCGAAGTACTCCGCCGCGTTCTCGACGAGGAACCGCGACTGGCTAAGCGGACGCCCCGTCTCGGTCGTCTCCATGCGGACGAGCGTTTCCTCGTTTTCACGGATTGCCTCGGCAGCGTCGCGAAGCCGTTGGCCCCGTTCACCTGGGTCGACGGCCGCCCACGCCGGTTGTGCGTCCGACGCTGCGGTGAGTGCCTCGTCGATACCGCCCGATCCGCCCTCGGCGACGGTGGCTACCTGTTCGTTATTCGATGGGTCGTGCACCGCGAACTCCTCGGACGATTCGCGGAACTCCCCGTCGATGTAACAGCCGTACGTCTCGTCGAGAAGTTGTGCCATGCTTACTCAGTAGAGCCGATATGGTCAGTGTAGTTGCGAATCGCTACTGACTCCTCGTCGAGGAAGTCGTTGGTCCACACGCTTTTGGGGTCAATTTCGCCCTCGAGGAGGTCGGTCTCGGAAAGCAGCTCGCCGAGACGCCGCCAGCGGTTGCCATCGTGTCTTCCCCATCCAGTGCTTCGCAGAGGGTCGCCTCGCTGGAGAGAGTCCGCTGCGACGCGAAACTTCTTGGTCTCGATCTCCCGCCGTCGTTCGAGCGTCGCGTTTCGTTCGATGAGCGCCTCAATGGCCGCGTCGGGGTCGTTCGTCGCGGCGATCCATCCCCGGGCGGTGGCCCGGAGGAACGCCCGGAGCGTTTCGGGGTTCGTGTCGGCGTACTTGGGGTTCGTGACGAGCATCATCCCGTAGACGCCGAGTTTCTCCCCGATCGGGAGTTCGTCCGCGGTACGGTCGTGTTCGCATTCGAGTTCAAGCCCATTAGTGACGACCCCGACCGCGGCGTCCACCTCGCCGTCGAGCAGTTGGTGCTGGACGCGATGGTGGGTGTTCGGGTCGACGTCTAGAAGGTCAACTTCCTCGCGAACGCCCGCGTCGCGAAGGAGCTGATCGGCGAGGATGCGGGTCTTCGTCGCCGAGGGGGCGACCGTTCGACCGACGAGTTGGTCAGGCGATTCCAGCGGTTCGCCAAACACGTCGCGGAGGGTGTAGATCGCAGCCGGCGTCTGCTTCGTAACCGCGGCGACCGCCAGCGGGTCAAACCCCTCGCTCTGTGTGGCGAGGACTGCACTCGCCCCCGCGAGCGCAACGTCAACCCGTCCGCGAGCGGCCTGCTCGGCCGCGTATGGCGACCCGTGTCCCTCAACGAACTGGACATCGAGAGATTCCTCTTCGTAGAGTCCTCGCTCGCGCGCAAGGAAGTACGGCGCCTGGAATCCGTTGGGCTCCCAGTTCAGCTGGAAGGAAACTGAGGTCATCGGATCGTTACCTCCGGTCGGAAGGTACCCTCGGGGATCTGGTCGACGCCAAGTGTTCGGGGGCCGGCCACCTTCAGCAGGTGATCGAACAGCTGCTCCATCCCCTCCACCGTCTCGTGGTCCCAATCGCGAACCACCATGTCCCGCCAGCCGTCGCGGATAGCGGTGACGACGTTTGGATCGTCGTAGGTCATCAACCGCTGTCCGAGCTCCTCCCAGAGATCGTCGTCCTCGACCAGCAGGTTGACCGCGTCTCGGTAGGCGTTCGCGAACCGCCGGACTGTCTCCGTGCGCTCGTCGAGGAACGTCTCACTCGTGAGGAACGTCGAGACGGGCAGTTTCCGGTCGGTACCCGAGAGACGCTGGACGAGGTCCGCTACTGGGAACACTTCGCGGAAAGGCCCGGTTTCGGTGATCTCGGGTATGATTGGCCAGAACTGGAGGATTGCATCAACCTCGCCGTCCTGAAGCATCCGGGTGAGCGCCACCTTCGAGCCCGCCTCGACGGAGGTCGCCGTCTCCTCCGGATCGAAGCCGTGGAACTCCCGGCAGGCCGCGCGGACGAGGATCCAGTTCTTGTCCACCCGTCGCACGACCCCGATGCGATAATCATGGAGGTCGGTGAGGCCCTCGATGTCCGTCTCCTCCGGGGTGACGAGGCCGCCGACGGTCCGGCCATAGGGGTGAAATGCGACGATGGATGCGCCCTCAGCGCGCTCACGGGCTGTCGAGATGTAGTCGATGTCGATGAGGTCCGCCTCGCCATCTTGGAGACGGGCCTCGACAGTCTCGACACCGCCCTCCAGCTCGTCCGAGACGAGTTCGACATCGAGGTGAAAGCCGTGATCCCGGTCGAATCCGTGGCGTTTGATCGTATAGAGCATGTACCGGGGACTCCCGTTGTGCTCGAAGCGCGCCCGCATGACCGGCAGATCGCCAGGGTCGTCGTGATGGTCATCGAAGGCTGCCTGCTGGGAATCGACGTTCATAGTTCCCCCACGATACGGTCGATGTCAGCGTCCTCGGCGATAAGTTCACGACGCTTCATCCAGTCGAGGTGGTCTGCAAGTTCGTCTGCGTCGGCCAACTCCGGAACGTCGTACTCTGGGACCATAATGTCCTCACGGAGGGCTTCGATATCCACGTCCTCGAAGAGCTCAGGGGCGACCGACTCCTCGGCTTCGAGCATCGAGAGATACTGCTCGCGGAACGCCTCCGGTTCGGCGTTAATATCCTCGACTGCCTGACGATATCCTCGTCGAAACGCATTGAGGGTTGTAGAGTCGAGGGTATCCGCCCCGACGATACCCATATGGTTCTCGAACTCCAGAACGCGCTCGAATCCGAGATGCTCGGCAAGGGTGCTGTGCGGTTCGAGCAGGCTCACGGCCGCCACCTCGCTGTCGCGGAGCGCCTGCAGTCGTTCGGTCGGCATCCCGTGGTGTTCGAGCGTGACTTCCTCGGGCGTGACGTGCTCTTCCAGTGCGCGGCGCGCGGTGTACTCCTGTCCGGTCCGGCGGTTGACGCCAACCGGCAGTCCTGCGAGATCGGTCGGGTCGGCGACATCGTTGCGATTCGTGAACACCGCATATGGCTGGTCTGCGAACGTCCCTTTCGCGACGACGTGACCGTCTCGCATTTCCCAGGTCCGCTTGATGCTCTCCCACTTACAGATGGGATAAAGGTCGACGCCGTAGTCGCCGGTCAACGTTTCCTCCGACGGGATGTACTTCCTGTCGACCTCTCGGCGGTTGCGCTCGACCAGTTCCACGTCGATTCCCTCCTCAGCGAAGTACCCCCGATCGCTCGCTACTCGCTGGGGGAGCATGAACGAGAACGGAAGGTGGAACAAACGAAGCTTGTTCATTGGTGTCATTGCACACGAACGTGCGGTAGCATCGTTATAAAATATTCGGGAGAAATTTTATTAGGTAGTGTGAGACACATGACATCACTATGTATCACGTTAGCAAGGAACAACTCGATCTGACGGAGGTGGACTCGGGAGTGTACTTGGCCGATCTCGCGGTCACTGAGCGCGCGTCGATGAAGTACTGGCGCGTTGAGCCAGGGGCGACGCTTCCAACTCACAGTCACGAGCACGACCAGATCGGTTTCGTTATCGACGGGACGATGGTCGCCCTGACCGACGGAACGGAGCTGCGACTGGAACCCGGTGACTCCTATGCGTTCCCGGGCGGGGAGATCCACGGCGCCGAGAACCGCGGCGGCGAACCGTGCGTCGGCGTAGGTATCTTTGTGCCGCCGCGGGGCGAACCGGAATGGGGAACAGCTTCCGAGGCCAGTGCCATCGAGTCTACCGACTGAGAATCATGGACGCAGTTGACCACATCAACCTCGACGTTGACAACCTTGTTACCTGCGTCACCTTTTATCGGGAGACACTCGACTTCGACCTCCTGCGGCCCCCCGAGGACTTTCAGGGGCAACACGCCATGTTCGAGGCTGGCAACACCGTGGTTACGCTCGTGGAGACCGGCCGTGCGGAGAACTGGGATGAACGAGGGCTCTCTCATCCACTCGACAAGGCCCATCGTGCGTTCAGGACCGACCGGGGGCGCTACGAGCAACTCGTCGCGGATCTCGACGGGCAGTTCCCGAAGCAGGGCCCCTACGACTGGGACGAGTTCGAGGGGTTCTACTTCCTTGATCCGGACGGCAACCTCCTCGAAGTCATCACCTACGATCTGCCCGCCCCCGAAACAGACCGATCGCTTCTCACGCACGACGACGTAGAGTGACGGTCGAGAGAGCACTCAATGCGCTACCTGCGAGCGTTCGACCTTGACCAGCACCTTCGTACAAGACCCAACTCGTGGCGATTCGAGAACCGCAGCCATCGCTATTAGGAACCTTCCGTTGACCTGAGATATTGCTTCGAAGGCGGGTGTCGACACAACCCCAACAGTCTCGGTGGTCGCTGACAGACCCTGAGATAATGCAGAACTCGTCGACCCCACTAACGCCATCACAAGAAGCTGCACTTGGACTCATCATGCAGGGTGTCGATGACGATGCAACGATTACACACGACACAGCGCTCAATCTCCTCACTGCCGGTGGCTTCGAGCGGCCAGAGGCGGAAGATCTCCTTGAGCAGCTGTTGCTGAAAGGGTATCTCTACGAAGCGACGGATGGGCTTCGACTCACTGGGTGAGGCGTCCTCACAAAAGCTATCGAAACTGAGATGTTGAGCAGCCGCCGTCCTGTTAACCAACATTTCCGGAATTGTGCAACTTTGGTCTTTTCAGGCCACAACGAGACACCCACGACAGACTCCCCTCCCGACGAACCCAGACGATCCGGTAGCAGCCCTCGATGTCGCATTCCAGCTGAAAAGACCAACTTACGTTGGTTAACACCGATCTGCAACACCGACGACAGACTCTACTGTTTCCTAAGCTCTCGGGCAAGCATGAGACGTCGCGGTTGACCGATTCCAGCATGGGGCAACGTTCCCAGAGTATCAGAATCTCCCTCGTCGTCGAAAGCGAGCCGAGACGTTTTATTGACTGGCGGCAAGTGTCGCGTATGCCATTCATTGGGAGTTGGCACACGTTGCTCGAGGAGTGCGACGCACTTCCCGATGAGGCGACACTCGTGACGCCGCTCACGAAGAAGCGATTCCACATTACCGACAGCCAAGCACACCGTGTCGCGTCGACTCTGGCGACTCACAGCCGCTGCAGCGCGAGCAGTTTACAACGCTTGCCGAGCGGATCGAGGAGGTCGGTGGCACGTTCGACCTGAGCCGTCTCCCACCCGATGCTGAACCCTATGCGGCAGTGTTGAGTCTTCACCCTCGCTACGAGTGCGACGAGCGATCGGGGACAATTACTGAAACCGACGATCCGACGAGTTCACAGCTCGTGGAAAGCACGCCCACTGCACCCGACGAGAAACGCGTCGAACCCGACCTCGACGTCTATGCGGATATGCTGCTTCTCATCGATGCGCTCGAACGACACGACTCAACGGCACTCGCCGAGTGTGAGACGCCGGTGCTCATCAATCTCTACACGCTGTGTTCGGATGTCCAACGCAACGCTGGTGACCTCCGTCAGTCGGTCCGGGAACTCCTACTTGACCGACTCCACCATGACCAACCTGTCCACGGTCAGTACGGGTCCGTCCAGCGGACGACGCGACGTAATCGCACTCTCAAGGACGACGAGGACGTGCTGCGTGTCCTCGACGACGCCGGCGTTCCTCACGAACAGGTTTTGGGTGTCGACCGCGGGAAAGTTGATGAGGCACTCGATGTGACCGACCGTTCGGAGTCGGCAGTGTACGATATCGAAGAACGTGCGTACGTCCGGAAAGCCGACGTCGACGACGAACACAAGCAAACGCGACTCCAAGGGCTGAAAGATTGACTCACTGCAAGTGACGATCCGGAAGCCGAGCAGTTACGCGAGGAAGTCGAGGCACTTGAACGCCGAATCGAGGAGTTGACCGAGTTCACGCCTGGGACAGAAGTTTAGCCTGGGCGGTGTCTTGGTGTACCTGTCCGCTTCCGATGCTCACCGTGTTCAGTCGGACAAACTGTCTTCACGCAAGGTTTCGCGATCCCACTGCAGTTCGTGGTTGAGTTCCGCGAGCTGCGCTTGTACTTCGGATGCGTCACTTTCGGCTTCCATCGCTTGCTCCCACAAGCCGCTGTTTTCTCACTCATCGTGTCTCCTGTCTATGTGCCCCATAGCGTCGTAATCCGCTGTTTGGCCTCGTCGAGAGCGAGCTGAAGCATGTCGCGATGGTCGGTCGGCCATGAGGCGTCGTCGCCCGGCGTCGGGGCAGCTGGTGGCGGGTGGAAATGGTCTCGGGTGTTGTGAGAGTTCGGGTGGCGGTCCCACCGACATTCCCAGGTAGACTCTGAGTGCACCTCTCGGTAGTGGATTTTGAAATCATCGTTCGTGTACCAGCGAACGTTCAGTGTTGCCTCGTCAACGACTTCAGGATAGTACGATGGGGCGAGTGTGACATTGAGTTCGAGATGTCCACTTGTATCCGTGAGTGTTGCCTGTGCAACCTGCCCTGTCGCTTGGAGTCGTGTCTGGAGGAATTCGAGAATGGGATGATCGATAGGCGCGGGGCTCGCCCCATCACCTGCTGGCGGGACCATCCTACCCAGACACCTGTTCGCCGTCGGTGTCAGCACGTTGCTGCCGAGCCCGCTCGTAGCGCTGGCGTTCTTCGCGTGCCGTCGCCCACTCGCCGAGGTCACTATACACCTCGTCGATTGTCTGGTCGTCACTCGCGTCCGTCACGGCAACGGCGTCGACAGCGGCGGGCGTCGACGCATCGTACCGCTCTTCATACCCGCTGATCCGCGCGGTCAGTTCTTGGACGCGCTGCTGGAGATCCTCAACGGAGTGCTCAGACGCGAGCTGGTTGATGCGGCGCCACTCGAAGTACGCATTGTTGCGCTCGTAGGTGGCGGGATGACCCTCGTGACGTGTGACGATACCCAAATCAGTGAACCAGCCGAGATACTTGCGGGCAGTTTTCGGGTCACACTCAGCTCGCTTGGCGATCGCGCTCGCCGTCGTCGGTTCGCGAGTCTGGAGGATCGTCCCATAGATGCGCTGCTCGACGTCGTCACCACGAAACGCGTCATCAAACGGTGGTGGACCGCCTGGAGACTCGCTGTTGGACATACCTGTTCTTGCGTCGCCAACGATATAGTTCTTACTTCGAGGAATAGTATCCCGGACACTCCGATTACTCCCTAAACAGTTGCTTCGTTCGTCCCCACAGCGACGACGTCTCTGACTCTGCGTCGCCCTCATCGTCCGGGCAGCCGTCGTCGTCGACGGCGTCAGACGTTCCGGTCTGCGCTGTATCGGAGCCAGTGAGCCGTGCTACTTCTGCCTCGAGTTCGTCGATGCGCTCGTCTCGCTTGTCGAGCGTTGCCTCGAGGGTGTTCACACGCTCTCGCAGCAAGCGATTCTTCTCCACGAGGTATGCTCGACTTCGCGTCTCGTCGGCGTCGTCGCCATCGGTGGTGGGTGTGTCTGTCTCTGAGTGATCTGTCGACCGTGGCTCGTAGAACTCCGACGTCTGTTCGATGGCACGCTCGATGGTCTTCTCGCCGTACGTCGATCC
Source organism: Halogranum amylolyticum (assembly GCF_900110465.1). GTDB lineage: Archaea > Halobacteriota > Halobacteria > Halobacteriales > Haloferacaceae > Halogranum > Halogranum amylolyticum. Next base: position 26,204 of record NZ_FODV01000017.1, read on the forward strand.
GTCGGCGTAGTGCACTTCGTCCCACTTCTCACGGATGAGCCCCGACTGGCGGAACAGCTGGTCCATCTGCGCCGCGTCACCGCCGCTCCAGAACGCCAGCAGACAACACAGCGCCATGTCCGCTTCCGAGTTACTATCGTAGCCGCTCGTCGACCCGTTCCACAGCCGGTCGAACTTCGCCCCGTTCGAAGCGTTGCTCGCTTTCTCAACGAGTGTCTCGTCGTCGAGGGACGTGCTAGATGTGGTCTTATCTCGCTGTGTGACACCCGTAGGGGTGTCCGTCGCTTGCGTGGGTGTCTCCTCGGCGATGTACTCACGGTGAATCGCTTCCAAGGCGTCTTGTCTCTGCGACACCGCTGTTGGTGTTCCAGTCACTCGATCGCCGGTGACGGTGAAGAAGCGCGCTTTGTCGTAACACTCGATTCTCCTGAGCACCGTCACCATTCGTTGGCGCGAACAACGATTCCTCGGACATATCTCTCCTCTCAGGATGGTCTGAAGACTGATACAAGACTCGAAGGGCCTGCCTTCTCATTGGTACCATCATGTGTTCGACACTCCCGTCACACCGCCGGTCTGGCGTCTTAGGTGACACCCCACTGGGGGCGGCCGACCCGATACCCCAACTGTGGCGACGATCGTGGACACCCGGCTGAACGTCATCGGTCTCGCTGCGGGTGCTTACGCGAGCAGTACCTCGAGCTCCTCGAGGTCAGCCGTGTCGTATGCACGAATATCGTAGCGATTGGCGCTCGACCGCTCGGCGTAGATGTCGATAATTTCGAGCTCGACGAGGAGTGCGAGCAGGCGGCCAAACGTGCGGGCTGGGAGGGGTGGATCCTCGAGATGGGCGTACAGTTGCCGACCCGTTGGGTAGGGACGGGTGGCGTCGTCAAGCGCTGTCTGGAGGAGAGGCAGGTGCCGTTGGAGGGTACTGTAATGCTGGGGCGAGCGTGCTTCGAGCGCTTCGAGCCGGGTGGTGAGCGACGACGCCATATGTGGGTTTCTGAGTCGTCATGCAGTGGGGGTGAACGTGTTGTGGTGCGAGGCGTGCGTCGGCGTCTGGCTCGCTTCACCCACGGGACGAAGTGCTTCGTAGTCGGCGTAGTGGTCAGTTATCGGCTTGTCTCGATTTCATCCGGCATCGTACTTCAATATCGAGACGACCCCGACTTTTTGCTCTTGATTATTCGAGAAGACACAAAGATATATGGGAATCAAATACGAACGCTAGTACAAGAGGTGACTAAGATGACCGAGTCTCCACGAGAAGGTGTTGCGTCGTGGACAGAGACAATGAGTGCACGTGAGCGGATTCGATCTGTCGCCGAAACGCTCAGTGAGCCTCGTTCGACCAATTGGATCAGTGAACAAGCAGAGGCAGCGTGGAGTACCACTAACAACGAGCTGAACGACCTCGTTGAGCAAGGTCGACTACGCCGTATCAAGGCTGGTGACACCACGCTGTATCAGCCAGACTACACCCGGTTGCTCTTTGATGAAATCCGCACCCTCATCGAGGAGAACGCCCGCGAGGAACTCCAGAGTGAGTTGGCGGCCATTGCTGAAGAGATTGAAGGATGGCAGGATACCTACGACGTAGAGACGTGGGAAGAACTCGAACAGTCGCTTGCAGATGGCGAGGTCTCCAGTGCTGAAATTCGTGAGCGACGCGAGATCATCGCGTTCTGGCGTGCGAACGAAGAAGACCGTCAACTCATCAAGCACGCTCTCGAACTGTATTCGGATGTTGAAACCACTCGCAAACAAATGACCGACGCAGCAGACCGCGTCACAAGCTAACCCTCTTCTCTCCCACGATGATCTTCCTTGCGAATCGCGACCGATATACGCAACGTACTCTGCTTCGAGAAATTCACAGTCGGCTATCGAAACAAGCTGGCTGTGAGAACGTACGCTATCACCCGTCTAGCCGCCGTCCACGGTATGTCTTCGCAGACATCGACACAGAATCGTTCCTGAATCAATCCTATGACGTCGAAAATGCACGATTAGAGATTCGATTCTGGTATCCAATCGGTGTCGACTACGAGTACTACCGAATCAATTGGATCGAACCGACGCGGAACCTCATGCTCGGGTTCCACCAAGACGCTGACCATCCTGAATTGGGTCCTTGTCACATTCAACTCAACTACGAGGACACCGCTGTTGAGAGGCATGCTGCGGCGTCTCTCGATGCGCATCCACTTGCGGCACTCGACAAACGACTCCAGCAATTACCGTCCGCTTTGGAGACGATTCGGTGGCAGGATGGACGGCCATCACTCCCTGAATGGTCGGACTCGGAGTAACCGACTGTTCCGACGAATCATCCCAAGGACCCCTACGCCGATGCGACTGGCACCTCCCCGTCGATCAGCTCGGCGAGTTCTAGCGGTGGCTGAGGCTCACCAACGACAGCTTTTTGAGATAAATCGACGCAATTGTCGGTGAAGCGGGCGAGTTGGGTGGGCATACTCAACTCATTCCCGCTTCATTCACTCATAATCCTCGGCAATACCGCCTCTCGATAGCGTCTAAACACGGCCCGCGCCCTCAATTCAGCACGCCCTCAGAAACCTCTCCAGTCACTGTCAGTAGCGGTGTGCAACACTTAGAGGGTGGATGCAGCATGACCCCCAATGTTCGTTCCAGGCATTCTACAATGAGCAAGTTAATGGGTTGAATTGTGTGTGACGACATACAACAGTCCGCTTGAGGGTCCGGGATTCGATCCCATTCGGAGAAGTTGGTCAGTATGACTCCCTCCCCAGCCGGCGGTAACGGGAATGATTTCGATTTGAAGAGGGCCGTGAACGAAGAGCTGAAAGCACGTGACGGTGTTGTGGACTATGAAATAACCGAGTCCTCTCCAGAACACGTTCTCGTTGAGGTCACCGAAAAAACGAATGATGGGGGTTCACGAGAGGGCCTCTATCGGATTCAACATGAACCCAGACCTGATGGAACAGACAACATTCACTGGGAGTTCCTCGGGCCAGTCGCAGATGAGGAGTCGGAATGAATAACCTCCAACTCGCTCGATTTTATTATACCACGTCTGATTGGATTCGATATGGACGATGAGTCTCCGGATCGTGTGACCCAAGAGACGGAGGGTGATGCTACTCAGGAGGAATCCGGCGACGTTGAGACGGAACTCTCGCGGGACATGAGTCTCTTCGACATCACGTTCATCGGCGTCGGAGCGATGATCGGTGCCGGTGTCTTCGCCCTCACGGGCTTCGCTGCGGGGCTCGCAGGACCCGCACTGATTCTCGCGTTTGCTCTCAACGGCTTCGTTGCGCTGTTCACAGCTGTTTCCTATGCCGAACTCGGTGCAGCGTTTCCTGAAGCGGGGGGTGGGTACCTTTGGGTGAAAGAAGCGCTCGTCGATCCGAATGGCTTCTACGCGGGCTGGATGTCCTGGTTCGCGCACGCGGTCGCCTGTTCCCTGTACGCGGTGACGTTCGGCGTGTTCTTCACCGAGTTTCTGGTCTACGGTGGTGTCCTCGCAGAAGGATTCCAGCTCTTGGGGTTCGTCGGTCGTGGACTTCTGGATAAAATCCTTGCAGTCCTCATGATTTCTCTCTTCGCGTACATCAACTATCGCGGAGCCGAGGAGACTGGGAAGGCCGGCGTCATCGTGACGTTCATCAAGGTCGCCATCCTCGGCGTCTTCGTCGCGTTCGGCATTCTGGCGACGATTCAGACCCCCAACTGGCCCGCGAAATTTCTCGACAGCCCCCGGTTTGCACCGAGCGGTATCGTCGGTATCATCGGAGCGATGGGCTTTACGTACATCGCCTTCGAGGGCTACGAGATCATCGTCCAGTCCGGCGAAGAGGTCGTCGATCCGGGTGAGAACGTCCCGAAGGCGGTCTTCTACTCACTGGCTATCGTCGTGCCGATCTACGTTCTCGTCGCCTTCGCCGCGATCGGTGGGATTGAGACAATCCCCGAATTGGCCGAACGAGCGGGCATCCCGGCCGGTGCGCCCACGTGGCAATTGCTCGGTAATCTGGGTGAACTTAGCATCATCGAGGCGGCCGGCCAGTTCGTTCCGTACGGCGTCCCGTTACTCCTGGTCGCTGGACTGACGGCGACGATGAGTGCGCTGAACGCGACCGTCTACTCCTCGTCACGCGTTTCGTTTGCAATGGGGCGCGACAGGGCCCTCCCCGAACTCTTCAGTGAGGTCCATTCCGAGAAGCGAACGCCCCACTGGGCGATTTTCCTCTCGGCATTGCTCATCGCGCTGATGGCGGTCGTACTGCCCATCGAATCGGTTGCGGCGTCAGCGGACATCATGTTTATCCTGCTGTTCGTGCAGGTCAACTGGACCGTCATCAAGATGCGCAAGACCCACCCCGACCTGCCACGCACGTACGAAGTCCCGTATATGCCGTGGCCCCCGCTCATTGGGATCGTCCTCCAGTTCATGTTGACGCCGTTCCTCCTCTCGGCGCTGGGCATGGAAATCGGGGTGGGACCAGACTCGCACGGGTTCATCGCGCTCGTGACGACCGCCATCTGGATGGGGCTGGGTCTCCTTCTCTACTCCGGATACTCCCAGCGGAAGGAGGAGGAAAAGATCGAAGAGGAAACGCCCACCGTCACAACCGAGCAAGCGCCCGCCGAAGAACGGCGGAAACGCGACCAACGGATTCTCGTTCCGGTGGCGAATCCGGCGACCGTCGAACAGTTGATGCGGACAGCACTGGATCTCGCCGAAGAGCGAGACGCCGAGATAGAAGTGGTAAGCGTCGCCACAGTTCCGCAACAGACGCCACTTTCCGAGGGTCGCCAGTTCGTCGATGAGGAACGGACTGTGATCGACCAGGCAATCGACTTTGCGGACGAAGAGCGCCCGGGCGTCCCAGTGAGTGGTAAAATACGTATCGGGCACGACGTATCCCAGGCAATCCTCAATACGATCGAACAGGACGACATAGACCTCGTGCTGATGGGCTGGCGGAGTCGTCCCCGCCGTCGTGATTTCATCCTGGGGAGCAACGTTGACGAGGTGGTAACCAAGGCCCGCTGCGAGCTACTGGTTGAGCGTGTCGGCCCCGCCGCCGACAGCGAGTCCATCGGGAGCGTGGACTCGATCCTCGTGCCGACTGCTGGCGGTCCGCACGCCGAATTCGCGGCGGAGATTGCCCGTGCCGTTGCCAGGCGCAACGATGCTCACATCAAGGTAATATACGTCCGGTCTACTGAATCAGACCGTGACGACGATGCGCAATCGATTCTCGATTCGACCGTCGCGGAACTAGAGAGTATCGAGGCGACGACCGAGATCATCGACGGTACAGATATCGCTGATGCCATCGTCGAGGAATCAACCGATCACGACCTCACGATCATCGGGGCGTCCCGGGAGGGACTCCTCCAGCAGGTCGTGTTCGGGGCCATCCCTGAAGAGGTTGGCCGGCGAGCTCGAAGTACCGTCATCATGGCGAAACGGGATCTCGGGATTGCGTCACGCGTGACTCGGTGGTTCAAAAGTCGTCGCTCGTAATCCGGCCTAACTCCGATATTAAGAATCACATATCAAATCACAATATCGATTTGGTCAATATGCGCGCTGTGCCTTGTTTAGACGCGGGAGAACACTAGCGTGAGGTCTTGACGGCTTGCTCGATGTTTCTGACGGCGGACTTTAGGACGAGCTCTCTGAACTGCCCCAAACCACGTTCTAGCCCGTAACGTCTAACCAAACCGATGCTTCAACACAAAGAAAATCGACTTGACGAGTGATCGGCGGTGATAGGTTTCCTCATCGTGCCGAGCGTTGTACGCCATATCTATTGGACAGAACTTGCGGTGTTTGATCACCGGACGAACGCCAGCGTCCCTGAGTTCGTAGCGTAGAGCGTCCCAGTCGTAGCCTTTGTCCGCGACGACTGTGTCGAGTCGCTGCAGATTTCTCGTTAGCACTTGCCTGCCGATCTGAGTGTCGTGCGGCTGCTTCATCAAGCAATGAACGTCGAGAATCGCCGTCGAATCACAGTCAACGAGTGCCGTGGTTTTGATGTCGTCAAAGTTGTAGCCGACGCGAATCACGTAATGCCGACGGGCTTTGTGTCGCTGGAAGCCAGTCGCGTCGATTGCTTGGACTTCGCCGAACTCGTGGAGAGAAGCAGACGACCGCAGCAGGACGTGCCGGATGCGCATTTCGAGGTCTTGCTTCCTTGTGCACACGGTGGTGAAGTCGGGGGGTTCATCCACCGCAAGCCCGAGTTTAGCTGTGATTCGAGGCATCTCGTGGAGGATATCGAGCAACCGCCGGTACGGTTGGTCGAGATACTCACGAAGTCAGTGAATTGCGACAATAACCCAGTCAGCGTAGCCACCGCGACCCTTCTGCAGGGGTGGCTGAGGTTCACTCACCAGCAGCATTCTTCGTAGTGCTCGGAAAATGGCGACTCTCTGGAGAGAGGCGGCTAGTCTTCGCTGAGTAATCGACGGAGCACCAGATGGAGGATGCCGCCATTTTCGACGTATCGAACGGCTGCAGGCGTCCCAACCTGTGCCGTGACCGGGAATTCGACGGATGAGCCATCGGCACGTTCTGCGACGACGGTGAGATCGTCGTTCACGTCCAGACCGTCGTCGAGTCCGTGAATCGCGACCCGTTCCGAGCCGTCGAGGCCGAGCGACTCCCACGAGGCGCCGTCGACAAACTGGAGCGGCAAGACACCCATACCCACGAGGTTGTCACGGAAGATGCGCTCGTAGCTCTCGGCGATCGTCGCACGGACACCCAACAGATCCGTTCCCTTTGCCGCCCAGTCACGACTCGATCCTGTTCCGAGTTCTTCACCCGCAAACACGACCAGCGGCGTGTCGTTCTCGCGATAGCGACGGCTGGCTTCGAAGACCGTTGTCTGGTCGTCGGTTGGGTGATGGATCGTGTAGCCGCCTTCGACGTCGTCGAGCATCTCGTTCTCGATGCGGACGTTGGCGAAGGTGCCGCGCATCATCACCTCGTGGTTCCCGCGCCGGGCGCCGTAGGTGTTGAACTCGTGGGGTTCGACGCCGTGGTCGACGAGCCACTCACCGGCCGGCTGCTCACGGCTGAATGGTCCGGCCGGGCTGATGTGATCGGTCGTGACCGTATCACCGAGCAGCATCAGCGTGCGAGCGTCTTCGATATCTGCGACGCCGGGCTTCTCCAGCGGGAAATCCCTGAAGAACGGCGGTTCACGAATGTACGTCGAGGAGTCGTCCCACTCGTAGACGTCACCGGTTGGCGCGTCGAGCGCCTCCCAGCGCTCGTCACCTTCGAACACTTCGGCGTACTTCTCTCTGAACATCGAGGAATCGACACTGTCGTGGACTGCCGCGTGAATCTCGTCGGCGCCGGGCCAGATGTCAGAGAGGTAGACCGGGTTGCCGTCGTCGTCAGTGCCGAGTGGATCGTGTTCGAGATCGATATCCATGCGCCCGGCGAGTCCGTAGGCGACCACGAGCGGCGGACTGGCGAGGTAGTTCGCCCGGATCTTCGGGTGGATGCGTGCCTCGAAGTTCCGGTTGCCGGAGAGGACGCTCGTCGTCCAGAGATCCTCGGCGTCGATCGCGCGTTCGATCGGTTCGGGAAGCGGCCCAGCGTTCCCGATGCAGGTCGTACAGCCGTAGCCGACGACGTTGTAGCCGAGGTCCTCCAGATAGGGGAGGAGTCCCGAGGCTTCGAGGTATTCGGTGACGACCCGACTGCCCGGTGCAAGACTCGTTTTGACGTACGCCGGGACATCGAGACCGCGCTCGACTGCGTTGCGGGCGAGCAGCCCCGCCGCGAGCATCACCGACGGATTCGACGTGTTCGTACAACTGGTGATGGCGCTGACGACGACACTGCCGTGCCCGATCTCGGTCGACTCGCCGTTCACGTCGACTTCGACTCTGTCGGTGAGATCGCCGACGTCCGGTTCCGGAAGATCGGGGTCGGGTCGGTCGTCGTCGGAACCGCTGCTCTCGCTGATCCATCGTGTGATTGCATCTTCGTCGATATCGTCGAGTTCGTCCTCGAATTCGCCGTGGATCAGTCCTCGGAAGTGCGTCTTCATGTCGCCCATCGGAACGCGATCCTGGGGGCGTTTCGGCCCGGCGAGGCTGGGAGTGATCGTCGAGAGGTCGAGTTCGACCGTCTCGGTGTATTCGGGATTCTGTTCACCGAACAGTCCCTGTGCGTCGAGATATTCGCGGACGAGTTCGATATGTTTCTCGTCGCGGCCCGTGAGTTCGAGGTAATCGAGCGTCGCGTCGTCGACGGGGAACATACTGATGGTCGAGCCCTGTTCGGGCGCCATGTTCGCGATGGTCGCCCTGTCTGGAACGGTGAGATTCGACACACCGGGGCCGAAGAATTCAACGAACCGATCGACGACGCCGACCTCCCGAAGCTGTTCAGTAACGTGAAGGACGAGGTCGGTTGCGGTCGCCCCCTCGGGAAGTTCACCGGTGAGACGGACGCCGACCACTTCGGGGAGTTTCATCGTGATCGGCTGGCCGAGCATCGCGGCTTCAGCTTCGATGCCGCCGACGCCCCATCCGACGACGCCAATACCGCCGATCATCGGCGTGTGACTGTCCGTGCCGACGAGCGTATCCGGGAGTAGCCAGTTTTCCCCATTCTGCTCGCGGGCGTGGACAACCTGACCGAGGTACTCGAGGTTCACTTGGTGGACGATACCAGTCCCCGGCGGGACGACACGGAAGTCGTCGAACGCCTGTTGGGCCCACTTGAGGGAGCGGTACCGCTCGCCGTTGCGCTCGTACTCCAATTCGACGTTGCGCTCGTAGGCATCCTCGGAGCCGAAGTAGTCGACCTGCACGCTGTGGTCGATCACGAGGTCGCACGGGACCTCCGGCTCGACGACGGTTGGATCCGTCCCCTTGCGATCGACCGCTGACCGGAGTGCTGCGAGGTCGACCACGGCAGGGACACCGGTGAGGTCCTGCAGAACGACTCGAGAGGGCGTGAATGGGAGTTCGACGTCTGGGACGTCGGGTTCCCACGACGTAGCATTGCGAACGTCCTCGGCGGTTATCGTCTCCCCGTCGACGTTGCGGAGAACGGACTCGAGGAGCACGCGTATACTGACGGGGAGCCGATCGAGTTCGCAGAGCCCCTCGTCTTCGAGGACAGTGAGGTCGGCTATCTTGTAGGAGGTGCCGTCGAACTCGAATTCGCGAATTGCGTCAAATGGAGACGGTTCGTTCATACCTTGTCCTACGGTGACGTGGCCCTTGAATCGTCTCCCCCATGGACGGGGTGACGATGTGGACGGTCACTTCTATCGGTTGGAATGAAATGTCGGTGTACATAATTCGGTTGATAAATGGATTGACTCCCAGATTATGATGTGAAGGCGTTGTACAGCCACGCGAAGGCGTACATCAAGACGAAGCTGATCACCGCTGCCTCGACCATGCCCGCCACAGTCCCGACGACGGTCGGTTCGAAGAACAGGTGCCACTGCTCCATCGCTTCAACTGCGCCTTCGTAGACGCTGATCGCTCCGAACACACCGAGTAGGAGCATCACGATCGCAGAGACGACTGCTGCTGCGCCCGCCAGTGCCAACGAATCGAGCTGCATCACGTTGGTCGTGGAGTCCATTTCGTACGCGTCTTGGTTTGTGGTAGTAATGCTCATGACTAGAGATACGCTCTACTCCTTCAATCGGGTTTCTCTTACAACTCGAAAGGGAGCGATTCCTTGGTAACACGGGGCAAGAATATCGTGGGGAAACAGCGGTACAACCCCCATATCTGTGTGACCAGTCCGTTGGAAGACCAAGGAGCAACCAGCGATGGAATCAGTGACACGCAAAAAAACTGATGAGCGTGAACGCAGTCCTCGAACGGTTGACCACATCTGATAGCATGAATCACCTTTGAATGCAAGATTTACTCCGCCCACGGCCCCAGTTTCTTAAGAATAAATAACAAAACAGCTGGCTGCGATAGTCTAGATATGCAAGCCGCCCTCATCGACGGAATCCTCGAGTCGTTGCGGATCGGCGTCGGGTTTCTCTGGACGGCGGCGTGGGCGATCATTATGGGGCTCGTCATCACGAGTCTCGTTCAGGTTTACGTCTCGAAAGAGCGGATGGCCAACGTACTCGGAGAGGGGAATCTGAGTGGCCTCACGAAAGCAACCGTATTCGGCGCGGCAAGTAGTGGTTGTAGCTTCGGCGCGGTCGCCATTGGGAAGGGGCTGTTCAAGAAGGGAGCGCACACGGTGAACTTCTTCGCGTTCATGTTCGCCTCGACGAACCTCATCGTCGAACTCGGGCTGATGATCCTCATCCTCCTTGGGTGGGAATTTCTGGTTGCAGAACTCCTTGGCGGCGTCATTCTCATCGCCGTGATGGCGGTCCTCGTTCATCTGACTCTCCCAGAGAACCTCTTCGAGCAAGTACGGGAGGAACTGAATCAACGCGATCACGACCAAGGGATCACCGAGGACCCGACCTGCGGGATGGAAGGCAAAGACGAATACTCGCTGGTGACTGACGGGGGCGAGACACTGAAGTTCTGTTCAGAAGGTTGCATGGAAACCTACCAGCAGGAAGCCGCAAGTAGCGGCGGTTGGCACGACGAACTCCTCTCGTGGGGCGGGTGGTACAAAGTCGGGAATCAGTATCGCAAGGAGTGGTCGATGATCTGGACGGACATCATAGCAGGCTTTCTCATTTCGGGGTTCGTCATCGTCTTCGTCCCGCAGTGGGTCTGGAACACGCTCTTCCTCCAGGGCGATGGATTGTTAGTGAGCGCAGAAAACGCCATCATGGGTGTAGCGATCGCCGTCATCAGCTTCGTCGGGAGCATGGGGAACGTTCCCTTTGCGGTTGCGCTCTGGGGCGGCGGCATCAGCTTCGCCGGCGTCATCGCGTTCGTCTACGCCGATCTCATCACCATCCCCGTCCTGAACGTCTACCGGAAGTACTACGGCTGGAAGGTGATGCTGTACATCCTCGGTATCTTCTTCGTGACGATGGCGTTCACAGGCTTTCTCATGGAGGAACTGTTCAGCGCTCTCGGCATCGTCCCGAATCTCGCTGGCGGGGAGACAGCCTCCGAACAGACGTACTTCGAACTTAACTACACGTTTTACCTCAACATCGTCGCGTTTGCGCTCTCTGGCTTCCTCCTCTACGTCTATCGCCGAGGATTGGGTGCCCCTGGCCAGTACCGTGATCCCGTCTGTGGGATGCGGACCGACAATAGCGGGCCGAGTCTCACTCACGGTGGCGAGACGTACTACTTCTGTTCGATGCGGTGCAAGCGATCGTTCGAGAAGCACCCATCCGAATTCGTACATCAACACCCACAGGTCTCAGAGACGGGGGCTTCCCAGAGTCATGAACATCACTGAATGCCACGGCTTGATGCCAAGGATCGCGGCCAAACAACCCCGAGTCTTGTCTCGGTTAATCACAACTGGTACACCGATGCCTCGCCAATTCTCGGGTATGAACGGATATACCGGCCGATCGAGGTGGGATGAATGAATCGACGGAGAGCCGATGCAGTAGTCGGTGGCTTGGTCGCTGCCGTGCTCATCGTCGGCGGTACGCTCAGCTGGCAAGCATACCAGCAACAGCAAGCCTTCGAGCAAATGGGATCGATGATGGGCACATCGATGGGCGCGGTTCACGGAACGAATCCGCTCTGGTACGTCCTCGGGACCTTTCTCGCCTCGGCTGTCATCGGTGGGGGGTATCTCGTGGTTCGGGACGATCTCACCAATACAGACGTTAACGTCCACTCGCAAAATGAGATGGCGAGTCCGACCGGCCCCGAGAGCGCCGACTCATCGGAGGAGGCCACACGACCAGATGGGGCCATCAATCCAGAGTCTCAGCCACAGGCTCGCGTGTTAGACCTCTTGCCGGATGACGAACGTCGTGTCCTCGAACCAGTCATCTCCTCGCCCGGCATTACGCAGATCGAATTACGGGATCGCTCAGACTTCTCGAAGAGCAAGGTCAGTCAGACGGTCAGTGCCCTCGAGAAACGTGGACTGTTATACCGCGAGCGTCAGGGGCGGACATATCGTATTTACCCGAGTGACGACCTGCGGCAGAGTCAGAGCTAGCATTTGCTAGCGCCTGTCGACCAGTTTTGTAGTTGGGCGTCGTATACACCCATGTGTAATCGCCACGTCCCCCACATGATAGCGGACTACGAAGCGGCGAGGCTCGAAGCGGATGAAGAGGGACCGAAGAACCGGACACCCGAGACACGGAACAGAAGGCGAGGGATCAGCCCGGATTACTGGCGACTCTCAGGAGCCGACTCGCTCGATAATTCTCGGTTCAGGTCATTCCCACTTACTGTCCCGAAGGTCAGCTCGTGAAACCACACCTTTCGAAGACGCTGGCTTCTGATTTGAAAGAGCAAATGCAATCAACCATACTATCGTAACTCATCCTATGGGAGCGGATACCCACCACCCTGACCCGCTCAACGATAGTGGCGGTGATGATTCCCGCCACCAGCCGTTACCCTCGCTGGTCGCGCAAGTGACGACGGTTGGTGTGTACGCGCTGATCACCGGCGTCTTTCTCATGGGCGTATCCTTTCTCACGAATCCGATCCCCGATCCGTCCTTTCCGTGGGCAACACTCCCCGAGTCGCTCAGAATTGCCTACACGCAACCCCGAATCGAACACTGGCCGGTCTCTTACACCGTCGGCCTGTGGCTGGTGGTCTTCACGCTCCCCCTCGTGCTGATAGGCGCCTACCACCGATACGGACCCCGACTCTCGCTTCGGCCGAGTACGTGGCTCGCAGCCTTGCCTATGACGGTGATGCTCGTATTCACTACCTACTGCCGGTTCTTCTGGCCCAAGCTCCAGCCGCCGACGTGGAACGCCCCCTCATACACGCTCGTCTGCTGGGGCTACTGCTCGACATACGACCCGCTCTGGAGCAACCTCGCATACGCGGTGGCAGCCCTCGGGGCGGGTGCTACGTACCTCGCCTATCGAGAGTCGTCGTACGCGAAACACGCGCTCGCGACGTTCGGGATCCTCGCATTCCCGCTCGGTGTACCTGCCCTCGTCGACGCCTATGGCCGACATTGAACGTAGGCTGACCCCGCAAGAGCAAGCAGGATGGTGAATTCGAAGGGCATCGTACGATGAGGTGCCATGTCCCTTGCAAAAACGGTCTCCAAGATCGACCACCTGAGCGACGAGCAGCGCGAGGCATCGAGATCTGTAACGAGGCAGCCGAGGTCTGTGAGTGGTGTGCCGACGAATGCCTCGGTGACGAGGAGATGGAAGAATGCGCCCGGCTCTGCCTGACATCGCCGATATCGCCTCGCTGCACGCCCGCTTCATGGCTCGCGATTCAAACTACAGCCCTCAGCTCGCCGAGGCCTGCGCTGGTGCCTGTGAAGAGTGTGCCGAGGAGTGCGAGCGCCATGACGCCGACCACTGCCAGGTCTGCGCCGAGGTCCTCCGGGAATGCGCCGAGAGCTGTCGGAACATGATGAGCGCCTGATGGCCGTCTGAATAGCACTCGAATCGGCGATCGGTGTGATGCTGATTTTTGACGATTATAACCAGTGCAGTACAGTCAGGAGGTACCGGAACCCCCTCTCCGAACTGGCGATGGTTTGACGCGGTTAGAGTTCCGGAACTGCTGTAAACAGGAGAACGAACGCGTTCACGGTCAGCAGCGCCAGCACGACCCACTGGAAGATACGCTCGGGTATGTGGTCGAAGATGTAGACGCCGACCCACGCACCGAGGAACACCATCGGAACGGCTATTGCGGCCTCGATCATCAGCGGCGTCGTCACGGCCCCCGTGTACGTGAGGCTCCCGAGACGATACAGCATGAGCGTGCCGAAGAAGGCGGTGAACGTCGCTTTCATCTCTTCACCGCTCCAGAATCCGCTGGCGGACATAAACGCGCCGTAAACGATCATCGGCGGGCCGGGGACGGCGACGGCACCGCCGAAAATCCCCGCAAGGAGACCGGCCGTCGCGCCGACGATCTTCCCCGGTCTGTAATCCTTGTCCTCGATCCAGTCAGTGACGACGTCGAGTTGCTGGGTCGCGCCGACGATGATGACCGCGAGCACGAGAACCGCCCCGATAGCGACGCGCATCTGTGCCTTGTTGAACTGGCTGAACACGTAGATTCCAAGCGGCATCCCGACGACGAGTCCGCCGACTGGAACGATCCACTTGCGCCAGTCGAACGCGTCCCGGACGCTCCACCAGACGCGGGCGTTGCTCACGACTGCTGTCGCGGTGAAAATGATCGAGGCACTCGAAGGCGACCGGAACAGCGGCATCAGCCCCATCGACACCTGCGCGAAGCCGAACCCGGCGATCCCGTGAATAACGGACGCAACGAGGATGACGACCGCAGACAGCCCCGTCGTTACCCAGTTAGCTGTCATCGAGACCACCTCGACGTTCGAACAAGCGCGTACATCTCTGCTCGGCCAATACTACGGCCTTCTCTCTTAGGCAAGTTCTCCCTAAGAAGCGTAAGGCCAGTGTCTCACTCATCCTTCGCACCTGCCACTAGAACGCACTACGAGACTGTTTTCCAAACCGAACTCGACCGGTCTCGGATTTCAATCGAATATGTAGCCGATAGCGAACCCATACGTGGTCTTGTTCGGTCTTTCGAATTTCAACCACAACTTATGAACAGTCAACGGTCGTGTCTACAGTCGCGTCACGATGAACTAGGACGAGACATCCGTCGGCGAGTGGCAATCCCTAGACGGTGACCTGCGCGCGACAGCACAGGTGACCCAGACGTCGTCTTCGCGCACGTCAGCGACCTCTGCGGACAGCTCACGCCACGCTACCAGGTATATTACGACAACCCAACGTGGAAGCCGAACTTCAAGTTCGGAGACGACGACCGCGTCATTGAGCGCGGTGGCGGGATTCCCCTGCTCGCAGCCAAACTCGGCGAACTTCGCGAAGACTACGAGGTCTGTACGTTGATGAGCGGTGATACGTTTCATGGCTCCGCCGTGACCACTTACACCGACGGGCGGGCGATGCTCAAGCCCATCAACAAGCACGTTGCGCCCGACGTCTATGTCCCCGGGAACTGGGATTACTCGAACGAGGCCGCCGAGGACGGCAACTTCGTGGAACTCATGAATGACCTCGACGCTATGGTCCTCGCGAACAACCTCTACGACTGGGAGACTGACGAGCGGCTGTACG
This sequence comes from Halogranum amylolyticum, assembly GCF_900110465.1. Classification (GTDB taxonomy): domain Archaea; phylum Halobacteriota; class Halobacteria; order Halobacteriales; family Haloferacaceae; genus Halogranum; species Halogranum amylolyticum. Next base: position 41,431 of record NZ_FODV01000017.1, read on the forward strand.
ACGCGTACCGGATCCTCGAGGTCGGTAGCCTCTCTGTGGGCGTCGTCGGGATGACGAACGTCTACGTCGACCGGATGGCTCCTTCGTTCTACGAGGGGAAGTACCGCTTCAGCAAGCACCCCGCACTCCTCGAAGAGTCCGCGCAGGCCGCCCGCGAGGACGGCGCGGATGTCGTGGTCGCGGTCACCGAGATCGGCCTGCCGTGGATGGTCCAAGCGGCCAAGGACTGTGCGAGCGTGGACGTGATGTTCAGCGCGCACACTCACGAATACACCTACGACCCTATCGTCGTCAAGGAGACCGAAACCGTCGTCGTCGAGTCCGGCATGGGCGAGGCGCTCGGCCGCGTGGACCTCCGCGTCCAGGACGGAGAACTGCAGTTCCGCCATCACCTCTACTGCCTGACCGAGAACGGCGAGCACACGCCGGAACCGGACGCCGACGCAGCGGAGACAGTCGAATCGGTGCGTGCGCCCTTCTTCGAGGGTCTCCTGATCAACGGTCGGCTTCCAGAGGATCTACCGAGGTTCGAAGTGGCAGAAGGAGAGCGAGTGCGCCTCCGGTTCGTGAACGCCGGCAGCGCGACAGTCTTCGGTGTCCGGATCGCAGGCGACGAAATGACGGTGACCCACGCCGATGGTCGACCTGTCGAACCCGTCGACGTGGACTCGTTCGTCTTCGAAGCCGGTGAGCGCTACGACGCCGTGATTGAGGCGACGAACCCGGGCACGTGGGCCGTTCAAGCGGATGCACTCGATGGAAACGAACCACCAGCTACAGCCATCGTCGAGTACGAGTCAACTAGCGGAGGGAGCCCATAGCGCCCGTCGTCGGCCAGTAACCGGCTGCAGTACGGGGATTTGCAGGCGATCTCCTCGCTCGATGGGGTGAGTGGAGAGCCGGATCGAACGTTCGATCTGACGCTCTCACGCGGCAGGGGCCAATCATACACGTGAACGATAGACGGGCAGGCCTACCCGGACGCAGACCCGCTCCAGGTCCGGCCCGACGAACACGTTCGGATTCGGATGACCAATCAGAGCCCATCCGATGCACCTTTATGGCCACTTCTTCCAAGTCGGCGATGCAATCAAAGACACAGTCATCGTGCCCGGGCATAGAGGGCAGGTGACGATCAACTTCCACGCCGACAACCCCGGCCGGTGGTTGTTCCACTGTCACAACCTGTACCATCTCGATGCAGGGATGGCGCGTGTCGTGAGATACGTCGAGTGACCCGGTTGAAGACCCGGTTTCAGCCCGTTCACACTGCCGTTCGTCTGGTCGTGGTCCTGTCTGAGAGATGGGTTGAGTGCCAACCCGGCGAATTCGAGCTGGATGAACGATTCTATTCCTGGAAAACGTTTAGAGTGACCTATACACGTTCTCGAACGTTTTCCTATGCGGATTCACACCCACGTCGATAACTCCCGAGCAGTCCTACGACTAACCGAGGAGAAAGACAATGACCAACTTCACACTCGGCCGCTGGCTGCTCGTGGCGCTCGCGATCGTCGGACTCGCGTTCGCCGCCCCCGTGGTCAGCGCACACGGCAACGAAACGACCGCAGACGACGCGCCCACGGACAATGCCACCGCAGATGAATGGGCCACTTGGATGGAGGCACAGATGACCGAACACATGGGCCCTGGTAGCGTCGAGTGGATGGAGTCGCACATGGGTGTGACCGTCGACAAGATGGCCCAGGACATGGCTGACGAGGAATACCACGACGGGGCTGACGACGAGTACCACGGCGGGATGTACGGGCAGGGCCACTGCTGACGGCCCTGACCGTTTCGATCGCTCCAACTGAATACCGCGATTCACCAACTCAAGATAATGACGCAACTCACCACTCACATCGGACGCACTGCTCGTCGACTTGCGATGCTCGCCGTCCCGCTGTTGGTCGCGGCGACTGGAACGGCTGCTGCCCACGGTAGTGGGAGCTACGGCGGCGGCATGATGGGCGGGAGCGGCTGGGGGCTCTTCGGCGGAGCGATGGGGCTCTGGGGACTCCTCTGGATGGGGCTCCTCATCGCCGTCCCGCTCTACATCGTCTATGCACTCCTCAACCGAGGACCCGGCGGGAACGACGAGCAATCGCTGTCGGTTCTCCGCGAGCGCTACGCCCGCGGTGAGCTCTCGGATGACGAATTCAATCGACGGCGAAAACAGCTCGAACGCACCGAATGACTGGAACAGTTGCTGTTCCAGCCGATACATCACACTCCCAACGCCCGCCGTTGCGGCACCCAACCGTTAACCCCGTGGACGGGGCATAATATCTCATGGAATACACAATACAGACTTCAGTCACTGGCGATTTCGACGACGTCGTCGACACGACAATCGCAGCGCTCGAAGACGAAGGATTCGGCGTCCTCTGTGACATCGACATCCAGGCGACGCTCAAGGAAAAACTCGGCGAAGAATTCCGCCAGTACCGCATTCTCGGTGCGTGTAATCCCCCGCTGGCATACGAGGGACTGACCGAAGAAATCGAACTCGGCGCACTCCTCCCGTGTAACGTCATCGTCTACGAAACCAATGACGGCGATATCGTTGTGAGTGCCGTTGATCCAAAGCAATTGGTCGGCATCGCGGACAACGATGCGCTCGACTCGATAGCGACTGAGGTCAACGAGCGTTTCGAGCGTGTTCTCTCGGCCGTTACCGACGAACTAGGATCCAAGTCGGAGGCCTGATCTCGATGTCTTCATCGAACCAGCTTGACACCACGACCATCGTTCTCCTGATCCTCGGAGCGATCATCTTGCTTCCGTTGCTCACAATGGGGATGGGATTCGGCGGGATGATGGGTTACGGCGGGATGGTGGGTCAGTATGGTGGTACTGGCGGGTGGTGGCCGTTCATCGGGATGCTCGTCCCGATCATCTTCCTCCTCATCCTCCTCGGCGGTGGCTACCTCGTCTTCCGGCGCATGAGCGAAACGCAGACATCTCGAAATCCCGCGATGGAGGAACTCCGCACGGCATACGCTCGTGGAGACCTCACTGACGAAGAGTTTGAATCCCGCCGCGAGAGACTCGAACGGTCGGAGTGAGCCAACGAGTACGCACCAAGGTGCGTATTCCCACGCCTACGTGATCGAATTCGTGATGCTACTCCCGATCACCACTGTGTGAGCGCGCCTTCGAATCGAAGAGATGGAGGTCTCTCAGCTTGCGATACTGAATAGTAATGTGCTTAAGTCCCAATATCGTAGAATACTATGTGACCGAAGTCATCCTCTTCACCCAAGAGACGTGCGGAGCATGCGCAACACAACGGGAGAAAAACGACGGCCTCGAGGACAAGTATCCGAACGTGGATTTCCAGGAGGTCGACATCCAGAAACACCTGGAAACGGCCGAGGAATACGGCGTCCGGAAGACGCCGACGACACTCGTCTACGCGAACGGTGAACAGACCGCCGAATTCATTGGCATCGTCGACCGGAACGACTTGGAGTCAGCTATCGAGAGCGCGACCCAGCAGTCATCTGGATTCGCCCAGCGCCTCGTTGATGTCGTGCGTGGATAACGAACCAGCGACCGATTCAACTCATATGACGAACTATAGTCGACGTCAGTTCCTGGGAGTGCTCGGTGCCGGCGCAGTCGCCAGCACAGGCCTCTCTCAGCCAGCCAGCGCACAGGAGACGCCCGTCGTGAAGATGGGCAACAACTACTTCGACCCGATCGGGCTCCACGTCGAACCCGGCACGACCGTCCGCTTCGAGATAGCAGCCGGTGCACACTCGGCAACGGCCTACGAGAACCGGATTCCATCCGACGCCGGCGCATTCGATAGTGGGACCATCTCGTCGGGAGAGTTCGAGTACACGTTCGAGGAACCGGGCACGTACGACTACTATTGCATTCCGCACAAGTCGGTCGGGATGGTCGGTCGCATCGTCGTCGGCAGCCCTGGCGGTCCAGCCGAAGGGAGTCCGATTCCGGACGGTGACGTGCCCGAGAGCGAAGCGATCGTCGAACAGGGGGCGATAGCGTATGGGTCCAGCACCGGAGGTGACGGGAGCTCAGGTGGCGGAATGAGGGGGACCGGGATGGGTTCTGGTCCTGGAATGATGAACGGCCGGAACGGTGGATGGTTCGGTGGGCTGCCGTTCGTCGGCGGGGGACTCGGAATGCTGGGGCTGGTCGGCGGACTCCTCTACTGGGCACTGGGTCGAGGTGACGCTCCTTCCCGGAGTGATAATTCCGCGATGGAAACCCTCCAACGTCGTTACGCACGAGGCGAGATCGACGAAGAAGAGTTCCAGAAGCGTCGTGAACGGTTGGAGACTGGGAGAGAAGACGCATTTCGGTAAGGCGCGGTGTCGTCGCCATCTCTACACGCCTGAGGTCCCTCGCTCAGAAGTCCTTTGAAGACCTGTTCCTACGCCGAGGTACTCCACTACGGACAGAAGTCCGACTGCTCCAGTCCGAACGCGTCGATGTCGTTGTGGTCCGTCACGTTCGACATCTCCAGTGCTCTCGCCTGGTCGACACCGAACGGGGACGAATTGCGCGCAAGGTCGTAGTGAGTGCGCCCCGCGAGACGACGGTCGGTAACATCGCACAGACGGTGGGTGACGCTATCGTCACCGATGAGACGAGGTCGACTAAAAATTACTTAAAACGGATATTCTACGCCGCGGAGACAAAGAACCCCTTCTGTCTCCCTGAGCGAAAGTCCTGCAGCGCAAAATCGGACGGCAAACGCCCTGACCCGAGTCGAGTTTCACGACGAACTCAAAAAAAAGCGACGAGAGATGGACGCCACGATAGTTTGTATCGATCAAACCAAGAAATCCGTGCAAGTTGAACCGCGTGCCGCGTGGTTTCCGCGCGGCACGCGTCCATCTGTCGAACTCTCTGGGCAACGTGACTGGACGTGCTTACTCGGCGCGTTCACAGCGGCTGTGTGGCCAACACGAACAGAATAAGCGTCGCCAACTCAGCGAGAACATACCGACTCGTGAACAGTGGGCCCTACGTACCGTCGTTGGATTGGATGCCCTGGAAGACAGCATCCGCGGCAGTGTGTTTCGCGTCGTCTTCGACGAAGGCCGCATAGAACGCCCCGGTGTCGATAAACAGTGGTGACGGCGTCGAGGTCATTCAGCTGACTTCCCGTAGAGGATTTCGTCGACGCGCTCGGACGTATCTGACGGCTCTCCCGCTGTGTAGGTCTGTCGGGTGAAAAACGGGTCATCCGAATTGATGTCCGTAGTAATCGTCTCCCGATCCGCAAGCCACCACACGACAGCCCCGGCACCGACCTTCCGGCGTTCGACGCGTCCTTCTTCGGTCAGTCGCGTCAGCTTCTGGCGGGCCGCCTCAGATGAACACCCGAGATGCTCGCCGACCTCCTTTGCAGTGACCACTGGGTCGCTGCTCTGCCGCATCATGGCGAGAACGTCTTCGAGGGGTATCGTCTCGGTATACTGCCCCCGGTCGTTTCGGTCTCGCTTTTTGCTCATACAGTCGCGTACGAACTGCGACGTCGTAAGCCTATTGTTGCGTAACAACAGGGAGAACGCTTATCACCTGTTGGTCCGTAACAACTGGTAGAGACAAACCAGTCCCTCAGGGGCGTGTTGAAACGCCCGAGTGCTAGAAACACTCGGACTGGCTGTCTATGGACCAAACAACCATCCGAACGAACATGCTGTCGACACTTGAGCGTGCCGCACCGACTGCAGTACGTGTACAGACACAGCCAACGGACGCTCAAATGCCGAGATACGATTCCTACTGCACTCACTTCCCCGGCTCGTACCCGATCACTGTTCTCGAAACCACAGCAACCGGAACGCTATACGTTGAGTATGCAGTCACACCAACCGACACAGGGAGTGTTGCAATCGGACTAGACCGACCACTCGAAATCAAATTTGATGGACTTGGACTCACTGAAGACGCCATTGATGGCTATATCAAACATGCCGCCGGCATCTGGCAGGCCATGACCGGCAGGGCCCCAACCACGCTCGAGTACGACACCACGATGTACGACTCAGCGGCCGATGACCCGGCTGCCTCGATGGACGCTTGAAGTAGCATCCGGCGCGAACGGATCGGTTGGTTCCGATGTCTGACAGCCGTCGTCCAAGGTTTCATGTGCTATCTTGCCCATTTTCTTCGTAATGCGTCATTCCCAGACACCACTGACGCCGCGTGAGCAGGCTGCATTCGAGCGACTTCGAGGGGTTGTCGATGAGATGAATGCGGGCTGTCAACGTGAGGCCGCAAATACAGCGGTAGCTGAGACCGGCTTCGAGGCTGACGAGGCGGTCCAGTTGGTGGACCGATTGCTCTCGAAAGGGTATCTGTATGCCGTTCAGGACGACGTTCGGATTACGTAGTCACGTCGCTCGGACTGGCAGTCTCAGAGAAGGACACGTCGAGAGCTCAACTGCTATGGAAGCGATTCGCAGGCAACACCATCGCCATCCCCATCGAGACGGTGCGGGTCACCTGAGGACCCGTCTAGTACCTGTTGCGCTTGATTCTGTGTGTCGAAGTGCGAACAGTCGTAGTCACCGTCTGCCGGGAGTGGGGGGATGTCACTGCTCGAACTGTCGCTTTCCTCGCCTGCAGGGGTGTCCGTCGGGGTCGATGGATCCTCGAAGTCCCACAGCCCTGTCGAAGTCCGTTGGGCGGTGCTCTCAGCCGACCGGAACGCACTGCGCTGGGAGAACGAACTGTCGTACATCCGAGCGTAGCCATCGGTGAGCAGACGCTTGTTGAAGTTCTCACTATCGACGTAGATGTAGACGAGCAGTCGTCCGTAGTACCCACGACGGTCAGCCTGCGCATCGACCGTGATGCGGACCACCGTCCCTTCGAGTTCGGCGTCGGCGAACTGCGTTGCCTTCTGGCCCCAGTTGTAGAGGTGGTCGCGCCCAGCAGTCGTGTCCGGGATGCCCTCAAATTCGTCGGGTGAGACTCGACCGAGGGTCGTCTCGGGGGTGTCGACACCGAGGAGCCGAACGGTGTCGGTCTCCCCGTTCGGGAACCGAACCTCCATCGTGTCGCCGTCGATGACACGGGTCACCGTTACCGTCCACTCGGTGCCCGTCGCCGGCCCACTCTGAGTTGGCGACGCAGTTGGCGTCGGCATGGGTGTCGGCGTGGGCGTCGCGGTTGGGGTTGCTGCCGCCGTTGCTGTGGGAGTCGATGTTGCGGTTTGTGTTGGTGTTGCCGCCGCCGTTGCTGTCTGAATCGATGTTGAACTCCCAGTTGGTGTTGATTTTTCTGAAGCACCTGCGCTCTGAGAAGAGCCCTGATCCGATGAGTCTCTTGATGTGGCAATCGGAGTCGGTGTTTGTGTGGCGACAGTTTCCCGACTCACGGACGCTGAAGATCCCTGTCCGTTAGCAGCGGATGACGCTGCATCTGCTGCCGGAGAACTATCGGTTGTGGTTCCCTCACTTCCGCTGGTAGAACTAACTGGTCCGAGTGCGCCTCCAACCACTACCAGCAGCGCCATGAAAACGGCGAACGCTGCAATCCCAGAGTAGGCGAACATCGGCCCCGCTGACGAAACCCCGTCACCAGACACACCAGGGAGATTCTGCAGCCGTGATGCAGAGATAGCGTCCGCCATCCCTCGGTAGTTGTTCGCAACGCCAATGAGGATATAAATCGGAGCTAGGAAGAGAGTGAGAGGAAAGAAGAGCAGGTAGACGCAGCCAAGGAGTAGATTACGTTTTGTACTCCCCGGTTTCATCAACGGAATATACGAGAGGAGCGTGTTTGTGCTCCCAGCTACAGTCATAATGATCTACTGTATTGTCTGTGATTAAGACTTGTGGCAGAGGATTCATTTTGGACGTGCTCAGTGACGTACTCATCAAACGACAGTCCCGCACTCGAGGCCGCGAAGGACCGTGCGTCGGGAGTATGCGGTCGACTGCTTGCTACGACGGCTGGCATCGGTGGGTGTAGGTGAATGTCCGACGCATCGGCGACAGCGACGCGGAGTCCTTCTGACCGACCGTCAACAGCAGGTGTTCCTTGCAGCCGTCGAACAGGGGTACTACGAGACGCCACGGCGGGCGACACTGACGGATGTCGCGGAGTCGATGGAGATCTCGAAAGCCACGGCAAGCAACATCCTCCATCGGGCCGAGGGACGAATCGTCGATTGGTTTGTCGCCACCGCAGTACAGTAATCACTATTCTTTAGTGCCGCCGTTCAGGGTGGGCCACGTAGTCTTCAGGGAACCGCTCGCGTACCATCTCAACGGTTATTTCCGCTGCATGCCGAGCCTCATAGGGACGATCGTAGAAAGAGAGATCCAGAATCCGAGCTGGTGGGAAGATCGCACAGAAGTCTGCGCCGACGCCGGCGACGTGCTGCCAGATGCTGATGGCAACCTGGTTCGAGATACCGACGTAGAGTCGCCGCTCTGCGGTGCTCGCTTCTCGCGGCCACGTTACCGAGTGCTGAAGACCGAGTTGTGCTCGGGCAGCGTGATCTGCCCCGGGGCTGTTCGTACACTCAAGGACGTAGACAGCATCGGTGCGTCCACTCCAGTCGGCCAGCGGCTTTCCCTTCGGAGATCAGCTGTTCCTGTTTCTGGTCGTTGTCGTCGCGCCCCTCGGGATACGATCGGAAGACGAGCGTTCCATCACTCCCGTGATTTGCGGAGACATTCCCCTGCTCGTTTACGGTAACCTCGCCGTCACCGACAACAATGAACGTCACTTTGGTGCCGTCCTCAGTGGTGACGACTACACGCTGATCGTTCTCGCTTTCAGCTTGAGAGGACCGAGAGACGTTAACGGTAACGTACTGTGAATTGTCGCCTGAGCGGACGACGAGGATCCCTCGGGAGTTGTCGTGGGCCTGCATTGTCGCGCCACTCTCGGCCGTTACCGTCGCACTGACTTCTGTCTGAGAGTTGAGTGACAGTTCCGCCCCTGAGAGTTCCGTGAGTGCTGATAATCCCACGCCAGCACGAACATCTCCCTGGCTCTGTGCATTGCTCTGTGATTGCACCTTTACTGATTGAAGGATGGTCTCTCCGTTCACCGAGTAATCAACAATCGCACTGCTAGCTGTTTCGAATTCGATGTGTGTACCGGCATACGCTTCACCTTGCTGGGTCGCTGCTGTGGCTCCAACTGGAACAGTACTACTCACGACGAGGCAGACGATCAGAAGAACAACACGGGTAGTATTCATTGTTTCTGGTAACTGGACTATTCTAATACATATTATTTTTGATCTTATAAAAATAATATAAATTGGGGTGTTTTGTCACTGGCAAACCGCCGACTACGAACGGTAGAGAAGCGAATACCGCATCAGAGAGAAGATCTTGATACGCGATTGCGGCGACGGGCAGCCCCAACGTCGGTGGATGGATCGAAAACGAATGTGCATGTAGGAAAAGAGCCCTCACCGGATTGGTACGGAAGAGAATCTTCGCTCCTTTACTCCGAGGTAGTACTCGAGATCGCTCTCATCAGTCACTGAAGGCAACGAGAAACCAGGAAAGATATGTTGTGTGGTAACATTTTATGACAAGCGGCCATTGGGAAGGCCGTACCGGAATGCCACTCCCGATGGGAGCGGCCCCGGGGCGAGTCTCTCCCATCGGCCGTTTCTACAGATAAACTAGGTGAGGACCTCGGAGTTTGAACCCGAGGATGATGCCGACACGGAGTTTCGTAATTCACCGATAGGAAGCATATACGCACCCGAGTCCCGGTCTGCGTGAACAGCTGAGTTCAGTCGTTCTGTGACCGTTACTCATACCTCAACACCCGGCAATTCGTCACTCACGGCCTCAACCGAACACGGATACTCTCACGGGGCAAACTCCTGCTCGGTTCGCCCGTAGAGCTGAGCTCACCTTTCACGCAATGAAACGTTTCACGAGATAGTTACACGTTCTCCGGGTGCGTAGCAGATACTCGAGGAATCATGACCCAGACAACCATCGCCATACGCGACGGCCCACCGACTACGATGCCCCAGGAGACCGTTGAGGCGTTTCAACGGCGTCTTCGCGGACCATTGCTCTCCCCCGAGGACGACGGCTTTGAGGAGGCCGTGCGACTCTGGAACGGAATGATTGAGAAGACGCCGGCACTCGTCGTGCAGCCTACGGGTACGGCTGATGTCGTAACTGCAATCGACTTCGCCCGCGAGCACGACCTTTCGCTCTCGGTAAAGGGCGGCGGTCACAACATCGCCGGGACCGCGCTGGTCGACCGCGGTCTCACTATCGATATGTCCCGGCTCCGCGGGGTCCTTGTCGATCCCGAGGAGCGGACCGTAACGGCCCAGGCCGGCTGTCTTCTGGGCGACGTCGACCGGGAAACCCAACTCCACGGCCTCGCCACGCCGCTGGGTTTTATCTCCGAAACCGGCATTGCCGGCCTCACGCTCGGCGGGGGGTTGGGCTACCTGACCCGTCGGTTCGGATGGACAGTCGACAACCTGGTCGAAGTCGAAATCGTCACCGCGGACGGCGCGGTCAGGCGAGTCAGCCGCGAGGAGAACGAGGACCTCTTCTGGGCGATTCGCGGCGCTGGCTCCAATCTTGGCGTCGTCACGTCGTTTACCTACCGTCTGCACGAGGTCGGCCCAACCGTCTACGGGGGTCTCATCGCTTGGCCCGCAGAGCGGGCTGACGAGATACTCGAGGTCTATCGGGAGCTCACCGCCAAGGTGCCTCGGGAGCTGACGGTATTCCTGCATCTTCTCCGGGCTCCTCCGGCCCCGTTTGTGCCCGAGGAGGCGCACGGTAAGCGGATCTGCGCCATGGCCGTCTGCTACAGTGGTGACCGTAACGACACCAGGGAGGTACTGGCCCCAATCCGAGCACTGGACGATCCCGTCGTGGACCTACTCCAAGAACAGCCGTACACCCAAGTGCAGTCCTATCTCGATGCGACCGAGCCGAAGGGTATGCACTACTACTGGAAGACCGAGTTCGCCGCCGAGTTGAGCGCCGACCTCCTGTCGACCATGCGGAATTTAGCCGCAGAGTGCCCCATCCCGGGGGCGCAGATAGGCTTTCTGCACATCGGTGGGGCCCTCAACGAGTTCGACCAGGATGACGGAGCCGTCGGCAACCGCGACGCCCGCTTTGCGTACGGCGTGATTGCCCAGTGGGAGCCCGACGACCCCAACGCGGAGGAATTCCAGCAGTGGGTCCGCGACGCGTGGACGCAGTTCCGTCTGTTCTCGACTGGCGGCAATTACGTCAACTTCCAGACCGCCGACGAAGGCGATGATCGCGTTCGGGGGATGTACGGTGATAACTTCGACCGCCTTGTGCAGATCAAGACCGAGTACGACCCGGACAACCTGTTCCGTTCGAATCGGAACGTCAGTCCGGACCCGGAAGCGGAAGCCCCGTGAGGAAGAGTAAGCTACCACGGCCTGAAGGCCGTGGCATTCAGCGTGGACTCCCACTCAAGCCAAATCAGGCACGGATGTGACTCCGTTCGTGTTCAGCATCCCGCTGTTCAAGCGCACGCCTACAGGTGCGCCTCTCTCGCCTCCAGTTTGGTTGCGAAGGAGTTTCAAACCGATGTTCTTCGAAGCGTTGTAGTCTGCGTGATTCTCGTACCCGCATTGCTGGCACGCGAACGATTCGAGACGGCGATTCCCGTCGTGGGTGAACCCGCACGTCGAACACCGCTGTGAGGTGTACGCAGGATTCACCTGCTCGACCGAGATACCGCGTTCTTCGGCCTTGTATTCCACGTTCTCGAACAGGCGTCGGAACGCCCACTCGTGGAACTTCCGAGCGTTCGGCATTCGCTCTCGAATATGGGTCAGATTCTCGAACGCGATGTGCGAGCAGTCGTTCTCGACGGCCTCCTCGATAATCTCGTTTGCAATGTGGTGTAGCTCCTGCGTGAACCGACCTGTCTCTGTCTCGCCAACCGACTGGACGTTTTCGTGTGCCCACCGCGTCCCACACTCCTGAAGCGACTGACGTCGTTCGACATACTCTGTTCGCCAATGGGTGAGTTCGTTGGCAGACCAGAACACCCCTGTCGAGGCGACAGCGATGTTCTCAACCCCGAGGTCGACACCGAGAACCGTTCCGTTCTCGGAGTGGTCGGGGGCGTCCACATCCGCCTTTGTTCGGATGTGGAGGTAGAGCCCGTCGTCACGTTCGTGGAGCGTCGCACCTGTCCGTTCGTAGTCGTCGTTGAACAGATACTCTGCGTGGCTCTCAGTTTTCGAACGGTTGCGAGATCTATCTGTAAGGCTTGAGCATCCTCGATGAGCAGCCGCCTATTTCGGTAGGACCCTCGTAAACTCCAAAGGCTGTTAAGAGAACGACGACCGGCGAGCAAAGCGCCGGTCGTTGGGTGCCTGAGATACGCACACCAGACGATTCTCCCGATTAGTGACAGTGCGCGTCTTGCGACGCCACTCATTACCTTATTCTATTCATGCATAAAAATAGAGAATAATAAATGAGGTTTCAGGATGGTTGGTGAGAGAAATACTCCATAGGGCTACTCGCGAGTTTTCGTAAGGACATCTCCCAATGCCTCGAGTTGCTGTGGGTCGTACTCACGGAGATCGTAGCGGTTGGAATTACTTCGTTCAGTGTTGGTGTTGATAATGGCACACTCGACCAGCAGGGGAAGTACCCGTCCAAACGTGTGTGCGGAGATGGATGGATCTTCGAGTTCTGTGTAGAGTTGACTGCTCGTCGGATAGGACCGCGTCGTCCTACCGAGCGCTGTTTTGAATTCGGGGTAATAGTCCTCGAGGAGCCGAATCCGTCGGGGCGCACATTCTCGAAGGGCCTCAACGTGAGACTGGAGTTCGTCTGGTGGCATGGGTTCTGTCTCGCTGCGCAACTGGTCTACTGAATCATCCCGCTCTAAATAGACGTAGTGGCCTACTTCGAGTGCTGAGTGTCTCGAAGTGTCTCGCCCACGCTCGGATGTGAGACGCTGCGTCGTGCGACTTTCTGTACATGCTGCCTACGTATCTGGACAGCCAGTGAGATGATCGGGGAGCCCACCCCTCGTCACCTCCTCCCCACAGAAGGGACAACTGCGTGTCTCGGCGGCCTCCTGGTGATCAGGGTGATGGGCTGTTGATTCATAGTACTCATCGAGGACACTGGTAGCAGCCTCGCCCCATTGCTGGCCTTGGTTTCCGAGCACTCGTCGGAGGCCACGGCGAGACTTGTGTTCTGTGAGTTTGGGGTTCGCATCAAGCAGGGCGCGGACGACTGCCACAGGCTCGTGTTCGGCGTCGAGATACGCGATAGGTGAGAGGCGACCGCCCACTCGCTCGGCTGGTCCCCGGCCGGCATACAGGGTGAGACAACTGAGTCCTGCAGCCCGCTGGGGTGTCGTAATCTCGTGGGGCAGTTCGGCGACTGGGACCGGGCCGTGTTTCTCGAGGTAGACAATGTTCCCAAACGTCATCTTAGTGGGAGTGACTGTGTCGAAGAAATAAACCCTCCGACGAGACCGTGTTCGTAGCCTCGATGTGGACATCCCCTGCACCTCACGCGCGTGATTGTCTGACGTTGCTACCACTCACGAAACTGCACATCCAATACAGACAAGCAACTCAACAAATATGTCGAAATAGTGTTGTATGAGTGGCTGAAACCCCTGTTTGCGACATCCACACTGCATGGAGTCGTATGTCAGAGGCACCTTCCCTTCCCTCTTCAGTTGCTATTTCGGGAGTCAGAAGAACGTACGTTGCGACAGCCATGAGCTTCGACCGCGGGTCTAGTTAACATTCATCCACCTGGCTATGTTGATAACGTAATTATGTCGTATCGGATAACAAGACAGTAATATATCTAGAAAAATCTAAAATGATTTATTATCTGGTTTGCTGATGAGAGATAGTGGGGAAGATGAGGATGGAAACTACCGACAACACGCGTGCAACAGAAGGTATCACAGACGACGACCGCGAGCGCATCCAAGCGTATCTCAGTATGCCCGCCTATCGCCGCACGCCACACATGCTCTGTCCGTCCGAGGAGTAAGCGTCCGCGTGGGGGTGTTCGCGAGCGCATTTGAGCGTCGTCGTTGATCCAACATACCGAGTGCGTGATTCGCTGTGCGGGGTGCAGCGTTAGTACGAGGCAAGTGATGATGACGCAGGAAGAGCGACGGTCGTCGTCTTTGTGACCGTCACAGCGACTGCTGAACGTGGTGGACGGAACGTAGCGAGAAATGAGTGCACGCTGTCACTGCCAGCGAGTGTTACTTCAGTCCGGAAAAGCTGACGAACGCTCGGAATGAGCGTCGTCAACCGGAATGCCACAACCCATCGTTCAACTCCGGGTCAGGGATTGACTGATGGATTGTACTTGCTTCTACACACTCTCCCCGTTAGTATACACTGGTTCGTATCCGAACCAGTTTAAACTCAACTCCGACACGTGACAGCGTCTCAATGACTCAGACGGCGACGTGAGGGCAGGAGGAGACCATCAGACGGATCTCATGACTCGACTCAAACGGAAGCCACGGTGCCAACCTCACCGAACGTCGCGGCAGTCGCGAAGTCCAGGGCGGCCAGCACGGGTCCCGAATAGAGGGTGCCTCAACAGAGGCACACCCGTCGGGTGTGGCATTCCGGTGTTACCCATGTAAGCTACATGGGCGTGAACACACAGCCGTCACTGTGCAATAGGGTTATCGATTGACTAATAAACGCAATTCAAATATGAATCCAGTGCAGGATTTATGCATTGTTTGGATAGTCGGTAGGACTGCTGTGCTATCATCGAGCAAGAACGTTGAACTCCTGTCCGGATTCGGTTGTGATTCCCTGTGAGCACCTTCTCAACTGGTGAGTTAGGCTGGCAGTGCCTTGGATTGCGATTGCATCCACTCCAGCTGTTCTTGGATGGTCAACGACCCCTTTTCGGTGACCTGGTAGTAGTTGGTCCGGCGGTCATGCTGGCCTTTCTCGAGGAGGCCACGCTCGACGAGGGTATCGAGATTCGGGTACAGCCGCCCGTGTTTTACTTCGGTTTCGATTGTCTCTTGGATCTGGTCTTTGATTTCCTGTCCCGATGGTTTCTCGAGGCCACTCGCCACCACAAGGAGGTCTCGCTGGAATCCCGTCAACCCAAACATTTTGTTCATTCCCATCACCTCTCCACCTAGATTATTTTCTGTACACTTGTGTATTTCTGCACTGCATTACGTAACAGAATGTGCATAAATTTTGTAGCTGCGTGTAAACCGACATCCAGATTGTACAGACTCATACTCACTTTGGACAGTCGTGTCGTCCCGCCTTCGGAACAGCTGCGGGGGATGTCGGTGACACGGACGGCGATGCCCACGTGTGACTGGCGTCGTGACCGCCACTCCCGCTCGTCGACGACAGAGCTGACACTCAGCGTGAGCGACGACTGTGGACACCCATTGCGAGCGGTGGCGACTGTCCAGACAGTCTGTCTGGAAATTACGTGTTAGCAGATAGTAACCTGAGTAGAAATATCGATGCTGTGTTATAGGGCGACTCGAAAGCAGTGCGTGCGATCCCATCCGTTGTTCGGATAGAAGAGGTCGCACGTTCAAGCGGCACCATCCCCCAATCCCATCCGCAATCCTCACAGTCAGGTGCCGTTTCCGACACCAGCGTGCAGCCGCGCGTCTGTGTTACGACTTGTCTGCTGTGAGAAGTGTCTCGAGGGTTTCGAGTTGTGCAGCCTCATAGTCGCGAATATCGTAGCGATTGGCGCTGGAGCGCTCGACGTAGATGTCGATGGTTTCGAGCTCGACCAGCAAGGCGAGCAGGCGGCCGAACGTGCGGGCTGGGAGGGGTGGGTCTTCGAGATGGGTATACAGTTGGCGGCCCGTTGGGTAGGAGCGCGTGGCGTCGTCGAGCGGTCAGAAGCGGTAGGTGACGATCTCGGGTGCATCACAGACTGGGCAGGTCGAGTCGGTGGCCGTGCATGTCGTCCCACACTGCCGGCACTCATAGACGACGGTGTCTGTCGACAACAGCTGTGTGAGCCGTCTCCGGAGCGTGTCACTGCTCGACATAGCTGAGTGGTCTAGTCCAATCCCTGCTAAGTGTTTCTTTCAGGATTGTCGGGTGTGCCGTCGCTGCGGTAAGGTCGAGGGTCAGGACAACGTTTGGATTTCACAATGGTGTTTTCGGGGCTTCCTTTCGGGGATTTGAGCCGGTTGTGAATGGCCATCGGAGCGTCGAATGCGGGGGAGAGCGTTTTTCGAGGGCTGTAGAGGGTTCGATGGTATTGTGAATGCTTTCGGGAGCGATTAATCGCAGTATCGGACTTGGGTATAGGTGGTGCCAGCAACCTGGGAGACTGCTCGGAACCCTACAAAAAGCCGGCTCGGTTACAGACCTTAACTGCTTGGTTGCTGGTGGGAGTCGTCGACATCGGGTGAGCGGGTGCGACCAGTGAATCGTTCGAGTCGTGGCCAGAGGGCCGCGAGCAAGATCCCGAGTGCAATCGCCGTGAGGATGCCGGCGTCGGGTGGCCCGACGAGCATTGTCGGTGTGTTCATGAACGCGTGGATGCCAATCGCCACGAACAGGTTCCCCGTCCGGTAGTAGACGACCGCCAGCAGTGTCCCCCAGACGAACAGCAGGAGGAGCGTCGGGCCGAGTTGCCCGAGCGTGAGTCCCCCGCCAACGAGCCGATTCGGCACATGTATGAGCGCGAACACCGCCTGTGAGACGACGAGCGCGATGAGCACCGGCCACCGCGGGGCGGTCGTAAGTTGCCGCTGGAGTTTGTGACGGAGTTGGTTCAGAAGGAACGATCGGAAGACCACTTCTTCGTAGAGGGCGTTGCCGAACAGTTGGGCAACGAGTGCACCAATCGCCGCTAGTGCACCCCCTGTCACCCAGGTTCCGTTGAGTTCGACCGGCGATCCAGTCCAGATCAGGACCGCGACGCCGACAACCTGCATGAGCAGCCACACGCCGACCGTCACGACCACGCCTGTCCGGAGATCGCCGCGGCGAAGGCTCAAGTCACGGGTGCGGAGACGACCGGCCCAGAGCATCACTCCGCCGATCACGACCAGCAACACCGGCAGGTACACGAGTAACGTCGCCTGCACGAAGCCGCCAGTCGCATTGACGATTGGTTGGGTAACAGTGAGTACGAACTCGCGGTTAGACCAGATTAAAACCGGATACCCGGCTGCGAGGAGGATAACGGCGGCGATGACGGGCCACGACGTTTCCCTGATCCCCGTGAGGTCAACTCGCCAGCGATGGAGCCGAGAAGGGGTGGTGAAGGACATTGTTGGTCGCGTCTTCTAGTTCACGTTCCGAAATTGTTAATCAAAGAGACCGTTCTCGAACGATGAGAACGACATCTTTTCTGTACGTTCCCCAGTTCCCCCGACACTCGTCCTGCCGATCACCGGGGCTGCTACACGAAGCTGGGCACGTCGACTCCCAGCAATCCGAGAGAGGCTCACAGCCCGGCGAGAGCCGTCTACCCATCAGTTGAGGCTGTGACCCCGCCGCGAGCGGGCAGTGCGCTGACTCGTAGTTTCAGGAGCGCTGGGAGTACGAACACGACGAGCAGGCCACCTGTCCGAGACCCCGCAGCAGCGTGAGCGGTCTCGTGACCCCACTGAGGTGGGCGCTGGCGAGATAGGGCGTCCGATGACTTCTGTGGATCCGTGCGAAAAGCGACGGGAACGAACGGAACTCCGACTTCGAGACGACGTACACCAGTCGTGAAGTCAACACGAGCCGTACCAGTGCCGTGTTGGCGCTCGAGATGAGGGCGAGCCTTGATTCACCATCTGAGTAGTCGTCGCCATCCGTGCATCTTACGCGAGCAGTGTCTCAAGCTCCTCGATGCTGTTGGGTCCGTCTCTCTCTGACTTTATCTCGAGAGGCGTAAGTGGAAGTATCTCCTCGAAATTAGCTTGCAGCCTCGTCGATAGACCTTTGTGCAGTTCACCAAGCATCGTAGTTATGCCCGCTGTGTGGTCCCGTCGTCGCCTTCTCTCGGTCGTCAGTCTTAGTAGTCTGTCAATCCTCGCCGGCTGTTCGCTGAATCCCCTCCGTTCGCGACAGCTCGCCCACGAGGTGGAGGTGTTCAACTATTCGGATCGCACGCACAACATCCACTACCAGGTAGAGGCGGCAGACGGCACTATCCTCGTCGACCACCTCTACCGGCTTGAGAGCAACACAGCGAGAGAAGCCACGGAGCCATTCGTCGGCACCCCAGCACGGATCGCTGTGACAATCGACGGCGAAAAGCCAGAGACGTTCGAGTGGCCGCAGCCAAACTGCGATGCGCAGGGCGTCAGGAGTGCTGGCGGAGTGCAACTCGCATACGGGTTTGAGGACGCGGATGCCATTGAGATTTCGCCGACATGTGAGACGGTGTATCTCTCGGATGATCGGTAGGGGGGGCTGCTTGCCGCCGCTTGAGCTTCTTCAGCAGCCAGCACTCCACGTTCGGCGTGTCGTCGGCCATGAGTGTGTTACGCGACCGTCGCTACCGCGTTTCAACGATGTTTGGGTAACCACTCCGTGGGTCCGCGGTTCCGCAGATCATTGAGGCTTCAATTTCACAGGGATTCGTCTGGAAACTGAATCTTGCTTTGCCTGAGACCGCTCTGCGGTCACTTCAACCTCTCTGGGTGCTCACTCAATCACATTCCTGGATCAAGACGAATCTCGTTGAGTTGGTGTCGTGGGACGCTCTCCTCGATTTGTGTCCATGTCTCTCGCATTGCAGCGGTCGAGACGCCAAATTCGTTTGCAATGTCCTGCTGCATATGGCGTCGTGTATCCTGATTCACGTAGTACACGACACAGGCGGCAACCACACGTGGTGAACGACCACCCGTCCATCCATCTCACTCCTCAAGCACGAGACTCGCGGCGGTTTCGATGTCGCTGTTAAATTCCGCCTTGAGGATGAGCTCTTGTGGCGTCGGTGGTAGCTGATTCACTGCAGTGCCTCCATCGGGCGGTGACCGACATGCTCTGTTGCGACGAGTTGCCGAAGCCACCCGATTGAAACCCATTCATCATCGAACGCCGTGCCATCGTCACGCGACTCAATGTACACGTGGAAGCGGTCGAGTGCGACTACTCCTGCTCGTCCCTCTGGATGAGTAAGGACATCGTGGCGATTGAACTGCGTGACTGTTGGCACGGTCTCCTCGTCAGTCTTCGAGACGCGTGGCTCATCAGGGGTAGTGGTTTCGTCTGTCATTGTCGCTGTACTGAATAATTCTGACTCTGGTATATATTCGCTCTTGTTGTTAACGATTCTTCATATTAAGTTTGGATTTGCAAGACAGACGTAAGTGGCGCTGACGATCGAGGAAACTCTGCTCTTGACGCGGTACGGGCGGTAGCACAAATAGCATGTACTGACATTTGAAACTGTGGCTACCTGAACAGCAGGCGAGATGGAGACAGTATCAAATCGAAGTACCACGGCCCGGCTGACGACGAATGAGCAACGAGTGTCGATCCCGAGAGACGGTAGGAAATCAACGGGGAATCGAGGATGAATCCCACACCACGTTGCGGTTGTAACTCTCGGGTTAACGGAGGTTATGAGGTTTTCCCGGCAGAATCACGATACGTGTACGCTAGGTCTGCGTGTCACTGGATACGGTGGCCAACAGGACGGTCGAGTGTTACTTCGACTGTGGGCAGTCACTGTCGAGCCAGACTCGAGCAGCCGGCGACGAGAGACACCCCACCATGTCCGCATAATCGTCCTTACGAGAAGCGGGTCGGTCGCAGCCCCCCCACCCCACCATGTCCGCATAATCTCACGCATAAAGCACGGGAGGCCCCCTACTCCCACCCCACCATGTCCGCATAATCGCTCGTCAAAACGAAGGGGCAACACGCGTAGGCCACCACACCCCACCGTGTCCGCATAATATCGCCGCAAGCACGCCTAGAAGCCCAACCTACACAACGTCTCAACTAGAATTTCTACTTCACGGCAATAGATTATTTCTATTACGGATTTGTTTGAATGGCCACCTACTTCAAACTTCGCCTATTCAAGGTCTCATTCCGGTTCCAGATGAACCGGGGGTCATTCGTGTCGGGGATTATGCGGACACGGTGGGGGGAGGGGAGGTATATAAAGAACCGTGTATGCGGACACAGTGGACACTCCGGACACGGGGGTTTTATTGCCATCCATACTATCGGCTCAAGCAACATGTCTGATGACGGCGCCGGATCGAGGAACCCGTACGCGATCCTCGACGAGAATCCCTACAGCAGGGCCGTCGAGATCTTCGCTGACGAACGGGTCCTCCAAGAAGACTGGCAACCCGAGCAACTGCCCGAGCGTGAAGTTGAACTCACAGAGATTCGGAACGCTCTCGCCCCAGCAACGAGGGGCGTCAATGCGCACAACCTCTTTCTCTACGGGAAGACCGGCCAGGGCAAGACCGTCGCGATTGACCACGAACTCGACTTGCTGCAAGAGTACGCCGCCACTAGCGACGACTTCGACCTTACCGTTGTCAAGATCAGCGCGAACAACCAGACGACGAGCTATCAACTCTGTGCGCATCTTATCAAAGCAATCCGTGGTGGGGGCAAACGACCAAGTGGGATCGACCAACAGTCGATGTTCGATCTCTTGTACCAGGAGATTAGTCAGCTCACAGAGACCGTCATCATCGTCATCGACGAGATCGATGCCATCGGGAGCAACGACGAACTGTTGTATGAACTCCCACGTGCGCGGAAGAACGGCCATCTCGAGGACCAGTGGGTCAGTGTCATTGGCATCAGCAACAACCTCCAGTTCCGCGACAACCTTTCGCCGAAGGTCAAAGACTCGTTGTACGACTCGGAGATTGAGTTCGCCCCCTACAACGCGAATCAGTTGACGACGATTCTCGAGCGGCGTGCCGACCGCGCCTTCGTTGACGGCGTCCTTGATGACGACGTCATCCCGCTCTGTTCGGCGTTTGCTGCCCAAGACGAAGGGAGCGCCCGGCAAGCGATTCGGCTCTTGTACAAGGCCGGTGAGCTGGCGTTGAACGGTGACGACGAGGTCATCGATGAACAGCATGTCCGTGAAGCCCGCGACATCCTTGAGCGAAAACGCATCGAAGAAGGGATGCGGAGTCTCACAACCCAAGATCAGTTTGCGCTGCTGTCGGTCGTGGCACTCGAGGTCGCCGAGGAAACCCCGGCGCGAACGCGGAGCCTGTTCCAGAAATACAAAACAGTTGTCAACCGGCTTGATGGGAACCAGCTTGTCGAACGTCGCGTTCGCGACCACCTCCAAAGTCTCGGGATGCAGGGATTTCTGCTCGTGGAATCACGCAACACCGGAATTCAGGGTGGCTCTCACTATCGTTTCGAGTTGAAAACCGACCTCGAAGCCACGCTCGATATCCTTAGCGAAGATGACCGTATCAACGGCGTCATTTCGGATTTAACCGAGATTGCAACCGCAAAGCAGCTGGTGTAGTTTCGTCGGCGCTTCAGGATCTCTGCATGATAGAGTTACGAGCGCATATCCCCGTCTTTAGGCGGGGGTCGACAACGTCGAATTGTTGTCCGTTACTTCGACGGCGTCGAAGCGGACGAGTCCGGATGCTCTCTGTCCAAAATCTCCTGCTTCACGAGCACAGCCGGCACGTTGACTAAACAGGTTGTAGGTGACCGAGGCGACGTCGCCGCCTCCGAAGATGCGATCTACGCCCTTGGTGTATCCGAGTTCCACAAACCCCAGCGGCGGGTCCCAGTGCTCCAGCGTGGATTTTTATACCTGTCCCGCTGCGTCTCTGTCATGACTGGGGGACTCGATCCCACGGAAACAACCGACAAGCGAATCACCGTCTTAGTGCTGCACGATGCCGAACGACGGCGGATTGATTGTATGTCGTACGAAGAGGCCATCAGCGTCGTCAAAGCCGAGCAATCGGCAGACAACGTCGTCAAAATCGAAACCCGGGAGGGAGAGATCGTCTTCACGTCCGGCGAGATGGACATCGAGGACTGGGAAACAGAGTGGCGCCGCGAGAAACGACGCCTGTCGATGGATGTTGAGGTCTATGACTGTCCGCACGAGTCTGTTGGGTGCGTTGCCGATGACCTCTGTGTCCAGTGTAAGATGGACAAGATTCAGGGCGGATTCGTCTGATACCAGTACCCAATGAAGAGCAACATGAGGGCCAGATGATGAACATGAACCCTCTGTGTTCGGTTAAGAGTATCTGGCTCTGCTGTCCGAACTCTCACGGAACGATCAATTGTCGATTTTGTCCTGTCTAGACTGCTGACAGTCCTGGATTTCACCTGTTCTTTGATAAGTCCCAAATATATTTCTCCTCTTCTAAATTCAAAAATAAAACTTTTGAATCATTGTCGACTCTCTCAAATCCATGTCAGAAGATGACTCACACAGCACTAAAGAGACAAATGGCAATCATCACGTAACGGGATCACGTCGTGGGTTCCTTCGTGCTTCGGCGGGGGCTATCGGCCTTGGGCAGCTCTCAGACAACGCCAGTCAGATGCAGACGTCAGAGACTGTGACAGCCGAGGCGTCAGACGAGAACCCACCATGGGCACCTCGCTCGCACGACCATAGAAAACAGATCGTCTACGTTCCGGATCTTGAGGCAGTTACCGGGGTTGGCACGGCAAATAATCCGTTCCAATCTGCCTCCGGGACCGCTGGCATGCAAGAAGCGTTCCAGCGATTGAACGAGGTTGGTGGTGGTGTCATCTACTATCCCAGTGGTTACTACGGTGATGGGACCACAGCATGGGAAATTGATCTTGCCAACTATGACAACCTTCGGAACAACTGGGCGATTTATGGCGATGGACTTGAGTCCTCACGCATTCGTTGCGGCAGCGACACCGGAGACGGGATTCGGATTCATGATTCGACGGGCACAGCAATGTTCTACACGGAACTCGTCGGGGTGCGGTTTGAGGGGAGCTGTGCCGGCTTCACCTTTATTTGGGGATCGGAGAACCTCGGAGATGCATACAACAGTTGTTGGTCACGCTTTTCAACTGCGAACACGCGCTCCGATGGTCAGGGAGCCTGTCAGCTCAACTTCGTGCTGAACTCCTATCACTACGGTGTTCACAACTCCGCTGGTGGTGTCGGTGTTGAGATGCGACGGGTCCAGTTTTCGGGCATCGAAGGAAGTTTCAGCTCCGGGGAGTCAAAAGGTGATGTCGCACTTAGACTCAAGGAATATTCATTCGCGAACCATTTCCGGTACCTCAACATCGAAGCGACCTACAATGGGATTCATATCCCGGATTCGAGAGCGATTTACAACATCTTCCAAAACGCGTACTTCGCAAACGTTCGTGGAACGGCAGTCATCCAAGATGTCGACGATGATGGGCCACGGTTCCCAGCATCCGCTGAACAAGGGACATATTTCCACAACCCATTCGTTGCCGGTGCAATCGAGACCATCGTTGAGCATACAGGCGGAACGCTCTATGTAGATGGGTCAAGCAAGAAGTGGCCGTCTGCGACCCAACAGACGTTTGAGGGCGATCGCTACGGAGGTTCCTACCGGGATGCAGCGTTCTTCGAGTATGAACCGTTGTCATCCGCACCGAAACACAAGCTCGGCCGAACGGCACTTGCAGATGGTGAGTCGTGGGATCCGGATGGTGACGGGCAGCCAGAGCTCGTGATCTCGAATGGAACTGAGTGGATCGAACTTACGGACCTCGCCTCATCCCAGTAGGAGACTGCGGATTCTCTATCCTCAGTACTCAGTCTTGAATCGTATGAATTGACTGCATCAGAGAATATATGCTGGTCGTACAATCTGTTTGAGACCTACTCCATCGACCTCTGCAAATGCGCCGTCTGAGATGGTGTTCCCAGCACCGCCGTTAATGATGGTTGCTCTCGTTCTATGAGTGTAATCACCTCAGTGCCGGTAAGCGCTGCAGCCCGCATAGTCAGGCCTCGGTGTTGAGCGGCTGTGAGGGCTCAGTGGTTTGGTCATCAGATGAGCTGTGATACGCGTCGTCGTCGACACCAGACGATTTGACTGTCGTTCCATCAGGCAGGAACAAGTGGAGGTCTGCTGGATCGAACGCGTACGAAATCGTCTCGCCGTCGTCAGGGTCAACATCGCCGTCGACTCGAGCAGTCCATGAGGTGTCGCCAATGAGGAGATACAGGAAATTGTCGCTCCCCATCGGTTCGACAACGTCGACGACGGCAGTCTGTGTGTAGGCCGGCTGGTCGGAGTCGGTGGGAACGACGCGAATCGATTCTGGACGCACTCCAATTGTTACTGAATCACCTTCCGAAAGGTCACATCGCTCAACAACCTGCTCTTCAAGCGGATACGAAAATGACGTGTCGGTATCGGTGGTAAGCCGGTATGTCCCATCGACACTAGAGACGGTCGTCTGCAAGAAGTTCATCGATGGCTCGCCGATGAAGCCGGCGACGAACTGGTTTGTGGGATGCTTGTATACGTAATCAGGGGTGCCGATCTGTTGGAGGACACCATCGTTCATCACAACGATACGGTCGCTCATCGTCATCGCCTCCGTCTGGTCATGTGTCACATAGATCGTGGTCACGTCGATTTGGCGATGGAGTCGTTGAATTTCCGTTCGCATCTGGGCGCGGAGTTTTGCGTCCAAATTCGACAGTGGTTCGTCCATGAGGAAGACATCGGGATCACGGACGATGGCGCGACCGAGTGCAATCCGTTGTTTCTGACCGCCGGAGACTTGTCCCGGCTTATTATCGAGAATCTCTTCGATATCCATGATCTCGGCCGCGTGTTGGACACGTTCTTCACGTTCTGCTTTCGAGAGATCAGTCGTCATCTTCAACCCGAAGCTCATGTTTTCAGCAGCGGTCATGTGGGGATACAGTGCGAAATCCTGAAACACCATCGCCATATCCCGGTCTTGTGGCGTCAAATCAGTGATCTCCCTGCTCCCGAGACGGATCGATCCAGACGTGGGGGTTTCGAGACCAGCGATGCAGCGGAGTGTCGTTGACTTCCCACACCCACTTGGCCCCAGCAGGACCAGGAACTCTCCTTCTTCGGCGGTGATGTCGAGATTATCGACAGCAACGATGTCATTCGAGCTATCGGCTGCTGTGAATGTTTTGACGAGTGAATCTATCTGCAGTGTACTCATACTAGTTGCGTTGTCTGTGAACAACTCCCAAAATAGTTCGCCTCGAAGCAGACACGGACAAGACATCTTTGGGAAAATCCAAACCCCAGACGCAATGGTACAGCCTGCTGACTAACTCGTGCGAAAATATACCCTCTGCTAGTGGTCGCTCGCTGGGCCGAACTCACGGTCATACGTCGCGAGTTCGTCGAAAACTTCCGTTGCCGTTTCCCACTGGGTGGAGGTAATGCGGCCGATGTTTGCTCCGTCCGAGAATAATGAGACACCGTGTGCGCCACCGTGAAGCGCCAACTGGATTGCAGTGACAAGTTCGTCGTCGTCGAGCCGGGTCAATGGCCGTTCGCCTTCCCCGGTCCGGATAGAGGGGGTGACGAGAGTATCCGTCTGGTCGATGAGTGAGCGGACGACTTCACGAATCCACAGCGGATGAACGTCGAGGTCAATGTGTGCCGTTCGTGGGGTCAAGATGTCGGCGTGTTCTGCGAGATCGCGCTGGTCGACGCCGAGGATTTCGCGGCTGTCGTCGACTGCGGTCTCGAGGTCGGAGAACGCTTCAAGTTCGATGTTGACGAGGAAGTCAGAGTCATCTTGGACTGGCTCCGTCAACTCTTCGAGGAACCCTGCTGTCGTCTCGCAGCGACTGGCAATCCACTCTTTGGAATCCTCTCTAATATTCTTCTCGCGGTACCGTGTCTGACAGGCGTCGCAGTAACACGAGAGGAAGTTCGCCTTGCCATTTCCGATAGGTTGGAACTCAAAGTGCGTCAATTTGAGCCCGTCCACGTCGTAGGAGAGAATCTCGTCAACGATGGCGTTCAGATGGTTGTGGACAGCTTCGTGGTTCGGACACGCCCAGTGCATGTGCTCGGCAGAAACATTGGGATAGCGAATCTCGGTCCCTTCTTTGGCAATCTGAACCGTGCCTGGGTGTTGTTCGAGGAGGTACTGGTCACAGAGGACGAAGAGAACCGGGACGAGACGAATATCGTGGATCGCCGCTGCGTCGACGAGTTCGCCGAGCAAATCGCGGTTCGGAACCTGGTTCGGCGCGACGTCGGAGTCGTAGAAGACACGCCCATCGCTCTCTTTGGTGATCACAAAGACGGTGTTGACCCCATTGTTCGCGAGCCGTTTCATCTCCTTCTCTGGCTGCATCGTCGCCCATGGATACAACGTGATAGCTCGAAGCAGCTCTGACTCCCACCACGAACTATCTGTTTCCCCTACTCCCGACATGATACACGTTTGAAGCGGCCGACAACCATTAATTATTCGCGTTGAACCGGCTCTCGTCCGTCATATTTTGATGAACCCATGTATATTTGGAAGTCACCAAACACAACCAACAATTTCATAATCATCGTTGGCCCAGTATGGGGTGAGTTAGCACTCACACAGCGCATCCAACTCATCTACTTATGAACAACCAACAATTCACTCGGCGTGTCCCAAACGCGCGCTCTCAAGTTCGGCCCTCACGTACCCGTGAGCTTGATAGATCAGAAATCCTTGAGGTTACCAGCGCAATTGGATCCGAAACTCGCTGGAGAATAATCAAGACACTCGCGACTGAGACGCGTACAATTCAGGAACTTACCGAGATCATCGGGCTCACGAAAGGGACGATCTCGGCTCACGTGAAGCAACTCGAAGAAGCGGGACTCGTCGCGTCTCGCTTCAACGTCAGCGACAACGGTGGCGTCGAGAAGGAACTCTCGCTGGCCGTCGACGAGCTCACACTCGACTTCCGTCAGATTTGAACGCTTTTCGTTGTAAGCATATTGGCGAAGCAGGAGAATCACCTACTATTCTATCCACAGAACCCTATCAGCCGCAGCCAGTCCCGACCTTACTGTAGTGGTCGCCCACTCAGATAGCGCGTCCCCAACGTCAGAACAGTCGCCGTGAGACCAGGACCGACAAGAACGAATCCGGCGACGGTGAACCCGAGTAGTGTGATGAGTGAGACGCAGAAGAGCCACAGCGCGAACGTCGGCCTCAGGTGCGTCACTGCGAATTCGACTGACCGACGCGCAGTCATTTGCGCACTCTCGTCGTGGTCGATGAGTAGCGGATAGTAGTACAGCAGTACGACAGAGACGACAAGCAACGCATCGATTGCGAGAAACCCGGCGAGTGCGAATACGAAACGACCGGTCGTTTCAAACTGAATTAACGCCCACCCAGCGGCATCAACGAGCACCAACGTCGGCACTACCGGGAGTTGACTCCGCCAGAAATATCGTTTGAACTGTTGCCAGAGCTGATGGAATCGAAACCGGTCTCTGTTGAGAGCAGACGCAGCTGTTGCAACTACAACCGCTGTCGCTGGGCCTGCAAGTACAACTGTTACCGACAGCAGACACCAGATGATACTCACCAAGGCAATCCGTGGCAGCGAGTAGTATGCCGCTCCGACAGCCTCCTTCGAGAGATCGATGAAGTTGAGCCGGCTACGGTCAGAGTCGACGACCATGTTCGATGAGATGGAATTCCTGAAATAGGTGTAAAAGCGCTACACTTTGAGTCCAGACATCGTGACTCCTTTGATGAAGTACCGACGGAGCAAGAGGAACAACAGAATGGTTGGCAGTGCAAGTAACGTTGCACCAGCCATCAGTGGTCCCATACTGTTCCCGTAGAGTCCAGTCTTTGCGAAGAGCGTGATGCTGACTGGCAGGGTATACATGCTCTCATTTTTCACGACGATGAGGTCCCACAGCATCTGGTTCCACCGGTTCATGAACGTGAAAATCGCGACGGTCGCGATGGCCGGCATTGAATTCGGTAGGATGATTCGGAAGATGATATCCAACTCGTTACAGCCGTCCATCCGTGCCGCGTCGATGAGGCTATCCGGGAACTGCTTGAAGAACTGTGTCAAAAGGAAGATCCCAAAGGAACTGATTGCAAACGGTGCAATCATCGCTTCGTAGCTGTTGACCCAACCGAGCCAGACGATAACAACGAACTGCGGGATGAGCAGTAAGACGCCGGGAATCATCATCGTCGCGAGGATGAAGTTGTACGTGATGTCACGGCCGAACCAGTCCAGTTTCGCCAGCGAGTACGCAACGATACAAGACGTAATGACGACCGACACGACGACTGCTCCGGTGACAATGACGCTGTTAAGGAACTGCCTCGCGATCGGGACGTTCTCAAGCAGGAACCGGTAGTGAGCGAGCGTGAAGTCCGTCGGGATGACGTTCAACGAGTAGATTTCGTTCGTCGGCTTGAACGACATCGACACCATCAGCGCGAACGGGAACACCGGTAGCACTACCCCGAGCGTCAACACGACGTACGCGAGTATCTGCATGCCAGAGAGCTCTGACAATCGTTGGTGGCTACTTGCGAACACGCCCGTGTCTTCAGATTCAAGGCTCATGTTAGACTGACACCTCCTGGTCAACGTAGTTGCGCTCAACGTAGCTGATGACGAAGATCATCGCCGCAAGTATCACGCCCATGGCACTCGCGTACCCCATCTCGAGGTACGAGAACGCGTTGCGGTAGATCTCGAGGACGAACGTCTTCGTGGCTCCGTTCGGACCTCCGCTGGTCATGATGAACGGTTCGGTGAAAATCTGGAACGCCGTAATCGTCGAGAGAATCACGACGACGAGGATGCTCGGATTCAGAAGTGGCAGCGTAATGTACCGGAACTGTTGCCACTCGCTCGCGCCGTCGAGCGACGCAGACTCGTAGATGTTCTCGGGGAGCGACTGGAGGTTCGCCAAGAAAATGATTGCGTAGTACCCGATGAATTTCCAGGAGACCATCATCGCAATCGCTGGCATCGCCCACGTTTGACTGCCGAGGAAGTTGATCTCTGTACCAACGACACCGAGGACTTGATTGAGGTATCCATCCGGTGCGTAGAGCCACTTGAAGACGACAGCGACGACGACGCCGCTCGTGACGTACGGGACGAAGTACCCCGCCATATAGAGCGCACGACCGCGAATAATGCGATCCAGAAGAACCGCAACACCGAGTGCGAGAACAATCTGGGTCGGCACGTTCACCAGGAAGAAGTACAGCGTATTTTTGAGCAGTTGCCAAAAGAGGTCTCCAGTGAAGAGACTGACGTAGTGTTCAATCCCGACGAACGGCTTGGTCGGACTGATAATCGCCCACTCGTGGAAGCTCAGATAGAGCGCGAACAGAAATGGGAAGATGAGAAAGACAGATGCCCAGAGGAACCACGGGGCAATGAGGGCATAACCCATGAGATTGTCGTCATGCTGGCCGACGCGGTCGACCACCTGACTGACGACCGGAAGCCCACCGATTCGCTGACGGAGTCCACCGGTCGACGACTCCTCCCGTTCTGCTGCCCGCGATTCGTTGACTGTGTTAGCCATTTTCCAAAGTTACCAGTGGTCAGTTGAGCTCTTGCTTGATTGCCTTCTCGGCGGCATCAAGTCCTTTCTGTGGCGCTTTGTTCCCGAGGGCAACCGGTACGAAGCACTCTTCGCCAAAGATGTTCATGACCTTCGAGTAGTTCGGCGTGTACGCAGGTGGGTGTGACGTTTCGAGTGCTTCCGCGTACGGCTTTATACCGGGGTTCTCTTCAAAGAAGCCGCTTGCAGCATCAACGAGCCCTTTTCGAAGCGGCAACTGGAGCGTCTTCTCCAGGAATTTCGTATCCCACTCTTTCTGCTGTTCGAACTGAACGAAGTTCCATGTCCCCTTCGCATTCTTCGCTGACGCGAATATAGAGGTGTTCTTGGGGTCTGCGTACGTGTGGCTGTTGGGCGACACGCCATCAGGCACTGGCGGATTCATGTGCGACATCTCGAGGTCCTTATTCACGTCCGTGAAGTACGGAATCACCCATGGACCGCCCGTGTTGATGGCTGCCTCATTGTTCGGGAACTTTGGTTGCTCGCTGCCCTGTGTTGGGGCGAGCTTTGCACTGTACATGTCCTGGAAGAACTGCAGGACCGTCTTTGCTGTCTTGTTATTGAACGCCGGTTTGACACTCTCGGACCCCTGCTCGAACATCGACGCCTCGCCTTTGGAGGCCGCGAGGTACAGCGGCAGGAAGTCGAACCACCGCTCGTACCACGTCGGCCGTGGCGCCCGGTCCCACAGCACCTTCGCTGCCCCCTGATCGACAATTTTTTTGCCGGCATCAAGTACCCCGGAGAGCGTCGTAGGGTAGTCGTCCGGGTTCTTGAACCCAGCCTCCTTGAACACGGTATCGTTGTACTGAAAGAGCACAGGGTTCGCTTTCCACGGAGCTTGATATAAGCCGCCGTCCGGTGCTTCGTACCGTTTCAGGATGGTCTCACCACAGCGCTCGGTCAGGAAACTCTTTGCCCCGTCAATGTCGTAGAGATTCTTTGCTGCGTTGTTCTCCTGAAGCTTCGCTGCAAATCCAGGGAAGACGTTTGCGAACGCCGCTGGCTCAGTCCCCGATGCAAGTGCTGAGAGAACTACCTGTTCCGAACTATCGCCTTCTGGGACTGGACGGACGTCGAGCGAGACGTCGTTGTTTTCGATGAACGATTTCCGCGCGTTCTTGTGGAATTCGAGTTCCTTCTTGTTCGGCGAAGACCAAAACTTGGTTTTTCCACTACCCTGTTCTCCCGAACTCGACGATGTCGAGCCAGAGCCCGACCCATTACCACCGGTACAGCCAGCCAGCCCGATCAGTGCCGCCGTACTGACCCCTGTCGTGGCCTGCATGAACCGCCGCCTGCTCTGTTTGTCAATGTCCGTCATGTGTTGTCCTCACATGAAGTCAAACAATTGTGAATGATAAACCCCGCTCTTGTCTTCGATGATTTCCAAATATGTTTGTCAAAGATATCTCGAACATCAATCTCTCTCGCGAGTTGCAGAGTACAGACTCAGGTCAGCGGCGATATGGTTCGAGTAAACTCGCTATCCGACTACTCGTCGTCGAAAGGGAGACTCCCAAGGTGCACGAGCGGTGACTTGACATGTCTCTCCTGATAGACTACCGAATGAATTCGGAACTATAGCCTCGATGACGGGGCGAAAAACAGAGCCCTGATTACCTATCTGACCGCACTATAGGCAGGATTTGAGATACTCGACGGCAGCCGGAACAGCCTCGAAGTCGTTCTCATCGCCCTCGTACTCCAGCGTGACGAACCCGTCGTATCCAAGGTCTCGGAGCGCTGCGAGCGATTCGCTGTAATACGGGTAGTTCGGTTCGGAGCCGTCATCGGCCAGGTCATCGTACGCTGCATGCACGTGATCGGCGAGGTGGAGCGTTCGGTTCACCGATGGCTCTCCATCGATGTAATTTGAGAGGTCGAGGACGAGGCCGAGTTCCCCGTTGACGCTCCCACGAACGCGGAAGATGTCGTCCGCCGTGCGGATGAGACCGTCGTGGTTGTGGTTCTCGATTGCGAACGTCGTCTCCACCGTCTGGCCGTAGTCAACACACTCCTGCATACATGTGGCGACATCACTCCAGACCTCCGGATCGTCGTGGTCACGGTCGTGGAGGCCGGGGAATCCGGTGAAACCGCGGAGAACTGGTGCACCGAGTCGATCAGCGTGGTCTAACCACTTTGTTACCTTCTCGACGTCTGCTTGCCGCTCGTCGTTGCTTGCCTTCGCAAAGTCGTTGTAGAAGACAGATAGACACGCAATCTCGAGATCGTATTCATCGAGGAGATCCGCGACGTGGTCGATGGTCTCTATATCGTCACCAGGCAGGTGGCCATCAAGCAGTTCGACACCATCGATTTCGAGTTCCGTACTGCAAATCTCGAAGAACTCCTCGAGCGTCATATCGTCTTCGAGTTCGTCATGATACGAGTAGGAACTACACGCAAGCTTCATTCTTGAGCCTCCGTTTCGAGTGGGAGCGTAACTCGTTCGCTACTCTCGGACGACTGATAGACTGCCAACACGATTTCGAGTGCTTGTTTACCATCACGGCCGGTGACCGTCGGTTCGCTTCCCGACCGTGCAGACTCGATAAAGTGCTGAATGGGACCGCCATGCTTCGACTGTTCGGGCACTGGGACGTCGACGCTTCCACAGTCGTTACCGAGTTCGAGTCGAATCGAGGGCTCGACCTTGTCGACGTAGATGACGCCCTCTTCGCCGACAATCTGCATCTCGATCGATTCGGGATCCGTCCGCCATGCCGTTTCGAACGTTCCGAGCGCTCCATCGTTGAACCGGAGCGCAGCAACGGCGGTATCCTCGACTTCGGTATCCATCGAGAGCGTATCGCTGTAACCAGACAGTGACGCGACGTCGTCGAAGAGGTAGTTGATGAGATCCGCGTTGTGAATGCCGATATCGATGAGTGCCCCACCACCGGATGCATCTGCATCTGTAAACCACGCCGAACGGGGCGACCATCCCTCCGGTCCGGGATGACTGAATCGGCTTCTGACCGAGAGCACGTCACCGACGACACCCTTCTCAAGGAGATCGTTGGTCTTCTCGTAGACAGGATTGAATCGTTCTGTCTGATCGATCATCAGCTGTGCCTGACTTGCATCCGCTGCCTCGATCATCGCATCCGCTTCGCTGAGTGAGGTGCATATCGGTTTCTCACAAAGAACGTGGATGTCGCGTTCCAACGCTCCACAGACGACGTCTTTGTGAAGATGATTTGGAAGACACACACTCACTGCATCGACTTCTCCCGAATCGAGCATCGCTTCATAGTCTGTGTAGGTGGACTCAATACCGTAGCTGTCTGCGACTGCAGTCGCTTTCTTCTCCTCGACGTCACAGACCGCGACGAGGTCCGCGTAGTCACTGTCGAGGTAGGCTGGGATATGTAATCGCTGGGAAATTGCTCCGGTTCCGATGACTGCAGCCTGTAGCTTGTCTGTCTCGATACCCTCAGTATCGGAGGATATCATGATGTCCTGTGGCATGTTCACTGATGTCTGTCCCGAGAACACTCATTAATCTCTGTCTCAAATCAGGAGCTACTAAATTATATTTGGATATTTCCAAACAGGCTATGAAATAGTACCTCCGTCAGAGACTGGGAACACACAACTCCAGCCGGCAGTTGAAATCTGGTGGTTATGCTTGGCATCTCCGTGATAGTCGTCGAGGATCGGCTGGTATACCTCCTGGTCGCTATTCTATGGTTCCGGGAGTCGCAGATAAACTCTTCAGCACCACCGATACTGACTAACATCACCAGGTCGTCATCTCCTTAACCAACAAAAACGGCGACGGCCGCGCTCTGTTGGTTAAGACCATAGTGACCGTTTCGTCGGGCGATTTGCGACTTAGTAGTGGACGTCGGCTGGGATGATCCACACCTGTTCGTCGGATTCGAGGACCCGATCGAGCTGGTCGCGATGGCGAATCGCCCCGCCGTACTCGTCGTACAGGAAGAGCGACGGCCCTCTGTAGGCTTCGAGGTTGTAGCAGGCGTGTCGAGCAAGCTCCTTGTCTCGCATGAGTTCCTCAGTGCTGAACTCGTCGACGGCGGTTCGCACTCGTTCGAGGAGTTCTGCTCCCTCGTCGGAGTCGACTGATGCCACGACGGGTAATTCACCCCATCGGTCCTTTCCGGCGACAGACGTTGTCTCGTCGTCGAACGTCACATAGTAATCGAAGACGGCGGCGGTGTCTGGTCCGACGCCGACGAGTCGGTCGAACGCTGCGTTACCGCTGGCGAGGGCATCGTCTCTATTCGGTGCTTCAACGAGCGCGTAGATGAGTTGGTGCATTGTGGTTCTTGGGACGCGATGTGTGTGACGCCCCGCACCCTTGGGGGGCAGAAAAACGCTCTCCGGTGCGCTCCAGTTCGGTTGTGTTTGTCGCTCTCGTTTACCCCTCAATCTGTGATAGGTTTCTGTGGGCGTGCTGAATACAGGGCGCGGGCCGTGTTTAAACGCTAGCGAGAGGCGGTGTTGCCGAGAATTATGAGTGAATGAAGCGGGAATGAGTTGAGTATGCCCACTCAACTCGCCCGCTTCACCGACAGTTGCGTCGATTTATCTCAAAAAGCTGTCGCTGGTGAGCCTCAGCCACCGCTGCAGAAGGGTCGCGGTGGCTACGCTGACTGGGTCATTGTCGCGATTCACTGTCTTCGCGAGTATCTCAACCAACCGTACCGGCGGTTGCTCGATATCCTCCACGAGATGCCTTGAATCACAGCTAAACTCGGACTTACGGTGGACGAGCTCCCCGACTTCACCACCGTGTGTACGAGGAAACAAGACCTCGAGATGCGCATCTGGCGCGTCCTGCTGCGGTCGTCCGCTTCTCTCCATGAGTTCGGCGAAGTCCAAGCAATCGACGCGACTGGCTTCCAGCGACACAAAGCCAGTCGGCATTACGTGATTCGCGTCGGCTACAACTTTGACGACATCAAAACCACGGCACTCGTTGACTGCGATTCGACGGCGATTCTCGACGTTCATTGCTCGATGAAACAGCCACACGACACCCAGATCGGCAGGCAAGTGCTAACGAGAAATCTCCAGCGACTCGACACAGTCGTCGCGGACAAAGGCTACGACTGGGACGCTCTGCGCCACGAACTCAGGGACGCTGGCGTTCGTCCGGTGATCAAACACCGCGAGTTCTATCCACTAGATATGGCGCACAACGCTCGGCACGACGAGGAAACCTATCACCGCCGGTCACTCGTCGTGTCGATTTTCTTCGCGTTGAAGCATCGGTTTGGTGAGACGTTGCGGGCTAGAACGTGGTTTGGGCAGTTCAGAGAGCTCGTCCTAAAGTCCGCTGTCAGAAATATCGAGCAATCCGTCAAGACCTCACACTAGTGTTCTCCCGCGTCTAAACAAGGCACAGGGCGCGTATTCAGCATCCCGATTGGAAACCAGTTAACTGAAGGCCTACGAATAGCTCTCGTTCAGTCGGCGGGCTTGATGTTCTGGTTCGTCTGGAACAGATTGTCGGGGTCCCACTCGCGTTTGAGGGCGTGGAGGCGTTCGTACCGCTCCCCGTAGGCTTCGGGAACTCGTTCGGACTCGTCCCCACTGAGGTAGTTCACGTAGACCCCGTCAGCCGCGTACGGTTCCAACGACTGATGGAACTCACGTGCCCAGCGGATGTGTTCGTCGTCCCGCTCGGGGTCGGTCCACTTCGGCGCGACGGTGAAGGCGAATGACTTGTCGCGGTGCGGGAAGGCGGTCGCGTCTTCGGCACGTTCAGCAATCTCACCCCCCATCCACTCGAAGAACACAGTTGAGTACGGCGACGGGATGGACTCCGTGTACTCCATCAGTGTGTCGATGAATCCATCGGAGATTCCGTCGTAGAAGTTGGACTTCCAGTAGTTCCGGTGGCCCGCACAGTAGAGGTCGTCGGCCTGTTGCTGGTAGTCGGTGTACGGAATCGGTTGTGTCATGTCGGTGATGGGATCACCGAACTCGCGGAGCGGCCGGAACGCCTCCTTCCCCTCCGAGACGTCACCCGCATACAGCCCTCGGAACGCCAGCAGTGTCACACCGTGTAACTCCTCTGGAAGCCCGTACTCGGGACTGCCTTCCAGTATCGCCGCGTAACATCCCACCTCGTTCGGTGCCTCACGCATGAACTCATCGTAGAACCGGAGTGTATCCGGAATCTGGTCTGGCGGATACATGAGGCGGACGTTGAGTATCTCGGGGCCGAGCTCGTGAAGTTCAAATTCGAACGACGTGACGACCCCGAAGTTACCGGCGCCCCCGCGAAGCCCCCAGAACAGCTCCGGATTCTCCTCTGCGCTGGCGGTGACGAGTTCGCCATCGGCGGTGACGACATCTATTGACCGGAGGTTGTCGTGAGCGAGTCCGTACTCCCGGGCGAGGTACCCGAGTCCGCCTCCGAGGGTGAGACCCGCAATGCCGGTTTCGGACATGATGCCACCCGTCGTGACGAGGCCGAACGCCTGGGTTTCGTGGTCCAGGTCCCCTATCGTCGCGCCTGCCTGGACCCGCGCCGTCTGTGTATCGGGATCGACGCGGACGCTGTCCATCGGCGAGAGGTCGATCACGAGGCCGTCGTCACACAGGGCCGTGCCCGCGACGTTATGTCCGCCGCCCTTGACTGCGAGACGCAGGGAAAGATCACGGGCGAAATCGACAGCAGTCATCACGTCGGCAGTGCCGGTACATCGTGCGATAACTGCTGGTTCCTTGTCGATCATCGCGTTCCATATTGTGCGCGCCTCGTCGTACCCTTCGTCGTCCGGTTGGAGGACCTCACCGTGGATCTGATCGCTGAACGTTTGAATAGTTGTTTCCTCAAGCGGTTGTGTTGTGGACATGGTTTCACTCCGTTGTGGGTTGGTTGTTGGTGTATGGACCTCCCGTCGCTGCGCCTTCTCGTCTCCCAACCGGTTTCGGGGATCCACACCGCCCATTTGGGGAGCGAGTGACTTTCCCTTACTCCGTGGGAAATTTCCCACAGCGTGGTGCTGAACGGTGAGTGCGAATCTTGATAGCACACCACACGATATTTCCTCGCATGGTGGAACCAGAAAGGGAGATATCCGCGGACGCGATGGCAAACATCGCGTACCTTGCCCGGTCACAGAACCGAATCGAGATACTCGAAACGCTCACGACGGGATCGCACACCTCCCGCGACGTGGAGGAGCAGACGGGGACCTCGCGGTCGACGCTCGAACGGATCACCACTGAACTGGAGGAACGAGGGTGGGCCGAGAGAAACAACAATGGCGAGTACGTCCTAACAGAAACGGGCGAACGCATCGCCGAGGAAACCAGCCGATACGTCGGTGCGATGGAAGCCATCGAAACCCTCGGGGAGGCTGTGAATTGGCTCCCAAACGACGAACTGACGATCGACCTTCGATATTTCAGGGATGCGGTGGTTTGGAAGCCCGAGCCGAACGATGTCGCCGCGGCGGATACTCGAATTATTGATTTGAGTCGGGACGGCGACAGGTTTGCCTGTCTCTCGAATACCGCAGGAACCGTCGGTCTGGAGACAGAGATGATAGAACAGTTCGGCAAAGATCAACTAGACGTGGAGAACGTCGTCACCCCGGAAGAACTCGATATCTATCGTCAGGATCCTGAGCGGGCGGCCCGGTGGAAATCGTACCTTGAAGCGGGAGCTAACGTCTACTGTTATCACGGCCAGATTCCCTGTGTCTTGATTCTCATCGACGAGACCGTCTTTATTGGTGATCGACGGCTCGAAACTCTCGGGGTGATCGAGAGTTCGAACGACGCCGTTCGGTCGTGGGCCGAAGGAGTACTCGCAAACTATCGGGACAACGCCGAACGGGTCGAACCGACCGACCTCTCTCGGGAGTCGTCGTCGGTAGACCTGGATCACCATCGTTGAATCCCTCCTCTGTGCTGGCACCTGTTGACAGAACTGACCTGGGGGATTGGTGAATGCACACTCTGAGTGTTGCACGTCGCTACTGACAGCATCCGGGGAGGTTTCTGAAGTCGTGCTGATTACACAGCACGTATCGGGTACGAGAGTTAGGGCGGAGGGCAGTTGAGCCACTCGTCATCCACTGAGGCGGATAGGTTCCACAGCCGCTACAGGGTTCGACGAGACGGCCTAGCCGCCCCTGTCGGTAGAAGTAAAAAGTGCTGGTCGTCTCCACAACGACGTTAGTGGAGGAAATTTAAGCAGGAAAATCTACGTTAATGTTTTTCAGCTAACATATATGCTCGGAGTACGCCTCTCTGTGGATGGAGACAAACCATGAAATCACTTCACCTTCTCCAGAAGGCTGCAAGGCACACGAACATTCACTGCGGTGGCAAACGGTTCCGCCGGATCCATCGGGTCGCCATCGTGGGGGCGCTCTTCATCGGGATGGTGCTCTCGGGGGCGGTCGTCGGTCCCGGGCTAGCGGAGGAATTTCCCGCTGGCGACGAAAACGCGGCCACCACGTCGGTAGTTGAGTTCACCTGCAACGACGTTCGGGTGTCTCCACCTGACGCTGGAACGTCGTACGATCTGGTCGTGCATTACGTCGATACAACCACCGGGATGCAGGGGAAAGCGCTGATCGGACCGTTCACAGGAACGTTCGAGGATAACTTCGGGAAGACTGATTTCGTTCTCACCGAGGTCGAGGTGCGGTACGACAGCGGTGGCGGCGCGTCCGGGACGATTCCGAACCAGTGTCTGTGACCCGAGCGGGCTCATCGACAACTGTTATCGATCCTGTTTCGGACAGGTACCGAGAGTGGATGGACGTATCTCCTGTATATTGTGGATAAATTCCCACCGAAATCTAAATCTCACCGTCGCTGCACACGACAGATATTGCTAGCCGATTACCGGTGTCTCGTTCATTAATAAATCCTGCTTATGGATACATAGGTACGAAATCATGTACGTTATAGAGATATTTTCTCGACTCATGATTCGCGATAGTGTCGGAAATTCACTTATCTGCGTTGACTGTCCTGCTATGCATCCACAACTATTGATGCCATCGACGACAAGCTGAGATGGTCCCGTTCTCTCGGTAGAATTTTCAAGCTGTCTCGTCTGCTTCCGCGGTGGCTTCGACGTCCACCCGCTCGATCTCGGTGATGGTGAGTTCGCCGTCGATGGTGGCCCGAAGCTCCTCGTCGCCGAGCGGAATCGTCACACGCGCCAACCACGGATCTTGGGAGACGAGCGTCGTCCGCTCGTCGCTGACACTCCAGGCGAACTCCCAGTAGGGTGTATTGATTAGATCGATTCCATGCTCGTCATAGAACCCAATGACTGTCGGGTGAGAGAGGAGGACCAATCCGATGGCATGGCTACTCCATCGGGTGCAGTGCTCACACTCGTACTTAACACCGAACTGATATAATGTGGTGCCATAGTCGTCGGGTACCCGTTCTGGTACATCTTCTTGGTCATTCATCACAACCGGAGTTACCGCTCCATCGCACCCCCAGCAGACACCTTTTGTTGAGAGAGTCTGAACCCTGCGGATCTGATAGTGAAACGCTGCGACAATCTCTTCGTTCGTCCGGCCGAGGAGGCCGGTAGCCGAGAACAGACCACCCTCGTGCGCTTGCCCGCACGCCGAACACTCAACGAACAACATTCCGTCGTCGTAACGAGCTCGAAGCGACGACCCACAGACGACACACGTTCCCGAGATCTCAAACGGGTCAAGACGCACTGGAGCGGCGTACGTCTCCATCATGACCGCCCAAATGATTTCTGCACCCGCTACCCGAAGGCGATACCCCTCCTCGGTTTTCCGGACGAAGGGTCCAATGAGCTGTTCGAGGTGATAGTTGAACTGTGAACTGTCGCGCATCCCAACGCGTTTTCTGAGATCTGTAAACGGCACCGGTCCCTCGGCCGCGTCCCAGAGTTCGTGGAGGATACGGAGGCGAGTCTCGTTGCCGATGGCCGCGAACGCCGCTTCCGGCGTGATCTTGCTGCCCTCCTCGCTCTCCGCTTCGCTCATACCGTGTTAGAGGCCGTCAACAGTATAAACTGTCTCCGAAAATGTTTGGGTTTGTATTGAAGTATTTGTCTGATTCACATAGGACTACTGCGGCTTGATGGTGTCATCGAGAAAATTCGGAGCATATCATCAGTTTCACAACAGCCGTGTCCGTCCGCTCAATTTCGGTAAGGGTGAGGGTCTAATGGAATACGTGTCCATAGTTTATACACTTTGAAGCGCACGTGCAATCACCTATCGTTTGTTTTTCGGATCGAACTCTACCGATTAATAATTCGCCTCCAATGGCACCAAGACCTCTCAGGGGCGAAATCGAATGGTTTGGGACAGGATGAATAGACGAGACCATCTGATGAATACACCCTCTAAGTTCACCTATGGAAATTCTGCTGGCTCAACTAACCACCGCTGGCGATAAAGTTGTTCGGACGATCTCGCTTCTCTCGTTCTTCAATGGCGAGAAACCACTAGACGACGTGGTGATTGAGACCTCCACACCCGGTAGGCGGTCGGTACGAGCTCTGCGATAGCTGTCGCTCACGCTGGCTCCACCCGGCCACTGAGGGACGCCGGACCGGCGTCCCTCAGGTTCCCTTCCTCAGGCGCTCACCCCCGGTGGGTCGTAGACTTCCTCCCGGTCAAGCATGTGGTAAATCGATACCAGTAGCTTCCGCGCGGTTGCCACGATTGCTTTCTTGGAACTCTTG
>NZ_FODV01000012.1 GCF_900110465.1 Halogranum amylolyticum
ACCACGGCAAGAAGAAGCACCACGGCAAGAAGAAGCACCACGGCAAGAAGAAGCACCACGGCAAGAAGAAGCACCACGGCAAGAAGAAGCACCACAAGGGTTGCAAGGAACAGGACGTCATTCTCGCTAAGTCGGTTGATGACGAATTCTGTGCCACGGTTTCCACGGACGGTAAGAAGGAAGAGATCTGCTGGGTCCGCGTCTTCTGTCCGGAAGACAATGGCGGAAACAACGAGGATGGAAACCACGAGGACGGAAACAACGGGGACGGTAACGACCTTGGTGATGGTTGCTAAAGCGAACTAGCATCTCCCGCGACTGACGTTGTGGGTTTTTTGTGAACCTCTGCCGTAATAGAATCCGACGTGGGGTTTAGAGTATGTCCCTTTCATGAGTGGGGCAGAAAACTCAAGATTTCGCTTGTAAGGGCTGAAATCTCAACTTGCAGGGTCCGAAGAGCCAGAGGCAGCGGAGTTGCGAGATGAGATCGAAGAGTGAGAACAACGCATCGAAGACCTCACGAGTTTCCGCACAGGAACAGAAGTCCACTAACTTGCTTTCTTGAAACATGCACATGACAATCCCGGTGCACACATGTACTCTGTCACCGATTCAGGGTGGATGCAGTTGTCCTGCGGCGAAGTGCCACCGTGGGCCATGCAAGCAGGACCACACCGTTACTACCGCGAAACATGTTGACAACTGTGAAACATGTGATGGTAACACGTACACTGATACCAATATCAGGGTGGTTCGAACCACTGCACCTGTGTGAAGACACCGTTACCGTCGCTCACGAACAGTTCCACGCCGACATACTCCCGGGCTCGACGAACAGGTAGCGGGCTTCACATGGGTTACAACCTTCGCTGAGCCAACTCTCCGAGAGTAGACAGTAGAGTGGGCTACCACAAAACACTCATAGAACACCTCTCAACGGAGAGATGACAGCGGTCACAGAGAAGTGGTTCGAACATTGGTTTCAGGCACCATACTCGACCGCTGTGCTCGTTCACTACCAGACCGCCATCTGGTTTCCACTTCTTCAATTCATTTCGTACCTACTAGAGGGGGTTTCCCCCGATGATAACCCCCAAGGAGGCTTGTCAGAGACATGCCAATCTCCCGGGCAAGAAGATTGACCCGCACTTTCCACTAAGATGATCCATGCACAAAAAACTTTCATCCACTACAACACAATTTTAGGATACCTTCTAATAAAAGAACAGTTGCCAGCCTCGTAAGCAACTGTGAGTACTACGAACAACAATCCCCGTCTGACTGACTCTTTTATTTTTGAATGCAGGCGCTAAAACTCCGTCCTTCAGGGCGGGGATACAGCGCCGTCTTTGATCGAAACTACTGAAATCACAACAGTTGAGTGCCCACACTGCGTATCTTGAAAGTCTGGACGATGGACTCTCATCGACTCTCGGCAGTCCACAAACTGCAGTTGACTCGGTGTTTGCCTCATCAAAATGTAAGCCCGTGGACAGCAGAACCGACATAAAATAATCAGATACCTCCGAGTCCTTTGGATAGGAGTAACGGGGGCGTAGCACTCCCATCGGCACGTCGAGTCGTCAACCCTGAGAGAACAACGAACCGCCCGTTGGTGGGCGTGGGAAGCCCCGCCGTTTACCGCGGGGAGGATGTCACCTGTCACGCGGCCCCGTCTCCACGATCTCGATCCCGGAGACAGTGGGGTTCTCCGCTTCTCGCAGGAACCGAATCTCGACCATCCCGTTCTCAGCGGTCACTTCGAACGATTTCATCGCACCGACGTCGTGACCGTGCTCGACGAACGGTTCGTAGTTTGAGAGCACTTGCTCACCGTTGATTGCAACGCCGAACGTTCGTGGTCCGCCTTCGCTGTAGGGCTCTTCGTACGCTCGGCCAGAGTCTTTAGCCGTGAAATACGCCTCGAGGAAATACAGCCGCACCTCGTAGTCACGATTCTGCTCGACCGGGAAGCGCCAGACCATCTCCTCGGCCTGTCCGTTGCTCCCACGATCGAATCGATAGGTCTTGAAAACCGCGTCCGAAACACCGGGTGGAACGTTCCCCTCGGTCGTGATGTTGTCTGGAGTCGACTGCACGACAGTATCGCTCGCACGCGAATTCAGATACGGCGATGGGTTGTTGTCGGTGTCAGCTGCCCACGCGGGACCACTGTCGTTCGCACTGACGTTCTGCCCTCCGACGTTGACACGGTGGACGATTTGTGCGCTCGTGTTCGTCGTGTTATTCGTTTGATTCGCTGCTCCAGAGGCTGGAGTCGACGTGGACGTCGTCGACTCAGCAGTAGCCGTACTTTCGGTAGGTGATTGCTGTGTCGACGTGGACGTCGTCGACTCAGCAGTAGCCGTACTTTCGGTAGGTGATTGCTGTGTCGACGTGGGCGTAGACTCACCGCCGTTTTCCGGGGTCGGTTCTGCTGTCTGTGTTGTCTCGGCCTCAGGTGTCGACGCCGGCTCGCCGTCTGCGGCAAGCCCACCGAACGGGGCCGCAGGAACACCAACGACGAGAAGAACACCTGCCAAAAAGAAGAGTCCTCCGACGCCAAGTAAGACCCACTGGATTCGACCCTGTGCCCGTTGCGAGTTCGACGATGAACGCACCCACTCAAACATAGCCGGCGGGTTGTGGTTGGACCAAGATATACGTCTCGGCTCATCGCCGAAAACAGCTGTTCAACATGT
This sequence comes from Halogranum amylolyticum, assembly GCF_900110465.1. Lineage (GTDB taxonomy): Archaea > Halobacteriota > Halobacteria > Halobacteriales > Haloferacaceae > Halogranum > Halogranum amylolyticum. The sequence goes on from NZ_FODV01000012.1 coordinate 2,703, forward strand.
TTGTCAAACTGATAGAAGCAACTGTCAAATCGATGTGAAGTATTCGTCACTCGATCACAACGGGTGTCTCACCGAGTTGGAGCCTTCCCGCGCCCCCTAGCCACAGTTTTCTTTCCAGCAACTCTGAGGGTCGAATTTGCATCCAATCCGGCTGGTCACTCCTTAAAAAGAGACCAAACTGCCGAAACAGACACCAACTCACCGAAACAGTCATGCCCTATTCTATTGCTCGAAAGAGAGTCTTCTCAATGCAAATGATGGAAGAGTTGACTGGATTCCAGCGCGATATCTTGTATGTGATCAGCGGAATAGAGGAGCCGTACGGACTTGCGATCAAGGATGAACTCGAGAACTACTACGACCACGAAGTGAATCACGGACGGTTGTATCCCAATCTCGACACCCTCGTTGAGAACGACTTCGTCGAGAAGAGTGCACTCGACCGACGGACCAACTCCTACACCCTCACGGAGAGCGGCTACCAAGCGCTCGAGACCCGACGAGAGTGGGAAGATCAGTATGTCCAAACGGCCTAACTTCGCCTAAAAAAGCAGCAGCGTTATTCGATCGGTGTGAGTCGATTACGTAACTCACCGCCGCATTCGGGACAGCTCTCCGGTTTCGTCTTCGCGGTCGTCACGGCACCACAGTCGAAACACTCGTACTCCGATTCGGCCGCGGGATCGTAGGCAACGTCTCTCATACGCATCTGTATTATCGGACCGCGGCAAATATTCGTAGCCGTTGAGTACTGAACTGAGTCGACCCACGGTGGTTGAATAGTGAACCACTAACTCGAACCCGTGGTTACGGCCCGTCAACGGCGGGGACTGGGACGCCACCTTCGTCGAACACCGTCGAGAAGAGCTTGCGCTGGGCCGTCCTGACGTGGCGGTAGAACGCCGTCGGCGAGATGTCGAGCGCCTCTGCGAGCGTCTCGCCGGACGTTGCTCGCGGCGACTCGAAGAACCCGCTGTAGTGAGCGATTTGCACCACCTCGAGTTGTCGTTCGGTCAGTCGGCCGAGGAACGCCGACGAGAGCTCGTCGGTCGAGGCGTGCTCGACCGTCTGTTTCGACCGCAGCTCCATCTCGGCGAACGTCTCCCCGAGAAGGTCGGTAATATGGCGGCTGTCGACGCTGTTCGGGACGTCGACGACGAGGCGTGCACTCGACTCAGACGTCGATCCATCGACCGTGACGCTTCGGAGGACAGCCCCGTGGTCGGCCAACTCCAGCGCGAAGAACGGCTGGGTCAAGCGGAGGCGGAGGACACCCCCGGACTCGTCGGCGCTGATGCGCTGGACGTCGCCGACGGCGACCAGTTCGTCGGCTGCCCGTTCGACGGCTTCGATCGTAGCCCCTTCGACCGTGACGAAGACGGAAGCCCCGTCTGGCGTCTGTTGGATACCGCCTTCGTAGGTGAGTCGGCAGTCCGCTTGACGGGCGAGTCGTGCGAGCACGAACGTCGAGTCGTCGACGTCGACCTCCAGCCGCGTCATCGAGGGTGTCAACAGCGCGTTCTTCCGTTCGATGGCGCTCGTCGCGGAGGCGATGGTCTCGCCGAGTTCGGCCATCACAGCCCGCGACATCTCGTCGAAGGCGTCCTGCCGCGCCGCATAAACAGTCAACACGCCGTAGGTGAACTCGTCGTACGCGAGCGGGACGCTGAGCACCGAGAGATACTCGCGTGCGAGAGCGTCTTTGCGCCACGGTTCCTCGCGAAGCCCGTCGGCGACGTGCTGGACCATCGTCACCTCGCGCGTGGCGGCGGTTCTGCCCGCGGGTTCGACGCCATCGGCTGTGATCGGGAACGAGACGCTGTCGAGATACCCCTGTTCGGCACCCGCCCACGCTCGCGGGCGAAGCGTCTCACCCGGCGAGTCGGCCGCGCCGATCCACGCGAAGGCGAAGCGATCGTCATCTGTCAGCCGCGAGCAGACCGCGTGTTCGATCTCCTCGCGCGTCTCCGCCTGGACGAGCGCTTGATCGATCTCGCGGATGATCTCGTTGATCCGGTTGAGCTCGGTGAGTTGGTTGTTCCGCTGCTGGAGTTCGCGGTCCTGTTCGCGTAGTTGACTCTCCCTGCGGACGCGGTCGAGCGCCGCCTCGGCAGTCGCCGCGAGCAGGTCTGCCAGTTCCCGCGTCACCTCGTCGAACCGTCCCCGCTCTGCGGTGCCGACGACGAACACGCCGTGGTCGCCGAGCGGGATGTACGCGACACTTCGAAGGTCGGTCGCGGGGTTCTGCAGTCGCGTCGAGTCGTGGACGTCGTCGAAGAACAGTGACTCGCCTTCCACGAAACTGTAACTTATGAGGCCTTCGGCGTCGGTGGGGACGGTCGAAAGCGGCCCGTCGAGTTGTTCCATCGCCGAGGAGTGAGCCACCGGAACGAGGTCGGTCGCGTCTGCGTCGAACAGATAGACGGCACTCGCATCGAGCGTGAGGACGCTCGGAACGTCGTCGACGACGTGTTGGGCGATCTCGTGGCGCGTCTGTGCGTAGAGGAAGTCCCGCGTCGTCTCTTGGAGGGTTGTGAGCGCCTCCTCTCGCTGTTTGCGTTTCGTGATGTCGCGACAGCTGTACAGCAGCGTCCCGTCTTGGATCGACACCTCTCGGACGTTGACAAGCAGCGTGTGCTCGCGTCCCGCCTTGTCCGTCGCCGTACACTCGATGTTCTTCAGGACGCCCTCGTCGGCGAGCTCCTCTCGGTCGAACAGGTCTTCGCCGAGCAGTTCGTCAATGGTCCCCAGTTCGTGAATCTCCTCGGCCGTGTAGCCGAAGATGAAATTGACGTTCGGACAGACGTAGGTGTACTCGCCGTCCTCGTCGGTCATCAACACCGTGTCCGTCATGTTGTTGAGCGTGACGCGGTGCAGTTCCTCCGAGCGACGGAGTTCGCGTTCGAGACTGACGCGGTCGGTGACGTCGACGCCCTCGACGACGAGTGAGACACACCGACCGTGGTCGTCGAGGACCGGGCGAACGGACAGTTCGAGCGTCTGCGTCTCCGTTTTTGCCGCTTCTGGAGTGGTGACGACGGCGTTTCCGAACGATCCCTCGCGGGCGGCGTCGACGAGGTGACGGACGTCGGCCGCCGTCTGCTCGTCGTCGCCCCACCACGGAAGCGACCAGAACGGGCGGTCGACGAGCGCCTCGCTTCGCTCGCCGTGTAGCTCGCTCGCCGTCTCGTTGGCTCGCGTGACCACGCCGTCGGCGTCGAGCACCCACGTCGCCGTTCGACCGTCGTCGAAGATCGCGTCGAACTGTCGTGCGCGCGCTCGTTCCGTCGTCGTGGTGTGACCCGAGTCGAGCGTCCGTTCGAGTGCCTCGCGAATCGCTGCGACGTTCCCGTCGTGATCGGTCCCCGCCGCGAGCGGGAGATACTCGCTTACACCCGCGGCGACGGCGTCGCTCGCGAGTCGCTCGCTGCCCGACGTCGAACACAACACCACCGGGAGCGACGACGTCCCGGCACGGACGCGCTCGAGGACGTCGAGCCCGCTCCCGTCCGGCAGGTCGGCAGCCGTGACGAGAGTGTCGACGAGTTGGCCGTCGAGCGCAGTCTCGGCTTCGGCGGCCGTCTCGACGGTCGAAACCCGGTAATCGGCGTCGACGTCGAGCGCCGTTCGGAGGGGGCCGACCCAGTCGGCCGTCCCAACGAGAAGCACGTGCACGCGCTGTGGCGTGCTCGGTCTGGCTACCATCGGATAGCCGAACGTGAACGCGGAGAGGGAAAGAGTCACGGAAAAATTGCCGGAGTCAACGACGGTCGCCCGACGCCGACGTCGAATGCGTCGGCCGAGACGGGAGGAGAAGCGACCGCCGAGACGTCAGAAAGCCGTAACCGACGGGCCGCGATCTGTTCGTCGGTCGTCGTCTACTCGTCGCCCGCGGCCGGCTCGCTCTCTACAACCGGACTGAGCGGAGACGCTCACGACGAGCGCTTCGCAGTCAGTCCGACCGGAGTGCGGCCGCGACGCCGTCGACGACCTCTTTCCAGTAGTGCTTCCGTTCCTGGACAGGAGTGCCGACCCAGACGCCGCTCGATCCGTCCGCCGTCAACTGGTTGACGAGGACGTGCTCGCTGTCTGCGCGGTACCGCTCGTCCGCCAGCATCGCAGGCGCGGCCTCGTCCGGGAGCCGTCGGTTGATACAGTCGCGGACTGCGACGCGGACGTTCTTCGACGCGCCGCCACCCACCTGAATCCGCTCCGAACAGGTGCCGTGGAAGCTGACGGCCCGGTCGTACCGTCGCTCGGCCACTGCGGCGAGTTTGGGGAACGAGGCGGGATGGACGTCGTAGGAGGAGACGTGCCAGCGAACGAACGCACCGCCGCCGTCACGGAACCCCTGTGAGAGCCAGGAGGTGGCGTCGGTGAACGCTCCGCGGAGTCGCTTCGCCTGTGCGGCCGTTCGCGGTTCGACGTCGCCGCCGTTGGGAGCGAGGACGAGCAGGTCGGTTCCACCCGACGTCCGCTCTTCGACCAGTTCGCTCTGTTCACGCGCCTCGTCGACAGAGAGGTCGGTCGCCGGGACGGTCGACTCCACCGTCACCGCGAACGACTTGTTCGCGAGCGGAGTAGTCTCCTTCGGGCGTGGACAGTCGATACGGCAGTCGGGTTGCCCGACCCACTCGGCGTCCGAAAGCGCGAGACGTGACTTGGCCGTTCCGTTCATTCGGACGGTCGGTTTCGGTTCGTCCCGCGACTCGGCGACGGTGTAGACGGCGTACTCATCGTCGGTTCGGCGGATTCGAACCTGCTGGCCGACCTCGATGCCGAGCTCCGCCAGGAGGTCCGTCGACACCGAGACGAGATCGTAGTCGTCTCGGATCTCGGTCTACTCTCGCTTCGGTGAGTGAACGCGGACGGAGTCGGCCGTCTTCTGTGTGGTTTCCGCACTGAGCGTCGTCTCCGCCTGCGACGTGCTCGCCGCAGCGCCGAGTTGGGCGTCGAGTGCAGTGATTCCGAGACCCGCGAACGCCGGCGAGGCGAGTCCGAGGCTCATGAACGCACGTCGTTGGAGGCTACTCGATTCGTCAGTCAAATTCGTGTCATCGTCAGTCATCTGATTGGATTGCTGTATGTTCGGATTCGGTTCGCTGCTCGGCGACGAGCTCGTCTGGGTCGATGTCGTCCGCAACGACGAGTTCGTCCAGTTCCGCCGGCGGCGCGACTTCTTCTTCGCGGCGCTCGATGTCGGCTTCCAGTGCTCGCATGTACTCGGCGACCGTGTTGCCCATGACGAGCACGGGCCACCCGTCGCTGAGTGCGGCGTCGAGCACGTCTGCAGGCTCCTCGTCGTGGACGATCACTGGGAACGGTGCGCGGTCTGCGAACAGGTCCGTCGTCTCACCAGCGACGCGGACCTGTTCGATGGCTCCCTCCCGGTACAGTTCCGTGAGGTAGTTCAGAAACGAGGTCGTCCGTGCGCGTCGGTCGCCTCTGAGATAGAGGAACGGCTGGACCACGTCACCGCGCTGTCGACAGAGCGCACGGCGGATCATCTCCGTGCTGTCGACGTCGTTGACGGAGGCCGCGTTGAACACGCGACCTCCCGCGAGGCGGGTCCAGTCGACGCGCATCTCGGCGAGGTACGTCTGCAGCTGTGCGTCGGTCAGTCGCGGTTCGTCGACGGCGTCGAGGACGTGGTCGACCGCGTGGACCGTCTCGGCTCCGGGAATCGTCTCGTCTCCCTCTGGAACCTCGACGTGCGTCAGCGTCACGTCTCGATCGGCGAACGTCTCCTCGAAGAACGTCTGTATCTCCTCGGTCTGTTCGCCGTTCACGACGTGCGTCCCCTCGGGTACAGCGCGGGCGAAAGACCGGGCGATCTCCATCCGGTTAGCTCCGAGTCGGTCGATGTGGTCCCGGCGGACGTTGGTGAGGACGACGACGTCGGGATCGGTGAACCGCTGGTTGATCAGTCGAGTCGTGTACTCGCCGATTGCCTGATTCTCGACGACGAGCGCGTCGACCGGGTCGTACTTGCCGATCTCGGCTTCGTTCTCGTAGAGCGTCACGCGGCCGTCCCGCTCGATCGGTCGCTCCTCGTCGTTGTGGATCATCTTCGGGTGATTGCCCGTGATCTTCCCCAGCACGTCGTTGTCGCGGCTGGAGAGGGCATCGCAGAGTCGGCGCGTGAGCCCCGACTTCCCGCGCGTCCCCGAGACGACGATGGTGGAGTCGATCTGCGAGAGATGGTCGCTGTGGGCTGTGCCGCGTCGAGCGAGGCCGGTGAGCCGGCGGAGTGTCTGAGGGAGCTTCATGAGTGTCCGTAAACGGTGTTCGAGAGTCGGTCGTTGTGACGACGCTTCCGTTCGAGATCGACGCCGAAGACGAGTGCAGGCACACAGAGGAGCGCACCCGCGAGGACGGCGAGCCGTGGATCGAACGGGAGCGCCGCCCGTGTGAGGAGGTGAACGCCAGCGACGAAGACGGCGAACGTCCCGACCGAGACGCCGATCGTGTGTCGACGCCGTCCCGGCGCGACGCGGTGAACGTTGTATCCGCCGACGCCTGAGAGGATCGCGACCACGAGCAGCGAGTAGCCGGCAGTCGCCGGGAAGAACACGGAGAGTGCGAACGTGAGAACGACGCCGACGCCGATCGCCGACGACAGGAGAACGCGTCCGTAGAGCAGCGTCCGCCGGTTGATCGCCTCGGTGACGGCGTAGACGATGGGAACGCTGACGGCGTAGAGCCCGACGAACCAGGGGTTCTGGAACAGCAACAGTGCGAGCAACGGAACGGTGATGAGTCCGAGTAAGCGGACGTTCCAGACGTCTTCGTACAGCTCGGCGACGACAATGCCCGCGAGAATCACGAGCGCGCTGACGGCTGGGCCAGTCGCGTTCGCGAAGCTCCCGTCTTGGATGACCGCGTTGCGGAAGATAGCGACGTCGGAACCGCTCCCGAACAGGAGCAGGGGGGCCACGTCGCCGAACAGGGTGGCCGTCGTCGGCGTGATCAGCGACGCACCGAACACGACGAGCCCCACGAACGTCGCGGTGCTCGCGACGACGTCGTCGATACGCTTGTCGACGTCCAGTCGGTGCAGGTTGTACGCGGCGATGCCGGGGAGGACGCTCCCGATCGAGAGAGTCTCGACTGGTTGGCTGACGCCGAACTGCAGCGAGAGCGCCGCCGTGACTCCGAGCGGAATCGCGGCCCCGATACCGACGGCGATGTAGAGCAACCGCCGCCCGTAGAGAAGTGTGTGTTCTCGGACGAGTCCGACGGCCACGTACGCTAGCGCGATGCTGAGGAGGATGACCGGAAGCGAGGTGAAGTCGTAGAGGGTGTAGAGTGCGAAGAGGGGGACAACGAGAACGCCGGAGAGGCGCAGTCCCCACAGCTGCGTCGCAGCGACCCCTCCTGCCAACCCGAGCAGGAGTACGAGCGCCGCGACGATCATTCAGACATCATATCTCTGATAGAACGATTCGGTCTGCTGGATGTATCGTAGGTCATTCCGGAGTAAGGACTATTTGCGTCGTATGGTTAGTTAAACGGCTAGTAAGTTTCTGCTACGCTTTTTGCCGATCGAATAACTTCGCACCAGTATTCAAAGAACCGCTAGAAACAGTGTGAAACGGTTGTATTTGGAGGATTTGATCCTGACCAACGCGTCTCATTTTTGGCTAGAGCAGACATGCTTTGTAAACCGATTCTAAGTTTGATATATAAGTCACGATCGAAGACAGAACATCAATACGTCATGTCACTCGACACAAAAAACGTCGGCGACGGTCTCTGCGATCTCCTGCCCATACTCCTTTCGAGCGACCAGTGGCTGTTCGAGTTGGATACCGTCTCGACCCGAAGCAGTCAGTCGGTTCACGACGTTGTCGGGTGCGGTGCCGCTCCGCGTGGCGTCGGTCGAGAGTCGGACGTCGAACGCACCGTCGACGACCGCCTCGATCTCGTCGCGGACGTCTGCACGCAGTTCCTCCGGGGCGGCTCCACCCACTGCGAGATGCGGTTCGCTCCACCCGTGGAAGCTCACCGCGGCGTCGAACCCGTCGTCCGCGATCCGCCCCAGTTTCGGGAACGAAGCGGAGTGAATGTCAGTCGAGGAGACGTGCCACCGCCGGTACGCTCCACCGCCGGGCCACCAGCCGGAGCAGTACCAGGCGGTCGCGCCGGACTGCGCTGCGAACTGGACGGCCTGCGAGTCGGTGCCGTACTCGATGTAGCCGCCGTGTGGCGCGAGTGCGACTGCCGACGTCGTCCCGGAGACGACGCGCTCGAGAAACTCTCCCTGGTCAGACGCGGTCGCTCTGTCAATTGATGGGTGGACGACCCTGTCGTCCACGTCTACGGACCACACGCCGTTCGGCGCACCGAGTCGCTCGCGACCGCTGTCGTCGACTGCCCCGAACGTCCCGTCGTGTACGCGCACGGTGAACACGACCGGCTTTCCGTCGTAGTAGAGGCGGACCTGTTCGCCCTCGGCCACCCCGAGATCGGCGGCGAACGACCGCGGGAGATGACAGACGTCTTTACTGGCGACCGTATCGGAGCTCTTCAGTCTCAGTGTCGTCTCCGTCTCCGCGCTCGACACCGAAAGGAGCCGTGAAACCGAGTCGACACCGCCGACGCCGAAGACGGCACCGCTCGCGAGGAAGTTCCGACGGGTTTGATTGGGCATACAAGTGCCACAACAGACCTTTTGATAACTGTTTGGCAACCTTACAGTAACGCCGTCTGGTGAGCAGACGGTTAGTCAGGGTCCCTCGTCGGTGACCTCCTCCCCGCCGTAAACGGCGGGGCTTCCCACGAGCAAAGGCCCGCTGAGTTGGGAGAGTTACGGTTTAACACACAACAAGTGCTGGCAGGGCCACGCTACCGTTACTCCTATCCTCTCCACGAGTCAGAGTTATCTGATTATTTTGTGTCGGTTGGGCCGTCCGAAGGCTTACGTTTTGATGAGGCAAACACCGAGTCAACTGCCAGTTTTCGGACAGTCAATCACGATGGAGGAACCATCGCAACGACAGTCACAGAAACGTCGTGTGAGCACTTGTACGTTCGGTTCACAGTGTTCACAACCAAAGACGGCGCTGTATCCCCGCCCTGAAGGACGGGGTTTTAGCGCCTGACAATTAGATAACGACGGGAGTCTGTCGACCGGTGCTCGTGACGTTGAGCGGGACACTTCTCGAACGGTGAGCCGCTTGTATTTCGACACAGATCATATGGTTCTATAATTTACATAATATTAATACGCTATAGTCTCTCTTCGTGGGTGTACCATGCCATCCGCTACCGAACTACAGACCATGTACGAGAACATGGTCACGGCGAGACACTACGAGGAGCGACTCCAGGAGGAGTATCTCGAGGGCAAACAGCCGGCGTTCGACATCTCCGCCGGGCCGATTCCCGGCGAGTTGCATCTCGCGGCGGGTCACGAGGCGTCGGGTGCGGGCGTCTGTATCCACCTCCGCGACGACGACACTGTCACTGCGCCGCACCGACCACACCACGTTGCCATCGCGAAGGGCGTCGACCTCAAGCGAATGACAGCGGAGATCTTCGGCCGGGAGACCGGCCTCTGCCGCGGGAAGGGCGGACACATGCATCTGTTCGACCCCGAGGTCAACTTCGCGTGTTCGGGTATCATCGCACAGGGCGTCCCGCCCGCCGTCGGCGCGGCGATGGCCGCCAAGAAGCGGAACACGGACGCCGTCGCCGTCGCGTTCCTCGGCGAGGGTGCCATCGATCAGGGCGGGTTCCTCGAGTCGCTGAACCTCGCGAGCGTCCACGACCTGCCGGTCGTCTTCGTCGTCGAGGACAACGACTGGGCGATCAGCATGCCGAAAGACCGCGTGACCGATGTGGAGAACGGCGCACAGCGCGCCGACGGGTTCGACCTGCCGGGCGTCCGCGTCGACAGCGACGACGCACTCGCCGTCTACGACTCCGCCAGGGAGGCCGTCGGTCGCGCCCGCGACGGCAACGGACCGACCTTGTTGGAGGTACAGGTCCACCGTCGGATGGGGCATTTCATGGGCGACGCCGAGGGATATCGCCCCGACGAGGACGTCGACCGTGCCACGCACCGCGACTCGATCACGCGTCTTGAAGCGGACCTCGCGAAGTACGGCGTCGCCGACGAGGACGTCGCGGAGCTACGGAGTCGCGCCGAAGAGCGCGTTGAGGAGGCCATCGAGTGGGCCAAAGACCAGCCCGAACCGGAGCCGGAGACTGCGTACGAGGACGTGTTCACCAATCCACCCGCGCAGGGAGACGCCGGGGTCCGCGGAGGTGAACAGTGATGACCGCAGAGACCGACACCGACCGCGAGCTGACGATGAGCAGGGCGATGGTCGAGGCCGTCGCCCACGAGATGCGCGAGGACGAGGAGGTGTTCCTCATGGGCGAGGACGTCGCCGACTACGGCGGCATCTTCAGCAGCACGACGGGGCTGCTCGACGAATTCGGTCGCGACCGCGTGATGGACGTCCCCATCAGCGAGACGGGGTTCCTCGGGGCTGCCGTCGGCGCGGCGCAGGCCGGGATGCGCCCGATTGCCGAACTGATGTTCGTCGACTTCTTCGGCGTCGCCATGGACCAGCTGTACAACAACATGGCCAAAAATACTTACATGAGCGGCGGCGCCGTCTCGGTGCCGATGGTGTTGACGACGGCCGTTGGCGGTACCTACAACGACGCCGCTCAGCACTCCCAGACGCTCTACGGGACGTTCGCACATCTGCCGGGGATGAAAGTCGTCGTCCCGAGTACGGCCTACGACGCCAAGGGATTGATGCACGCGGCCATCCGCGACGACGACCCGGTCGTGTACATGTTCCACAAGCGACTGATGGGTCTCGGGTGGATGCCCTCGCCGGAGGGACCGAAGACGCCAGTCCCCAAGGACGACTACACCATCCCGTTCGGTGAAGCGGACGTGAAACGAGAGGGCGCGGACGTCACGATCGTCACGCTCGGGCTGCACGTCCACCGGGCGCTCGAAGCCGCCGCCGACCTCGCGGACGACGGCGTCGACGCGGAGGTGATCGACCTGCGGACGCTCGTCCCGCTGGACACCGAGAGGGTACTCGAGTCGGTCCGAAAGACCGGGCGATTGGTCGTCGTCGACGAGGACTACCGCTCGTTCGGCGTCACCGGCGAGATCGTCGCCCGGGCGGCCGAAGGCGCGCTCGACGACCTGCAGGCCGTCGAACGCGTCGCCATTCCGGACGTCCCGATTCCGTATGCACGCCCGCTCGAAGACGAAGTCAACCCCGGCGTCGAGCACATCGTCGACGCCGTTCAGTCAGTCCGATGAGCGAGGAGACGACCGTCTCGGCGTCGTCGGTCTGGCCCGAGGATGCAGCGGACGTCGAGGAGGGCTACCTCGCCAACTGGTTCGTCCGCCCAGGGGCAACTGTCGAGGCGGGCGAGACGCTCTGTGAGGTCCAGGTCGAGAAGGTGAGCGTCGACGTCCCCGCCCCAGTCGACGGCACGCTCACCGAGCGACTCGTCGAGGAGGGCGACGAGTTCACCCGCGAGGACCCGCTCGCTCGCATCGACTCCGACGACTAGACGTTCTTGACACTCGCAATCATTATTTGTCAACGAGGCGTAGAGAGAGTATGGTAGAACACGTTCTCGTCCCGTTCGATGGTTCGCCGCTCTCGGAGAAGGCGCTCGCGTACGCCTGCGAGGAGTTCGGATCGAGCACCATCACCGTCTTCTACGTCGTGGACAGTCACAAAGACGAGACGGCGGCCATCGGCTGGGGCGACCACCCCGGCGAGTGGGAAGAGTGGCTCGAAAACCGGCGAGAACACGCCGAAGACCTGTTCTCGACGGCCCACTCCATCGCCGACGATCACGGTGTGACGATCCAGACGGGTGCCGCCGTCGGTCGGACACAGGAGATGATCCTCAAGGCCGTCGACGAGTACGGTGCCGACCAGATCGTCGTCGGCACACACGGTCGACCACATCTCGAGGAGTTCGTCTTCGGAAGCGTCGCGGAGGCACTGGTCCGGAAGTCTCCGGTTCCGGTGACGACGGTGCGATAGTCTCACGACTCCGTTCGGGGTCGAGCGGTTCGACGAGGCGGAACCGTCGCGTAAAGTCGAAACGGTGAACTGACTCTCTGGTGAGCCCTCGAACAGTGACCTCAGGACCGACAATCGCCGTCGTCGACGTCGGAAGTACGAGCCTCCGCTACGGCGTGGCGACCTCAGAGGGGCCGTGCGACGTCCGGACCGAAGCAACCCGCCCGAGAGAACTCACGGACCAACTCGTCGACGTCGCCGCGCGACTGCAGTCCGAGGGGAACGACATCCGGCACGTCTCGGTCTCGACCACCGGGCTGGTCGACGCCGAGCGAGGCGTGATCGCCGAGTTCGATACGGCGACCGGCGAGACGCTCCACGACGTTCCCGTCACGTCGACCATCGAGCGCGAACTCGGACTCCCGGCGACCGTCGCGAATGACTGTACGGTGGCGGCGCTCGGCGAGGCGGTCTTCGGTGCCGGACAGCCGCACGAGACGGTTGTCCACGTCACCTTCGGGACAGGGATCGGCGCGGGCGTCATCGTCGACGGCCAACCGCTTCGAGGCGAGCGAGGGTACGCCGCGGAGGTCGGACTGATTCCGATCGTCGCCGACGGAGCGTTGTCCAGCACCGGCGTCCGCGGCGCGTGGGAGGCCTACTGTTCGGGACGCGGTATCCCACAGTTCGTTCGCCGACTCCTCGACAGTGATGACCGTGAGTCGACGCTCCGGGCGAAACGACCGCTCACCGCGCCGGACGTCTTCGCCGCCGCAAACGACGGCGACCCGGTCGCCCAGTCGTGTCTCGACTCCGTCGCACAGTACAACGCCGCCGGAATCGGCGCCGTCGTCAACACGTACGACCCCGGCATCGTCACGCTCGGTGGGTCGGTCGCACTGGAGAACTCGGAGTGGATCGTCGACGGGATAGACGAACGGCTGGACGACTACGTGCTGGCCGCTCCACCGGACGTGCGGCTCACTCCGCTCGGTACCGACATCGAACTGTACGGCGCGGCGGCGGCGTTCTTCGGCGACGAGCGATGACAGAGTACTCGCCCTCCCAGAGCCGGGGGTCCGTCTCGACGCAGCGATGCGAGCGCACCACTTTCTTGAGGTCGACTGCGATCACCTGTCTTGGAGGAGCTTCCCGATAGCGCTGATTGCCTCTTCGAACTCTGTGACTGCCATGCTGTCTGTCGTGAAGAGGACACCGTGGTCGCCTTCGATCGTGCGGACGACGAAGCCGTCGTGGTGGAACCGTACCGTGAACTCGTAGGGACCGACCGTCGACTCCTCGTGTTGAAAGATAGCGGTTCGAACCGGGGCCTCCACGAACCCGACCTGTTCGAGTTCGACGAGCGGTTTCTTGAGCGAGCGAGCGTCTTCGGGTGTGTCGTAGAGGTCTTGTCGGACGTACAGGACGTCGAACGAGGACGGCGTAAAGTAGATGACACTCCGGAGCGTGTCGCTGAGGCTGGTCCGTGCGGCGCTGACAATGTTTTCGGCGACAGCGTTGTCGATACTGGTCGTGAACTGTGTCTCGGACATACCGTTCTGTAGGCGCTCAGACCAGATAACTCGGTGCGTTACCGGCGGCCGAATGGTACGAGTCTCTTCTCCCCTCTCGGAGAGTCAGCCGAACGAGAAGAGAACGGTGACTGTGATCGGCGGAACGGCAGGAGGGAGGCAAACGACTGTATCGGTTGCAGTCGTCTCTCTAGGAGAGCATCATGGCGATCACAACATCCACTCGACGGCAGTTCCTGTACCGCACGGCAGCGATAGCTCTCGCGACGTCTCTCGCCGGCTGTGTCGAACCCATCGTTCGCCCGCCGCAACAGGCTCCCGGTCCCGGCTCTGGTGCAGGCCCCAGATCAGGTTCTGGTGCAGGTCCTGGTTCGGGTGCAGGACCGGGTCCCGGATCAAGGTCTGGTCCGGGGTCGGGTCCCGGACCGGGCGCAGGTAGCGGTGCTCACTCACCGATGGGCCCACGCGACGGGATGGGTCCCCACGGGCAGCGCGGGACGGGGTACGGTCCCGGGCAGCGCGGGACGATGATGGGGCCGCACTATCGACAGACGCCAGGACAGAGCACTACCTCGCTCGAATCGTGGATGAGCGACGTGGACAACTACACCGATATCGTCGACCGAACCGGTCGTACCCAGGTGGCCGTGGCGGTCGGCGCGACCGGAAACGGTGGAAACTTCGCCTACGACCCGCCCGTGATTCGCGTCTCTCCCGGGACGACGGTTCGCTGGGAGTGGACGGGGCAGGGCGGCACCCACGACGTCGCCTTCGTCGACGGCAGTCGGTCGAGTCGACTAACGGCGACTGCGGGCGCGTCGTTCGAACGGCGGTTCGGTCGCATCGGTACCTATCTGTACTACTGTACGCCGCATCGGACGCTTGGGATGAAAGGCGCAGTCGTCGTCGAGTGAACCCGTTCTTGTCGAACGACCCTTCCGCCGATTGGTAGCACATCGGACTACCGATTTATTTCAATTAGTTTATAGTTTTATTTGATATATTAAATTTCAATATATTTATTATACCCTAGCAGATGTTCTTTTTTGATTGAATATTTCGGTCGTGAGCCAAGTCAGAGTGGAACCTCTTATTCAGGTCTCTCCGAGCAAAGGAGATCGGACAAGCAGCGTGGCGGACTTTTGCGTCGCGACTTTCTGAAAACTTCGGGCGTTGGGTTACTCGGGGCGCTCCTTTCCAGCAGCGGAACCGCAGCCGGGACGACACCCCGGAAGACGCGTGCGAGCTTTTTCACCGAGACGAAGCGACAAGCCGCCCGAGACAACATCGACACCTACAGCCCCGTCAATCAGTTCGAACACGAACTTCGAGAGGGCGTCTCGGAGTTCGTAATCAGAGAGGGGACCGGCGGCGTGGGCGTGTCCCGGGAGCAGAGTTACCAGAGTGAGTGGTCGACGACCATCTTCGACCCGTCGGGAGGGTCACACGAGTGGCGCGGGCTGTCCACGACTGCCAACAGTCCCGACGTGGACGTCAGCGTGTACGTCAACTCGTCACCCACTGGAACGGACACCCACTGGCATCACGTCCAAGCAGTGTATCTCGGTCAAGACGCAGACGGGCGGCACGTCTGTGCAGGGATCGGTAATCACAGCACCGGGAAGGACCCCCGAATCGGTCTGTACTATCCGGAGGACAACGAGTGGGAGACGTACGATTCGATGGACGACTGGGAGAAGCAGGCCTGGTACGCACTCGACGTCTCGACGCAGGGGACGACGGTCGAGATCTCACTCCGATCGACAGCAAGCGGCACCGTCCACGCGAGCGGGTCGTATCTCCTACCGAGCGAAACGGACGAGAAAGTCGGAATCTTCGGTGCGCTCGGAAAGGGACAGACTGGCGACCTGTACTTCGACGAGTTTACGCTCGATGGCATCCAGACAGAGTTCCTCCAGTCTGATTTCACCGAGCGACAGAAGGTCACCACGACGAATCTCGCGCTCTCGACACAAGATGGCGGAACGTACGCCGGGACGGACGTACCGAAGCCCGAATACGGTGAGGACACGGAGTACAACGACGCTATCGGGAACGGCTTCAACTATCTGTACGACGTCGAGCGCGACTCGGATCCCGCTTCGCAGTTCAGCGTCGAGTGGGACGTCCGCGACCACTGGGACGTGCGACCGGACAACGCCGAAGACGTGAAGCTACGGTTGACAATGCTCACCCAATGCGACGACGTCGCCATCGCCAGCGGCGACCCACCCCAGCGGTGGAACAATCCAGGGACGTTCAAATACCTCCTCACGCATCGACGCACCCTCGGCGGGAGTTCGTCGTTCCAGTCGGTGATCGAATCGTACGACGGAGAACGGTTCATCGAGCAGGTTACCGAAGTGCCGGTCACGAGTAGCGACCCGACCGCCCGTGCTGTCCGCGTCACCCTGAACAGCGGACGGACAGACTACATCGCTAGTGCGACAGTCCGGCCGACCGGAGAACCGGTCGAACACACCGTCGACGACACGTTCACGTTCGACGGCGCGTTCGCGGTCTACTCGGTAGATGCCAGCGGAAACCACGAGCACGCGTACTTGCTCAACGGAACGACGCTGGACGTCGGTGGCGAGACGCTGATCGAGCAGCGACCACGTGTCGAAGGGGTCGTCGAAGACTTCACACGAGAACTCACGCTCGATAACGCACTCCAGATTCAGGTGACGAGCGGATCTCTCGACACTCAGCTCGCCGAGAAGCTCGTCGGATCGTGGGTGTACGCCGATGCCGTCGACGAACGGAACGGTGCGTACGAGGTCGTCGGCGTCGAGAATGTGACGAGTACGACTGCGACGCTCAAACTGGGAGAGCAGACGACGGTGAAGGAGTTCACAGACCCCAACGACCCCAGTGCGGGGTACGAGTACCTGCTCGGGGAGAACGGGAACTTCAGCATTCCGTTGAGTTCCACGTGGTCGAGCTGAAGGGTTTCGTCCTCATCGCCACGCGCGGAAACCACGCCGGAACCGATCTCACGGATGCTCGGTTTCGAGAACCCACGTCTCCGGAGTCGCGCGTTCGACCGTGAACGGGTCGAGGCTGATCGTCTCGTCGTCCCCATCGACTAACTCGGTGAGAAAGCTTCGAACGGGCGTCGGGTCCCGGTCGCTGACGAGCACGAATGACTCGCCGGACGAGAGTGACGTGAACCTCCGTTCGACCCGTTCGTGCCGCTCGGCCGACGGAACGCCCCGAAGGTCGAGTGCTCCCTCCGGGATATCGACGTTCCAGACGTCGTCCAGCCGACCCCTGACGCGTTCGGCGAGTCGGGTTACCACCGATGGAACGTCGGTCGGCGTCGGTGTGCGCTGCAGCTCCGACGTGAACGGAAGTTCTTCGAGTATCGGTGCGTCTATGCCGGCGAGCGGGCTCTCGTCGGGAAAAAGCGAGTGTTCGTCCCCACAGGACGAACAGGTGTACGTCCCCATGTTGACTACCGCCCCGAGGACCGGCACGTCGTTCTCTTCGAACAGGGCGATACTGCGGTCTGTGTCCGTGACGGCGGCGTGGAACGGCGTCGTGACGAACACGACACCGTCGATCGGAACCTCCTGCAGCGTCGTCAGGACGACGTCGCCCGTCCCCGGCGGGAGGTCGACGACGAGTGTGCTCCGATCGTTCCACGCGGTGTCCTCGAACAGTTCTGTGAGTGCGTCGTGCGCCATCGCGCCGCGCCAGGCGAGCGGTGCGCCGGACTCCATCAGCCCGACGCTCATCACCTCCAGCCCGTTCGTTTCGACCGGGATTGGGTTACCGTCGTCGTCGGAGTAGATCGGACCGCCGACTTCGAGCAGCGACGGGACGTTCGGTCCGTGGATGTCGGCGTCGAACACACCGACGTCGTCCTGTCCAGCGAGTGCACACGCCAGGTTGACTGCGACCGTCGACTTGCCGACGCCGCCTTTCGCAGACGCCACGGCGATGACGGTATCGATACCCTCGACGCCCACGTCCCGACCGTCGGTTGTGGGGACGGCGTGTTCGACGTGTGCCTGTTCGACACCCGGTACAGTCGACACCGCCTGCAGCATCGTGTTCATCACCGCGTCGCTCTCTTGCGGTCTGAACTCCGAGAGGTCGGCCTCGATCGTGACGCGACCGCCCGAGAGGCGGATGTTCTCGACCAGTCCCGCCTCGAAGACGTCGACATCGAGAGACGGATCTCTGACGTTTCTGAGTGCCGCTTCGACGTCGTCTTTCGTCGCTGACTGTGGATCGTGTTCTGACATGGTTAGAGCTCTGGCTGCCGGTTGAGCGGATCTTCTCCGGGGAGTTTCTGCGTCGTCTCGTCGAGTGCACCGCGGAACTGCCGACGGAACTTCCCCGCGTCGGTCTGCAGTGCGTGGACCGCAGTTCGGCGGACGATCTCACACTCGGTGTCGTCTGCGGCGATCTCCTCCAGTCGCGATTCGGCCCGGTCGTCGTCGACGCCGGCGAGCAGATGCGTCGCCCACTCACGAACCCGTTCGCTGGGGTCTTCGGTCTGTTCGAGCAACGTGTCGCACATCGCCTCCCCGCGATGTTTGAAAAGCGAGATGGCGGCGTTCCGTCTGACCGCGTGGTGGTCGTCGGTCAGTCCGTCTTCGATCCGCTCGGCGTGTGCAACCCGGTCGAGTCGATCGAGCGTGACGATGGCTTCGGCTCGGACCCACGGGTCGTCGTCGTCGGCGATCGCAAGTGCCCCCACCTCCGATCGCTCACCTCCGAGCTTTCCCAACGCCTCGACGGCGAACTGGCGGACCTCACTGTCGTCGTCGGTTCGCCCGGCGACGACGAGCGCGTCGACGACGGGACGGCTCCGATCCGCCTCTGCGAGCGCGAGTGCAGCGCGTCGTCGTTCGACGAGGTCGCCTTGCGTGAGCGCTTCGAGTTTCGTCGCGACCGACTCGTCGACCAGCGGTGCGACGTCGCTCGCCGACAGTTCTCGCTTCGACGCGTCGCCGATGGTGACGTCGCGACTCACCTCAATCTCGTCGAGTCCCTCGCGGTCGTCGTCGAACCCCGGACTCGCCTCCGGATGGACACGCGGGTCGGTCGGCCCCTCCGCTGCTTCCTCCGGATCCATCGGCCGGTCGGGGTCGAACGACGGACAGTCGGGGTCGTCGGAGTCGGTCATCGGCGGTCACCTCTCGAGTGACCATCGCTCACCAGGTGACTCTCGTCCACGAGGAGTGTGACGCCGAGGACGACCGCGAGTGCGCGGGGAATCGTCGCTGGCACTCCGGCGAACAGAAGCAGTCCGAGACCGACTGCACGGGTTCGCTGCCCTGCCTGGACGGACCCGACCAGCGCCGCTGTCACACCACCGAACCCGAGGGCGACGAGGGCGAAGGGCGCACCGACGACTGCGAAGCCGACGAGTGCGATCGCGCCCGTGACGAACGGCGCAGCGACACCGCTCGTCAGGACGCCACCCGCGACGGCGACGCCGAGGAGGAGTTCACCGCGACGCGGATGCGTCAACCACGGGGTACAGGCGAGCCCGACCAGCCAAGCGGTCGTCCCGACAGACCGCAGGGAGACGGATAGTACGCCGACCGCGCTTCCGAGTGCGAGCACGACCGCGACGGCGAACAGTCCCGCGACGACGGACGACCGAGTCGTGCGACGGGTCGGCCGTGACGAGACGACGAGCGCCCCACCAGCGACGAGGGCGACGCCGGCCGGGATCGACAGCGACGACGTGAGCGTCGTGAGCAACGCGAACACGCCGAGACAGAGGTAGCCGACCCGCGAGGGAAGTCGGTCGCTGGTCACACCGAAACAGAGAGCCGCGAGAGCAGGTCCGACGAGTGCTGCGGTGCTCACGACGTCGTATGTGTCGGCGACGGCACTCGGGAGCGAGACGGGCGCGTTCAGTGCGATACGGACGAGACATACTGTGAGTACCGTCGCTACTGCACCCACCACGGCGACGGTCTCGGCCTGCTGGGTGTGTGTCCGCAGCTGAGAGACGACTTCGGTGGTCGCAGACCGGACGCTCGCTGTTCGGTCACGGTCGTGGTCACGATGCTGGCTCACCCTGTCTCACCACCGTCGAACCGCTCGGCGAGGTCGTCGACGTCGGCCCGACTGAATCGGTCCAGAAACGACGCGAACTCGCCGTAGATGCCGGTCCCAGGTTCGGACTCGAGCCGCTTTTCGACACCCGGTGCGAGGACGCGGAGATGTCTGTCGAGGAAGTCGAGTCGTGCACGGTGGAGGTCGGTGTGACCGACTGCTGCCTGCCGACAGAGATACCCCACGAACTCGAGTTCGAGTCGGAGATGGTCGTGGTTGTCGCGGTCGGTCTGGTCGACGTTCACACCGAAGTACTCGTAGGCACGCGCGAGGTCGAGGTTCACGTCGTTCCACGAGACGTTCGGTCGGTAGTCCGACTCGTACAGCGGAACCGCCGGTCCCTGTGAGGACATCGTCCCGTCCATCGGGTCAACCACCTCGGAGAAGCCGACGACGAACAGATCGTTGTACCGCGCACAGAGCGTGTCGTAGTCGTCTGTCGTCGATAGCGTCGGTGTCGCGACGTCGAGTGCGCTGTCGTCGAGGAGCGACGTGAGCGTCGCGTCGAGCGTCCCGTCGGTCAGCGCGTCGTAGAACTCCTCGTCGGGGTCACGGAACACCCGTGCGAGGAGTGCGTAGACGCCACCTCTGGCGGCAGCGGTTCTGTCGACGTCGTCTGGTCCTCTCGAACTGTCGGGGGTGGTGTGTGGAGACATGATCTCAGGTTCGGCGAACCGCCGAGATGGTGACCGCGGCGACGGCGACGATTGCGACCCCTGCGATGGTCCAGAGCAGCGTCTCGTACGGTGGTCCCTGCGGCCCTGGTCCCAGCGCGAGGAAGTACCACTCGCTCACGGCTTTCCGACCGGACCGTTCCTCGTTCGAACCGTCCCAGACGGCGAACGCGAGGTCGGTGTCGCGGTCTGTGGGGAACGTCGTCCGGTTCGCTCCGTCCGGCTCCAGCGAGCGGCTGAACACGACGGTCCAACGGTCGTTCTTGTAGGTTGCCGTCGTCTCTGTCGTCACCGTCTGGAACCGCGTCGTCGATCCCGCTCCGCCCGCGAGTAGCTCCTCGCCGCCCCTGTCTGCACTCCAGTACCAGACGTTGACCGGGTTCTGCGGACTCCCCATCGCGATCCCCGGTTGCGTGTCGTTTCCGACTGGGAACTGGACCGCGAGCGCGTCGGGGAACTCCCGGGGGTCCGAACTGTTCGCGTCCCGAGTCTCGTCGGGCCACGAGAGTCGGAGAGACAGTCGCTTGTCGGTCCGAACGGCCCGAACGTCGATCTGCGTGACGGACGTGTTGTCGGCGTTCGGGACCGTACTCGGCGCGCTCGTGACGGGGATGTCGACGGTCGTCGCTCTCGCCCACACGGCACTCCCGGGGTCGGCGAGCGTGTCGTCCTCACCGGGAGCGTACTCGACAGGGACGTCGTACGCCGCTTGACCGGAGACGAACGCGGGGACGAACGCGGCGACGACGACGAGACAGACGACGAGGACGCTCAGCTCGACACCGCCGTCACTCATCCTCGAACACCTCGAGTCGACCCTCGTCACTCATCCTCGAACACCTCGAGCCGATACTGTTGGGCCGGGTTCGTGGTGGTGAGCAGGTCCATCAACTCGCTGGACCCGCCGCGTCTGACTTTGTCGCGTTCGCGTTCGATCGTGTCGAGCGCGTCGTGGACGTCGTCACCGAACAGGTTCTCGAGATACGTTCGTGGAATCCGATCGATGTCGAGCGTCTCGCCGTCGTCGGAGTGCTGTGGAGGTGCAAAGGGGGGGATGTAGTAGACGTTCGGTTCGGTCCGGTACTCCGGATGCAGTCGAAGCGCGACCTGCCACTCGTTGACGAGTTTGTGGATCGGCCCTTCCTCGTCGTCGAGAAACCCCACGACGCGCAGTTGCGGCGGGCAGTCTGCCGCACACGAGGGGGGACGAACCTCGCCGTCGGGTCCCTCACCTTCGATACGTGGGTAACAGAAGATGCACTTCTCGGACGTCTTCTTCACCGCGTTGTAGTACACTTTCTTGTAGGGACAGCCCTCGACACAGTAGCGGTAGCCTCGACAGCGGTCCTGGTCGACGAGGACGATCCCGTCCTCCTGTCGTTTGTAGATCGCTTTCCGCGGGCAGGCCTCGACACAGGAGGGATGCGTACAGTGATTGCAGATTCGGGGCAGGTAGAAGTAGTAGGAATTCGGGAACTCGCCTGCGCCCTTGTCCTCGTCCCAGTTCGGCCCCCACTCGGGGTCGTTGTCCACCGGCCGGAGCGGTTCGTCGCTCCCGTTGTACATGACCTGTTCGTGGTTGAACTCCCAGGCGCGACCGTAGTCCTTCTGCGGCGGAATCGTTCCCTCACGCCGATTGCCGTGTGCCGAGTCGTGTGCCTGCTCTCGGGACTCGTACCCGCCACCTGACTCCTCCCAGTTCCGCGGGTACCCCTCGCCGGGTTTGGTCTCGACGTTGTTCCAGTACATGTACTCTCGGCCGCCACCTTGCGTCCAGTTGGTCTTGCAGGCGACCGTACAGGTCTGACAGCCGACGCACTTGTTCAGGTCCATCACCATCGCGACCTGGTGGTCGACGCCGTCGGCGAGGTGGACGTGGTGGTCCGACTGACTCATTCTCCGTCACCTCCGTCGATCTTCTCGACTTCGACGCGAACGTCGCTGTTCACTCCCGTCGGTCCCCAGTAGTTCGGGGAGAACGAGAGGTGTTCACCGCTCTCTTCGGGGTACTGGACGAGCTGAGTGGGTTTCATGTACATGGGCACGAGCGTGTTGAAGTTGTTGCGACTGGCGAACTGGAACTTCTCCCACGCGAAGAACATCCGCGCCGTCCCGGGTTCGCCACTCGGGTAGATCTTCACCTGAAGTTCGACCGACCCGAGGTCGTTGTAGAGGCGGACGGTATCGCCGTCTTCGACGTCGCGAGCAGCAGCGTCATCCGGGTTCAGGTAGACGACGGGCTCGCCACGCTGGAGGCGCAACAGCGTCTCGTTGTCTCGCCACGTCGAGTGGATCGACCACCGACCGTGCGGGGTGTTGTACCGCAGCGGATACTCGTCGGGGTCCTGTTCGTTCGTCGGCTGTTTGTGCGTCGGCAGTTCCTCACCGAGGTCGAGGAACCAGTCGTGGTCGATGTAGTACTGCTGGCGACCGGTGAACGTCGGCCAGGGCTCTTTGTCCTGGACGAACTGCTTCCACGGGGTGTACGCCTCGCCCTCCTCGATGGGCGAGGTCCAGTGATCGCCCGTCGCCAGGAACCGGCGCGGCTGCTCTTCGATCTGATCGAACGTGATCCGGTCGTCGACGTCCTGTGGGTTAGTCTCCTCGGAGTGGTCGAGGATGAACTCACAGGCCGCTCTGTCCGCTTCGAGCGCTCCCTCCTCGCCGGTCAGCCAGTCTCTGACGTAGTCGTCGTAGACCGACTGTAAGTCGATCTCCCGGTCGAACTTCCGGTCCTGCACGGGGGCGAGTCCACGCTCGGTCGCGATCTCCTGGATCTTCTCGGCGAGGAGACGGAAGATCTCCCAGTCCGTCTTCGACTCGCCGAGCGGTTCGACAGCCGGCGTAAACGGGTGGACGTAGCTGTGCATGTCCGTCATCGAGAGGTCGTACTTCTCGTAGTGACTCGCCGTCGGGAGGACGATGTCGCTGTACAGCGCCGTCGAGTCCATACGGAAGTTTATGTCGACCACGAGGTCCAGTTTCGGCCAGAGCGTCTCCTCGACGGCGACGTTCCCCTTCGCCTGGTTGAAGTAGTTCCCTCGCCAGACGAGCATCACCGACGGGTCGGGCCGCGACCCGTTCGGTCGCTCTGCGGGGTACAGCGGCATCCACCCGTTGTCGACCGACTCCCGGATGCGCCGGGCGGTGTCCTCGTCGGTGTTGTCCAGAATCCCCGCGTGGTAGTACGTCCACAGCGTCGTCGCGACGCCGCGGACGTTCCCAGTCGGATACGACAGTTCCGAGAACCCGTGGGACGCCCACATCTTCTCTTGGCCGACGTAGTGGTCGAGTCCGGTCCCCTGTCGGCCGAGATTCCCGGTGAGCGTCACGAGCAACTGGATGGCGCGGTTCGCGAGATCGTTGTGATACCAGTCGTTGACGCCCTTCCCGTGGATGATCTTCGCGCGTTCGGCCTGTGCGAACTCGCGAGCGACACGCTGGTGGGTCTCTTGGCCGACTCCCGACTCTTCGTTGACGTACTCGGGGGTGTACGTCGCGAGCTCGTCGCGGAGGCGCAGCCAGACGGTTCTGACACGGACGTCGCCGTCGCCCGTCGAGACCGTTCGGTCGACCGCCAGCTGCGGGTCGAACTCCAGTTCGATGCTCGCCTCCGAGTCGTACTTCCCGGCGCGGTTCCCGAGCGAACCCGGGGCGGTCCGAAGTGTTCCGTCGGCGTCCTGCATGACGAAGACGTTCTCGTCGCCGCCGTCTCGGATGTCTGCACTCCGGAGGAACTTCCCCGTGTCTTCGCGGACGAGCAGCGGCATGTCGGTCTGCTCTTTGAGGTGCGCCTCGTCGTAGAGTTCCTCGTCGACGATCGTCCGGGCCATCCCGAGGGCGAGCACCGTGTCCGTTCCGGGTGTCGGTCCGATCCACTCGTCACAGTGGATGGCGGTCTGGGAGTAGTCGGTGAAGACGCCGACGCGTTTCGTCCCGTTGTAGCCCGCCTCGAGGAAGTACTTCGCGTCGGGGATGCGCGTGACGTTGATGTTCGACCCCCACGCGACGATGTAGTCGGCGTTGTACCAGTCGGCGCTCTCGGCGTTGTCCGTCTGGTGGCCCCACGTGATGGGCTGGCCGGGCGGGAGGTCCGAGTACCAGTCGTAAAAGGAGTGGCTCACGCCGCCGAGCAAGTTGACAAGTCGCGACCCGGAGGCAAACGAGACGGGGCTCATCGCAGGGATCGGCGTGAACCCGCTGATGGCGTCGTACCGCCCCGCGGTGACCTCCTCGACGAGTTTCTCGGCGATCTCGGTCAACGCCTCGTCCCATGATATCCGTTGCCACTTCCCCTCGCCGCGGGCGCCAGTCCGTCGCAGGGGATACTTGATTCGCTGGTCGGCGTTGACGTAGTCCGAGTAGCACGCCCCCTTCTGACAGCCTCGAGGGTTCGGGTCGGGGACGCTCTCGTCGAAGCGAGGGTAGTCGCCGGCCTGCGACTCGCGCCAGACCTGTCCGTTCCGGACGAACACCTCCCACGAACAGCTCCCCGTGCAGTTGACGCTGTGGGTGCTCCGGGCGGTCGAGTCCCAGTCCCACTCCTCCCGGTAGAGGTCCTCCCAGTCGCGATAGGGGTAGTTACCGATCGGGTCGTCGACGACTTCGAGACCGTCCATCCGAAGGAAGTCGTCTGCGAGTCCCGTCCCCGATGCACCGAGGAGTCCGGCGACGCCGATGCCTTTGAGGAATCCTCGCCGGTCGACTCCTGACAGCAGTGTGTTCGACTCGTCTCGTTCCGTGGCTTCGTGTCGATCAGTCATTGTTCACACTCGATGAAAACCGTGAGTACTGCCAGTGCAACGCCGAGTGCACCGAACGCGATTCCGACCGCCGTCTGTCCGCCTGTCTCGAGACCGATCGCGACGAACGCGACGCCGAGCAGTTTGGTGAGTCGGTCGAGGCGACGGTAGCGAGTCGCCGAGAGCGTCACGCTCATCAGTCGTCACCTCCCCTCTCGTCGGTCGACTGGGGGTTCCGATCCGAGCGAGTTCGTTCGCCCCGTCCGCCGAGGACGAGATACGTGATGCCGCCCGCGAAAAGTGGTCCCAGAATCATCGACACGACGAGACCGGTCGTTATCGCGTCGGTAGT
Source organism: Halogranum amylolyticum (assembly GCF_900110465.1). Classification (GTDB taxonomy): domain Archaea; phylum Halobacteriota; class Halobacteria; order Halobacteriales; family Haloferacaceae; genus Halogranum; species Halogranum amylolyticum. The sequence continues at coordinate 28,107 of NZ_FODV01000012.1, forward strand.
CGTTCCCAGAATCCCGGCGAGAATGTTGTTCATCCCCGCGATCGAGGCTATCATGATGAACACCACCGCCGCGATGCCGACGGCGGTTTGCCAGGGTCGATCGAGGGGACTCGCCGTAAAGTGCGTCGGCTTCTCGGACCGGTCGACGAACGGCCACAGGAACACCGCCGCGAAGACGAGTCCGGGGAGGAAGATCCCTCCGATGAACTCGGTGTTGACGTGAATGTCCACGATCGGGATGGTGAAACTGAGCCACCCCGGGATGACCTTCAGGAAGCCGTAGAGCCACATCAAGAACCAGTCCGGCATGATCAGTCCCGGCGTCCCCGCCGGGTCGTTCGGTCCGTACTCTGCGATGTTGTGGACGGGAAGGAAGCCGGCGAGCAGCGACAGCGTCGCGAGTGTCAGGAAGAACACGACCGCGCTGACCGCCGCCTGGTTGGGGAACGCCGGGAGCCCGACGACCACACTGTCGTCATCCCGTGTGACTCGTCGCTGTCCGCTGACGTCGTCGTCGCGAGCGTGTTCGGTGTGTTTCTGTCGGATCAAGATCACCATGTGGACGCCGATGAGCCCCGCGATGATCGCGGGTAAGACGAACACGTGTAAAAAGTAGAACCGTGGAATCGTCGCACTCGACGGGAACTGTCCTCCGAAGACGAGTTTCGCGATGGCGTCACCGACGACTGGCACCGAGAGTGCGATGTTGTAACCGATGCCGGTCGCGGTGCTGGCGAACTCGTCGAAGGGGAGGGCGTACCCCGTATAGGCGGCGAACATCGACACGACTGCGAGACCGGTCCCGACGAGCCAGTTCGGTTCTCGTGGGTTCCGGTACGCGCCGGTGAAGAAGACGCGGAGCATGTGGAGCGCCATCGACGCGACGAACAGGTGGGCTGCCCAGTGGTGCATCCGCCGCAGGAGCATCCCGAACGGGACGTCGTAGGTGATGTGCAGGACGCTCACGAACGATTCGGGCAACTCGTCGCCCTGATACTGAGCGACGCTCCCCTCGTAAGTGGTGGTACTCGTACTCGGTTCGAAGAAGAACCCCAGGAAGATGCCGGTCGCGACCAACACGAAGAAGCAGAACAGCGCGACCTCTCCGAGCAGGAACGAGTCCTCGGCCGGGAACGCCTTCCCGAGGAAAGTCTGTGCTCGCCTCAGATCGAATCGGGAGTCGAACCACTCGTACGCCCGAGTGAGACGGCTCACGACTCACCTCCCGGTCCAACTGTACCGACGAAGTCACCGGTCGCGACGAGTGTCCCCTCGCTCGAGAGCGTGATCGGGAGCTGTGGCAGTGGCCGGGGTGGCGGCCCACCGACGACGCTCGCGCCGTCTTGGAGATTGAACTTCCCGAAGTGACACGGGCAGACGAAGGTGTCGCCCTCTCGCTCCGAGACCATACAGCCGGCGTGCGTACAGACCTTCGAGAAGGCTGCATACCCGCTGATCGTGTACTCGGCTCGCGTCGATTCGCTGAACGCCTCCTCGGGGTAGCGGACGAGTAACGTCGGAGCCTTCTCGATACCGGGACGAGGTTCCGGGAAAACGGTTATCGCCTCCCCCATCGCGAGGGTGTCCTCGGTGATGCGTGTCCCGGTACTATCGACGAGAGGGACGCCGTTCGAGTAGATCGGGCCCGTATATCTCCGTTCGAAGACGCGCGTGAGGCCGGCGAGGGGGGCAGCGAGACTTCCCAGTGCGGTGAGGCCACCGATCGTCGCAAGGATCTTCGCGTAGTCACGGCGGACGAGCGATGCCCTCGTGTCCGAGTAGATACTCGGCCGCCCGCCGTCGCTCCGACAGTCACAGCACGTGGCGGTCGAGTCGTCGGCCGTCGAGTTTCGCCCGTCGTCGTGAGGTGCGGTGGGCATCGGTCAGTGCCCCCGCTGTTCTGCCACTTCGACGTGTGGCATGAACCACGCGTAGTACGCGATCGTCGACGCGGCCAACGAGAGAAACATTCCCGCCGCGTAGATGCCGAAATACTGGGTTCGAGCGAGAGTCAGATACTCGCCCGTGAACAACGCTGCGAAGACGATCGCGAGGATCGTCAGCCCACCCATCACGACGATTCCCTCGATCGCATCCGAGGAGTCGTGGTACTCGACGACCCACCGTGACTCCGTCTGAAACCACGGGAGACCGACTCGGCCACCGTCGGCGACAGCGGCATCCGCGTCGTCGTCGGGTCTAACGGCCTCGTTCATGAATCGGTGAGCTCCGCTGAGGACGCCGACGAGTCCGAAAAGTGCGACCCAGACGATGACGCCGACCTGACTCGGCGAGAGTTTGTTCGGCGTGTCGACGAACCCTGCCAGCGGTTGCATCTCAGTCACGCTCTGGTCGATTTCGATCTCCTCTGCCGGTGGCTCTCCCTGCAGGCCGATGTACCACATCGGTAGGAGGACAGCCAACAGGACGACGCCGATTGTGACCGTTTCCTTTCTCATATCTCGATGGCTCGCTGGTGTGTTGTGGGGGTTCGAGCACCCCGCGACTCGACGACTGATTGCGGAACACCCTCGACGGTGGCTGAGACCGGGTCGAGGTGGCCGACTGCACGGTTGTGTAACCGCCGATCGACGATACAAAATACTGCCTCGTGTGTTAGTAGTTCACAACCCACAGAACAACGGGTTTTTATAACTCTCAATCGGTCTGTAACGAGATTTTATGCCGATTGTCTGTCTCTTTCAATTATGGCTGAGGGAATACACGCGGAGATCGAACTCGCCTGTAAAGGCGCCTGTTCGATTGCGGCTCTCAGTGAGAACTCGACGATCTCGTCGGTGAAACGGGGGAATCCGAATGGATCGGATCTCGAACCGGTCGAGTTCACCGTCGAATCGGGTGACGACCCTGGAAACATGGAACCGCTCTTCTCGTACGAATCGAAGCGTGTCTATCGAACGCATCGCCACGTGGATCACACCTGCCCGTGCGACCACATCGAACAGTACGACTGTCTGGTGCGCGACGTCTACGCCGAACACGGACAGCTCCGGCTCACGTTCTTCACATACGACACCGAAACTCTCCGACAGATCATAGCGGAGTTGGAAGCCGCGTACGGAACAGTCCACATTAGACGACTCACCCAGTCACAGATGAGCGACGGCGACTCCTCGCTCGTCTTTCTCGATCGGTCGCTGTTCACTCGTCGCCAACTCGAGATTCTGGAGGTCGCCCACGAGATGGGTTACTTCGAGTATCCGAAGGGGGCAAATGCGAAAGAAGTGGCCGCCGAAATCGGCGTGTCGAGGTCGACGTTCGTCGAGCATCTCTCGGCAGCACAGACCAAACTGCTGAACCAACTGCTGGGATAGTGTCAACCGCCTCGGGGTCAAGCCCGAGGCTTGTCAGTGGACTCCCGTTCTACCCACTCACAGTGGGAGGCGAATACTCGCCGTTCACGTTCAACGTCCCTGACTTGAGGGCCAGTTGACTGGTGGCCCATCCACCGCGAGACTTCTGCCCGCGATGGATATACCCGCAGTATCGGACGGCGATGTTCTTCGCCGCGTTGTAATCCGCGTTTACCTCGTACCCACAGTCCTGACACTTGAAGTGCTTGTCGTCCCGATTGTCTTCGTGAGTAAATCCACAGTACGAGCAACGCTGACTCGTGTACGCCGGATTCACGAAGTCCACAAACAACTCTGTGGATTCAACCTTGTACTCCACGAGTTCAACAAACTTGGCGGAGGCCCACTGCTGGAACTTCTAGCCATTAGCGATGTTCTCGTGGATGTGGTCGAGGTTCTCGAAAATGATGCCATCCACATCCGCGTTGTGGGCTTCTTCGATGAGCTCGTTCGCTCGGTTGTGCAACCAGTCCAACGACCAGTCTGAGAAGCGACTGCCGATGGACTGAATCGTGAGGTGTGCGGAACGAGTGCCCGTCTGTTGCAGGCGTCCACGTCGGCGTTCGTACTCGTCGCGTTTGTGGGTGAGGGAGTCGGTGCGGTGGCAGTCGCTGGCTGCCTCAGCACGACGAACACTGGTCAGATTTCGGTCGACTCCGTCGCCACACCCGGATCGCTCACAGGGGCGCTTCCCGTCGACGTCGACCGCATCGCGGCCGACCCCACGGCCATCCCCGGACCGATCATGCGGACGACCCCGGAGACGGTGGTCGTCGAACTCGAAACTCGTGAACTGGTTGCCGAAGTCGAACCCGGCGTGACGTTCACGTACATGACGTTCGACAACCAGATCCCGGGGCCGTTCATCCGCACGCGGGTCGGAGACACGGTCGACCTCACCGTCACGAACCACCCGGACAACTCGATGCCGCACAACATCGACCTCCACTCGGTCCGTGGTCCCGGCGGCGGGGCCGAAGACACGATGGTGATGCCGGGAGAGACGAAACGCATCACGTTCAAGGTGACCTATCCGGGACTATTCGTCTACCACTGCGCCGTCCCGAACCTCGATTACCACATCTCGGCGGGGATGTTCGGCGCGATCCTCGTCGAACCCGAGGAGGGGCTGCCGCCGGTCGACCACGAGTTCTACCTCGGCCAGCACGAACTCTACACGACGGGGGAGACTGGCGAGCAGGGACACCACGAGTTCGACTTCGAGGCGATGGCACGTGAAGACGCGACGTACGTCCTCATCAACGGGGAGAAGTACGCCATCGGACCGCAGGGGTACAACGACATGCAGATGACGGTCGGCGAAACCGCCCGCGTCTACTTCGCTGTCGGTGGGCCGAACCTGCTCAGCAGTTTCCACCCCATCGGATCGGTCTGGGACGAGGTCTACCCCCAAGGGGCCATCGGCTCGGACCCACACCGATTCGTCCAGACGACGCCCGTCCTGCCGGGCAGTGCGGTCATCGCGATCCTCTCGGCACCCGTCCCGGGACCGATCAAGCTCGTCGACCACGCACTCAGCCGCGTCGCACGGAAGGGCTGTCTGGCTGCCATCGACGTGCAAGGCGAAGAAGACCCCGAGATCTACGATCCCGAGCCCGCCCAGGGGTGAGCACGCCTGCGCCGGGCGCTCGCCGACTCCTCTCGGATCGAGAGTTCGACCCAACTGTGCGTCCACTCTTTCTTCCGAATATGATAGTTCGATACTTCAGACAGTCTTCGTCGGCTTCGAAGCAGTGAATGACCACGGGTCAGGTGACCCGTGGCAATCTGCTCGATATCTATATCGTCCGTGGCAGTGACTATCTGACATGGCATCAGTACCAGACCTCGGTATCGAGATTCCGGAGATCACACAGGTCGCGTTCGTCGTTGAGGACATCGAAGACGGGATGGACCGCTTCGGCGCGCTCCTCGGCGTCGAACCGTGGGACGTCTACGAGTTCGAACCACCGACGCTCCACGACACGACGTTCCGCGGCGAGGACCGCGACTACAGCATGACGCTGGCGCTCACCACCCTCGGCGGGACGATGCTCGAACTCATCGAACCAAAGGAGGGCGAGAGCATCTATACCGAACATCTAGATGAACACGGCGAAGGGCTCCACCACATCGCTTGCTTCGCGTTCGAGGACACGGAGTCGGTGGTCGAGACGTTCGAGGACAACGGCTTCCCCGTCCTCCAGAGCGGCGTCTACGGGGAGGTGCCGTACTGGTACTTCGACACCGCAGACGAGTTGAACGGCGTCATCTTCGAGACGGCGACGAACCTCGACGCCATGACCGAACCAGACAGACAGTACCCGTAGGTACGGTGCTCGACGCGGGTTTTTGTTCTTCGAGAAACACAGTCGGAGTTCCGCCCGAGCCTGAGTTATGGAAGTTTCAAGGCTAAAACCCCGCCCTTCAGGGCGGGGATACAGCCGACAATTCCTACACAATCTACCGTCGATAGCAAGGCCGGATATTCCACGCCAATCGACATCATTAACAGAACGGCGTTCATAACCAGTTATGAAGCCAGAAAATGAGTCGAACCATCCGAACCTTCGAGGCCACAATACCGAACCAGCAACAGGTTCGTGACGACCTCGACCAACTTGGATGGGCCGCCTCAAAACTCTGGAACGTCGGTCGCTACTACGCACAAGAACAGTGGGACGAAACGGGCGAGATTCCCGATGACGGGGAACTCAAAGCCGAACTCAAAGGCCACGAACGCTACACGGACTTGCATTCTCAATCCAGTCAGCGCGTTCTCGAAGAACTCGCTGAAGCGTTCAACGGCTGGTTCGGCAAGCGTCGGAACGGAGACGACCGTGCCCGACCGCCCGGCTACCGCAAAAACGGAGACTCCCACCCGCGTTCAACCGTGTCGTTCAAAGCGGCTGGCTTCAAGCACGATGCACAGTTCACCCGTGTTCGCCTCTCAAAAGGCCGCAACCTGAAAGAACACCGTTCGGACTTCATCCTGTGTGAGTACCAGACTCGCCCTGGTGTTGACCTAACCGAGTGGGACATTCAACAGGTTCGCGCCGTCTACAAACGCGACGAGTGGCGACTCCAATTCGTCTGTCGAACCACCATCGACCCGGAACCGCCGGGTGACGGAGTGGCGGGTGTTGACCTCGGGATTTGCAACTTCGCCGCCGTCTCGTTCGGCGGTGAATCCGTGTTGTATCCCGGTGGCGCACTCAAAGAAGACGAATACTACTTCTCCAAGAAGAAAGCCAAGTGCGACGATTCCTCATCCCGAGAAGCCACCCGACTTGACCGCAAGCGAACGGGCCGTCGGACGCACTTCTTGCACGCACTCTCAAAAGCAACCGTAAAGGAGTGCGTTGAACGAGGTGTTGGTACGCTTGTCGTGGGCGACCTCGGTGGGATTCGAGAGGACGACGAGAACGGTGAATCTCGGAATTGGGGCGACCACGGTAATCTCGACTTGCACGGGTGGGCGTTCGACCGCTTCACGACGCTTCTCGACTACAAGGCGGAAGCAGAAGGCATCGACGTGGAGTTGGTGTCCGAACGCGATACGTCGAAGTCGTGTTCGGCGTGCGGCCACACGGACGACACTCAGCGAGTTGAACGTGGCCTGTACGTGTGCGAGAAGTGCGATACGGTTGCGAACGCGGACGTGAACGGTGCGGAGAACATTCGACAAAAGGTACTCCCGAGTCTCGCCACGGATGGCGGCGATAGGGATAACGGCTGGTTGGCACAGCCAGCGGTTCACCTGTTCGACCGTAGTGAGGGCGTTTTCGCCCCACGAGAACAGTTGTGAACCGCGAACCGTAATATCCCAACGCGGTCGGGAATCCTCGCCCTTTAGGGCGGGGAGGATGTCAACGGGTCTGAAACACTGCAGCGAGCAGAAAGAGATACAGCGCCGCACCGACCAGCGTCGACAGTTCGCCGAGCGTCGTCGCCGCCGGAACCCCGCCGACGAGTCCGACGGTCTGTCCGAAGAGACCGCCCGCGAGTGCGCCGATCGAGACGAAGGCGGTGCGGTTCGACGCGCCCGGGAGCGTTCCGATCGCCGGTGGGTAGAACTGGTAGGCGATGCCGACGATCGAGAGGCCGAGGAAGCCGAGCAGGTTCAATCGGAGATGCGCGAGCACGGCCGACGAAGCGCTGTGGCCGATCGCGAACCCCACTCCGAGAGCGGCGGCGACGACGCCGCAGAGTGCGCCCGCGAGCACCCCGTAAAACCCCACGCGTCGGCGGTCAGAACGGACGAACAACAGTCCGTACCCCAGGGCGAAGCCGACGACTGCGACGGTCTCGAGCAGTGCACCGAGGTAGAACCACGGCGCGTTCCAGAGGTGGACGGCGAGCAGACTCGGTCCGACTGCGCCGGTCGCGAGGACGAGCACGACGAGTCGACGCGGCGGATGTGCGACCAAGAACCGCGGGAGGAGTCGAAAGCCCAGTGCGAAAATCAACAGTCCGGCAGTCCCGGCGGCGATGAGATGCGTCACGCGAGGAAAGTAGCCGTCGAGAAGGGGTGGGAGCGACGTCGCGATCGCGAGCGTCTCGTAGCTGCCGACGGCCAGATAGAGTAAGGCGACGGGGACGAACCCGTTGGCCGTCCGGTCAACCGGTCGTCGGTCGACGTTCGTCTCTCCCGTCGCAGTCTCGCGTCCCGTGAGATTCGTCCGGAGGGTCCAGAAGAGCGTACCGAGAAAGACGATGACGCCGAGCGACCACAGGAGCGCACCCACCGGTTCGAGCCACGACGGCCCGAACTGCAACGACGCACCGACGAGGCTGCCAGTGCCGAGAACGACGAGCGGAAACTGGACGGCGGGCGCACGCGGGAAGGCGACCGTGCGGGCGAAGTAGCTCGGAACGAGCGAGTAGGCTTTCCCGAACACCATGTGCAGGACGAACCCGAAGAGCGCCAGAAACATCTCCGTCAGACGGGGGACGCCGACGAGGGCGGCGAGTTGCCACGAGAGGAGCGACAGCGCGCTGACGAGGACGTAGCGTCGTGCCCACCGTGAGACGGTCGCTGGAGCCATGTTGAGCCAAGCGTATATCTCTCTGCCGACACATTAACTCTCCGTCCGTCCTCCCGACAGCGGGGGTGCTGTCGGACAGTGGACGCGGCGAGAATTGGGGGAAGTCACCCTCGTTTCCGCGGGCGACGAGTTCGGCGGTGGCGACGTTCACCGGCAGTCGAGCAGCACGACGCTTTCGGCGGCCTGAATCCACCGTTCCGGGTTCTCACGGTCGTAGATGAGAACCGCCTCCTGTAGTTCGAGGCAGCTGTGCGACGTCGGGACGGACGGTTCGACTTCGGTGTCGGACGTGCCGGGGTGGTGAGCAGTGGTCATCTGTCTTCTCTCCACTTAGGTGGACGACAGACACGACGGTAACTGGTCCATCTAGACAGCCAACCTCCGAGTTCGAGAGCCGAGTCTAGACTCTGAGCATAGTGTCTCGTCTCTCCGGCGGACGACCCGTCTGACATGAGGCCTCGTCAGAAGAAACGTACAGTGAAGTCGGTCATCCACGAACTGTATCATGTAGTATGGTGACAATGAACACACGCTCGGAACGGTGGACTACTAGCCTCTCCGTGTGTCTCGTCGTCCTCACGGTGACGGCGATACCGGGGAGCGTCGCCGCCGAAGCCACACTCGGTAGCACCCCTCCCGGCACAGAGGCGGCGGCCCAGTCAGACGGACGTGCACCCGCAGTCGAGATGGCGGTCGCCGAGCGAGCACAGCGCCGAGAGCCGGCAGGATCGACAGTCGGCGACCGGCAGGAACGCTCCCTCCAGGAGGAGACCTCACCGGCGATCGCCGTCCGGCCGGATGTCGTGCAGTTCCCGAACGAGACGGATGAGCAGTTCGCGGAGACGGTGACCGTCACGAACGAGGGCGACGCGCCACTGGCAGTCGAGTCGGCGCTACTCGTCGACGCTACCGACGACGAGTTCGCGTACGACGGCCCGTCCTCCTTCACGATCGACCCGAACGAGAGTCGCACCCTCACGGTGTCGTTCACACCGTCCACTGCGAGGTCGCAGTTCGCGTCGCTCCGTCTCTTAAGCAACGACTCGAACGCTCCACAGGTTGACGTCTGGCTCACGAACACGCAGACGGTCGCCGACATCTCTCCGTCGATGGTGTTGGAAGACCGCACGATCGTGAACGCGACGGTGCAAGATGCCACAGTGAACGCTTCCCAGACAGTCAACCTCTCGTGGCCGTTGACCCGTGACGACGCGGTCGCAGTCGACGCGCTCTCGCTCGTTCCGAGACGCTCGGGCGACTTCGATCTCAGCGTCGCCAAGAGTTCCGACCGACTCGCCGAGTCGCCGGCGTTTGACCTGACCGACGGTACCGAGTCGTCCGCGTTCGTCCGCATCAACCACACCATCGACAACGAGAACGTCAGTGACGTCGACGTCGCGTTCCGCGTCCGGAAGGAACTGTTAGCTGGCAACGAGACTGGGCCGGAGGACGTCGCACTGTACCGCTATCAGAACGGGTCGTGGGTCGAGCTCCCGACGCAGTTCGTCGGGGAGGGCGGGACGCACTACTTCTTCCGAGCCTCCTCGCCGGGGCTGTCGGATTTCGTCACCGGCATCAAACAGGCGAAGTTCCGCATCGACGAGGCGGTCGTCAGCGTGACGACCGTCCGGACCGGCGAGGGAGTCGACACGGTGGTCCGAGTGACCAACGTCGGGAGTGCCGACGGAACGTACGACGTGGAACTCATCCTCCAAGGGGCCGTCGTCGACCGCCGCGAACTGTCGATCGCGCCGGGCGGGACGCGGCAGGCGATCTTCGAGCGGTCGTTCGACGCCCCCGGGAGCTACGACCTGTACGTCAACGACCGGTTCGTCGCGAACGTCGCCGTCGTCCGCTCCGAAACGACGGGCAGAGACGGGCCAGAGGGAGCAAGCGACCTGGACGAGACGGTAACGGCGGCACCGGGGTTCGGTGTCGTCGCTCTCGTCACTTCGCTGCTCGTCCTGACTGTGGGGCTGACGTTCGGCCGACGGCGCTAGCTGCTCGACGACTCGCCGCTGTCTTCCTCTGCTCTCTCGGATCGACCGTCGTCGACCGGGAGAGCGTCGTCGCTCCCCTCTCGCTCACTCGATGGAGCGTCCGACGCCGCCGGAGACGTTCCGGGGAGGTCGATGGTGACGACCGCCCCGCGAGGCTCCGCGTCGGCGAACTCGATCTCACCGCCGGAGTTGTCGACGACCCAGTACGTCAGCCAGAGTCCCAGTCCACTCGCGTGTTCGAGCTCCGTCTCGCGCCCCTGACGGAGTGCGGTCAGTTCCCGTTCGGGGATGCCGGGACCGTTGTCCACGACGACGAGTCGAACCTGCTCTCGACCGCCGTCGTGCACCCCGATCGCCCGCTCCTCGGTCGCCGTCGCTGGATCGCTCGTCTCGGGTTCTTCGGGATCGGCGGGGTCGGTGACCGACACCTCGACCCGAGGGGTGGCGTCGTCGTTGTGTTCGCAGGCGTTCTCACAGACGTTCTCGACGGCGCGCCGGAGCGACGGACTCGCCAGTACCCACGACGAATTCGGAAGCGACGTGACGAGCGTGACGTCAGGGTACTCCTCACGGAGGTCCGCGACCGTCGTCTCGACGAGTTCGGTGAGGTCGACCGGTCGTCGCCGTCGGCCGGTGTCGATCGCCTCCTCGATCTGTCGTGCCTTCTCGCTGAGTCGGGTGAGATCGCGGCTGGCGCCGAGAACTACCTCCATGGCATCGGCGACTCGGTCGTCGGTCGTGAAGTCGGCGGCGATGTCCGCGTAGTTCATCACGACGCTCATCTCGTTTCTGAGGTTGTGTCGCAACACCCGGTGGAGCACCTCGAGACGCTGTCTGTGTTCGCGTACCGCCGCTTCGCGTGCTTTCAGCGTCGTCGCCAGTCCGTCGAACCCGTCACCGATCTGTTCCCACTCCGACCCCCCGCGCAACGAGACGGAGTAGTCGTAATCACCCCGGCCGAGCGCCTCGAACCCTCCGAGCAACCGCTCGGTCTGACGGAGGCTGACGGCGTACTGCCAGTAGCCGAACCCGACCATCAGCGCGAGGACGATGCCGAGTTCGACGCCCTGAAAGAGGGCCAACGTCTGCAGCCGTTCGTCTAGCGCCGAGCGATCTCGTGCGACGGTGACCGTCCAGCCAGTGGTCTCGACGGACGCCGTCGACCGAACCGACGACTCGAACGTGCGGTCGCTCGCGTAGAGCGTCCGTTCGTCGTCGGCGATGCGCACCGTCTTGGAACTGGTTTCCAGCGGTGGTACCGTGTCGAACGCCGTCTGTGTGTCGAGAAACGACGCCGCCACGAGCGCTCCCTCGACCTCCCCGTCCTGAAAGATCGGCGCGCTGATCAGGAGGACGTGTTCGCTGGACCCGTTGACCGACCGAACGTCGGCTACGTACGTCTCTCCGTATAGTGCACGTCGGACGTACGTTCGATCACTTCGGTCAGAGCCGAGGACGGACCGCCGGTTCGACTCCTCGATGTCGCCTCGGAACGCGACGACCGTCCCGTTCGCCGCGACGATCTGTGCCGCGTAGAATCGAGAGTTGGCGAGGAAGGCGTCGAGAAACTGCTCGCTCTGATCGAACTGCGCGGCACGTGGGCGCGATGCCACGAGACCGACGTAGTCTCGTTGGTCTCGAACTCTCGAGTCGATCTGACCGGCGGCGAGCGTGGCCGTCTCGTCGACGCTGTCGTTGACCTCGCTCACGGCGTCGCGTTTGTACTGCTCCAGTGCGACGTACACCGACCCGGCCAACACGAGTGTGACGACGACGAGGACGACGGCGAACTTCGTACGGAGCCTCGCCATTGGTGTATGTTACCTATAGGCAGGCAAATAGCCCGTGGTCAATCCACTGTTTTCGACAGTCTGTCGGTCGAACCGGACGGATTCGCCCCGATCGGCGACACGAACATATTTCGTCGGCAGTCGCCAACGTAGATGTTAACTATTATCATGAGCCATGAACCGGACGCCACGGTGCTCGTCGTCGACGACGAACGGGAGGTGGCCGACGCGTACGCACTTCGTCTTCGCGGCCGCTACGACGTACAGACGGCGTACGGCGGGGAGGAGGCGCTGGAGGTCGTCGACGACAGCGTCGACGTCGTGCTGCTCGACCGACGGATGCCGTTCTCGGGTGACAAGGTTCTCGCGAACATCCGAGAGCGGGGATACGACTGTCGCGTCATCATGGTCACCGCAGTCGATCCCGACTTCGGCATCGTCGACATGCCGTTCGACGACTATCTCTGTAAGCCGATCGAGAAGTCAGACCTGTTCTCGGCGATCGAACAGCAGCTGGAGGCGGCGTCGTTCGACGACCCACTCACCGAGTTCTTCAGCCTGACCGCCAAACTGGCCGTCCTGTCAGACGAACGGACCCCCGAACAGTTGGAGGCGTCGAGCGAGTACGTCCGGATGCAACGGCGCGCGGACGAGCTACGCGCCGAGCTGGACGTCCCGTCCGAGAAGTTCGAGGAGATGATCGAATCGTTCACCGCGATCGACCGGGGGAGCGGATGAGACTCGACGACTCCGTTCGGAACCTCTGTCGGTCGCTACCCCCGATCTAGATAGTGAGGGTTGTATCAAGAAGTACCGACCTCAGTATCGAGAACCGTGCTATTCCTGGGATAGCGGCATCTGACTAAACGGAGTTTCGAGAGAAACCCCAGGTGAGAACGCTATGAAACGTACCCTACGAACGATCCTGACGTTGGTGTTCGCCGCGGCGCTCGTCGGCGCGACGGTAACCGGCAGCGCGGCCGCCACCCCGGACGACAGCTCGAACGCTCATCCGGACGTGTGCGACGCGACGAACGCCGACATCGACCAGCGTAGCATCGCAGACATCTTCCAGAACGGGAAGGACAACGACGCCGATATCGACCAGCGCAGCCTGGCCCAGATCTTCCAGAGAGGCGACTGTAACGACGCCGACGTCGACCAGCGCAGCGAAGCTGGTGTCTTCCAAGATGGCAAGGACAACGACGCCGACGTCGACCAGCGCAGCGAAGCTGGTGTCTTCCAAGATGGCAAGGACAACGACGCAGACGTCGACCAGCGCAGTGAGGCCGACGTCCGTCAAGATGGCAAAGACAACGACGCAGACGTCGATCAGCGCAGCGAGGCCGACGTCCGTCAGAACGGTAAGGACAACGACGCCGATGTCGATCAGCGCAGTGAGGCTGACGTCCGTCAAGATGGCAAGGACAACGACGCCGACGTCGACCAGCGCAGCGAGGCCGACGTCCGTCAAGATGGCAAAGACAACGACGCCGACGTCGATCAGCGCAGTGACGCGACGGTCGTGCAGGACGGCAAAGACAGCGACGCCGACGTCGACCAGCGCAGCAAGGCCACAGTTGTGCAGGACGGCGATGACAACGATGCCGACGTCGACCAGCGAAGTACCGCCGTCGTCGTCCAGGGCTGAACGGACAGACGACCATTTCGCGATAGGAGAGACGGGAGTCTGAGGCGTGACGAGGTCACGAGTGGACCGCGGTGGACCCCGACGCGGGCGGCCGCTCACTCCGCTTTCGCCTCGACGACGTCGACCCCGCTGAACGCGAACCGGGCCCCTCCGCTCTCCGTCGCTCCGACCGAGAGACGCCACTCGTGTGCGTCTGCGATCTGTGCGACGATCGCTAGCCCGAGACCGGTGTTCCCCTCGGCAGTCGAGTACCCCGGGTCGAGAACGGAGTCTCTGTCTGCCGGTGGGACACCGGGTCCGTCGTCGCCGACAAAGAACCCTTCTTCCGTCGCCCCGACTGTGACCGTCACGTCGGGACCGGCGTGTTCGACCGCATTTCGGAAGAGGTTCTCGAAGAGTTGCCGGAGGTGATCGACGTCGGCCACGACGGTCGGCAGTCCTTCCCGCACGTCGAGCGTGGCGTCGGCCGTGTCGACGGTCGACCACGCCGCGCGAGCGACGTCTGCGAGCGAGACTCTCTCTGTCGAGGTCGCCCTCCCCCCGACGGCGAGGACGTCCCGGACGATCTGTTGGATGCGGTCCAGTGCGTCTTCGACCTTCTCGAAGTGCTCCGTCTCCCCGGTTTCGTGAGCGGCCTCGAGCCGGATCTTCGCCACTTCGAGCGGGTTTCTGAGGTCGTGAGCCGCGACGCTCGCGAGCCGTTCGGCTCGTTCGGCCCGCGACTCGGCCGCTCTCGCCCGCCGATCCGCACTCGTCTCCTCGGTGAAGACGAGATAACCCGTCTCCTCTCGCTCCGAGTGGGAGACGTGTCGAAGCGAGAACCGTCGTGGCTTGTCGTCCGCGTCCCGTCCCGTCTCGACGGTAATTCGTCGATGCTGGCGACGGTCACCGTCACCTCGATGCTCGGGGAGGTACTCCGAGAGCGCGTCGTCGACGACGTCGGCCTGCTGGACACCGAAGACGTTCTCGAACGCAGTGTTGACCGCACTGACGACAGCGTTCCCGTCTTCGATTCGATAGGAGACGAGCGGGTCGGGAAACGATCGAAAGAGCGGAGACGTGTCGGGGGCGATCATCTGTCCGTCCCCGACTGCCGCGTGTCTGCCGTTCGGCGTCGGTCGGTACCCGCATCTTCGTCGAAGAACGCGTCGAGTAGTTTGCTGAGGCCGGCACGGAGGTGATGGGCGAGCGTCGGGGACGAGATGTCGAGCGCACCGGCTACCTGTTCGGCGGTGCTATCCCGGGGCGACTGAAAGTACCCCGCGTGGTAGGCGGTCCGGAGCACCGTCCGCTGGCGGTCGGTGAGATCGCGGGAGAGCGCACTCTGGAACTCCAGAGCGGTCTCGACGGGCCGTTCGAGCTCGCGTTTCGAGAGCAACTCGGCTCCGGGGAACGCCTCTCCGACGGCTTCGACGATCTCTCGGACGTCCTCACTCGGGGCGACCTCTGCGACGATTCGACCGACTCCCTCCGTGAACTCCGCTCGCCGGATCGTCGCACCACGTTCGACGAGCACGAGCAGCGGCGAGCCGTGGGCGACCGTCACTTCGACGAGACCGCCCTCGGTATCACCCTCGTCATCCGAGACGTCGTGAATCAGTCGCCCACCAGTTACCTCGGGTCGCTCCGTGGTGAGTGTGAGGAATCTCTCGGGGTCGGCGCCTTCGACGCGGAGGTAGAACAACAGCGATTCGGCGTTTCTCGGGACGATTCCTTCGACGCCGAGAGTACACTCGAGCGTTGCCGACGTGTCGGCGAAGAGGGTCTCCGAATCCGAGACGCGGAACGTCAGTTCCACGACCGTATCCGAGAGCAGAAGGCTACGTTGCCGGGCGGCGTTGATCGCGAACCCGGTGACGACGCCGAGCGTCTCGAAGCTCTGTCGTTCCCGTTCGCTGAAGGCGTCGGTGCGTGTCGCGTACACTCCGAGCACGCCGTACGTGGTGTTACCGTAGCGAAGCGGGACCGCGATACTCGACTGAAGTCCTCGGGCGAACGCCGCCCGTCGCACTCGCTCCGGCACCGCTTCGTCTTCGACCAGTTGACGGACGACGTGAATCTCGTCCGTTCGCAACGCCTCGTGTTCGGGGAGGCACGTCTCGTCGTCTTCGACGCCCGCCTCGAGGAACTCGAGGACCTCGTCGTACTCACCGGCGCCGACGCGATGGCTCAGTCGGTCGCTCCCCATCTCGCGCTCACCGATCCAGGTGAACTCGTAGAGATCGGTCGCCGCCAATCGCTCACACACCGTCCGTTCGATCTGTTCTCGAGTCGTCGCGCCCACGAGGTCGTCGACGATCTCCTGGACGAGTCCGTCGATGCGAGTGAGTCTGGCCAGTTCCGCGTCCCGCTCGTCGCGTTGGCGTTCGAGCCCCTTCCTGTCGCTGACGTCTGTGAAGACGACAGCCATCCCGTCCTCGGTGGCGACCGTCCGCACGTCGAGCCACCGCTCCAGTTCGGGGAAGTACTCCTCGAACGAGAGGTCTGCAGGCAGCGCGTCGTCGCCGGCGAATCGGCCGTGGAACGTCGACTCGATCGACCGCGGAAAGACGGCTCTGACGTCTGCTCCGTCGAGCGCTTCCCTCTCGGTGCCCAGAAGGCTGCGGGCGACGGCGTTGGCCGTCGTTATCTGCCAGTCGTCGTCGACGACGAGGAGGCCGTCGGCGACGTGGTCGAGCACCGCTTCCATAGTAGTACTCGCACCAGAAACATTGTTAACCTTTGTCTCGGTACTCCGTGTCGTGGGTGACGTTCGACTCGTTCACTCCGGTGTTCAGTATCTAGAGTCATCACTACGAGTTCGGGCTCGGTACTGAGCTACCGAATCCATCGCATCACCCATCCAAGGAGGAACCGTGATGTTCGACAAGAACCAAATCGGTGACCACATCGCGCTGACACTGCTCGTGACCGGGGTCGTACTCGCGAGCGTCGGGGTCGGAACGCTCGGCGTCGCGACCACGTCGCAAGCGACTTCCGCCACGACGACGGTAGACGCATCCGACCAGCGTGTGACTGTAGCAGCTACCCCGAGCCCGAACGCCCCGCTGTCGGCGACGACACTCGCGTTCCCGATCGACAACGTGACCCTCGGCCACAGCACCTCCGGATTCGCGCTTACCACGAGCACGCCCGGACAAGATATGGACCCGTACGCGCTCGGTCAGGATATGGACCCGTATTGAGCGACAAAGACCTTGCGGCGGTTCTCCACCGTCGTGAGCCAGCCACTAGTTCTTACTGCGGTCGGTGTGTTCCCCCGAGCATGACACCGACGGAACTCCGCGCGGACATGCCTGCTCTCGAGGACGTCACCTATCTTAACACGGGCGCGAGCGGTCCGAGTCCACGCCACGTCGTCGAGGCGGCAGAGTCGTTCCTCGAATACCACGAGTTCGAATCGCCGGCGGGTGAGGGGATGTACCCCGCTGCGTTCGACACGTACGACGACGTGCGGGCGACCGTCGCCGACTTCCTCGGTGCCGACACGGAGGAGATCGCACTCACCCAGAGCACGAGCGACGGCATCAACCGCATCGCCGGTGCGCTCGAGTGGGAGGCGGGCGACGTCGTCGTCCGCACCGACTTCGAACATCCCGCCGGCATTCTCCCGTGGCAACGACTCGAACGGACACACGACGTCGAGGTTCGCGTCGTCGAGAGCTCGGGCGGGCGACTCGACCTCGACGCCTACCGCGAGGCGGTCGAGGACGCGAAACTCGTCTGTTTCAGCTCGCTCACCTGGAACTACGGGACGCGCATGCCCGTCGAAAAACTGGTCGACATCGCTCACGAGGCGGGGGCGTACGTCCTCGTCGACGCGGTGCAGAGCGTCGGACAGACGCCGGTCGACGTCCACGAGTGGGGGGCGGACGCCGTCGCCGCCGCTGGCCACAAGTGGCTCCTCGGCACCTGGGGTGCGGGCTATCTATACGTCGACGCTTCGTTCGCCGAAGAGCTCCACCCGCGTGCGCTCGGCTATCGCGGCGTCGTCACGCCGACCGACGAGGAGTACGAACTGAAATCGGGCGCAGCACGACTGGAGATCGGGACGACGAACCCCGCTCCCTACGTCGCGCTACAGCAGGCGATCGAGACGATGGGCGACGTCGGACTCGACACCGTCGAGTCTCGGATTCACGGGCTCGCGTCGTCGCTGAGCGACGCCGTCCCCGACGACCACCTCCTGAGTCCGACGACGCCCGAGTCCGGACTGGTCACTATCGACGTCGCCGACCCCGAGGGAACCGTCGAACGACTGAAAGAGCAGGAGATCGTGATCCGACCGCTACCCGAACCGGACGCGGTCAGAGTCTCCGTCCACGCATTCAACACCGAAGACGACGTCCAGTCGGTACTCGAGGCGCTCAACGGGGAATACTGACTCCCGTCCATTCCCTTCGGTTGTGTCCCGTAAGTTGTAATTATCAAAGAATAACAAGTCATTTACTTGTAGTATGAGTCGTTCCCCTTCTCGTATGTCCACGTCGACAGTTCGAGGGACGGTCGTCGGGATGGGTCAGCGCGCGAACCCGGCGTTCGCAGTCGCCGTTGTGTTTCTCCCGCTAGCCGCGCTCGGGTACGCCGTCACGGTCGCATCGGTCGAACACCACACGTACGTTCACGTGATGGCGGGCATCTTGTGGACGGGGATCGACCTCTTCATGGGGACGGTGCTCGGGCCGGTCGTCGGTGGACTCGACGACGAGCAGAGCGCCGCAGTGTTCGGCCGACTGACACCGAAGACGACGTTCCTGCTGCCGTCGCTGGCTGCCGTCACCATCGGGAGCGGTCTCACGCTGGCGCAGCGACTCGGCTGGTTCACGAACGCCGAGCCCTGGCTCGCGCTCTTCACCGCGGCGAACCTGATTCCGGCACTCCTGCTGATCGGCTGGCGACTCGACGCGTGGCGCGACTGGCGGTGGCAGGTGCCGTTCGCACTCGCGGTGGTCGGATCGCTCGCGTGGGTCGGCCTCACGGTCGCCGCGCTCGAACCGGTCGACCCGGCGATCGCGGTCGCACTCGGCATCGTGACGCTCCTGTCCGTCCAGGGGTTCGGCTTCCTGCTCCCCGGCGAGATCCGGATGTACAGAGAGATGCGGTCGGTGACTCCCGACAGTTCCGTCATCGCGTCGATCGGGACCCAGAACGCTATGCTCGGCGGCGTCCAGGGGCTGTTCCAGCTGCTTCTTGTCCTCGATATGGTGTATCTGCGCTACGGTGGGTTCCCCCTCTGAATCACCCCTCCCAGTGGGCGCCGATCGTCGATTGGCGAGCAAACTCTCCGAAAACCGATAATGTCTGATTACTCCAGATCTCGCCGGACCTGAACGGTGTGTCCGGCAGTTGAACATAGCCGAACTGACTGTTCGTTTTATTAGCTTTCGTCCAGATGACACAATTCAGACTGATGAGCACGAAAGCCAGGCCTCCAGCAGACGAGACATCGAAGGTTCCCCGAGAGCGGTCGCTGAGCAGAGACGAGCTCTTTCACCTCCTACAGAGCGGTCGCCGCCGTGCCGTCGTTCGGTATCTGTGCGACCACAGAGACGAATCGACGTTCGAGATGCGGGATATCGCGGTCCAGGTGGCCGCCTGGGAGAACGACAAGCCAGTCGACCGATTGGAGTCCGACGAACGCCAGCGCGTGTACATCGCGCTCTACCAGTCGCACCTGCCAAAGCTCGACGAGGCGGGCGTCATCGAGTACAACCAGAGTCGGGGGTGGGTCGAGTCGATGCCGCTTCTCGACCGTGTCGAGCAGTATCTCGTGGTCGACGAACAGCCCAGCGAGTCGGACAACGAGACCGACGAGGAGTCGATCTCGATGCGGTACTACGGCGGTGCGACTGCGCTGAGCGTGGGGCTCCTCGTCGCCTCCAGTCTCGGTCTCGCACCCGCGCTCGCCGGGGGGTGGCTCGCCACGCTCATCACCGGACTGTTCGCCACGATCACGCTCGTGCTGTCGTCCCGAAAGTGGAACCCGAGCTGACGGTTCCGCAACCCCGATCCGCGACCGAATCGCTTCGGACGGCCGCTCCTCGGTCTCCCCGCCGGACGGAGAAGAACGTCAGACCCCTTGGAGACGTCTTCGTTCTCAGTCCCGTCGCGTTTCGAGTGCTCGATGTCCCCCATCGGTGCGCGTCGGAGAATTCGTCCGCTCGTTGTCCATGCCGAAGATGAGCGAATACCGACATCTCGTTCCCAAGGTGTGGGAATCGGAGTCCGGTTTGAGGGGACGTCGTCGGAAAGTTTCTACCGTCCATGTTCGTACCCCCTCTCGGGCGACACAGTACGCGTAGACCGAGACGCAATTACTGTCTGACAGTACAGCCGGATCGCTATGCGGGTGACGCTGCCGAGAACGCGGTTCGATACGAGACGTGGCGTGGAGACGCTGAGGTCCGTCCCGAGTCTCAGAGTGGGCACGCTCTGGCGAGGTGGCTCCGATGACGAACGTCGCGGAGACGGCCGTCCTCGTTCAGGGGGACGAGTCGGTGCACATCGGTCACCCCGAGTTACAGGCGCTCCCACGAGAGACGAAGGAGATCGTCGTCTCATGTGCATCTGGACTCCGACACGAGTCCGCCTGGACAGGCGTTCGTGTCGGCGAACTCCTCGCCGTCGCCGATGCGCCACCCGAGACGACGCACATTGCCGTGACGGGCGCTGATGGCTGTCACGTCTACGTCGAACTCGCTGATGCGCTCTCCGGACTGGTCGCGACAGAACGAGACGGCGAGACTCTCGACTCGCCACGGCTGGTCGTGCCGGGGATCGACGGGATGCGAACCGTGAAAGACGTCGTCCAACTCGAGGCAGTCGCGCTCGCCCCCGACGAAGATCCACGGACGTACGAACACCACCCAGAGAGAGGTGAAGTGTCGTGACCGTTGGCGACGGCCGAGTTCGCGGCGTCGTCCTCGCGGGTGGCCAGAGCACTCGATTCGGTGACGACGACAAGGCGCTCGCCCCCCTCGACGGGGAGCCACTCATCTCGCACGTCGTGTCGGCTCTCTATACGGCGGTCGAGACGCGTCCACTGCTCGCTGCCCGGACCGACGAGCGCGCAGTGAACCTGCTTTCGGTCCTTCCACGTCTCCCGACTGTCGTCGACGACGACCGATACGAAGGCCCGGTGGCAGGGCTGTTCGCGGCCGCCGAAGCGGTGTCGGAACCGTGGTTCGTCGTCGTCGGCTGTGACATGCCGCTCATCTCCCGGGCAGCGATTCGAACGCTCCTCTCTAACACCACGTCCGAGACGGGGGCCGTCGTCGCGTGCGACGACACCGAAATGCCCGAACCTCTCCTCGCTGCATACCGAACGACAGCAGTTCGCCAGTTGCAGACAAACAGCGTCCGGATCGAGAGTCTACGAGACGTGCTCGACGCGCTCTCGGAGGTTCGACTGCTTCACGTCGACGCACATCCCGTCTTCGAGCGCGCCGTGACGAACGTGAACACGCAAAACGAGTTGACGACACTCCGCAGAGCAGCGCTCCACTGACCGACAGTTCGATCACCCCACGGCCGAACCCGGGGCCAGCCGTCTCCCCATCGTGTCGCTGTCGAACAACTGTGCCGCCAACTTTCGTTCGGCGGCGCGCAGATGCTGCATGTAGGTTGACTGGCAGACGTCCATCATCGAAGCGACCTCCTCTCCGCTGTGCTCACGCGGCCACTCGAAGTAGCCCGCGAGGTGGGCGATTCTGATCGCCTCGAGTTGTCGGTCGGTGAGTACAGCCTCGAGTTCTTCGCGGAACCCGACCGCAGTGTCGACAGTGCGCTCTCGTTCACGCCGACCGACGAGGTCACATACCTCGAAGCGCGTTCGCAGCGTCTCTACGATCGGGCGAACGTCGACGCCGGTCGGTACGTCGACGACCAACTCCCCGTCGAGCGTCGCAGCGGCGACAGTCAGTTCACCGATCGTCGCCCCGTGCGTCGCGAGTGTGTCCGCGAGCGTCTCGGTGCCCGTCGCGACGACTCGAATTACACACTCCGATTCGGTCTCCGAGACGACGGTCGGGTCGTCGAGGTCGGCGACTGCCGCGACCGCCTCGTGTGCCGTCTCACCGTCGACGTCGTGGATTCGAACGAAGAGGACGCGCTTGGACTCCCGTCCGGCAGTCGTCCGCACCAGCTCGACGTCCCGTTCGCTCTCCCGTGCGAGTGCAAAGAGCGGTGCGCTCGTGTCGTTGACGGCGAACGTCAACTCGGTGATCCGGTCGTCGACGAGCTCACGCCGGCGATCGGCGGCGTTGATCGCGCTGCCGATGGTGTCGCCCAGTTCGGCTCGAACCTCGGACGAGATCGTCTCGAAGAACTCCGGCGTCCGTGTGGCGACGACGAGTGCACCGTAGCGACTGTTCCGGAAAGTGAGGGGGACGACACCGACCGTATCGGCAGTCGTCTCGACGCCGTCCAGCGACGAGAGCGACGTCGAGACGCTGGTCTGTCCGTGGTCGACTGCCGCTGTGACGACCGCCAGCTCGTCGGCCGCGTCGTCGAGGAGTCCGTCCACGACGTCCGTCTCTCCTGCCACGTAACGCGTCCGGAGTCGCCCGCTCGCAGTGCGGTCGACGATCCCGGCGGCGACGACCTGTGCGTCATTCACGAGACGATCCACGACCGTCCGTTCGACGTCGTCTCTATTCGTCGCCGTCACGAGACGGCGGTTCACGTCGCGGAGGAGTTGGTTCATCCGATTGAGGCGAACCAGCCGTTCGTTCTGTCGTTCGATCCGCCGCTGTTGCCGCTTCCGCTCGGTGACGTCGCTGTCGACGGCGACGAACTGCTCGATCTCGCCGTCGTTCGTCACGGGTGCGATAGTCATGTCCACCCAGTGCTGTTCACCGGACGCGTCCTGGTTGACGATCTCGCCGTCCCACACGTCGCCGCGGGAGATCGTCTCCCACATCTCCTCGTAGTATGCTGTCTGGTGTTCGCCGGACTTCCAGAGTCGTGGGTTCTCGCCGACGACCTCCTCGGGGGAGTAGCCGGTGACTGCTTCGATGGAGGGGTTCGCGTAGGTGATCGTCCCGTCCGGGTCGGTGAAGAAGATCGCGTGGCCGGCGTGTTCGACGGCTTTCTTGAACGTACAGAGCTCGTCGTTCGCTGACTGCAGCTTCCGTGTGAGACGCCGCTCTTCGTCGACGTACCGGTCGAGATAGTGGATCGTGAGGAAGGCGAGACCACTGACGACGAGCCCCGGTACCTCTTCGAGCCCCGTCGTCGCCGTACTGGCGGCCGTCAGCAGCTGTCTGACGGTCATGAACGTCAGCAACACTGTGAGAAACCCAAACCGTCGGTCGCCACTTCGGCGGAGCAAGACCAACGAGTAGCCGACACCGACGAGTCGGAGTACGATGGACGTCAGGAGGACACCGTTCATCTCGAGACACGCCTCTGTGTCCGATCGTGGCCCGTCTTTCGGCCCGTCACACGGTGCGTCATAGGGCAACCTTCGGAGAGGGTGTCCGTATAAGCCCCCGTCGTTTTCAGTCCGTGGGAATCGCCGAATGCGGGCGTTCTCCACGGGGACCAAACAGTATGGGTAGGTAGTTGTCCCCCTTCTGGGAGCGCTCAGCAGGGGGCCAACAGTATTGGTACTACGCTCTCTGGGTGACGGACTGTAGTCTTACCTGTATGAGTGACCCAACCCCCGAGACCGATCACGGGGCGAGCACAGACGGAGGAAGCAGATGAGCGTCGACGACACCGACGCGACCCCGGGCATCCCGTCGGTCGACCTCGAGCCGAGCCAGTTCGACGAGATGGTCGACACCGAACTCGACGACCCAGCGGAGATACTCGCGGAGGTCGACTTCGACACCGAGCTCGGCATCGAGATGGCCGAAGACGCAAAGCGCGTCTCCCGTGGCGAACTCACCGGCGACGAGTACTGGGAGAAGTTCGACGAGGCGGCCGCCGCCGAGTTCGGCGAGGCGTATCGGGAGACGCCGAATCCGGCGATCGACCGCACCGAACAGACTATCTCGACGGAGACGGCGGACTCGCTTGGCTGCTCGGTCGGATCGATGTGTGACGTCGCGTCGCAACTCGACGGCGACGTCGAATCGGACGACGACCGTTCGCGGTGGGGGATGGTAATCGACCTGCAGAAGTGCATCGGCTGTGACTCGTGTACGGTCGCGTGCAAGGCCGAAAACCGGACGCCACCGGGCGTCTCCTACAACGTGGTCATGGAGGAGGAACACGGCGAGTTCCCCAACGTGACACGGACGAACCTGCCGCGGCCGTGTATGCAGTGTGAGAACCCGCCGTGCGTGCAGGTCTGTCCGGTCAGCGCGACGTACAAGATGGACAACGGCGTGGTCAACATCGACTACGACCGCTGTATCGGCTGTCGGTACTGCATGATCGCGTGTCCCTACGGGGCACGCTACTTCGACTTCGGCGAGAACTACGACGAAGAGGTCGAAGAGGCGGGTGAAGTCACCAGCCCCGAGTATCTCGTCGACCGCGGCGACCGTGAAGCGGGCGCTTCGCCGGTCGGCAACGTGCGCAAGTGCAGTTTCTGTATGCACCGTCTCGAGCGCGGTGAAGAACCCGCGTGCGTGGAGACGTGTGTCGGCGATGCCCGAAACATGGGCGACCTGAACGACACCGAGAGCGAAGCGGCCGAGCTGGCGGAGTCGAACCGGGCGTTCCAACTGAAAGAGGGTGAGGGGACCGATCCCAACGTCTACTACCTGAAATAAGCTCATGGCAACACAACACAGATCGGCCTACGACCCGGGGTTCGTCGACAACCGACTGCGTGTCGCGTGGTACGGACTACTCGCCGTCTTGCTCGGTGTCGGTGGGTACGCGATGTGGCTTCGCATCGACGGTGGCATGGCGACGACCAACCTCACGAGTGTGACCCCTTGGGGTGCGTGGGTCGCGTTCTACATCTACTTCGTGGGGCTGTCGGCCGGTGCGTTCCTCGTGAGTACGCTCGCGAACGTCTTCGAGATGCCGGGGATGCACCGGATCGACCGCGACGCGCTGTTCGCGGCGATCATCAGCATGGTCGTCGCACTCCTGTTCGTCTGGACCGACCTCGGGCGGATGGACCGGATGTACTATCCGTTCTTCTGGCGACAGCTGACCTCCGCGCTCTCGTGGGAGGTCCACGCGTACGTCGCGTACATCACGGTGCTCGTCACGGAGCTGTATCTCTCGATGCGCATCGACTTGGCGCGCGTCGCGGCTCGCGGCGATGGGTGGCGAAACCGTCTCTGCGGGCTGTTGACGCTCGGACGGCGGGGGACCGACGAGGACTCCCGTGCGACCGACAGGAAGTGGCTCAAACGCGTCGGAACGCTCGGAATCCCACTCGCCATCTTCCTCGTCCACGGTGGGACCGGCGTCCTCTTCGCCGTCGCGAAAGCACGCCCCTACTGGAACAGCGGTCTGTTCCCGATCATCTTCGTGATCTCCGCTGTCGTGTCGGGGACTGCGCTGGTCTCGGTGCTCTACGTACTTCGGACGCGGCTCTTCGACGGCGCGTCAGTCGACCGCGACCTCCTCGAACGACTGGCCTCGCTCATCGCCGCGTTCGTCCTGACCGACGCGGCGCTGACGGCGATCGACGCGCTGATCGCACTCGCCAGTCTGCACCCCCACGAAGTCGAGACGTGGAACATCGTCCTCTTCGGCGAGATGTCGTGGTCCTTTTGGTGGTTCATGGTGGGACTCGGCTGGTTGTTCCCGCTCGTCGTGTTGAGCAAGCGCTCGTGGCGTCGCCGCCCTTGGTTCGTCGCTGCGGCCGGGCTCAGCGTCGTCGTCGGCATCGTCGCCGTCCGCTTCAACATCGTCGTTCCACCGCAGATCCTCCCCGTGATGGACGGGCTTCCGCACGGATCGTACTTCCCGACGGCAGTCGAGTGGCTGACGAGCCTCGGTATGGTCGCCGTCGGCCTCTTGCTGTACACGCTCGGCGCAGAGTTCCTCCCACTGACCCCCCTCGAAGGTGACCACTGATGAGTCAAGACACACCCGACAGCTCCGAGAGTATCGACTCGACCGACGACGCGGCCGACAGCGGGTCGGTCTCCCGACGAGACTTCGTCAAGGCCGCCGGGACGATCGGCGTCGTCGCGGCCGCCAGCAACGCCACCGTCGATATCGACACCGCCGACCTCTGGAGCGACGCCGAACAACACTACGTCGGCGACGACATCGGTGACTACGACGCCACCGACGTCATCCACACCACGTGTGGTCAGTGCAACACCTTCTGTCCCGTGAAGGTGCGTATCGACGACGGCGACGCACCGGGCGAGTACAGTTCCCTCATCCGGAAACTCGCCGGCAACCCCTACTCGTTTCTCAACACACAGCCGTTCGGTCAAGTCCCCTACGAGAGCGACCCGGCGTCCGTCGCGACCGGCGACGTCGAGGGCAGCGGTGACGTCGCGACCGACCGCTGGTCGCTCTCCGGCGGCCGGATCTGCCTGAAGGGTCAGGCGGGCATCCAGACGGCCTACGACACCTATCGCGTCCGGAAGCCGCTCAAGCGGGTCGGACCGCGCGGGAGCGGCGAGTGGCGGTCGATATCGTGGGAGCAGGCGCTCGAAGAGATCGTCACGGGCGACGACAGCCTCGGCCACCCGGGGATTCGGGACATGTGGGCGTTCGCTCCCGAAGAGGAAGTGATGGCCGACTGGGAGGCCGTCCAAGCCGGCGAACTCGCGAAAGCCGCCTTCGACGACAAGTGGGGCGACCGACTCATCGACACCGACCACCCGGACCTCGGCCCGAAGGCGAATCAACTCGTCGACGTTGGCGGATTCCGTCGCAACTTCATCCGGACGCGCCTCTGGTCGCAGGGGCTCGGGTCGATCAACAGTTTCCACCACGCAGGCACCTGCGGGTTCTCCAGCGTCATGGGCAACGTTCGGTCCTACGCCGCGAAAAAGAAACGCCAGTACGCCGACATCGAGAACTGCGAGTATCTCCTCGTCTGGGGGACGAACCCGATGGTGGCCAACAAGGGGCCGACCTGGCTCGCACCGAAACTGACGAACGCCATCCAGTCGGGGATGCGGATGGACGTCGTCGACCCGCGAATGTCGAAGACGGCGGAGAAAGCCGAGACGTGGGTTCCGGTCGACCCCGGTGCGGACGGCGCGCTCGCACTCGGGATGGCACGCTGGATTCTCGAACACGACCGCTACGAGAAGGAGTACCTCACGAACCCCGCACAGTCGG
Organism: Halogranum amylolyticum; assembly: GCF_900110465.1. Classification (GTDB taxonomy): domain Archaea; phylum Halobacteriota; class Halobacteria; order Halobacteriales; family Haloferacaceae; genus Halogranum; species Halogranum amylolyticum. Next base: position 55,191 of record NZ_FODV01000012.1, read on the forward strand.
CCGCGAGCAACGACGGCGAACCGACGTGGAGCGACGCGACGCATCTCGTCCGGGTCGACGCCGAAGGGGGACCCAAAGCGCGGGTCAGCGACGTCGGGTCGGTCGACGCCGACACCGATGCCGACGCGGCAGACGAGTTCGTCGTCGTCGACGCCGAGACTGGCGCGATACAGGCGGCGAGCGAGACAGAGAAAGGCGTGCTCGACGTCGACATCACGGTCGACGGCGAGCGACTCAAGAGCGTCTGGGGGCTCTACCGGGACCGAGTCTACGAGTACACGGTCGGCGAGTACGCCGAGATGGCGGGCGTCTCGCCGGACCTGGTCGCCGAGATCGCCGACGAGTTCACGAGTCACGGCAAGCGGGCGGCGATCATGAGCTACCGCGGTCCCGCGAAACACACGAACGGGTTCTACAACACGCGGGCGATCGCGACGCTCCAGCATCTCATCGGGAACTACGACTGGAAGGGTGGGCAGATCACGCCGTACGCGGGGTACAGTACCATGTCGGGGCGGTACGAACTCGGCACCGTCCCCGACGGGCACTCGCCGTGGGGCATCTCGCTCGTCCGCGGCGGCGCCAGCTACGAGGACAGTTCGCTGTTCGAGCGAGACGACGGCTATCCGGCACGACGCCCGTGGTTCCCCGTCGCTCCCCCACAGGCGACACAGGAGATCTACGGCTCTGCGAAGGACGGCTATCCGTACCCGATCGAGGCGCTGTTCATCCGCCCGTACTCGAACAACCACGTGATGTCGGTGCCGGGCGGCGACGCCATCACCGACATCCTCGGGGACACCGACACGATTCCGTTGGTCGTCGCCTCCGACACCGTCATCGGCGAGACGAGCAAGTACGCCGACTACATCCTCCCAGAACCGACCTACCTGGAGCGGTGGGAGAACTTCGGGACGTATCCGAACAAACGCCTCGCAGACGAGAAGATCAGCCAACCGGCCGTGAAGGTCGTCCCGGACGCCCGCCCGTTCGAGGAGGTGCTGATCGACCTCTGGAAGCGGATGGAGCTGCCGGGCGTCGGCGAGGGAGCGATCCCCGATGCGAACGGAACTCTGTGGCCGCTCGACACCGCCGAAGACTTCTACGTCAAACTGGCCGCCAACGTCGCTTACGACCGTGACCCCGTCGCGGATGCCTCCGACGAGGAACTCGAGGTGTTCCGTCGGTCACACGAGAAGGGACTCGGTGACCACTTCGACGTCGGTGACTGGCGAGACGCAGTCACCGCCGAGGAGTGGCGCAAGGTCGTGACGGTGCTGAACCGTGGCGGGCGATTCGAAGAACCGGTCGACGGGTACGCCGACGCCTACGCCGAGCAGGGACACGACTACCCGTATGCCGAGCGTGGCGGGGACCGCTCGAACGCTTACGACGGTGACCAGATGCGCTATCAGCTGGGGTCGCGCGTCGACTTCTACAGCGAGGCCGTCGCTCGGGGGCGGCACTCCTTCACGGGCGAGCGGTTCGACCCGCTCCCGAAGGTCGACGACATCCGCCACTACGACGGGAGTCTGCAGGTCGGCGTGAAACGTCGGGAGACGTCTGACCGCCCGCTCCAGCTCATCAACTGGAAGCCACGCACCCAGGGGATGCACCGGACGACGAACTCCCCGTGGCTCCGGGAGACGCGTCCGGAGAACCCGCTGTGGATCAACCCCGACGACGCGGACGAACGCGGTATCGAGAACGGCGACCGCATCCGCATCGACGCCGGACGCCGTGTCGTCGAGGGCGTCGCGATGGTGACCCAGGGGATTCGCCCCGGTGTCGTCGGCGCGATGTGGGGTTGGGGCCGCGACGGCGACGGCGCAGTCTCAGAGACCGTCGACGGCGAGACGAGGCAGCCAGCCGGTGAGTACGGCCACACGCCGTATCAGTTCGACCGGCCGATGACCGACGACGCCGGCATCGCCAAGGGACGCGACGCCGGGTTCGCGATCAACCACGTTCAGCCGTTCGACCAGTCGCTCGGCGACACCGGCCTGAGTGACCTCGTGGGGGGGAGCAGTGCGCAGTTCGACGCCTACGTCGACGTCGAACGGCTCGACGGAGGTGAGCACTGATGTCCACACTGGGAGACGAGAGCGACCCCGACGCGTTCGCTCGCTCGCGGGCACGCGTCTACGGGCTCTTCGCCGCGGTGTTCGACGGCGACGTCGAGACGCTCCGCGAGGCGATCGACGACGACGCCTTCGCGCGCTTGGCGGAGACGCTCCCGGGCGAAGTCGACCTCGGTCCGCTCGACGGAACGTTCGACCACGAGGCGCTCGCGTTCGCGTACGACAATCTGTTCGTCGTCCCTGGCGAGCACTACGTGCCGCCGTTCGCGTCCGCACACGCGACGACGCCGTCGAAGTCCTTCGAGTCGCCGTCGGCGTATCACGACGCCGGAACCGCCGGTGAACTGCTCGGTGACTCGGCGGCGAGACTCTCACAGCTGTACGCTCGTACCGGGTTCGAACCCGGACGAGGCGACGGCGTCCCCGACCATCTCGCCGCGATCTTCGAGTTCCAGCAGGCGCTGTGCACCCACGAGGCGGCCCTCGACGACGACACCGCGGCGTTGGACGGGCTCCTGTCGCTGCAGCGCTCGGTGTTCGGCGAACTCGCCTGGCTCGACGCGTTCGACACCGCCGTCCAGAAGCGAGACTCGGCAGTCGGCGTCTTCGCGACGCTGAGTCGACTCGCCCGAATCTTCGTCGCGTGGGACGCTCGCGAATCACCGGCCGCAGTCAGTGATTCCGAGACGCCCGCGTCGCCCGACCACACAGCCGAACCATCCGACGAACACGACCACCCGACCAAGACCACCAATGACAGCTGACTCGACGACTCTCATCGACGCGCTTCGAACAGTGACCGACCCGAAACTCGACGACGACATCGTCGCGACCGGCCTCGTCACCGACGTCCGAGTCGACGGGGAGACGGCACGTCTCGAACTCGACCTGGGGGCCCCGCACGCACCGACCGAAGCGGCGATCGCAGACGACGTTCGTGAGGCAGTTCGGTCGGTCGGGCTCACACCCGACCTCCGAGCGACGCCGACAGCGGCGGCCGAGAGAAGCGTCCTCCCGCGAGTGAAGAACGTGGTCGCCGTCGCCTCGGGGAAAGGCGGCGTCGGGAAGTCGACGATCGCGACGAACCTCGCGGCCGGGCTCGCCGACCGAGGCGCACGGGTCGGGATTCTCGACGCCGACGTGTACGGGCCGAACGTTCCCCGGATGCTCGGCGTCAACGACGACCCGACTGTCTCGTACGACGGCGAGACGGACCGCATCGTCCCACCGGTGGCGTACGACGTCTCGGTGATGAGTGTCGGACTGCTCGTCGACGAGGGCGACCCGGTCGTCTGGCGTGGGCCGATGGCCCACAACGTGCTCTCGGATCTGTTCGACGACGTGGTCTGGGGTCCGCTCGACTATCTCGTGGTCGACCTCCCGCCGGGGACGGGCGACGTACAGCTGACGATCCTCCAGCGGCTGCCCGTGACGGGCGCAGTCGTCGTGACGACACCGCAGGACGTCGCCACCGACGACACGCGCCGTGCGATGCGGATGTTCGCCGAATATCAGACGCCCGTGTTGGGCGTCGTCGAGAACATGTCGACGTTCCGGTGTCCGGACTGCGAGACCACACACGAACTGTTCGGGCGGGGTGGCGGAGAGACGCTCGCGGCGGAAGTCGACGTGCCGCATCTCGGTGACGTCCCGCTCGACCCCGCCGTCCGAAGCGGTGGTGACGGCGGATGCCCCGTCGTCCTCGAAGCGAACGAGACGGGAGAGGCGTTCCGCGACCTCACCGGTCGTGTCGCCGACGCCGTCGGCTATCTCGGTCGACACGCCCGCGCGTCGAACGCAGCGAACGCGTCACCCGTGTCCCCCTCGGAAGCAGAGGATTGAGTCTGTCAGTCGACGACGGCAGTCGCCATTCTTTTCAGCCACTCGACGGAAGCTGTCGCTACGATGGTCCTCCCGAGACGAATGCTCGAAGGAGCCGGCGTCGCCGTCGGTCTCTTCGTGCTCTTCGGTGTCGTGACCGGGCTGATTCCGAACCCCGTCTACGTCCGAATGGTTCCGCGAACGCCGCTCGACTATCTGTATCTCACGACGACGTCCGTGTTCGCGGGTGCGTTCGTCGCCCAACGACCAGTCACCGTCGGTTCGGGCGACGACCGCTTCGCGGCCGGCGGGGTCGTCGGCGGATTTCTCGCGTTCGGCTGTCCCATCTGCAACGTCGTCTTGCTCACACTCTTCGGGTCGTCGGCGCTGATGACGTATCTCGAGCCGTACCGTCCGCTGCTCGGAGCGGTGACGACGGTCTTCCTCGCGGGACTCTTGTACTATCGCCACCGGCGCACCTGTGAGACGTGCGACTAGCGTCAACTGCCTCGAGGTCATCCCCCGTGGCATCAGCCTCGAAACGCTGTGAAACAGCTCGGCTCCCGGTCGCTCTGATGGCGCGAGAACCGGGGCGGGTATTTATGGCCCGTCCGGACGAGCCTCCTCCCGATGTACGAACGTATCCTCCTTGCGACCGACGGAACCGTCGCGTCGACGAACGCCGAAACGCACGCGATCGAGACGGCAGCCGAACACGGGGCCACGCTCCACGCGCTGTACGTCGTTGACGAGAGCGTCTACTCCGCCTATAGCGGCGACGAGTACGTCGACGAGGCGGAGGGGCCGGAGCACGGACTCGAAGAGCACGGCCAAGAGACGCTTCGGCGGATCGAAGCGCAGGCCGACGAGGCCGGCGTGACCGTGGTCGACGCGCTCGAACACGGGATGCCCCACGAGGTCATCGTCGACTACGCGACCGAGGAGGACGTCGATCTCGTCGTCCTCGGGACGAAGCGCCGTCCCGACGAGTACCGAAGTCTCCTCGGGAGCGTCACCGACCGTGTCCTCCGACTGACCGACCGCCCGGCGCTTGTCATCAAGACCGACGTCGAGGAGTAGCACCATCGAGAGTTTCGGTGCCGATACCGATGTGACTGGGTGCGTCTGTCAGTGACCCACGACTGAAGTCGTGGACTTCCTCCTCGAATCTCTGTGAACGGTTCCAGTTCGAACGTCAGAAAGTGCGCCAGAATGCTCTTGTCGGTGTCGTAGACAGGAAGCGGGAGCAGCGACCGGATCCGTGTGGCTAGTACTCGACCCCAGTACCGGTCGATATCCAATCGAACTCTTCGATTCTGTCGTTGCCGCGGTCGTCCTCCTGGCTCTCCGCGACGAATTCGAGGACGGCCGCCACTTCCTCGAAGTTCTCGCCGCGAGCGAGAGTGTCCGTCTGCGGGTTCCAGTCGACGAACCCGTAGTCGTCGAGCGTGTCGAGGTGGACACACCTGAGTTTGCGTTCGAGGACGTCGGGGTCGTCGTCGACAAACGCGTGAGACGACTCTGACTCGCAGTCTGGATGCTCTGATTCCCGGTCTGGATGGGCCGTTGGGTCAGCGAGGAAGCGGAGAACGTATCGTCCGAAAGGGTGACCGAGTGCGTCGAACACCTCGTCCAGCGAACAGTCGGTCGGTGGCTCTGCGTCGGAAAGCGGACGCCGAGAGGCGAGACGATCGAACAACGGAGACAGTTCGTCGAATCGCTCGCCACGAGTGATGGTGTCTGTCTCGCGGTCCCACTGGACGAATCCGAGGTCGACGAGTTTCGAGAGGTGGTCGTAGTAGCGTCCCTTCTCGAGGAGGTCCGAGTCATCGATCTCGTCGACGACCCAGTCCGAGGCGACGCCGTGTTCGGCCCGGTGATCGGAGCCGGCGAGCGCCACGAAGAGACGTCGACAATGCTCGTGAGCGAGAAGGTCGAACGCCTCCTCGGAGAAGCGGTCGACTGTCACGAACGCGGTGTTGTCAGTTGCCATTGGGTATCCTGTGGCGCGTTTGCGCCCAGTGAAACGTATCGACGGTGGCAGTACCGAAACGCGCCGTGGTTGACGTGGCTACGTGTTTTTACGTAAAGACGATATGACGTTCGGTCAGTCGACAGACACGGCGTTCGTGACGAGTGTTTCGACACCACCACGGATGCGTTTCGAGGCGGCTTGCGGCGTGATCCCCAACTCGTCGCCGATCTCCTTGAGCGAGACTCTGCTCGGGGTCTCGAAGTACCCACGTCTGCTCGCCACGACGAGCGCCTCTCGCTGGCTCGAGGTGAGACCGTCCAAATCGTAGGCGTCCGACGCCGGTTCGCTGACGCGGTGAACGGTCAGCGGCAGTTCACTGTCGGTACACGCCTGTTGGAACGACGCGAGCGACTCGTGGGTAGCGGCCCGTAACCTGAACTGCCACGTGTCGTCGGTTCCGACGGCCGACTCGACGATGACGTCGTGACTGCGAAGCGCTTGGAGGAACCCGTCGCTGTCCAGCGTATCGGCCCACTCGATGTGATAGAGTCGCTTGTCGGGGCCGACATCGACCTCTCTGAGGCGCCCGACCCGAGGATCGCGACGCACCGACTCCTCAAACGCAGCGTAGTCCTCCGCCTCTGCCCAGAAGTAGGGTGCTAGCATCTCACCCGTCGGAACGAGTTGTGTCAACTCGATTCGGACGGGTCGGTAGTCGTTGAGAACTTCTCCGAGCTGAAAGGAGTCACTCGGAACCGAAATCTCGGCGAGGACGACGCTCACGGGTTACACTCCTCTGGAGACAGGTGAGAACAGTCGATCGGAGTCGAACGGTCCGGGAGGTGACGTCTGTCTGTTCCGACCTCCGTTTCGAGATCGTCACCCGGTTGCTCATGGGAACGATGACCGCCGACTCCTGTACGCCACGACCACCATCCGCTTCGGGTTCCGTCTTCAAAGGTAGCCATCGTACACATGCGTACTCGGAGAATATCTACGGGTAAAAATTTATTAGCCAACAGCTATTTCACGGACCCCTGCCCGAGACAGGCGCTATCGCGCCCACCGTCGATCGGGGGAGTCGGGCGCCTACAGCGGACGGAACGGGAGCGTCGCCCGCTGACCACTTGTGTAGGCCAGTGTGTCGGCCTGTGAGACGCCGTCGGGCGTGACGAGATCCATGACGAGCGGCGCCTGGTCGACCGCGCCGGCCTTCGCGCCGCCGAAGACGTAGCCGGCGTTGGATTCGGCGACCGGTCGCAGACTGCCGCGGTCCTCCGACTGGACCATCGCGACGACCTCGAGGTCGGCGGCGTCGACGCCGTCGAACGCCCCGCGGTCGAGGCTCATCGTCACGGTTCCGGCCGACGTGTCGACGCTCTCGGCGACGGACACGGCAGAGCCGTCGTCTCTGGTGAGCGGCGCACCGCTCGACGTCACCGCACTCTTGGTGAACCCGCTGATCTCGAGGCGGTAGTGCCACGGCCGCTCGAAGTCGACGTTTGCCCCGAGATCGTCGAGGCTTGCGGTGCTGCCGCCGTCCTTCGACGGATCGCGAACCCAGACGACGAACAGCTGCGGCGAGAAGCCGCGGCCACTCCCGAAGGCGTTGTAGAGCGTCTCGACCTCGAACGTGAACTCGTAGAGACTCGGCGTCTGCGCGACGGTGAACGACTGGAGGTCGAACGCGCCGGGCCGGAACGCCTCGTTCGTCGGGTAGGTGTACGTGCCGGGGCCGTCGTCGTCGCCCTGCGGGTCGGCGACGGAGGCGACAGTCACCGGCGGCTCGATTGTCACCGTCTCGGTCGCCAGCGTCGTCCCGTCTGCCGTCCGGACGGTCAGATCGTACGTCCCCGGGTCGTCGATGGCGTACGAGAGCGTGACCGACTGCTCGGTCGTGTTCGGCGGGAAGCGGACGTTCGTCGTCGCCGACAGCTCTCCATCGAGGAGTAGCTCGACCGTCGTCCCGCCGACGTAATCGCTGTCGTTCGACCCGGTGGCCGTGACGAACTGCTCTTTGACGAACGCCTCGTCGTCGACGTCGACGGAGAGCTCCTGCGTCGGTCGCTCGTAGGTCGGCAGTTCGGCGATCTCTGTCCCCGTCGCTCGCCGGAGTCTGATCGCCGTCCCGCCGGATTCGACCATCGACGCGAGGATCGTCGTACTCGGGTCGACGAGCACCTCGTCGATACGGACGTCGGTGAGGTTCTCGTCGAACGAGGCGTCGACGCCGTCCGAGTAGATCTCGGCGACGTACTTCGGCCCTTTCGGCTCGCGACCGTTGCCCGGTACGCCGTTCGATCGCTCGGCGTCTCCGTTCGCTCCGTTCCCGCCCGGACGCAAGAAGTCGAGCGGGACGTCCAGCGCACGACCGTTCTCGTCGGTCATCGCGCCGACGTACCAGACGTCGTCCTTCCGGCGCGCGGTGACCATGTAGCCGCCGATCTCGGCATCGAGTACCGTCGTATCGTCCCAGCCGGCGGCCGGGACGTCCTCGACGAACTCGAAGGCGGGCACCGTCGGTCCCCGAGTCGGCTCCGTCGCGGGCGTCGGCATCGACTCGCCGACGGGCGTCAGCGCCACCGAGTCAAGGTTGAAGCCACCCGTGTCGTCGTCGGTCAGCGTCAACGTGACGTCGGTGTTTCCGGCGTCGAGCGAGACGGTCGTGGCGGCGGTCGTCCACTCGTCCCAGTAGTCGGTCGGCGAGAGCGTGAGTCGAGTGCGCTGCTCACCGTCGACGGCGACGGTGACCGTCCGCGGTGTGTCTGCCGGGACAGCGTTGTTCTCGCTGTCGCTGGCGTACCGTAACTGCAGGTCGTAGTCGCCCGCCTCGGCGACGTCCGAGACCGTCCACGAGAGACTCGACCCCGTCTCGACGGTGTTGGGGTCGAACTCGACGTACCGCCCGCCCTGTGCGTTCGCCCACGTCGCCGACCGCGCGAGTCCGTCGCGGTCGGCGAACTCGGCCTGCATCACCTCGCCGACGCCGGCCTCGGCGTCCTGCTCCGCGAGGTAGGAACTCGGGAGGTCCGCGACCATCTGCAGGCCGCTGAAGTAGGTCGGGTACATCGCGAGCTGTTTCGCGCGCGTCGTCTCGATGCCGCCGGATCCCGAGTCCATGTCGAAGATACCCGGCGTGTACTCGACGGGGCCGCCCAGCATCCGCGTAAAGGGGAACGTCACGTGGTGCGAGGGGCTGACCGTCCCGAAGGAGTCGTACTCCTGGCCGAGCACGCCCTCGCGGGTCATCACGTTGGGGTAGCTCCGCCGTTCGCCGGTCGGTTTGATCGGTTCGTGCACTTCCAGCATCTGTCGGTGTTTGGCCGCCTCGCGATAGACGAGGTAGTGGTGGTTGACCAGCGGCTGACAGTGGTGGTTGTACGTTGTCCCGTCGATGGAGACGCCGCTGTCGGCGACGTAACCGGTCTTGATCGAGCGGATGCCGAGGTCGTCGTAGTCGGCGAAGGGGTTCGGGGAGTCGTCCAACTGCGACTCGTAGTTCGAGACGTTTCCGGCGGTCTCGTTGTGGGCCGTCATCTCTACCGGCGGGTCGAGTCGGCGGCCGAACTCGGTCACCTCCTCGATGTCGAAGTCCGGGTAGGTGTCGTCGAAGTCCATCGTACTCCCGTCGCCGGGATAGGAGCTCCACCCTTCGTTCCACCCCTCGACGAGCACGCTCGGGATGCCGTGCTCGCTGGCGAACTCCATGTAGCGCTTCATTCGCCCGGTCTGTGCGCCGTGGTTGCCCGACTCCGCCCCCGTGTACTCCCAGTCGGCGCGCCCCGTGATCATCAGCCACCAGACGCCGAGGAACTTCTGGGGTTCGATCCAGTCGGTTCCCTGCGGGAACTCCGCGGAGTCGCGCGGTTCGTTGAGGTTAACGACGAGACTCGACTCGACGAGCCCGCCCGGCGAGTCGGCCACCTGGAGCGTCCGCCACGGCGTCCGATGCGGTGCCGACGCCGTCACTTTCGTCCCGTCCGGCAGCGGTGCCAGCGTCGACTCGAAGGTGGTCGACCCCGTCGAAACGGGTTCGACGCCCATCGCCGCGTAGTCGACGAGGTCCGCCTCGTGGACGCTCACGTAGCAGTCCTCGGCGGCCTTCATCGTCATCGGGGTGTGTGCACCGCCGAACGGACTCAGCTGTCCGACCTCGCTCAGCGGCGACTCGGTGTACTCGTACTCGTAGCTGTTGAAGTCGTTCTGGATCCACCAAGAGGTGTAGTCGCCCGCGAACGCGAACTCGGTGCGTTCGGAACTGATCGTGAAGTCCCCGAACCCGCTCTCTTCGGGGAAGACGTACCGGAACCCGACACCGTCGTCGAACGCGCGCAGTTCGAGCGTGAGCGCACGCTCCGCGCCCCCGGACTCGCGAAGGCCGACGCGGAGCGCCTCGTAGTGTTCGCGGATCTCGTCGTACTGGTCCCAGACCGGCGTCCACGTCTCGTCGACACCGGTTCGCTCGGTGCCGGTGACCGTCACGTCCGCCTCGAACGGCGCCTGACGTTGGAACTCGAAGCCGAGCGCGGAGTCGTCGACGACGGTCCGCCCGTCGTAAGCGACGCGATACATCGGGACGCCGTCGGCGACGTCGACGGTCACCTCGACGCAGCCGTCCGGTGACGTGAGCGTCTGGACGGCCGAGTCGTCACCCGTCGTCACCTGTGTGGCCGTCTCGGCGGCGACGTTCAGCGAGAAGGTGGAGGCTGCGGCCAACGAAGCCAACCCGCTCACGAACGTCCGTCGATCGAGGTTTGCTAACGAACGATTACTTTGTTCATCAACCATTACGAACGACAATTGATAGCACGGTATTAAATCTAGTGGGTAGTTGAGAGAACGTCGTGTCAGAGAGAAAGGAACTCGAGCGACTGGAGAGAACGTGAATCCTCTCTCAGTAGTGTTTCGAGACACATCATCTCTGCAAGTGAAGATCGGCGTTTAGGGGTGTTGAAGAGGTTCCTTTCGAGAGAAGTACAGACCGAAGCCACCCCTACCCATTCGCCTCGTCGAACGAACGGTTCGGGGCAAACAACTTTGGGAACCCTTGCCAAAGTCCAACCACGAATGAGCGACGGGAGGAACGAGATCGCGACGGGTCAGTCGCGGATGGACGACCGGATCGCCCCTCCACCATCGTTCGTCGAGCAGGCGAACGTCACCGACCCGACCGTCTACGAGACGTTCGACGCGGAGTGGCCGGACTGTTGGCGACGTGCTGCCGACCTGCTGACGTGGACGCAGTCCCCCGAGTCGGTGCTCGACGACGGCGGCGACAGCGACGGCGTCCGATGGTTCCCCGGCGGCCGTCTCAACGCGTCGGAGAACTGTCTGGACCGCCACGTCGACGCCGGGCGCGGGGACCAGACGGCGATACAGTGGGAGGGGAAACTCGGCGAGACCCGGACGAAGACGTATCGGGAACTGCATCGGGACGTCAACGCCTTCGCGGCCGGACTGCGCGACCTCGAGGTCGAGGCAGACGACGTCGTCACGCTGTTCATGCCGGTCATTCCCGAGTTGGTCGTGGCGATGCTGGCGTGTGCGCGCATCGGCGCACCCCACTCGGTGGTGTTCGCCGGGTTCTCCGCGGACGCGCTCGCGACTCGGATGGAGCGCGCGGAGTCGGACGTGGTCGTCACCTGCGACGGCTACTACCGCCGCGGTAACGCCGTCGACCTGCTGAGCAAGGTCGACAACGCCTGTCTCTCGGTTTCCTACGAAACGACCCAGGTGGTGGTCGACCGCCTCGGCGACGAGCGGTATCTCGGCGACCACCGACGGTACTGCGACCTGCTCGCGGCCCACGACGGCGAGACCGTCGACCCGGTCGAGCGCGCGGCCGACGACCTCCTGTTCTACATCTACACCTCGGGGACGACGGGCGAACCGACGCAGGTCCGCCACACGACGGGTGGGTATCTGTCGCACGTCGCGTGGACGAGCCACGCCGTGTTGGATCTCGAACCGCGGGACACTCACTGGTGTACCGCCGATATCGGCTGGATCACGGGCCACTCTTACGTCGTGTACGGCCCACTCGCGCTCGGCGCGACGACCGTCCTCTACGAGGGGACGCCCGACCAACCGGAGAAAGATCGGTTCTGGAAGATCATCGAACGTAACGCCGTCGACGTCTTCTACACGGCACCGACTGCGATCCGCGCGTTCATGAAGTGGGGAGCGGACCACCTCGCAGACTACGACCTCTCCTCGCTGCGCCTGCTCGGGACGGTCGGCGAACCGATCGACGAGACGGCGTGGAAGTGGTACTACAAGCACATCGGCAACGAGGAGTGCCCCATCGTCGACACGTGGTGGCAGACCGAGACCGGCGGCATGATGCTGTCGACGCTACCCGCAGTCGACGCGATGCGGCCCGGGGTCGTCGGGCGACCGCTCCCCGGCGTCGAACTAGCGGTGGTCAACGGACTCGGCGAGGAGCTGCCGGACGGCGAGACGGGACAGTTGGTCGTGACGAAACCGTGGCCGGGACAGCCGAAGTCGCTCTGTGAGGGCACTGAGTGGGCGCAATCGATACACCTGACAGAGAGTATCGACCGCTGGCGCTACGCGACCGGCGACAGCGCGATGCGACACGACGACGGCTACGTCAGCCTTCTCGGCCGGCTCGACGACGTGCTCAACGTCTCCGGCAAGCGCCTCGGGACGACGGAGATCGAGTCGGCTATCGTCGCCATCGACGGCATCGCGGAGGCCGCCGTCGTCGGCGGCGACGACGAGCTGCGGGGGTCGACCGTCCACGCCTATGTCAGCCCAGAAGCGAACGTCGCCGCCGCCGACGACCTCCGGACACGGGTGCGGGAGGGCGTCGAGGACGCTATCGGCCCCGTCGCCGTCCCGACGGAGATCACGTTCACGAGCGCACTCCCCAAGACGCGTTCGGGGAAGATCCTCCGACGTTACCTCGAAGCGATCGCGAACGGGGAGGACCCCGGCGACACGAGCGCCCTCCGAAACCCGGAGGTCGTCGGCGAGCTCGAATCACTCGTAGACGACTGATTTCGCTAAAGATCGAAATAGCGAAGCTATTCTTCTCCGCTCGCCCCGAGTGCGCATCGTGAGCCATCTGATTCCGACTGTTCGTCGGTGTAACAAGCCGAAGTCTTTTTCGTGTTCTTCGAAGAAAGCGAAATAGACATGGCTGCCTCCGCGAGACGAGCGGTCCTCACACCGGCGGAGTTCGACCAGTTCCGACACGTGACCGAGACCTACCGAGAGGATCTCGTGGTGGCGCTCGCCGGGCGCGTCGGACTCCGACCGGCGGAGATCGCCCGACTACGACTCGCCGATCTCCAGCAGTATCGACGCGACGGACGACCGCACTACCTGTTGACTGTCCGCGAAGACGACGAAGGGGAGACGCGGACGGCGTACGTCCCGCGGGACGTCGCACACGACCTCCAGAAGTTCGGGAACAGCCACGACGACGACCCCGCTGACCCCGTCTTCGGCGTGAGTGCACGGCGGATCCAGATGCTCGTCTCGGCGGTGAGCGACCGGACGACGACCGACCGGCTGCAGTCGGTGTCGTCGCGCGAGCTCAGACAGTCCTTCGCGTACCGGCTCCTCGTCGACCAAGGGGTCGATCCGCGGATCGTGCAGGCGGTCGGTGGGTGGAGCAGCCTCGACCGTCTGGCGGCGTTTCTGGACCGGCCGACCGAAGACGACATCCTCGAGGCGTGTACAGCCGCCGAGGACCGTCTTCGAGGCGGTGGAAGCCGGCGTCACCGCCTCACGAACGGAGACGGCACGTCCTCGCGTACCAGCCTCGACGGCGCGTCCTCGTCCGCGCGTACCGCTCCCGACCGAGCGTTCACGCGCCGGACGGACGAACTCGTGACCTGTATCGAGGAGCTCGGCGAGCGACTCGACGACGCCGCCACGCGCTCGGAGGTCGTCACCGCGGCGTGTGCGGCGCTGGCAACCTGCTTCGACGGCGTCTGGTTCTGCGGCGAGAACGGCGACCTGCGCGAGAGCGCCGGCGGACGGACAGTCTCCTCGACGACGGTCCGGAACACGCTCGAGGGGACGGACGTCCTCGACGTGCTCGCCGACGGCGACGAGACGGTCGTCGTCGACGAGGTCGCCGACGATCACCGCTCGTCGGACGAGCGGCTCTGTGTCGTCGCCGTTCGATCCAGCGATGCGCTCCACGGCTACCTCTGTGTGGCCGATCGGACGTTCGACGCCCCGAGTCGTCGCGTACTCGCCGACGTCGGGCGTCGAGTCGGACGGACACTCGTCGCCGTCGAGCGCAAACAGCTCCTCTTGGCCGACACGGGCGTCGAACTCACCCTACAGACGACCGCCCGCGAGTCGGTACTCGTCGACGCCTCGAGTCGACTCGACTGCCGGTTCGAACTCGAAGGTGCGGTTCCGATGTCGGGTGGGTCGCTCCTCCACTTCGTCACCGTCAGCGATGCCAGCGTGGGTGACGTCCTCGAGTTCGTCGACGACACCGAACAGGTGACCGACGCCCGTCTCATCCGTGACTACGGGTCGGAGGCGCTCCTCGAGTTCGTCGTCTCGGGCACGGCGCTCGTCCCAACGATGGTCGAGACCGGCGGGTCGGTCCGCACGCTCACGGTCGAAGACGGCACCGCACACGTCACGGGCGTCTTCTCCGGGCACGCCGACGTCAGAGGCATCGTCGAACAGTTCACCGCGACCTTCTCGGACGCACAGCTGCTCTCGAAGCGCGAGATCGAGGAACCGGTCCAGACGACCGCACGCGTCGAACGGGTCGTCGACGAGGAGCTGACCGAGAAACAGCGGGCGGTGCTCCGTGCGGCGTTCCTGTCGGGGTACTTCGAGTGGCCACGCGGAAGCACCGCAGAGGAGTTGGCCGCCTCAATGGACATCTCCTCGCCGACCCTCCACAACCACCTGCGCAAAGCCCAACAGAAGGTGTTGGCGGCAGTGTTCGCCGACGCCTCCGAGCGGTGAGACGACTCTCTCGCTCTCCTCCCGCGACACCGCCGGTTCGACGAGTCGACCGCCGGGTCGATACTAACTGTTTAGCCCCCCTCGGAGCCGGTCGCCGTGTCGCAAACGAGCGACCTAAACGGTGAAACAGGCGTATCAGGCCGTGTAGCGCACCAATCCAGAGATTTTCACGATTGTTAGCTAGTTAGGCGGGATGTTTATAGGGCTCTCTACTGCTTGTCAGAGTACCACATGTCAGAGGGTGACCCAGACGTCGAACTCGAAGCACGACTCGCCGAACAGGAACGGTTCGAACCGTCGTCGTCGTTCGTCGAGCAGGCGAACGTCTCCGACCCGGAGCTCTACGACGAGTTCGAAGCGGAGTGGCCGGCGTGCTGGGAGCAGGCAGCCGACCTTCTCGACTGGGACGACGAGTACGACACCGTCCTCGACGACTCGAACCCGCCGTTCTACGAGTGGTTCACGGGCGGGTCGATCAACGCCTCGTACAACTGCCTCGACCGCCACCTCGAGGAGCGCGGCGACGAGGTCGCCATCGAGTGGGTCGGCGAACCGGTAGACGAGGACGACCGGAGCTACACCTACGAGGAGCTCCACCGCGAAGTAAACGAGTTCGCGGCGGCGCTCCGCGAGATGGGTGTCGGCGAGGACGACGTCGTCACGATGTACATGCCGATGGTACCGGAGTTACCCATCGCCATGCTGGCGTGTGCGCGCATCGGTGCGCCCCACTCGGTGGTGTTCGCGGGGTTCTCCGCGGAGGCGCTCGCGACCCGGATGAACGCCGCCGACTCGGAGTATCTCGTCACCTGTGACGGCTACTACCGCCGCGGCGACCCTCTCGAGCACAAAGAGAAGGCCGACGAGGGGCTGGCGGGCGTCGACCACGACGTCGAGACGGTCGTCGTCGACCGCCTCGGCGACGTGTACGATCACTCGCTCGCGGAGAACCACCACGACTACGCCGAACTCGTCGCCGAACAGGAGGGCGCGGAGGTCGAACCGGTCCAGCGGGACGCCGAAGACATGCTGTTCCTGATGTACACGTCGGGGACGACCGGGGAGCCGAAGGGGGTCAAACACACCACCGGCGGCTACCTCTCGTGGGTGACGTGGACGTCGCAGGCCGTCCTCGACAT
Source organism: Halogranum amylolyticum (assembly GCF_900110465.1). Taxonomy (GTDB): domain Archaea; phylum Halobacteriota; class Halobacteria; order Halobacteriales; family Haloferacaceae; genus Halogranum; species Halogranum amylolyticum. The sequence goes on from NZ_FODV01000012.1 coordinate 71,177, forward strand.
CAAACCCGAGGACACCTACTTCTGCTCGGCCGACATCGGGTGGATCACGGGTCACTCCTACATCGTCTACGGACCGCTCTCGCTCGGGACGACGACGATGATGTACGAGGGGACGCCCGATCACCCCGAGAAGGACCGCCTCTGGGAGATCATCGAGGAGTACGAGGCGGATCAGCTGTACACCGCGCCGACGGCGATCCGCGCGTTCATGAAGTGGGGTCCGGAGTACCCCGACGACCACGATCTCTCCTCGCTGCGCCTGCTCGGAACGGTCGGCGAACCGATCAACCCGCGGGCGTGGAAGTGGTACTATAAGCACATCGGCAACGAGGAGTGCCCCATCGTCGACACGTGGTGGCAGACCGAGACTGGCGGGATGATGGTGACGACGCTGCCGGGCGTCAAAGACATGAAACCCGGGTCGGCAGGTCCGGCGCTCCCCGGACTCGACGTCGAGATCGTCGACACGCGAGGTGAACCCGTCGAGGCGGGCCGAGCGGGCTATCTCACGGTGAACAAGCCGTGGCCGGGGATGCTCCGGACGCTCTACAACAACGACGAGCGGTACATCCAGGAGTACTGGGCGGAGTACTCGGACGTCGACAGCGACGACCCCGACGACTGGGTGTACTTCCCCGAGGACGGCGCGAAGATCGACGAAGACGGCTACATCACCGTGTTGGGCCGCGTCGACGACGTACTCAACGTCTCCGGTCACCGACTGGGGACGATGGAGATCGAGTCGGCGATCGTCGGCGTCGAGGGCGTCGCCGAGGCCGCCGTCGTCGGCGGTCAGCACGACCTGAAAGGCGAGGCCGTCTACGCCTACGTCATCACCGAAGACGGCTACGAGGGCGACGACGAGATGCGCGAGCGCATCGTCGAGGGCGTCGAGGACGCCATCGGCCCGATCGCTCGCCCCGAACAGGTCGTCTTCACCCCCGAGCTCCCCAAGACGCGCTCGGGGAAGATCATGCGCCGCCTGCTCGAAGACATCGCCAACGGCGACGACCTCGGCAACACGTCGACGCTGCGGAACCCCGACGTCGTCGAGGACATCGCATCGAAAGTCGGCGACGACTGAGAGACGACCCACCGTTTTTCGATAGGACACACAGACGACAACACACGACAACCGAAACTATGACAGACAGACACAGGCACGATTCCGAGGAGCAGCCGTCGGTCGAGACCGACGGTGGCACGCTCACGCAGGCCGCACAGGCACATCGAAACACGAACTATCTCGACGAGGAGGTGAACCTCCTCAAACCGAGCACGGCGTTCATGCGGGACCACCTCAAGATGGTCTGGATCAGCTTCCTCATCTGGGCGCTCATCGTCTTCGGCCCGGTGACGGCGACGCTCCTCGCCCCCGGCGTGATGACGACGACGATGCCGGTCATCGGCTTCCCGCTGCACTACTTCCTCGTCGCCTTCGGCGCACCGACCGGGGCGCTGATCCTGGCGGCCGTCTACGCCCGCCAGCGGGACAAACTCGACGAGAAGTACGGTATCGATCACAGCGTCGTCGACACGGACGAGGCCGAGAGCGATGAGCTGAGCGAGGCGACCGCCACCGACGGAGGCGTCGACCGATGACGGTTCCGCTCCAGGCCGAGGCGCTCGACATCTCGTTCAAGCTCGTGCCGGCGATCATCGTCTTCCTGATGATGGCGTCGTTCCTCGTCATCGGCTACATCTTCAAGGTGGCCGACGCCGAGGGGATGTGGGTCGCCGGCCGCGGGATCGGTAACATCGAGAACGGGATGGCCATCGGTGCCAACTGGATGTCGGCCGCGTCCTATCTCGGACTGGCAGGCCTCGTCGCCTTGTCGGGGTTCTACGGACTCGCGTTCATCGTCGGCTGGACCACTGGTTACTTCGTGCTGCTGATCTTCCTGGCCGCACAGATGCGCCGGTTCGGGAAGTACACGGCACCGGACTTCGTCGCCGACCGGTTCAACTCGCCGACCGCTCGCGCACTGGCGGCGTTCACGACGCTGCTCATCGCGTACGTCTACTCGGTCGGCCAGGCCCGCGGGATGGGACTGGTCGGTCAGTACGTCTTCGGGCTCGACATCATCCCGATGATCGTCGTGATGATGACGCTCACCGTCGGCTACCTCACGCTCTCGGGCATGCTGGGAGCGACGAAGAACATGGCCGTCCAGTACGTCATCCTCATCGTCGCGTTCCTCGCGGGCGTGTACGTCGTCGGCTTCACGCAGGGGTACTCGACGATCCTCCCGCAGATCGAGTACGGGATGCTCATCAACGACCTGAGCCGAGAGTTCTCGGCTCCGTTCGTGAACAACACCTACTACGTCTGGATCGCGACGGCGTTCTCGCTCATCGTCGGGACCTGTGGGCTGCCGCACGTGCTCGTGCGGTTCTACACGGTCAAGAGCGAACGGACGGCCCGCTGGTCGACCGTCTGGGGGCTGTTCTTCATCCTGCTTCTCTACTGGGGCGCACCCGCGATGGCGGCGTTCGGAGTCGACCTCTTCGCGCAGGTGAACAACCTCTCGCCGGAGGCCGTCTTCAGCGGCGAGCAGGCGATGACCGGCGCGGAGGGTGACGTCATCGTCGTCCTCGCCGCGCAGTTCGCCGACCTCCCCCGCTGGTTCGTCGGTCTCGTGGCGGCCGGTGGGATGGCGGCGGCGATCGCGACGACCGCCGGGCTGTTCATCACGGCGTCGTCGGCCGTCGCACACGACATCTACTCGGAACTCATCAACCCCGACGCGACGCAGCGTCAGCAGGTGCTCATCGGTCGTGCAACCATCGTCGCCATCGGCGCGCTGGTGACCGTCACCGCCTTCAACCCGCCAGCGCTCATCGGCGAGCTCGTCGCCTACGCGTTCTCGCTCGCAGGCACCGTGCTGTTCCCGATGTTCTTCCTCGGACTGTGGTGGGAGAACACCAACCGACAGGGTGCGCTGGCCGGAATGACCGTCGGTCTCCTGCTGTGGATCACGTCGATCATCAACAGCGTGCTCCCGGCCTACGTCGGCTTCCTCGCCGACCTCGCCGGTGGCTCCGGACAGGCGCTCATCCCGATCTACGCACAGTACGTGCCGCCGATCGGCGCTGCGCTGGTCGGGACGCCCCTGGTCTTCCTCGTCACCATCGCCGTCTCGTTGGTGACGCCGGAGCCGCCGCTGGAGACCAAGCGGATGGTTCGACAGTGTCACAGCCCCGAACCGATGGGCCAGCAACAGACCGCCGAAGACATCGTCGCCAACAGTGACAGTGGCGGAACGCCCGCGGACGACTAACAATGTACGAACACATCCTCATCCCGACCGACGGAAGCGACACGGCGAACGTCGCCGTCGAACACGCTGTCGACCTCGCTGCGAAGTACGGCGCGCAACTGCACGCGCTGTACGTCGTCGACATCGACGCCGTGAGCTTCGGACTCGGAACCGAACAGGTCGACCGTATCACGCAGGGCAACTTCGGTGAGATGACCGAACTGCAGGAGAAAGCCGAGAGAGCCACCGGAACCGTCGTCTCGACGGCCGCCGAACACGACGTCGACGTCCACGAAGAGGTGCGCGTCGGCACGCCACACAAGGTCATCGCCGACTACGCCGAAGACAACGAGGTCGACGTCATCGTGATGGGAAGTCACGGCCGGTCGGGCGTCCGGCGGGCGCTCCTCGGGAGCGTCACCGAACGCGTACTCCGGTCGACGCACATCCCGGTGTTCGTCGTCGACGAGCGGAGGGAGTGAGATGACCGACGCCGACTCGACCGACGGCGGGATCGTCGCGACCGTCCGCAACCACGTCCGCGAGCACCGCGGCGGGATGGTCGTCGACCTCGTGTTCGCGCTCACGTGGGTGACAGTTGTCACCGTCCTGTTCCAGGTCGTCCAGGGACCGAACTGGGCCTACCAGCTCTGTCTCGCGTCGGGCGTCGTCGCCTACTACGGCTTCTTCACGTCGCTGTCGCTCGCCAAGGACCGACAGTCGACGCGGTAGCGGCGACCCACGCCGCCTCCCTCGTTCTCTCGTTCCGTACCGCACCCGGGCAGCAACACGACCGACACCAGGTTGTCCTCGTGTTACCTGTTGTTATTTGGTTCTGTTAATGTAACACTGGAGTGTATGGAACAAAACTGTCGACGCGAGTACAGAATCGAGAAGCGACTGCCGACTTCCGGGGGACGGTGACCCACGTGTCACGTTCGCTGTCGAGCGAGCAGAGCGCACGGTTGGGGCCGGTACTCGTCCGACTCGCGCTGGCGATCCCGATGGTCGTCTCCGGCGTCGGGAAGGTCCTCGGAGCCGGACCGAAGGCGATGGGTATCACCGGGTTCGCCGGGTTCCTGGCGAGTCTCGGCATCCCGCTTCCGACCGTCGTCGCGTGGGGCGTCGGACTCCTCGAACTCGTCGGCGGCGTGCTACTGATCGTCGGCCTGTTCGTCCGTGTGACCGGGGCGCTGCTCGCGGTGAACATGCTCGTCGCGACCGTCCTCGTCCACCTCCCAAGCGGTTACCCCACGTCGGACGGTGGCGTCGAACTGACGCTCACGCTGTGTCTGCTCGGGTTGTCGCTCCTCGCGAGCGGCCCCGGTACGCTCTCGCTCGAACGGACGTTCTTCGGCGACGAACTGCTCGCGTCGACCGGACGCGAGTCGACGCGGGCCGACTGATCGGTTCGAGGCCCGTCGTCTCGGTGTCGGAGGCGACGACGACCGGCCACATTGTATTTCAAACGTTCGGCACGTACTGGACAGTGTGCAGTCCCCTGGCCACATCGGCATGGCACTCCTGTTTGCCGTCCCTGCGTGGTTCGTCTTCTCCGAGGCGAAGGCGAGTCTGGCGTTCACCGCGCTGACGGCGTCGATGGGAATGTTCCCGGACGGCGACCTGGTGTTGATGCAGTACTTCTTCGTCGAACACCACGGACTGACGCATAGCTTCGTGTTCATCGTCCCGGCGGCGTTGCTGCTCGGTGCGGTCGTCACGGGTGGCTATCTCCTCGTCCGCGACGACACGCACACGTCGACGGCCGCCGTCTACGCGTTCGCGACGATAGCACTGTTCACGGGGATGACGGCCCACGTGGTCGCGGATCTGGTGACGACGCCCGACATCGCACCACCGCTCAAACCGCTGTACCCGCTCGTTACTGACCGGGTGATCCTCGATGTGGCGTTCGTCAAGTCGAAGCTGTGGAACCTCGGGACGCTCGCGCTCGGCATCGTCGCACAAGGTAGCCTCGCACTCAGAGCGTATCTTCGGTGATCATGAACAGACGAACGTTCCTCACGACGGCGGCGCTCGCGACGACCGGACTGGCCGGTTGTAGCTCAACTTCGACCGACAGTGGCGACAACAAACCCGGCGGACAGCCGACGAAGACCACCGCGGCCAAGCAGTCCGGAGGACAGCGACTCGCGTTCGGCGAGACGTTCGAACTCCCACAAGTACGGCTCACGCTGGAGACGCCGCGTGCGACGAGCCGCTACACGTACACCGAAGACGGTGAAAAACAGACTGCCGAGGCGGGAGAAGGAAAACAGTGGGTCGTCGTCCCGGTTCGCACAGTGAACACCACCGACCGGACCGTCCGACTTCCGTTAACGCTGAATTTCAAAGGCGTCGTGAACGAGCGCGTCTTCCACCCCGGACGGAACAAGAGCGTCCCCGCGAAGTACATCGGCGGGAAGGTCGACAGCGGCGAATCCCGCGAGGGCGACGTGATGTTTCTCACCCCGGCGGACGTCTCCGTCGACGAGTTCCGTATCCGCTACAAAGAGAAGCGATCGAGCGGGTCGCACGAGGTCTGGTGGCAGGGGTCCGGACAGAGCGACTGAGCGCGAAGTGACGACCGACGGGTCGCGACAGCCCACAGGACTATCCACGACGGCGGCGAAGGGTCGATATGACCGACATCGGCAGTCCGGCCGGGTTCGACATCGCGACAGTGTTGACCGGTTCCGGCGTGACGCTCCTCCTCTCTGCAGGGATCGCGCGGTACGGCCACCGTTTCGAGTACAATTCGGGCGAACTGTACGCGCTCTCCGGTGGGGTCTTGATCGCGCTCGGCGTCGTGTTCGGCCTCCTGCTCGTCCTCACCGGCAACCGGTGATGCGTAGCCACTCGGGGACGTGACGAACCGAGGCGTCGAGAAGAGCGGCGCGTCGACGTCGGCTACACGCCGGGCGTCGGATCCGCTCGCGTCGAGTATCCGCTGATCTCACGGTAGAACGGTGTCGGCGTCCGTGACCCTCCTCGCTCAGGCGAGCGCCACCGTCGCGACCAACCCGACGAAGCTCCAGAGCGCGACGCCGAACAGGAGGAAGACGACCGAACGCGAGCGAATCGACGGGACGACACCCTCCTCGCTGCGCCCGGGCGTGAAGTCGCCGCGACCGAGCTCCGCCGAGCCACCGGATTCGCCGCTGACGTTCCCCTCGGCGGCGATCCCCGGCCCGGAGTCGCTCGCACCGGCGAGGATGCCACCGACGAAGAGTGTCCCGATGAGGAGGGGTAACAGCACGTACCGGACCGGGAACGCCGCGAGGTAACTCGCGCCGACCGCGACCGCGACGACGACGGCGGCGACGACGCCGCCGTAGACCGAGAGTTCACGTTTGACGTACGGAGGGACCATACCCAGCTTCTTTCACGGGGATATATCAATATTCCGTCCCCCCGAACGACGGAAAGAGAACCGTTCCTCCGACGAACTCGAGGTTGCCGTCGTTGGCAGGTCCCGAGTAACCATACACAACGACTATATCGACACACGTTAACATACAACTATGTTCCATCCGGAAGGAGGATCGCTCACCGACCCCGAACCGAGACGACGGACGGTTCCGGCGCGGGAACACTACATCTGCGGGAGCGTCGCGTTGGTCGTGGTCGGACTGTTCGCGTTCGCTACGTACTCGCTTCTCGTCGGCGTCGCGATGAACTTCGGCGTGCTAGCGACGACGATGTTGGTGTTCGCCCTCGCGATCAGTTGGTTCCTGCTCTGGGAACTGTTCGTCGTCGCGTGGGAGTGGCGAGCGGGACGGCTCTCGCTGTCGCTTAGAGAGTGAGACTCGGACGTTCGTCGAGCGGGGCGGCGTGAGCGTCGAGCGGTGACGAAGCGTGCCGAGCGCCTCACTCGAGGAGTCTCTCGAATCCCTCGTCTTCTTCCAACAACGACGCGACCTTTCGGACGTGGAACTTCGTGGTCTCCGACTCCGCACGCAGAAACGCTTGGCGGAGATGGTATTCGATCTGACGGTGGGCCTCAGGTGGGTCGGCCATAATCAGTACTGTCTCTGACGCACCGTCGGAACCTGAACGCGTCGCCAAACTGATTAGGTTAGCGTCACCGACCATCGTTCCGACGGGGTAGTGTCGTGCTCTGACGGGAACCTGAGCGCTTGGTGGTACTCGAGAGACAGACGGCGTGTCGACGCCCCTCCTTTTTGTATCGACGCGTCGATGTGTGAGACGTGTTCACCGACATCCTCTTTCCCACCGACGGCAGCGACGGAACTGCGCGTGCACTTGACCACGCGATCGATATCGCAGCGGCTCACGACGCGACCCTGCACGTCCTCAACGTGGCCGACACGACTCGCGACAGCGTGACGAACGTCCGCGGCGACGTCGTCGACGCGCTCGAGGAGTCGGGGACAGGGGTCGTCGACGAGGCCGCCGAACGAGCGAGCGACCGCGGCGTCGAGACGGTTACGACCGTCGAACAGGGTGAACCGTATCAGACCATCGTCGACTACGCAACGGCGCAGGACGTCGGCCTCGTCGTCATGCCGACCCAGGGTCGCAGCGGCCTCAGTCGTCTCTTGCTCGGCAGCACCACCGAGCGCGTGGTCAGACACTCGGACGTCCCCGTCCTCACCATCGGCCCCGACGCCGACCCGACGTACCCGTACCACGACCTGCTTGTCCCGACCGACGGCAGCGACTGTGCGACCGCCGCGCTGACGCTCGGGGCCGACCTCGCAGCCCTCGACGACGCGACACTCCACCTGCTGTCCGTCGTCGCCGTCACCAGCCTCGGCGTCGACGTCCGGGCGGACATCCAGATCGACGCCTTCGAGGAGGGCGCCCAGGAGGCCGTCGACGAAGCGGGGACGGTGGCGACCGACGCGGGCGTCGACTCGATCACGAAGTCCGTCGAGATCGACACGTCGATCCACCGGGCGATCCTCTCGTACGTCGACGAACACGACATCGACGTCGTCGTCGTCGGAACACACGGACGGACCGGGTTCGACCGATACATGCTGGGGAGCGTCACCGAGAAACTCGTTCGCAGTGCGCCGGTGCCAGTGTTGACGGTTCGCGACGCACCCGACGACGAGGAGTGAGCGTTCGAGACTCCTTGCAAGCGAAAGCCACAGCCCTATCTCCGTGGCGGGGCGCAGTCACGAGTAGAACTCCTGTCGAACGCTACTCACCATGACAGACACTTCAGACGACAGACGGCTCGAACGTATCGAACAGGGACTGGAAGTGCTCTTCGCCTCGGAGGTCGCAAGAGAGGTGTTCGCAGCGGTCGACTTCGAGGCACTCCTGGCCGACGAACCGGCGGTCGACGCGGTCGACGTCGACCGACTCGCGGGGGCGATCGGTCGACCGCTCGGACGTGCGATCGCCCAGTACGTCGTCGACAGCGACGGGACGGTCGGCGTCGCCAAACGGGCACTCGGGAGCGAGATCGGCAGTCGGATCGCCGCCGAGACGTTCCGGGCCGCGACGGAGAACGTCGACGTCGAGGCGGTCGTCGAGACGCTCGTCGAACTGGACGAGGAGTCGCCGGGACCGGAGCTCCAAGGAGCCATCGACGACTACGTCGAACACAGCAGCAACGAACAGCCGACCGAATCCTAATCGAACTGCGAACGGGCGACGGCGTCGACCGACTCATTCGGGGCGGGACTCGACCGAGAGATACCGTGGCGGCACGTGGTCGACGGTGTACGTCTCGGGGCCTCGCTCGTCGACGCCGAATCCGTTTGCGACCATCGCGTCCGCGTCGACGACGACCACGACCGGGTCGTCGTCGTGCCGTCTCCCGACGGTACGTGCTTCTTCGCGCGTCGTCGAGAGATGCACCCGTTGGCGTCCCATCGGTCGGAGTCCCGTCTCTCGGATCGACTCGATGTTTCGGCGCGCCGTCCCGTGGTACAACTGCGATGGGACCGCCGACTCGGTCGGTTCGAGCGTCACGTCGATCGAGTGGCCGTAGGCCGCTCGGATGCGACTCGATCGCCGTTCGAACCGCCCCTTCGGGTCGGTAGCGACGACCCCGTCGACGTGCTCGCGCTCGGCCCACGAGTACTTCCGCGTCACGGCGTCGACGAGCGCGTCGTAGTCGACCCAGCCGTGTCCGTCGGGCGAGAGGCCGGCATCGTCGGGGAAGTGACGGAGCGCACCGCTCGCGAACTTCGAGAGGCGGACGCGTCGGTCGTCGCCGAGGACGTCCGCGCCCGCAGCGTCGCACTCCGGACACGACTCTCCCGCGAAGTAGCCGTGGTTGTCACAGGCCCTGATCACACCGACGGGGAGTGGCGGCAGCGACTACTGTCTTGTGGGCCGTGTCCCTACTTGGGTGCCGATGCTGTCGGGTGTTCGATAACCGGCGGGCGTATTACCTGAATTCACCGTTGAGCATCTCGGCAGCAGGGTCCATCGAACAGACGGACGGATCGTCGACCGACTCACAGATCCGATGTCCGCACTGTAGCGAACCGGTCGGCAACCTCGAGCACAGCGAAGAGCGAGACGTGGCGTGAGTCGAGTTCACGCGCTTTCGTCGGTGTCCACCGAGTACCGACAGAAGGATGTTGTTGTGAGATAATATCACTCATTGAGATGGCCACCCAGTATTACTTCATCAGTGACCTCCATATCGGAGGTGATGAACATCTCTGCCAGTGTGACTTCGAGGACGAACTGATCGAGTTCCTGGCTCGACTGGAACAGGAGGGTGGCGATACGGAACTGATTGTCTCAGGAGACATCTTCGGACTGTGGGAACTGACCGAGGTCGACGGTCCGGATAAACTCGCCTATCTGACTGAGCAGTTTCCGGCCCTCTTCGAGCAGTTCCGCGCAACTGGCGAGCGGATCCACATCACGTTCATCCCGGGCAATCACGACTACGAACTCGCCTGCTACCCCGAATTCGTCGACTTTCTCGTCGACTACAACGTCGACCTACAACAGGAACTCCACCTCGAACGAGCGGTCGGTGACGACACGATCTGGATCGAGCACGGGATGCAGCACGATTCGAACAATCGGATGCCCAACTTCGGAGATCCGCACGCGAACCCGCTGGGGTACTTCGTGAACCGTCACGTCACGAGCACGGCAGGCCGACTCTCCGGACGGGGTCGATACAGTTGGCTCAAAGACATCCAGTCTGTCGCTCCGATGGAAGAGATCCCACGCTGGATCTTCTCGAAGTACTTCTACCGAGAGATGAGTCCACTCCTCAGATACGCCATCGTCCCGTTCCTTCTCTTGTTCAACTTCAGCGTCCTCTACACACTCGTGTTGGTAGCAAGGCAGTTGGGAATCTTCCAGCCTCCCGTGTTGGACGATGTCCTGTCCCGGTTCGGTATCATCGGAGACGTGGTCGGAACCGTCATCGCCGTCAACGTGGCCATCGTCGTCCTTCTTACGGTCATCTCCGTTCCGCTGTATCTCTTCACTCGAGACGGCCGTCGGGTAGCCGAACGGTTCGGGTTGTTACAAGAGGTCGGACGGAGAGAGGCAGTCGTTCCGTACCTGAACGCGGCGAGCGAAGTCTTCGCCGCCGATTCATCCACGACTGTATTCGTCTACGGTCACACACACCGCGTCTCGCTGACCGAGTTGGACGGACGCTACGTGGTGAACACTGGGACGTGGCTGAAGCGACTGTCCCGTGTCGAACCACCGGTTACGCTTCTTCCGTCGGTGTACTATCCGTCGTATCGACTGAGCTACTTCCGGATCTTCGCGGAGGACGGCCACACGATCATCGAATACGACGAAGTCTCGAAGGAAGCAACTCCCGAACTCACACTCTTAGAACGTCTCTTCACTGCCCGTCAGAAGCCTCGAGAGGAGATTCCGAGGCGAACCGTCGTCGACCGGCCCGCATCGTCGTTGTCCACCGCCAACCCGGAGTCGAAGGCGGACTAACGCTTCTGTGCCATGTCAGCTACTGAATCCCCCGAATGTCCGGAGAAAGTCAAATCCACGTTATCTATTCCAACAGCGAACTAGGACGACATGCGACTCGTACAGGTGCTCATACCGAACGGAAGCCGAGAGTCAGTACTCGCCGTACTCGACGGCGAGGAGATCGACTACGCAGTCTGGGAGGAGACGGGACGTGGCGATTTCGAGGCGTTGGTCTCGTTCCCCGTGCCGCCGAGTGGCGTCGAACCGATCTTAGAGAGACTGTACGAATCCGGGATCAGAGACGATGCGTATACGATCGTCATGGCAACCGAGACCGTCGTCTCGAGTCGCATCGACGCGCTCAAGCAGCGCTACTCGGACGTACGAATCTCTCGAGAGGAACTGCTCGCACGCGCCGACGACCTCGCGCCGCGCAACTCGACTTTCTTCGCGTTTATCCTCCTCAGTACCGTCATCGCGGCGGCCGGGTTACTTCTCGACTCCGCCGCCACCATCATCGGTGCGATGGTCATCGCGCCGCTGATGGGGCCGGCCATCTCGGCCAGTGTCGGGACGGTCCTCGACGAACGTCAACTCGCCAGACGTGGTGTCCTGCTTCAGGTGACGGGGCTACTCGCAGCGATCGCTGTCGGTGCGGTCGTCGGGTGGCTACTGAAGGAGTCCGTCCTTCTCCCACCCGGACTCGACATCCGGGAGATCGGTCAGGTCGCCGAACGAATCTCACCGAACTTCCTGTCGTTGTTTCTGGCGTTAGGCTCCGGTCTCGCCGGAGCGATCAGTCTGATTCGGAACACCGGGTCGACGCTGGTTGGCGTCGCTATCGCCGTCGCTCTCATCCCGCCGGCAGCGACGTCCGGGCTCGGCATCGCGTGGGGACTCCCGCTCGTCGCCATCCCGGCCGCGGTTCTCGTCTTGGTGAACCTCCTCGCGATCAACCTCTCGGCGTTGGTCATGTTCTGGCTGTCAGGCTACCGACCGCTCGACACGGCACAGACCGGAACGGCCCGCAGGTCGGTCATCTCACGGGTCGGTACCATCGCAGTAGGAATCGCTGCCCTCTCGATCGTCCTGGCTGTCGTCACACTCGTCTCGTTTCAGATCGGAGTGTTCGAACAGCAGGTGGCCACCGAGACCGAACTACTGGTCGATGGGGTCGGAGGGGGTATCGAGTACATCTCCGCGTCGACCGACTACGACGGCGTCTCGATGCTGCTGGACGAACCGGCAACGGTCGAGGTGTTGGTCGGCCGATCGAACAGCGCGACGGCACCACCCGACCTCGCAACGCGGATAGACGATCGCCTCACCGCTGCGACTGGTCGCGACGTCGTCGTCCGAGTCGGAGTTCTCGAGGCCCAACAGTCCAGCTGAAACAGGGTCACCGTAGAGGTCATGGCCTCTCGCAAGAATCGAACCCCCATGTTAGCCGAGACTCACTGGACCTCCGACCGACGACAATAAAACCCCTCTGAGTGGTCGTCTCTCGGGGGTAACACGACGGTCTTCGGCCAGTTCGCGCCACACGTGTGTGGATAATCCAACGTGTTCACACAGTTATTCGATTCAGACAACCCATCTTTTGCTAGAACCAGTTTATCTCCGATCCGACGGTAGTATACCTGTGATGGCTTCGACAACAGATTATTCAGAACCAGACACGAGTGACGAACTCTCCAACACCCTTCGGGACAACTGGCGGCCCCTGCTGTACGCTGGGGTACTACTGGCCGCCACTGGACTGATCGCTATCCTCGCACCGTTCCTCACCGGGATCTCGATCACGATGCTCGTCGGAGTACTGCTCGTCGTCGGCGGGTTGTTCCACTTCGTCGGTGCGTTCAAGGGGCAGGGGTGGGCGGGGTTCGCTTGGCAGATCGCGCTCGGTGTGATCGGAGTCGTCGCCGGTGCGATCGTCCTCCTGAACCCGATAGTCGGACTGCTCACGTTGACGCTCGCCGTCATCGGCTATCTCGTCGCCTCCGGCGTCGTCGAGATCGTGATGGGGCTTCGCCTCCGCGGGGAGAAGAACTGGCTCTGGAGCGTCCTGAGTGGCGTCCTCGGTATCGTCCTCGGAGCGATGCTGTGGGCCGGGTTCCCGAGTACCGCCCTCTGGACAGTTGGACTGCTGTTCGGTATCAACCTCTTGACGACTGGCGTGTCCATGGTCGCGGTCGCGCTGGGCGGACGCAGTCTCGCCGAAACGGAAGACAGCAGCCAGTTCGCCGGAGCCGGTGGTGTCTGAACAGTCCACTGTCCGGTTCGACACGACCTGGAGGATCCGATGACCTCGTCCGAGACAAACGAGTGGTTCGTCACTGGTTCGCGTCTCAACGCGATCGTCGCGTGGGCGGTCGTCGCGGTCGTCGCTGCGACCGCCGTTGCGGCGTTCTTCCGAGCCAACGTCGTCGACGTCGCGCTCGCGCTCACCGTCGTCGCCGTGGCCGCCGTCCCCGCGGTCGTGAGCGGGTCGTGGACGCGGACGATGCCGTGGCCGATGGTGCTCGTCGCCTCGATTCCGCTGCTCGTCCGAGTGTCCCAACCATCGTTTCTCTTCGAAATCGTCGTCGGTCTCTCGCTCGCGACGCTCGCGATGCTCGTCGTCACCGCACTCCAGATGACGACGCCGATCCGGATGACACCGAACTTCGCGGTGGGGGTGGTCGTGGTGGCGACGCTGGGGCTCGTCGGGTTCTGGGCCGTCAGTTCTGCACTGTCGAGTCGCTATCTGGGAACAGCGTTCTTCGGGACGAATCAGGCGCTCATGTACGCCTTCGCTGCGGCAGCGACCGCGGGTATCCTCGCAGGGTTCGCCTTCCGGTGGTACTTCGCCAGACATCTCGCGACCGACCGCGTGAGACAGTCGCCCGACGAGCGGGAGGCCGTATGAGTCTCGCTCGACGCTTGCACCTGTCGGAACGACGGGAACTTCGATTCGTTCGTGGACTGCAGACAGTCATCATTCTCGTCCTCGGACTCGGTCTCTGGTTCGGGAACGTGGGCGTCGTGGTCAACGCCGGTGTCGGACTGATTGCGACGTTCGTTCCGACGTATCTCGAACGAAGTCACCGAATCGTGATGGACGCCGGCCTCGTACTGTGGATCACGGCTGCGATGTTCCTCCACGCGTTGGGAACACTGCCACTCCCTGGACTGGACTTTCTCAGTCCATATCAGGCCGTCTGGTGGTGGGACCATCTCACCCATACGTTCTCGGCGTCGCTGGTCGCCGGTATCGCCTACGCGACGCTTCGGGCGGTCGAGGTCCACTCCGACGGGATCACGCTCTCGCCAGCGTTCAGATTCGTGTATCTCCTCCTGTTCACCATGGCGTTCGGCGTCGTCTGGGAGCTTCTGGAGTTCGCCATCGGCGAAGTGGCCCGACTATCTGGTACCGCAGGAGTGCTCACTCAGTACGGGCTGGACGACACAGTACTAGACCTGATGTACGACACCGTCGGCGGACTGCTGGTGGCCATATTCGGAACGGTCCACCTTACGGGTCTCTCGGATCAACTGGCCGCCCGGCTGGATGCGAGGTCGACGAAGCGATGAGTACGCTCACCGACGACCGACCGTCGACGCCGTCGGCCCCGGACGACCAGTCGAACGATGGAGTCGAGGCGACCGTCGGTGTCGTCGCCATCGCCGTCGGCGTCGTCGCCATTGCGATGCCGCTTCTCGTCGGAGCGCTCGTCAGTGTCTGGCTCGGGGTGCTCCTCGTCGTCCTCGGAGTCGTCCGTATGGAGGCGCTGAAGTCGCGCTCGTCGGTCGACGTCCGCCTCCTCGCTTCCGAAGCACTTCGTGCGACGGGATACGTGATCGTCGGAATCGTGCTCGTCGTCTTCCCACTGGAGCCGACTCGGCTCTCGTATCTGCTGGCGATTCCGCTGCTACTCGACGGGGTCGGTCGGCTCGTCGGTGTCATCCGCGGGACAACAGACACGCGTTCGGTACTCCTCGGCGTCGGCCTCGTCAGTCTCGCCGCACTACTCGTCGTGCCGTGGCCCGGTACTGCCGCCTGGGTGCTCGGTCTCCTGTTCGGCCTCGGATTGATCCTCGTCGGAGTGTCAGCGATCAGCCGACTCTGGAGACGGTCTTCGAGCACGGCAGGCTGACAGCGAGGATGGCGGTGCGAGCAAGAGACGTCGACCACCGCTGCAGATGTGAACGAACCGCTACTCCAGCCTCACGTCGTCGGGGTCGACGGTGACGAACGACCCGTCGTCGCGGGCGGACTCGTAGGCCGCCTCGGTGACGGCGGTCACGCGGAGACCGTCGAGAGCGGTCGCAGCCGGTTCTGCGCCCGTCCGGATCGCCTCGACGAACGCGTCGACCTTCGTCTCCCGGTCCTTGCGCGAGAGACGCGGGCGGTACTCGCCGCTCTCGTCGTCGATCTCGGCGTACTCGCTCGGCTCCCAGTCCTGGCTGTCGAGCGTGACGGCCCCTTTCTCGTCCCACATACGAACGTGCTCGCGCATGCAGGGCGTCTCTCCCGAGAGCGAGAACGACGCGGTCGCCCCGTTCGTAAAGCGGATGGTGACGTTCGCGCGGCCGTCGACGCGTTGCTCGTCGTCGACGAAGTGCATACTCGCCGAGACCGCCTCGGGGGTCAACTGCGTGCTCCACAGCACGCCGTCGAGCAGGTGACTGCCGGTGTCGTAGAGATAGCCGCCACCCGAGAGATCGGGGTTCTGCCGCCAGGCGCCGTCGAACCGGTCGACCCAGTCCTGACAGACTTCGGCGGTGATCCAGCGCGGTTCGCGGTCCGCCTCGGCCCACAGCTCTCGCGCCTCGACGAACGCCGGGTAGAAGTGTCGCTGGTAGCCGACCATCAACACCTCGTCGCGCTCGCGGTCGCGTTCGACGAGATCCCGCGCGTCGTCGAGATCCGTCGTGAGCGGCTTGTCACAGAGGACGTGGAGGTCGTGCTCGAACGCCGTGAGAATCTGGTCGTAGTGGAGGGTGTGCGGCGTCCCGATGAGTACGGCGTCGAGCGTCTCGGCGTCGAGCATCGTCTCGTAATCGGTGTACTGCGACGCCGTCTCGACGCCGAGTTCGTCGCCGGCCTCCGCGAGTACCTCCTCGTCGATGTCGACGACAGCGTCGACCGTGGCGCCGTCGTGTTCGACGAACTCGCCGCCGACAGCCGTCCCGATGAAGCCGCCGCCGACGACGCCGACCCGGAGCGGGTCGACCGTGCTCGTCTCGCCAGTCGTCTCTTCGTGGTCTACCGCGGTGTCGGCCATATCGATATCGACTCTCGGGCAGTCGAAAAGCGCTGTGCTTCTGTGTCGGAGTTGCCTGCGAGGGTTCGAGAACTCGATGTGGGCGTTCCACGGCGAAAGGCTTGGCGTGGACGGCGACGCCACGGGACGACAGTGGGTGGGAGCGTCAGCGGGGGCGTCGGCGACGTCCACGCCGGGGTGACGCCGGTCTCGATGGCCCGGACCGATGCCGACGAACCCCACATCCACACACCGGGGGAACGAAAGTGAGCGTATTGGTGCGAGAGACGAAAACGGCCCGGAACACGACGCCCGGGCAGCCACTCACCGCGAGCGCTCCTCCTCGACTGCCGCTCGCCGCTCGCGATCGGCACGCGCGTCGTCGAGCGAGTCGGTTGCGACGAGCCGGTCGAGCTTTCGTTCGAACTCCGCTTCGGTGAGCTCTCCTTCGACGTAGCGTCGCTGGAGGTCGTCGAGCGCCCGCTCGGCCCGTTCCTCGTCGGACGGTGCTGGCGGAGCGAGGAAGTCGGCGAAGACGACCGAGTCCAGCGGCGAGTACGTCCGTTCGATGCGGTCGACGAGCGCGTGGGCACGCTGGCTCCGCGGGACGGAGAGTCGACGGAGGACGGCGACGGTCAGCCCGACGCCCGACAGCGTCGCGACGGTGAGCAGGACCGCGAGTGCGACGAAGAAGGGGAGCGCGAGTTCGACGAGCGGACCGACGACCGGCCCGCCGCTCGCGAGCGCGGCGTAGACGACGACACCCAGATACCCGACGACACCCGTGAGCAGACCGACGGAGAGGAGCAGTCCGACCAGCGAGGTGACGAGGAGGTGGCGTTTGACCCAACCCATGACAGGAGCTAACGCGTCCGAGGGGGGTATATCTCACGCCGAGCGGGTACTGCACCGACCCGAACCTACAATGCAGTCTGACGGATATATGGGG
Source organism: Halogranum amylolyticum (assembly GCF_900110465.1). Lineage (GTDB taxonomy): Archaea > Halobacteriota > Halobacteria > Halobacteriales > Haloferacaceae > Halogranum > Halogranum amylolyticum. Next base: position 88,531 of record NZ_FODV01000012.1, read on the forward strand.
ACGATGCGGAACAGTCGGACCCCACTCAGCGCGAGTGCCGAGGAGGCGCTCGACCTGCTCCGCCCCGAGATCGAAGCTACCAGCGCAGGGCTGTCGCAGTCGGCCGCAGAGTCGCTACTCGAGAGCGAGGAGTTCACCGGCGACGACGCCGCGGCGGTCCTCACCGAACTGCTACAGAAAGGCTATCTCTACGAGGTGGACGGACTCCTTCGGTTGCCGTGAACCGCTGTCCGCGGCGAGCGTTTCGTCGACAGCAGTGAGGAGAGAGCCTCGAACGGCGACGCGGTCAGAGGTCGGGACGGGGTCCCCGTCGCTTCGCCTTCTCGCGCGTCCCGAACCCGAACAGTGCAACGAGACCGCCGACGAGTCCGACCCCGCCACTGAGCGTGAGCGTAGTCGCCAGTCCGTCGTCCTCGTCGGTAGACTGCGGATCGCCGACGACGACCGCTCCCTTCATCCCCATCGCCTGGTGCGGAACGCAGGCGTACTTCCGGACGCCTGTCGACTCGAGTGTCTGTTCGAACGTGTGGCCGGCTTCGCCGGTCATCTCGCTCTCGAAGCTCCCGTCTTCGGCGACGACGTTGTGCGTCCCGCCCTTTCCCGACCACTCCCAGACGACGGTCGTTCCGGGATCGACGCGGACGGCGGCCGGGCCGAACCCGAAGTTGCCACCGTTGGCCGACGTGCCGACGGTGATCGTCACCTCTGCGTTGCCGGTCTCGTCGACGACTCCCTCGTAGTTGTCGACGTTTCCGAACCACCCCGCGAGGTCAGACTCACCGGACGACTGTGCCGCGGTACCTCCCGCCGACCCGAGTGCGAGACAGGCCGTCGTCGCACTCACAGCACCCCGTGACACCGTCCGCCGCGTCACGTCCGGGTCACGTACCGCTGACGTCGCATCGCGTTCGCGTGTCGTGGATGACATGGATGACATAGGTTGCGTCCTCGTGGTCGGTTAGCCCTCGTAGCCGGCGTACTGCATCAACTGATCGAAGATCTCCGTGTCCATCGCCTCCTTGTGAACTGCCTCGGGGTCAAGCCCCGAGGCTTCCCGTGGGTTAGTCGGACACTCCCACTCGACCATCGGCCTGATAGCCTCGAACGGTCGGGTGGGTCACGGTCGGGGCGTCCACGGCCCCCGATACCTGCCGTCGCACCTTCCGAACAACGGGAAGGCTGTTGAGAGCAGGCACATTCCAATCGAGTTTCTTCACGCCTTTCACGGCGATATTGACGCTTGCACCACGGTCGCTGTGGTCTTGATGGGAACACGACCGACACTTGAACCGCTTCTTGTTGCGATTACCACGCTCTGTGTGTCCACACATCGGACACCGTTGACTCGTGTACGACGGGTCAATCCACGCAGTCGGGATGCCCTCGAAAGACGCCTTGTACGACGTGTAGTACTGAAGAGCACGGAACGGGAGGTGGTGCAAGCGCCGATTCATCCGCGTACCGTAGTCAATACTATCGCGCATCTCTTTGAGGTCTTCAAAGACGATGCACGGCTTCTCGAACTGACGACTCCACTCCACGATGTGCCGAGACACCTTGTGGAGTCGGTCACGGACAAGCCGTTCTTCACGCCCTTCGAGCGTGTCGTGAATGCTGTCTTTCCCCGCGTTCTGGACGCGCTTTCGCATCGTGAAGTAGCGGTGGCGCTCGAACTTGATTTCGGGGAAGTCGATGACCAGCGTGTCCTCGACGCCATCCTCGGAGAGTGCGGTGAGTGCCACGTTGTCCTTAATCTCGAACGCCAAGGTCTGTGACGCACGTTATCATCCGGAGAGCGAGCGACGGCCAAGCGGCCGTTAGGTCGATGTCGATGGGAGTACTCGGTCTACACACTGTCTTGAATCAGCGCCGACTCCGAGAGAGACGTCAAACCGTTCTCGCAGGTACCGCCCACTCAGGACCCCGCTCGACCGGTGCGCTCCGGCACCGCGCCGTACTCACCTCCGTTGCTCACAACCGACAATGGTAGACGACAGTTCATCGACATCGTCGCGACGTGACCGAACGACACGCCGAAGACTCCTCACCGGACTGGGAGCCGCGATCACCGCCGGATTCGCAGGATGTGTCGGCGGTGGCGAGACGACCCGCTCGACCGAGCAGGTCTCTGGCCGCCTCTCGCGGCGGTACGCGGTCGACGTCGACGGCGGGAGAGCGGCGTTCCAGGTCGACATCCCCAAGTCGGCGTACGCCGCCGCCCGCGACCGCGACCGGTCGTTCGCCCGCGCGGTCGACGCCGCCCGCGACAACGACGCACTCGAACGGGTGGGGCGACAGATCGCTGACGAGTACGCGAGCGACGCCGACCGACTCCTAGCTGCGCAGGCGGTCGTCGCCGACATCGAGTACACGACGGACCGCGCGACGACCGGTCAGCGGGAGTACATCCGGTATCCGGCCGAGACGATCGCCGAGGACACGGGCGATTGTGAGGACCTCGCGCTCGTACTCGCCGGCGTGCTGTCAAGCGACGCGCTCGGCTTCCGTACCGGGTTCGTGATCCCGGAGGGGCACTGCGCGGTGCTCGTCGATCGCGATGACGTCCCCGAGTCGCTTCTCGTCTCCGACCCGTTGACGGTGACCGTCGGAGACCGAGAGTACGTCTACCTCGAATCCGTCGAAGACCGCTCGCCCGGGTCGTGGGCCCGCGACTACGGGGAACGACCGCTGCTCGTCGCCTACCGCGATCGCTGGTATCCGCTCGACGCCGGTGCACTCGTCGATCACTCGCTCGAGACCGTCGCCGGTGGCTCCGGATCAACCTCACAGTTCTTCTGATAGGGGTTATCGTCGCCGGCCGGAAAATCAGTGATCTCCGGCGACCACGGGTTCGGTTCTCACGGAGAAACCCTCTCAACAGCTCCGGTGACATCCTCTTCGCCGTCAACGGCGAGGCTTCCCACGCATGGGGAATACCAGTTAGTCGTCGCTGGCAGAGGATTTCGACTCTTGAAACGCCGTGAGCGTCATCTGCGCTGGGACGCTCTTCTCACGGTGAGTCGTGGCGGTGTCACTACCGCTCCCATCCCGAGGTGAGTCATCGCGTTCCGCCTTGTCAAGCGGGACGCTCTCTCCCCACGGGTCAACCCGTCGTGCAATATTTGCGGAAGCGTTGATGTCGGCCTGAAACGTCGAAACGTGGCAGTCGTTGTGTGGACACCGAAACTCGGCCTGCGAGTCCCGCCGACCGATACGGTGGCACGAGTGGCACGTCTGCGAGGTGTACGCCGGATTCACGTACTCAACCGGGACGCCCGCTTCCGTCGCCTTGTCTTCGATGCGTCCTTGGAGTCGGGCGAACGCCCACGAGTGAAGACGACGGTTCATGTACTTCCCGTAGTCGAGCCGTTCGCGGATGTACGTCAGATTCTCCATCACCAACACCGGGTTCTCGAACTGTCGGGCGTACTCAACGGCCTCCCGAGACGCCTTCTCCACGATGTCGGTGAGCGCATTCTGGTAGTGGTCGTATCTCTCGTCGGTACGCCACTCCGAAGCGTCACGCTCTTGGAGTCGTTTCAGGGTCGTGTACATCTCTTTGCGGAGATGCTTCGCTCTGCTTCCGCTACGCACGAGCGGGTCAGTCGGAGAACCATCCTTGAGGGCACAGCCCGTGATGAGGGCGGTTTCTCCGATGTCTAAGCCGATATGCGTGGCGTCACCGTCTGTTGCTGGTTCTTCGACTGGGTACTCGACGGTGACGTGTAGTACCCAGTTCTTCCGGTGTTTCTGGAGCCGAATCTGACCAGCCTTTGCATCTTCGTTCACGAGATCGTGCCACAGTTCTTCTTGTTCTGGATTGATTCGGAGTGGAATCCAGAAGTTCGTCCCCCGACCGGGACGTGGAACCCACCACGTAAACTCGTAGTCGCGTTCTTCGGAGTGGTCAAACTTCGCGGCTTGGTTCGTGAGCCGTATCGGATGGTCGTCATCCAGTTCGTTGGCATTGTACGTCTTACGGAGTTTCGGGACGTAGTTGCACAGGGCTGCCTTCGACTGATACGGTAGGTCGTAGGGCGTCACGATGTCGCTGACTGCCGACATGGTACTTGCCCCGGCGTCGAACGCCTCTTGTAGACTGTCACGATACGTTTCGAGCAGGTCGTAGAGTTTTGACTCCTTGTGTGTCGTCGGTGGGGCGAACGTCGCTTCGAGCGTCTTAGTCGCCGTTTCCATCGGAGTCTAATCCTTTCTCGATGAGTTCTGCGTAGGCTCGTGGATGCCTGATTCCGTGTTTACGAGCATATTCTTTGACTCGCTCGTGGAGTGAACCACCACGGTCTATGTCTATTTCAGTTCGAACACGATTTTGTACGTTTCTTTGTAACTAAAAGGTTGGAATCGGGTATTCAGATGAACAACGTAGGGCGGGTTGTGTCCCAGTTGTCGGATTCACGCCCGCCCTGAGGGGCGGGAGTCTCTCCTTGCTAAAAGATAGCCCCTACGAGACGGTCACTCGAGCGCCTCGGCGACGCGGAGACCGGACGCGCCGACGGTGTCGCCACCGTCGCTGCCACGCTCATCGCAGTTCGGCGTGTTCCGTCGACCGATCGCGGTTCTGCTGTGGCTCGTCGTCCGTCTGTTCGTCGTCTCCCTGCTCGCCGGTCAACTCCTTCCGGAGGAGGTATCTCGTGAGACGGTACAGGACGTAGCTGAAGACGCCGAACGCCACCAGTTCGATGAGATAGAGTTCGGCCGCCTCGACGAGCGTCACCTGTTCGAGCACGACGCTCCGGGTCGCCGACAGGACGGCGTAGGCGACGAAGAGTGTCAGCGCCGGCATCGTGACGAGAAGCACGCCGACGACGAGTAGCCACAGTTTTTCGACGTCGGAACCGGTGTCGGTCGTCATCTCGCTCCTCCCGGCGGGCCATCTGTCTCACGGGAAACTGGAGGGGGATCCGCCGTCGACTGTCGCTCTCGGTGGGACTCCATACTCGACTTTGTAGACGATAGCGTATAAATCGTTCTCTCAAATGACGGTTCGAGAGAATCACCTGGGTATTATTGCTGAACCGGGATCATACGGCCGGGATAGGGAATATCCTCCCATGGTCAGTTCAGTAATCAAAAAAGTCGCGCCCCCCGGTATCGGTACCGATAACCAGAGGCCTACGAACGCTGCTCGTCGTCTGAGTCGCCGACGTTGATCTTCAGACTCTCGCCGCTCTCTTGGTCCTGGTCCTGTTGTTCGCTGCCGAACAGTCGCTGTCGGAGGTTGCCGGCGAGCGACTCGACCTGGTTACGCACCGTGGCGACCTCCTCCTCGAACTCCTCGACCGAGCGTTCGACGTAGTAGACCCGCTGTAGCGGGATGCGGCGGACGATATCCTGGCCGTCCTGTTCGTCGGTCTTGAGGATCCAGTGGTCCTGGAAGTACGCGACGTGTTCGTTGTCGACCTGCTTCTCGACGGTCTCCCCGTCGGGATCTTCGTAGACGATCGTCGCCTGGCCGAGTTCTTCGTCCGTCATAGCGACACCGTCGCCCGCGAGGTAGGTATGTGCTGTGGCCGTCGAGAGTGCGAGCGGTCACGAGAGTCGAATCGGGCGAGAGTCGCGTCGGTCACGAACGGGCGCAGAAGGAAAGGAGTGAGTTCGGATCGGGCGTGCTCCTACAGCGGGAACAGCGTCGAGAGCACGAGCACCGAGACGAGACCGGTGACCGAGATGATCGTCGTCACGACGGTCCACGTCTGGAGCGTCTCGGCCTGCGTGAGGCCGCCGATCTCCTTGACGAGCCAGAACCCCGAGTCGGGGTACCACGAGCAGATGTTACCGCCGGCGCCGATCGCCATGACGAGGTACGCCGTGTGGACGTTCAGTTGCCCGGTCAGCGGTGCCATGATGCCGGCGGCGGTGAGCATCGCGGCCGTCGCCGACCCCTGTGCGATGCGGACGATGGCGGCGATGAGCCACGCGGTGACGAGCAGGCCGATGCCGATTCCCTCGAGGCCGTTGGCGAGGTACGACCCGATCCCCGAGGCGGCCAGCAGCGCGCCGAACGCGCCACCCATCGCGGTGATGGCGGCGATGTTGCCGCCGCTCTTCAGCGCCTCGGTGAGTTCGCTCTCCCACTCGGAGCGTGCGAGGTCGGTCCACCGGAGGTAGATGAGCGCCGCGGCGATGGCCGCGACGGTCAGCGCGACGTTCTTGTCGCCGAAGAACGCGACGGCGGGTTCGATAGTCGTGAGTGCGCCCGAGAGCGCAGGGAGCGCCTGCTGCAGCGGGCCGAGAGCCGTCGACGCCCCGACCAGTGCGACGGCGATGACGATGGGAGCGACCGACTCCAGCACGCCGGGGAGCGCACTCGAGTCGCGCTCGGCGCGTTCTTCGAGCTCCTCGGTCGTCGTCCCCATCGTATCGCGCAGCGGGATGTCGATGCGGTTGTTGATCCACCGGCCGTAGACGAGTCCCCCCATCGTCGCTGAGGGAACCGCGACGGCCGCGCCGACGAGCATCGTCGTGCCGAGGTCGGCACCGATCTCGCTGGCGACTGCCAGCGGGCCGGGCGTCGGCGGGACGAACACGTGAGTCGTCGCCGCACCCGCGCCGACGACGACGATGTAGAGCGCGTAGTTGTCACCGATCCGGGCGCGCATCGACCGCGCCAACGGTGCCAAGAGGTAGAAGACGCTGTCGAAGAACACCGGGATCGCGAGGACGGTCGAACTCCCCCACAGCGCGACGTCGGAGTTCTCTCGCCCGAGGAGCGACTGGAACGAGCGGACGACGCGCTGGGCCGCCCCGCTCTCGAGCATCGACTTGCCGATGATGGCGGCCATCAGGATCGGGATCCCGATGCCGGCCATCCCGTTGCCGAACGCGGTCGCCGTCTCGGTCGCCGCCTGACTGAACGCGAAGTCGGGGACGAACACGGCGTTAACGAGGCCGACGGAGAACGCCGCGACCGTCAATCCGATGAACGCCGGGAGGTCCCAGACGACCAGTAGTAGTACCACCAACGCGAGTCCGACCGCGAACGTCACGAGCGGACTGTGTGCAAATTCAATTGCCATGTGTGCCGCGTTCGCATTTCTGTACTCCATTGAAAATAATTTCTAACGACAATGGATAACATAAACGTCCGGGATATAGAATAAACGATTACCGTACTATTTCAACAATCATTATGGAGTCGATGGTCTGTGCTCTCGTCGACGACGACGGGGAAGAGAGACGACCGGCAGTGAGTCCGGAGACGGAGAGGAGAGTCGGAAGAACAGACGGGGAGACGGTCGGCGACGGTGTCCAGTCAGCGACGGGAGACGGTCGTCAGTACGTCGTCTTTCGGCCGGGCAGTCACGGCCGCCGAGAGGTTCAGCTGCGTGTCTGGCGTGAGTTCGAGGTGGAACCGCTGGTAGATGGTCGCCAACAGGAGGCGCGCTTCGAGCATGGCGAAGCGGTCGCCGATACAGCGCCGCGGCCCCGCCGCGAAGGGGAAGTACGCCAGTTTCGGTAGCGACTTTTCGAATTCCGGGGTCCAGCGGGTCGGTTTGAACGCCAGCGGGTCGTCGTACCACCGCGAGTCGCGGTGGACGACCCACTGGTGCATCCGAACCGTCGCGCCCGTGGGGATCTCGTAGCCGCCGACGACGTCCGGTTTGACCGGTTCGCGGACGATGCCGGGAACGGGCGGGTAGAGACGCATCGACTCCTTGACCACCTGTTCGGTGTAGGTCAGTTCCGAGAGATCGGCCATCGTCGGCGTCTCGCCGTCGAGCACCTCGTCGAGTTCCGCGACGAGTCGTCGCTCGGCCTCGGGGTGGCGGGCGAGCGCGTAGGCCGTGAACGTCAGCGAGAGGGCGGTCGTCTCGTGACCGGCGAGTAGCAGCGTCACTACCTCGTCGCGGATCTGTTCGGTCGAGAGCCCTTCGCCCTCCTCGTCGGTCACGTTCAACAGCATCGAGATCACGTCGCGCTCGCCGGGGTCGTCGCGACGGTGTTCGATCATTTCGTAGACGACGCGATCGAGTCGATCGCGGGCGCGTCGGATCCGCCGCCGCGAAGGCGTGGGAACCCCCTCCGGGAGGACGTAGTTCGAGAGGTTGTCGGACGCCTGCATGAACTCCTCCAGCGCGAGCGCCACGTCGTCGACGTACCCTTCGATGTCGACGCCGAACAGTGCCCGAGCGACGATGTGGAGCGTCACCTCCATCATATCCTCGTGGAACGGGCGCGTCTCGCCGTCGGCCCACGTCGACAGCAGGTCCTCGATACAGTCGGTCATCATCCCGGCGTACTCCTGGATGCGGTCCGGGCCGAACGCGGGTTGGATGAGGTGGCGGTTGCGACGCCAGATCGCCCCCTCGCTGTTCAGGATGCCGTTGCCGGTGATGGGAGAGAGCGTCCGCTGGAACGCATCACCCTTGATGTAGTTCTGGTTGTTCTGAACGAGGACGTGCTCGATGTGTTCGGGGTGGTTCAACTGGTAGACCGGTCCGTCGATCTCGGTCCATCCGACGACGTCGCCGTACTCTCGGGCGTTCTTCGTCATGAACTCGAAGGGGCGACGCACGAACGCGAGATAGTTGCCGACGACCGGGAGACCGTCCGGGCCGGGTGGCATCTCCGCTGCGGTGGGCGTGTCGCTACTCATCGACTCTCGCTTCGGCCCCGACGCCCCTCTAGCTGGTTGCGAGCATCCTAGGTGTATTCAAGTAGCGTCGGCGACGACGTTCGGGACGGACCGGCCACGAGACGGGGACGACCGAGCGGTCGAACCGTCGGTCGGCCGAACACGGGAGACTACCGATGCGCTATGCGACAGTGACGCTCCGCTGGACCGACGGACAGCTCCACCCGGTCGACGACGTCTTCGCGCGGGAAGACGCGATCGCGGTCGAGGCGATCCACTACGTGAGTCCCGGTCCCACGGGACAGTACGTCGAACTGCTCGAACTGCGCGGCGACCTCGATCGAGCGGCGACAGTGCTCGAGGCCGCATCGGACGTACTCGCCTTCGACATCACGGGGTCCGAGGGCCGCGGCGTCGCGTACGTCCAGTGTCGGACCGCCGGACTGGTGAGCGACCTGCTCGCGACGCTCCACGACCACGAGATCGTCGTCGACTGGCCCGTCCACTACCGAGAGGACGCCACGGCGCGCGGTCTCCGGCTGACGGTGCTCGGAACCGACCGGGCGATCCAGCAGGCGGTGGCCGACCTCCCGCCGACGCTCGATCTCACCCTCGACCGGATCGGCGAGTACGAACCGGAGACGGGACGGCTCTCGGGACTCCTCACCGACCGCCAACTCGAGGTACTCGACGTCGCGGTCCGGGCGGGCTACTACGAGATCCCTCGCCGGACGACCCACCGCGAACTCGCGGCGGAACTCGATCTCGCGACCGGGACGGTCAGCGAACATCTCCAACGGATCGAGTCGAAACTGGTTTCGGCGCATCTCGGTGGTCGAACGCCGACCCCACACGACTGAGTCGCAGAAATAGTTGTACAAGTTCTCTTCGTCTACGCGTCAGACCGGTTTGTAAATACAGCGAGCAACCCCATTTTCTCTTCGTTTTTCTACTTTCGATGGTTAATATTGTGAAAACACGGGAGTGAGCACTTCAATTCGCCTTATTTATTTTGAATACAATCAGAACTATAAATGAGATGGGTGTTTACTATTGCTAGTTGTTTAAGTAGTTACGTCGATCGTCTCCGGAGAGATCTCGTTCGCGATCGAAATCCACTGATACTACCCCTCCGTAGGGAGACCGTGACCAGAGTGTCGGCGACGAGCGAGCGACTGTTCGCTGGCTATCCCGGACGGATGCTGGCGACTCTCTCGCTGTCGTGGGGGGTGCTCCAACTGGGACGGAACCTCCTGTCGCCGTTGCTGCCGACGATAATCGCCGATCTCGGCATCACGGACGCGACCGCAGGCGTCGCGCTGGCGGTGTTTCAGGGCGTCTACGCGCTCACGCAGTATCCCGGCGGCGAGTTCTCCGACCGCTGGACGCGCGCGACGCTCATCGTCCCCGGCCTCGTCGTCCTGGTACTCGGGTTCGCGACGTTCGGCCTCGTGGGCGGTCTGGCGGGGTTCCTCGTCGCCGCCGCCGTCACCGGCCTCGGGAAGGGGTTGTTCGCCATCCCCTCGCGTGCGCTCCTCTCGGATCTCTACGTCGAGCGCCGCGGCCGCGCGCTGGGACTGTACGCCGCCGGAACCGACTTCGGCGGGCTGCTCGCGTCGGGGGTCGCTATCCTCACGCTCACCTACGCGACGTGGCGCACGCCGTTCGTCCCGGTGGCGCTCGTCCTCGCCGGACTCGCCGTCCTCTTCGCCCACTGGTCGACGGAAGGGTACGCCGTCGGCACGCCGTCGCTCGACGTAGGCGGGACCGTCGGCCGCCTCGTCGCTACCCCCGCCCAGCGGCGGACGCTCGTCGCCTTCGCGCTGTTCTACTTCATGGTCGGCGGGTTCGTCAACTTCTTCCCGACGTTCCTCATCGAGACCAAGGGGTTCTCCCATCGACTCGCCAGCGCGGCGTTCGCCATCGTCTTCGCCGTCGGCATCGCCGTCAAGCCGGTCGCGGGAAGTGTGAGCGACCGGTTCGGGCGCGAGTCGATCGCCGTCAGCGGTCTCCTCGTCGCGGCCGTCTCTCTCGGCGTCCTCGCCGTCACTGACGTCCGGCTTCTCGTCTACGGTAGCATCCTCGTCCTCGCGTTGGGCTACAAGATGGAGTTCCCGCTGGCCGACACCATCGTCCTCGACAACGCCCCCGACGGCGACATGGGCGCGGACCTCGGCGCAGCACGCGCGCTCTTCCTCGGGGCGAACGCGCTGGGACCGGCGTACGTCGGTATCGTCGCCACCTACGCCGATTACGTCGCCGCGTTCGCCGGGCTCGCCGCCTGCCTGCTCGTCGCTGCTGGACTGCTCTACTGGGAGCGGTGAGTGTGCTCGGCGTCGAAAACGGAGAGCGACCGGTCGGCGTGTGAGAGAGGATGCCTCTGTGCTGTCGTCGCGTTCGTCGCGTGCCCGTGATAGCTGTTGGCCGTGCCCGTCGCGACGGTGGCGGCGGTCGAACCTGCCCAGCTCGGTAGTTCGGCTCTGCAGGACGGACGCTCGGATCGACGTCGCCGGGCGTTACATCGATACGTGTGTAAACTCTTGGAGGGGAATTGGTGTCCTCTCAAATCAAACTAAAGTATGTGGAAATTCGAGAGGAGTGGACGACTTCGGATCGACCGTCCGATCGATTGCACGGTCAGGGTTGAAGGCAGGCTCTAGCTCGTGATTCGGGGTCGACTAGCCGTGCAAGAGGAGCCTCTCTTGCCGCGGTCGACGAACGGCCGTTCTGCGGACGAAAAGTTGAGAAACAAAGGTTACGTCTCGATCGGGTTCGGGGTCGGTGCGATAGAGCGTGTTCCGACGGAATCGAGCGTTCGAGCCCCCTATAAGGCCGTAATCGTTCGACACGACGCCGACCGAGCGGGCCTGGCTGAAGGCGTCAGCGCTTGACGAACGTCGAATGTTGAGGTCTTCGCTCGCGCTGCCGAGAGTATCTAACTACTTTTATACGCACAGCAGCGAAGAAACGTTCTCGACGGGTGCGTTGCCGCCGGTTCTGCTCCGCGTTCGGCGTCGGTGTTACCAAAATACTTATTTGTAATTTAACAGTTCTCTCGCCATGGACCGAGATCCCACCCGACGGGCGTTGCTCGGAGCCGTTCTCGGTGCCGGACTCGGTGGTGCGGCGCTTTCACCTGCGTCCGGGTATCTCGACACGTTCGCTCCGCTCAGCGGCCGGGCGTGGGCGGGGGCGAGACAGACTGTCCCAGACACCGTCGATAGCCCACACGGAAGTGCGACAGTCACCTACGACGACTACCACGTCCCGCACGTGGAGGCGACGAATGAGGAAGCCGCATACTTCGCGGTCGGGTACGTCCACGCGGCCGACCGACTGTTCGAGATGGATCTCGTCCGGCGACTGATGGACGGACGGCTCGCGGCCGCCGTGGGCGAGCGAGCGCTCGACTCCGACCGGTTCCACGCGAAGATGGACTTCCGCGGCGCCGCCGAGGCGTCGGCCGAAGCGTTGTCCGGGACGCGTGCCGAGGCGCTCACAGAAGCCTATGCCGACGGTGTCAACGCCTACGTCGAGACGGGACCCGAACCACTGGAGTTCGGACTGCTCGGATACGAGGCGACCGAGTGGACCGTCGTCGACACGCTGCTCGTCAGCACGCAGATCTCGTGGGGGTTGACCGGGAGTTTCACGACGCTCAAGCGAGCGGTACTCCGACAGAAGCTAGACGAGGAGACCTACCGGCGGTTGTACGAGATACCTTTCGACCACGGTGCACCGATCGTCCGCGAGTCGACGACGGGCACGGTCGAGGGGGTCGATGGCTTCGAACGCACCGACCGGACCGACGCGCTTCGAGACGTCGATTCGGAGTTCGTCGACTGGTTGGCGACGTTCGAACCGCCGCCGCTGTGGGGGTCGAACCACTGGGCGGTCGCGGGTGAGCACACCGACAGCGGGTCGCCCATCCTCGCCTACGACCCGCATCTGACGCTGATGGCCCCGCCCGTCTGGTACGAACAGCACGTCACGGTCGGCGACGTCGACGTCCGCGGTGCGACGTTTCCCGGCGTCCCGTTCGCCATCGTCGGCGAGAACGCTCACCGCGCGTGGGGGTTCACCAACACCGGCGCGGACGTCGTCGACTTCTACACCTACGAGACCGACGGCGACCGATACCGGTATCGCGGCGAGTGGCGCGAGTTCGAGACCGAGACCCGGACGATCGAGGTCGCAGACGGCGAGAACCGGGACGTCGAGGTGCGCAAGACGGTCCACGGGGCCTACCTCGACAGGGAGGTGAACGGCGAGACCCGCCACGTCGGCGTCTCGTGGACCGGGATGAGCGGGACGCGCGAGGCCGAGGCCATCTACGAGTTCGGTCGGTCGACCGGCGTCGACGACTACCGCGAGGCGTTGCGGAAGATGGACGTTCCGACGCAGAACGCGCTTTACGTCGACGACGAGCACGTCGACTACAAGGTCAGCGGCCGGATCCCGGTACGCCGTGTCGACGGGAAGATCGTCCGCGGCGACCGCGTGTTCGACGGGTCGGCCGGCGAAGCCGAGTGGGAGGGGTTCGTCCCGTTCGGTCAGAGCAGTTGGGAGGGGTTCGTCCCGTTCGAAGAGAAACCGGGCATCGTCGATCCGGGATACGTCGGGACGGCGAACCAGCGGCCGGCCGACGACCCGACGTACCCGATCGGCCAGCACTACGCCTCGGGGTTCCGCGGTATCCGCATCTACGAGCGACTGGACGAACGCGTCGAGAGTGGACGGCCGGTCGACCGCGAGTTCATGCAGTCCGTCCAGCGCGACACGCTGGACGTCAGAGCACGCATGCTCGTCCCGGCCATCCTCGACGTTCGCGACCGGTTGTCCGACGCGGTAGAGCCGTGGGTCGACGCACTTGCCGACTGGGACTACCGGATGGACCGCGACTCCGAGGCAGCACTCGCCTTCCGCTGGTTCTACGAGTACTTCCGCGAAGCGGCGTGGCAGGAGGATTTCGAGGCGATTGGGTTAGACAAAGCGTGGTGGCCCCAGGAGTGGATACTCGTCACCCTGCCGCCGGACCACGAGTTCTTCGGCGGTGACCGCGCCGCTGTCGTCGCCGACGCGATGGAGCGAGCGGTCACGAGGATCGACGAGGAGGGATGGGCGGTCTACGGTGATTACCATCGGACGACCATCGACCACCAGTTCGGCGGCCAACTGTCGGCGCTGAACTATCCGCAGTACCCCACGGACGGGACGGCGTTCACCGTGTTCAACGTCCACGACGATGCGAGTCACGGTAGCAGTTGGCGACAGGTCTCGCCGATGGCTGGCGACTCCGTCTCGGTCATCCCCGGCGGACAGGACGGGTCGTACTTCTCCGAGCACTACCACGACCAACTTCGGCTGTGGGCCGACGGCGAGTACAAGCCGATGTCGTTCACCGTGCCGGCGGACGGCGAGACCATCGACTTTCGAGGTGGGGACGAATGAGCGAAGACGGAGCGACCGGTCTGGGAGGCGGCGGCTCCAGCCTCGACGGTCGCGAACCCACGTGGACGCCGCAGTGGCTGGCAGCGATTCGGAGACGCCGTCGGTACCGACTCGTCGCACTCGTCGGGGCGACACTCGTCGGCGTCGGCCTCGCCTCGGTGCACTGGCTCGGTCTGTTCGTCGCGGGAGCGCTCGTCGGACTCGTCAGCGAGACGCTATCGCGGGCCGTAGTTGCCGGCCTGACCGTCGGTCTCCTCGTGTTGGTCGCACAGCTGTTCGTGACACCCGCGATGAGTGCGAGTGAGTTCGTGACCCTAGCTCCCGCCTCGTACGTGGCCATCGTGGCTGCAGTGGTCGCTCCGGTGTGGGGGTCGCTCGTCCGAGGCGTCCTGTAGGGACCGACGGTCGGTGTGTTCTGTGGAGACCGCGATCGTGCAGGTCACTGACGCTCGACGAGTGTCGATGACGACGCTTATCCGCCTCTCGACCACACCGTCGCCTATGCCAATCGAACCCGGTGACACAGTCACCGTCGAGTACGTCGGCCGTCTCGAAGACGGACACGTTTTCAACACGTCCCGGTACGAGGTCGCGGCGGAACACGGATTGGTCGAAGCGCAGGGGGCGACGCGGGAGGAGTACACGCCGCTGACGTTCACTGTCGGGACGGACGCCGTCATCGCGGGTCTGGACGAGGCGCTCGTCGGGATGACGGCGGGTGAGACGGCGTCCGTGACGGTTCCTCCCGAGGAGGCCTACGGGGAGTTCGACGACGAGCGCGTCCGTCGTTACGACGCCGAGACGTTCGAGGCGATGGTCGGGCAGGATCCCGAGGTCGGTCTCCACGTCCACGCGGAGAACGGGCTCCACGGCGACGTGACCGCCGTCCGCGACGGGGAGGTCGAGGTCGACTTCAACCACGAACTCGCGGGTAAGACGCTCGTCTTGGAGATCGAAGTCGTCGACGTTCGGTGACGAACCTCGACGACCGCGACCGACTCACAGGTCGCCGCGACACTCGGGACAGCGCGTCGTCACCGACAGCCCCATCGTCCCCGTCTGCCGACGTCCGAGCGACGCCCCGCAGTGAGGACAGGTGGGACCGTCGTCCGGCATGTCGTCCGTCTGGTGGGTGGAGGTGTGCGTCATCACCTATGTGACACGTCCCCAAGGGGCTTAAGCGCTGTTGCCGAACGAGCGGCGCGTCGCGAGAGACCGACACACACACACGTATTTCCGTCTCACGGCCGTGTCTCCGTCCATGACACGGGGGTCGACCCGACGACGGCTGCTGTCTCGCGGTATCGCCGGTGCGCTCGCGGCGCTCGCCGGCTGTAGCCAGACGTCCACGACGTCGACGCGGACGGACGGAGCCTCGTCGACGACGGAGTCCCCGAAGTCGACGGCTGCGACCCCGGACGCGGTCGCACTGGAGACGGTCGCGACCGGGTTCGACGCGCCGGTCGCCGTCGCGTTCGTCCCCGGCGAAGACCGGGCGTACGTCGCAGACCAGGTCGGCGAGATCGCCGTTCTCGAGTCGGAGAGCCGCCGCGACGAGCCGTTTTTGGATCTGCGAGACTCGATCGAGTTCGGCGGCGAGCGGGGGTTGCTGGGGCTGGCACTCCACCCCGAGTTCGCCGAGAACCGGCGACTCTACGTGCGATACAGCGCGCCGCGACGAGCGGGGACGCCGTCGAACTACAGCCACACGTTCGTCCTCGCGGAGTTTCGGGCGACGGCAGACGGACGGCGGGTGAACCGGGAGACCGAGCGGACGATACTGGAGGTCCCGGAACCGCAGGGGAACCACAACGCGGGTGACGTCGCGTTCGGACCGGACGGCTACCTCTACGTCGCCGTCGGTGACGGCGGTGCCGGCGGCGACCAGGGAACCGGCCACGTCGAAGACTGGTACGACGGGGTCGACGGCGGCAACGGACAGGACGTGACCGAGAACCTCCTCGGGAGCATCCTCCGCATCGACGTCGACGAGCGAGCGGACGGGAGACCGTACGGGATCCCCGACGACAACCCGCTCGTCGGCCGTGATGGCCTCGACGAACACTACGCCTGGGGGTTCCGGAACCCGTGGCGGTTCTCGTTCGACGAGGCGGAGCTGTTCGTCGGCGACGTCGGACAGAACCGATACGAGGAGATCGACCTCGTCGAGGCGGGCGGCAACTACGGGTGGAACGTCAAGGAGGGATCACACTGCTACGGAGCCGACGAGTGTCCGGACGGAACGCCCGACGACGTCCGCGGCGGGGAACCGCTCGTCGACCCCATCGTCGAGTACCCTCACGCCGGGGACGGCGTGAGCGGTATCTCCGTCATCGGCGGCTACGTCGCTCGCGGACCCGCGTTGCCGGCGCTGGAGGGGGCGTACCTGTTCGGCGACCTGCAGACGGACGGACGGCTGTTCGCGGCGAGACGGCCGGACGGCGGTGGCGACGGTGGCGGCGGACGGTGGTCCGCGACGGTGGTCGATGTCGTCGACCGAGACCGTGGAAAACTCGACCGGCTGCTCTCGTTCGGCCGTGACCACGACGGCGACGTATACGTGCTGGGCGTCGGGAGCGACGGGGGCGGCGTCTATCGGCTCGTCACGCCGACCGAGGGGTGAGAAAGAGGGCGTCGGCGTCGCTCGCCGCTGCCGCGGACACAAGGCACTTACCGAAGGCGGCTGACTCTCCGATGACAGCGGTTCACAAGTCGACTGGGGTTTCAGGCTGCCGACCGCTGTCCCCGCTCGCACCAGGCTGCCACCCTGGTGTCTCTTTGTCTCCCCCGACGCCACGGTCCCCAGAGCGATCAGTCGTCGGAGAATCGGATCGACCGACGACGTCGTGGTCTCAGGACAGTTGAGCGGCGACGTCGGTCGACGAGACCATCCCGACGTAGTCGTCGTCGACGACCGGGAGATGTTTGATCTCGAAGGTGGTCATCATCGCGGCGACCTCCTCCATGAATAGATCGGGGGTGACGGTCTCGACGGGAGTCGTCATCACGTCGGCGACGCGGACGCCTTCGGGGTCGCCGCCCTCGGCGACGACGTCGAGGACGTCGGTGCTAGTGATGATCGCCGCCTCGGTCGTCGGGACGAGAAGCGAACTGATCCCTCGCTCGCGCATCTGCGTCGCCGCCTCTCTGACCGTCGCATCCTTCGAAATCGTCGCGACGGGCGACGACATGATATCCTCGACGCGTGTTCGACTGTCGGTGTTCATACCATGTCACTGTCTGCAACTGACTTGGCTGTTCCCCCGACGTCGCCGGCGGTCCGTCACGTATCGTGTCCTCTCGGAGAGAACGTAGTTCGGGCCGCAACGGCGCAGAATCCGCGCGACGAAACAGGGTGAATTATACATAACCCGTTCGACGGGTGAGGCAACGAAGCGGGACGGATCGACGTCCGTCCCACCTCCCTACCATGAGTGAGTCATACGATGTCGTCGTCGCCGGTGCGGGTCCCGCAGGTGCGCAGTGTGCGCGCGACCTCGCCACTCGCGGCCACGACGTAGTGCTTCTCGAGACGGAAGCAGAGGCAGAGTTCCCGCGAGCGAGCAACAAGTCGACGGCCGGCACGTTCCCGTCGACGATGACGACGTTCAACGTCCCCGACGAGGTGGTGATGAACTACACCGACGACGTCGTCATCGAGTCGCCCAACGACTACTACAAGTACGGGCAGACCGGTGCCGTCCTCGAGTTCGCAGACTTCAAGAACTGGCTCGTCGACGAAGGCCGCGCCGAGGGTGCGGAGGTCCAGTTCGACGCCCGCGTCAGCAGACCGCTGATGGAGGGCGGCGAGATCGCTGGCGTCGTCTACAACGGCGACGAGGAGATCCGCGCCGACATCGTCGTCGACGCGACGGGACCGAGCGCCCCGCTGGCGCGGAAGCTCGGTATCGCCGACCTCAAGCGGGAGCACCAGGCGATCGGCATCGAGTACGAGTTCACCGGCATCGACACCGACGCCGACGGCTACGCGGACGTCGCCGACGCGATGATGCTCCGTCTCGACCACGACATCGCGCCCGGCGGCTACTCGTGGATCTTCCACACCGGCGAGGACACCGCGAAGGTCGGCGTCTGTTACCTCCAGAACGGCGCTCACTCCGACAACGCCCGCGAGGGATTCACCATCGACGACTATCTGGAGTACTGGCTCGACAACGACCCGCGCTTCGCCGAGGCCGAACCCATTGAGGGCAAACAGCACCGCGGGTCGGCGCACATCCAGATGCCCACCTCGCTGTCGACGGACAACTTCATGGCGGTCGGCGACACGGTGCCGACGCTCGACCCGCTGTGGGGCGAGGGGATCGACAAGTGTATGCGCTCCGGGCGGGCCGCCGCGGCCACCGCAGACAGCTGTCTCACTCACCGGAGTCGCGACACCAGCGCCCACAACATGGCGGTCTACGATCGACTGTGGCACCGCGACGTCGCCCCCGACATGCGGAAGCGACTCGTGATGACCGAACTGCTCTACCTCAGTTCGAACGACCGGTACGACGACCTCATCGCCGACCTGAACGACAGCGACGCCGAGATCGCTCAGAACGCCAACCGCGGGAACCTCCTCTCGATGCTCCACCTCCTGAAGCGCGAAGACGTGCCGGTGCTCGCCCGGTACGCCCGGATGCAGCTCGAACGCCGCTTCGACTTCCTCTAGAGACCGAACCGCAATCTTCCTCAGCCCCGCTCCCCAACGGCGAGTCGTGACGCTTCTCGACTCGCTTCCGGCCCGTCCGCTCACGCTCGACGAAGGCGAAGAACTCGCAGAGTCCGACACCGTCGCTCCACTCACCGTGCTGACTGCCGACGCGGACGAACACCGACAGGGCGTCTACACGCTGTTCGTCACCAGCGACGGCGGGTCGCGGGCGTCCGTCCTCGGCTTCGACCCCGAGGCCGACGGGTGGACCGTCGTCGAGTCGTGGACCGAAACCGAATGGACGCCCCGGAAGCAGGAGGACGCGCTCGCGGCGTTCGTCGAGAGCCACTACGGCGACGTCGAACAGGAACGGATGAGCGCCGCCCGCGGAGCAGGCTCCGAATCCCCGTAGGACGGTCGACGCCGCATTCGGGGTCGTGCGTGGTCATCTCGCCGAATCTATCGATGATCGATGCGTCCGACTAGGTTGTGTTCTTTATTCCCTTCGACGAAATAATGTATGCATTGTCTTGTATTTACAGAGACACTTATACACAGAGACAAACGATGACACGAAAGTTCGAGTGTCCAGGCTGCGACAACGTCTGGCTCAAGAAGTCGGGACTGCTCGGCGTGCGACGCGAGGGGTACGCGAAGGTGAGCGACCGCTCGGGGATGTGTGACCGCTGTCGCTACGTCGAAACCTTCTGAACGTCCGCTCACGCCGCCAGTCGTCGGTCCCCGCCGCCGACGTGACACAATCCGTAGTCGACACCTGCGACGAGCAGCAGCACTCCGAGAAAGACGAACCACGCATCGAGTCAAACGCCGCGTGAACGACACCTGCGAGGAGGGCGATGGAGAGCTATCTGTTCGGGGACACGAATGGCGGACCGTTCGGTTCGGTGATGCTAACGGTTCGCTCGGCGACGCGCTCAGTCCTTGATCTCGGCGAACAGCTCCCGGTCGGCCTCCAGCGACGCCGACAGCTCCTCGTCGGTGTCGACGCCGAGCAGCGACTCGAATTCCAGCGGGTAGTGGTAGCTGTCGCGGCGGGCGTTCCGCCGGGCGTTTAGCACCTGACGGTACTTCCGCACGGCCTCCTCACTCGCGTCGAGCGCCGACGCGCAGGCGGTGTCGTCGCGTCCCGCCTCGAGGAGTCGCAGGAGTTCACGCAGGTCGAACGGCGCTTCCGAGTCCTCCGGCCGGAACAGCTGGAGGTCGAGACGAGCCTGCGCGACGGCGTCGGCGTCGACGCCGAGGTCGTCGGCGACGTCGGCGTCGGAGCGTCCGGCGTAGAAGCCTCTCACGACGGTTACGAGTGCCGCGTCGTCGAGCGGCGAGCGGAAGTCGAACCGCTCGCGCATCTCGGCGACCAGGTCGGCGAGCGTCTCCTCGATCTCGCGGTCGCTGGGGACGTCACCGACCCGCGTCGCTGTCTCCTGTCTGTCGGTGAAGGTGGTCACGGGGCTCAACTTCAGGAATATCTCTCGAAGTTCGTCTGTCTTGGTCGTCATAGATGGAGCAGATCGCACGCGGCGGCGCTTGGGGAACGCGGCCCGAAATACGGCGGTCGATAGAGAGCGTATCAACGAAGCTATCAGACTTGTCGACACCAGGGACGCTCCCGAAAGCGGGCGCTCGGCGGCGAAATGGCGACTACAGATAGGTTCCCAGAGGAGATAAACCACTCGACCCGTCGTTCGGACAGAAATATAATAAATACAGAGTGTTTTCTGATTTATACTTTCCATAGCTATATCTATCGTCATACCTGTGTCTGACACGAATGGAGGGGAGAAGCGATCGGAGTGAGACGGAGGGTTCACGCCCTCTCACTGGCGAGTTCGGCACATCGCTCGACTCGGACGAGGCGGCGTTCGCACAGACGCTCGTCGAGACGCTCGCTGCAGGGGTCGTCTCCGTGGACGAGTCGGGGACGATCGTCTACGCGAACCGGGCGGGGGCGTCGCTGGCTGGCTACAGCCCCGAGGAACTCGTCGGCGAGCCGGTCCGGACGATCGTCCCGGAGCGACCCGTCGACTGGTACTCCCGATCGTTCGAGCGCTGTGTAGAGAGAGACCGACCGCTCGAAGCCACCACGTTCGAGCGGTACGTCCGACACAAAGACGGACACGACGTTCCAGTGACGGTCAGCTTCTGCGAACAGACGCAGGACGGACAGCAACTGTTCACCGTCGTTCTCAGAGAGCGGACGGACCGCTCCGAGTCGGCGTCGTCGGCCGAGAACCGAGACCACCAGTTCCGGGCGTTGTTCGAGGCCGTCGAGGAGTACGCCGTCTACCGCCTCGATCCGGACGGACACATCCAGACGTGGAACCGGGGTGCCACGACGATGACCGGCTACGAGGAAGACGAGATCCGCGACGGTCATCTCTCGGTGTTCTATCCGTCGACCGCAGTCGAAGCGGGAATCCCCGACGAGACGCTGGCGACGGCGAGGAGAGAAGGAAGCATCGAAGTCGAGGGGTGGCGGGTCCGCAAGGACGGCACGCGCTTCTGGGCGAACGTCACGATGACGGCGATCCGTGACGACGACGGTGAACTCACCGGCTACGCGAAGATCGTTCAGGATCGGACGGCGGAGCGTCGAGACGAGAGTCGGCGACAGCTCCTCGCCGACGTTAGCCGCGGACTCGCCAAGTCGGAGACGATCGACGGCGGTCTTCGAACGGCGCTGACGACGCTCTGTACGCTGACGCCGGTCGACTATGGCGAGGCGTGGATACCCGCCGACTCGGAGACGAGTCTCGAGCGCGCCGCCGTCGTCGATCCGGACGGTCACGTCGACACGACCGAACGATCGTGGTCACCGGACGACCGGACACGACTCGACGCGTTGGCCGAGCGGGTCGCACGGCGAGGCGAGTCGGCGTGGTCGTTCGATCTTCGGGGGCCGTCGACGGCGGCGGCCGACGCGTGGCAGACGGGAGACGAGTGGAGCGCACTCGGCGTCCCCGTCGAGGCCGACGGGTCGGTCGTCGCCGTCCTCGTGGTCGCCCGCTCGGGAGAACACGACCGGGGCGACCGCGAGGACGACCTACGAGAGACGATCGAGGTCGCCGTGAGCAGCCTCGGTCCGATGATCGCCCGCAAACGGGCCGAGGCCGACCTCGAACGCGAACGGGCGTTCTTGGACCAACTGCTGAAGACGAGTCCGGTCGGTATCGTCGTCGCGGAACCCGACGGAACTATCACGCGCGTGAACGATCACGTCGAACGACTGTTCGGACTCACCGCCTCCGAGACGATCGGTCGGAGGTACGACCAACTGGGGCGGAAGATCTACGACGAGAACGGCGACCGTCTCACCGTCGAGGAGTTCCCCATCACGCGGGTGTTCGAACGGAACGAACCGGTGTTCGACTACGAGTTCGGCATCGCTCGGTTCGACGGCGAGGACCGGTGGCTGTCGGCCAGTAGCGCGCCCGTCCGGACGACCGACGGTGACGTCGAGCAGGTCGTCGCGGTGGTGCGCGACGTGACGGAGAGAAAGCGGCACGAACGGGAACTCCAGCGTCGACTCACCCAACAGCAGGAGCTCACCGAACTCGGGCAGGTGGCGCTGGAGACGAGCGACGTCGACGGACTGTTCGAGGAAACCGTCCACGCGCTCCGTGACACTCTCGACGTCGACGGCTGTACCGTGTTCCGTCACGAGCGGGATCGCGACGAACTGTCGGTTCGGGCGGACGCCGGCAAGTTCTCCGGCGACGACCCGACCGCGGCCGTCACGGCGACGCAGGACTCACAGGTTGGTCACACGCTCCACACCGGCGACCCGCTCGTCGTCGACGACGTCGACGCCGAGACGCGTGTTCGGACCGTCCTGCCGCGCGACCGCGACGTCGTCGCCGGGATCACGGTCCGTATCGGGTCCGAGGAGCGACCGTGGGGCGTGCTCGTCGCCGCCGCCACCGACCCGGAGACGTTCTCGACGCACGACCGCAACTTCGTCCAGAGCGTCGCGACGCTGCTCACCGCGGCGGTCGAGCGAGAGCAGGCGGACCAGAAGGTGCGAGCGTTTCGCGAGGCGGTCGAGCAGGCGGGTCACTCCATCTACCTCACCGACGTCGACGGAACCATCGAGTACGTCAATCCGGCGTTCGAGCGACTCACCGGCTACGACGCGAGCGAGGTGATCGGCGAGAACCCGCGTCTGCTCCAGTCGGGCGTCCACGCGGAGTCGTTCTACGCCGACCTCTGGGAGACGATCCTCGACGGCGAGGTGTGGCACGGGGAGGTGACGAACGAACGGAAGTCGGGCGAGCGGTTCACCGTCAACCAGACGATCGCCCCCGTCACCGACGACGACGGCGACGTCGAGCGGTTCGTCGCGGTGAACGCGGACATCACCGCGCAGAAAGAGCGCGAACGGACGCTCGAACGGCAGCGTCGGTCGCTCGAACGGGTCCGACAGGTCACGGAGAGCCTCCGACCGCTCAACCGGGCGCTCGCACGCGCCTCGACCCGCGACGAGATCGAACGGACCGTCTGCGAGCAGTTGACGACGTCCGACGCGTACCAGTTCGCCTGGTACGGCAGCTACAACCCGGCGGTCCACCGAGTCACGCCGAGCGTCTGGTGTGAAGATATCCTCCCGGGCGTCGACAGTCTCGACGAGGTCGACGTCGAGTGGTGGGAGACGCTCGCTCGGGCAATCGAGACGGGAGACGTCCACGCTGAGACGAGTCTCGACACCGAGGACGGACTGCCGCCCTGGACGACGGTTTCCCCTGAGACAGAGACAGAGTACGAGACGGCCGCGGCGGTCCCCATCGTCTTCGACGACACCGTCTACGGCGTCGCCGGCGTCTACTCGACGCGGCCGAACGCGTTCGACGAGTACGAGCGAGCACTCCTCGGGGAACTCGGCGAGCGCGTCGGCCACGCACTCGACGCCGCACGGAACAAACAGCTGTTACACACCGACACGGCCGTCGAACTCGAGTTCCGAACGCGGTCGCCCGAGTCCGTCTACACCCTCGTCTCCGAGGAACTCGGCTGTCGGCTCACGCTCGAATCGATGGTTCCCACGGCGAAAAACCGATTCGTCGGCTACATCGCCGTCGACGGGGCCGCTCCCGAGACGGTCCGGGACCGACTCGTCGAGTCGTCGACGGTCCACACCACACGCGTCGTCCACGAACAGGGGACGACCGGCACCCTCGAGTGTATCGTCGACAACTCGCCCGTGACGACGCTCGTCAACCACGGGGCGACGATCCGATCGGCGGTCGTCGAAGACGGCGTCGAGACGATCCGAGCGGAGGTGGCACCCGAGACGGACGTCCACGAGATCACCGACGCGATGCAGGCGCGTTACTCGGATACGTCGTTCGTCGCCAAACGGACCATCGATCGACCGGTACGCGAGTTGGCGGCCGAACAGCAGGAGTTCGGCGAGACGCTGACCGACCGGCAACGCGAAGTGCTCGAACTCGCTTACCACGGCGGGTTCTTCGAGTCGCCACGGGAGTCGACGGGTGAGGAACTGGCCGAGTCGCTCGGTATCAGTTCGCCGACCTTCTACGTCCACATCCGAAACGCGTCTCGAAAGCTTCTGGAACAACTGCTCGACGACCCCGACCACTCCGACCGCTGAGCCACGGCGGTTCGGAGCGGACGTCTCCGATTTCGACCGACGACTCGACATCCTCGGAGCGCCTGTCGTCTCCGATATTTGATATAATATTCTAGTCACTAGCTGACTAGAGTGGCAGTTTTCGGGGTGAGAGAGAAACAGCCAACTGGAATGACATCGGCGCACGCACGTCAGTCGGCGCGGTCCAGCCACGAGCTCCCGAAAGACCTCGCGTTCGCACTCTTGAGCGACCAGCGACGTCGGTACGTGCTGCACGCACTCCTCCGGGAGGAGGGGGTGGCGACGATGAGCGAGTTGCGCGACCGCCTCGTCACGTGGGAGGACGACGTCGATGGTGCCGAGATCACGGCGGAACTGCGCGAGGTCCATCTGCCGAAGTTCGAAGCGGCGGGTGTGGTGGCGTACTACACCGCCTCCGACGTCGTGGAACTGCTCGAACCGGCCACCGACCTCGTCCCCTACCTCGAACTCGCCGCGACCGACGACTTCCAGGGCGACGCCGACCCACAGTCGAATGCGAGGTGACAGGACTGCCAACCCGAAGCGACGGTCGACCCGGTACCGACGGCTCGTCGTCGACCTCCTGTGTGAACATACGACGCTGACGGTGGCGGATCTCGCCGACGAGATTGCCGCCCGCGAACACGACGCGTCGCTCGATGACGTCGAACCGACGACCGTGGCCGACGTCTACTTCGAGCTCTGTGAGACGCATCTCCCGACACTGGCCCGCGCGTCGCTCGTCAGCTACGACGCGGAGCGGGAACTCGTCTCGCGACCGGGGTACGGCACCGACGTCTCGGTGACCGCCATCGACGTTCGGCTCCCGTCGGTCGACGAATCCAACTCGTCGTGACGTCCACCGACGCCCGCGACAGCCGTTCTCTCGGCGGTATCTAGTTATCTAGGGCACGTCTTTGTCACCGGTGACTTCCTCTGTTGGGACGTCCCTCGATGGAGTCTTCCGGCTGCGGTGCGGTGGGACGTGCCCGAGTGCCATCGTCTGCTCGGCGGCGACTCCGGAGGTGGCAGACTATGAAGCACTGCAACAACTGCGGCAGTCCAGTGACCGTCCGTTTCGCACAGGTGTTCGGGACGAACAACGACGTCGTGTACGCGTGCCCGAACTGTGCCCCCTACGAACAGCTCACGTCGGGTGCCGCCGGTCATCAACCGGCTTGACCACTTTTTAAGATCGTCGTTCAGAGCAGCGCGCGGTGAGTGTCCTGCGTGAACATCTCGAGATACGCACCGTACGGCGTCCCTCCCGTCCCCGTCGTCTCGCCCAGCGGCACCGTGAGATACTGCTCGACGATGTCGGTGTGACAGTCGCGGAAGGCGACCAACCGGTCGAGACAGTCGTTGTACGCCCGTCTGAGTGGGTCGCCGCCGGCAGTGACGTAGTTCCGAATGCTGGGGCCGTCGGCGACGGCTTCGACGAACGCACGGTGAGCCGGCGGCATGTCCTTCCGAAGGGTTCGGAGGTGACTGACGAGCGGATTGTCGCCGTGGTCGACGCCGAGTGCGGCGTCGAGCGCCGGCAGCAGTGACGACTGTGCGCCGGACGCGCCGCGATACGACTGTGGCCCCTCCAGTTCGGGGACGCCCTCGTACGTCACCTCGGTGAGCGGCTTCAGATAGTGACGGAACGTCCGCCCGTAGTTCTCCGGTGCGTTGCGTTCCGGCATCCGAGCGAGGATGCCTTCGAGTCTCGCCAGCGCCGCCTCCATCCGGCCGAGCGCCTCGCGGACGCGGGTCACGTCGTCGTCGCGGACGCCCGCCTGCGCCTCGCCGATGGCACCGAGCGCCGGGCCGGCGGTGCTCTCGATGGCGACGTGGACGGCGACGAACCACCGCTCGTCTCGCAGGCTCACGAACCTCGTCAGCGTCTCGACGTTGGGCGGGGTGAACGGCTTACTGTCGTCGAGACGGCTCCAGTTGTAGAGGACGTAGCCGTCGTACGACAGCACCGGCGTCCGGCCGAGGCGGGCCGTCGACTCGTAGAGCGGGATAGCGACGCCGCTGGGGATCGAGTCGACCGACGGTCCGTCGAGTTTGTGGACGTAGGCGTTCGCGAGAAAGCCCGAGACCGTGTAGAGACGGAGCAGTTCTCTCTGACTCATCTCGTCGACGAGCGCCCCCGGCGGGGCCGACAGTTCGCGGAGCGTCGGTCGCAGCGTGTCCTCCTCCAGTCGTCGTGGGAGGCTGTCGGCCAGTTCGTCGAGCGTCTGCAGCCGGGGGTGGGCGTCGGAGCCGAACGAGGCGAGCGGGTCGGCGTCGGGGACGAACCCGCGCGTCGGACTGACGTCGAACCGGTCGTAGTCGAGTGTGGAGACGGACGCATCCATACGATGCACCACGTGGCGCGAGAGAGATAATTCAGGTGTGTTTCGGGCTGAACAGTGTCGAACAGCACTGGGGTCGACGCGGTAGATGTGGACACGAGTCGCCAGAATCGGTGGCGGGGATAGCCGGCGGCGGTCCGGGTTCGGATCTCCAGAAATACGTATCACCGTCGCCGTCGTCTCTGCGAGCATGACCGCCATTCTTCTCGCCACCGACAGCAGTACGTACGCGAAGGCGGCCGCCAGACGGGCGATCGATCTCGCCGCCGAGCGGGGGCAACCGCTCTACGTGCTGGCCGTCGTCGACAGCCGGAAGTTCGACGAACCTGCGCTCAGCACCGAAGAGCTCGCCACCATCGAAGCTGAGGACCACGGCCACCAGTCGGTCGGAGCGGTCGTCGAGTTGGCGACGGCCGCCGGTGTCGACGTCGACTACGACATCCGCCACGGCGTTCCACACGAGACGATACTGCAGTGCGCCAGCCAACTCGGCGCCGACTGTATCGTCGTCGGCGCACACGGCGAACACGAGAACCACCTCGGCGGTGTCGGTCGGCAGGTCGCCGACGAAGCCGACTGCGAGGTCGTCGTCGTCGACACGACCGACTGAGCGACCGGTCGAGGTCAGGCGTCGTCGGGGTCAGGCGACGAGTCGCGCCGCCTGTGAGATCCACCCGCGAGCCATCTGCTCGGTGACGTCGGCGACCCGAGCGATCGTCGCGGCGTCCGCCGCTGCGAGATCGGCCACGCGTTCGATACCACCCTCACGGAGTCGCCGCTCGTACGTCGGTCCGATGCCACTCACCTCCTGTAGCGCGTGGCCTGCGGCGACGTCGCGGTCCTCGATCGACTCTTCGACCTCCCGACGGATCGCGTCGCTCACACCCGTGACGAGCGTCGACTCGACAGTGTCGTCGTGCTCGACGACGACCCGAACTCCGTCCGCCTCGGGTTCGAGTCGAATCGTGACATCGAGCACCGTCTCGACGAACCGCCGGACTGCCGTCGCGTTCCGTCCGACGACGTCCCGTGTGATCGTCCCGTCGGCGTCCGCGACGCTGACCGCCACCTCGTCGACGTCGCCGACGGTCACGTCCGTCTCGACGTCGACGCCGAGCAGTCGCTCGACCCCCTCGCCGAGGACGTCCGCAGACGAGGGCGACAGCGACTGTTCGTGGAACCACTCGGCGACCTCCGGCCAGAGGTCACGGTGGGCCGCGGCCGACACCGAGAGCCCGATGTGTCCGGTCGGATACTCGACGGTCGTCACGTCGTCGCTGGCGACGGCGTCGTTGAACGGCGTCGAGGCGGTCGGCGGGACGAGATGGTCGTAGCTGCCGACGATCTGGAGGACGGGTGCCTCGATCCGGCTCAGGTCGACGTGTCGACCGCCGAGTTCGAGTTCGTTCTTCGAGAGCAGGTTTCGCTGGTAGATCGACTCGACGAACTCGCTGTAGGCGTCGCCGGCGACGTCGATACCGTCGGCGAGCCACCGCTCCATCCGCCCGAAGTTGGCGACGAAGTCCTCGTTCTCGAGGTGGTCGTACAGCGAGACGTACTTCGAGACGCCGTTTGCGACCGGATCCATCGCGGCGAAGCCGGCCGCGAGGAACTCCGCAGGAACGTTGCCGAACGTCTCCGGGATCGTGTGCGGATCGAAGTACGCTTCGTCGCCCCAGCGTTCGAGGAGACCGCCG
The DNA here is from genome assembly GCF_900110465.1 of Halogranum amylolyticum. Taxonomy (GTDB): domain Archaea; phylum Halobacteriota; class Halobacteria; order Halobacteriales; family Haloferacaceae; genus Halogranum; species Halogranum amylolyticum. The sequence goes on from NZ_FODV01000012.1 coordinate 116,906, forward strand.
GTCCCGTCGAAGTGGAGCCCAGTCGCCAACAGGCCGAGAGCGTTCACCTTCTCCGGATAGAGCGCGGTGTACATCGCCGCCATCGTCCCGCCCATACAGTAGCCGAGCAGGTTGATCGAGTCCTGCTCGGACCGATCGCGGACGGCGTCTACGCAGTTGTCGAGATAGCGGGTGACGTAGTCCGCGAGCGTGAGCGACGCGTCGAGTCGAGAGGGTTCGCCCCAGTCGACGAGATAGACGTCGTGACCGGCCTCCAGCAGGCGGCGTACGACGCTTCGGTTCGGCTGGAGGTCGAGCACGTACGGTCGGTTGATGAGTGCGTAGACGACGAGGAGCGGGACGGGACTCTGGGCGTCGGTCAAAGGTTCGTACCGAGAGAGTGTGAGCTTGTTCTCCCGATAGACGACCTCGCTCGGCGTCTCGCCGACCGAGGCCGACCCGAGTTGGCCGAGTCGCTCGTCGGCGACGGCCGCTCTGTGCGTCAGCTCCGTCGCGGCGTCGAGCGTCGAGCGCCAGAGAGCGAACGGCCACGTCAGTGGGGTGAGAGGGTTGGCTGGAGGCATGTGGTGTGGTCTCACTGAAGAAGACGCGGGACGAGACCATCGTTGTGACGGCGAGGTCGCGCCGGCCGTCGCTCCACCGATCCGTCCTCGTCGGACCGGCACGAACTCGCCCCCGACAGTCGGACTCCGAAGACGGTCGGCGAAACCCGCACGGTTCGTTATGCCGTAGTACAGCCTACGTTTCGGACGATGATACGGGAGCTGCGGCCAGTCCTCGTCGCCTGTCTCCTCGTGAGTGCCCTCCTCGTCGGGACGGTCCACGCCAGCGTCGGCGGTGACTTCGTCCGACAGCAGGTGACTTCGGAACAGCCGTCGCCGGAAGACGTCGAACGCGCCCACGAACGACTCCAACAGGCGAACCGAGGGTATCAGACGGCGCTCGCCACCGTCGACGCGGCAGACGACGTGGGCGTGGACACACGGCCGTTCGACGATCGACTCGGAGACGCACACGCGGCGCTGACAGAGGGTGTCGAAGCCGTCCGGCAGACGCCACCGAACACCGAGCGTGCCATCGAAGCGGCGGCACACGCCGAACTCCTCTCGCTCGCCGTCCGGGCCGACGCCGAGGAGGCGGCGAGACGCGCGGTCGCCGAGGCGGCGATCGACGCCGAGGTGGCCCGCCTCGAAAGCGAAGAGGTCGACGCGTCGGCGGCGACGGCCGTCTGGTTCCGCCGCGCGAGAGCGGATCTCGCCGCCGCTCGGTTCGAGGCCGCCGAGCGAGACCTGCGCTACGCTCGGCACGCCGCACAGCGGGTCCACTACGAGTCCTACCTCGCGAACCTCTCCGCGCAGGGGCTCGAGCTCGAGGCGCTCGAATCGGAGCTGACCACTTTCTCGGAGTCGATCGAAGAAGGCAGTCTCGAACCGGGTGACGCGGCGCAGGTCCGACAGTCGTTCGTCCGCACGGACACCTGCGTCGCACGACTCCACGAGGCGACGCTCGCCATCGAGCGGGCGAACCGGACCTCGTCGGTGCTCGTGACGGCGAACGTCACCGCGGCCACGGAAGCCCGACAGCAGGGGTACGGCGCGCTGGAGCGCGGCGAGTACGACGCCGCATGCCAGTACGCGGACACTGCAATCGAGACGGCGAACGCGGAGACGCGTCGCGTTCGAACGACGATCGCAGACGACGTGGTCGCCAGAACGGTCGACGTCGTCTACGACGCCCTCCGCGGGTTCGTAGCGGCGTTCGACGGTCGGCCTTCGACGCCGAACACCGTCCACCCGCCGACGCTGACGCTCGTCGACGACGACCCCGTCTCCGTGGCGTTCACCCCACCGACCCCGTCGGTGACGCCACTGGACTTCACGGCCGGGAGCGTCGACGTGCCGACGCCGACGATCGGCGACGAGGAACGACCATCAGCCGAGACACAGCCTCCCGCGGATCGAGCGACGTCGACGGTGGCGACGGGCAAGACTGTCACCGACGAGACCGAGCGGGGCGGCGACGAGGTGGGTGACGGCCGGGAGGCGACTCACACGGTCACACCGACCCGTACGGTCGAGCGCGTCGAAGCGGCGAGCGGCGACGGGGAGGCGACTCGCGACACCGAGGCGGTCGAGGAGGAGCACGTCAGGTTCGACATCCGCATCGACCGCGTCGAGGCGTGTGGAGCGACCTGCCGGGACATCACCGGGACGCTCCGGAACGTCGGAACCGGCGACGCGCACAACGTCGAGGCCGACATCGAACTCTCGGTCGGCGGGACGGTCGTCTGGACCGGCACCGAGTCGGTCGGGACCCTCCCGGCTGGCGAGACGCGACCCGTCTCCCAGCGAATCACGCTCGGTTTCGGCGAGGCGCTGCAGGCACGGTCGAGCGGGAGCGTCGACGTGGTCATCGTCGTCCGCTCGGACGAACACACTCAGACCATCAGAGACACGATCCCGATCTGACAACGTGTAAGGAATTAAATGAGAGCGAACCGTTAGGTCATATGCAATATGAAGGAGCTATCGACCCGGCGGGCGTTTCTCGCCGCAGCAGGTGTAGTCGGAGTGACCGGACTCGCCGGCTGTTCGGGAGAGGCGGAGCCAGCGACGAACGCGACGACGACCGCGACGGAGACCACGTCGACGTCGACGACAACGACCACGGACGAGTCGACGCAGACACCGGACTCCGGCGGTGTCGAGTCGTCGTTCGACCGCGGGACGGTCGTCGACGACTTCGAGAGCTTCGGCACCGACGACTCCCGCTGGGGGACGATCGGGGGGACCGTCGAGGCCGACACGGACGACGTCTACGCGGGGACGCAGTCAGTCCACATGACGAACGAGAACGGCGACGTCGCGGGGATCTTCAAATCGTTCCCGGACGGGCTCGACCTCTCGAAACACGACCTGTCGCTGGCGGTCAAACTCGAGAAGCCCGTTCGTGGACGGATCGCCGCCGAGTTCCTCGCTCCCGCCCGCAGCGACATGCTCACGAGCAAGCGGTTCATCCCCAAGGAGCTGAACGACTGGGTCCGGATCGATCTCGGCTACACTGGTCGATCGGGCGATCCGGTGATAGAGTCGGTCCAGGAGCTCCGACTGATGGTGCTCACGGAGGAAGGGACGCCGATCGACGTCCACGTCGACGACCTCCGGAAGATCCCGAAACCCGATACGGGGAAGGTCGTCCTCCAGTTCGACGACAGTCGCATCTCGCACTACGAGGTCGCCTTCCAGGAACTGCAAGAGCGCGGCTGGACGGGCGGGTCGGCGATCATCCCGAACTCGATAAACAGCGAGGGGTATCTCACGACCGGCCAGATGCGCGAGATGCGCGACGCCGGCTGGGACATGATGTCCCACCCACAGACGTCGCAACCGCTCCCGCAGTACTCCGAGAACAGGCAACGACAGTTGATTCAGGAGGCGTACGACTACCTCGACCTCAAGGGGTTCCCGGAGGGGGCGCGTCACTTCGTCGCCCCGTACAACCGGGTCAGCAAGACGACGCTCGACATCGTCTCGGAGTTCCACGACGCGGGCTACATGTTCGGGGCGTGCCCGAACAACGCCCAACGGCCGAGCAACATGCACACCATCTCCCGTGTGATGGGGAAAGACCCACGGGGAACGCGCCGCGTGCTCAACCTCGCCGACGCGTACAACCAGCTGGTCGTCGTCACCTGGCACACCATCGGTCGGGGGCAGGACTACGAGACGTCGCCCGAGGACTTCCGGAACGTCCTCGACCACATCGAACAGACCGGGCTGGAGGTCGTCGCACCCTCGGACCTCCTGGACGGATAGCTCGACCCGCTCAGCGCAGTCGACGAGTCCGTTCGGCGACAGTAGAGCGGAACACGCGACGATCGAGGTCGGCGAACCGCGAGGGATGGAGTTCGCGGAACACGCTCTCGAGCAGCCGGTCGTAGACGGCGTCGAACGTCGCAGGGCGACCCTGCCGTTCGAGGGTCGCGACCACCCGCTGGACGCGCGACGGCGTCACGACCTCTGCAGCGAGTTCCTCCGCCGTCGTCGGGTCGACCGACGGGTCCTCGGCGACGTCGACTGCGGGGTTCTCGAGCGTCCCGCAGGCGCCGCGTTTGTTCCGAACGACCACACCTGCGGCGGGGCCGTCGTACCACGCCGACTGCGGGAACTCGTAGGACGAGGGGTCGAAGTCGACGGCTCTGAGTTCCTTCGCGAACGTGTTGACGGGGTCGAGACCGAGTCGCTCGAAGACGTGTTCGACCGTATCGACGCCGAGAAACGCGTCTTTCTCACCGACCCAGACGTCCGTCCCGAGAAACGAGGGCGTCCGTTCCCAGTCGTAGTCGAGTCCACGGTTGTGTATCGCCCGTCCGAAGAACACCACCGACTGGACGTCGTCGACCGCCGACCGAAGCGCACTCCAGTCACACGACTCGCGGACGTGCCGGACGGTGTGTCGATACTGTGGCGGTGCGTCTTCGGGGTCGTACTCGGCCTCGTCGTCACCGACGCGGAGCCGACCGGACGACTGGAGTTGGAACCGAAACGGTCCCCCGACGAGCAGCTCCTGAAGCCAGAGATGACCGCCGTCGAGCAGTCCGTCGACGCCGGTCGAGACGGGAGGGAGATCGCGAAACTGGTGCATCGTCACGCAGGTCGGCGTCAAAGAACATGAATCCGTGGTCGTCTGCGACCACAGCCGAAGTCACCCGAGCAGTCGCGCGAAGGTCAGACAGCCGACGGTGACGGTGAGCGGTCGTCACCACCGTGCAGGATGCGGTCGACGATCTCCTCTAAGTCCGGTGCACCTGTGGGACTGTCCGGTTCGTCCGAGGGATAGTGTGGTACTGCTGGCATGCTTCGGGACCTCCCATTCCACACAGAACAATCCACTACAGAATCATAACGATTGTGCATCTCTTCGTCTCGCTGACGAGTGACTCCGTCGGCTGAAGAATCAGTGGTCGTGCCGAGATGGGACGGCGGTCGGCCCGAGCGTCCGGAGTGCCCACGGGTCCGGGAGAAGACCGTTTACTCGAAGAGTTCGAGGGCCTGCTGGTAGCGGCTAGAGGGCTCCTCCCAGTCGACGACGTTGAAGAACGCGTCGACGAACTCGCCGCGGTCCGGGCCGTAGTCGTAGTAGTACGAGTGTTCCCAGACGTCGAGGGC
>NZ_FODV01000035.1 GCF_900110465.1 Halogranum amylolyticum
AACCGGCTTCTCGCAGTTGAAGGAAGACGACGGCGAGAAGCTGCGCTCCCGGAGCTGGCACGGCCAGTTCCGGGAGCTGACTCGCAAGTGCATCGTGCATAACCTCACGCAGGCGGCGAGTTAAGGGCTCGCCGCCTGCTCCCCTTCTCTGGATGTATTCGGGAGAGGCATTGCCGTCGTCACCTGAGCTACGGAATAAGATACCATAGTTTTGACCCTTCGACGAAGCTGCGAGCGACGGCTACTGCATCTTCTGAGTTCAAGAACCAGGTTCTGACACCGTGAAAGCGTGAATAATTGATCCCATCCCGACGCAGTCTTGCGTTCAACGAGGCATGTGTGGTACTGGCGCAGGGTGCTAAGAAAAGTTGCGTCCGAGACATTTGTTGAAGCTGTCTGCTAGTGCCAGGGCAATAATAGTGTTTACAACGGACTCAGTTGAGCGAGTGCGGTGGGAAGATATTGGTCAGAAACGACTCTCCATTCGAATAAAGAGATTATTAGACATGTCAATCTTAATGGTGATCTTAGAGGTTCAGCATTAGGAATGCTTCCGTAACTCAATCAGCGGACCTCGGGAGCCAGATTCGCCTGCCGGATTAATATACCGCGCATGGGGAAGCGTGTCGCCGGGGTGGTCGGTCAGTAGATGTCGCTCGCCACGGACTTGCAAGAAGAGGATTGTGCGTGCAGCGAGACCGGTCTCAATCAGATGGACATCAGTTACACGTGCGTCTGCTTCGTACTTCGAAAGGGTTCGATACGCAAGCCGATCACCAACGTCAAGGGATTGAAACTGCTCTCGGAGGTCCCGAATCATCGCATCTTCGACAGGGACCGTTCGGGGTGTGTATTGAAACGATGCTTCAAGCGGAGGCGGGACGATTGATTCTGAAGACATGACTGCTTTAGGACATGATCGGGCATAACCTCGTCGTTCAGATGAGCAGACTGATAGGGGTTGTCGTAGCAGTTCAGAGGTTTTCTCCATGCGAATCGAGCCGCGTGGCCAGCCGAGAATCACTGGGCTACGAGTCGGCGCAGGAACACCGCAAGCGCCTCCAACAGCGTTCCACGAGTTGACCACCAACGACGTCGCCACGGGCGAGGACGTAACGTCACTCTCGCCACTCCAGCAGGTCGTCGCCTTCTCGAAAGAGGCCGTCCAAAAACTCACGCCGAACGAGAAACGCGCTCGCTACGTCGCGAAGGGCATCAGCGATTACGCGAAGAAGGTCCTGGCTGGCTACTCAATCGACTCGGGGACGATTCGGAAGGTGCTCCGCGCCAAGGACGACGAAAGCCCCCACCCCGAGACTGTCTCGCGAGTGATGGAGTTCCTTAATCGGTTCGGCAAAGACGAGACGAAGATCGTGAAACGCCGCGGCACCAACCGCGTCGTCTTCACACAGCAAGCGGTCGCTGATCTCGAGTCGGCGAACGATGACTCGCGCAGTATCACAGACGTGGTGATGTGGTGGCGACAGTGAGGGTGTGATACCCACGTCTTTACACTAGATACACGATAGGAAAATGACACAAACCGCGGGGACGCACGGTAGTACTAGCAGCAGCACTCGGGAAAGCCTCGGTTGTTGGAGGAGTAGTAGGAGTGTATGAAACGAGTTTGAGTGGGTTGGTCGTCCGAGGCCGCTCACAACGGGTGTGATGAGACGACCGCCAAGCGTCCTCGATACTGACGAGCGTCGTACGAGTGGGCGTGCATCAGCCACGGGTCCCCTTTCTGGATGCACTACCGACATAGCTTGGCCAGTTATGGAACGTTGTCACGGGCCCAGTCGGTGTCTGCATGGCGGGGCGGCGAACAAACGACGACACAAGCAACGAGTCTCTCAGCGCCCTTCAGACTGCGACGGCGCAGTCAGGCGCTTGATAGATGGACGCTGACTCAGGAGGCTAAGACGGTGTTGGTGTGCTCGCTTTCCTAAATCTCAGCACACTTGTATCAAACTGCTCTTTGAGCGGATCGACGAGCCCCAGAGACACCTCTTACTACGACTTGCTCGCTCCTCAAAAAGTCTAAGTTAGATAATTCTTAGTTTTATGTAATAATTATTCTATCATATGCTTAGATATAAATCACCTACAATACAAATTAGCATGTAATACAATGACAATAGAACGGCGAAAGTTCTTAGGGGCACTCGGAGGCCTTGCGGGCGCAAGTGTCTTCAGTTCACAGGCTAGCGGTCACGAGAACAAAGGCAAGGGCAACGGCCAGACAAAAGGTCCGGATGCCCTCGATGGTGACACCGAGTACAATCCGGAGTTCCTCCGGAATGACGATCTCCTCGACAACAACGAACTCAAGGAACTTCTACAATCTATTCAGAACGTTTCGGTCACAAAGATCGGTGAATCAAACCAGGGTCGGCCTCTCTGGGAGGCATCGATTGGGAACGGATCGACCGATGTAATGGTGATCGCACAACAGCACGGCGACGAATTCATCATGGCAGAGGGAACGATTGCAGCACTCCACTATCTGGCGTGTGCTGACACTGCTGCGGTTAGAAAGGTTCGGAACGAGCTGACGGTTCATCTCATCCCTCGAGCGAACCCAGATGGGTTCGTTGCTCGGCAGCGATACAATGTCGATACGGACGCCCCAGCGGCGGCTGGAGCAGATATTTTCGGAAGCGACATCGGGATCTTCGCCGCTGATACCCCGTTCGTCGGGTGGGACATCAATCGGTATCACTGGCCCGATTGGGAGGAGAGTGACTTGTACCAGAGCTACCCCGAAAAGTTCCCTGAAAATCCAGTTCCGGAGGCAGTCGCCGTCGACAGCAGGGTCGAAGACCTCGATTCCGAGTGGGTTATCGACTTCCACCGCCAGGGTGAGTACATCGTCGACGAGGACCTGAAGTTTGTTGACCGTCAGAAGTACCTCGACGGCGAGCTTGGCGAAGAAGAGACGTATCCCCCAGATCCCAACGATCCGGGCGCTGGGAATATCGTCACGTCATCGCTGTTCTGGCCAATCAATGAGGATGTGCCAGAGGATGCACGAGACCTCTCGAAGCAACTCGTCTATACAATGTACGACGAGATAACGACCGAAAGCGATACTGATGTCCTGACCGTTGGCGACGAGCACGACCCAGATCCAACGTGGTATCCGGGCGGGACCTACGCTGGTATCGCGCGAAACGGCTTCGGTCTCCGAGGAATGGGAAGTGTCCTCTTTGAAGTCTCCGCGGGGACGCTCGGGAATCGTCTCTACCGAGTTCAGCACGTCGCTGAGGCGTTCCTCGCAGCCGTGAAAGCGACGGCCGATGGCTCGCTGACCGACGTTGATCCCGCGAAGGTCCAACAGATTCCGGGGCGTGGCAGTAGCGTGACTGCCGAAGGTGAAGCTGGCCTCTACTCAGAATAAGCCCCCCACCGAATCTATTTCTGTCGATCACATCGAGTTCGATGCAGCTTTGAGGCAGTGAAAAAGCTCAATGTGCACTCACCGTCTCGAGTTCTGCGAGACATCATTACCACTGGCGGCAGCCACAGCGGACACACTTGTGACGAAGTAAATCTCGTCGACGAACAGGCAATCACACCCACCTGTGCGTCCATTGGCGCACGTCAGATATCCCGGCCCTAGAATCACGACCAGCGCTGTTCTCGTCGGTCGTGAGCGCCGCACCATAGCCGGTCGCCAGCCGCCACCTGGCGGCTGGCCCCCTTGTCTCGACCCTATACAGTGAGTCTGCTGGTTGAGCTTTCACCAAAACAACATCTTAGAAGTTAGTAATAGAATACGCGACCGCCCAGTGCGGTAAGCGACCGGCCGACGCACTGCATAACACACAGTCTCCACCCGATGAATCCCGTATCGCAAAAACACCGCGAGAGACACTCAGACCCAACCCTACCGCATTTCAGCATGGCGTTACGCCAACTGTGAGTTTGCGATATACATAACACCTAGAATCGCAAGATGGCGCAGTGTTACGGCAATATACCTCATGCCGTAACAACACCCCAGCGTGAGAAAATGCCGTAACATGCCGTACGCAGACGACACAGCACATCTCACGGCAGTTTTCTGGTATCTGTTACGGCAAAAACCAACTAGTAAGAGAGGGAGGTAGGCCGGTGTTAGTTGGAGTAAGACTGGTGCGTGGATATTTGGTGCGCCGAGTAGGCGCAGAGCAGGGAGTAGTAGCTTCGCCGACGGAAGAGTTCTCTGTATTCTGACAGTGGGATTCTGACCAATCGGGTGGCATACGTAACCCGAGAGTGAGACGCTGGAGATCGAGACGAGTAGCGCTTTCAACCAACCCGCCTGATAGCTGTTAACCAACAGAGTCGAGCACGTTGGTTAATCAGCACCACGCCAACGTTTGGGTGCCCAGCTGTAACCTACAAGAGACTCAAAACCAACCGACGGCTCCCACGGGGACGACCGAGCACTCTGAAATGATTCTTAGGGTAGTGTAGGCGTCCCAAACGCTGTCTCGACAGTTCACGCTGCTACATCAATCCCAACAATCACGGTAGCAGCGACGCACTGTACACCTCATGCGACGTTCGTCGAACCGATTGACTCCATCCCAACAAACAGCCTTCGAGCAGATCGAACAGGCGGTTGCAACAGACGAGCCATTCACACACGACACAGCGATCGACTGGATCAGTACCGGCGACGTCAAGCACTCCGAGGCCGAAGCGCTTCTCGAACAGCTGCTGTTGAAAGGCTATCTCTACGAGACCGGCACGGGCCTCCGGATTACGAAGTGACGACGACGGCCGTGGCGGGGACGATGCTAAGTGAATCGTCAATATTCAGTTGCGTCTCGCCGCCAACTTCGTGAGGAGTCCCCGAAAGGATACCATGTAAGCCGGTGAGTAGTTCGCCAACGGTGATTCCGTACTGCGTCAGAGTCTGTTTGACATCTCCGCGTTTAGAGACTGCTCGTCTGTCAGTCGGCGCTCAGCCTCCTCGCGATCATCGGGATAGCCAATGTCGATACGCCACCCGTCGAGACGAAGCGCATCAATGGTTCGGCCACTCTCGATCAGTAAATCGACTGCGTCACTCAGTTCGTATTCACCACGGTCTGAAGGTTGGACGAGTCGACAGGCATCGAAAATAGCCGGCGTGAAGGTGTAAAAGCCAGTCGTAACGAGGTTCGACGGTGGGTCTGCAGGTTTCTCAACAATATCAGTTATCTCGCCGTACTCGTTGGTAACGCAGACTCCATAGCGACCTGCCTCCTCATCAGGGACTTTCTCGACAAGAAACGCCGCATCCGCGCGATCCTCCTGATGGCGGCGAACGACATCGGTGAGATTTGCCCGGAAGATGTTGTCACCGAGCATGAGCATGAAATCGCCGTCGACGTGTGCTTCGACAGTTAAGATGGCATCTGCCAGCCCCCGTTGCTCAGCCTGGTGAGCGTACGTGATAGGGACGCCGTCGAATTCATCGCCATAGCGGTCGACAATCTGCTCTTTGCAGTAGCCGACGACAACGACGAATCCGTCCGCTCCAAGGTCGCTCAATTGTTCAAAACAGTAATCTAGAATGGGGCGTCCAGCGACCTCAACAAGCCCTTTTGGTTTGTCGTCAGTGAGTGGTCGGAGACGGGTTCCCTTGCCTGCGGCAAGAATGACTCCCTTCATCGGTCGATACAGTCCCAGCCGGTTGGTCTCCAAGCGCGTGATTTACTCATTTATCTCTCAGTATATCGGTCCAATTGGTAAAATCGAGACGGTTTGTTCGATTAATCGAGTGCAGCTACAAGGTCCGCGAATGCGTGACGGAATGATGCTTGTTGGGATTTAGCGTCGAAGGCGTGTCCACGCTCACGTGCTTGCGTAGAGAGTCTTCGCCGGTCCGATGTCGGTCTGTCAAAGTATGCCGACACACCGGCTGCGAGAGCGTCTGCGTTCGGCTCAACAACGAGTGACTCGTCAACTGGACGCACTTCGGACGCCGTTCCGGTCGTCGTCGTCACGAGAGCGGGGAGGCCAGCACACATCCCTTCGAGCGTACTGACGGGGAACGTATCCATCCGAGAGGGTTGGACATACAGTGCGGACTCTGCGAACGCATCTGAAAGCTGCTCAACGTATCCGTGGACAGTGACACCGTTGGTCGACTCGTAGCTGGATGGGTGGTCGTCACCGACGATGTGGAGTTCCGCATCGGGGTGACGCTCACGGACCGTCGACCACGCGTCGACGAGCATGTCGAATCCTTTGTAGGGTTCGTCACGGCCGACAGCGACAGCGACGTTGTCATCGAGTGTTGGTTCACACGTACGGACGTCGTCGTACACGTCAGGTTGGATGTACGGGTGTGCGACACGGATCGGGGTGTCATCGCCGACAACGTCGCTGGTGAACTCCGCAGCGAAGTCGGAGACCGCGACAACCCCATCGATACCCCATTGAGCTGCCTGTCTGATGGCCGGAACACCGAAGCGTCCGATGAGAGACTTGACTGCCGAGCTGCCGTGAAAGTCGTCCTGACCGATGTGGTAGAGTCCATGGTCCGCACAGAGATAGACGATGTCCGTTTCGCTCGTCGCTCGCCCAACGAGAGCAGCGTACAGCGGTACTGATCCTTCCACGAGACAGACGTCGTAGTCGGGAAGTTGCAGGCCATTGACTATGTCCTCGACGACCGTCCCCGAGAGTGGTCCCGCCGAATGTTCGCGGTAGTGGATGAGATCAGCCCCGATCGCGGAAGCGAACCCTCGGTGCGCCGGATGCGGGTCGAAGTAGAGCATGACGACATCGAGGTCGGTCAACACCTCGCGTGCGGCCTCGCTACTGGGGAGTTCCGTCATCGTCGCCGATGTGTCTTCGCCAGACTCATCGGGATCCGACTGTCGTTTGTTGCGTGGCCGCTGGATAGCCATGGTGTGACTGGCAATAGACGCTAGACTGGTGTAGTTATGAACCAGATAAAGAGAATATCAACTGTTTCAGACAGTCAAACGGAAGAATGAATGTGACAAATAGGCCCTATTTTCCGCCTAAACATCCCATATTTGCTTTCCCTTGTTTGTCACGCGATGCTAGTATCAGAATATTATTCCCGTTCGATCGAGAGGACAGCAGTAATGAAGGGTTTCGAGCGGTTTCGGCGTGCCGTCCCACTCGTTGCCGTCGTCGCCGTCGCCGCTGCACTTCGGCTGTACGGCTTGGGTGACGAGAGCCTCTGGACGGATGAATTAGTCACGGTTGAGTTCGTGGTCGAGATGACGCCGCTCGAGTTACTCGTACAGCTTCCGCAGGTCCAGCCACATCTGCCACTCTACTATCTCCTGCTCGAGGGTTGGATTGGGCTCGTTGGCGGATCACCGATCTCGATGCGCCTCCTCTCCGCAGTGCTGGGAATCGCGGCTGTCGTCGTTATGTACTTCGTCGGTCGACGACTCGTCGACCACCAAGTCGGACTCGTCGCCGCAGCACTCCTTGCTGTATCGCGATTTCACATCTACTACGCTCAGGAAGTACGGATGTATAGTCTGCTCACCGTGCTGACTCTCGTCTCGTTCTACTGGCTTATCCGCCTTCGTGAGTCACCGACACGTCGTCACATCGCTGCCTACCTCATCTCAGCGGCGCTCGTCGTTGCTACCCACTTCTTCGGGGTTTTCGTCATCTTCGCGCAGATTACCTACCTTGTCGTCCGACTCGAGGCCATCGCCGGCGATCGGCTGTTCCAGCTTCGGACGCAGCGACTCAAACAGGTCTACGGGGTCGGACTTCTCGTCAGCCCAGTCGTGATTCTCACAGTCGTCGCCACCATCGGTGGGGCGCCGCGGTACCACTACATCCCGTATCCGACGCTCTACGGCGTCATCGCGACCGTGACTGATTACGTCGGGTACCCGCGGGGGACGAACGTTTTCATCATCGCTGGCGTGTTTGCCGCCTTCGCCGGAACAGCGCTGCTCGCAGTCGTCCGGTTCGGTGACGCGCGCCATCTCTCCATCGCTCGTCTCCGAGGTGCACTCGGAAGTGCGCGAATCGATCTGGATGCGGCAGACCGTGACGCACTGACGCTCGTGTTCCTTTGGTTCGTCGTCCCGTTTGGGGGGCTCATCGTCCTCTCGTATCTCGTCACGCCGCTGTTCTGGCCGCGATATACCATCGCTGCGTCGCTCGGGTTCTTCCTGCTCGTCGCGTTCGGCGTCCGAAACGTCCCGAACCGTCACCTGCGGACGGCGCTCGCTATCGTACTCGTAATCGGACTCGTTCCGTCGGTCGCGCTCTATCACACGAACACCGACAAGGAACAGTGGCGGGCTGTCGGCAACACCATCGATGAGCGTGCGGAATCTGGCGACTTCGTACTAGTGATGGATCAGATGACTGATTACGGCGTTGAGTACTACGTCGACCGCGAGGATGTCACGATTGCGAGTGTCGTCGCCGAGAACTCTGGCACGGGGTACGCACCGACACCGACGGCGGAAATTGCGAACGTAACCGACGGTCACGGCCGAACGTGGCTCGTCTTCTCACACGCTTCTGAATCCGAGCGCCAGCGTGTCCTCAACGTGGTGAACGATACCCGGACTCAAGTGTGGCATCAGCAGTTCGTCAAAGTTGAGGTGTATCTGTTCGTTCCGGACGAGTCCGCAGCGTCGAATGCGGAGACGGCGTCGCTGTCATCGGCACACCAGTCCGACGCCGGTACTGTTTACCCCCTACCGGGAGTCGGCTCGACCACATGGTATCCGTCGCATTCTTCGGCAGTCACCCGCTCGGCGAAACCTGTCTGACCCGCCTCCACGACCACCCCGACGTGACGGTCGAAGTCGTCGTCACGTACGAACGAGAGGCAGACAACTGGTGGGAGGGGTCGGTCCACGATCTCGCACTCGACTACGATTATTCCGTACTCACACTCGACGAGGAGCAGCAAGTCACGGACTACGAGGTCGACTACCTCCTCAGCGTCTACTATCCGAACATCCTCGACGGCGAACTGCTCTCACACCCCAGGAAAGCCGCACTCAACCTCCATCAGGCAGAGCTCCCCCGTTACCGCGGCAGCAACGTCTTCAGTCACTCCATCATGAACGCCCGTGACGACGACTACTGGCGCCACGGGACGACGCTGCACTTCATGGTTGAGGACGTCGACGCCGGCGACGTGGTCGACCGGAACTTCGCCGAGATTACTGAAGACGACACGGCGCGCTCCCTCTACGAGAAGGTTCGGGAAGCCTCCGTCGCCCTCTTCGAGGAGACGCTCCCGCACATCGTCGACGACAGCGTGTTGGAGATGGGGACGCCACAGAAGGAGTTCGACGGAGCGCGCTACTTCTACACGAAGGACAGCCTCGATGGATTGAAGGAGATCGATTCGACAGCGCTCGCCGATCCTGAGGATCCGACAGCGCTCTACGACCGAATCCGGTCGATGGACTTCCCGCCGCACGAACCGCCGTACACGAAGGTTAACGGGAAGAAGATCTACCTCACGAAGGCGGGATACAGCGACTACGGCAAGTAAGCAGTCGAATCCTGCTGGTCTCGGTCGGCGAACTCAACGGCCTGACTCTCTTCGGACGACTGCCGGGCCGCTTCGAGCAGTTCGACCGTCTCCGCGCCGACGCGGCCGGGCGCACGTGGCTCTGTCCGTTCTTCGCAGGCTTCGACGAACGCTTCGACTTCGACGCGGAGCGGTTCGCCAGGCTCGGTTTCGTGGCGGCGCTTACCTTCTTCGCGGCGGCGGAGTACGTCGCCGTCCTCGACGATTTCGGCGTCGTACAGTTCGACGACCGTGTCTTCGAGATAGTCGATATGTGCCGACCGCTTCGTGCCGACGACGGTGAGATCCCGTTGCTTCCCGAAGACAGGGACGTGCCACGACTCGTTGATGACGCCGGTCGTCTCGCCGTAGGAGAGCGTGAGCGTCGCCGTCTCGTCGACATCGTCGCGAACCGTCGAGTCGAGTTCGCAGTAGACGCGCTCGGGGCGCTCGTCCAGCAGGTAGTTGTAGATATCCACGTCGTGGACGGCCAGCGAGAAGAGCACGCCGGCCTCCTCCCGCGGGACGCGGAAAGCGTAGCGGTTCGTCGTGAGATACTTGATCCGGCCAAGCTCCCCGCGGTCGATGCGGCGTTTCAGGTCCGACAGCGCCGGATGGTAGCGGAAGATGTGACCGACTGCGAGGACACGGTCGTTGGTATCGGCGACGTCGACGATGTCCCACGCATCCTCGCTCGTCCGGGCGAGTGGCTTCTCTACGAGCAAGTCGACCCCGGCTTCCAGCAGGTCGGTCGCGATGGTGTGATGCGTCGGCGATGGGGTTGCCACGGTAGCCGCGTCGACACCTAACTCCGGCAGTTCGGTGTGGTCAGTCGTGTACGCGACGCCGTAATCGGCGGCCATGTCAGCGACACGCCCCTCGTCAACGTCACAGAAGACAACATCGTCGACGATGCCGTCATCTAAGAGCTCGGCGGCGACGCGAGC
Source organism: Halogranum amylolyticum (assembly GCF_900110465.1). GTDB lineage: Archaea > Halobacteriota > Halobacteria > Halobacteriales > Haloferacaceae > Halogranum > Halogranum amylolyticum. The sequence continues at coordinate 10,468 of NZ_FODV01000035.1, forward strand.
GTGGTTGCTCCCCCAGTAGCCGGTTCCGATGACCGCATAGGTGAGACCGTCGTTGGTCGGTTCGCTCGATGTCATCGACTCTCCTCGCACGCTTCGGTCTCGAAGTAGTCCTCGATGGCCGCACAAACCCGATCCAGTTCGTCGTCGGTAATCCGCGGATGCATCGGAAGCGAGACGATACGTTCGTACAGTTCCTCGGTGACGGGGAGCGTCGTTTCACCCACTCGCTCGACCATCACGGGGTGTTCGTGCAGCGGCGTCTCGTAGTGGAGACTCGTCTGAATCCCGCGCTCGTCGAGGTACTCGCGGAACTCGTCGCGCTCTTCGGCAGGCACTTGGATAACGTAGAGATGGTAGACGTGGAAGGCGTCGTCTGCCTCGTGCGGTGTGGTGACCTCCGGAATCGTCGCGAGGCGGTCGGTGTACTGTTGGGCGGCGCTGTTGCGCGCCTCGTTCCAGTCGTCGATGTGTCGTAACTGTTCGTTGCCGACAGCGGCTTTGACTTCGTCCAGTCGGTGATTGAGCCCGAGACTCTGGTGGGTCCCCGACTCGTCGCGGCCGTGATTGCGGAGTTGTCGGGCAGTCGCTGCCAGTTCGTCGTCGTCGGTGACGAGCATCCCGCCATCGCCCGCGACGGTCATATTCTTCGAGGGGTAGAAGCTAAACGCACCCGCGTCGCCGACGGTGCCGGCAACGTGACCGTCACGCTCGGCAAAGTGTGCTTGGCAGGCGTCCTCGATGACAGCGAGATCGTAGTCGGCGGCGACGGCGAGGACGGCCTCAACGTCCACGAGGTGGCCGTAGATGTGCACTGGAACCACGGCCGTTGGGTTCTCGGCGTCCTCGGCTTTCGCTGCGAAGTCCTTCGGATCCATCGTGTACGTCTCAGGGTCAACGTCGACGAACACCGGCGTCGCACCAAGATTCAGCACGGGAGAGGCGGTGGCGAAGAAGGTGTTACCTGGGACGAATACCTCGTCGCCCGGGCCGACACCTGCGGCCTGCAACGAGAGCAGGATAGCGGCCGTCCCACTGTTGACGCCGACAGCGTGGTCGACACCACAGGCGTCGGCGAACGCTGATTCGAAGGACGCCAGTTCGGGTCCTTTCACGTAGCGTGTGCTTCGAAGCACGTCCGTCACGCGCTCGACGATGTCGTCGTCGACGTAGATGTCGGTGAATCCGACCTCGTCCTCGGCGTCGATCATGGATGGGCAGTCGACCGGTGGCTGTAAGACTGTTTGGCCTTCTTGACGGTCTGAGAAGCCGGCAGGTCTAAACGCCGACCGCTAGTCTATGGGAGTATGACGCCCCTCGTCAGTGCGGTGATTCCGACCTACAATCGGGCGGAGTATGTCGGCGGTGCTATCGAGAGTGTCCTCTCGCAGACCTACGACAACGTCGAGGTCGTCGTCGTCGACGACGGCTCGACCGACGACACCCGCGAGGTACTCGCCGAGTACGACGACGACGACCGGGTTCGCGTCCTCCACAACGACGAGAATCGGGGCATCCCCTACACGATGAACCGCGGTGTCGACGCTGCCGAGGGCGACTACGTCGGCGTGTTCGGTGACGACGACCGCTGGCGACCGACCAAGGTCGAGAAACAGGTCGAAGTGTTCGAGCAGTTGGACGACGACTACTGCGGCGTCTACACCGGTGGCGTCATCACGGACCTCGACGGCGACGTCGTCCAGCGAGTGATGACCCACCACGCGGGCGACGTGTATCCGGACGTTCTCGTCCGAAATACGATTCTCCCCCACTCCAGTCACCTCGTTCGTGCCGAGTGCTTCGAAGAAGTGGGTGGCTTCGACGAATCGTTCCCTATCGCCTGCGACTGGGACATCACCATCCGCCTCTCAAAGCAGTTCAAGTGGGCGTTTGTTCCCGAGGTACTCGTCGAGCGGACGCACCACGACACGAACGTCACGGGCGACCCGGACTACGACGTCCGGTGTCGACGGCAGGTCTGGGAGAAGTTTCGCGCGGACATCGCGAGACATCCCGATATCGAGCGGCGGTTTCACGCGGCGTGGGCCCGTGAGCGCGGTGTCCGGGCACTCGAAGCCGACGATCGGACCGAGGCTATCACGGCGTTCGCCGAAGCGTTCTCGTCGGAACCACGAGGCGACCATGCGGCGCTCCTCGGACTCGCGCCGTTCGGACCGGATGCGCTGTCGACCGCCCGAAGTGTGCGAGACACAATCGCCTCTCTCCGATAACTCTCCGTGAGCCTCGACCGGTCCAGCGTTGCGCTGTACGCCTCTCGTATTTTTATCAGCCTCGCCGGGTTCCTGAGCACAGTCTACTTCGCACGCGAACTCGGTGCCTCGGGACTCGGCGTATACTTCACGTTCGAGACGGTGGTCATCGTCCTCGGTGTGTTCACCCGTATCGGTATCGACAACGCGGTCATCAAACGACTGAGCGGGGCCGATACCGACTACCAGCGCGGCGTCTACCTTGGTGGTGCGCTCGTGCTCGTCGTCGCGCCATTCGTCGTGCTGTCGACCGGCGTGCTGCTCTTTGCGACTCAACTGAACACGCTCGTCGAACTCGCAGTCGCACCACTCGTCGCGCTCACGCTCGCACTCGGAACCGGTCGGGAACTGTTAATCGCCGTGCTCCGCGGCGAACGCCGGGTCGCGACGAGTGGCCTGCTCGAACTTCTCGGCGAACTCGTCAGAGTCGGTGCGAGCGTCGCACTCGTGTTCGACGGCTACGGCGTTGTCGGTCTCATCTACGGCTACGTGATCGGGCAGGTCGCGGCCGTCGTCGTCGGGACGCCGCTACTTCGGACCCGTCCCCGTCGGCCAAATTGGGGGACGTTCCGGAGTCTGTTCGATTTCTCAAAATACACCGCGGGAATGCAGGTGAGCTTTCTCGCGTACAGTTGGATGGACACACTTCTGCTGGCGATCCTAGTCTCGAAGTCAGCTGTCGGAGTCTACGAGGCGGCCTGGCGAGTGAGCGCTGTGACGATGCTTGCGGGCCAGGCTATCGGGACGTCACTCGCACCAGCCGTGAGCGACTGGATGTCGTCAGATGCAGTCGAGAGAGTCGAACACGCTGTCAGCGAGGCGATGACGTACGCGCTCGTTCTCGTCGTCCCGGCCGTCGTCGGCGCAGCGCTTCTCGGCGATGCGGCGATGAGCGTCCTCTATCAGTTCGAGACGGGCGGACTCGTTCTCACGATTCTCGTCGCCGGCAAGGTGCTGCAAGCCACGAAGGATATCGTCCAGAGTACGCTTCTCGGAACAGAGAACCAGCGCGTGGCCTTCTGGGTCAACGTGGTCACGCTCGTCGCGAACTTTGTGCTCAACCTCGTGCTCATCACGTACTTCCAACTTCTCGGTGCCGCGGTCGCAACGGTGCTGACGGCTGGGACTGCAGCACTCGCCCAACTGTGGTATCTCCGTCGAATCGTCGACGTGCGGTTCGACTGGACCGCGCTGGGCTGGCAAGTCGCGGCGGCGCTCCTGATGGGTACCGTCGTTTACGGTCTCTCTAGCCAGTTCCCGCCGACGACAGTCCCGAGACTGATCGGCCTGGTCAGCGTTGGGGCGGCCGTCTACGGCCTCGTCGTCTTGGGTCACGATGGGATGCGCGAACGGTTCTTGGGCGTGCTTCCAGGCGAACAGAGCGCGAACGCTTAACCCTGCTGCGCGTGTCGAGTCGACCGACTCGATATCTCACGATGACACGAAACGTCGTTCTTGTCTGTCTTGACACCGTCCGGAAGGATTTTTTCGACGACTACGCGCCGCGACTCCGTGCCCGTGCGGACGTCTCTTTCGAGCAGTGCCGGGCGGCGAGCGCCTGGAGCACGCCGAGTCACGCGAGCATGTTCACCGGACAACTCGCCCACCAGCACGGCGTTCACACGCACGCACTGGACTTCACAGCACTCGACTGCGAGGACACTCTCCTCAGTGATCTCTCCGACCACCGGAGTGTCGGCATTAGCGCCAACGTCTACGCCGGGTCGGCCTACGGCTTCGATATGCTGTTCGACGAGTTCCTCGACGTCTCACGCTATCATCGGTTCCCGGATGGACTGGACCCGAGTACGTTCATCCAGGAGTACGGCGAACAGGGACTCGCTACCTATACCGAACTCCTCCAGCAGATTCGAGCGAGCGAGCGTCCGCTGAAGAGCCTCGCTAATATCGCCCTGTTCCGCGCGAACGACCTCGTTCGTCACGGACCGCTCGAAGACTGGCCGGAACTGTTCGACGACGGCGCGAACGTTGTCCTCCGCGAGGCTGAAAAGCGATTCGACGACAGTGGCCGACCGTTCTTCGGCTTTCTCAATCTGATGGACGGTCACGAACCGCACCGGGCGTGCCGTGGCTACGATACTCAGTTGCACGACGTGCCGGCGACGTGGACAACCGAAGAGTTCGACAACGGCGACGTCGTCGCCGACCCAGAAGCCTATGCAGACGACCTCGACCACTATCGGGCGCTGTACGGGACCGCTATCGACTATCTCGACCGGAAGGTCGTCCAGTTCATCGACCAGATTCAGGCCACAACTGACCGTGAGACGACGTTCGTCATCACCGCCGACCACGGCGAGAACCTCGGAACCGAGGCCGATGAGCGTCTGTTCGGCCATCTCGCGAGTCTATCAGAAGGTGTCCTTCACGTGCCGCTCTGCATCGTTAACGCACCCAATGGATACTCGGAGACGATTGACGAGTACGTCTCACATCTCCGGCTTCGAGACCTGCTTGTCGGTCTCGCGAACGGCGAGACGCCCGACGTGACAGCCGAACGGATTCCCGCTGAAGTCGTCGGACTGACGCCGAACAACGCCGACATCTTCGAGCGCGACCCCGACCACTGGGATCGGATGCTCCGCTGTGTCTACGACAGTGAGGAGAAGACCGTCTGGGACTCAGAAGGCGGCATCGACGTGTACGACATCGACCACGCGCGGCCCTGCTGGCAGGCACACCGTGAAGTCGAAGAGGAGAGAAACCCGACGGTCCCCGACTGGTCGTCATCCCTCTTCGACACCGACGTCGAGACGTACAAGCCCGAGGCAAAGGCCGACGACCACGAGAGAACCGTCGACGACGACACCCAACGGCGACTCGAAGACCTCGGCTATCTCTGACCGGTCGAGGTATCAACCTATTTGACTGCGGTGGGCGACGACTGGGACATGTTCGAACCGTACTGTGATTGGAGCCTACGATGACCGTCAGCGTCGTTGGTCTCGGCTATATCGGCCTCCCGACCGCGTTGTTGCTCGCACGTACTCGCGACGTCGTCGGAGTCGACATCGACGAGGACGTCGTGGCGACGCTGAACGACGGCGGACTCCCATTCGAGGAACCCGGATTGGCGGAACTATTCGCGGAAGTGGCGGAGAACTTCTCCGCACAGACGACCGTTCCGGAAGACGCCGAGGCTTACCTCGTCGCGACGCCGACACCGCTGGACGAGGTGACCGAAGTTGCGAACCTCCGGTACGTCGGGGCTGCCGCCGAATCGGTTGCCGCAAAACTCGACCCCGGTGATCTCGTGGTGCTGGAGTCGACCGTTCCGCCGGGCACCTCCGAACGGCTCGTCCTTCCGATTCTGGACCGCGACGGCCCCGACGAGGGCGGCGTTCGCTATGCGCACTGTCCCGAGCGGGCCTCCCCGGGCGCGACGCTCGACGAGATGGTCCACAACGACCGACTCGTCGGCGGCGTCGATACAGAGTCCAGGGAGCGGACGGTCGACCTCTACGACTTCGCCGAAGGAGCGATCCACCCGACAGACCCGACGACCGCGGAGTTCGTGAAGCTCATGGAGAACACCTACCGCGACGTCAACATCGCCCTCGCAAACGAGTTCGCGATGCTCGGCGAAGAATACGCCGTCGACACTCGTCACGCCATCGAGTTGGCGAACGAACATCCACGCGTCGACGTCCACTCACCCGGTCCCGGTGTCGGCGGCCACTGCCTGCCTATCGACCCACAGTTCCTCACGCAGTCGACGACCGACTCGCGGCTCATCTCCGTCGCCCGTGACATCAACGAGTCGATGGCGGTTCACACACTCAGACATGTCCGCCGACTCGTCGACACCGTCGCTCATGCCCAGGTGACAGTACTTGGCGTTGCCTACAAGGGCAACGTCGACGACACACGCGAGACGCCCGCTCTGCGACTCCTTCGACTCGCCGAGAACGAAGGGTTCGACGTCCGTGCGTCGGACCCACGGGTCGACGATAAAGACTTCACATATCCACTCTCCGACCTCGACGCCGCTGTCGCCGACAGCGACTGTCTCGTCGTCGTCACCGACCACGCAGAGTTCACCGACCTCGACCCGAGCCGACTGGCCGCGCAGATGCGACAGCCGGCCGTCGTCGACACCCGTGGCATCCTCGATCCCGAGCGGTGGCGTAACGCGGGATTCACCTTGAGTCGACTCGGCGACGGGCGTCACATCGGCGGCGACAGGTCGGGCGAGATGCGACAGTGAGCCGCGGAGTCGTTGGAGTCACTGAGATCGGTCGTTTAGTACATTCACAGTTAAGAGACAGTCACGTAAACAGGGGGAGTAACTGATGCGCGACGAGGTGCTCAAACGTTGGGTGAAGCAGCCGGAGGTCGCACCGATGCTCCAGTATCTTCGGGATGCGGAGAAAGAGTCGGCGTGGGAACTACTCGGCGAACGCAATCGAGTACTCGACATCGCCTCAGAGTCGAACATAACGAGAGGGCTCGACGCCGACCATGTCACCCGTCTCGACTTCTCGGATGACGCTATCGAGTACGCCGAAGAGATTCTCGGAGATGACGTTGACCGCTACGAGTGGGTCGAACCCGAGGAGCCGAAACTCCCGTTCCCGGACGACTATTTCGACGGTGCGGTCTCTATCGGCCCGTATGACTGGCGTTTCCTCGACATCGAGACGTTGACCGACGAAGTCCGACGTGTGACGACGAGCGACGGACTTTACGTCTTCTCGGTGCCGACGCCGCGGTCACCCTACTACGTCGGTGGAAAGTATCGCCTGCGCTACTACACACCCGACGAAGGCAAGCGCATCTTCTACCCGATGTGGCGACTCGCAGATTACGACCTCATCTACCAGTATCCGTTCCGGGTTCATGCGCATGGATCACACGCACCGGAGTTCGTACAGGAACCGCTCGTCGACTTTGCGGGCGACCTCTCGGACCGGTTGGTCGAACAGGACGACTGGGACAACGCCTCCTATCTCGTCTTTGGCGTCCAGAAACTCGACTACGAGTCGTACCTCGACAGTGCACTCGACTGTCTGTTCCGGCCGACTGAAGAGAACGGCTTCTGGAACACCGAACAGAACCGGATGGTTCGGGCGCTGGAGTACAACATCGACGAGTCTGGCGGACTCGATTGGACGCCGACCCATGAGAACCAGTGGCGGTACGCGCCGTTCGCGCTCATGGGACTGCTGCAATGGCGTGTCTCCGGGAACGGTGACGACCGTTACGACGACAAACTTCGCGCACAACTGTCCTACTTCGCCGAACAGGTCGGCCAAGGCCGGACGCTCGACGCCATGCCGAGTTACGGCATCGGTCCACTGACTGTCGCGTTCAGTCTCGCCGCCGACGTGTTCGACGAGTCGGATGTCGACAATCTCGCCGTCGCGATGGATCTCTTCGAGCACGCCGAAAGTCGCTTCGAGTTCGACGACAGCGAGGATAGCCTCCTGCTCTATGGCTGGACGTACCTCTACGAACGGACTGATAACGAGGCTGTCCGCGACGCCATCGACGCCGCGATGTACGAGATCGTTGACCAGCAGAACGCTTGGAAGACGCTGTTCTACTTCGACAACCCGACCACTCGTCGCCACCAGAACCAGATGTACACGCTCTGGGGACTGGCGCGCGGGATCGAGGTGACAGGACGAACGGGATATCTGGAGAACGTCGAGCAGGTGCTCGACTACACCGTCGAAGAACGAATGCAAGACGACGGTGCGTTCATCTGGGAGGATCCGTCGAACCGTGCGTTCGCAGGTGCTGAACTGCGTCGACGGGTCGGCCGCGGTGAGGGTCGGCCACCACACTGGGAGTTCCTGTACGAATGCCACCAGACGTTCTTTGCCAACGCTGTCGCACACTACTACGCAGCGGGCGGTGAGAAGAACTACGACCGCGAGGTCGGTGAGGCGATGGAGTGGATCTACGCGACGAACACGCGAGGCGTGAACTTGGCGGATGTGAGCGGCCTCGGCGTTCCGATGCGCTTCATGACGACTGAAGGACGGATGAACGTCGACGATCAGCAGTTCAAGGGTGCCTACGAGGTCGGGTCGTACGTGATGGCACTGACGAATCTGCTGACTGGGACGGCACGAAGTCGGTAGCCCGTCTCGTCGCGACTACAACGACTCGTATACGCCTCGCAACGACTCACCCTCGTTTGCCCAGTTGTAGCGTTCGTCGACGGCCTGGCGGGCGTTCCGCCCGATCTCTCTGGTTCGGTCTTCGTTCGTCGCGAGGTCGATTACGGCAGTGGCCATTGCAGCGGAATCGCCATCGTCGACGACAGAGCCCGAGTCAGTCTCACGAACGATGCGGCCCAGGGGGCCGACATCGGTGACGACGACGGGTTTCTCGAAGGCCATGTACTGGAAGAGTTTGTGTGGAATCGTCGTTGACGTGTGGGGATTCTCCGTATGGAGGACAAAACAGACGTCGCTCGCGTCGATGTAGGAGGGGACCTTCGCGAAGTCAACCCAGCCAGTGAACGTGATGTTGTCGGCCACGCCGCTCTCGGCGGCGATGCGTTCGAGTTTCTGCTGGTAGGCGTCTTCGCCAGCCGAGCCCACGAGCAAGAGTCGCGCGTTCGGCACCGCCTCAACTACAGCTGGCATCGCCCGGATGGCCGTCTCGATACCGCGGTGAGGCCCGAAACTCCCAACGTAGCTGATGACGAACTCGTCGTCGTAGCCGAGGTCGTCCAGTTCAGCATCGTCGAACCGCGCCAATTCGACCGTGTTGGAGACGACAGAGACTGCCGTCGGGTCCGCGCCACAGTCCCGGAGATAGTGCGCACGGGCTTCCTCGACGACAGTAACAACGTGGTCGGCCTGCTGGACGCAGTTCTGCTCCAGTCGCTTCAATCGAACTCGCGGCGTGAACGTCTTCTGGACGAGTCGTCGTGGCAGCGACATTCCCTTTCGCCACTGGTTGGCTGCCTCCGGGTAGTTCTCGTGGAGGTCTGCTACGAGCGGGAGGTCGTACTCGTCGGCGACCGAGAGTCCCGTCTTCACGAGTGGCAGATCGTGGACGTGGAGCGCTTCGATGTCGTTGGTCTCGATGAACGTCCGCATCTCACGCGCCCAGATGGTATCGTACAGCGTCGTCACGTATCGGAACGTCTTGAGCGTCCGCTGAACCGTGTTGTAGGTCTCGCGGCGGTGGATGCGGATTACCTCGATATCCTCGAACCGCTCGGTCGGCGGTTGGTCAGGCTTGCCGAGACAGAGGAGAAACACCTCGTGGCCCGCGTCGGCGAGCGTCCGTGCTTCCTTCTCGATACGAATGTCGTGAGGGAAGAACCCACGAAGTACCATTCCGATCCGCATCTCAATGGTGCCCCCGACCGTCGACTCCGACCGCAGTCGTGTCTATCTCCATTTGGCTGGTTCGACTGCCGCCCGGGAGTGACATAAACGCACTTACCTCGGGTTCAGTTCGTCGACGAGGTGGTCGACGATTCGTTGGCCTGCCTTTCCATCGCCATAAAGCGTCTGGGCACCGGTCATCTCGTCACGCTCTCTCTCACTGACTGCTCGAAGTCGACGACTGAGGTCAGTCGGGTCGACGAGTTCGTTCACGCCAGCGTCGACTGTCTCTGGCCGTTCGGTGTTCGGTCGAACAGTCAGACAGGGGACTTCAAGGATCGAGGCCTCTTCTTGAACTCCCCCCGAGTCTGTGACGACGACCCGAGCAGTGGACAGGAGTGCGATGAAATCGAGATAGTCGAGCGGGTCGACGACACGAAGCGAGTCTGTGGGGACGAAGTCGATTCCGTCGAGCGCCTGCTGGAGTCGCGGATGTGCCGGAAGGACGACTGGACGGTCGGCTGCGTCGAGTGTCTCGACGACTGTTCGCAGTCGATCCTCGTCGTCGGTGTTTCGGGGCCGATGAATCGTCGAGAGAACGTACTCGTCGGGGGTGAGGTCGAGTCGAGTGAGCACACCTGAGGTCTCGACGGCAAGTTCACGGTGCCGGAGACAAGCATCGACGACGGTGTTTCCTGTCTCGACGACGCCGTCGCCGATCCCCTCGGCAGCGAGGTTGTCAACGGCCGTGGCTGTCGGTGCGAACAGCCAGTCACTTACTCGGTCGGCGACGACGCGGTTGACCTCCTCAGGCATCGAACGGTCGAAACTCCGAATTCCAGCCTCGACGTGGCCGAACCGTGCAGTGTGCTTACTCGTTGCGAGCGCCGCTGAGAGAACCGTATTCGTGTCACCTTGGGCGAGGACCACATCGGGGTCGCGTGAACGAAGTACGTCACCGAGTGCTGCCAGCGCATCGGCCGTCTGTTGGCTGTGGTCACTGCTACCGACATCGAGAGAGATGTCTGGCGCAGGGAGCGACAGCGTCTCGAAGAAGGAACCACTGAGTTCGTCGTCGTAGTGTTGTCCCGTGTGGAGGAGCGAGAAATCGAGTTCGTCGACCCGCTGGAGTTCCCGAACCACGGGTGCCAACTTGACTATCTCGGGACGTGTGCCAACGACGACAACGACTTCAGGGTGGCCATCACCCGCAGATGCGGTCATCGTTCCCTGCTTCACGGGATAGTTGAATGTATGTTTTGGCATTAAATTCGAGAGAGGTTACATTCTTCGGCGACAGCACTTATTGTACTTCGTCGGAAACCACTGAAACGACAAGTGTCCCGCGAAGACGACCCATTGGATGTGCTCTTTCTCCCCTACTACGACGATAACCCATATCAGCGAGAGCTCAGTACCGCTCTCGAAGAGCGGAATACGACTATCCGGACGGGGGACCACGAAGCGCCGTTCCCGATCCTGCAATCGATCTATGCCGACCGTCCGGACGTACTCCACCTCCACTGGGCGCACTCGCTTTTCGTCATGCATAGCAAAGTCGTCACGTTAGTTCTCGGCGTGAGACTGCTCTTTGAGGTCATGATTTGCAAAACTCTCGGGATTCCGATCGTCTGGACAGTTCACAACACTCTTGACCACGAACGTCGACACCCCCGAATCGAACTCACGGTCCGCCAACTGGTCGCCAGCCGCTGTGACGCTCTCATCACCCACGGCGACACTGCTCGCCGTGAAATCGTCGAGACGTACGACATCCCGATAGAAGATGCCTCCCAAGTTGCTGTCATCCCACACGGCAACTACATTGGGAGCTATCCTGACGAGATCTCACAAACAGAGGCCCGAGAGACACTCTCCCTGCCGTCGAATGCGACTATCTTTCTCCACTTCGGGAACATCCGCCCGTACAAAGGAGTCGACCGACTCGTCGAAACGTTCGGCAAGTTGGACGCGCCCGAGAGCCGTCTCCTCATCGCCGGGCGCTCTCCGACGAATGCCGACGATCGGGCGGCACTGCTCGAGGTATGTGATGACACTGACCATGTGGAGACCGTGTTCGGCTACATTCCCGACGACGAGGTCCAACACTACTTCGCTGCCGCTGATGCAGTCGTCCTCCCGTTCGAGCGTGTGCTCACATCTGGGAGCGTCGTCCTCGCGATGTCGTTTGGCCGCCCTGTCGTCGCCCCACGGATGGGTTGTCTCCCCGATACACTCGCGGAGGCGAACGATCTACTCTACGACCCAGCGAACCCAACCGGTCTCCCGAGACAGATGCGTCGGGTCTGCGAAGAAGCGACCTCATCGATTGGAGTGAAGAACCGTAAACAGGCAGCACGGAACGATTGGGGCACCGTCGCCGACCGAACACGGACGGTGTATCGCGCCGCCAAGAATGGAAACCAGAAGGTGGCCGAAGTAGTCGCTGAGAACACGAAGAGCGAGGCGACCAACGTTGATGTGGCAGTCGGCAAGGTATCGTGAACGTCTTTTCGAGCACGACCGACAGCCGTAGTAGGGTGGCAAAGTGCTAAGTCGACTGAAGCAGCTGGTTGTCGGACTAATCCCCGGCGGCAGCGTTGGTGAACAAGCCGTCAAGAGTGGAATCTGGGCGTCGCTCGCCAACGGTCTCGGTCGGGCGCTCCAGTTCCTGAAACTCGGGGTACTCACGTGGCTGCTCTCGACGACCGAGTTCGGTCTAGTCGGGTTCGCACTGCTGACACTTGCGGCACTCCGCCGGGTGTCGAAACTTGGTATCGAGGAGGCACTTATCGAACACCACGAAGACAACGTCGACCCGTACCTCGATACGGCGTGGACGCTTCGAGTTCTTCGTGGACTGGCCATCGGACTCGTCGCGTTTCTCACTGCCCCACTCATCGCTGATTTCTTCGGGAACCCGCGGGCGGAACCACTCATTCAGGCGATGGCTGTGTTACCCTTACTTAAGGGCCTCGAGAATCCCGGCATCGTCTACTTCCGGAAGAACCTCACGTTTCACCGTGAGTTCCTCTATCGCGTCGGCAAAGCAGCCACCATTGCCGTCGTTTCCATTGTTGCTGCACTCGTCCTTCGTAGTGCGTGGGCGTTCGTTATCGGGGACATCGTAGGGGGCGTGGTTGCACTCATCATCTCCTACGTCATCCACGAGCACCGGCCGCGTCCCTCGCTCAATCGCGGACGGGCCAGCGAACTACTCGGATACGGCAAGTGGATTACTGCTTCGGGGCTTCTCGTCTTCCTCATCAACGAGGGTGACGACGCCTTCGTCGGGTGGTTCCTCGGCGCCAGCGCGCTCGGTATCTATCAGTTCTCCTATCGGTTTTCGAACGCACCGGCGACCGAGATCACTCACGTTGTCTCGAGCGTCGCCTTCCCCGCGTACTCGAAGCTTCAGGACGATATCGAGCGTCTCCGGAGTGCTTTCTACCAGGCACTCACCCTGACAACGGTGCTGTCGTTCCCGACCGCAGTCGGAATCGTCGTCATTGCCCCCACGTTTGTCGCGACCTTTCTTCCGCCAGAGTGGGCTGACGCAGCTCTCGTCATGCAGGTACTAGCACTCTGGGGACTACTCCGGTCACTTGGTGCAACAACTGGACCGCTGTTCCAAGCGGTCGGTCGTCCGGACTACGCAACAAAGATTCAGTTCGGGAAACTGTTGCTAATCGCGGCACTCATCTATCCAGCGACTGAGGCGTACGGCATTGCCGGGACGGCAGCAGTCATCGTCATCAACTCGGTTCTCTTCTCTGAGCCTATCGCTTCCTACGTAGCAGTGCGCACAGTCAACGGGAGCTTCAAACGCTTCTTTCGAATCGTTGGGTTTCCCGCAATCGCCAGCATAATCATGGGGTTCGGTGTTGTCACGGTTCGTGAATCGCTTTCTCTCCATGACGGTATTCTTGCGTTCGCTGCGCTCGTAATAGTCGGCGTCGTGATCTACACCGCTGCCGTCGCTCTGCAAGAGCTGATTTTCGGGTACGAGGCCCCAGCAGTGATCCGATCGGTCGTCGCCACAGCCAGCAGCAGCGATGCCTAATCAAAAAACTGCGAATTTTCGATCTTGGGTGGAACTGTGGAAAGACGTGTCTGAGACGTCGAATTACGCACGACGATTGAAAGAGATGTCCAGTACTGTGCCAGCCTTCAGAGGATGCTACGACTCGGCCTCAACAATCTCGGCGAAGGCGACGTTCTCGCGAACCGTCTGAATCTTCACGTCCACAACCTCGCCGGGGTGGCCACCGTCGACGATAACGACGTCGCCGCGTTCGACCTTCGCGATACCGTCACCTTGCTCACCAAGCGTCTCGATTGTGACCTCCCGGACCTCACCCGCGTCGACAGGCGGGCCCTGCTGAGCATCTGGCGACGTATTCGGGGCGGCGGCAGACTCACTTGGCGACGACGCGGCGGTGTGCGTGAGCACGCCAACACGACAGTGCTCGACGACGTTGAGGCCACTCTGTAGTTTCGCGCCGGCTGGGGTTCTCACGCATGCGTTCGAATACGAGAAGAGCCCATTGCTGAAAGTTTATAATATTAATACTGCTCTGTATTGAGATATATAGACCGCTACTGCAACTTCGTACGAGAAGGTGTCTCTTTTGCCGTCCTTTTTCTGATATTTGTTAATATTATAAAATCTCATCTTTAGGATTAGAGTCTAACCGACTGGGTAAACGAAATGAGCGACACTGACAACGCTGACCAACAGACGCACGAGACAACGGACACAGAAATACTGCTTCAACGACGACGTGACGTCCTCCGAAAGGCGGGTGGTATAGCTGTGATGGCTACCCTTGGTTCAAGCGGCGTCGCTGCCGCCAAAACGGAAGAGTCTGGCTCTTTCAGCGACTATCCATTCAGCCTCGGCGTCGCATCTGGTGATCCGCGCCCTCACTCGGTCGTACTCTGGACTCGACTCGCCCCAAAGCCGTTAGCCGAAGATAGTCAAGGCGGAATGCCAGATCGAAACGTTCGCGTACGCTGGGAAGTAGCTAAAACCGAGTCGTTCAAGCAGATTGTCGACCGGGGAACCGTTTCTGCGACACCGGACCACGCCCACTCAGTACACGTCACGGTCGACGAATTGCAGCCAGACCGCGAATATTACTATCGGTTCCGAGCACGAGATGCGGTCAGTCGCATCGGTCGAACCCAAACGGCTCCGTTAGCTGAATCGCAGATAGACCAGCTACAGTTCGCACTCGCCTCGTGTCAAGCATGGGTTGGCGGCCGCTATGCTTCCTATCGGAACATGGCAGAGGAAGAGTTTGATTTTGTTGTGCATGTTGGCGACTATATCTACGAAAAGGGTGATACGAAAACGCTCACAGATTATCGCCTGCTTCACGCGCTCTATAAGACTTCGCCTGATTTACAGGATGCTCACGCATCGTTCCCCTTCATCGTCACATTCGACGATCACGAGATTGAGAACAACTGGGCAGACGAGCAATCTCAGGAAGACGGGGAAGCAGATCAAGACCCACAAGAATTCCTCGAAAAACGAGCCAACGGACTTCAGGGGTACTACGAGCACATGCCATTGAGGCAGTCCTCACAACCTGATGGTCCTGATATCGATATGTACCGTCGGTTCTCGTTCGGCGACTTGGCGGACATCCACGTCTTGGACACTCGCCAGTATCGCTCTGACCAGCCCTGTGGTGACTGGTTATCCGCGAACTGTGACGAACGGTTCGACACCTCTCGAACGATGCTTGGCGATGACCAAGAACAGTGGTTGGAGGAAGGATTGACGGAGTCACGGGCAACTTGGAACGTGCTTGCCCAACAGACGATGATGTCTGAATACGACTATGATACCAGTGATGAAAAACTTGTTAACGTTGACCAATGGGACGGCTACGTCGCCCCTCGCAACAGACTCTTCGACATCTTCCAACGAACACCCGACGTGAATCCGATTGTTGTCTCTGGCGACTGGCACACTAACTGGGCAAACAACCTGAAAGCGGACTTCGATAAGAGCGACTCGGAAACGTTAGCAACCGAGTTCCTTACGACGTCAATCAGTTCCGGAGAATCATGGGCAGACGACGTTGAACAAGCCCTCTCAGAGAATCCACATGTCCAGTTCTTCGATGGCGATCACAATGGGTACCTCCGTTTTACTGTGACGCCAGAGACGTGGCAAGCAGACTTTCGGGTCGTTGCCAACGGCAATAAGTCGAAATACGACACGCGTGCTGACCCCACCGCTGACGTCGAGACGCTCGCTACCTTCGTTGTAGATGAGGGTGAACCAGGAGCGAAAGAGATCGAAAACTAATCGGTCAGAATCCGCCCTCAACATTGGGAGTCTGTATATGAGTGACAATACATTCGCTCCTTGGACGGCAGTGGAGGGTCTCTACACACTGCCTCTCTCCTGACCAACCCAGTCGCTGCATGTGTAAATCGTTCACCGTCTCACGTCATTGTCTTTGGCGGCGTTGTGATAAGGATCGCCAGAAAATAGGTAGATGCTCAGCCTCATTCACTAATCAAGAGTACTCGGCGAGTAATGACGATGACTCCGTGCTCACGGTGACAGTGTTCGCGAACAGTTAGGTGGTCAAATCTTATACGGACACCCGCGTCTGTTTGGTCTCGGTTCAGAGTCGATCTCCAGGAGCTTCAGGCGCCACTAAATGAGTACGGTCTTAGTAATCCAGAAGCGAAACACAGTACGAGCAAACTGCCAAGGTAGCTCAGTCTGGCCAGAGCAGCTCCTTTGTAAGGAGCTCGTCGAGAGTTCAAATCTCTCTCTTGGCTTCTTTTTCATCGATTCACGTAACCGTCAGACTATTTTGTTGTTCTCCACTTTGCTTTTTTCTGCGTCTGCAGGCAGCTCCTGACAACTGCTGGGGAGGTTTCTGTGGGCGTGCTGACTCGATGGAAATTCTGCTACCCATAGAGCGCGTGAACAAAGTATGGGGCGCAAGAGACCGACCTGAGTTCCGTGCCCGAGAGCACGTCGTGCTGACTGGTCCGAGTGCGTAGGAAGCCGAGACTTGGGCGAGACAGCCCGGATGCCGCGAGGCGCGGCATCCGGGAAAGCCCGCATAGGTGAATTTCTGTTCACGCACCGGCGTCCCGGAGGAACGAACCATGTACCTCGGAATCGACTTACACAAGCGGTACGCGCAAGTGGCAGTAATCGATCAGGCTGGTGAGCTTGTCGAAGAGGTTCGCGTCAAAAACGCGAACCTCGACGACCTCGCCCAGCGCTA
>NZ_FODV01000037.1 GCF_900110465.1 Halogranum amylolyticum
ATATCGCCAGACGGCGTCCAATTCCCGGTTAATCTGACGGAAGAACGCCGTGAGAGCGTCTGAGACTGACGTCACTCGGCGGCAAAACAAGGCATGGCCGTAACAAGACCTGTCACGTAGGTTTTCGCATGGTGTTTCTGCTGCATCGAAAAGCACAATAGCTCGTCAATCGGAGCAGTGCAGGAGAGAAACGACGTGATTGGCAGCGGCAGTCACTATGGGTCATTGAGCTCGATAAGCGTGTGAAGTCAAATAGCTAGACAGTGCCCGCTTGGTTAACCATAATTTATTTGTCCGTTCAAAAGTTATATTTAGACACGAATTTGCGGACCTTGAAACTGCGCGAGGATTCTGATAGAACCACTTCTTAGAGTGAACTATACAGTTTGACGTGTTCGTCGACAATAGTTTCCATCGAAAATCGCTCAGATACGAATTCACGGCCCGTACTTCCGAGTTGCTCGATCTCGTCTGTTTCAAGCAATTCGATTCTTTCCGCAAGATCATGCGGAGAGTTCACGGAGCATAGATATCCATTCTGCCCTTGGTTTACTACTTCTCGAACGCCAGGAATATCTGTGGATATTATAGGTAATTCCGCAGCCATGGCCTCCAAATGTGTTGTCGGAAGGCCTTCATTTGATGATGCAGAAACAAAAATATCTGAATTTTTATAATATGGGATTATTGAATCAACATATCCAGTGACCGTTATTTTATCCGAGAGGCCACGTGATTGGACTTCTTTTTCTAAAGACTGTCTCTTTGGACCGTCACCAACAATGACTAGATGAAAATCATCTGAATTAGCGATTTCCACAGCTTTGATTAAATCTTGCTGTCTTTTCTGTTCAACACAACGTGCAACATTAAGAACTGTTCTATTATGTTCTTCAAATCCAACCAAATCGGGGGTCACATTAGATGACTGCAGCTCTTGTGTGAATTTACTAACTTTAATTCCGTTGTATATCACACTCATGTTGTTGTCTCTTTGGAATGAATTCTTCACACCGTTCGAAACACAAATAATGTGAGAAGAAAGCGGCTCAGTAGCATACTCTGCACATCGTTTGAAAGCAGGTTTGTGGTGTTTCACATTGTGATATGTAGCTACGTGTGTGATGCCAAGATACCCACATACAATCCTACTAACGAGATGCGAGAATGCAATATGTGAGTGAAGAATATCCACTTTGAGCTTAGACAACAATCTCGTAAGTTTCCAGATTGCTTTTGGAATTGATCCTGCAGAAATGTCAGTATCCAATGAATAGATCGGGATCGACTTGCTCTCAAACTCTTCTCTTAGCTCTCCAGCACGGCTCCCCACAATTACGATTGGTTCCACGTTTGGCTTAGAATCGAAACCAATTGCGAGATCTCTTACTAATCTCTCTGCCCCACCATTATTAAAATCGTTCATGAATAGTGCAACTTTCATACTTGACTTTCCCCCTTTTGACCCACCCTCTGGAAAATGCTCGCATAGACATTACCACAATGTTCCCATGACAACTTCTCGGCCGATTGAAAAGCGTTTTCCGACAACCGCTCTCTTTGTTCTGGTTCTTCGAGTAGTTCGGAGATTTTCGCTGCAATCTCGGTAGCGCTTTTTTGCTTCACTAGGTATCCATTTTCGCCGTCAACCACCACATCAGAGACCCCTCCGACATCACTAGCAATTACTGGGTTTTGGGAGGCGAACGCTTCTGTAATAACAGTAGGCATACCTTCTGTATCGCCAGATTCTGCCTCAATCGATGGTAGAACTACGAAGTCAGAAGAAATATACCAATCCTTGAGTTCCTCCTCGCTTACCCAGCCAGTGAACTCTACAAGATCATTTACTCCTACTTCTTTCGCATAATCTCGAATTTCGTCCTCCAGTGTGCCAGTTCCAACAATCACTGTTTGGAAGGCTGATGCTTGGACCTCAATCTTATCGATTGCATCAATTAGATATTTTATTCCCTTTTTTTCTGCGATTCTACCCACATATAGACAAGTGATTGGTTGGCTACCTTTATTCTTCTCACTAGATTCATCTGATGTATCTATCTCGTAGTTGCTCAGATGAGCGCCCATAGGTTGTATGCGGTACTTGTTAGTAGATGGTGGTGTGCTGGGGTCAAGCATCGATTTGTACTCGCCCCACACGTGGGTGCTCACTGGCATTACGACATCCGTCTTGCTGTGGATATACGTAGAGATAGGCGTGGCACATGGCAACCGCTGTAACCCAAAAACGCCTCCTGCATGTAATGTCATCACGTGCTTACAATCACAAAGCGTGCTTACTGTTGCGCCAATAAGTCCGTTCGGCACCAGCCAATGGGAGTGGATTATCTCAATATCTTCTGTCTTAACTAAGAAAAGTGTATGAATCAGTAGTGAAATCATCAAGATTGGGACTTGCACGGCAGCCAAGAGACTGCTGGTGATGGTTTTCAGCATCCCTTGCCCCTGGAAGTTCAACTTCTGATATTTTAGCGGATAAAAGTACGGATACCGATGTACTTGAAGATTATTCACTGATCCTCGCTTCTTTGCATCTGGGTGGTGAGGAGCTAATATAACGACCTCATGACCGTTCTTGCTGACCTCATTTGATAAATCACTCACAAATGTTGGCACAACGTCATCTTCCCAACGAGGGAACGTGGTCGTGATTACCAGAACCTTCGGCTTTTTCTCTGTCATTCGTCGTGACTCCTACCCAACACACTTTGTCTTTTCTCTTTATCTAACACAAAGTGTAGGCTCTGTGCAACCACTCCAAGAATAGCAGTAGGATCCCGATGTGAGAGCACCCCATGACAGGAATCTGCTGCACTATTAGTTCGGAGTTGTTTCAAGGCCTTAACTTTGTTATTCCTGTTCCAAACCCAAAGTAGTTCGTTTGGTAAAGTCCATCGATAGTACATTTCTGAATCATAGGTCTGCAACTCGGGAGGTGTTGCACTAGTCGCAATTTGAGTGATTATTCGGGGTATATTTACCCCAGACTGTATAGATAAATTAATAGAGCTCCATATTCTTGGATTTACTTCTAATAGTTTGTATTTCTCATCGGCTGGATCAAATAGGACATCCATGTGTGCAGGTCCGACCCATTCAATTTCACTCAGTATTTCTAAGACGTCATGTACCCATGGACTGATCTCTACACTCTTTGCTTGGATCGCTGGACCACCTGTGTCCGGGTACTGAATTAGCTCTTCATATACATGTACTGCTCTTGGATTCGAATTTTCATCGAACACAGTTCCGATACTATAATGTCCTCCTGAATGATTTACGAATTCTTGAATAATTGGCTTTTTTTCCTGGCTCGCAAATTCAGAATATGAAGACTTCAGTTCAGAGGGTGTGTCAGCCCTCACAATTCCCCGTGCACCAGACTCCTCTCGTGGCTTTATAAGTACCGGATATTGAGCAACCTCGGTAATTTCATCAATTGGTTGCTTTGAAACATGATATGTATTGGGGGTTGAGACATCTATTCGATTAGCAAGCTTTTCGCATTCCCATTTATCACTTAATGTTTTGATTTTACTTGGGTTTGCTAACAAAGTGTTAGTAGAGTCTGACAACTCTTTTTGAATCTCTGACAACAGTACCGTTGTGATGTCCCTCATAGGGAGAATCACATCATACTTTTCTCTTTCTGCCAGCGATTTTATGAATGTGTGAAACTTTTCCTTGTTATCTTCTGGATTTGGGTAAACAACCGATTTATTTGCAAAACGAGAATATCGGCTGAGGTTTTGTTTGAATGACTCACCAACGTGTATCTCGTTTCCAGCCAATCCTAAAGAACGGACAAATGCTAATCCTGAGAGCGATCTTGCATCCAATATCAATATTTTGTTCGACATCTTTTACAACCTATTAAGGTATGAATTACTGTTTTTCATTCGATGATGATTCTGTTGGTTTGTCCTTGATTTTTCTAGCTGGCACCCCACCCACTACAGTGTTTGGAGGCACATCTTCTGTCACAACAGCCCCGGCCCCGACCACTGATTCTTCTCCAACTGTGACCCCTGCAAGAATAGTTGCGTCTGCACCAATCCAAGCATCTTCTTTGATGTGTATTGGGCTGACTTCCCCATATACATTTGATAGCTTTGAATTTTCAGGGTGCATTGAACAAAGAAGCGTTACATTTGGGCTTATCGTCGCTCGATTATCTATTTTAAGCAGATGATCTTCTTCAATATTCCGCCCAAACGGTGTAATCGTAATATTTGGACCAATATAGCAGTCATCTCCGAGCTCAACGAAATTCATCTGGTGAAGTGCAAACTGACGTACTCTATCAGTTGGTGCAGACCGTGCAACAAGGTACCACAGATACCGAGTTACTTTGTCATATACCATAGTTCAAATTTTACCTCTAGTTAGTGATTGAGTCACGCCCTGGTTTAATACATTCGACATTCTACAAAACTCATACCCCCGCTGGTCTATCTTCTTAATTATTCTTTTGAATATGTTCTTGGAGTTTGGCAAATTCCGTTCAAAAATCATTCGTTTTTGCGTTGAGAGACGCTCGTAGGAGTCTGTCCGGTATAAATCCTGTAGGTGGAGGTTGTATACGAGGACGTTTGGCAAGTTCGAGATTGACAAATATTCAATCAGAGGTCCACCCAATAGCTTGAAATAACTTTGTGAGGTGGGAATTCGAGCTCCTGTAGTTCCGATAGGTATCTCAATTAGTTCGTTTACCTGCTCTGGAATATAGAGTTGACGCGGCTTAGTCACGTTGTTGTATATTCCTGGCCGATAGGATGGAAATATACTAGAATCAAATAAAAACCCCTCTTCCTCAAGGATTCTAATTTCATCCGGTTCAATATTCCCTTGGGGTGCCCGATAACCAATGGGGTTTCTCCCGAAGTGGTCACAAAATGCTGTCTTCCCTCGGCGAATTTCTGACCGGAAATCATAATTCTTCTCTACATCATGTTGGTATGAATGTAGGTGGAACTCGGTGTCTAAGTCTTTTTTTAGCTGATCGATCTTATGCGGGAATTTTTCAATTGTTTTACCTACGACGAAGACGCTGAGTGGAACATCTACCTCTTGGATTAACTGAATAAAGTCGTCCAAGTACTGTAGAGTTAGATGGTCATAGCCACTCTGCTCAAAATACCAATCATTCTCTAGATCCAGAGTTACACAACAGTATAAGTCTTCACTCACGAATTTGGACCTCTAAGTTCTCATTTGTTTGCATATCAAACAACATTGCGAACATTAGGAACATACATCCGATCGTGAATAGCATCATACTTAACGATGCAGAAACAAATAATTTGTTTCCTAACATGAATTTCGAATACAGCGACCAAACGCCAGCAAATGAGCCAAGCCCAGCTGTAGATGCGCCAAATAAGTAAAACAAAGCCAAAGGATGGAAATCTAACACGAGGTACTTGATCTTCAACCGCCACATGAAGTTCCTAAGTAGCATTCCCGACACCTTCTGTATATATGTTCTATAGTTAATGCTAGATTCTTCTTCACCATAGATCGCGGGTATTGCTACGTCGGCAACCCGCATACCCTTCGCATTCAACTTCACCAGCAAGTCGTTGCAATATCCATAGTATTCATACATTCCTTCGATACCTACATTCTCCAATGCATAATTTGAGATGGCAGTGTACCCATTCTGAGGATCCATTGTTTTCCAGTATCCGGATGAAATCTTTGTTAATAATGTTAGAATTGAGTTCCCGATGAACCGGAATTTAGGCATGTCTGATCGGAATTCACGGTACAGTAACCGGTTGCCTTTTGCATAATCAGCTTCTCCTTCAACGATTGGGTCTAAGAGTTTCGGTAGTTGATCTAAATCCATCTGCCCATCACCATCTACAGTCGGGACAATGTCAACCCCGTCTCTCAATGCTGCTAGGTATCCTGTTTTAATTGCCCCTCCAGCACCCAGATTTTCTCGGTGTTGAATAGGAACTACTCGTCCAATAGGTTCATCAAGAATAGCCCGTTTATCTAACATTGATTTACCGCCATCTGCAGTAATAATTTTACTAGGATTAGAATCTTCAATGTATTGATTCTCCCTAGCGGTAGCAATGATCTCATTCCACGTCCCGTCTGTAGAACAATCATCAACAACGTACATCTTATCGACGTATTCAGGCATTTGGTTGATGACTTCGCTAATCAGACCCTCCTCATTATAGGCTGGGATCACGACACCAACGGTGTGTTCTCGATACATATCGGTCATCTTGTGTCTACGTTGAGAACTACAGATTAGTCTTTTGGTCGGTCTTCCATTGGAGTAATTTTACTATTTGTAATGTCGATATGCGAATGATTTGGGCATTATCAATCAGACAACACAAGCAAATTCCAGATTGTATTCCTTATGTATAAATTATATTGTGTTTTGTAGATTTATATGTGTATCGATCTTGTGAAGGACATTATTGGTGAGTCAGAGAACAGTTCGAACGATTTCTTTCAAGGCTTCTCGTCCGGGTTTACGTAGGATCTTCCGACGAAGTTCGAAGAGTCTGAGCATCCGTGTTTGGTTAAGCCGGAAAACCGAGAGATTGCGTTCTGTTGACGAAGTTATCGTGGTAGACCGTGTGGGAGAGAATGTGTTCAATACCCTCTCCCGGATATCATACGACGGCGGCTCACTTCCCTGTTTCCAACCGAACTTATCGACGACATCGCGCGCGTAGTACACAAGCTAAGTTCTGGGGATAGGCCACTTGTAAGCGTCCGTTCCGGCCCTTGGGGGCTATGAATTGCCGGACTCGTAGTTGCAATACTTCTCTTATCCACTAGAGCGCGATGTCGTCCAACGCCACTGGATAATCGACATCACGGTGCTCGTCTGGACGCTCATCATGGGCTTCGCCGTCGACGGCGAAGCCCGCACTATCGCGGGGTTCCAACGTGCCTACGCCGCAGCGACCAATCAGACGCTCTCCCGCTCTAGCTTCTACGATCGATTTACACCAGCACTTGCTGCCTTGTTGAGCGACCTCCTCGCGCATGCGCTCGAGGAGGTCGCGGTTCCCCACACGATTGCACCACAGTTCGAGTTGTTCCGTGAGGAACCGAGCGACTGCATCTCTCGACGGCGGTCACTCGAAGCCACAACTGAGCCACATGAGTGTGTTCTGAAGCTCTCGTGTGATTAGTCGAACGCCGTAGATATCGTTGTAATAACAATGGAGGAACGCTCAGAAGAGTTCTGGTAGATGTTGGTCTCGTGTTCGCCCCCGCTCGCTAGGGGCGAACACGTCAAACTCGCGTAGAAACTCGAAGTCAAGATACTCGAACAACGCGAGCGTCTCGGTAGCCACGACATTGAAGAACTCGTCGATAGAAGCTTCTCGTTGCAGGGTGCTGGCGCTCGTGGACACAGCTCCAACATCCTGCATCTTCGTGTGTGACGCTTTCTATGACACCCTCCTACCCAAAGTATATCACTACCAGACACAGATCATCCGCTATGAGATTAACTGGAAAACAAATCCTCGTCACGGGTGGTGCTGGCCTCGTTGGTTCTCACATTGCTGCAGACCTCGCTAAAGACAACGACGTCCTCGTCGCCGATGACCTCTCGAAAGGAACGCGCGAGCGTGTCCCCGACGGCGTTCAATTCACCCAAGCGGACATGACCTCCCCTGAAGATGTTGCTGAGGTCATCACTGAAGACACCGACATGGTGTTCCATTTCGCAGCCTACACCGACACCAACTACAATAACCCACGGCAGCTGTTCGAGGAGAACACTGAGATGACGTACAACGTCCTCGAGCGAATGAAAGACGTCGGCGTTCATAACATTGCCTTCACGTCGTCCTCAACCGTCTATGGAGAGGCACTGATGCCAACCCCCGAGGACTATGCGCCACTGGAACCGATCAGCGTCTATGGGGCTTCAAAGCTCGCTGACGAGGGACTCATTTCCACCTTCGCACACTCCGATGAGTTCACCGCGTGGATCTTCCGCTTTGCGAACATTGTCGGTCCAAACCAACGTGGCAACGTGATCCCCGATTTCATTGAAAAGCTCGATGAGGACTCAGAGACATTAACGATCCTCGGGAATGGCCTCCAAGAAAAGTCCTACCTCCACGTCGAGAACTGTATCGACGCAATGGAACACGTCGTCGAACACGCCGGCCAAGAGTTGAACATCTACAACCTCGGTACGCGGACGACGACGTCGGTTAACTCGATTGCCGACATTATCGCCGAGGAAATGGGACTGGACCCCGACTACGAATACACCGGTGGCGACCGTGGATGGAAAGGTGACGTTCCGAAGATGCGTCTCTCCATCGAGAAACTCGACGCACTTGGATGGCAACCACCGAACTCAAGCGACGATGAAGTCCGCCGTGCCGCACGTGACCTGATCGAGGAAATCGTCGAGGAAAAAGCCGCAGAAGCGCAGACGAACTAACCTTACTGTGTCGTCTGCGTTTCTGTGTACTGCCGACAGACCTGCTCGATTCCCGCCTCGAAGCTAATCTGTGGCTCCCACCCCGTTTCTTCGGTAATCTTCGAGATATCGGCCATCGTGTCGTGGACGTAGATGTCCTCTCGAATCGGGTTATCGACGTGCTCCGGATCGATATCGGTTCCGAGCTCCTCATTCAACAGTTCAACAACCGTGTTGAAGTCGTAGCTCTCGCCAGTCCCGAGGTTGTAAATCCCGTTCAACTCGTGTTCGGCGGCCGCAACCAGCCCACGCACGATATCGTCGACGTGTGTGAAGTCGCGGGTCTGCATTCCATCGCCGTAAATCTCAGGCGCCGTTCCGTTCGCGAGATCGTCAGCGAACTGCGCGACGATGTTCGCGTACTCGCCTTTATGCTCTTCGGCACCACCGTAGCCCTGATATACTGAGAAGAATCGCATCCCCGCCATCGACATATCGTAGTGGTTGTAGAAGTACTCGCCGTAGCGCTCGCGAGCGAGCTTGGATGCCTCATAGCCTGTTCGAGCCTTCACGTCCATATTCTCGGGAGACGGTTCAGTTCGATTTCCATAGATGGATGATGTCGTCGCGTACACGACTGTGTCACAGCCATCTTGACGCGCCTGATCAACCGTGTTGACGAATCCCTCGACGTTCACACGAGCACCCTTCGTCGGATCCTCCTCATGCATCGCATACGAAGAGAGCGCTGCGAGGTGGAATACCACGTCAACGTCCGTCGGCAAATCCTCTTCCAGCACACTTGCGTCGACGAACGCCACTTCTGCATCAAGATTCTCAGGCGTTCCAAGATACCCGTCGTCGACAGCAATGACGTCGTTCTCCTCGGCAAGGGTATTCGCGAGGTTAGACCCAATGAATCCCGCCCCGCCCGTCACCAGCGCACGTTTGTCTTGCATGTGCAGGGGTATACAGAACAGCGATAAAAGCGTTCTATCTCCTGTTTATAGATGACACTATTTTATGATGAAAAGAAAAGGAGAGGGGTTCTAGCCCTATCGAAGCTTTGTATGCGCACCGACCACAGCGTCGCTCAGATCAACACCCTCGATTGTCGACTCAGTGTCTACTACTGTATCTCTCAGTTGTGCCCCCTTCACCTGCGAATCAGGGAACACAACGGTTCTCGAGAGCGTTGAGTCGGTCACTTTCGCACCCGAAAGCACCTGTACACCCCCATCAACCGTACAGTTATCCACCAGTGCCGAATCGGCAATCATGTATTCTCCATCGAGTGCCCATTCGACGGCATCGAGATACCCCTCTGCAGCACCGATATCGAACCACGCGCCATCGAACGTATACGCAAACACATCGCCACGGTTCTGGAGCCACTGCATGAACCAGCCAGGTTCATCAGGGTTGTTCCCATCGGAAAGATACTCTTCGAACAGCGGCAGCACCTCTGCAGGGAACCCATAGCAGGCAATCGAGACGAGTGTACTGTTCGGGTTCTCGGGTTTCTCTTGAAAGTTCACAACCTGCTCACCCTCCAGTTCGACCAGCCCATAGGATTTCGCACGTTCACGCGATTCAACGTCGTAGGCGGCAAGCGTCGGTGAGTCGCGCTCTTCGAAGAAATCTAAGAACTCAGAAAAGTCGAAGCTAAACAGATTATCGCCAGCGACCACAGCCAAATCCTCGCGCACCTCTTCACGCACAATTAACTCAGCAAGTGCTCCAACGACACCGAATTTCTCATCTTCGTCGCGCGTCTCTTCGATTGAGAGTGTTGGCTTCTCAAAGTCACTTGCCGCTAAGTGCTCTGCGAACTCATCGGCAAAGTACTCGTTCGTACTGACAAACACTTCCGAGATACGCTCGTCTGCTTCTAGCTCCGCAAACAACCGGTCGATAACGGTCGTCTCCCCAACGGGAAGGAACATCTTGGGTCGCTCTTTCGTAATCGGCCATAATCGAGTCGCGTAGCCACCTGCAAGGACAACTGCTTTCATGAGACAACTAATTTATCTCGTTACCCTTGTATTAAATATAATGTCTGCGGTTTGAATGACTGTTGTTCAGCTTTCTGCTCGGTGGGTGGTCGCAAGCTATATCGGGTAATCACTACCAAGTAGCAGCAATGACTTGACGGACAGAAAACGACACTGACGACTCAGGTCCTCGCTGTCGAAACTGCAATACTCCGATTTCGCGAAGCGCAACAGGGACGAGGTCCATGTCGATCACAACGCACTGTCCAGAGTGTGGTGCTCTCCTTTGAGATCTGCCTAGACGTAACAGACGGAGACTTCGAGCGTTGGAGAGAGCTTCTTTGGCACAGGTATCCCCCTAATTGGATAGGTGTCATTCAAAAGCATTTTAAATTTATCGCCCATCGAATCAGATATCTTTGTACGCAATACTTACTGCCAAACCTAGTATCGTAACCTCTGGTTATTGAGATAGTCGATCGTGCCAATTTGTTGTTTATGACATTATCAGATCTTTCCAATGAACGTCTTAATATCATACCACCCGTATTCTGGACTTTTAGAAATTCGAATGATAAGACAGAAAGATTGTAGTAGCTGACTGAAGAGACATATTTTATGAATGTCGCCTCGGCCGTCGTGCTCGCAGCGGGCGAAGGACAACGGCTCCGCCCACTCACTAAACACCGCCCAAAACCCATGTTGCCAGCGGCCAATCGCCCGATCCTCGAACACGTGCTCGATGCCATCATCGACGCTGGGATCACAGACCTCCATCTCGTCGTCGGCTACAAGCGTGAGCGCGTTCAAGATCACTTCGGCTCGACGTATCGTGGTCACGGCCTTACGTACCACCATCAACGCAAACAACTTGGAAGCGGCCACGCGCTCTTGCAAGCCGATGGCGAGATCGAAGCAGATTTCCTCGTCGTTAACGGTGATCAACTCATTAGCACCCAGACAGTGAGTGAAGTCATTAACGCACACTCAGTCGAAGATATCGCAACACTTGCGATCGTCGAAAGTGACGATGCACCCCAGTATGGCGCTGTTCGCATGGAAAACGACCATATCTCCGCACTTGTCGAAAAACCCCACTCTGATGAGTATCGCCTCCTCAACGCGGGTGTCTACGTCTTTGCCCCGTCGTTCTTTGTGGAAGTCGAGAACACACCCCGAGAAAATGGTGAACTATCACTGACGGACACCCTAATCCAACTTCTTAACAAGGACGAACTCGTCCGTGGGATCCAAACCGACGAGGTCTGGCACGATGCCACTTATCCGTGGGATTTGCTTTCGCTGGCGAAGACGCTGCTCGTCCGACCAGAAATGATTGCGACTCCAGTCGTCGATTCAAGCATATACGTCGATGAAAGTGCGATCGTCCATGACGATGCGACACTTCGAGGCCCAGTCGTCATCGGTCCTGATAGCGTGATCGGCCCGCAGGCGATCGTCGGCCCGGATACGGCAGTCGGTCGAAACGTCACCGTGGATGCTGGTGCTGTCGTCGCGTCGTCAGTCATCGACGACGATACGCGAATCGGCCCGAACGCAACACTCGCTGAATGTGTAACCGGACAAGACGCAGACATCGACGCTGGGACGACCATCTCTGGAGCCACTGCCGATGTCCGTATCGGAACCCGAGTCCACGAGAATGTCACACTCGGCGGTGTTATCGCTGACCGTGCGCACCTCGGGAGTGGGACCACCCTCTCGCCGGGCGTCTTGATAGGTCCGAATGCCGAAATCCACCCAGGAAGCCACATTACGAGTAACGTCCGCGAGGGCATGGAGGTGCGAGATTAATGTGTGGGATCATCGGGTACGTCGGACCGAGTTCGAACCCTGCAGAGATTCTCATGTCCGGCCTCTCCACACTCGAGTACCGAGGCTACGACTCGGCGGGCATTGCCGTCGCAAACAGCAGCCTTGACGTCGAGAAGCGTGAGGGCGAACTCGAGATGCTCGAACAATCTGTTGCCACCAGCCAGTTCAGTGGAAACGTCGGCATCGGACACACCCGCTGGAGTACCCACGGGCCGCCGTCTGATCGGAACGCTCACCCCCACACGGACACGGATGAGTCAGTCGCGGTCGTCCACAACGGTATCATCGAGAACTACCAAGAGCTGCGCGATGAACTCCATGCGGAGGGGGTTATCTTCTCGAGTGATACAGATTCGGAAGTCGTCCCACATCTCGTTGCCAAACACCTCAAAGAGGGAGATGACCCCGAAACTGCGTTCCAGCGTGCAGTCGACAGACTCGAGGGCTCGTATGCGCTTGCATGCGTTGTTGAGGGCGAAGATGCGATCTTCGCGGCTCGCGAAGATTCGCCGTTGGTCCTCGGAATTGGGGAGGAAGGGTATTATCTCGCCTCCGACGTGCCGGCGTTCCTCGAGTACACGCGCGATGTTGTCTATCTCGACGATGGGGAGTTCGTCACGCTACGCGAGGATGGCTATACGGTCTCGAAGGACGGCCACCCTGTCGAGAAAGAAATCAAGACGGTTAACTGGAGTGCCGAACAGACGGGGAAAAGCGGGTATGATCACTTCATGCTCAAGGAGATCCACGAGCAACCCGCCTCACTTCGGCAGTGTCTGAGTGGGCGTATCGACGAGCTTGCAGGCCACATCGTCGTCGAGGAACTCGACGAGCTCGAAGCGCCACGTAGAGTCCACTTCGTCGCCTGCGGCACCTCCTATCACGCCTCGCTGTATGCGGCAGCCCTCCTGCGTGATGCTGGCGTCCCCGCAACGGCCACCCTCGCCAGTGAGTTCGCGACGGCAGACCCGCCACTCCCCAACGGTACGCTCGTCGTCGGCATTACCCAAAGTGGGGAGACAGCCGATACGATGAGTGCGCTTCGCGATGCCAACTCCCGAGGAGCTGAAACGTTGGCACTCACGAACGTCGTTGGAAGTACGGCAGCGCGCGAGTGTGATCACGTCCTCTACATCCGTGCGGGTCCCGAGATTGGGGTTGCTGCGACCAAGACGTTCTCCTCGCAACTCATCGGTGCAAACCTGCTTGTCGAGAAGTTGTTAGGGAAGACGACCACTAGTCGTGAACTCATCGAGTCGCTTCGAGATCTCCCAAGCAACGTCCAGGCAATCCTCGATGATTCGAACGCCGAAGAGATTGTCGATGAGTATCTCGATTCGACGGCATACTTCTTCATCGGCCGGGGACTGCACTTCCCGGTTGCCCTTGAGGGCGCACTGAAATTCAAGGAGATCACCTACGAGCACGCTGAGGGCTTCGCAGCTGGTGAACTGAAACACGGCCCCTTGGCACTCGTCACCGCCAATACACCTGTTTTCGCGGTGGTAACGGGCAACGACGAGAACGCCCGCAAGACCATCGGGAATGTCAAGGAGGTTGAGGCTCGCGGTGCGCCCGTGATCGTCGTTACTGACGGCCAGTCGGATGCTGAACGCTATGCCGATGCCGTCCTCAAAATTCCTGAGACCCACGAGCGGGTGGCACCGCTGCTCGCGAACATTCAACTACAGCTTGTGGCCTACCATATGGCCAATCGGCTTGGTCGTTCGATCGATAAGCCACGAAATCTCGCTAAAAGCGTTACTGTCGAGTGACACAGATATCGAGATGAGGTTGCTGTTGGGAGGACAGCCTTTCCGTCGAGTGTAGTTGGTGGAAAGTAGTCTCGGCTTTCTCTCAGAAATCAAGCCTCGGGGCATTCACTTGGCTTTTTTGTGAATGCCAACCGAATATATCAAAGAGGGCAGATATTACATATACTAATATGGGCATTTTTACCAATAAGTGACTATCATTATTTTCTATAGAACAAGGAACCCAGAATCTTTATGTTGGTAGAAATAGCTGAATCAATTGACCACACAAATCAGTAGTTCCAATACTAGTATTGTAAACTTCGTTTTTTCAGAAGCTCTTTATTACAATCTCAAAGCTCTCTATTACACCCTCAAAGTGCATGAGAGACTGTGGACGAATATTCCGCACCAACCATCAGGTTCAACATTATCTCACTTTTTCGATTGTATCTGAACCGTCATCGAGTGGATTCCCACAGACTGCACATGTATTGGGCTGCCAAGGGACAGTACTAATAAGATCTTGTTCTTGGTCGCAATAGGGACAGTATGCAGTCTTCGCCATATCATTTTGAAGGTGAAAATCCTTTATATGAAATTCGATCTTATTTCGTTATTCTAGCCACTTATTCGACAATTGATTCCTAAATCGGTGGTGAGTAGTATATTTACAACATACCCTCCAAATATTTGCCTGTGTATGTAATCAGAGAAACAATAGAGGTTCAAGCGTATGCCCTCGTCTGCAGGGGTGCGACGGTTTCGGTAGTTTGAGTTGTATTCGCATCGCCACTCCGATAGTTTAGTAATCCTACCACCCACACACCCAAGTATGGTTACGACGCGTCGAGAACGATTCATTCGCGCGCAAGTTGCGTGGATGACTGCAGCCCTTCTTGCACTGGCGCTGCTCGACGCCCTTACTCTCGAGCTATTCTTTGTCATCTGTCTTATTGGATTTCTTGTCGTCGTCGAATTAACTGCTCCATTCAGCGTTACGCCGTCCTGGCGAGCACGACTCAAATGGATTATCGGGCTCGGACTGGTCATCTTCGGCTACATCGTCGTCCGTCGAATTCTTGAAATTCTTCCGGAGGGGATTTTCTGATGGACTGGCAGAACCTGCGTGGTAATTATCCACGATTGCTCTTGATTGCACTTGTCGGCGTTGTCCTGCTTGCATTCGTGATCGCTGCTAGTACATCAACGGCCGCATTTGGGATCTACAATGCAGCCTGGGATGGTGCATCTGGGATGCAAACCCAAGCCGACAGTGTCGATACCGAAAGCAAGATCGCATTAAACACGAGTATCTATACAACAGCCAATGCAACCGGGACTGTCTCAGTCATCCTCTCACCGGAGACTACATACAATCAAACAGAGACACAACGTGTCAGACAGTTCGTTGAAGCAGGCGGTACAGTCGTTGTTGCAGAAGATTACGGTCCACACGGCAATGAGCTACTGGCGGGGATTGGAGCGACGGCCTCAATCGATGGCCAACCGCTTCGAGACGAACAAAACACCTATCGCTCACCTGCGATGCCAGTCGCGACAAATGTAACGAATGGGACACTCACACAGAACGTGAGCCAACTAACGATTAATCACGGGACAGTGGTCGAAGCAGCTGAGGCAGATGTCGTGGTTCGATCCTCAGAGTTTTCCTATCTCGACACAAATCGGAACGCAGAACTCGATGAGAGTGAGACCTTGCAATCTTATCCGGTTGTCACCAGTGAATCGGTCGGCGACGGTCGTGTGATTGTCGTCAGCGATCCGAGTCTCTTTATTAATGCGATGCTCGAGCGACCAGGAAACCAACAGTTCACACAGAACCTCTTCGAGACTCACAATCAGGTGATACTTGATTACTCACATGCAGGACAGCAGCCACCACTTGCGATCGCGTTGTTAACGATTCGTACCACACCACTGTTACAAGTTATTGTGGGGACCATCGGTCTCGGCGCACTCCTCGTGTGGATCCAACCACCACAGGCACTGCGCCGACACAGAGATGACAACAGCCCAACGCACGCTACTGCGAGTAACACCGCCACAGAAGCAGCGTTCGTCGCGTACCTCCGCAAACACCATCCCGAATGGGAGTCCAGTCGAATGCAGCGCATAATAACAGGTATTTTAGACCAGCAGTCGGAGGAAACAACCAATGAGTGATCCCGAAGCGATTTTCGAGGCTATCCGTGAGGAAACTGGAACCGTCCTGATCGGGAACGAAACGATCGTCGAAGGGCTCGCCATCTCGATGCTAACCGGTGGTCACACCCTTTTAGAAGGGGTTCCGGGCGTTGCAAAGACAACGATTGCGAATCTCTTTGCTCGGACGATTGGTCTCCAGTATCAGCGCATTCAGATGACGCCTGACGTCCTGCCAGCGGACATCACAGGAACTCACATCTACCGTGAGAACATCGGCGAGTTCGAATTACAGCGCGGCCCGATCTTCGCGAATCTCGTTCTCGCAGACGAGATCAATCGGGCAACACCAAAAACCCAGAGTGCGCTCCTCGAAGCAATGCAAGAAGGGCGAGTCACGATCGAAGGCGACACACTCTCCCTGCCAAAGCCATTTATGGTTATTGCAACCCAGAACCCGATTGAACAGGAAGGAACGTTTGAGCTGCCAGAAGCACAGCGTGATCGTTTCCAATTGAAGTATATCGTCGATTTACCTGCCCGAGCCGAAGAACGAGCACTCCTCCAGCGATTCGATTCAGATCCTGATTTGAGCCCTGAGTCAATCACGCAAGTGGTCCACATAGAAGACCTTCTCGCTGCACGCGAGACGGTGAACGAGGTGTATGTCGACCAGAAGGTTCTGGAGTACATTCTGGATATCGTCTCAGCGACGCGTGAGTCAGAACTGCTCGAACATGGTGCATCTCCACGGGCATCGCTTGCGTTCCTCAACGCTGGGAAAGCACGGGCTGCAATCCATGGCCGTGAGTTCGTCACCCCGGACGATATCAAGACGTTGGCACCGAACGTCCTCATTCATCGGGTGATCCTCGGGACTGAAGCAGAACTGAGTGGTCGTTCACGAACGGAAATCGTCTCTGAGATTCTTGACTCAGTCGACATTCCGACAAAGGATCTGCAGGACGATGTGGTCTCATCGGCTGAGACATCTAATTGAACCAGTCCATCCTATTCTTTTTTTATGTAGCAGTTCACACGAGAATATCTTCTGGAACGAAGACGAGAAGAGTGAAATTGACCGCCTAGTGAGACGATTCAACGTCCCAGCGACACGTTACCTGAAACGCATCCGTGTCGTCACTCGGATCGCTCGTCACTTCCGTTTCGATCGGTGTCTCGAGTCCAACAGTTAATCCGACTGCAAGAAATGACGCTACCGGATGATCGACGTCGTCAGCTAGCTGGTACGCACTATTACTCACAGCAACGGTCAGACGACCCTCCTCGCGGTCGACCTCAGCTGTTGCGGTCTCGACTAACTCGAAGACGTTGGTCAGTGCATCCGTCAACTGAGTACTGAGTTCCTGTGGTGTGGATCCAACCGGACCAGACGTCGTCTCTTCGAACTCGCTGAAGAGCTCTCGACCAGTCGGCGTGAGTGCAAGCCCTCGCTCGTACTCGTTGTCGGTGATAACGATCGTTGCCTGCAGGGCCTCATCAGCTGGGAGGTCATAATCAGCATGTTGTGGCACGAACAATCGCACCGTCTCCGTTTCGTGGGGCACGTACAAGCGATTCTGTGAGAGGCTCAGCTCATCGACGAGTGCTGTCTCGTTATCCATGACTGCAGTATAGATTCGCTCGCCGACGTCAGCAGCGATGAACCGTTCGGGAGTGAGATAATACGTTAACACGGCAGCAAACAGCCCGATCCCTGCCAATGCAAATAACACGGTCTGTGCAGCAGGAAACACCACCGCACCAAGAGCAGCAATGCTTCCGATGACACCCAATCCGAGTGCACTCCGACGATAGGTGATCCGACGAGCATGCACATACTGTTCACGCAGGCGGCGATTCTCTTCTTCAAGCAGTTCGACTTCGGCACGGAGATCGGATTCTGCAGTCTCTGTCTCAGTGCTAGTGCCGTTTTGGAGTGGTTCGGAACTCATCACTTATTCCTCGTTGATTAGATCAAGCCGCACACGTTCGAGACGGTGCAGGACATATGCAATCGTCGATGCAACTAGAAGACTCGCTACTGCAAGGATCCAGAGGTCGACTTCGAGAACAACTGCTGTGAGGCCGATACCGCCGACAACTGCAAACGCTGTGATCGTGGCAAGCTGGAGACGACGTGAGTGGGGTCTTCGGCTGTATTCGGATAGCAAGATGAGCAACAACCCACTTTCAGCAAGAAGGATTCCGACAGCGACTTCCTCAGAGAAAGCGCCGACTAACAACACCTGCCCGAAACCGAATGCAAACGGTGGTGAAAGCGCAAACACACCGAGAACTAAGAGTCCAGCCAACCCCAATCCGAGTGGTCCTCCAAACCAGAGCCACACGACGCTTGTCACAATAACGCCGAGGATAGCGATTGGCGATGGACGTGAAAATGACCATGGCCCGTCAAATCCCGGTTCGTCAGCGGTACTCACTGTTCTGACTCCTGTTGTGGACGCATGCGTTGATGTGTTAGGATCGTCTCGAGGTGGTCACCAGGGCCGACCTCAAAGGCAGCGACACAGGAAAGGCTGTGTAGTGATCGTCTGAACTTTTCGAAATCGACGTACTGTCGGTATGCAGTGTCGAGATCGGCGAGAGTATCGGTTTTAAACAGTACCGTCGGTGTTAGAAAGACGAGCACATTGTCGCTGTATTTTGCGGCAGTGCGGGCCGTTTCACGAACCCGATCACGGTCCGTATCGTCGGTGAGGAGAATTGTCCACGAGGAGCCAGACTCTTGCAGTTGTGCACGACGGACCGCCTCAAGCAGCGGATCATCTTGAATGTGCTCCACATACACGTCACTTGCAGTGAGGAACGGACGAATTCGTGCAGCGAACGCCGACTGGTCGGTTGTCAGCCGTTGTGCAGCAATTCGTGTAACAGAGGGGTGGGCCGTACTGCTTTGGGTGTTCGGCACCGAAGTCTCTGGTGCAGTCGGTGTGAGTTCATGGAGAATACCGCGAATCTGCCGGAATCGAGCTGCGGTCGTGCGGGGTAGTACCGTCGTTGTTAATCCTAAATCACCGACACAATAGAGGCTTAGTGCGTCGTTGTTTTTTTGTGCTGATTGAACGATCCCTAGGGCGACTTCACGAGCGAAGTCGAGCATTGTTTGGCCTGCTGGGCCAATATCCATTGCCGCGCGGTGATCAACGATTAGGTGCGTCGTTCGGTCAGCTTCGACTTCGAACTCACGAACATATGGCGTCGCCTGACGAGCTGTTGCCTTCCAATCAATTTGGTTGAGTGTATCTCCGGGGACGTATTGTCGAAGCCCTGCAGGGGTGAGCCCAGACCCCGACCGGTTCGTTTGATGCTCACCATACGCAGCGAGCATCTGTTCACCAGCTTGGCCGACGTGCATATCGTTCGGTCCACGTGGCTCGACAGTAAACGTCGCTGTCGGGCCTCGAACAAACGTTTCAGTGAACAATCCCTGGTGGTCGGTGAATTGAATGATTGGCTCACCAACTTCGAGACGGCCCGCGATCGGTGCCTCCAACTCGAAGGATTTTGTCGCAGATGTTTCACCGACTGGTAACCGAAGTTGTCGTTCGGCTTGAGGGACAGAATGGGCAGCAACAGGGGGCTGTGCGGTCACTGTTACATCGACGTCAGTGGTGGCTGGCTGACTGGCACGCATAGTCACAAAGATCGTATTATTGATCGCAACACGTGACTGTGAGAGTGTGTACTCAACGGTGAGCTCACGCTCAGCACGTGTGAACGACCCAACGGTCAAGGCCTGAGAAACCAGCAATACCACGCCGATCGCAACCGTGCCCCCAAGTGCAAGTGGACGGTCGATAAGAAGCGTAAACAGCAGGAAGAACGCGCCGAGTCCAGCTATCGCCCAATATCGACGCGTGGGATACATCATCCGACACAATTCAAGGAATACAATTGAAGCTTGCGCAATATCTCTACTTTGCGACAGGGAGATAGCCGATCGAATTTCTCGTCGAAAGAGGCGAAAGTATCTTTATGTTCACATCGGTATGCACATGATGTGACCCCGTGGCTTCATTCCCAACGACGGGTGTTTCTCCTGTTGGTCCTCATAGTGGCACTTCTCTCGTTTGCGCTGCCACCTGCCGCAGCAACGACGGCAGCGTCGCACCCCCAGAGTAGCGAGGCATCTGCGCGGTCGTCGATTGCGGCAAGTGGATTCCAACAGCAGAATAATACGACTGTCCAACACGAGAATCCCGAGGCAACGAATCAAGACGGCAATCTCGGACAAGTAGAGGCTCATCTTTCACGTGTGCTAGCAGAGCGACTCGGTGAAAGTACCGTTCAGCTAAACCAAGAGGAATACCAGCAGGCACGTCAACTGACTGGAGATGAGTACTCTGATGCGCTCGCAAAATACATCGACGTCGCAGGGGAGACCGGGAACGAACAGACTGCAGAGCGATTTGAGCAGGCACAATCGACACAGCAAGAGTATACGAATACCGTTCGTGAGTTCCAACAAACGCACGACGAATATCAGGAAGCGAAACAAAACGGGAATGAAGAACGTGCTCGTGAGCTTGCGCGTGAACTCACGCGACTTGCAGAGCGCTCGAATAGTCAATCGACACAACTCAGTCAGTCATACACATCTCTGTCGAATCAAACGGGAGCGAATTTCACTGAGTCACAGGAATCGGTCGACGAGATACAAAACGAGATTTCGACACAAGAACAGACAGCTCTTGAAGAGGAGTTCACACCAACAGAGCTCACTGTCGATGAAAGCCAATCAGCAGTCTCGTTCCAAGACCCATTAGAACTGAGTGGTCGCTTAGTGACCGAAGATGGGGAGCCACTCGCAGAGCGAACGATTCAGCTCAAAACACCTGGCCGCAATGTTACTACCACGACCGACGAAGATGGCCAATTCTCACTGTCATATCGGCCAACAGTCCTCCCACTTACAGCAGACAATGTCACAGTCCGATACGTTCCAGAGCCCTCGTCAATCTATCTCGGAGCGAACGAATCGATGGATATCTCGGTTACACAGACGAATGCAACACTCAGCATTGAGTCAGCTCCAACGACGACAGCCTACCAAGAAGAGATCACGATTCGCGGTGAGACAACGGTCGAGACGACACCAGTCGCTGGACTGCCAGTGAGCGTCTCTCTTGGGTCAATTCCACTCGGGACCGCACAAACGACAGAGACGGGAGAGTTTGAACTCCAAACGAGGCTTCCCGCAGGTATCACAGCCGACACACATGATCTCCAAGTCCGAGTGGGGGTCCAAGAGCGAGCAGTAACAGCAGCACCAGTGAGACAATCGGTACAGGTCGAGTCAACACCGACAGCACTCACACTTGCGACAAACGAAAGTCATGGTCGGACAGTACCGGTATCAGGGCAGTTCCAAACGACGGATGGTGACACGATTGGGGGACAGGAACTCGAGTTCAGGGTTAACGGTACGCTCGTCGGAACCGCAACGACGACTCCCAATGGTACGTATCACTCACAGGTCCAGATCCCGAAAACACTACTCGACGGGGGCGCGACGACGCTCCAGTTGAGTACGGTCTATACGGGAACCGGTACAAATCTTGAACGTGCGAGCGCGCGTACAATGGTGACAGTTCACGCGGGTGGATCGAACCAATCGTCACCGCTCGAGACAGAGTCACCGCTGGTTTATTGGGTCGGCGGGACGCTCATCGGGATTATACTCCTTGGAGGTGGAGCGTTCTTGTATCTCCGTCGCTCTTCGACAGCGACGTCGACGGCCACTGAGACAGACACCTTTGCAACGAATGACGGCGAATCGTCGTCATCTCCTGAGCCGGATCTCTCATTGCTTGCACTTGCGCGTCGTCGAGTCGCACGTGGTGAAACAGAAGCCGCCGTTGAAGCTGCCTACGAAGCACTGCGTCAACAGATCATCGCGATACTCGGGCTGGGATCTTCAGTAACCCACTGGGAACTCTATCAGGCCTATCAGACACAGATCGGTAGTGATGAAAGTTCGCTTCACGAGCTAGTCAGACGCTACGAACAGGTGGCTTACGGCAAGGAGAAACCCTCGGAAGATGAGGCGACAACAGTGATCGATTTGTCCGCAGCGATGGTTCACGCAGAGGACCAAACACCAGATAGTGATGACTGACTATCATTTCGAAGAGAGCTAATCGACTAATTTTTCAACTATGGCTCGCTTTGCATAATTGTGACAGACCGCAGGACATGGCGATTACTATTGCCACCAGTCGTCCGCCGTCTCCCGGCAGACCTCGCAGCAGTCATTGGGTTTGTTGTGCTGACTGTCGGTGCCGTCTTTATACCTGGAGTCAATGAGTCAATCCTGCGCGTGATTATCGGACTGCCGTTCGTCCTCTTTTTGCCTGGCTATGCCTTTGTTGCTGCGCTCTTTCCGGAGTCAGGTGAGGCGTCGGACGAACAGCATGCAGCGACACAAACAGCCACAGCAGAGACGATCGAGCGTGACACTGGCGGAGGAATTGATACACTAGAACGGATTGCGCTCTCATTTGGAACCAGCATCGCGATTGTCCCCCTCATCGGGCTGATTCTCAACTTTACACCATGGGGTATCCGGACGCTTCCAATTGTACTCTCCGTGGGCGGCTTTACCAGCATCGCTGCAATCATCGCCTCCTCGCGTCGGCAACGTATCCCAGAAGCGGATCGGTTCCACGTGCCCTATACAAGGTGGATTGGTGCAAGCAAGCGTGAACTCCTCGAACCCGACTCACGTGCTGATGGTGCACTCAATATTATTCTCGTCGTGAGTCTCCTGTTAGCAGTTGGTAGTGTTGGGTTTGCAGTGGGTGTTCCCAAAAAGGGAGAATCGTTTTCTGAATTGTATCTTCTCACAGAATCCGAGGACGGCGATCTTGTCGCCGACGGGTATCCAACCGAGTTCACACGCGGGGAAAGCAAGCAACTGTATGTCGGAATCGGAAATCACGAACACGAAGCTGTCAATTACACAATTGTCACCGAGCTCCAGCGAGTCCAAATCCAAAACAATTCGACACAAGTCGTAGAGCGCCAAGGGGTACGTCGATTCCAGACACAACTGCAGGATAACGAGACGTGGCACCGCAAGCACAATGTGACGCCGCAGCTCACGGGAGAGCGTCTCCGGTTGACGTATCTTATGTACAAGGGGCAACCGCCCGCGAATCCGACAGTCAACAACTCGTATCGAGAGACGCATCTGTGGGTGAACGTCAGTGCATCTGGCACGGTGTCGTCAAACGCGACCTCTTCGACTTGACACTGTGTGAATCTCCGTCACTTGTTGATTGCTTTTGCGATGTTCACCAGCAAGATGCGGATTTCAAGAAGTCGATGAATCAACTTCGTTTCCGCATGTGGCACAAGAATCGGGTTGCCAAGCGACCGTGCTGACGATCTCCTGTTCTTTTTTACAGAATTGGCAGTATGCAGTCCTTGGCATAGACATACAATTGGTGGATACATTTGTAAATGTTCGCAGATTATTTGCGAGGTTTAGTTTCTAATTCACTAGGTGTCCTCTTTTCTGATTATCGATATTGTTATTATTGTAAGTTTATAATTAATTGTTGTTATAGAGGAGAGAGAATATCATGCTTAAGGGTAGGAATGAATCCCGTCACACGCATAGTGCAAGTAACACCCGAGTTGGCTCCTCTGCTGCGTTGAATAGACAGACGGCGTCGGGATAGACCGTCAAATCAGTAAGGATGAAGCCGAGGAGGTCGATTATGGTGGAAGTCGATCTCCTCGACTTCGTTGAATGGTTCAAGCGGCTAGCCAAACAAGCCTTGGGGAAGCACGCGGGCGAGCCCGCCACCGGCGGGTTCGCCCGCTGGAAGCACGTCGTCATTCACGGGTTTCGGCTCGAAGAGGACCATAGCTTCCGAGAAACCGCAAATCGGCTGAAGTACATGGGTGACATACGGGACGTCCTTGAATTGGACAGGAGCGACGTCCCAGATTACACGACGCTGAACAAGTCGTTCGACCGGATCAAGATGTGGGTGTGGCGGGCGTTGCTGCGCGTTTCAGCGCAGCAACACCCGCAGTCTGGGTTCGCCGCTCTCGACAGCACGTTCTTCGATCGAGGCCACGCCTCTGCGCATTATCTCGATCGGTCGAATCAGGCAGTTGAGACGCTGAAGGTGACGACACTGACCGATACAGCGTCGCTCGCTGTTCTTGACGTGCAATGCCATGCGCAGTGGCGGCATGATACGAAATCCGGGCCGCAGGTCGTCCGCCGGAACGCGGACGACCTGCATACGGTCGCTGCTGATAACGGCTTCCAGGATTGGCACTCTGAATACGAGTTGCCTTGTTTTGCCGCCGAGTGACGTCAGTCTCAGACGCTCTCACGGCGTTCTTCCGTCAGATTAACCGGGAATTGGACGCCGTCTGGCGATATG
>NZ_FODV01000041.1 GCF_900110465.1 Halogranum amylolyticum
CTGTTGAGTCTGCGACTGGTCTGCGTCTGCGTTCTGCTCCTGGTCGCTCTTCTTGGCGTCCTGCTTCTGGTTCTGCTTTTGGCGAGCGGACTCGGTCTGGACCTGGTCGTTGTCCTCACCCTCGACGTAGGCGGACTGCGCCTGTTCGGAGTCGGCCTCCTGGCTCTGGTCGACGTGGGCACCCTTCTGTCGCTGGGTCTGGTCCTTGTCGGCAGCCTGCTTCTGTCGCTGGGTGTGGTCTTCACCGGTCTGACCGGCGATCTGCTCCTGTGCGGAACCCTCGGTCTGCTGCTGGACGCCGCGGTGGCTCTTCTGGTACTGTCGCTGTTCGGAGTCGATCTCCTGGCTCTGGCTCTGCTTACCGTCCTTCGCGTAGAGCTGGCCGCCGGACTGACGTTGGGTCGCGTCCTGCGCCTGGCTCTGGAGGCTGCGCTTGGAGTGCTGCTTCTGGGTCGCCTCCTGGTGGACGTCCTGGTCCTGCGTCTGGTCGTTGTTGTAGCCGACCTGGTAGCCTTCGCTGAACTGCTCGACGTTCTGGAACTGCCCCTGGGCGCTCTTGTAGCTGTCCTGTTGGGAGGTAGCGCGCTGCCGGAGGTCCTGTTCGGAGGACTGGTCGTTGCGCTTGCCGTCCTGGCCCGCGAGGCGCTCCTGCATCGCGTCCTGGACCTGCTCTTGGGCGTTGTGGACGCCCGCCTGGGCGTTGATGCCGTACTGGAAGACGTCCTCCGCGACGTCCTGCCAGTTGCCCACGCCGTACTGGTCAGCCTTCCCGGTCTGCGAGGAGCTCTGTGTCTGCTCCTGGCTGCTGTGGCGGGTCTCGAACTGACCTTGGCCCTGACGCTGGTCGAGCCGTTGGTCGGTGTCTCTGTCGTTGTACTTCCCGTCCTGGTTCTCCGTGAGATGTTGGATGAACTCTTGGACTTGTGATTGGGAGTTGTCGAACGAGACGGACGTCGCGCCGGCGGCGCCGACGATGCCTCCGGAGACGACGATCATCGTGATCGCGACGACGAACAGCCGAGAGACGACGCGCATCCGTCGGCTTCCGGAGCTGCGTCCGGTCTCGCGTGGTTGTTTTTTGTCTGACATTGTTTGGGGACGTTTGACTTTCGCTTAACGTCACCACCCTATCTCGTGAGAGACGGTTTGGGTATGACCCCGTTGTTGGGTTTCTAGAACACGATTAACACCAGTTAGGACGGTTCTGGCTCCGGAGTACGCTCGCCGAACCGGCGTTGAACGATCCGTTATCCCCGGTCTCGCTTGCCGCCTGTCGCTCAGTTCGCCGACTCGGAGCGTCCGGTTTCCGTCTCGTTCCGCTCCGAGAACCGCCGTTCGAGGAGACGAGACTCTGCCTCCCGACGGCGAGATCCGCGTCCGGCCGTCGTCGAGGTCGGTCTCGCGCGGGACGACCGACTCCCGCGTGTCGGTCGCGGAGGACGACAGCCTCCGTCCTCCCCGGCGGCCGCGTGCGCCCCGAGGTAAACCCGTCGCCGTCGGTGCGGAGAGCGGCTGGGTCGACGGCCGGATCGACACCCCGACGTAGACGCCGTCGTCTCGCCGTCGGGGAGTGTCACACTCCGAGTCAAAACGAGGTCGCGGGCGACCCCTCGCCCACCCTCAGTTCGTCCTCTCGACGAGACGGCTATGCGGTCGCCTCGGCGGCGGCCGTCGAGACCGTCTCGGTCTCTTCCACGGTGTCGGTCTCTTCTACAGTCTCGCTCTCGTCGGATTCGTGGTCGTCGGATTCGTGGTCGTCGGATTCGTGGTCGTCCGACTCATGATCGTCCGACTCGTGGTCGTCGGATTCGTGGTCGTCCGACTCATGATCGTCCGACTCGTGGTCGTCGGATTCGTGGTCGTCGGATTCGTGGTCGTCCCCATCGTAGTCCGAGGTACTGTCGTCGCTCTCCTCGGACTCTGCGTCTTCCTCTAACGACGCGAGGAACTCATCGGCGGAGCCCTGGTTGATGACGATCTCCTCTTCGACGACGACGTCCCCGTTACTCTGCACTTCGACCTGCTGAGCGCCCTGTGCCTGCACTTGGCTGTCGACGCCGTCGGCCATGTACTGGTTGATGACGATGTGGAGGACGACGGTCACGTCGCCGTCGGACTGCACGAGCACCTGCTGTACGGCGAGCGCCTGCTGCTGGTTCTCGCCACCGATCTGTACCTGCGTCTGGCTCTGCTCTTGGCTCTGACTCTGGTTGTTGTCCTCCCCCGACTGGGTCTGTTCCTGCGACTGGTCGCTGCTCTGTGTCTGTGTCTGGTCAGATCCGTCGTCGCTCTGGTGTTGATACTGCGACTGGTCCGTCTCCTGACTCTGCTCTTGATCGTTGCCCTCGCCGGATTGGCTCTGGTCCTGCGTCTGTTCGTTCGACTGGTTCTGTTCCTGGTCGTTGTGCTCGCCCTCCTGGGTCTGTCCCTGCGTCTGATCTGCAGACTGCTCTTGGTCTTGGTCGTTGTCCTCACCAGACTGTTCCTGGTTCTGCTCCTGATCGTTCGCCTGCTCTTGGGCTTGATCGTTGTCCTCGCCGCTCTGGAGCTCTTCTTGCGTCTGATCGCTCAACTGCTCCTGGTCCTGTTCGTTGTCCTCGCCGGACTGCTCTTGCGTCTGTTCCTGATCGTTCGCCTGCTCCTGGCCCTGTTCGTTGTCTTCGCCGGTCTGACCCTCTGTCTGGTGCTGGTCGTTGTCTTGGATCTGCTCCTGATCGTTGTCTTCGCCGGACTGGGCCTGTTCTTGATCCAGCTCGCTGTCCTGGTGCTGTTCCTGGGCGTTGTCCGCTCCGGACTGCCCCTGTCCCTGCGCCTGGTCCAACTGCTGGTCCTGGTCTTGGTCGTTGTTCTCGCCAGTCTGTGCCTGCGACTGGTTAGTCGACTGTCCCTGTGTCTGGTCCTGTGTCGACCCAGCGGCCGAACGGTCGTCTCCGTCCGTTTCGGAGTCGTCCTCGTCGGAACGGTCC
Organism: Halogranum amylolyticum; assembly: GCF_900110465.1. Classification (GTDB taxonomy): domain Archaea; phylum Halobacteriota; class Halobacteria; order Halobacteriales; family Haloferacaceae; genus Halogranum; species Halogranum amylolyticum. Next base: position 2,967 of record NZ_FODV01000041.1, read on the forward strand.
GTTTCAGAGTCGTCCTCGTCGGAACGGTCCGTTTCAGAGTCGTCCTCGTCGGAACGGTCCGTTTCGGAGTCGTCCTCGTCGGAACGGTCTGTTTCGGAGTCGTCCTCGTCGGAACGGTCTGTTTCGGAGTCGTCCCGTCCGGCGTCTGCGTCTCTATCCTCGCGGTCACGATCCTTCTTCGACTTCTCGATCTTCTGCTCCGAGTCCTCGGTCGACTTCGAATCTTCGACGACTGTCGTCACCGTGTCGTCATCGTCGTCGGCGTCGAGTACCGGGTCAGAGAGCGCGGCAGGCGCGCTCGCTTCTGGCTTCTGGTCGACGTCGGCTCCACAGCCGCCGATGCAGTCCGCGGCCGCGAGATCCTGGGGGGCACCGAGAATCCCTCCGCCGCCGAGGAGCACGGCGACCAACCCTCCCAGAACGATGACGGTCAAGATCGAGGGCAGAACGAGGCTCTGCGCGAACACGTTCGTCTCCGTCCCTCCGTCCGTGCGGAGCGACGACCTGCTGTTTCCACCGTTGTTTTTACGCATAATTCCTTCCGAGAGGACGTAACGAGATTCGACTCGTTAGTTAGACGCCAGTTGTCACGCTCGTCGTTCGTGGCACGGTCGACGTACGAGTCGCCGCCGTCGTGTCATGGGAGGCCATACTTTTCCCTTGCCTCCAAGACGGCTGTTCTCCTCCGAACCCGCCGAATTCGGCGCGCACGACGGGATTAAACGCGGATAAGCTACACTTACCGTTCGCTTCGAACGTCTGTCTGGAACGCCGAACGGTCGACGCGAGTCGGGCGACCGACTACTCGGAGCCGACGGCCGCCAACACCGTGTCGGCGACGCGACGACGGACGCGACCCTCGACGGCGCGCTCGCCGAACACGCTTCGCGTCGACGCGACCGCGGTCTCGTCGCACTCGAACGCGACGCCGGGATAGTCGACGCCGGTCAACACGAGCGGTGTCGGAGGCGCCGGTGGGACGCCTTCGGGCCCGTCGATCGGCTCCGAACCCAGCACTCGTTCGATCTTCTCGATCGGTGCGGACCCGCTCCCGACGGCCTGCACGAGCGAGACGAGCCGCCGGACGAGTTCGCGGGCGAACCCGCCCGACTCGACGCGGACGACGAGAAACTCGCCGTCCCGCGTCAGATCGCCGGTCAACTCGCGGACGGTTCCCGTGTCGTCGGGCGTCAGGTTGTGGAAGTCGTGCTCGCCGCAGAGCGCGTCGAGTGCGGTTCGGGCGCGGTCGTCGTCGACGTGGTCCCGACCGTCGAGCGAGTCGAACTCCGTCGTCGGGGCGTAGAGGTGGTAGCTGTACCGTCGCCGGACCGCGTGGTGGGTCGCGTGGAAGTCGGCGGGGACGTCCGCTGCGGCCCACGCGCGGACGTGACTCGGAAGCTCGCTGTTCAAGGCACGTGGCGTACACCACTCGGGGGGGTCGAAGGCGACCGTCTGGGCGACGGCGGAGACTCCCGCGTCGGTCCGGCCGGCCGCGGCGTACCCCGTCGGTTTGTCTGCCGTCTCGTCGAGGACACCGAGGCGACGGAGCGCGTCGAAGAGGCTGTCCTCGACGGTCGGAACCGAGGGCTGACGCTGAAACCCGTAGAAGGGACGACCGTCGTAGGCGACGCGAAAGGCGCGCATGGTCATGGATAGCCGTCGTCGGGCTTAACCGCGACGGAACGGGGGTGGCGTCGCGAGCGCAGCGGTGTTTCTCAGCGAGGGCGACCGCGCTCAGTCGGCGGACGGGATCGTCAGGACAGGGACGGCCGCACGGCGCACGAGACGGTCGGCGACGCTCCCGAGGAGGAACTGCTCCAGTCCGTGGCGACCGCGCGTCCCGACGACGACGAGGTCGACGTCGTGGTCGTCGACGAACGTCAGGATCGTCTCCGAGGCCGGTCCATGTTCGACGGCTGTCTCCACCGTCACCCCCGCCGCCGCTCCGGCGTCGGCGACGTGGTCGACCGCCGTCCGCGCCTCCTCATCGAACCCTTCGACGATGACGCTGGTGTCGGCGTCGAGTCCGTGGAAGTGACTCACGTCCGCGACCGAGAGCGCGTGCAGCGTCGCGTCGTACCGGGCGGCGAGTTCGACCGCGTGGGCGACTGCAGCCTCCGCTTCCGGACTCCCGTCGGTCGGTATCAAGATCCGCTCGTACTCTGTACCCATACCGTATCTACGTCGGAAAACAGGATAAAACGTCCACCCGATCGGCGTTCACTCGTCGAGACGGACCGTGAGGACGGGGACGGGAGCGGTTCGGACGACCCGTTCCGTTACGCTCCCCAGCAGGTAACGGTCGAGCCCCGTTCGACCGTGCGTCCCCATCACGACGAGGTCGATATCGTTGTCCGTCGCGTACTCGGTGATCGTCCGGGCCGGGGCGCCGCGGACAACCGTCGTCTCGACCGCGACACCGGCGTCCGCCGCGGTGGTTTCGACCGCCTCGACCGCGTCGCGGGAACTCTTCTCGACGGCTTCGAGTACGCTGCTCGGGTCGACGTCGACGGTGCTGAACCGCGTCGGGTCGACGACCGAGAGTACGTGGAGCGTCGCTCCGTACGTGGCGGCGAGGTCGACCGCGTGGTCGACCGCTCTCGTCGCAGTCTCGCTTCCGTCTGTCGGCACGAGGATCCTGTCGTACATGATACTTCGTCCGAACAGACGGTCGGCAAGCGGTTAAGCGTCGGTGTCGGTTCCCACGGGGCGGGAACCAAAACTCCTCACTCGGTGAAGTCGTCGTAGGTCGGAGCGTCGAGTGCGCCGGGGAACTCGTCGACCGGCGCGGTGGTCTGCTCGCCGGACGCCATATCTTTCACCGTCACCTCGCCGTTCGCGAGGTCCTGCTCGCCGACGATGACGACCGTCGAGGCGTTGATGCTGTCGGCGTAGCCCATCTGTGCGCCGAAGCTCCGACCGGCGACGTCGGTCTCGACGACGTTGCCGCGGTCCCGGAGGTCGCGGGCGACCCGGGCGGCGGTCCCGCGGGTGTCGCCGACCTGCAGGACGTAGTAGTCGGTCGTGAGCGACTCCTCGGGCCACGCCTCGGCGCGTTCGAGCAGGAGCTGGAGCGTCGCGTCGCCGAGGGCGACACCGACGGCCGGCGTCGGTTGGCCGCCGAAGTCCTCGATGAGGTCGTCGTATCGGCCGCCACCGAAGACGGCACGGGAGACCTCGCCGGTAGTGTCGAAACACTCGAAGACGACGCCGGTGTAGTAGTCCAGCCCGCGGGCCGTCGTCAGCGACAAGGTGCAGACGTCGCCCGCGCCGAAGTCGTCGGCAGCGGCGAGCACGTCCCGAAGGTTGTCGACAGCGGCGGCCAGCTCCTCGCCGCCGAAGTCGGCGATGGCGTCGAGGTCGCCCGCCGTGATGAGGTCGTCGAACTGCTGGGCCTCCGCGGCACTGAGTCCGGCGTCTTCGAGCAGCCCGAAGTACTCGACCTCTTCGACCTTCGCTCGCTTGTCGACCGCGCGGATGGCGTCGCGGGTGTCGACGTCGGCGTCGAAGGCGGAGAGCAGACCCGAGAGGATGTCGCGGTGGCTGACGCGGAACTCGAAGTCGTCGGCGGTGAGACCGAGTCCGAACAGCGTGTCGGCGGCGAACGCGAGGATCTCCGCGTCGGCCTCGGGTTCGCTCGAGCCGAAGATGTCGACGTTGGTCTGGTAGAACTCGCGGAACCGACCCTGCTGGACCTGCTCGTAGCGCCAGAACGGTCGAGTCGAGACCCACTTGACAGGCTTCGACAGCGCCTGCTGTCGGTCGACGAACATCCGGGCGACCGTCGGCGTCAGTTCGGGCGTGAGCGTCACTTCGCGGCCGCCCTTATCGGTGAAGGCGTACAGCTCGTCGACGATCTCCTCGCCCGACTTGTCGACGTACATCTGCGTGCGCTCCAGTCGCGGCGTCTCGATCTCGCGGAAGCCGTAGCGGGCCGCGGTCTCCTCCATCGCGTCGAACATCTGCCGACGCGACCCCATCTCCTTGGGGTAGAAGTCGCGGAAACCCTTAAGTCGGTCGTACATGGACGAGGCTTCGGCGACTGTGCGCTTCAAGCCTGCCCTTTCGTGGCGTCGGGCACGACGCGGCGTTTCGTCGCGACGAGGCGTCGCCGTCGCTCGGTACGGTGAGCCTACCTGAATCAAGCAGAGAGTCCTGTCGTTCACGCCGGGGAGGATGTCATAGCGCGATGAGGCCGACCCCGGCGACGGCGAGCAACGCCGCGACGAGTCGGATACCAAGGTTCTCCTCGCCGAGCAGGAGTCCGCCGAGCACGACCGCGACGACCGCCTGCGTGTTGATCACCGGCGAGGCGATGCTGGCCGGGACGAGTTGGAACGCCAGAGACGTGACGTACTCGGCGGTGGCGACGAGCACGCCGAGGCCGACGAACTTCGGGAGGTCGCCGCGGAGTTGGGAGACGGAGGGGAGCGTGCGGAACGCGACCGGCAGGAGGACGAGTACGATGCTGACCTCGAGCAGCGGCACCCAGAGCTGTGGCGGCAGCGACAGCTCCTGGAGGGCGACCCGTTTACCCACGTCGCCGACCCCCCAGCCCGCGGCGCTCAAGAGCGCTAACTGGGCGGGTCGCGAGTAGGCTGCCCGCTTGATCGGTTCGATCAGCTCTCCCGGTTCGTAGTTGGCGACGTAGACTGCGAGCGTCGCAGCGAGCACACCCGCCAACTGGAGCGGGCCGAGATGCGCACCCAGCAAGGCGATCTCGATCGGTAACACGAACACCGGTGCGAGTTTGTTGATCGGAGCGACGTAGGAGACCTCGCCCGCCTCCAACGCCTGCAGAAAGAGGATGAACGCGGCGCCGATCGCGAGCACCGTGAGGAGGATCGCGCCGAGTGCGACCGGCGTGAACGTCGCGAGCGACGGCAGTTCCGCGGGCGACGTCGTCGCGACCGCGAACGGCGTGAAGGCGAGTGCGGCGAAGGCGTTGATCAGAACCGGCAACGCGAACGCCGAGTAGCCGTCGAAGTACCGCTTCAGCGCGACGATCTGCAGGCCCCATAGGAGTGCGGCGACGAGCGAGTAGAGGATTCCCGGATCCACAGACGACGGTTGCTGTGCCAGGGTAAGAGCAGTTCGACTTCGTCGTTTCCTGCCGAGCGCGGACAGTGGTCGGGGTCGGCGTTCTACTGCCGAGCGCGGACAGTGGTCGGGGTCGGCGTTCTACTGCCGACCGTGGACGTACGTCTGTGTGTGGTCGGGGAACACCTTGCCGACGGCGTCGCGTCCGAACCGCTCTGCGACGAGCGTCCGGAGTTCGCCCTCGTAGTCCGCTCGGGGGATCTCCTCGCTCAGACCCGACTCGACGTCGAACGCCGTCTCGACCAGGCGGTCGACGGCGTGACGGCCGAACCCCGACAGCGGCGCGAGGTAGTCGACGCCGTGGCGGTCTTCGAGGCTCTGTGCCTGCGCCCGCGAGATGGTCGGGACACGGTCGTCGCGGCGAGTGCCGTCGGCGACGGCGTCGACGTCCCCCGCGGCGACGGTCTCCAGGGCGTGCTCGTGGACGGCCTGGATACCGTTTCGCGGGTAGCCGTCGTCGTACATCGTCTCGGCGGCCGAGACGGCGACCTCGTGGTCGAGCTCGACCGTCTCGAACGGGAAATCGAGCGTCTCTGCGGCCCGTGCGGCGTGCTGCCAGTCCTCCGTGACGTCGAAGTGGGCGGTGACGAGGCTGACGTCGTAGAAGGAATCGAGCAGGAGGGCGGCGAGCGAGGAGTCTTTCCCTCCGCTGTAGAGGAGCGCGAGCTCCATCACCGGCGACGGATGTCGAAGCTCTTCGAGTCGGGCTTGAGTTCCTTCAGTAGGCTCTTCATCTGCTCTTCGTCGATCTGGTCCTGGATGCGCCCGCTCTGTGCCAGCGCGACGATCTGCTGTTCGACCTGCTCGGCGAAGTCGGGTTTGGACATCTGGACGGCGTTGAGCCGCTGGCGTGCGCCGTCGGTGAGGTACTTCCGGAGCAGCGCGTCCTTCTGGGCCTCCGCCTGCTGGCGGGCGGCCTCCTCGGCCTCGCCGCCCCCCTGTTGCTGTTCGGCCTGCTCCTGCAGTTCCTGCATCTTCTTCTGTCGGAGCTCTTCGAGTCGTTCGTCGTCGGGGTTGCCACTCATAGGTGATAGTTTCCGCTTCTGCAGGAAAACGATTACGGACGGGGGTGGCGTGGCTCGTGGTGCTGGCTCGAAGAAAACGGTTGCGGACGTAAAACTCTACGCGTAGCGTTCGAGCTCGGGACGATCGAGTCGTTCGAACACGTCGTTGGCGGTGTCGTCGAGGAAGCTCCGACCCTCGTCGGTGATGCGACGGCCCTCACCCTGCGCCGTCTCGACGAGCCCCTCCTCTTCGAGCTGCTGGAGGATGACGCGGTTGATCTTCTTCGACCCCGTCGAAGTTTTCGCCTTGGCGACGCGGTAGCGGTTCGAGCCGCGCTTCTTCCCGCCGTACTCGACGGCGAGGCTCTCCATCCCGATGGGGCCCTTCGTGGCGACCTTACGCAGGAGGCTGCCGGCACGGACGAACCAGAAGTCGTCGTCCTGCGGTGGCAGCTCCTTGCCGGAGCCCGTCTTCGTGAAGTTCGCCCACTCCGGTGCTTCGATGCGGTCCTCGAGTCGGTCGGCGAGCTCCTCGATGAGCTCGTCCGCCGGAACGTCGTAGAGGGTTACCATGTCCTGCTTTTCATGGTATCGCTGTAAAAAGCCATCGTATTAGGCCCGTCCGCGGACGCTGAGAACGCCCATCACGGCCCCGCCGATGAGCGTCGGCACCCAGTAGACTGCCCCGCGATAGATGATGACCGCCGCCGTCGCAGTCGCGAACCCGATGGCCGGTCCGGTCGCCGCCGCCAACAGCGTCGCCAACACCCACTCGATGCCGCCAGCGCCACCGGGGAGCGGCGTCACACCCGCGATGGCGCCGATCGGGACGACGAACATCGCCAGGGAGAGCTTGACGGGGACGCCGATGGCCTGGAACGCCAGCCAGAGACCGATCATCTGGAAGAACCAACCGAGTGCTGAGAGCCCGAGCGCCAGCGCGAGCCCCCGCTGGTTCGTCGCCACGCGCTCGATGGCCTCGAAGAACCGACTCACGCGCGCCTCGATGCTCTCGGCGGTGGGGACCGACAGTCGGGGTAACAGCCCCGTCAGCCACTGGATGAACGGGGTAACTCGGTTTATCACCCGATGTTCGAGTTCGTAGCGCTTCTGCCAGCCGAGGTAGAACACCCCGGGGACGGCGACCGCGAGTGCCACGATGGCGACGACGGCCATCTCGATGCGCGAGTTGTTCCGGACGAGCGTCGTCTCGGTGACGAAGTAGCCCGCCCCGAACAGCGCGATGGTGATCGACGGGACGAAGTTGAGCGTGTCGACGCTGGCGATAGCCGCCAGTCCGGTCTCGTACTCGGCGTCCGCCGTCCGCGAGATGAGCAGCGCCGTCACCGGTTCGCCGCCGGCCTGTCCGAACGGGGTGATGTTGTTCGAGAACATCGCCCCCGAGAAGACGAGAAACGACTTCACCGGCGAGATGTCGACGCCGAGGACGTCGAGGACGGTCCGCAACGCGAGGCTCCACGCCATCAGCCACAGCAGCGTCACGCCGACGACGACGACGACGAGACGGGTGTCGGCCATCTCCAGTTGGGACACCAACCGGTCGGTTCCGGCGAAGTAGAAGAGTGCCGCGAAGACGAGAACAGTCACTGCGAACCCCAGTACGGTCGTCCGCAGTCGCTCACCTGCCATGTCCGGAGGGTCGGCGAGTGACTGCTTTAACCCACCGAAACCGCCTTCTAGTGACGGAACGCTTACCTGATAGAATGTTGATGGTACTCGTCTGTTATCGTCTCGGTGGGTTTACCACACCGGAGAGTCTGCCTCGTGCATGGACGAGCGTACGGCGCTACGAATGCTCGCTGCGGATCTCTCGGGCGCCGGCGACGACGCCGCCGTCGTCGACGGGACGGTCATCACGACCGACATGCTCCACGAGGCGACGGACTTCCCCGCCGGGACCACCCGATACACGGCTGGCTGGCGCGCCGTCGGCGCGTCGCTCTCCGACGTCGCTGCCATGGGGGCGACGGCGACGGCGGCGGTCGCGGTCTACGCCGCTCCCACGTTCGACGAGGCCGAACTCCGGTCGTTCGTCGACGGTGCTTGCGACGTCTGCACGGCCGTCGACGCCGAGTACGTCGGCGGCGACCTCGACGGCCACCAGGAGTTCACGGTCGCGACGACGGCCGTCGGCGAGACGGACGCCCCCGTCCGCCGGTCCGGTGCGACCCCCGGCGACGCCGTCTGCGTCACCGGAACGCTCGGCCGAACCGCCGCCGCGATCCGCCTCTTCGAGAACGGCGACGCGGAACGCGGCAACGACCTCTTTCGGTTCACACCGCGCGTCGCCACCGGCGAGACGCTCCGCGACCACGCCACGGCGATGATGGACTCCAGCGACGGCCTCGCCCGGTCGCTCCACCAACTCGCCGAGGCCAGCGACTGCGGGTTCGACCTCGACGTCGATCGCGTCCCGGTCGACTCCAGCGTCGACGAGGTCGCCCGCAACGACGCCGACCGCCGGGAGTGTGCACTCCACTTCGGCGAGGACTTCGAACTCGTGTTCACCGTCCCGGAGACCGCTCTCGAGACCGTCCGTACGGCAACCGACGTCGACGTCACGAGGGTCGGAACGGTGTCCGAGTCCGGTTCGGGCGTCGTCGCCGGCGGCGGCCCGCTGCCGGACCGCGGGTTCACGCACGCGAGCGACGCGTCGGAACCCTGAACCGACCCGGCGCTCCCTGCACTTCGACGCTCACCGAAGCTACTTGGCACTGTCACACCCGTTTCGAGCTATGGACCCTGCCAACGATCGTCGTCCCCGCCTCGCCTTCGTCGTCGCCGCGTCCGTCGCCGGCACCGTCGCCGTCGTCGGCTTTCCGACCGGTCTCGTCTTCGCGGTCGTCTTCGCCGTCGCGGTCGGCGTCGGCAGCTGGTCGATGGTGCGACGGTGGACGCTCTGGGGAGCGAGCGGCAACGTCTGGTCCGGTGCGCTGGTCGGCTTCGTTACCGCCGCGTCGATTCTGGCCGGCCAGAGCCTCCCGGTTCCGCTCGACGTTCGTCTCGCGGTCGGCTTTCTCGTCCTCGCCGTCGGCGTCGCCAGCGCGGCGCTCGCGATCGAGTTCGCGTACGAGGCTACCGACGACGGGTCCGCTGGGGAGATGCGGGACGCGTACGGCCCCGGCCGTGCCGACTCAGACTTAGACGGTCAGTAGCTGGATCGGCACGAGCATGAAGCACAGTAGACCGAGGAAGAAGGTGAACGCGCCGACTGCGAGGCGGCGGCGGTCCAGCCCCTCCTCGTCGATGGGGTTAGCAGGACCGTTGAACGCGATGAACGTCGAGAACAGCCCCCAGAACGCCCACAGCCCGACAGACTCGTTGATGCTGAGTCCGCGGCCGTAGTAGAGGTACGCCGAGAGGCCGAACAGTGCGAGCGGCACCATCGCCGCGACCGTCTCCTGACGCTCGCCGATCATCGCTCGGAGCATGTGGCCGCCGTCGAGTTGGCCGACGGGCAGCAGGTTGAGCACGGTGAAGAACATCCCGACCCAGCCGCCGATGATGACCGGGTGAACGGTGACGCCGGACTGTGAACTGACGGGCGGGTCGCCGATGACGTCCAAGATGGCTGACCCGAGCGGGTTCAGTGGGACGTCTGTGGGCGGCGAGGCGGCCGTCCCGTAGGCCACCGGCTGGTTGATGAGCGTCGCGATGATGTCGAGCAACGGCGGGTTGTTGAACACGATGACCTCGCCGCCGGCGGCGAGAACGTTGTCGGGGATCGGCATCGGATCGAGCGAGAGGCCGATCACCGTGACGACGATCGTCGCCGCGAGCCCCGCCAGCGGGCCGGCGACGCCGATGTCGAACAGCGCCTTCCGGTCGGGCATCTGTCCGCGCATGCGGATGATCGCCCCCATCGTCCCGAACGGGAGGATGAAGGGGATGACGTAGGGTAGCGAGACGTCGACGTCGTGGTAGCGGGCCATCGCGTAGTGACCGAGTTCGTGGACGAGCAGCACGCCGAGCACGGCGGCCGTAAAGGGCCACGCCTGCAACACCGCGAGCGGGTTCGCGGTGATCTCCGAGACGGGGACGTAGTACCAGGCGTTCGCACCCACGAACAGCGTCGAACAGACGGTCAGGAGGAGCAAGATCAGGTTCTTCCACGGAACGCCGTCGACGCTGTTGTCCAGAGGCCGGGCGACGAGTACGTCCTGTGGGCCGTTCGTCCGGGCGATCTGTACCTCGTAGCCTTCCTCGCGGAAGGCGGGCCAGACCTCCCGGAGGAGCATCCGTTCGGGGACGAGTGCGTCGCCGTAGTAGAGCAGCCGGTCGCCGTCGCGGCGAACCTCGTAGAGGTGAAACACGGCGGACAGCGCGTCCGTCGGTGGAGCGGTATCCGACGGGTCGACCGATTCCATTGTTCGAGCGGTACGTGTCGCGGCTGTATAAAGGCCGTGACGACGGAACGGCTACGACCGCGGTCGCTCGTCGTCAGCAGAACGAAGGGGGAGCTCGCCTCGGCGGCCGCGTGACCGCCGCGGCGACGTGATCGCGGAGGATACGTGGTCGAGGACGGGGACCGTCCGGGGACCGCGCGTCGGGGGAAGTCGCGTGCAGCGTGTGGGGAAATGTGTGGTCTTACGCGACGTCGGCCGCCTCGATGCGCCACGTGGTCGCGCTCGTGTACGACCACTTCTCGACGGACAGCTCGGTCGCGGAGTCGCGGAGCTTGACCATCAGCGCGCCGATCTCCTTCGGAGACAGACCGACCTCCTCGGCGATGAACTTGCTCTTGAAGTAGAGCTCTCCGTTCTGAGCCTTCTGCAGGAGGAACTGCTTCAGACGCTCTTCCTTGGACGGGGCTTCGGTGGAGGGGTGTACAGTTGCGCTCATTGCGTGTTTCCTCGATTCGACGTAAGCACAGTTGACACTATATAAACGGAGGAACGTTAGTGGGACTTCGCCTTCTTTCAGCCGAAAAATGTGGAAAGTATACCTTTCAGAACGCTTCTAGATCTCCTTAGAAAGTTTACAGACGGCTCTCTGACTTTCTTTTCTGACTGAGTATCTTGATATCCAGAACGGGTTTCCCGGCCGGTCTGGCCGGAGAATCAGCGATGATACCGCCAGAGCGAGCGCCCGATCGGGTTGGGCGACCCGCACGCACAGCAGTTCGGTCGAGTGCGTCTGACGTATGTCTTGCGGCCGGACGGTGACGACGGCAACTACTGGCGGTCGTGGACCCAGAACTCCTCGTCGACCGTCGTCTCCTTCTTGAAGATGGGGACTTCGTCTTTCAGTCGGTTGATGCCGTCCTCGACCGCGCGGAACGACTCGGTCCGGTGACCCGCGAGCACGACGACGAAGACGATGTCCTCGCCGTCCTCGATGACGCCGGTCCGGTGGTGCATGGCTACCTCCTCGACGCCGTCGCGGGCGGTCAGCTCCTCGGAGATGGTCGTCATGCGGTCTTCGGCGACGCCCTCGTACTTCTCGAAGGCGAGATGCGTCGTCCGGGAGTCGTCGCCACCGTCTTTCGCGCGTACCCGCCCGGTGAACGTCGCGATGGCACCGGCGCGTTCCGCGCGCGGCGACTGTTTCACCTGCTCGACGAGCGTCTCGAGGGTGATGTACGGTTCACCGTCGTCGGCGTGGCGGGCCAGCGCGTCGAGGTCGGCGTCGTCGACGGCATCGACTGTGTCGACGACGTCGCCGCGAACCTCGATCCCTTCGTCGCCGACGACGACGGTCGGCGCGCGCGCCTCGGGGACCCCCGAGAGGAGCGCGTAGTCGTACTCGACTGCGAGTGCGTCCAGCAGGTCGCCCAGCGAGCGGTGCTCGCCCGCACCGACCCACGCGCCGTCGTCGCCGAGTCCGAACGAGCCGTCGACGCCGTCGGCGTCCGTCCCGTCGGTCCGCTCGGGGAGGCGTTCGACCGTCGCCACACGTCCGTCGAGTCGCGGGGCCAGGCGCTCCGCGAGGCGGTCGGCCGCCGGCCCGACGATGGAGAGTGTCTGCATGTGTCGAAGGCGGCGACGGAGGGGCTTTAGTGTTGCCTCGCCTCGAGTCGGTCAGCCTGTCAGCCAACCATACGACTTCCTCGACTTGATAACTCTTAAGCCCGAATCCCGGCAACTCCGGTGCAATGAGAGTCGTGATTTCTATCGGTGGCAGTGTGCTCGCGCCGGAGCTCGATCCCGGCCGCGTCGAGGGCCACGCGGCCGTCGTCGAGTCGCTCGCTCGCGAAGGCTGTGAACTCGGCGTCGTCGTCGGCGGCGGCGGAGTCGCCCGCGAGTACATCGGGGCCGCCCGCGAACTCGGTGCCAACGAGGTCCAACTCGACCAGATCGGCATCGACGTCACACGCATCAACGCGCGGTTACTCATCGCCGCCCTCGGCTCGGGCGTCGACCCGAAGGTCGCAGAGAACTACGAGGCCGCAGGTGACGCCATCCGTCGCGGCGACGTCAGCGTGATGGGCGGCGTGATGCCCGGGCAGACGACCGACGCGGTCGCCGCCGCGCTCGCCGAGTACGTCAACGCCGATCTGCTCGTCTACGCGACGGGGGCCAACGGCGTCTACGACGCCGACCCGAACACCAACCCCGAGGCCGTGAAGTTCGACGAGATGACGCCGACCGAACTGGTCGACATCGTGGTGCCGATGAGCCGCGACGCGGGGTCGTCGGCGCCGGTCGACCTGCTGGCGACGAAGCTCATCGAACGCGCGGGGATGCGGACTATCGTCCTCGACGGCAACGACCCGAGTCGCGTCGAGGCCGCGGTGCTCCGCGGTGACCACGGCGGCACCGACGTCATCCCCGAGGGGAGCGGTGCCGAACCGAGCTACTGGGCCCAGCGATGAGCGCGGACGACACGCCTCAGCCCAGAGACACGAACCGTGCGCAGACGACCGGTGCCGACACGACCGACCCCAGCGAGGGCGGCGACGACCACCGCGTCTTCTGGGCTGACGAGATGGCCGACCGGATCGAGGCGCGCGACCCCGAGGAACCGGTCGTCGTCAAGGGCGGCGTCTCTCCCTCCGGCATCCCGCATCTCGGCCACTTCAACGAGATCCTCCGCGGCTTCTTCGTCGCGGAGGTGCTGCGCGACCGCGGCTACGAGGTTCGACAGGTGTTCACGAGCGACGACAAGGACGCGCTCCGAAAGGTGCCGCGACAGCTCGCCGACGCTGACTGGAACATCGTCGGACTCGGCGACGTCGACGCCGGTGCGCTCGGGCGGAACCTCGGGAAACCCTACACCGACATCCCGGACCCCTTCGGCGACCACGACTCCTACGGCGACCACTTCGCCGACCTGCTGCACCAGAGCGCGGAGCTGCTCGACGTCCCCGTCGAGATGCTGTCGAACACCGCCCTCTACGCCGACGGGACGTTCGACGAGGTCGTCCGGTACGTCCTCGAACACCGCGAGGAGGCCCGCGAGATCCTCGCGAACTACCAGGACAAGATCGACGAGGACTACGTCCCGTTCCAGGCGCAGTGTTCGGAGTGCGGCGTCCTGACGACGAACATCACGGGCGTCGACCTCGAGGCGGAGACGGTCGACTACGTCTGTGAGGGGCTGGAGGCCGGCGGTCAGCAGATCGACGGCTGCGGCCACGACGGGACGGCGACGTTCCGCGAGGGGAAACTGCCGTGGCGCTTCGAGTGGCCCGGCCAGTGGCAGGTGCTCGGCGTCGACTTCGAACCGTTCGGCAAGGACCACGCCGAGGGGTCGTGGCCCTCGGGGAAGGACATCGCCGAGAACTTCCTCCACATCCGTGCGCCCGTCCCGATGACCTACGAGTGGTTCACGCTCAACGGGGAGGCGCTCTCCTCGTCGTCGGGCAACGTCGTCACCGTCCACGAGGTGCTGGAACTCCTGGAGCCGGAGGTGCTGCGCTACTTCTTCGTTCGCAACCCGAAGAAGGCCAAGGACTTCGACATCTCGCGGCTGGACCAGTTGGTCGACGAGTTCGACCGCTTCGAGGCCATCCACTTCGGCGAGGTCGACGACGAGAGCCTGAAGCCGCTGGCCGACCGCGCGTACCCCTTCACCGTCGACGACGTTCGCGAGGATCGCGTCCGACTCCCCTACACGTTCGCGGCCGTGCTGGGGATGACCGACGACGAGGACCTCCGCGAGCAGATGGCGCGCAACGAGGGGCACATCACCGACGACACCCCCGAGTGGGCCATCGAGGAGGCGATGAAGCGCGTCGAGAAGGCCCGCAACTGGGCCGAACGCCTCGACAACGAGTACAACTACCGCCTGCAGGTCGACCTTCCCCGAACTGACTTCGACGACGAGGTCGCGGCCGCGCTCGACGAACTCGCCGACTTCGTCGCCGCGGGTCACTCCGGCGAGGAGATCCAAGGCGAGATCTACGAGACGGCGAAGCGGAACGACGTCGCCACCGGCGACTTCTTCCAGGCCGGCTACCGACTGTTCTTCGACGCGACGCAGGGGCCGCGACTCGGCACGTTCCTCGGCGAACTCGACTCCGAGTTCGTCGTGAAACGGCTGCGCCGCGAGGAGTAGACGACCTCCGACCGTTCTCGCGCCCTCTTGTCGCTTCTCAGTTCTCCTCGATGGCGTCGATGACGACCGTACCGATGACGGCGAGTCGGGGGTCCAGCTCACCGTCGCCGCTCAGGTCGATCGTGTACCGGTCGCGGACGGGCGTGAACTGCTCGGAGATCGTCCCGAGTCGTTCGCCGTTCGGCCCCTCGACGTCGTAGGAGAAGGGGATGAGCGTCGTGACGTTCCGGCGGAGCACTGCCCGGAGCCAGCTGTCCTCCTTGACCGTCGCGACGACGGTCCCGTCGGGGTCGACGAGGGCGTACTCGTGTTTGAAGAAGGACTTGACGCTGCGTTTGACCGACCCGATGCGGTCGCCCGTCCGGCTGTCGACGATGTCGTAGCTGGCGGCGACGTCGATGACGCTGTCGGCCTTCACGCGGAAGCGTTCCTCGCCGGTCTCGGGGTCGTCGAACCGGAAGTCCTCCTTCAGCCGGAACTTCTTCTGTGCGGACTCGAGGATCGGATCGTCGGTTCCCTCCTCGTACACGTTGTACTTGTCGCCGATGCGGAGTTTCTGACGGATCTCGTATCGGTTGGCGTCGAACACACGCTGTCGTTCCCGGTAGTTGGACATAGCTGCTTTGGGCACACGGCGTAGTTTTATACTGGATTGCGAGGCGAATACCCCGACCCACCGTGGTCGGGGATGAAGCCGACAACGCGTGAGACAAACGATTAAGTTGAAAAATCTCGAAGTGACAGACAACGATGGAATACAGTCACCGCTACCGCGCTTACCCAAACAGCGAGGTAGTAGTGGCTGGCGAACATCAACTCAACGTTCATCGCCAACTCTACAACCACGTCCGCTGGGACTACACGAACAGCCCAGAAGACGACAAACCCAGCGAGTACGCCCAGAACAACAAACTCCCCGAGTGGAAACGAAAGTGGCCGTTGTTCGCGGAGACATACTCGAAAGCCGCACAAGCCACAGTCGCTCGCTTCCACCGCAACCTCTCGAATCTCCGCAAAAAGAAAGAGAAAGGGCACAAAGTCGGTCAAATCAAACGGCAAGCACCCAACGACTATCGAAGCGTGACGTACAACCAGTCTGGCTTCAACCTCAATGAAAAGAGGGGCCGCAGTGGGTTCGCGTACGTCCGCTTCAGCAAGGTCGGCTGGATGAAAATCCGTTACTCTCGACCAGTTCCCGACTACGCCACTATCAAAGAAGCCACGTTCAAGAAAGAACGAACTGGCGAGTGGTATGTCTCGTTCAGCCTCGAAACCGACGACGAACGCATTCCCGAGAAGCCCCACGTGAACACGCTCAACGCGAGCAACAGTGTTGGGATCGACCTTGGCATCCGTAACTACATTCACACCTCGGACGGCAAGACCGTTGATTGGCTCAACCTCGAAGATGACTACGAGCGTCTGCGCCGTGAGCAACGGCACCTTTCACGGAAAGAAAACGGGTCGAACAACTACGAGAAACAACGTCGAAAAGTAGCCAAAGTCAAGCGCCGGATTCGTCGCAAGGTGCTGGACTACCAGCATAAACTCACGACATGGCTCGTCAAAGAGTACGATGCTGTGTTCGTGGAAGATCTGAACGTTCAGAGTATGCTTCAGGGCGATGGAAATGCTCAGAACAAGCAGGACGCCGCGTGGCGACAGTTCATCACCTTGCTTGAATATAAGGGCGACTTGTACGGGACGCACGTCCTGCAGGTTGAAGCGCGAGGAACGACCAAAGAGTGTGCATCATGTGGTGTGGAGACGGCAAAGCCCATCTGGGTTCGTGAGCATTCGTGCCCTGCGTGTGGGTTTAAGACGGATCGAGACGCGAACGCGGCGATGAATGTTCTGCAACGCGGCTGTTCTGAATTAGGGCTGGGATGGCCCGAAGATACGCCTGTGGAGAGTGTGACCGTCCCCAGAAACGCATCGCGTTTCTGGCGTGCGAACGAGAGCTTCGCTCTCGTCAACGCTACGGACGCCGCTGATTTCCAGCGCGTGTCTGCAAGTCACGTC
>NZ_FODV01000051.1 GCF_900110465.1 Halogranum amylolyticum
AGTGGACTCATTTGCCTGCTGCATTGATCTACTACACCAGTTGGGTGGCCTCTCCGAGAGACTAACGAAATCGATCCGGGGCTAAACACATACGCGCTTCAGAACCACCTCTTGGCCCACCGCAGTAAAAAGACGTGTCGACTGCTCCTTCTGAAACTTGTTCTAACATCGCCTCTGTAGCTTTAGTACACGACGGTGAATTCCACGGAGAGTTCACGCTCTCACGACGGTTGTATAGGGTACTTTGAGTATTGGTAGCATCGCGAACGTTGTCGTATACAGCTGGGATGAGTTCTGTACAGCGTGTCACTTCCGGTGATTCAAAAAGAGAACGTGCTTATGTGGGGGGATCGTGGCGTTGTTGATGTCCTCCGGCCGACACTATGGGCTGGTGTAATCCCGACGCTAGTCAGAGCATGACTTCGCAGCCGTCGCGAAAAGAGTATGCTGTGCAGCGGTGTCGGTCTTAGGCGTTGTTCATCCGTAGCGTCGTCTCGCTTTGACATTCCATGCAGGTCGCCACGCGGTACGGCTCGCGAGAGAATTCCGCATTCTTCGGTTTTGAGCTCTCTGTTCGGAGCTCCACCCGGACCTTGTGGAGCGTCTCGCGTGCGCATTCCGAGCATGCTTCTGTAACTCCGTCAAGGGCGGATGGTTTGGTTGCCATAGCATTCTGTTGGACTCGTGGAGACCGAATAAAGAGAGAGCTCCGTCTCGAATGATTTCACTCTGTTTCAGATGCTTCCAATCGTTCACCGCACGACGGCGGTGACTTCTACCCCTGAAACGCATCGAGCATCGACGAGGGGTTCACTCGTCTCTCAGCTAGTTAGCGGGTCGAATACGCAATTCGCAGGCGCACAATCGGCACAACTAGAGTGGATGCAATCGCGAGAGCTTCCGGCCTGACACCCATTTGGAGGTGTGGGTGAGCAGCACAGTGTGCTTCAGGAGTGCTGTTTGCTTACGTGGCTGCTGTCGTGGCTCGGCATAACGATGGCGCTGCAAAACGTCTTCACCCTGTCCAGCCTCTGGTGGCACCTCTCCAGCCGCGGCCCAGGTGGTGTGTTCTCACCAGATGAGACTCATGAGCCGTTATTTACGCACACAGGCCAATACAGTAGTATGGAAACAGCAACCTCCAGAGATGTCGCTTCCCGTGGAGAAAACTTCTACCTCCACGCACTGTTGGGCGCCGTGGTGTCCGTCGCCACGTCTGTCATTCCGTTCTCACCGCTCCTCGGCGGGGCCGTTGCAGGCTATCTGCACAACGAGGGAACCGACCGTGGCATACAAGTTGGTCTCGTCTCGGGAATCATTGCGTCGCTTCCGTTGGCTGCGGTGTTCTTCTTGATGTTCACCATCATGTCCTTCGGTTCTCTCACCACCGGTGAGTTCGCCGGGCCGATGTTCGTCGTCATCATGATCGGGGTCATCCTCCTGGTCGCCGCAGTGTATATTCTTGGCCTCAGTGCAATCGGCGGGTACATTGGTGCGATATACGCCGAATCGCGGGCCCAAGCACGTGCCACAGAAGAGTTCGCCGACACAACTCATGCGTCAGCTCGCGATGACGAGACTATAGGCACCGCTGATGACCGGACGGCGAAATAAATAAGAGTGAACGGCTCTGTTGAAATCCTATTGCCCCGACAACTTTCTCGCTGAAACAGCCGTTAGGTAGTTGTGCGGAGTTAACTGACGGACTGCTTCAATCTCTGCTCGTGAATGGCTCATGCGGACTTTTCAGTCGCCCCGTCCAAGGACACCGTATGGACGACACCCCACTTGACGACGTGGACCGGAGAATCTTGCACCAACTCCAGCTCAACGCCCGTCAGACCGATACGGAGATCGCCAAGAAGGTGGATGTGACCTCCACGACGGTCCGGAATCGCCTTGACAAACTCGAAGATGGGGGCGTGATCCGGGGCTACCACCCCGAGATCAACTACGAGCAAGCGGGCTACCCCCTCCACGTCATGTTCGTCTGCACGGTCAATCCGAATGAGTTGGACTCGCTGGCCGAACAGATCCTCAGCGTTCGTGGTGTGGTGACCACCCGCGATTTGCTTGGGGGCGAACGGAATGTCCACGTCGAGATCGTCGCCGGTTCGGTCAGAGAGATCGAAGAGATCCGCAACGAACTGTCGGGCTTGGGCATGACGATCAACAGCTCCGAGATCATCTCCGAGACGCGAGTCCAGTCATGGGACCACTTCTATCCACGGCCGGACCCCGACGCGGACCAGGACGACGACACCGACGACGCGTCGGTCACCGATCAAGGATAGCCGGGGAACAGATTGGAATTTTCAAATCCACCGCATCTATAGCCCCCCCCCTCACCACACTCAGAGTTCAATATTTCCATAGATCACCGGCCTCAGTTGAATTTTTCAAATATAACAACCATCTGATTAAAAGAACTTATTCGTTTAGGAATCCTTGCCACAGTATGGTCGAATCAATCGAGGTGGTGACCAATAATTTCAATATGTTGTCTATTCCCGTTCATCGGTTCCCCCCTCTGAATCAGTCGGGCATGATAGGACCACCTAATGGCAGCTGAGCAACGTAAAGCCGAGACGGTGAGTCTGTTGCAGGACCTCGGGCTGAAGGAGTACGAGGCGCGGAGTTTCCTGGCATTGACCCAACTCTCGGCGGGGACCGCCAAGGAAATCAGCGAGATCTCGGAGGTTCCGCGAACCCGTGTGTACGATGCCGTCCGAGTGCTGGAGTCGAGAGGGCTGGTCGAAGTGCAACATGGGACTCCCAAGCAGTTTCGCGCGGTCAGCATCGAGGAGGCAACAGCGACCTTGCATCAGCAGTTCGACACACGGATCGACACCCTAGAGTCACACCTCGAAGCGCTCGATCTCCAGCCGGAGGACGACGACAGCGATCGAATGCAGGAGGTCTGGACGCTGTCCGGCCATGACGGCATCGAGTCCCGGACACACACGCTGCTGGAGGACGCCGAATCGGAGATCGTCCTGCTGGTCGTCGAGGAGGACCTCCTGACGGAGGCGTTGTACGACCGGCTCCACGACGCGGTTGACCGCGGCGTCGACGTGATCATCGGTGGCAAGACGGACGCGATCATCGCTAAG
The DNA here is from genome assembly GCF_900110465.1 of Halogranum amylolyticum. Lineage (GTDB taxonomy): Archaea > Halobacteriota > Halobacteria > Halobacteriales > Haloferacaceae > Halogranum > Halogranum amylolyticum. The sequence continues at coordinate 3,114 of NZ_FODV01000051.1, forward strand.
CTCGGTACTGAGCTGCCATCTGTGAAGGTGTTCGAAACCGAACTGAACTGGCTCCTCGGGCCGGCAAGCGACGACGAGGTTGCCATCAGCCGTCTACTGCTGGTTGACCGCACGACGTTGCTGGTCAGTTCCTTCTACCCGGACGCCGACCACGACGACTCACACGAGCAGGCAGTCTTCGCCAACGGCCTGGATAACGGTGTCGTCGTCCTCCTTCGCCGGATAATCTCCTCGGGGCTGCTCCCAATGACGAACCTGGTGCAGTAGCCAGGCAACGGCTTCCGGGCCAGGCTGCACGAACAGGGTGATGACTACAGCCTCTACATCTAACGGTTAGAGTGCCTTGTCGAGGTTATGAGTGAGACAGCCGACAACGAGTTCACGGAACTGCTTCCACCAGTGGCGTGAGCGGACGAATGCGCCATATTTCCATTTGAGACGAGAATTTACCGTCTCATTCTGACTACGTTGACCGTAGAGATCGGTGTCCAATCGGGCGTTCCACGCCTTGTGAAGTGACGAAAACTCGCGGTGCTTGATGAGCGGTCGAACACCAGTCCCACGGGCTACCGCGCGAACCTTCTGGTCGTCGTATCCCTTGTCGCCGAGGAGAATCTCTACGTCACCGACATTCCGCTTGATGAGCGACGGCGCGATCTGTGAGTCGTGTTTTCTGGTCGTCGTTACGTGTACGTCGATAATCGCGTTCGACCTCGTGTCTACGAGGAGCGTGGCTTTCAACTGCTGAATCGTCAACTTCGTTCGCTTCGTGTAGTGTTTCGAGGCGTGATTCCGGTCAAAGCCGGAGGCGTCGATTCCGACGACACCGTTGGTCGGGAGGAGTGTGACCGAGAGGTTGAGCAGAACACGCCAAACCGCCATATCAAGCCGGTTGAACGCTTTACATAGCGTTGATGGCGATGGGAGTTCCTCAAGATCGAGGGCGCTCCGAATCCGAGGCATCTCGATGAGTTCGTCAAGCAGGGTTCGGTACGTCGTATTCTTCCGCACCTTGAGACAAAGCAAGACGATGTGTTGGTGAAGTGTGTACCGGCGTTTCGAGAACTTCGACGAGTAGCGAGCGACAGCTCGACGAGCCAAGTGACACGCTTGCTCAACGAACCGGAGCAACCGCGACTTCGGGAGAGCCTGCATTCGGTCAAACTACTGCTTGATCCTGTAATCCTCTGAGGATTTCAACAGAGCCAAACGAGAGTACTGACCTCAGTCGTCTCTCTGAGCGGAGTCTGAATAATAGAAAGAGAATCACCGCAGACCCGAGGAGTGCGAAGTCAAAGGCTTCGATACCAGAGTCCATCCCAATGTAATATCCAGTTGGAATCTTCGCATCTGGTGGCAAATTTAGATTAATATTTAACCACGGCAAATAAGCACCAACAATAAGAGCACTCGCTCCTCCAACAGTTAGGATAGAATCACGTGAAAGTTGAGTTAGCACAATTTTCACTGGATAGATGACAACAAAGCCCTTCTGGTGACTGCGGTAACCATCGACCGACTTGCGCCCTGAGTTCAGCACGACCACAGAAACCTCACCAGTTGCTGTCAGTAGCGACGTGCAACACTCAGAGGGTGTATGCAGCAGATGGCAACCCGCCGAAATTGATTTAGTAAGACGAACGTAATACTAGCGTATGTCTGAAGCAACTACGGAGTCAAACGGTGATGACGAGATCGTCACGGTAAATTTCAAAGTCACACAGTCGTTTCTCGACGAAATAGACAGCACGTGGCAGGGGCGTGGGTTCAACAGCCGAAGCGAATTCATCCGCTACACCCTACGAGACGCGACCGAATTTCCGACGTTCGACCGCGATGAACTCATCGCTCTCCTCCAAGCAGAGGAGGACATCCGCGAGGGACGGACGATGAGTGCCGATGATGCCCGCGAGCAGTTCGGAACGGACAGCGATGAGTGAGGGGGACTGGACGTGGGAACTCACATCAACAGCACAGGACGACCTTTCAGCTCTTTCTCCACCTGAGCAAGAACGGATACTGAACAAGCTCGGCGAGATCGTCGACTCGCCGTGGCGAGATCCACCGGACTATGGCGAACCACTTCAGAATAGTCCGCACAAGAAGGTACGCATCGGTGAGTTCCGTTTAGCCGTGACCTTCCGTCAATCCGAACAGCGGATGGTCGTCGCTCGAATCAAGCGTCGTGGTGGAGCGTACACTGCTGACGACGATTGAGGCTCTTTGCTGCACGAAATCTCTGGCCGACTTGCGCGCTGGGTTTAGCATGGCCACAGAAACCTAACTGGACATTGTCAGAAAAGACGTGCAAGACTTAGAGGTTCTATTCATCACCGGACAACACCACACTTCGGAGTAAGATTGCACCAATGAGGCTACTTCCTGCGATGAGGAATAGATAGACTCCAAAGTCGCTAGTTGTCCGCTCTGGCTCAACAGCCCAGTAGCTGACACGGTGTAGGAATGAAGCGGATGAATCAGGTCACTGATTCACCCGCTGTCCGGATATACTCGTGATGAACGTCCCCTTGCTCAAGGAAGTTCTCACAGATCCGGACGAATTCCTTTCGAACGCCCAGTTGAAGTCTCTTGCCCTGGAGGTACTGGAGTTGATTCCGATGGGAGGGATCGAGGGCTCCGGCCTCGATCCCGAGGAGATCATGGAAGTCGTGCTTCGGGCAGCTGTTGGAACAACATCGGTCAACGGGGTCACGACGAATACGAGTGACACACCGAACCGGAAGACGGTGA
>NZ_FODV01000016.1 GCF_900110465.1 Halogranum amylolyticum
AGGTGTTAGACGAGGAACTCGGCTGGAAGGAAAAGCATCGGACGAACGGTGAAGGACTGCCACCAGGATACGAGCACAGACTCGGCTAAGCCGCCTCGCTTCGCCTGAAGCGAGGCTGGCGAACAGCGACAGCTGTCTTCGGAGACCGGTCTGAGCGACGTCCACAGCGGAAACCAACCAGATATGTGACTCTTTCTCGACTCTCCGTGGCGTCAGAAGTGTACTTCGTCTCGTATCGGCGTCCTCACCGTGTCAGACCGGCTCTTGCTGCCACCGCCATCAAGAGAGTGGACAACTAGCGAAAGTAGAGGTTCGTACTACTGAAAGGGATTCGTAGCAAGAACGGAATCACAAGGTCTGGTTGGGCCTCATTGAACACTATTGACGTTCCTGTGTTCCAAACCACCCACGATCCGATGCTCACCATTCCAAGGATAGCAGCGACAAGGTACTGCTCTGCTTCTCCAAGATCAGAACGGCTGACAAGTATGTATTCTACAAGTAGACCGACTGTGGTTGCAGCGATGAGCGCTGTCGGGAGTAGCCCAATAGAGAAACGAAGGGGCTTCAAAATAAACACAATTGGCTGAACAGCCGCGTACCTCACCGGCGGTATTAGAAGAAAAACCACACCGATCAGCAGGACCCCGAACAAGATCCACTTGTTACCCCTCATTAGATGGTAAATTAGTTGTCATTAGTATTTAGTTCTTGACCGACTTGCGCGCTGAGTTCAGCACGGCCACAGAGACCTCACCGAACGCTGTCAGGAGTGCCGTGACACACACACAGTGTAGACTACCTCGCGGCCGTCACTTCGTAATCCGGAGGCCTGTGCCGGTCTAGTAGAGATAGCTTTTCAACAGCAACTGTTTGAGGAAGGCCTCCGCCTCCGGGTGTTCGACGTCGCCGGCACTGATGCAGTCGATTGCTGTGTCGTGTGTGAATGGCTTGTCTGCCTCAACCGTCTGCTCGATCTGCTCGAACGCTGTTTGTTGCGATGGGGTCAGCCGGGTTGAGGAGTTCCGCATCAGGTGTAGGTCGGATCTCGGCTCACGTGATTGTTGGGGGTCGACGTCAATTTCGTGCGGTGCCGACAGGCGGCGAGTGATAATGCTTGAGTCCCGGGACGTGGATGTAGTCACCATTGTCTGGATGCTTTCCCTACCGGACGTTTACATTTGAGTGAATTCGGGGCTTGTCAGCGGACACGGTTCCAAGGGAAACAAGACTGTGTCTAGGTTTCGTTCGCAGACCCCATCTCGTTGACTGCAATCGGGATGACGAGACCGACGACGATGACTGCGGCCATTATCGCCCAGAAGGGGAAGGCGGTGAATGTAGACAGTCCATACAACAGGACAAGCGCGAGCGGTGCGGTAATGTAGATGATGTTGACCATGGTGTAGTGTTGTGAGTGGAGGATGAATTAGAACTCTTCACGGGTCTGGTACGCAAGGATTGAGTCGTATTCTGCTGTGTCAAGGCAATTTTTCGCGATAAAAAGTATCGAATTCGATGTCGAACGACATGGTGTCGCCCTCGTGGCCGTTTCCCGCATAGCAGGTCCAACAGCCACCTGCAGTGGGAGAGCGCCCCATAGCCATGGCTAGGGAACTGCCTGACTACTACAAAAAATCCGCGCCTGTTCGCTTACTCGGCTTCGACGGCCGTGTCCTTGTCGGCGTGGGCTGCGGGTTCAGCTGCGTCCTCGTCACGTGGGACGACATAGACGTACGCGACACTGTCCTTCTTGTCGAGATTCATTACACGAACGCGCACATCGTGGGTGTATCTCAAACCCTTGTCTTGCATGACCGTGTGATCCTTCCCGGCCTCTTCAATCGTTGTCAGAAGTCGCGTGCTGAATGTAGTCTATCTGGCTGGACAGAAGGATTACAGTCTATTTAGGTGTTGGTGAGGCGCTCTGTGTCTTATCCGCAGGTAAGGGAGGTTTCACCTCCTGCACTCATTACGGTGCCAAACCAGAGGTGCGTTGCCGGTCTGATACTCTCGATTGATAACTGCGACGAATCCAATCACGGTTGGATTAGACCACACAGATGAGGGAGACCGAGCTACTTCCGGTTGAGTACCTGCTGTTGATAGGTTGTTGAGGTGTGGGTCGTGAGCCACTCCTCCACAGCATCCTCGGAACCAAGCCCGATGAAGAACCAACCAAGCATGACAGCGATGAAGGCAACCACACCTGGGAGCCCGACTTTCAAGCCGTCAATGATGAACTGTACAGAGAAGATAAACTCGGCCTCTGTCCACAGTTGCGCCGGTACCCCTCCTTGCGACATTGCAATTGCATAGGGGAGGGTGACGATGGTCAGAATCGGATACAGGATATTGAGTCCAGGGCCTCCAATTGCACGCGTGTACGTGAGTGCAAAGTACACACCCGTCGCGACTCCTGCGACGAGCGTTGCTGTCTGACGCACCGCGATAGCCGTTGAACCGGTGGCTGCTGCCAACGCTGCGTCGCCCAATGTGAAGAGATACATGCTTGTAAACACGACACCGCCCAGCAGGACGGCCACGAAGTGGGTAATCGGAGACTGCGAAGTGAACGGCGTCAAAAACGCCAGCACCTGTTCGTCAGACATCCGCGTCTCGCGCACGTCTGAGGATCTGATTCGTCTCCTCAAGTTCTCGTTTGACAAGCATCGCCGTTTCCGACGGTAGATTTCGTCCGGCTATTGCGTCTACTGAATTTTGCATTTCATTAATACTATTCATAACATATATTACGAATCCTGTTATGAAGCATCGTCACCTCATTACCGACGTGATGCTGACCCACGTTGATAATTCCGTGGGTGGTATTCATCTCGGGGGGAATACGAGTCGACAATAAGACGTAGTGCCGCTATTGCTCTCGGTGTTCTGGTTGAGATGCTGGCAATCCTCATGGCCAACTTCGTGTCACTCCCAGGGGCGCTCATGTGGGTGGGGCTCGTTCTATCCCTTTTGATTGGGCTGATGGGAGGACTTGTGACTGGACGGTTTACCAGTGAGGGATGGCACACACGCGCGAACGTCGTCAGAGAATGATGGGGATGCCGATTCAGAAACAGTCAACCACCACCCGAAAATAAGGAGTGCAGAACAGTGCCGCCGCTCAGGAGTCAGCGGACACAGAACGGTTCAGCGTTAGTCCGGCGGGTCGAGGCTGTAGTATTTCTTCGCCACCGTCAGGAACTGATTGGCGTCCACACGCGGTGCGTACGTCGCGTTCTCACCCTCGATAGCGAGTTTCACCAGCAAGTCCACGAGCCGCCAGAAGTTGTACAGCACGCACGCGAACCGACGACGAGTCGAGCAACCCGTAGTCGACGTGTCACCGACTCGCGGTCCCCGCCTGCATCGATGATGATCATATCGATGGCCCCGAGAAAGACGCTCTTCAAGAGATCGAGCAGGAGACTCATTGGGTATGTGATGTAAAATCGTTAACTGCTATGGGTGTGGCGGTTCGTGACACCGAGTGCACCCGAAGGTCGAAGAGGAGGGCCAACGGGTGAGAAACTCCTAGCGGCTCGTACCGTCACTCGCCGACGCCGACGCACGCCCAGCACCCAGTGTGCATCACAACATGTATCACCCCCAACGCACGACTCACCAGCAACCCACTGATGGCGTCGTCGCTCACTATTCGGCTCGAGGCGCTTGAAGCCCGCTCGCCACAGCACTACAGCACCCTCCGACGGCACCTCCCACTCCTCCAGACAGCGCTCGCCGACGCCACACGCCCCTACCCAACGGGCCGCCAACTGTATGCCCACCTCGAGGATCCGCCCATTCCGACACGGACCTTCGGCCGCCTGCTCGCCTTGCTGGTCGATCTCGAAATCATCGACATCTACGCCGAGCGCTCCAGCGCCAATCGCTACGACATTCGTGCATACGACGCGGCTGACCTCGACGAGCTTGAGACGCTGCTCGTGTGAGCACTGCAGAGCGCGCGCTACGAACGTGCCAGTGCCGAGACTGAACAGGCGTCCAGGTAGCCCCCTACTGATGAACCTCGTTGATCAGCAACTCAGCCCCCGCACATACACTTAGAAACACTTCCGCTACGGAATCGTCCAACGATTTCTGACGGTGAGCAAGTAACTTCCGCTTGTCGAAGCTGTCGTTGTCAAACTGCTGTTTCTCTTGGACGAAGCCGGTCTCCTTCTGTGGAGAGATTCGAGCCAGAGAGTATCACGCATTTTTCTCAACGTCCGAGAACTGTCATTTGGGGTTATCTCATTGCCAATCGTGGGAGTATCTATGAGCACAGAAACTCCACAATACCTCACCTTTGACATCTCCGCATCGGCAGAATCACCGACAAAGACCCGTGTATCGACCCGTGGGTTCGAATTCATCGTCGACGAACCGCCGACCCTCGGCGGGAGCGACGAGGGACCGAACCCCGTCGAGTTCCTCCTCGGCGCACTCGCCGGGTGCATGAACGTCACAGCCCACCAGGTCGCCCGCGAGATGAACCTTGACGTCCGCGATCTCGAGATCACCATCGACGGTGACCTCAACCCCGCGAAGTTCATGGGCAAGAGCGACGAATCGCGCGCCGGATACGAAGAGATTCGCGTCGATATCGCGGCCGATGTGGACGCGACAGACGAGACCATCCAGACGTGGCTCTCGATGGTCGAAGAACGATGCCCGGTTAGCGACAACCTCACCAACGGGACGCCCCTCGCTCTCGCTTTTAGCTCCCGCTGAGCGATTCGGCAGTCCCACCTCCCTGTTGGGCGCTTTGGACGTGGACGTCACACCCGAGTGGGCAACACGATCGATTCCAACGAAGTCATCGCGTGCGAGTGGCTGTCCGTGACACCGAGACACCCTGGACGCTGGCGACGGCCATCGTTTCCATCGACTGACTGAACGAGACGTCTTCTCCCTCTACTCACAGACAGCGACCAGATCCAGGCTCATACTGCTTCGTGTGCGAGATACAGGCTCCACCGTTTTTAGCGTCCAGCACCTTCTCTCAGATAGAGGGACAACGTGGCATCAGAACGAACAAACACAATCGAAGAGCGTCGACAATTTCCCACAGCCAAATTCACCATTTCCGCTTCTAACCGCTCGCACCACCACCTTGGAAGGTCAAGGAGAGGACCAACAGACGAACTTACTTTCGAGTTCGGCCGAAATCACCGTTCACGATACTACTTCGACCACTTCGAGAGTGACCACCGATAGAGACCGACGCCGATGAATTCCAGGGCGACACCAGCAGTACCGTTCAACGCTCGCGCTTCCGAAAGGTGCTCTTGAGTTTGATATCTCGCCCGGAAAACTTGAGAACCGTGCCATCCGGTCTCTGACGTTCACGTTCATCTCGATCCGGCAGGACTCGGAGAATGGAAAGACGCTGATGACTCGGGGACCTTATCCACCTAACCTACTAGCGGTAGTCCTCCGAACTCTGCATCGAATCTCGAAGTCAACCGAACTCTGTGACCGACTTGCGCCCTGTATGCAGCACAAACGCAGAATCGTGTCATCTTTTGATGATTTCAACAAGGACTCGAGAGTCTTAATACGGGCTGGCGAAAATGTGACAAACAACCAGCTTCCCCCGAATACATGTACATATAATCTCAAATATATTGTAATGACGTTAGGGGATACAGCTTAAGGAGGATTTATATTGAAGAACGAGTTGTATAAGGTATGCAAGCGCCACTGACCCAGCAGTCGACTGCCGGCGAGAACATCACGGTCCCTGCGGAACTCGACTCCCCCCAATCGAAACTCGTCTACCTGTATCTCACCGTCGAAGGCGAGACGACGATTGACGAGATCACCACCTCGCTGGGTATGAAAAAACTCTCGCTGTACCCCACGCTCAACAGACTCTCCCAGAACGGATTCATCCACCAAACCGGCGAGACCTACGTGTCCAACTACAACTAACCGTCTCACAGCGGCGTCCTCTCTCACGATATCTGATCTCCTTCTCAACCAGAAGCCTCCACTAACTCGTCCAGAGGGCGCTGTTGAAACCCCCACCAACTGAGAAGAGTGGCATGCTGACTACAGAGGGTGAGTTCATTGCGGAGTGGAGCAACGTCTAATTCTCACGGATGGATACGTGACCAACATTTCTAACTGGCTGCGAGATATCCCAAAAGGCTACGGCTGGGAATCACTCACGGAGCGTAACAGACCCATCCAGTCGGTGGGATACAAAATTCGACCTGTCTATCGTTATCGGTCGTAACCGCTTGGGCGCTGCCGCTGTGGTCACTGAGCGGCTGTTCCTCTCAGGATGTTTGAACCTGTATGGAGTGTCAGTCTTGCGTGCGGTTAAGCCCGACTAGCAGGTTCCCCTGCCGTTCGAACACATACAGGTCGCTGCCTGCGTGACGTATTAGTGCCGGCCCCGCAGCATAGGTTCGGCGGATCGACAACAGGTTCGAGATAGCCTCGTCGTCAATGTCGATGCGGCCACTGTACACGCGTGGGTACCCTTCGTATGTGAGAATGTACGCATACGCGAGCATCTCGTTCTCCGGTGGCGGGCTATCGTGGTTAGAGACGAAAGTTACCGTGCGGCGTGGATGCAGGGCGACCAGTCCAGCATCATCCAGCGTACTGGGATCGCCGTCACTGTCGAAGGCTTTCTCACGCATAGTGAAATAGAGCGGGTAGTCCATGACGGACATCCCCGTTTCGAGAGAGTCCTCGCAGTACGCTGAGCTGGTCCGATTCTCGTCTCCGGCTGGCAGCTCCGTCGGTCTCAGTCAGTAGCAGTGACCGATTTGCACGCTCTATTCACCCCGTTCGCAGCAACCTCATCGGATGCTGTCAGAAGCGACGTGCAACAGACAGAGAGTAAGTTCAGCATAATCGGTGATTAGGCGAGCGAGCAATGCAGAGCGTGAATGTATCACGCCCGTTATTGACCTACCTCGTGGCTGTCAAAAAGCCGTGGTAAATTCAGGGTGCGTACCTTGCGCGCTGGATGCGGGAATGAAGTACAGCAGGTCGGGATTTTCGGCGTAGCTGATTTGTAGCGACGGCTCAAAGTAGGGCGTGGTTCGTAGTGCGAACTGCAAACCGAGCGTGCGCACCTATTAGACAGTGCGGAGTTCTGTCGGCTTAACCGGTATTCACTTAGCGCCCCCGAAGGTAGTCAAGAATCACTCTATGAGCCGAATGTCGCTACTTATCCCTGTAGTGTTCCCCCAACAGGACGCCTTGACGGATACGAACGTACAGGGGTTGACTGGGTTCGATATTGTATTGTTCGGCTACTGGAAGACGCCCGAGGGGGTAGATCCAGCGATTGTCCGCGAGGAACACGAGGCCGAAGCGCAAGCCGAACTCTACGAGTTGGCGACCCGGTTCAGTCGTGCCGGTGCGCCGACGAAGGTTCAGTTGCACTTCGGTCCGGGTGGTGAGCAGATGGCGGCCCTTCAGAGCCGAATTACCCAAGAATCCGACGCCGACGCGGTGGTCGTTCCGAGCCGAATCACACAGTGGAGCAACATCCTCGTCCCACTGCGTGACGATCGGAACGCCGACCGAATCGCGGAATTTCTCGATGCATTCGACCCGGAGACAATTTTCGCACTGGAATTATTTCACGTCGTGGCAGACGAGAGTGACGTCGAGACTGCACGCGAGATGCTTGGTGGTGTAGAACGAATGCTGCTTGACCATGGATTTACCGAGAGCGACCTTGAAGTCACCGTGGAAGTAGCTTCTGACCCAGAGGCAGCGATTATTGAGCGGGCGAGCCGCCACAACGTCGTCATAATCGGGGAGACGGAAGGACTACAACGTCCAAATCAATTTCTCGGACCAACCTATGAACGTATCGCGGAGCGCACTCATGTCCCGGTCGTAGTCGTGCGAGGCTGACGTGGTTATCACGCGTTGGCTCTGGTCAACTACCCCGCCCTACTCGCGCTGACGCGCTCGTTGAGGACGGGGCTTGTCCATGAACTCGGCCTCAAACCAATCCGGGTGGGCAGTGAACCCGCCGCTCGGCGTCACAGTTCCAGACTTCAGGGCAAGCTGACTGTTGCCCGTCCGCCGAGACGACTGTTGGCCCCGACGGACATACCGCATACCGATATTCTTTGCTGCGTTGTAGTCCGCGTTCGCTTCCGACTCGCACTTCTGACACTGGAAGTCATTGCGAGTTGGACGATTCTCGTCTGCCGTGAATCCACACTCGGCGCACCGCTTCGATGTGTACGCCGAACCGACTTGGTTCACCGAGACGCCGACCGCTTCGGCTTTGTACTCCACCTGCTCGTACAATGTCCGGAACGCCCATTTGTGACCCCACGACGCGCCCGTTCGGTCGCGGATGTGGGTTAAGTTCTCGAACGCGATCACGTCGCACTCGTACCGGAGTGCTTCCGCGATAATAGCGTTCGACGCTCGGTGGAGAACGTCACGGATGTATCGTAACTCACGGCCACTTGACTGTTCGAGCGTCCGATGGGCACTTCGCGTTCCGGTCTGTTGGAGTCCGGCGCGTACTTTCTCGAACTCGCGGAGGTTGTGGGTTAACTCCCGCCCGCTAAAGAAGTAGGCGGTGCTGGTGACGGCGAGGTTTTCGATGCCGAGGTCAACCCCGAGGACCGTTCCGTCCTCGGCGGTGTTCCGTTCGGTATCGTTCTTGTGTCGGCGGAAGCCGATGTGCAAGAAGTAGTTGCCGTCACGGGCGGTGAGGGTGCTTTCCGTGACGCTCCATGCGTCCGAATCGAGGTACTGCCGTTGGTAGCCATCGTCGGCGTCAGGAAGTGCAAGTTCACACCGGACGCGACTCTGCGTTGTGGAGAGCGACACTGTCTCGTCATCGAACAGCGTCATGGTCCGGGTGTCGTACTTCACCGTGGGTGCGGTGAAGGTCGGCTTGCTCACCTTCTTGCCTTTGGACTGGCGTTCGATACAGCCGGTGATGGCTTGTGCGGATTGGTGGGTGGCGAGAATCGCGTGTTGACTACCGAGGTCGGTTTCTTCGCGCACAGTCTCGTAGGCGAGGGGCTGTACGCCGCTTTTGGCGTTGCACTTGCCCCACGCCATGTCCGTGGCGATTTGGCAACCACGCTTCCACTCGGAGATGGTGTCTTCGAGGAGGGTGCGTTGCTCGTCGGAAACTTCGAGACGAGTGATTGCCGTCCGACGCACGTAGTCGTCTGCCACGTATTCAATGTAACCGTGTGGCTACTAATAGGTGGGTGGTTATAACCGATACGAACGCGCTCCTCCCCTCCCTACTCACTCACTTCGTTCGTTCCTTGAGGAAGGGGACTCCGCGCTACCGCATCAGTTGAAACCCTTTAAACCCAACAGTAAACACGAAGGTGACATCCTCCCCGCCCTCAAGGATGGGGCTTCCCACGCCCGATTGCGCTGGTTTGGGAACTTCCGTTTACGATCCGACACGCCGATGGGAGTGCCACGCCCCCGTTACTCGTCTCCCGTGAAGGACTCCGAGGTACCTGATTGTTTAACGCCGGTTTGGTCGTCCGAAGGCTTACGTTTTGATGGGGCAAACACCACGTCAACGGCCAGTTTTCGGACAGTCAATCACGACGGGAGACCGTCGCAACGACAATCACAGAAACGCAGTGTGGACAGTTGTGCGTTCGGGTCACAGTGTTTGCGACCAAAGACGGCGCTGTATCCCCGCCCTCAAGGGCGAGGTTTGAGCGCCTGCGTTGTTCATAACCATGGTGATGGATACGCGCGCTGAGTTCAGCACGCCCACAGAAACCTCCCAGTTACTGTCAGAAGTGCCGTGCAACACTCTGAGAGTGAGTTCAGCACGACCGAACCAACTATTTGTTTCCTATCAAAAGTGACAAAGAGGAGTCAAATGGGCGAACAAGAACAACCTCTAACCTACAACAGACTACTAGCGGCCTTCCTACTCGCTATCCTCTTAGTCATTGCTCTGGGGGTCGGCTATGCTTTGATGTTTGACTGTATTATAGGCTGTCCCGGTTGATTCCTGAGGGTAGGTTATTCTCCGACATGCTACCGTTCTCAATCAAGTCTCAACAGCCAGTTGTAATCGAATGATATCTCCGTGGTACTGAATGTAATACCCGAATTCTTGGCCATCATGTTCAGGGAGTTCAGCAAGGTCATCTCTGACTTGGCAGTACTCTCTTGATTCCAGGTTTTTCGTCACGTTGCTACTCATTGCTGCTTCTTCGAGGGTTTCCTGAATGATTGTCTGATCCACAATCTGATCGTTAGTGGAATTTATGACAGTTACGTTGGCTGGTGGTTCATCGACCGCAGATGCGAATAGTAAGGCGTACCACGAGTAGGCTGATCGATATTTCTGAGAAGACTGGGTACGGGTGGGATGCCGGACGAGAGCCGGATCGTCCCGTGGGTATCCAATTGATCGATCGTGAGGACATCGATTTCTGGCAAGTCGACTCCAAGCCGGTCTCGTTGAGAGCTCTGACGACGCTCGTCGATCGACTACAGTAGGAAGTTTGGTTCTGCTAAACACTGAGTGGAATAGCCGGTAAGTAGAGTGTGCGAATTGAGCGAACAGTAAGTCGGTGTGGCCGATTTTCGCGCCGTGTAGTCGGTCCGACCGTTCACTCCTACTCAAAGTAGGTAGTCCGATAACCGAACGTCTCCATGAGAAACACCGCTTGCGAACAGTCGTGCTTTTGTGAACAGATCTATAGATGAACAAGGCGAGTGCCTCGGGGCTTGACCCCGAGGCGGTTCATACGTGAAGACGGGACAACGGAACCGACGCTGTCCGGCGATAGAGCTTATATCAAGTGTGACATACTACACAAGTGTCCACATTTCGCACTCGCATCCACGTCACCGAATCGCTCGCCCTCCTCCTTTGCATCGTCGCGACGTTTGCGTTCGCCCTGTTCCTCGTCTTAGAGTGGCAACTGTTGGACCTCTCTCGTGGCATTACGCCCTACTACTTCGGAGTCACGTTCATTGTCTGGGCCCTCATGTTGCTCTTCATCGGGTACTGGTATCAAGCTCGACGACAGTCGCACGAACAGCGGCTGATGGAGGAACTGCAGTTCGCGTATGCGCGCGGAGATCTGACAACCGAAGAGTATCAAGAACGGCAGAAGCAATTACAGAAGAAAACGTCTCGGTGAGTCTGCTCTCACCGTCCACTCACTTCACTGGCAGACGCAACTCGAATCAAACCCACTTTTCGTCTTTTCCCGAACGACGGTTCGAGCTCTCGTGTGACAAATCACACTACATAAGTGTGATTTATGATAGCATAGGAAGTGAAACCATAGATTGTCTTTCGACACTAGTAGCTGGTGACGAGATTTACAGTTTGGACTGAGAGAACGATTATGTGGTCAGAGCCCATATTTCTGGAACTGGATCGATACTACCAGCACGGCTCTCGATTAGGTATCTCGGTCGTTGGCCTCGTCGGGCTGGTCCTTTCGTTGTTCGGTGAATACCATATTTCCTCCGGAGAAATGCCGCCAGATCCGTTCGTTCCAATCCTACGCAATGATACTAAATATAGCTGTTTCACTGTGATTCGTCGAGCGGATACAAGTGAATATCTCCGCTCTCACTGAACCCGTCAGGGTATTTTCACCCTCACCGAGCTGCCCTGAAAGTGACTCCTCTCCCTGTGACACGTTAGTGAGTGGAACCCCGTGGTTGACGATCTCGCCAGAATCGACGCTGAGATCGAACACGCAATCGAGATCCGACGTCAGTCGAAGCGTCAAGTTGCCTGAATCGACGTTCACTGGGTCCTTCTGCCGCTCAATCGAGCGGAGCGTGAGTTCGACATCCCCATCTCCTTCGATTCCGGTGAAACCGGTGACCCCTGTGGTTCGGATGTCCCTGAGGTCTGTTACCAGTTCAGGATATCCCGCAGTATTGCTGACATTGATATCGCCGAGTCCCGTCTCGACGCGATTATGTTCGACAGTCTGTGAATCGGTTGTCGGGACGAAAATATCGAGATCCATCGACACCTGTGGACCCCCGGAAACCGGATTTCGAACCTCCCGAATACCCCTGAGTTCTAGGGTTCCATTTTCCCGATTCACGTTTAGGTTCGATGCCGAGAGAGCGTCCTCGCCTGCCCGCGTTCGCTTGTACATGTCGACAGTTATCGGTCTATTTCGACCCACAATTGTGCTTCACGGAGTGATCACCAGACGATTAACGATCCAACGGTCGAGCCGTATCAACAATCCCCTCCAAAAGAGCGGTTTCCCTTTGCTATATTAAACGATTTGTAATGTGCTTGATTACTTGGCCACAAACACTATTGTAATAAATTGTAAAAACAATACAAGTATGTCCGATTCAGGAGATGGATTCAAACTCGGAACGCAGCGACGGACGTTTCTCAAGATCGCGGGAGCGTCGGGACTGACCACTGTCGGTGTGAGTGGTACTGGAGCGGCTCAATCTGGCGACACAACCCCTTCCATCTGTGAGAAAGCGGATTCGGACGCAGACATATATGTAACTGTTCTCGGATCGGGTGCGTCTGCGCTGAAGAACGGTCGGTCGCAAGTCGGATATATCGTCCATCTAGATGGGGAACCCCGGATACTGGTGGACACCGGTGGTGGCACGGCGGCGGCAGTCAGCGAAGCAGGAATCGATATCACGGCACTCGATATCGTGTTGTTCACACACCTTCACGTCGACCACACGAGCGACTTCCCCGCGATGCTCAAAGCTTCCTATCAACAGGGTCGTGACGGTCGTCAGTGGCAGATACTCGGTCCGACCGGGGAGGGCAGCCGACCCGGGACCAAGGCCTGGGTCTCCAAGCTGTTCGACAAGACAGATGGCGCCTACAGCTACATCCACGAGTTCGTACACGACTATCTCGGGACGGATGTACGTCTCGAGACAACCGATATCTCGGCCCCGGTCGACTCGTCGGGAGAGATACAGACAGTGTACGAACGTGACGGTCTCTCGATCCAGGCGGCACCCACCAAACATGGTGCGATGCCATCGCTCGCGTATCGCATCACGTACGGCGGTTCGACGTTCACCTTCACCGGCGACTACAGTTCAAAGCTCGGAAACGTCCCTACTCTTGCGGAGGGATCCGACGTCTTGGTCCAGAACCGACTACTTAAGCCACAGTCGGAGCTCAAAGGGTCCTACGGACCTAAACGGACGCTCCACTCGACACCGGAGGAGGTTGGAACCAACGCTCAAACTGCCGGCGCAAATATGCTCGTCCTCTCACACGTGAGTCGGGACGAGGTCACCGACCTCGAACGAGAACTTGGGGTGATCGCCCAGAGATACGCCGGCCCGATCGTCGTTGCGAAAGACCTCCTCGACATCTATCCAGACGGCGAAGTTGTGAGTTCGACTGCGAACCCAGAGACCGGGGTAGGCACACACGGAAACGACGCCGACATGCTCTTCCGACCAAACCTCGGGTCATCGAACGACGAGCAGTAAGGTGTGGCGGGACGAGGTTTTACCACGCCCTCGCCATCACCGACTTTCGTGCTGTTTGTCTCGGGGCTTCGAACTGCTCTGATGCCAAATTGAGGGGAAATCCCCCGACTACCGTGGGCAGCACTCGTCTTCTTCACAACGGAATTCATATTTATCAGGCTCTGTTGAAATCCTCAAGCGATGATATGTGTCCGCGACCTTGCTGAATTCAGAGCGCACATGCAGTATCCGGGGTTTCACCGTATTTCTCGGTCCGCCTCCACAGTCAGATCACCCGTCGTTCTCTGTAAGCAGCGG
Source organism: Halogranum amylolyticum (assembly GCF_900110465.1). Lineage (GTDB taxonomy): Archaea > Halobacteriota > Halobacteria > Halobacteriales > Haloferacaceae > Halogranum > Halogranum amylolyticum. The sequence continues at coordinate 13,762 of NZ_FODV01000016.1, forward strand.
CCATCATAGATCAAAGCCTACTCAAAATTATGGTGGCAGCAATCGTATTGGTCGATATGCGCGAAACCTGGAGACGGTCGATCGGAATCGGTGCGGGCTTTCTCGTGTGTGTAGCGGGTGGTGCACTTTGGCAGTGGAAACGTAGCCGACTCGCGGACCTCTCCGCCGGGAGCGAACTTGTCGAAACAAATCAGAGGGTCGTCGAAATCGCCCGACGGGGCTCGGGCTACCCCGTGCTGATACTTCATGGAGCTCCGGGTGGTTACGATCAGGGACTCCTATTTGGGGAGGGGGCGTTTGGAGACGACGTCGAAGTCATCTCCCCCTCCAGACCGGGCTTTCTCCGGACCCCGCTCGATGACCACAAGTCCTTTGAGGACCAAGCCGCCCTACTCGTGGCGCTTCTCGACGCCATCGACGTGGAACGCCCGATCGTCGTCGGTATCTCCTGTGGGGGCCCGATCGCTCTCCAACTCGCTGCCGATTATCCCGAGCGGGTCGCAGGACTGGTCCTCGGCTCGGCGATCACGACCGAGATTGATGAGCGAATGTACGACACGGGTAACCCGGTCATCGATCCGTTGCTCACCTCGGCGCCGGTGCTCGACATTCGCTCCGGTCTGCTCGCCTTTCTCCACCGGTTCATGCCCGTTCAGTTCATCGAGAACATGCACGCCGGCCTCTCGACGTTGGAGGGCGAAGACCTCGAAACCTACGTCGATTACATCCAGAATGACCCGGCACAGCACGCGATGGATCTCAGGTTCGCCTCGACCATCTTCCCCGCCAGCGCCCGTATCGATGGGACCCTTAACGACGAACGCTGGTGCCGTAATCTCCCCGTCGTCGACTACGAGACGATAGAGTGTCCGGTCCTGGTCTTTCACGGGGAATTCGACGCCGCCGTCCCGATCGACCACGCAGAGTGCGTGATCGACTCGCTGCCTGACGTCGAGTTTGTCCGCGTCAAGGCCGATCACCTCGCGGGTGTCGGCCCTGATGCTGACCGCGTCCGAAGGGCGCAACAATCGTTCGTCGAATCGATAATCGACCAGGTGGAGTCGACGACTGCTCAACAGTAGGGCCAACTGCGCTTCCCATGTTGACGTGACCGATCTCGGCTACTCGAATTTTCGACACCCGCTTGCTGCGCACACCACCTATATTCAGCACGCACCACCTGTCACTCTCTAAGGATTTCAACAGAGCCATTTATCACATACTTGTTATTCGGGGACTCCTCAGAGGATCGTGTTTGAGGTGATGGACAGTCAACGGTAGATGATTAATTACTTTCTCCGTAATGGAGTGGAGTAGCATAGTACTACCCCCAGCAGTATCGACAATGATACATCGTACATCGCTGACCTTACAGTCACCAAGGATTGTCCGATAAACCCACCCAGTTTGTCCGGTGTTTCACCTCGCGAGCCGTGAATCCGATTCTTGTTGGTTGCTAAATACACCCTCTATCTGTTTTACGCCGCTACTGACAGCATTCAGTGAGGTTGCCGTGGTCGTGCTGAATAGAGCGCGCAAGTCGGCCACCAGATAGGAAACAAGTCTTATTACAAAAACAGAGACACCGAATCTATGCGTAATAACAGGCGGTCGTTTCTCGCTGCCTGCACCGCGGGACTCGGGTCGATCGCAGGCTGTCTCTCGCTCGAACAACCGGTTTCCGATGGCACGTGGCCGCGTCGAACACTCGACACCGCCCACACTGGCCACTCAACGATAGAAGGCCCGACGAAGAACCTCCACAGCGACGAGAGACCAGGACGAACTGACGGCCAAAGTCAAGGCACGAACGCTTGCGGAGACCTGCGAAGACATGGACACGCTGCGAGCGTATCTGCACGACCTCGCCGAAGACGTTCGGTAGATTTAACCTGACGACGAGGCCGAATAGAGCGCTCGGGAGCCGGGTTTTCGCGCCTCCAGAATGGCTGGAGGCGAAACTCAATGAGCAACGACTCAGCCGGATCAACGACATCGACCGGCCTCACACCCGAGCAGCGTCTCGAAGCGCCGACCACCCACCTCGTCGACGCAGGTATCGCGACCATCCACGACATGGCGACGCTTCGAGCCTGTGTCGCCTACGAGAACGCGAATCAACAGCGTGTGCGGATTCTCCGACGGCTCGAACAGCGTGCACAGGAAATTCGAGCACTAAAAAGTGAATCGCACTAGAAGAAATCATCTCTCGATAAGAGACAGACAGGGAATCTCAGACCTTCGCGCTGTCATCAACAGGTTCCGTATCAGTAGTCGCAACAGGAAGTTCGATATTGATATTGTCGTACCACACGGACGGCTTCTTCGAGCGTCCAACCTGCTCGAACTCAACCGATACGAGTGTTTCGAGCTCCGAGAGGTTGTCGTAAACCTGACGGACGTCACAATTGACGAGCCGTGCAGCCTCACGGATACTCTGTGGCTCTTCACGAGCAATGGTCTGCAGGGGCTGGACGTTTTTCGCTGACAGTAATCGCTGAAGGTCTTCCTCACGCTGGAGGACAACCTCATAGAGTGGCTCCGGTTCATCACCCGCTTCAAGCGCGGCTAGTTGTGATTCGACCGCATCGAACGCATCGTCGGGTGTGCCAACCCGAACAGTCAACGTCCGGCGGTCGTGCGGTTCATCACCAGTTGATCCAGTCTTGCTCATATTCACTCACCTCGCGTCGAAATCGCTGAAGGACCTCAACGTAGCTGCCGGGATGGGTGATGTCAAAGGCACGAGCTGTCGCACCCTCAGCTCCCGGGCTACCATCGGTCGGAATGAGTACCTCGTCGTGCATCCTAGTGTGGATTTACGAGGCCGAAGACCAAGTAGCCCAACCTGTGTTCCGAGACAACCCAGGGGAACGCCTTGCTCTGTTGGAACCCATCTCGCTGTGCCTCCACCCTTCTCACCCCACGGGGAGTACTTTTGAGCGGTACCGAGTCGCCAGGATACCTGACAGTTCGACAGCAGCCAGTCGTGACGGGCAGACTGCTGTCACTCTTCACTCCCGCTGACCGGTCTCCGTCGAAGATTCACCAAAGCGATACCAGGTAGATGTAGCGAGAACTGCCCCGGTCAAGCCGGCAAGCACGTCTGCAGGTTCGAATGCTCGTCCGGGAACGCGTGTTTGAACGCGACCGGCCACGAGACTATGCGTAGTCGAGATGCACACTGCGAGGGCGGCAGCCTCTCGGTCGGTACGTCGACCACTACTGAGTGTCTCTGCTAGTATCACTGCGTAGCCTGCATGGCCGGCAAAATGGAGGAGCTTATCGGGACCCAGCCACTTCCACCCTGGATGCCGGTGCAAGGGTGATGGCAGCACCGACGCGACGAACAGAACCACTGTACTAACCGCAACCGCCATCCATCGAGATTTGGAGGACCGACTGTGCATAGCTCAGTTAGGTCCTCCAGCCGTTTGACATAGAAGACAGTCAAGCTTGCGGCGTTTCAGCCGTGGAACGAATTGACTATAGCTGATATCAAGCCACGTGAAAAGGGTGCGTTCAGGGCTGCTATGGGCAATCGACTCTGGGTCTGCATATCTCGAATCTGCTCCACCGTTTCGTCGATCATGCATCTATCTGTGCCACCGACTACCAATGACCTTCCCCTCGGTTGCTCGGTATCTCTGAGAGTCCCGCAGCGAACGGGAGACGTTCATCCGCGATACCGAGCCGGCTTTGGAGGGCACACTCAACTGCAATCGTGAACAACGTGACAGTGATCGACCGCTCTACAGGCCAACGCTTTTCTAATCATAAGTGTTATCACTTAACGATGGAGCTCCCTGATCGGATGGGGGTGCTACGTGTAGACCTCTCGGAGAGGTCGGTCCAAAGCGAGCGCACCCCCGAGGCGTGGCGCCGAAGATACATCGGTGGGAAAGGGCTCGGAGCGAGATACCTCTACGACGACCTCTCGCCGAACGTCGAGCCGCTCGACCCCGAAAACATCCTCGCGTTCATGTTAGGTCCGCTCTCGGGGTACCTCCCGGGAGAACAGCGCTACGCGGCGATTACGAAATCACCGCTTACAGGGACGTTTCTGGACTCGTATAGCGGTGGAACGTTCCCCGAAAGCCTCACAAGCGCGCTCGGAGACCACGTGGGGTTGCTCGTCTCGGGGCAGGCCTCCGACCCTGTCGTCCTCGTCGTCGAGAACGGAACTGCTCGAGTCGAGCAGACCGACACCTGGGGGCTTGACGCAGTCAAGACGTGCGACGCCTTCGACGGTTCTGTGGCCTGTATCGGTCCTGCAGGCGAAAAACGAGTCGCGTACGCGACGATCGCCTCCGACCGTGCGGACCACCACGCCGGTCGGGGTGGAGCCGGTGCAGTCATGGGCTCGAAGCAACTGAAAGCCGTAGTGGCGAGGGGGAGTCCGCTCGAACCACCACCAGCCCTCGCGGCACGCCGAGAACGCGACGAGACGACGTTCGCTGCCAGCGACACCGGCCGCTGGCACACGACCAGCGAGACCGTCGAGACTGTTGACTTCGCCGACCGTGCAGGCATCCTCGCCTCCCACGGATGGCGGAATCGAGGGTTCGACGACGCCGAGAATATCGGTATCGAAGCTGTCTGCGAGCGAGCATACGAACGCGAACACGATGGGGTGATTCCTGGCGGCTTCCGCCTCGAGACTGACGTCGGAGACACAGTTCCGCGTGGAGCGACCGCGATGAGTCTCGGTGCCGGCCTTGCACTCTCGGACTTCGACGCTGTCGTCGAACTCGGGGAACGATGCAACCGACTCGGGATGGATCTCATCAGTGCTGGCAACGCCGTCGCGTGGGCCATTCGTGCAGCAGGGGAGGATCTGATCGACTACGACATCGCTTTCCACGACCCCGACGGGGCACGCACCCTCTTGGAGTCGATTGCGGCACGCGACTCTCCACTCGGTGACACACTCGCCGATGGGGTAGAGACCGCGGTCGACCGATTCGGTGGGGGCGAGTTTATTCCAACAGTCAAACAGATGACACTGCCTGCCTACGACCCGCGCGGTGCCGCCAGTATGGCGTTAGCATATGCAACGAGCGACCGCGGTGCCTGTCATCGTCGTGCTCGCCCTGTGGAGCGAGAGGTATTCGAAGAACAGTGGGGGGTTGAGACGATGGTACAAGAGATAATCGAGGCACAAGACGACCGTTCGGTCCGCTGGAGTCTCGTCGCCGACGACTTCGCTGGTGAGGTAGTCGTCGCCGAAGCGTGGTTAGACGCGATTGACGTCCCACACGACGACATCGAGACGGTCGGTGAGCGAATCTGGAATCTGGTTCGACTGTTCAACGTCCGAGAAGGATTCGACAGAGAGCACGACTGTTTGCCGAACGCACTCGAAACCGGGGCTGCGCTCTCCAAAGAACGATTCGACGAGATGCTCGACGCCTACTACGAGGCACGTGGGTGGGGACCCAACGGTACTCCAGCCCGTTCGACGCTCCGCCGGCTCGATCTTCAGGATACAGTAGACGACCACACCCCTATCGCCGATTCACCTATCGAGACGAGCAGTAGACCGACATTCGACCATACCCCGGACGACCCGTGATCAATGACCGACCGAATCGATCTCGACGAACTGACCGAATCGACGGACGAACAGGACGAAGAGTCGAAGGCAGGCGACTGGTTCTGGCGGGGGGAGGGGGACCCGGGCGACGAACGACCGTCGCTCACGACGACAGACCCCGCCGACGTAGACCCCAGTGTACCTTCCGACGGTGAGGCACGGTCGACAGACGGACCCGACCCAGGTGACGAGTCCGAGGAATCGATCGGCAGCGTGCTGCCGCACGTTCCCCGCGAGAACAAAGATAAACCAGTGGGCATCCCAATCGACGACGGCGGTGCTGGCGGCGGCCAGGGGCGGGACCAGCAGACTGAAACGCCGCAGGTGGGCGCCGACGCGACCGAGTTCGACGCTCGTCCTGATTCCGGCCAACCGACCACGAGCGACTCGGTCTCGGATCCCCACGGTGGTGGAGCGGACGACATGACGATGGCCTTCACATTCAACGCGATACGGAGCCTCGTCCATCCGACGCAGGTCGTCGCTGACGCCTCCCAGTGGACCGACTGGCTCGGTATCGTCGGCCACGTCGACGCTCACATCATCAACAAGTTCCAGCGTGAGCATCAGATCGACATCGACTTCTTCAATGGTTCGGGGACGTCCCCGGGTGAGCGCCTCGCAGAGATCGACGAGCACTCCATGTTCTTCGCGGAGCGGATGGTTGTCGTCGGTGTCGTGGGGGAAGACGAGTCGATCGCTCACGAGGCCGACTGGGAGTTCGTTCCGCTGTCGACGGCAGCAACGAAGGCCGAGTGGACACTCCGCGACGAGTCCCCCTGACGATGCGAGCGTAGGCGGGGTTTTATGTTCTCAGCTACCCAATCTCCTTGATGGGTGTTATCAATGGCCATTCGAACTGCACTGAGACGGTCAATGTGGGTCACGTTCGGAGTGATTCTGGCCTTCCTCTGGATACTGTTCACTGCGGTGCGGGTGTTGGATACGGTCGAACTCTCCACTGTGGGAGTCACCGGCCAAGGAGTGATAAGCGGAGCCATCGGCTTGGTCGTTGTCGCAATTGCCCTCGGCCTACTCGTCGTGTTGTTCAGCGAACTCGTCGAGTCAGACCCAACCCCCGAGGTGTGGCCACCAACTCGATAGATGCCGTACTTCGAGTGCACGGAGTGTGGCCAACTGGCCACAATCGGGTCGTTCGAACGCTCCGAACTCCGTCAACACTGCCCCGTCTGCGAAACACAGACCGTCTGGGAGGTTGCATTCGAGTCCGATTCGGGGGTGTCGTTTTGACCCTGACGTTCGACGCGAGCGAGCGGTTCTTCGAGGCTGCGGCCGAGTGGGCTGAACAGCAGATGATGGACCCTGAGGAGGCTTTCGAGATCAAGGCCGAGCAGGCGTTACTCGAAATCGAACATCTCGTCTCGGGTGCTCACGAGATCGAGTTCGAAACCGACGCTCCGACGGTTTCCCATCATCCGTCGGAAGAGCTCGAAGCGTTTCTCTCGAAGCAGGCCGAGGCCACCGGACTCGACGAATCTACCCTCCTAAAGCTTCACGTCGACCTCTACACGCGGGCGTTCCTCCGAGACGATTCGGAACGACCACCGGGGACACCCCCGTCTGGGGAGTGACCTGTCAATCGCTCCGGAGAGTCACGCGGCAGTTCGGCTTCGAGAAGAACGAGAGAACGCTTAAGTATGACAGTGTCAAACAGTGTCGTATGTCTCATCGAGACAGTGGCTGGCGACCGAAAGGTGCCACCGAGAAGTACAACGGCTTCGAGGTATGGGACCACGGTATCTGGCCGAACGAACTGAACGACGCCGAAGTCGACGGTGAGATCTCGTTCGACGACGAGGAACTCGAACAGAGATAACTTCCGTCGACGAGGGGAGGCACTAAGACCCGCGCTCCTGAGCGTGAGCAGCGTCACCGGTAGCGGAGAGTAAGTAACGTGAGAGCGGTACGTTCACTTCGGAAACGCCCGTCTGTCGCGCGGTGGGACGTAGAAGTTCGCTCGCGAAGAGACGGTAATGAAGTTCAACAGTCCGTTGTTCTCCCGGTCAGTGACGCTCGGATGGTCGTCTCGGAGATACCAGCCGTTCATCGCTCGTCGAGTCTTTCTGAAATCCTCGAGCGACCGCTGTAGCGAGAGAAAGTGGAGGCCTGCCTGGCCGCCGTCGACAGTGTTGAAATCACGCCGGAGGATGATCGGACGCCCGTTCTCGCGTGCTCTCGCGACTTTCTCGTGGTGGCCCACGATGCCGAACTCCTGGGCGTGTTCCCGGACTGCATCGGCGAAGGGGACTTCGTCGGTGAATCTCGCGACGTCGTCGGGAGAGAACTCCGGCGAGAACATCCTCGCGACGCGGTCGGATTCGTCTAACCCCTCCCACCAGCGGTCGAGCGACTCGCGGAGATGAGCGAGATGCATCGTCGTCCCACCGGCGTACTCGCCGCGTTCGATGGTCACTCGGTCTTCAGTGGCCTGGGTCTTTGTCAGTCCAGAGAAAAACCCGGTGAACAGCGGTGCCTCCTCTGGCGGTGACCCTGGCGGTACGCCCTCAACGTCTGCGTGGGCAGCCGGCAACCCCTCGCCGACGAATCCCGTTCGCCGAGAGACGACCTCGAAGACGTCGTCGAGTCGGTGGTCGACAGGCTCTCCTTCGAGCGACGGGCGGGTCCCGAACATTGCAGCGTCGACGGCGGTTAGGTGTGAAGGAACGTCGCTGGCGAGAACGAGCGCGGCGTCGAACGAGAGGAGTTCGGGGTTGTCAGTCCGTGAAAGAACTCGTGGACGACTGATCGGCGCGGCACCGAGACGTCCGATGCGAGAGTAGTACTTCGTTCCCCACGCGAGGCTGTGCAAGAGCCCACTGGGCGCCCACTCGTAGGCAGCTTCGATGGTTCGAATCGCGAGTTCGACCGTTCGTGCGGCCTGATTCGAGGGGGCTGTTGTGAGATCGAGAAGGAGGACCCGGTGGTGACGAGGAGACAACGCGTTTCCGTGGGTATCCGTGTCAAGAGCAGTATTCCACGCGTGTTGTCGGGTAGGCAGCTCTGTGGCCCGTGGGTTGGGAGGAAGCCCCAACTCGGACGGCTCCGAGCGTCTGGTCAACAACTGCGTACAGCCGCTGAGGCTAGAGAGTCCAGAGATAGCTGCAAGACGCCGCATCAGCCTCCGTCTGGATGACATGCCAGTTAGTTCGAAGGGGGCCTACAGAAGTAAAAGCATTTCTCGTCCTTCTGATTTCCCAACTCTTCGCCAGTGGGTCTGTGATACGGGACCGATGAGTGATGGGCGCTATCGGGACTGTACACCAGCCAGTCGTACCTGTCCGTGCTGCTAGCAGAAGTTCTTTGTTGAACCTTGCTGTAGCTCCCTGTGTGATATTGACAACCATCCACTCCGTTTCGTCCGGATTGCCGATGGCTCTCGACACGGCAGGTGTTACCCTCGTCGCCGGTCTCGTGGTCTTTCTCATCGTGGCCTACGATTACTACCGTCACCAGCTGAGTGGAGGTGAGCAATGACCGTCGAGACGCGTCGGCACAGAAGGGTCTCACCGGCTCGTGTCGTCTCCTTCCTGCGGACCCTCGTGGGCGTCCTAACCGGGTTACTGGCGCTCTCGTTACTCATCGTCGGGACCATCGCAGTTATCGCAGAGTTGAAAGGAACGTGGCACTGGGCGATCCATCTAGAGTCAACGATAAGCTACATGGGCTTGTTCGTCAGTTGGCTACTGGTGGTGCTCGTTCCGGCGTTTCTGGCGCTCGTAGTCGGGCGGGTGGTGGTCGACGATGCGTAACCTCGACAGCGTGACAGACGACCTGTTCGTCGTCGTTGCTGTCGCCGTCTTCGGCGCGCTCTGTTTCGTCGTTCTCGGTGTCGGTGCAGTTGCCACTGCGGCCGAACTCACGAGCAACTGGGATCACTACTTCCTGATGGAGCGAACGGTCGCGTTCGCGACACCGGTGGCAACAGGGCTACTCGGGGGCGCGCTTCTCGTAGGTCTGGGTGCGGTCGCGCGCGCTTAGCAGTACAGAGCCTCAGCGGTAGGTTGCTTACGTCGTGCTGTCTATCCGGAGACGACCTGTGCGATGAGTTCGTCTTCGAATTCAATCAACCCCTTGAATATCAGCCCTGCGGCGAGAAAGAGGCCGGAGTCAGCCTCGTCTCGAAGGTCCGAGAGGAAGGGATCGATCCAGTGGGTCAGATGCTCGTCGAGGAACACTCGCTCGAAGCCGAACGTCTCTTCGCGACCGTCGTGCTGGGCTTGCATGAGATACCGCAGGAAGGCCAACTCCACGGCGATGAAGTCGTTCTCTTCGGGATACTTCTCGGGCGGCGTCCATCCTGCGGCGGCATAACTCGCCTCGACTGTGGCCAACCCCTCCCCGATGAAGTCGGTATCCTCTCGGTAGTACGTCTCGTGGGGGAGGACGGGTGGCCGTGGACCGACGAACAGTGCCGTATACTCCTGTTCGATTTGATGATGGACCTTGTCTATCGGAGTACCTCGAGACTCTGCACGCCACGCTCGAAGCGTCTCGAACCCCTCGTCCATCGAGTCGTTGACCGAATCCGCCGGCAGGCTGATTTCGTCGCCGAGCAGTCGCCCGAGAAACGCCTCGCTCGGGGCATCCCAAAACACCTCGATCAGGAAGTCGACGAGTTCGATTCGCGCCTCGTAGAGTTCCTTCTCGTTCATTGTCCTGCATCGCCTCCGAACAGCAGTCGGGTCCGACAGTCACCACAGTACTCGAAGATACTGTGCTCGCTGTCCGGAGCGATTCCGGCGACGAGGTCGCCGACCTCGTCCTGTATCTTCTCTGCAGAGGCGACACTGGTGAACGGCTTCCCACAGCGGACGCACTCCAGCAGCTCCCCTTCGTACACCGTCACCCATGGGTCGCCGTCGCGACGCTCGGGGAGCAACGACAGATCTAGTCCACCCTGTATCGTGATTGCCGTTTCGGGACACCCCTCTTCGCACAGCCCACAGTTGACACAGCGTTCATGATTGAACTCGAGGTCGCCATCCTCTGTTCGGCGGATTGCGTCTGTCGGACAGAGGTTCGAGCAGGTGGGGGTGAAGTTGCAGGCGTCGCTCACAGTCATCCGCCCGAAAGCGGACAGTCCACGGATGAGGTCTCGTTCCGGGTCGGTGTGTTCGACGATGACGCGGACGGATTCGAGCGTCCAGCCGTGCCCGTCGAAATCCGGATAGGGCCGTCCGCCGTCGGCCTGCATCGGGTCAGTGTCACCTGCTGATTCGGCGGTCCTCTCGCCGATTCGACCGGTTGCGACGTGCTCACCAGCAGGAACCGGCGAGGTGTCGAGTTCGTCGACGAACTGCCGGAGGTCGGTCGTGAATGAGGTTGCGTCGGACCCAGGTGCGAGAAACGCAACGCGTTCACCCAAGCCGAGGTCGATTGCGGCCTGGTTACAGTGCTCGACCAGCGTCGCCTTCGGGTCCGGACCCGAGTGGATACAGTCGTCGCCACAGCCGACCACAACCACACCGTCGGCACCGGCAGCCAGTGCATGCATGACGTGCGGTTCGCCTACCGTGTCGGTGCAGTTGACCGAGACAGGGAGAATCGGTGGATAGCTGACGTCGTCGTTTCGTGCTGCACGTTTCCCGTAGTCGTGTAGTCGCTCGCGTGCTCGTTCCGAGCAGACGAACGCGACGACTTCCGTCTCGATACCCGCTGTCCCACGCCACGAGAGCAACCCCCCCGACTCGTCGGTCGCGAGGAGCGCCTCCACTTCGCGGGCGAGTCGCTCGTTCGACGGTTCGCGGAGCATCGTCGCACCGGTCGGACAGACGCTCGTACACGCACCGCAGTTCTGGCAGGCAATCTTGTCGAACTCGACGCGATCGACTGCAGGGCGGTCGATAGCCCCGTGAGGGCACGCGTCAGTGCAGGCAATACAGCCTCGTTGGCTCGAATCTCCGGCCGCACAGACGTCCATCTCGAGGTCGAGGAAATCCGGTTTCTCGACGCCTCCCAGCAGTGACTCGATGGCGGCGATTGTCGCGCCGTCTGTTGGCCCGGTGTAGTAGCCGAGGTGTCCACCCCGAGCGACGGGGTCGGCCTCCGGATAGACGATCTGGTCGGCCTCAATTGTGCGCCTGACGCCGTCAAGTGCAATCGCATCCGTCGGGCAGACGTCGACCCACTCTCCGTCGGGGGCGCTCGGCGCGACGTCGACGGGACGAGCAGTCACGTGCTCGTCGGGTGCTTCGTGGACACAGTTCATGCAGTCGATGCAGTCGTCGGTAACCCGGGCCGCGAGTGAAATCTCGAACGCCCCATACGACCCCTCGATATCCTCGACTCGACCTCGCTCAAGAGTCACGTCGCTCAACCCTTCGACGCCAGAGAAGTCACTCCCGTTCGCGACGAGCGTGACGTCGGCGGTCTCGGCGAGCGCAATCGCCGTCTCGGCGTCGTCGATGACTGCTATCTGCTTCCCTGCCTCGCGTGAGACAGTCCGGGAGACCGCCTCTTCGGCCAACCCGGCGCGCGTAGCGTTGAGCAATCGTGCGACCTTGTCTGTCGCCTCGGCCTCGTCGTGGACCCAGGCAGCGCCTTCGCGGTGGTCGACGAAGACGGTCGCATCCGGATGGAGACCGTGCGCTGTTGCCAGTGAACGGATTCGTTCTTTACAACTCTCGGCGGTCGCCGTGACGAGGAGTTGGTCGATGTCGTACTCGTCGATTACGCGTGCCATCGATCCGAGTCCGTCCTGACAGAGCAGACGTGAACTGGCCACCACCTCGACGTCGCGTACGCCGTCGCGTACCTTCTCGAGGTCGAGGTCACACGTCCCGCCACACGCACAGACGAATGCCCCAGTGTTCATCGTTCACACTACACATCGTAGACGCAATAGGGCTTTGGGAGATAATGACAGAACGTCAATGTTATTTAGGAGATAGAAGGGACAGGCAGGCGGAACGACCACTCGTCGATATGGGCGCCACCGCTCCGTTTTGCACAATCCGCGTTTCGTGGGGTGAAACAAACCCTCGTATATTTGTGCAATGGTATCAAACACCATGACAGTGGTTAGCTAAGCAGTTGGGAGTGTAGCCAGCATAACATGCCGAAAGGAAGGGACTGCATGAGTACAACACCAGTCTCCCTCGATCTCGACCGGCGCTCGTTCATGAAGGCGAGCGCACTTGCGGGAGCAGTAGCGTTGGGCGGTGGCGGTGTGGGGCAGGCACTCGCGCAAGGAGACGACGAGGTCGACGGAACAGATACGGAAGGAGAACTGACAAAGACCATCTGCAACTTCTGTGCAGTCGGGTGTGGGTTCCGGGGCGAACGCAAGGGGAACGCGTTCGTCGGCCAGGAGCCGTGGCACGAACATCCGGTCAATAACGGGGCACTCTGTTCGAAGGGTGCCGCCATCTACGGGAGTGAACACTCCGAACGACGGCTCAAACACCCGCTTCAGAAGGTAGATGGAGCGTGGCAGAAGGTCTCGTGGGACAACGCCTACGAGCGGATAACGTCGGAAATCGAACGCGTCTGGGAAGAGCATAGCCGTGAGAGCGTCATGCTTCTCGGCAGTGCCCACCACGCCAACGAGGAAGCGTACGCGATACGGAAACTCGCGGCGTTCATGGGCACGAACAACGTCGACCATCAGGCGCGTATCTGTCACTCGACGACCGTCGCCGGCCTCGCCAACACATGGGGCTACGGCGCGATGACGAACACGATCAACGACTATCGGAACTTCGATCTCAACATCATCATCGGACAGAACCCCGCAGAGGCTCACCCCATCGCGATGCAGCACATCCTCGAGGGGCAGAAGCGTGGCGGCACCATCGCCTCGGTAGACGCACGCTTCACGAAGACGTCCGCACACGCCGACCACTTCTACCGCATCCGTCCCGGGACCGACGTCGCCCTCATGATGGGGCTCCTCTGGTATCTCCGCGAGCAGGACGAACTCGCCATGGGCGGGAGCGACGAGACGGGACAGAACATGCTCGACGACCGAGTGACCGGATGGCCGGACGTCGACGCGGAACTCGACAGGTACGACCTCGAGACGGTCGCAGACATCACCTGGATATCCGAGGAGGATCTCCGACAACTGGGTGACCTCATCATCGAGAACAAACCGAACGTCCAAATCGAGTGGGCGATGGGCGGAACCCAGCACAACAACGGGACGCAGAACATCCGGTCGTACGCGCTGCTCTCGCTTGCATCGGGCAGCTCGGCGCGCTCGGGTGGCGGTCTACAGGTGATGCGGGGTCACTCGAACGTCCAGGGTGCGACCGACCTGGCAGTAGCGAGTCACATCCTACCGGGTTACTACCCCCTCTCGCCCGGCGGCTGGTCATGGTGGGCTGACGTGTGGGACAGGAGTCCTTACACCAGCGGTTCGACGAGTTTCCAGAGCCTCTACGACAAGTTCGACCTGATGCCCGAAGACAAGTACGTCCGGCAGAGTCCCACTGCCGAGGGCACGGAGGACATCGACACGTCGTTCCCGGCGGACAATTCGATGATGTTCCAGAACGGGCTGACCGTGGCCAGATGGTTCGAGGCCGCGCTCCCGCAGGAGCAACGGCTCCACGAGACGCCGATTTACCAGCCAGATGAGGTCAAAATCGCCTTCTTCTGGGGACACTCGACGAATTCGATCAGCGAGATGCGTCGGATGAAAGACGCGATGGAGAACATCGACCTTCTCGTCATCGTCGACCTGTTCCCGTCGCTCGCCAGCGTCCTCGCGGACCGCGACGACGATATCATCCTCCTCCCCTGTGCGAGCCAGTACGAACACCACCGCTCGGTGACCAACTCTCACCGTTCGGTGCAGTGGTCTGAGCCAGTTCGTCCGCCCTCGCACAACACGAAACCGGATCTGCAGATCATGCAGGAACTGGCCGACCGACTTGGGTTCGGCGAGCACTTCAACTGGGGGACGGGTCCGGAGATCTACAGTGGTCGATCGACCTACGAAGACGTGCTGCGCGAGGTCAACCTCGGGACGATGACCATCGGCTATCGGCAGGACCCAGAGCGGCTCCAACAGCATCTTGAGTACGATTGGGCGTTCTCGACGGAGAACCTGCGAGCCGAGAAGCCAGGCCTGCCCGTGTCGGGCGACTACTGGATGCTTCCGTGGCCGTGCTGGGGCGAAGGGCATCCTGGAACACCCATCATCTGGCGCGACGACCTCGACCCACGTGAAGGGGGGCAAGACTTCCGCACCCGATGGGGCGTCCGGGCACCCACCAGCGAGGAGTGGGAAGCGATGCCGACCGACGAGCCGTATCCGTTTGAACAGACGGTCTCCCAGCAGGGAGAGGACGGTCTGAGCCTCATCCGGGAGCCGTACAACCCAGATTGGTCGAACGGGGAGGTTCAGGGTATCCCAGAGTACCCCGGGTGGAAGACGACGTTCCCGGAGAACCTCGAGAACTCCGACGAACTACCGTTGCCATTCGAGTACGCGCTCGACCCGACCAAATCGGTCTACGACGCAGCACAGGCGTTGGTCGACCAGGGCATCAAATCCGAGGACGAACTCGGGATGCCTCTGAGCGAGTGGGAGCAGTACGACTTCAAACAGTCCGACCCACCCACCGGTCGTGGTCGAGCACGGGCAGTCGTGTGGAACTTCCTCGACAAGGTACCGGTTCACCGCGAACCTATCGAGAGTCCGCGTCCGGACCTGGTCGAACAGTGGCCCGCAAACGGCCAGCAGCGGAACTTCTACCGGCTGGACCAGAACAACGCCTTAGAGCAACGGCGGGCCACTGCCGCAGCAGCACAGCAGGGGATGGACACGATCATGACGACCGGACGGCAGGTCGAACACCAGGGCGGCGGTTCGGAATCGCGCTCGAACGTGTTCCTCGCCGACCTGCAACCACACATGTACGTCGAAATCAACCCGACGATGGCTGAGAACCTCGGCGTCGACGGTGGTGAACTCGTGGTCGTCTCGACGACGGACCGTGGGTCGGTGTTGGTGAAGGCACGGGTGACGAACCGCCCCAGCGAGAAGGAGGTGTTCCTGCCGTTCCACTGGGGTGGCGTTTTCCAGGGCACGAGTCTCGAAGACGAGTACCCCGACGGCTACGCCCCGTTCGCCATCGGTGACAGCGTCAACAGCATCACCTCGCGGGGATACGACGTCGAGACCCAGATGCAGGAGACGAAAGCGGCGATGGTCAAAGTGCAGAAGGCAACCCCGTCGCTCCTGCAGGAACTCGGCATGGACGTCGACCTCGAGTTCCCGCAGGACCGCGAGGGATTCGGTCAGCAGAAGAACTTCGACGTCCGTGACCACCGGACGGTACAATGAGGTGAGTTAGTATGTCAAAATCATCCAAAGAAGTGATGGGACAGGGCGTCATGAGCGTCGGCGAGGGAACACGAATCTTCCCCGACGTCGAGGCGTGCATCGACTGCGGTGGCTGCGTCGTAGCCTGTAAACGGACGTGGGATATCCCACGTGACGAACAGCGCATCAGCATCGCGACGATGTTGGAAGGAGAGGAGGCGGCCGCCGGCTTGAACGCAAACAGCGCAACGGCGCTCCAGCAGGGTCAGTCACCCGGTGAGACGAGTATCCCGATGCAGTGTTATCACTGCTCGAACGCACCCTGCGTGTCGGTCTGTCCGACCGACTCCCTCCTCAAGACCGAGGGGGATTTCGTCGAGGTTCGCGACGACCTCTGTATCGGCTGTCAGTACTGCCTGTCCGCGTGCCCCTTCGGGGCACCGCAGTTCCCCGAGTCCGACGACGGCGTAGCGCAACTGTTCGGCACGGGCGGGACGATGGACAAGTGCACGATGTGCGAGGAACGGCAGGACGTCGGCAAGGGGCCCGCCTGTGCAGAAGAGTGTTCGACCAATGCCATCCTCGTCGGGACTGCGGGCGACATCGCAGACGAACTCGAAAAGCGCGGAAGCGCGTCGTTCTTCAACGACGTCGCGATGGACATTATCTTCGGTGACGATGCGGAGGTGTTCGCATGAGCGACTCTGACGACGGTGGCGACGCTGAACCGTCGGACGAGAGTGAGAGTGCCGAGCAGATAGAACTCCGCGACTACGAGGGGTGGCAGGTGCTCGCGAGCGCGGGTATCGCACTCGTCGTGACCGTTCTGACCTTCTGGTGGATTAGTGGCTTCGGAAGCTTCTACGAGACACTCTTCCGTGTCGGACCGACGGTGCCCGGTGGCGGTGTCGGTGCAGACTGGGTAACCGGAAACACGATCCCGACACTCGACTTCCTGATCGCGCTTATCCACGCGCTGGACGTCATCCTCGGTCTGTTCGTTCTCTTTCTCGTCTTCCTCCACTGGACGGTGTTCCGCCGTCTCGCAGGCCGGATGCGACGTCCCGGCACTGCCCGAGAGGAGGCCGTCATGACCGATGGCGGAGATGGCAGGTCGGCCGGAGGTGAGAACCCATGACGACGTTAGACCACGGGAAGTTCACCAAGGTTACGACACTGTTCCACTCTATCCTCGCTTTAGACGTTTTCTTCCTCTTCTTTAGCGGATACGCTATCATGTTCAACGACGAGCTTTGGTGGTTGATTGCGATGATGGGCGGAAACACGGGGGTGACGGCTGTCCACCGTGTGGCAGGTCTCGGACTCATCCTGCTCGTCACCTTCTGGATCGCTCTCCAACTTATCTCACCAACTGGTCGAGGGAACTTCCGGGAGGTCGTCCCGACGAACGAAGACATCGCTGCGTTCGTCCAGGACGTGAAGTTCATGCTTGGACGGGCCGACCAGCGACATCCTGCGGCCCGGCAGTTCGCCGGTTACAGTGCAGACGAGGTCCCACTGCTATCGTACGTCGGGAAAGGTGTCGTCTGGATCTTCTCGATCGAACTCACCCTCCTCACGATCTCCGGAGTGCTCATCTGGAGTAAGATTGGGCTCATGGGGCTCTTCCAGACCAAGACGGCAGCGATGGCGTTCGTGGTCTTCCACGGACTGTTGGGCGTCATCATGCTGATGGGGGTCATGTTCCATATTTTCGAACACGGCTTCCACCCGGCGTTCTACCCTGTCGAGACCAAAGCGTTCATTCCGAGACGTCTGATTCCCGAATCTCACGACGACGAAGACGAGGATGTCGAGGGAACCGGTATCGAGCGTCTGACTCTCTCACCGTCTTGGCGAACCGCCTCGACTATCATGGGTTCGATGGTCGTTGTCGGGATCGCGTCCGTGTTGATTGGGAGCATCTTCGACGAAGGGTATCCGGTCCCGCGAGAGTTGGCTATCGGAGGTGGTCCCTCGAGCGTGCTGTTGACCATCGGTATCAACGTCGGAATCCTCGTGCTGTTCGTCGGTATCGTCCTCTCGATTTACGGGAACCTCTTACGAATGCGCTGGGAGGCAGAGCTCGCCGGGGAAAGACGTGTGACGGCCGACGGGGGAGAACGAGTCGACGATTAGCATTAGCTCAAGAGGTCCTCCCCTTCTTCCGAGAGTTCGACTGTGACATCTTGCTGTGTCTGGTTCTGAATCTGATTGAGGTTCCGCGTGAGCACCTCGAGGATGTCCTTCGGCTCGGGGTAGACGAGCATATGGCCGTCCTGATCTTCCATCACCAACTGCGTATCTGCTAACACTACCTGGTCGTTCTCGATTCGAGCGACGATGGCGTTCAGCGCTTCCGCACCGCCTGGGTCGCCCTCCTCGACCAAGGTGAGATAGACTGCATCGAGACCGATGAGGTCTTTGTACTCACGGACGCAGCGAGCGCAGTCCACCATGTCTCGCGTCACCGCCGTCTTCTGTTCGTTACCGTGCTCTCCCTCGTAGCAGTGTTTACACGCCCGGAGTTCGAGACGCATGTCTACATCTATCAGGTACGGTCGCATTACAATTGCGCCTGGTGGAGAGACGACGGCTGCCTCCTCGGAGAGGCCTACCGTATCTTACCGGAATCGTGTTGTTCAGCTAACCTGACGAGCCCAACGCTTACCATACCGCATAGTGAATCATTGACTATGGTGGGCGTACTCGACGGAGTGTACCTGCTCGCGGTGGTAGCTATGGCTATCGCCGGGATCGGACTACTGGCGCGAACCGTCGCTGACAACTCCGAAAGCGAAAAATCCCAGTGGCTCGAGTGGGCGTCGTTCAGCGTCGTGGCAGTGTTCCTGCTAGCGCTGGCGATCGAGTTCCTCGCTTGAGTGGTTTCACTCCCGGGATTCGCAGCGAAGGAACTTCAGAGCAATCGCTGCACGTCCGATGCGGTGTGAGTCAAACGAGAAAGGGAGTTCCGAGCGGAGACCCAGAGTGCCGCTATTCGGGACGGTAGTCGTCGTAGATTCGATCCATTCGTGCCGCCATCACGAAATCGGTCTTGTGCAGTCCGTCGATCTTGTGAGTCCACATCTCGATGCGAACCTCGCCCCACTTGAGATGGATATCCGGGTGGTGCCACTCTTCTTCCGCCAGTTCTCCGATCTCATACGTGAATTCGAGTGCATCACGGAAATCATCGAACGCGTATCGTCCCTCGAGATGATGCTCACGCACTACTTCCCAGACGTTTTGGTTGAGTTCGTCTAAGTACTCCTCGTACGCCGTTTCTGTGAGCGGTTCGTCCTCCGAGGTACACGCCACACATTCTTCATCCGCAAGTGGTGATGCCATACCCAACTGTACGACTCGCTGGCTCTTGTAGGTTCAGTCCTCCGTGCGGATACGTGGAGTCAAGTGTCACCCTGAACTGGTCTGGCCCGGCGGACGACCTTGCAGTCGAACGTCTCAGGCGTACAAGCCGTCGGTTGGAGTGCAAAATTCCGAGGATGCTTTGAACTACCAGTCTAATTATAGATAAAACGACAGTTCGAACCGGGGGAAACGCTCGCTCACCGAGGGTTCGAACACCAGATGATCTGTCTCGACGAGACGCCCGTCGTCGCGAGGGACCCGAATTAGACAGTATTGGAAGACGTCTTTTTCTGTACGGTCGTTCTATTAGTACTGATTCAGCAGTCGTTCAAACAGAGTTGATTCAGGCTTGTGAAGCATCAAAAGTGGACTCGAGAACGCTTTTCAGTCGACGAGGGAGAGAGACAGAACTCGATCCGAACCCGGTCGTATATCGAGAGTGTCATTACGAAATTAGGTATGTAATGTCCTTCGGCCGTTGAACTTCCTGCTTACCAAACCGTATAATAAATTATTAATCTATTAACGAGAGAACCCCGGTCACATTCCAGTCAGCAAATCGACACCGTCGGAGTCGGAACCTCTGGGCGTTGGGGGTATAACTGTTTTTATGAGTGTAGAGGTTCAATATCTGTCCCCTTAGCTAAAGTACCGTCGGTAGCGGTAACTGTTTGTACCGATAAGTGGACATTCGGCTACTACGATATCCGACATTTGAAAATATCTGACATTTGTCTGGTTTGTAACTCAGGTAGCGAATATAGTCGTCACCTGTAGCAAAGCGGTTACCGGTGCTGTGAACATACTCATTCAGATTAGATCGAATTAACATGTTCGAGGCAGCGGGCGTATTTTGTGTTCTAAGCGCCCAAATGAATATTCCTACGGATGTATCGTTCGCAAAATAGTACACGAATCAGCTGCCGTCTAATTTGTTTCGTCTACTAGCGACCGATTTGTCGTCCGTTCGGCAGCCGTAGTCATCATTATCGTTGTACGATGTATTAACAAGGAAACAAACAGGAGCGTCCCCCTTGGTCGTAGTTTTGCACACAGGAGAACTCACATATTGCCTATTCTACATTCAATCTTATAATTTATAACTAAGAAAAAGTGTCAGAAGGTCATTTCTCATGAGGACCGTCTGTACTCGAACATCCAAATCACTGTGATAATACGTCTATATTCACATGCACGACATTCATCCATTTCCTTACTACTGTTCAGGTGACCACTTTTTTGAATGTTATCACATGCTATCTGTGCTGCCGTCCGTACCGAGTCAGCAGCAGGGTCTCCTCGACCGTCAGAGGCGCTTGCATATGTTATATAGTTGTGAGCTACCCACCCTACCGCTCGCCTAACGGCTCGCAGTTGAGGGTGTCGTCAGAACTCAAAGAGTTCTGACTGCCAACCAGAAGTCTCTGACTTCTGGTGATGGGGCTTCCTGCTTCGATAACGCGCTTTGCAGGAACCGAAGTGGTTCCCGTAGGGAGCGCAGTCTCTACAGGCGTTACCGAATCGCGACGCGATTCGTTCGCACACCATAAATAAAGATTTCTGGTGACGTTGATCCGGAACGTCCAGAGTAGTCGGTAGCTAAACCTTCAGTTCGATCCCAGTCGCCAAACTGACTTGAACAGTAGTCATATTTCACCCGAAGTTTGAGACACCATGAGGAAAGACATCATGTCGAATGGTAAAAATTCACACAGCAATGCAACGGTTCATCAACGAACTTGACTTCACTGTCTTCGGGGTCGGGTTCTCGGTATCGCTGCTCGCAATTTTGGTCTTCTTCCTCAGTCCCAGTGCATCAGCAGAAACGATGGGGCAGATCAACGAGTTCCTCTGGACGGAGTATATGTGGGTCTACATCGGGACGATGTTCCTGATGGTCATGTTCAGCCTCTGGCTGATGATTGGCCCGTGGGGACGAATCAAACTCGGCAAACCTGACGAAGATCCCGAATTTGGGCTGCTGTCTTACTTCGCGATGATGTTCTCGGCAGGCATTGCAGCTGGTATCGTTTTCTGGGGTCCTGCGGAGGCGTTGAAACACTACCAGACGGTGCCGCCACTCATCGGGGCCAAAGCCCAATCAGCGAGCGCGGCGGTCGGGGCAATTCAGTATACCCTTTTCCATTGGGGAATCTCGTACTGGGTCCCGTACCTCATCGTCGCAATCCCGATTGCGTACTATGCGTTCCGTGAGGATGCCCCGATGCGGGTGTCGACGCTTATCGCGCCGTTCGTCGGCGTCGACAACCTTGACGGATTTCTAGCGAAGGGGATTGATATACTGGCGGTGTTCGCGACGATTGGTGGTATCGCAACTACCCTTGGATTCGTCGGCAAGCAGTTCCTCACTGGGTTGACCTACAACTTCGGCATCTCGCTCGGTGACACCGGCACAGTGCTGGTAATCACAGGGCTAACGGTTGCCTTCACCGCTTCGGTTGCACTCGGTGTCAAGAAAGGTATTGCCCGTATTTCACGGTTCAATATGGGCGTCTTCGCCGTCCTGACGGTGGCGACGTTCCTTCTGGGGCCAACCAACTACATTATGAATACCGGGCTCCAGGCGATGGGGAACTACTTCGTTGGATTCCTTCGGATGTCGTTGTACACCAACGCCACGGGCTCTGGCGAGTGGGTCGGCAACTGGACTGTCTTCTACTGGGCATGGGTGTTCTCGTGGGCACCATTTGGTGGGCTCTTCGTGGCCCGTATCTCACGGGGACGGACGATTAGGCAAGTCGTCGCCACCGCACTCGTGGGGTCGACCGCCGCGACTACTCCGTGGTTCCTCACGATGGGCGGTAGTGCGATCTTCTTCGAACGGCAGAACATCGCACCGATGCTCGAGATGGTCGCCGAGCACGGTGTCGCCGTCTCCGGTTTCCCGCTGTTCAGCTCGCTTCCAGTTGGTGGCCTGCTTTCAGCCGTGTTTCTGTTCCTCGTCGTCACGTTCTTCATCACCTCCGCTGACTCCTCGACACTCGCACTTGGAATGCTCACGACAGGCGGGAAGCAGCATCCCTCGACAGTCAATCGCGTCATCTGGGGTGCACTAATGGGCGGACTCGCGTCGCTACTCATCGTCGGTGGCGGTATCGACGCCCTCCGCTCGTCAGCAATAATCACTGGATTCCCTTTCGCACTCATTTCGGTCATCGCCATCGGTGGCATGGCCTGGGAGTTCCATCAGGTTGATCCGCTACTCTCCGGCAAGCACGACTCGACAGTCGCTGAGCGGGCTGGTTCGTCGAACCGGGCGGGGGCAAGTGTCGACGACGACTAAGACTCAAGCGGCACGGCAACCACCTCCCAAATCACAGTTATCCGAATGTGTTCCGGAGCGCACCTCGGTCAAGCTTTCCAGTCGCAGTTCGAGGGAACGTATCTACAAAGATGACTCGGTCAGGAACATGAGTCAGCAGAAGGCGAACGACTGACCAGTCGGATTCCGAAGTACCGGAGAGGCGACGAGGTCATCACGTGGTCCGAGGTCAATTCCGAATGGTGGGAACACGTCCAGCACGCCAGAGCGGTCCATGAGAAGGTTGTCGAGACCTATCTCCACGAACCCGGTGTCGAGTTCATCGAGAGGGGACGCGGGGAAGAGATCATCAGCGGCTACGCTACGGAGACAATCAATATCCTCGTTGCCGACAAAGAACCAAGAGCGAGGCTTGACCTGCCCGATGAGATAGAAGGAATTCGCATAACCGTTGAAATCGGCACAATCTCGGATACAGAGTGATCTCCTCGAACGCTGTCAGAAGCGGCGTGCAACATACAGAGGGTATCTACAGCAGAGTGGTAACCTGACAATACATGATACAGTTCCACCACATGAGTGTATTGTGGTTGACTCCACGTGAAAGGGTCGCTCAGCCTGGCCAGAGCGACCACCATTGCGGTGGGTGGCCTGAAAGATGGCCACGATGGTTCAAATCCATCCCCTTTCGTTCTGTTTCCCCTTCTGAACTTCGTTAGTGTAAGAAAAGAAGTTCAGTGACCGACTTGCGCGCTGAGTTCAGCACGACCACAACAAACCATCAGTTACAGAGGATTTCACCAGAGCCAACCATCTGATAAAATTTGATGTGCGATACATGTACAACAAGATGAAATTATTATTGGCTTATGTACAGAACTCGTACATGAGATGGGTGCGAGTGACGAGCCGCGACGAATCCACTTTCAGTCCCCTGAGTACCTCGTCGAGCGCCTCGATGCGATTGCTGACCTCTTCGATAAAGACCGGACCGACCTCCTCCTCGAGGCGATCCGTGACGACATTGAAGAGACCGCTCACAGTGAATCCGTCCAAGAATTGGTCGCGACGAAGTACTACGACGACCAACTCGACTTCGAGACAGTCAAGCAGCTCGTTGGTGCCGAGACGGCCCAGCGACTCCGTCTGCTCA
Source organism: Halogranum amylolyticum (assembly GCF_900110465.1). Classification (GTDB taxonomy): domain Archaea; phylum Halobacteriota; class Halobacteria; order Halobacteriales; family Haloferacaceae; genus Halogranum; species Halogranum amylolyticum. The sequence goes on from NZ_FODV01000016.1 coordinate 37,457, forward strand.
AAGCGGATCTTGAGGGTGAGCCGCTGGACCTTGCTGCATCTGAAGACATCGACATCTACGGTGGAGACGCGACGACGGCCGATACTAGTGACGCTGACGAGTGATGTGCAGGCCACGTCTCCGGACAGCAGTCGCTGACACGAGTGCACTTGTGATCCTCGCCGTGCCCCGCGCTGATGCTGACTACGACGCTGAGACCACTCCAGACCCGCTTCAGTACATCCTCACATCATGTGACGTTCCTTTGCCACCCGAAGTGGTCGCAGACGTCCTTGGCGAGGACTTCTGGGCACGGCACACGAATCCGTGGAGTGGATATACCCGTCTCCTGATGGGGCCAATTTTACTACTTGGTCTGTACCGTCGGGACTGGCGGATGGTTGGTTTGACGCTACTCTACGTCGTCATCAATCCGATCCTCTTCCCGGAGCCGGAGAGCAAGGACGCGTGGGTTAGCCGGAGCGTCCTCGGAGGGCAACTCTGGCTTGAGGAAGCTCACGAGGTATTTGAGCCCAACCTTCCCGGTGTTCTCAACACTCTGAACGCAGTCGCATACTGCTATGGACTCTACGGCGCGTACAAGCGCAATCCACGAGCGACGGCGCTCGGCGGTGGAATCGTGCTCACGTGTAAACTCGTCTACCTCGCCATTCTCGTGCGATACTATAATGAACACCCACCAGTCGAAGACTGACTCAGCACGAGTCGGGGTCGCGTTCACCATCGCTCCGATGTGTAAGCGCGCTGAGTTCAACACAGCCGTAGGAACCTATCACTAATTGAGGGTTAAACGAAAGCGACGAAACAAGAGCGTACTGAAGCATTCCGTAGCACGTTTTTTTGCTCGCTCCGGGAATCATCGCTTTTTGATATTGTAGACGATTTCGACCCCGGGAAACGGTCCGACTGCAGGGAGCAGTCTAAGGTCGCCAGGGGGAGCGCACCTCTTCTGCGGTCTAGCCGTATACCGGTTCTGGCACGGCTCGAACGGCTAGCCGGTGGTGTCGAATCCCCTCAAGGACCGATGCCGGACGCACGCATATACTCGTCCAGTTTCTCCGCCATCGCCAGCGCGAACGCCTCGTCATTGATGTCGGTCTCTATCTCGAGTAGTTCGACAGTCGGGTCGATGTGCTCGCGGATCGCGTCGAACAGTGCCGCATCCGCCTCGGGGTCGTAGAAATCTTCCCCCTCGACGTCGAGCATCGAAACCCCGCCGAGTGGGAGGAACAGCGCCGTTGGGCCGGTCGCGGCATTCAGCTTTGTTGCGAGGACGTTGCCCAGCTCTGCACACTCCTCGGGCGTGGTTCGCATCAGCGTCACCTGCGGGTTGTGGACGTGGAACTGCCGCCCCTCGAATTCGTCTGGAATTGAGCCACGCGGGCCGAAGTTCACCATGTCGAGCGCCCCCGTTGAGACAACCTGCGGGACGCCCGTCTCGGCGGCGGCATCAAGTCGCTCTGGCCCAGCGTTGAGCACGCCGCCGACGAGCTCGTCTGCCCACTCGGTCGTCGTCACGTCGAGTACGCCGTCGATGATGCCCTGCTGGATTAACCCCTCCATCGCCCGCCCGCCGGTGCCAGTGGCGTGGAAGATGATGGTCTCGTACCCCTCTTCTTCGAGGTATGATCGGGCAACTTTGACGCAGGGCGTGGTGACGCCGAACATCGTGATGCCGATGGTTGGGCGGTCCTCGACCGTCACGTCTGATTTGTTGGCCACCATCCCAACCATCGCCAACGCGGCGTTCGAGATGACCTGCCGTGAGAGCTGATTAAGTCCCTCGACGTCGGCGACGGAGTACATCATTGCGATGTCCGTCGAGCCGACGTACGGCTCGGTATCACCCGATGCCATCGTCGAAACCATCAGCTTCGGTACGCCCACCGGGAGTGCCCGCATCGCCCTGGTTGCGATGGACGTATTCCCAGACCCGCCGAGTCCGAGGACACCCGCGAGTTCTCCCGACTCGTAGAGATCGGTGACGACGGCAGCGGCCCCCTCGCCCATCGCTGTCATCGCCTCCCCTCGGTCGCTGTCGTCGCGCAACGCGTCAAGGGTCGTGCCGGCGGCTTCGGCCACCTCGGCGGCGGTTGTGTCCGGTTCGAACTCGGGGTCGCCCAACACGCCTACGTCGACAACGTGTACGTCGACGCCCTGTGCCTCGACGACGTCACGGGCGAACGCGAACATCTCACTTTTCGTATCGAGCGTGCCGACGAGAACGACCGTCATCACTTCGCTCCCGGGTCGACGTTTTCGGGCGTCGGCAGTTTACCGGCCGGGACGATCTCACACTCCGGCAGGTCACGTAGCACGTCTTCCGGTCCGGGCGGCGCGTACACCGCCAGCAGGACGAGCGGCTCCCACCCGGTGTTGACCGTGCCGTGTTCGACGCCTTCGGGGACGAACACCATGTCACCGGTTGCGATATCGCGGGTCTCGTTGGCGACCTCCTGTTCGCCTTCGCCGCGAACGACGTACAGGATTTCGTCGCTCTCAGGGTGGGTATGTCGCTCGTGTCCCTTCCCGGGTTCGAGTTTCACAACACCGGCGCTGAACCGCTTGCCGCCGGTGACATCGGGCGTGCTCATCCACTTCAGTGCGCCCCAGTCAAACAGTTGACTCTCCACGTCGTCGGGGTCGACGAAATAGTCGCTCATTGGACGTCGATCTGCTTGAATTCGCGGGCCTGGTTCTCGATGGCTTCCTCCGTCGGCAGCCGTTCGATGCTCGAGGCCCCGAAGAAGCCGACGACACCGTCGGTGTGCTCGAGGACGTACGCGGCGTCGTCGGGCCACGCAATGGGGCCGCCGTGACAGATGACGAGTACGTCGTCGTTCACGTCCTTTGCGGCGTCGTGGTGGGCCTGCACCCGCTCGGCTGCCGACTCCAAGTCGAGTGCCGTTTCCGCACCGATATCGCCGGAGGTCGTCAGCCCCATGTGCGAGACGATGACGTCGGCGCCCGCTTCGGCCATCTCGCGGGCCTGCGTCTCGCTGAACACGTACGGGCAGGTTAGCATGTCTTGGCTGGCCGCCTCTCGAATCATCTCGACCTCCTTATCGTAGCCCATCCCGGTCTCTTCGAGGTTCTGTCGGAAATCGCTGTCCTCGTCGATGAGGCCGACCGTCGGGAAGTTCTGCACCCCGGAGAACCCTTGTCGTTTCAGGTCTGCAATGAACACGTCCATCTGGCGGAACGGGTCGGTGCCGTTGACGCCCGCAAGCACCGGCGTGTCATCGACGACTGGAATGACTTCGTGGCCCATCTCGCCGACGATCTCGTTTGCGTCACCGTATGGGAGCAGCCCAGCGAGCGACCCGCGCCCGTTCATTCGGTAGCGACCAGAGTTGTAGATGATGAGCAGGTCGACACCACCGCGCTCGGCGAACTTCGCGGAGATACCGGTCCCCGCACCAGCACCGATTATCGGTTCTCCCTGCTCGACGGTCTCTCGAAGCCGCGAGAGCGACTCCTCACGTGTGTATTTCATGTGTGAATATATACCATGATTTGGCAGTCTATTCAAGATTTGCCCGGGTGCCAGGGTGTTCGATGGTAAGCGCTTCCTCTCACGAGGAAGCGATTGTGGTTACGGCCGAGGACGGTGTCCAAGTTGTGTCGTTCGCTGTTGGAACGAAGAGGTCCCGCTGCTCTATGTCTCCGACGACAAAACAGCCCTTATCGGCGATTCTGAGCTTGTTTCGGGGTCACATACAGATGCGGATGCGGTTGAGGTCGTTCGCTCGAGGCTGACTGGTACTGTCCTCTCGACATTCCTTGGAACCTTCTGGCCGGCATCCACGGAGCTGTTGGTGACGGATCCATATCCGCTTCCGAAGACATTCAGTTGGTTCCGGCAAGCAGTTCTCCACACCGCACTCCACGAAAAGGAGGGCGTCGACCTTCGGGCGGATATTGAAACGAGCGATGGGGAGGTCCTCTCTGGGCCAGTGACCTGAATTCGGCAGGGGCTCGTCGACTCAATGACAAACGAATTCTCGCTCCAGATGAACCTCCTGATCGAGACTGAGGAGGGGGAAGTGAGTGTTGGCGGTCCGGATCCTTTTATCGAGGACTACGAGGGTGGCTACATTACCTTGCGACAGAATGATTGATTGACTGATTTCTATCGCGTCTGACAATGTCCTCAGAACGCTTCACACTCTGCAGGTGCACGACCTTCCAGATATGCGTTGTAATCGGTCGGTCCGCTGTAGTGTTGGTACTTCTCGCGGGACGAGATAGCTATTTCACCGAGTCAGTTGCTGCTTGTGCTGCCCCTCGTTTGATGAGATACCATGCAAGCAGTGCAATTGGTGCCAGTGCAACATTTCCCAGCACGAGCAGTTCTCGTGGGTACGTTTCAGGGGTGCGAATATCTACATTTGAATCTCTGTCGAGGTCCTCACAGGCAGCGGTTGCCGCGTGTAACCCTGTCGTAACTGCGCCTTCCATGGAAACTAAATCAACGTGCGACTGGCAGTAATCGCCTGCCATGTACAGGTTCGAGAGACTCGTTCGAGCAGTCGGCCGATACGGCCACACTCCGACTTCGTTCGTGAACAATGGCTCATTCTCGTGTGGTTGCAGATACGTGGTCCGGATGGCACTCTCGTCGAACGATGGAAGGTACGGTTTGAGGTCTGCTATGGGGTTCGGTCAGGAGAACGGACAGGCAACCTGCCTGGAAACGTCCGTGAGTTCCAATATTACGACGACCGAGAGACGCTTGGTGACATCCTTGACGAGTACGTTTTCACCGACGAACCGGACAAGAAGTTCGTCATCTTCGCTGCGCCCACGTCGCTTCGTAACCTTATCGATTACGCGGAAGCAGAGGGCATCGACGGAAGTGCTGAGGAGCTTATGGACTCGGGTAACGCCGCGATGTTTGATGCGATGCTTATCGATGAAGCCAGTATGATGGATCTGCCGTTGCTATTTCTGATTGGAGCTTTCCTACGCACAAAAGGACGGCTCCTCCTGGTCGGCGATCACCGACAGATGCAGCCGATTCAGAAACATGATTGGGAGAGTAAAGACCGTCAAACGATTGAGGAAAACACCCCACATGTCTCGGTTCTCGATTTGATCCGCTTCCTGCGTGGGGATGATGAAACAGAGTTTGAAGAACTGGAACGGGAGCTACCGGAATGGCCAAATCCGGATGCGGTCATTCCGATGGATCGACTGGAGATTACGTACCGACTCCCGCCAGCGATGGCTGCGCTTGCCTCTGAGTTGTTCTATAAAGAAGACGGTATCACCTCGACTCGGAGAGCGACGCCGAACACATGCCCGATGTCCGCGACGCGTCTCAGCCTCCATGGCTGGAGACTGCCCTCAACCCCATCTCCAGAGTTACTCTCCTGTTACACGATGATGCGATTGCAACGAAAGATAGCCCACTTGAATCGTACCTTATCAAACAAATCGAAGACGAACTGCCAGTTGTCGACGCTAATCCAGCAGACGATGAAGTAACCGGTGGGATTGCCGTCCCGTATCGCTTGATGCGTCGCCGACTCCAGAATCAGTCCGACCTTACTGTCGACACGGTGGAAAGGTTCCAAGGCGGCGAGCGTGACGTGATGGTGCTTGCCATGACGGCTGCCAACCAAGGATACGTTAACCAGCAAAATGAATTCTTGCTGGACGCGACACGGTTCAATGTCGGTGCTAGCCGGATGAAGCAGAAACTGTTCATCATCGTGTCGAAGTCGGTGTTCCGTGCTGCTAGTGACGACCCGAAAAAGTACGAGCAGCAGAAAGCTTGGAAGAAGCTGTACCAAGCAATGGTGGCTAATCAGGAGCCAGCCGCAACGACGACCGTTTCTCCGATGATGGTCACGGAACTCGAACAGGATGTCTCCGTTAAAGTGTACACTGGGTTCGAAGACTCTTCCTAACCTGTCAACTTCCTTGACGAGGAAGTTGCTCTCTCTATCGCTGAAAACGCCAGACTCGGTACTGAAGTCTCGAGCCGCATCTGAAGGTTATAGCGGAGCTGCCCCTTTTCCATCGAAGTGTCTGATAAGACTACTGTGAAGCTTAAACTGAACGCGAGGTGTGTCACTGCGCAGTTCAGTACAGTATCTCTGACTTCCAGTCAAACACAGCGACACACAACACCGTTCAATTTGATGGAGTAGCCGCTGTTTGTTATGGAAAAAAAGACTATCCTTTATTTAGTACATTGTGTACAAACATTATTTTTAATGATTGTTTAGGAACAAAATTTTGTCTGATGACAATATATCGTCGTATCCAGATACTGTCTGGGAGATCACCATGACCACACCGGAGGATTCCTACGAACCAGACGAACAGCAGAAGAATACAGGTACTAATCGGATGGGAATCCGGCGACGAGATACCTTAAAATTGCTCTGGATTGCTGCAATGCCCGGCGGAGTGATCGGGAGTCACCCCGATGTAGCAAAGGCTACACCCGATTTTGAAACCCAGGAGCTGACTGCCAGCGACAGCGACGCTGGCGACTCCTTCGACGATGCGGTCGCAGTTGTGGGACCCCCAGCGTTCATCGCGGCATTCCGCGACAGTGAGAACGCTGACAGTGCTGGGGCAGCGTACGTCTTCACACAGGATGGAGATGGGAGTTGGACCGAAGCGCAGAACTATGAGACGGTCCACACCGAAGCGGACCTAAACAACCACGGGCCGACGCGCGGTCGCATCATCCGCATCAACGCGACGGGTAACGTCCACGTCGCTGACGGGTCGTCGTGGACCAACGTGACCCAAGGCGGCGTGCCGATGGGCGGGCTGAACAACGTTGACTACGTGAGCGCCGATACGCCCATGTCGACCATCCAGCAGCGCATCACCGACGCGAAGGCGAACGGTCGTTCGAAGGTGGTCATCGTGGGTGACGAAGCGACGTGGACCGAGACGCTGCGCGTCCCGTCAAATTTCGTCGTGGAGTTTCAGGAAGGACTGGTTATCAACGTCTCCTCCGACCACGATATGGACACATTCAGGGTCGGTGGCGCCCCGTGGCAGGCCATCGTCCTGAACGAGAATCCGGAGACAGGCGACACGAACGTAACGGTGCGCGGCGGCGAGTTTGACTTTTCGAACATCCCGAACGACGGCACCAACACGAACGGCGTGTGGCTGCACAACTGCACGGATAGCCGCATGGAAGACGTCTACGTTCACGACGTCCACCTCGCACTTGACAACGGCCAGAACGCGGTCACGATGTCCGATTGCACGGACTGCGAGATGGTCGACTGCGAGGGTCGTCGCCCCGGCTATGACGGCATCAAGCTGGCAGGGTACAATGATAACATCATCGTTGAGAACTGCTGGGGCGGCGAGCGCACTGGCAGCGGCGGTGGCGTGCAGGTTTCGAGCATGGGAGCATCCAAGTACGGGACGTCAAGCAACATCACGTTCAAGAACTGTGAGACGGACCAGCAGATGATTGCCCACATCCGCTCCGGTGAGAACATTCGCTTTGAAGATTGCAAGGCGGATCACATCCACGTCATTGCAGACTACCGCGACGCCGATGGCGCGAAAGACTGCCGCTCGGTACATATCACCGACTGTGAGGCGAACCATATCACGTTTCAAGCCTACGACCAAGCCACGCTGAGCGAGGTTCGCATCAGCAACTGCCACCTGCACCAAGTGGGTGCGTCGGGCGGATTCACTCCCTACGTGGTCGGCGACTCCGGGTCTGGTGGCGGTGTCGTTCGGGACGTTGTCATTGACGGCTGCATCGTGGACGCGGGCGGAACGAGCGACCGCTTCCTCAACGCGACGGTCGAATCCGGCGGTGTGCTGGACGACTTGACAATCCAAAACAATTCGTTCTACACCTCGGACGGCAGCGGCACGTTTGTGCGCGCCTATGACGGGACAGACCCCATGACCGACGTCACCGTCCGGAACAACATCATCAATTGCAGTACGATGATTAGCTCGCGGGTGAACGGGCTGCGCTTCTACGATAACAAGATAGACGAGGACGACTACGTCCGTCTCGAAACGGGCACGGACGTGACGCTCTCGTCGGTTCACTCGAATAGCCCCATGCAACTGAGAGCAGCTGCACCAGGCGCTCCATCGACTGGCGACTTCTATATGGATGATGGCACCAACGTGACCGGTGCGAATTTTGGAAAGATGGTGTATGACGGCACTGCATGGCAGGAAATATGGTCAGTGTAGTACCATGTGAAGAAGACAGGCGAAGACCCGACGTGGACCTCAGCGCTGACCGGCAACTCGCTGCCGTGGTTCCCGCGCTGGCGAAGACTGGATCATCTTTGAGGGCCATCTGTGTTCGGTTAAGCGCTAACCTCCGTTCTGAAGGCTTCAACCACTCGTTCGTTGAGTAAGAGGCGTGACTTCTCTGGTTGGCGTGCGTTGCAAAACATGAGCTCAGCCAAGTTCGGCGGTGGATGTCCGAACGACTGGGCTAGATCTTCGAGGATGAGCTGGGCGAAAGACCGGAAGGTCTTCGCCCAGCGTTCTCGTGGAAACATCGTTTCTGAGTGCATCTTCTGAAAGACGCCAAGCAAGGCTCTGCTGACCGTTAGCGTCAGCAGAGCCGCTACCACGAGCAACTCCACGATTGCTGGATTGCTTGTCTGGAACTTCTCCAACCCGTACAGCGATTTCAATTCACGGAACAGCACTTCTACTTCCCATCGCACCCCGTACAACGCCGCGACTTGCTCCGGCGTGAACTCATCCGGGAGGTTCGTGATATACAGGTGATAGTCGTCGGTGTCCTCGTTGCGGACACCGACGACGCGGAACTCCATCGTTACACTCGAGCGCTTCTCGCCGTATTGACGGCGCTTGAAGCTTACTTCGGCGGTTACATCGATAATCTCTCGCGTGAGATTGCCGAGAACGTCCTGAAGACGACGGTCTGGTAAGGAAATGGCGCGGGCGCGCCATTTCCGACGCCCCTCGATGATTCGTGGGTTCGCGTTCGTCTTCAGCCGACTCAGGAAGAAGCCGCCGTTCTCTTCGATGAGTGCGAACCGACGGTAGCTGTAGAAGCCAAGATCGAACAGCAACAACCGCCCTCGCAGCCAGTTCCCTGTGCGGAACTGGCTGCTCTCGTGGCTTCGTTCGTCGGTAAGTTCGAACCGCTCGATTGTCTGTTTAGTGAGGTTGTGGACGAGATGAAGTTTCGCGCCTGATTGATCAGGGTGCGTAGCTGGAAACTCGCTCAGGAGCCGATGCAACCGGAACACGGTTGCATCGGCGATCATCACATCGCGGAACTGCTGGAGTTGTGGGGCGAGTGTGTGAGGGACTGCGACCTCCTCGAGCATGCTCTCGAGGAGGTTGCTGAGTAACTGTCCGAGTGCAGGTGTGAACCGATCGTAGAAGCTAGAGCGGGAGAGCGTCTGATTGGTCGCTGCGGCGTAGGCACGTTGAAACCCGGCGATAGTGCGGGATTCGCCGCCGACGGCGAATCCCAAGATGAGCGTCCAAACGAGGGCTGTAACATCGACTCTACGGTGGCGTTGGGACGACATCGCGCTCACGCGCGATGTCTTCGATAAGCTCTGCTGGAAAGAGGGAAGTGAGCCGCCGTCGAATAAGGTCTGGGGAGAGTTGGGATAGCACACCCTCTCCATGCGGTCTACAACGATAACTTAGCTAAGTGAGCACAGTCTCTCGGTTTCTCTGCTTAACCGAACACGGATGAACCCACGAGTGAGACTGCGTGCGTCCGAGTCACTCAACCCAGTCGTTCGGCTTGATTAACGCTCACAGCTTATCCCCCGAGCAGGGTCCTCAGACGACGTCGTTGACCCACAGTCTGTCACGTTTCCCGAGCACGGCCGGTGTAGCCATCTTGGTGCTACGTGCCCGTTCGTCTGTATTCATCGGGCAATGACGCTGAAAGGAGGGTTCGCTCCGCCTTCCGGAGATGTTCGTGTAGTGTCGCACGAGCGATGCCCAGTTCGTCGGCGAGTTCACTGTTTGTTATTTTCCGCGGCCAGTCGTAGTAACCGCGTGCGAGGGCTTCGGCCGTGACTTCGCGCTGCCGTTCAGTCAACGGCGATTCTGAGTTGGCGCGGAACTCCTTCAGTTTCCCGAGCGTGACCGTCCCGAAACTCGACAAGTCGTCGAGGATGTCCTTCAGATGTTCACGTCGGAAGACTAGGACGTGATACTCACGCTGGCGGCCGGAGACAGTGTTCGACCGGCGAAGTGTTCCGTGATTTTGGTAGATCGCGGTGTAGGCACCGCAGGACGGTTTTGTTACGAGGAGATTGTCGTCGTTTAGCCGACGGACATGCTTGACATGGTCAGTCGCTTCTACGACGTTCTCGAAACTCATCGACGACTTCTCCGTCGCTGGAAGTTACGGTACCTCACCGAATCTCGTCTACGCCGGCACTGACTCGGAGGGCAACGACTTCCAGATGCTCGAAATTCTCTACGGCGGCATCCCGGCCCGTCCGGGCGGCGATGGCCTCGATGGCCACTCGTGGTGGCCGCTGTTCCGGACGGTCCCAGCGGAGTATCAAGAGGCGTACTACCCACTGACGATAGACGAGTACAGCACACGGGCTGACACCGGTGGCTCTGGCGAGTTCCGCGGGGGGCACGGTATCACGAAGGTCTTCACCTTCGAGGAGGATGGTGCGATAACCTTCCAAGACGACCGCGCGCATACGTACCCCTGGGGCGTCGACGGGGGCAAGCACGCTGAGACGAGCGAGAAGCGGTTGATTCGGGCAGATGGGAGCGAAGAGCATCTGCTGTCAAAAGTCGAGAACGTTGCAGTGGCGGCGGGAGACAAACTCGTCTTTAGCACCGCTGGCGGTGGTGGCCTCGGCGACCCCCTCGACCGCGACCCCGATGTCGTCGCCCGTGAAATGAAGCGTGGTCTCGTCTCTGAATCGGCCGCTGAGACGAAGTATGGCGTTGTCATCGCAGACGACGGTACAGTGGACGAGAGCGCAACAGCCGATAGACGCTCTGAGATCCGCGAGACGCGTGACGAACTCGACCAGTTCGACTATGGTCCACTCCCAGATGAGGACACCCTCGGGGAACAGATTAGCGATGAACGCCGCTCGTTCGAGAACCGGCACAGCTGAGCCATCGTTAGTATCTCCACTATGAACTCCCCACATTCCACCGAGTACGATGCCGACGCGTTCGGGTCGAGCGTCGGCCTCGGTGACCAACCCGCACTCCTCGTGATTGATTTGATTAACGCTTTCACCGATCCGACCACTAAACTCGGGTCGGACGTGAGCGGGGTCCTCGAGCAGACCGCTCGCCTTCTCACCGCGTTCCGCGAACACGACTGTCCGCGGTACTTCACAACTGTCGCGTTCGAAGAGTCCTACGGCGACGCTGGGCGGTTCATCGAGAAAGTGCCCGCGCTTCGAGAGCTGCGACTCGGTACCGACGCGGTCGAAGTCGACGATCGAGTCGCACCTGAGGGTGACGAACGCGTCATTCTCAAAAAATACGCGAGCGCGTTCTTCGGCACCGACCTTGCGACAGAACTGACGACACACCGCGTGGATACCCTCGTCCTCGCAGGCGTCACGACCAGCGGCTGTGTTCGTGCGACAGCCGTCGATAGCCTCCAGCATGGCTACCGGACCATCGTCCCGGCTGACGCAGTCGGTGACCGCGCCGACGGACCACACCAAGCGAACCTCTTCGACATCGACGCGAAATACGGCGACGTCGTGACAACCGACGCCGTCGTTAACCATCTCTCAAACAATGAATACTGACTTTGACACCCAGACTGCATCGAACCCGACTCTCACCTGTGCTCGAGGTGAGTGGAAATGACCGACTCCGGCGCAGCGCTTCGAGAACATCTCGATGGCGACGGACTGCTGGTTTGCCCCGGCGTTCACGACCCGCTCACGGCCGCTGTCGCCGATGCCGTTGGCTTCGACACGATCTACATGACTGGCTACGGAACGTCGCTGTCGAAGATCGGCTACCCGGACGCTGGGTTCATCACGATGCCGGAGATGATCGACAACGCCGCGAACATCCAAGAACGCATCAGTGTTCCTCTCATCGCCGATGCTGACAACGGCTACGGCAACGCGACCAACGTTATCCGAACAGTTCGTGAGTACATCAAAGCCGGCGTCGGCGGCATCCATATCGAAGACCAGACGTTCCCCAAACGATGCGGCCACACGAAGGGGCGGCAGGTTATCCCGCGTGAGGAAGCCGTCGGTAAAATTGCGGCCGCAGCTGATACGCGGGACGAGCGGGGTGAGGAATTCGTTCTTATCGCCCGTACCGACGCTCGCGGGACCGGCGATGGGTCTGTCGACGAGGCCATCGGCCGTGTCAACGACTTCCTCGACGCTGGTGCCGACGTGGCATTTGTGGAGGGCCCCACCGACGAAGACGAACTGCGCCGCATCGGCCGAGAGGTCGACGGGCGACTTGTCTACAACTTCGTCGGTGACCTCGGGTCTTCGCCGTACGTTGACCTGCCGGCGTTGGATGACTGGGGCTTCGACATCGTGTTGTTCCCCATCGCTGCGACGCTCTCGACCATCGCGAACGTCTATGCTGACTTCAGTGCGTTTGCTGCCGATCCTGTAGCAGCGATGCGTCGTATCGACGACGAGTTCAACGAGCAACCTTTCGAGAGCCTCCACGAGTTCTCCGGCTTCCCGGATGTGGTCGAGTGGGAAGAACAGTACCTCCCTGACGAGGAACAGGAGAAATACGATGGGTCGCTCGGGGACGACGTCGCGTAGTCGTTGTTAGCGGACCTAGTCCTGTTGTGAAGGAGACTGTTACAGTGTCGATCGTTCCCCTACCTTCCCCACGGCAGTAGCTAACTCGTTGAGATGCTCCGTTCTGAAGTGTTCTCGGAGGTGACGTGATGGTGGATTACGAGGTAGAAGAGTCGCTTTCACGTTGGTTCGGTCGAACGCAGCTCCGATAACCGACCGGTAGGTTTTGCTCGTGGCATATCCGATGATGGCATCGAACTGGTGTCCGTACGTATCAAGATATCTAACTAGTCGATCTCATACACAGCCGATTCGGAGAGTGGCGTCACCTCGAGTGCGTCGTCGACCTTCGAGCGATCGACACTCGGCACCCGCTCGCGATCGATGCCCGCCTCCGCAAGGCGAGCTAGCACGTCCTCGTCATCCTTGAGCGAGCGGTTGCGCCGACTTATCTGTTAGACAGATCCATGCTGTCCGGCGGCGGGCGATCATGATGTAGGCGGCCGATGAGGATGCCAGCCACTGCTTGGCGGAATTCGTTGGCATCTCATTGGACGTCCGAGAGCAGCGTGTAGATGTTGACAAGTGCGTCCGTCTCCAATGCGGGCAGATCAGTCACGTCGTGGCGTTCGAGCGCATCGACGAGCAACAGTGCATCGGCGTAGACGTCGAGACTTTCGGGTTCGGACTTCGTCATCGGCGCTGAAGTCCGACTCGACCACCTGTGTCGTCGTGACGGGTTCAGCCTCGGTAACTGTGCCGTAATCAGGGTTGGTCACACTACAGTTGAAAGGGCAACTGCGAGTGATTCGCAGCGCTATTAGACTGTGCGTCAAGATGCCTTCGACATCGCGTAAGAGCGTGTTCGGTTCACCAAGAGAATCTACGCTCACCGACTAAAATAGCGGACTTCCGACTGTCAGCGCTATGGCACCGATAACGACCATTGCTCCGATGATCTTTGGAAGACTCGGAGCGTAACCGGCGGTTGCCCCCGTCGGAAGTGACTGGGACCGTTCAGTTGGTTGAGTACCTTCTGATAATTCCCCAGCATTAGGGTGCTCATCCGCAGTGTTACTCGTAAAGAATAGAAACAGTACAGCAAGTACGAGTGCCGTTCCACAGAAGATAGCTAAGTCACGGGTTGTATCTGTAACAAGGTTAATCGCGATCTTCCCAAATTTGATGTCTAGTTTAGACATTCTAGACTTGTAGATTTGAATACTAATAAAATTATTTATGTTTTGTGAGGATCATATGAGGGCTACTGTGACCATGTTCACACACACACGGAACACTCCTGTGACTACGACAGACTGCGAGTGCTGGTTCTCTCAGAGGAATCTACAGACGAACAAGGCAAGTGCCTCGGGGTTTGACCCTATGTGAAGCCGGCACTTAGACGTGTTCTGTTCGTTCGAGATACCGTTCAATCGTCTCGTTCGACACTTGGCCTTTCGTCTCGATGTAGTACGTTTGAATCTTGAGAGTGCCTTGGAGAGAGGGTGAGTAGAGGACGTCGGTTGGAGATCGTCAAGCACTTCTCTGAAAAAGAATCGGACAGGTGAATCGATGAGGCTCAAAAGGCGGATAAGACCCGCCTCCTCCGTCGATTGTGCTTTGTCATGAATCTTGACGCGGGGGGATACGCTCGATGAAGCCGGTCGTCGTGTTGGTGTCTCACAACCGACCAGTAGTCGCTGGGCTCGCGCGTGGGATGATGGTGGTTGGTCGCCGTCCTGGATCGAGGCCTTGAACTGGCCAAGTAAGTCTGCAGTCAGTATGTGCTGTTGAACGAGTGCACTGAGGGCTGCAATCTGTTGCCGTCGAGGGTACAGTATACATCAGGAAGGCCAAATTCTGTCAATTAATATTATACTATAATTGAAATATGCGTCTGTTGTCTAGCGAAAAATGGCAGAATGTTTATAGTATTGTGTGGTGTGTTAACGTGTATGATACAAGTTCCGGACCGAATATTTGCACTTGGTGGCGCAGGAAAGCAACTGGCGTTTGAATTGCTCGAGAGTGACTGGGTGCTAGAAGAGATTCTGGCTCCTAAGCGAGCCCCTTGTGAGATGGAGGTCACGATTGTCGATACCGCCGAAGAAGAAGCTAAGAGTGGGGCGAAGGGTGGCGATCTTGAGCGGGTTGATGAAATTAAGCGCCACATTAAATCTATCCGAAGTGAATATCGAGACCAGGAAACCGAACATGCACCCGGCAATATCGATGTCAAGTACAAATTGCTCACAGAGAATATTCGACTGGACCGGCAACTCGACTTAATAGGCAGCGAGGAAGTCGACCGAATTACTGCAGGTAATGGGATGCCCAGAGACGATTGGTGGCTTCAATCAGGCCATATCAACGAGAATCTCGACTTCGCAAAAGGAGTGATTCGAAAACGTGGGTTGAGCAAGGCACTCTACTACAAAACCTATGCAGAAGACGATCTGCAATCGGTTATCGATTTGCCCGAAAAGGGACAAGTTGCACTGCTGGTTGGGATGGGGGGTGGCACGGGAGCTGGTCTCTTGATAGACCTCGCCCACCACCTCAAAGAAGAACAGTCGACTGCGAACCTCACTCTCTTCGGTGTTCTGCCGAATAACGCCGAGGGGAAGAAAGAAAATACAAATGCATTTGCACTCCTTTCGGAATTAGAGTACCTCTCGTTAACTGATTCCAACCCTTTTATTGCACAGATTCTGTTCCCAATTGAGCCCACGGACTATAAGGGGAAGATCGACCAAATGAGCCCGAGTGTGGATTATCTGCAGGAGTTCGACGAAGCATTTGTGTATTCGTTACTACTCTACTATAATACGCAGAAGCTGAAAGAAGACCTCTTTGACTCGTCGTCATACGCACCGTTCTCCATGGCGGTCCCCATGGTGCTGCGATACAATATTGCGGCTATCGAAGAGTTCCGAGCAACTATCGACGCCTATCTTGAACGCAAAGAAGAGTCGATGAACGCCGAAACTCGGCTCTACGATGGTATCGATGAATTTCTTGAGATATACTACCCCGATGTGTCGGGAGAACTGAGTGAAGAAGACGAGGTGGACTTAGAGCGACGTATCGATCAGATTGAAACGTTAATCTCGCTCGATTTGTTCTCCGATCTCGAATATGAATCTACATCGGTGTTTCGAACGGAGGTACTTACACCAGCGCGAGAGGCAATTGATGCCGAGGAACAAGAGACGCCGAAAGGACTCGAACAGTTTATTGATGTCATGGTTGAGTCAGTTCGAGCAAAGTCACTCCAGCAGCTTGACGCGTCGATCAAGGAAGACCAGCGTCTCGCTGAAGTACTTGAACAGGACGTGCTATTGCTTGGCCGTCGAAAAGACATTCTTCGCCGACTCAAAGGCGTCTCGAACCCAAAAGTACGGGGTGCTTTGGAGTATCTAGTTGGGCTCCAAGAAGGAAATGCAGGGGCGAAGTCGACCCAGCTGAACCGCAAGTACGAGCAGGCACAAACAGCACTGAACCAGACCGAATCGAAACTACAGAGCACCCGTGAGGAACTTGAGCAGTTACGCACCAACCAATCTGCTGAAATCACACAGAAGACGAACAAGTGGGCAGACAACGTTGACGCCCAGCTTGAGCAGCTCGACACGCTCGAATCGGCACCGATACGGCAGAACGTAGAGGCTCTCCGGGGGAGTCTGCAGGATTTCCGTAGAAAGTTAGAGCGGGCACGCTCCCCTGGCGAGGTAGATGCTATCGAAGTCACTGACATCAGGGAGTCACTTACGGCACTTGATGAGAACCTCAATCGGGTCGATGTCTATTTCGAGAGCTCAGACATAACTGACGCCGTCGAAACGGCAAAAAAAGCTCGGGTTACCCACTTTAATGTATATCTCGATAAGGGAATTGGCAAATTCTTTCCATGGGAATCGAAGACGGAGAAAGAGCGCAAAAGTGCACAGAAACAGTTCGCTGTGCATCGTACGAAACTACGTGGTCAAGACACCGCAGTGCTCGAAGTGGCGGATAGGGGGGGAGAATTCAAATGCAAGGTCGAATTTGATGGCACAGATCTCCTGCTAAAAATTGATGAGAATCGAACAGAACTTGTCGAGGATATGCTTACAGAGTTCGAGCGAGTCGTTACGGACCCTCTGCCTGATGATGTATCCCGACTAAGAGAAGAGCTTGAACACGGAAGCGACCAAGAACAACTTCGGCAGGTCGTCTCCCAGGCGCTTGAACGTGAAATCAGTGGCGCTGATGAGCTACAATCAGAAACCGACAGACTCGAAGAGAAGCTGCAGCAACAGCGGAACGAGACGGAACTCTTTGAGGCCGCACGTAGAGCAATCACTGACCTGAATGGACTAACGACGACGTTTGCTCAGGAAGTTAACGCATATCGTGAGGGAATCAGAAGCTTAGAGGAGACTAGTCACCAGCAATCGCCGATCGACGAAGAATATTCGTTCCTGAAAAGTGTTCAACCACACAATGTGTTCCGGGCAACCGGCAAACACGGACTAGCCGATAGTGAACTCCTCGACGAACGAAAAGAAAAACAGCAGCTGCAGGACTATATCAGCGAACTTGCGGACAGAGCACGGTCTGCGCAGTACTGTGGTCTCCGCAAGCGAAAGCTGATTGGTGACAAAAGTCGATACGAAGGAATACGCATCAATGTCGGGCTCGCCTCCGAAGCGTCACTGCACGGTATTGTCAACCTGGAATCTCCTTTCCAAAATGCATTCGAACTTGACAAGAGTAAGCTGACGACCCACTACGGACAGTGGCAGCGTGACTTTGGTGGCCCGTGGGACATCGGGATGACCACGTTCATTACTGGAGTGTTTCTCGACAATATCCGTCTTGCTGTTGGACCGAATGGATACGCAGAGCACTACTACAATTACAAGGCGAAGCTTGGCGACGACATCCTCATTCATCATGCCCTCGGGTTAGAGGAGGGTTATTTCGTCCGACGTAAGAATATGTTTAACGTCGAAAATATAGAAGACGTCAAGGGTTTCTTGCGAACGGAGGGGGATGTCAAAGGAATGCTCCTCAACACGTTTGAGACGGTCTCACTCCAAGATGAGAGCAGTGGTGACGGACAGTTGGGCATTACCGACGAGGCTGTGGAGACCAGCAATGAGCCAGCCCACTTCGAGGACGATGGCGACGCTTGAAGTAGAATCGGTTGAAGAGATGAACCGCTTTGAGGAGATGCTTGCGACCCTCGCCGATAACCGCGAGTTCCTCTCGGTAGTTGGATACTTCGTCATGGTGCTGGTCACCTCCGCCTTCTTGGCTCCGATGCTCGGGATTGCTTGGACGACAGGGGGCCTTGCATTTTTACTGGTGAATATTCCAGTCGAACTGGGGCTCATTGGGCTGCCTCCCCTATCAGTATTGTTGATCGGCGTTTGGTTAGGGCTTCTGCTGTTGTTATTGTTATTTGATATGAAGAAAAGACTTCAGGGACTGTTCCTCGTTATTGGAACCCTCGTTGCTTTGCTTGGGTTATGCTCGGTCGGTCTTGTCTGTGGTAACCTCAATCTATTCGATAACCTCGAGTGGCTCGGGGCTGGCCTTCTTGTTGGCACGGTCTTAGGTGGAGGGCGAGACCTTCCGTCGCTACTTGACAACCAAAGTGTCGAGTTCCGGGATGCTGCTCAGTGGGTATTCTATCTAGGGTCACTGCTGGTCATCGCTGGATTTGTGGAGGCTCATATCCAGTACCCGCTTGAGGTCACCGGTAGTGCGGTAACTTTAGGGGGGAGTTTCGGACTTGACAGCCCTCCTGGTCGAAGCGCATTGTTCGACGCTGCACTCACTGGAACGTTTGTATACACACTCGGGAAGTTCATTCAATACGATGCTGAAACTGACTTATTCATTCTTGGTCCATCTGACTCAGGCAAGTCGTTGTTGCTGCTCGGGGCGTATTACCAGGCTTCCGAGAACATCAATGAAAAATATGCTCCCCAGCCAAACACTGAGTTTTACCAAGTGCTTGGAGAGGTTGATGACAACTTACGTCGAATGAATAACAGCGGGGACATCCACTGGCCCGTAGCTGGGAATAATCCGGACGAGTCGAAGAACATCGGTTTTGAGTTCGTGCACGGGTCGGCGTTCCCGAAAAATGTTGAGGTCCACACAGTAGACTACGCTGGAGAATGGCTCGAATTTGTTCCGGATGTCATCACGATGGACAACCAGCAACTTGACCAATACCTCGACGAGGAAGGTTACGACAATTTGGATGTTCTACTCAGTATTAAGCGGGGCATCAAGGCAGCAGATGTGTTAGTGTTTCTCATCGACGTAGAGAAACACGTCGCTGGGGAGCCTCTGGAGATCGGGACGTATCACGAAATCTGCGAGAAAACAAGCGGGAAGAGAGTGCTCTTGATCGCAACGAAATGTGACCTCTTGGCGGAGCAGTTTGAGCAGGAGACTGGACTTGATCCACTCTTACAATTCACTGACTTCCAGCAGTACGTGCAAGAGCGATTGACCCGTAGACAACAAGTTCAGAGCCTCGTGAATCAAGCGGCCGGGTCGATGATACATCCAGTCTGGTATCAGACACGGGAACATTCAGCAGTAACAGCAGAGACGGAAAATAACGTCGAACGAATCCCATCACTAACCGAAGACGGTCAGATGGTCCCTGTCGGGTTTGACCAACTCTTAGACCACTTTGGGCGAGGACGATGAGTGAACTCATAATCTACGACCGATTTGGTGACCCGGTGGACGCTGATGTGTCTTCAGAGGAACGGTACAAGATGTTCGATCGGAAAAGCGTTCTCCTCTACCTTGACACAAGCAGCCCTCGCCCGACGCTTATCAGTTCGTTCCGAGCACAGAACCAACCCGGAAGCCGGTCAAATCGATTTTTAGCGCATTTCACCGGTGATGACATTGAGTCGTTATTCAAAGACTGCTCTCATCACATCGAGCGACGCGCGGATGAACTCGGTTGGAAGTTAGACACCAGTTCGCACGATAACCGAGTGAATACCTTTCTTGGACTCACTGAGCCACCTATTAAGCTAGATTCTTCCGAGCAAAAAGAACAACTCATCTCTTGGCTGCTCGAGCAACAGCGACGCATTGATTTTGGTGTCTCCGACGTTCAATTCGGTATTCGTGTGCTGAAGCAGCTGCTAAGAAAAGGTCACACAAATAGTATTTTTGCGATTTGCAACAACGGTCGTGTTCCAGAAATCAACGAGGCTGACCTTGTTCTCAAACCAAGTGCCAGAGGGCCGGAACAACTCCACCCAATTGGGGATACTAAAAAAGACCTGCAAGAGGCCCGGGAACACTGGAGTCAGCATTTCGTTGAGAAAGAAATGAAAGCAATCACCGATGCCATCGTCGACAGGGTACAGCAGATCAGACGTCGAACCAACTATGAGGAGGGAAAACTCAACGATGATATTAAGAACGCAATTAATCAGGGTTGCCGTCAATCTGGACTACCAATTCGTGCGACGACCAGTGAGACGCTTTCAGAAGTGGACGAACTTCGAAGCGAAGTTCGTCGACTCAAGAGCAGACCCAAGAATGACACCTCCATCCCGACTGCAGTCCCTATTTTCGTCGTGGTGCTTTTGGTCGTAGCCTTTGTAACTGGTGCTGTCTTCTCACCACCAGTCGCTGCGGTTCCGATACTCGGTGAGTATTTATCCAGTGGTAATCTCACTTGGACAGAAAGCCCAACTTACAACAGCAGCACCGGAACACTAAGTCTGTCCGGGACAGCACCGGCGCAAACAGAATACGTTTTGGTGAACGTTTCTAACCAATCGCACACCGTCTCTGTTCCCGTCACAACAGCTGCTGATGGTACATTCGAGCTGTCGCGCCAAGTAAACCACCTCTTCGAGATGGAATTTGCTGCCATTGAGACAGAGCAATACCAAGTCACTGTGAGCGCCGGCAAGCAGCAGACGCGACCCGAACCCGTCCGCATCGTCCCACCGGCATCAGTTATCCTGTACGAGCCAATTGATGGCCAGCGATTTGATGGTTCAACGTTCACGATTCGGGGTATTGCTACGAATTCAGACTCGGTTGTGATCGCAGTCAGTGCAGGCGATCAGCCGGTGTACACAGAGACTTTGAATTCGACAGTGATGGACGGGGGTCGGTTCAGCAAGGTGATTACTGGGCTATCAAAGGCCGACAATTATACTGTGACGGTCACTGCGCGTCGAAATCAGCAGGAATTCGATAAGCAGACAGTTGTACTACTAGGACCGGGGCAAAGTAGCACCGGTGATAGCCGTTCCCAGATGGCGGCTGAGAAACGGAAGTCGTCTGAGACTTATCCTCTGCACTCAGACGTAAGCAATAGAGCGTTCCGAGGTTACAACTAATGGCTACTCTTTCAGGGACGTCGCATACAATTTCCGGGGTTGTCGGTCTCCTCTTTGCGTCGTATGTCGCACTCTATCTCGAACGATACGCTCCCCTGATCTACAGTGGGACAGAAGCACTTGGGCACATGCTACTCGCGGGACTACCGGGGTATCCACCAATCCTGAATGAACTGGCGGGAGCACTAGTCATTATGATTGTCCTCTGGTTCGTCTGGGGATGGCTATACCACATCACGCGATTCTGACGGCAAGGCCAGAAAAGCGGACGTTTGGCATCCGTCCGGGCCGCTGTAAGCACAGCATCGAACATTCGTCTTCGAAGACGAACACCATCACTGTTGAATTAGACGTAAATTCGCTTTGCGATACCCAGGAAGACGAGGCCTACCAGCACGGCCCCGAAAGGAATCACCACGTTGGTCGGTGCTGGATCCATGTCGTCTCGAAGGTAGTCCCCATCACTATCCGGATCCTGCGGATTCATCTTCTGTTCCACTTCGATGCCATCGCTGACACCGTCGTCGTCTGTGTCGCTCGATAGTGGGGCGGTTCCAGACTCAAGTTCGATTCCATCGTTGAGCCCATCCGAATCACTATCGGCAACCGTAGGGTCAAGACCTTCTTCAAGTTCGAGACCGTCATTAACACCGTCATCATCAGTGTCGGCCTTCGCTGGATTGAGTTCTTGCTCAAGCTCTGACCCGTCGCCTATTCCGTCCTTGTCAGTGTCTCTCGAAAGAGGGTCTAATCGCAGTTCTATCTCAGTGCCGTCGTCGATACCATCCTCATCCGTATCCATCAGAGTTGGATTGGTTGCTGTCTGGTTTAGTTCCACAGGATCATTGAGACCGTCGCCGTCTGTATCAGCTGACGCTGGGGCAAGTCCCTGTTCAACTTCAGGCCCATCCCTGATTCCATCGCTATCAGAGTCGGGTGATAATGGGTTGGCGTCAGCAGCTAATTCATCGCCATCTTTCAATCCATCACCGTCGGTGTCACTCACTACGGGGTCCGTTCCCGCATCCAGCTCATCGCCGTCGTCTAATCCGTCAGTATCTGTATCGCTTGCCAGGGGGTCCGTCTTCCCATTCAGCTCGTCCCTGTCTGGTATTCTGTCCCCATCGGTGTCCGCAGATGCTGGATCAAGCCCCCGCTCGTCTTCCTCACCGTCACTGAGCCCATCTTCATCTGTATCGGAGGCAAGGGGATTCCATCCTCGATCGACTTCTTTTCCGTCAGGAATCCCGTCATTGTCTGTGTCTGGTGTCCCTGCTTCTGTTCCGAGCTCCGATTCCCGTTGGTCAGTGAGTCCATCGCCGTCAGAATCTCTGTGTACTGTCACTGTCGTAGTCGAAACGTCCTCTGCGCCCCATTTATCGACAACTTGTAACCGAATCTTGTGCTCTCCTGGGCTGTTGAACGTCCACGATGCCTGCTTACCCGTGGTTTCGAATGAACCATCACCGTTGAAGTCCCAATTGTATGTTAGGGACTGCCCCTCTGGATCCGTCGATTCACTCCCATCAAAAGCCACATCCCGGCCAACCTGGAGAGAACTCTTTGGAACGTGAATTGAGGCGGTCGGTGCACGGTTCACATCATCTGAGCGAGGTTCGTAAACAACGACGATGGCCTGTTCATCGATTTCTTCATGGAAGACAACATCTCGGTCAATAAGCGTCACTTGAATCTGGATCCGTCCTGAGGTCAGTTCCGCCCGGGCGGTTGAAGTTAATACGTCGAAGGTACCGGAGTAGTCGTTTGTAGCTGACACATCCTCGATAATCTGTTCTTGGTTTTCATTCTCATCAACAACGGAGATCCGAATTCGTGGTTCAATATCCGAGTCATCTTCGTCATTGCATCCATAGCAGGAGGTATCGCCACGGACGACAAGCTTGAAATCGGAATATGCACCGTCACCATCCCGGTCAACTATTTTGATAACTGAGAGGTCATGGATACCTGCACTCGCTGCTGGACTATCGATTGCACTCCCAGCCCCAGACGAAAGAAGACAGAGAGTGACGAGCAGTGCGCTGAGAGTTCCCGACTCTCGAAACCTCATGTCTCACCTTCAATGTATGATGTATGTGCACATACCTCTATCCATAGTCACCGACATGAAACTGTATTTCACTCGGATAGATGGCTTGGGGATTCTATTTAGCTGGCTCTGTTGAAACCCTCTTCTTTAGAGATGTATTCACGTGAATCTACTGCACACTACACATGCGAACTGACCGGCGAAGATTCTATCAGTTGCAAGAGGTTTTTTGACAGTCGTGCGAGATATAGAGCGCGTATCGTTCACTGGTCAGAACGACGCAGGGTTGGTATCAGCGATTCCCAAAAGGTAGCCTCCAAAAGCGAGAATCCAAAGAACGAGTGGATAGACAACCCAGCGCTCGATTCCCCCGCTCCCAAGAAACGCCAGCGGGTGCGGGCCACCGATAACGAGTCCATAGAAGAAGACGCTCACAAGGATGAGAAGAGAGACGGCTCCGAAGAGGCCACAAAGAACGGAAAACGGTCCGGAGACAACCCGTGACGAGAGAACGACTGTGATACCGCCACTAAAGAAGGTCAGAAGCGCGAACAATCCGTGCCACGGAGTCACGTTGCCTGGAAACACGCCGACGCCGAGTATGCTAACTCCAAAAATGACGAGCCCAACCGGGAAGTCACGGCGATCCATGGAGCGATAAACAAAATAGGCGGCAACCAGTACAAGTGCCCCCGTTACCAGCATCGTACTATTAAAGATAGTTGCGGAGGGCTCGTGAATAATCGGATCTGGTGGCCGCGTTGATCCGAGATCACTGATGTCCTGTCGCGTCGAATAATTCGGATAGAGGACTTCTGCCGTGATGATCCCCATGAAAGCAACGAATCCGGACAACACCATACTAAATCCTGCAATCGACACTTCCGAATCCCCGGGTGGTGCCGGAGTTCTATTAGGGGCAGAATCACTCATTGACAAGCAGACGTACTTCGGGTCGGGAGATAAGACTATGCGGAGATAAAATGAGTGCGTCCCTGCTAACTACATCCTCACAATCTTGCACAGTGCTTCTACCAAAATCCGGATAGATCGAGACCGATGCCGGTCTCTACATCCCCTGTACTGAGCTAGGGTGTCATAGAACTCTTCCCACGATGTTGATTACAACCACTTCGATGGTGAATTGGCCGATAAGTAGGGATGCGTATTTACTGTCACTTCTCCGTCGATTCGGAGGTGGGCTTATTCGGAACGACCAATTGGAGATCGTGTTTGCTTGTTTGATAGTGGTTCGAGTCAGCGGCTGCGATACCGCTTCATCACTGACGCGCCGCCGAAGAGGACGAAGAATAGGCCGATTGCGACGACAAGGAGCGGTGCGTTCGACGTGCGGTCTTTTAGAAACGCGGCTCCGGGATTTGCCGGGTCAAGGTAGGCAGTAGCCGACTCGTTGACTGAATATTCATTGAGGACAGAACGGGCCTCCGATTTGGTGTCGTAATTCGGGGAAATAGTTGAGGGGAACACATTCGTGCTTGTGTAACTTGTTCCTTCGTACTCGTAGGTGAAGCGGACTGTTGGGTGGTAGTCCACACTGGTACTACTCCCGGCTGAAGTTGATTCGACACCGAGTTCGGTGATTTCAGCGTTGACTTCAACAGCATCTGCGACGGCATCGGATTGCTGGGTATAGTCATACGCCCCGTAGCCGGTCGCCATGAGGCCAATCACCAGCATGAGAACCGCGCCACGAAATGTACTTGGGCCGTTAATTGAGAGGCCATCGTCACCCATTCTACTTCACCACCGCGTGGTGGGGTTTGACAAAGTGAGAGGGTCTGTGTTGAAACTGCTGACGGACTTCGTGGAGGACGTACACATATTCTGTTCTTGCATTGTAGCTTATCTGTCTTTTCCTCCTGCCATAGGCAACCAGACCAATCTACCGCGACGCTGAAACTGTGCGATTCTGCCGTCGCTCTGTACTCTACTAATTTTACACCTGCCTGCTGTACTGAGCGATGTGTGCTTGCCCTGTACTAGTCGTTAGATTGCTTGGTCAAGATTGTGGACGATACACGCAAGAGCGAGTTCACGGAATTGCTTCCACCAGCGTCGTGAACGGACGAACGCGCCGTACTTCCGCTTGAGCGTTGAGTTGACTGTCTCTGATTGACTCCGTTGGCCGTAGAGGTCAGCGTCTAAGCGTGCATTCCATGCCTTGTGAAGCGATGTGAACTCACGATGCTTGATTAGTGGGCGAATCTCGTGTTGACGGGCAAGCCGTCTGATTTTCTGGTCGTCGTAGCCTTTGTCCCCGAGCAGGATGTCGATAGCTTCGGGGTTGCGTTTGATCAACGAGGGAGCGATCTGGCTATCGTGTTTTCGTGTCGTCGTCACGTGTAGATCGAGGACTGTGTTCACTTTGGAATCGACTAGCAGTGTTACTTTGAGTTGCTGAATCGTGAGTTTGGCTCGTTTCGTGTAGTGTTTCGAGGCGTGACTACGGTCGAATCCCGAAGCATCGATCCCCGCAACGCCGTTGGTCGGGAGCAGTGAAACAGAGAGGTTGAGAAGCACTCGCCAGACGGCCATATCGAGTCTATCGAACGCTTTGCACAGTGTTGATGGGGCAGGCAGTTCAGTGAGATTGATCGCGTTCCGAATACGGGGCATCTCGATGAGCTCGTCAAGAAGTGTCCGGTACGTCGTATCCTTTCGAACTTTGAGACACAGGAGAACGATGTGCTGATGGAGCGTGTAGCGTTGCTTCGAGAACTTCGAGGAGTATCGAGCTACGGCACGTTGCGCTAACTGAAATGCTTCCTCGACAAACCGGAGCAACCGAGACTTTGGGAGGGACTGCATCTACTCAAACTACCGACTGAACCTGTAACTCACTAAGGATTTCAACAGAGCCGCTGATTCTTGAACCCCAGGATGAAGAGGACTCGGTGGAGGTGTGGAATTTGGATGCGGAGTATAAGGCGCGGCCGTATGGACCTCCAAGTTCTTCTGGGCAACCGGTACAGTGGTATCAGCCGGAGTCGTTAGTGATGCCGACTGAGGAGTATTAGCGATTTTGAGTGCTAAGAGGCATCACCAACGGTGTCTATACAGGGATTCCAACGAAGTAGTTTCATATCGCTAGAATTCCAGCCGTGATTGATCAAGAAGTTGCTCAAGCTCGAACAAGGAGTAAATCCGACATTTATATATCTCGTTGAACTTTCAAAATTAAATGGTTTCTGGTGACCAGATGGTCGCCAGTAACCAAACCTGTTCGGAGGTACCAGCAATACTGTCGGGTTTATCTCCCTAATATCGAAAGCGTGCAACGGGCTATTATAAATAGCCGCTCGATGATTGTCCTCGAATCTGAGGTCTACTACCCATTCCCCTGCTACGAGTTCAAACACGCTGCTCAGCCACATCATCGGCGGATGTCATCTTCTCTTCAAGCGGCCGAGCCGCTTCTTTGTAGTCTCTGTATGTCTCTTCAGCCCACGCTCGAACCTCATCAGATGTGGTTTCGATCAATGCTCGGGGGGTCCCTGCTTCGTCAGCTCCAATCTGGATTGTATCGTCGAGAATCCCCAGGTAGTACGGAATGTTGCTGTCGTACACGTAGACATCAAACCAACCGGAGTTGAGCATGTCACGGGTGAGATCTACGAAGTCAGGATCGGACTGGAACGTCTCGGCGACATTTGGCGAGACGACGTGTTCCGCCTCTAGTTGTTCCTGAAGCATCCGACGGTGTTGAACCTCATACGGATGAAGCCCGGTAAGTGGAACGACAGCTCGAAGGTCTGTCGTCTCTTTGAGTTGTTGGACGTGTCGATGCACCATTTTCAGCGGATTTCCGGGCTCAGCAACTGTGAGTTCTGCATCCTGAAGCAACGTCACATCGAAATCCAGGTTGTCTCTCGGCACCCACTGTAAGAACGGTTGCAACTGGGTGGTGGTCGCTGTGGTCTCAGTCAAATTGATGAACTGTTCGACGATGAGTTCCCCGCATGTGGTAATGGCGTAGCGACCATCAGAGACCCGTATCCAGTCCTGCTCGTGCAGGGCGTTGAGATTTCGGGTGACGGTGGTCCGTGCATAGTCGAGTCGCTCCCTGAGTTCGTGCTCTGTCATGTCCCCGTGCTGGCGGAGCGACATGAGAATGTCCACGCGGGCTTGAGAACACGCGAGAAATTCGACTGCCTCTGTTCCCTCCCTCATAGTAGTGTACTGAGAGTGGCAGCATCATAGTTACAAGTCGACTATGCTGAACCGCTGGAACGTTAGTCACTCCCTTGCACGACTGTGCAGGGAGTGTACATCGGTTCAGTGGCAAACCCGACCCGTTAACGGGTCACTGGCCTGTATACCTGCTTCGCAGCCCTCATACTAGTGTGTATAAGATAACATGAAGTGGATTTCTGCCGTCATCTCACACCCTAGACCATGCCAAACGATACCAATGGACAGCGAAACAAAAATCACGAACAGCGGTCGGATAATCATGACCTACGGGATGAACTCGCGCTGTTGCGCCGAACGTTACTGAAGGGTGCGGGCGCGGGTGCGCTTACGGGGATCGGTGTGGATTCTGTGCTTGCTGCACAGTCGAACTCTACGGGCTTCAGTTCGCTTTGGTCTGTTTCTCTCTCAGAGGAAAATACCTCTCTTGTGGTTGGAGACACGGATGGCGATGGAACTGATGAGATTGGAATCGCCGATAAAGGTTCCTTCGGTCCCACACCAACATTTGGAATAATAAAAGAGGGATCGTTTGTCTGGCAAGAATCCAGTGGTGGAGCAATCAATGCCTCAGCAGCGGTAGACGTGACCGGAGATGGAACAGATGAAATCATCTTCGATGGTCGAAGCGGTCTCACATGGGTCCGAGCGTACTCACATGATGGAACGCGGCTGTGGCAGGCAAATCAAGACCGGTTTTCCAGCACAAGGGTTGCCAAGGATGTAGACGGTGATGGGAAAGCAGAGGTGGTTTCCGGCGACGTCATCCCCGGAACGCTATATCTCTGGAATGACGATGGTTCGGTTCTTCTCAAGGGAAGTATCGGCATCAATGACTATACGGACGCGTTTGACTTCGAGGGTGATGGTACGACCGAGTTCTTGCTTGCGAACAATAACGATACTCTCACGCTCGCCGAACAACAGGATCAGAACAACATCTCCAGTGAGTGGACAGCTGGCCCCAGTCCGCTCCGCGATGCACGGTTCACGGATGTTGACGGCGATGGGACGCAAGAAGTGCTTGCCGCCTACAGTAACGGCGAGGTTCATGCGTTCGACCGAACTGATGGAACGACTCTCTGGACAGTCGATACCGGGCTTTCTAGTACCAGATCGCAGATTTTCGACCGAGGGAGAGATTCTCTCGATGCAGTCCTCTGGAGCGAGACAGACATCGTCATCGTTGATGGTGCCACGCAAGAGACGACCGAGGTCAGTATTGATGCGAGCATCGATGGGCCGGTAGACAAGTTCGACGACACTAAGTTCGTCGTCGCCACGTCTGATTACGTCGGGATTGTTGACCCCGCGACTGGCGTGACGGGCCGCCAGTCCGTCAGTCGGTCTGTCGAAGCTCTCGGTGTCGGTGATGTCGATGGAGATGATCAGTTGGAAGTTGTCGTTGGGCACTCCGATGAAGTGATTGCCTACAACCCGACAGTTACAGATGGTTCTGGAGCAAATCAGAGTCCGACTGCTCGCTTCAGTTTTTCTCCAGAAACACCTCTAACGGGCCAAAAATTGACATTCGATGCATCCGATTCAGTGGATCCTGAAGGGTCGATTGTTGAATATCAATGGGATCTTGATGATGATGGAACGTACGAACAGACAGGTGAAACGGCTGAGTATGAATTCAATACTCCTAGCCGACAGACAGTGAACCTCAAGGTGACGGACGACAGTGGGAATACCAGCACAATCAGTCAAGAGATTCTTGTTCGACCCAGTCGCTCAGACATCAATATTGAGTTGACGAACAATTTCGCTGGCGAGAACCGCGAGACTGTCTGGTCGATGGTATATGACGAGGTCGAAAACGCGTTCTCATTCGGTGTCGGTGATAATGAACCAGATGAACAAGAAGCCTACATCAACGTTGACATCGAAATCCAAGTTCCGAACGCCAAAGGGCTTGGTATCGAATCCATCGAACCAACGTTTGAAAGTCCCAAGTGGGACTCTTCGTTTGGTCCTGGGATGGTTTCAATACCCCGTGTAGACAATGAAGTTTTCGAGAAAACTATCCTCATCGCCACAGCGGGTCAGATTGGGCTGAAATTTCTTGAAGGCCTGATGTTGGCTCTCACAGCAATTGGAAAATCAACTAAAGAATTAGGTAGCGCGGTGGAGGCTCGTACCGAGAACTATCCAAATGTTTACCTACGTGAACTCGGCCTTCAATATACGTCGCCAGATAATTCACAAGAAATTAGTGTCGATAAACGGATCCCTCGATATATCGATACGTGTCCAGAAAGCGCTCTCGAATCTCTTGTCACACCAAAACAGTGTAACTTAGAAAGCTTCTCGCAGTCGGACTTGGAAAACGCGAAGGGGGTCATGGCCCTCTCCCCAGTAAACCTTCAAGCGGCTGATGAATCAGGGCGAAAGACGGGGCGGGTACAGACAGAAAATGGATCAGAAACAGTAAATGAAATCCCCGGCGCAATTTATTCAGGCCCACTCCGTGACGAATTCATCATCGTTCCCGGAGACCGCGAGTATACCATGGATGCGATTGGAACTGATAGTGGGGAAGTAACGTTCCTCTTCGACACTATTGACGAGAGGGATCAATCGATAACCACCAGAGAGTATCGTAACCTCTCTGTCTCTGAAGAAACTGTGTTGCAATCTTCGTTTATGGACATAGACGTACGAATTGATGCAGACAGTGATGGAACAGTGGATTCCGAAGTTTCTCCAGATATAGTAACGCAGCGTGAGATCTTGAACTTCTTCTATGAACGGTTGGGCTCTGCTCATGAGCTCCTGCTGCCGCTCCCCCTCACTGTCCGTCCGGAAACACTCAACACGAACTCTCGCGGAAGATGGGTCTCACTGTACATCACACTTCCCAATACGAATCTGGATATATCGCTAGCTGATATTGATATATCCAGTATCACCGTGAATGGTGCTGTAGCTGTGGCAGATAGATTTGTGAGATATCCGAATATCCAAGATCATGTTGACGGTGAACGGTCGGACTTGCTTTTGAAGGTACCACGTGATGAACTCTCCGAAACGCTGATTTCGGGGGACAATGTACCAGTAATAGCGAAAGGACAGATTGGACACCATTCATTTATTAGTGCTGACACTATTCGGGTTCTCGGTTAGTGTTGGATATATTTGGCTCTGGTGAATCCCCATACTGCGGTTGATTTCACGGTATCGGCATCGCTGGGAGATCGAGAGTGGTTACAAGAGTATCAAGCGGTTCATGGCCGCGACGACGTCAAAGAACTTCGTGCTGCGGTTCTTCTACTTCGCGTTCGCATGCCTGCTGTATTCGATTTGGAGATCGGTTGATCTCCTCGTGCAGGTCGAATTGACGGGGGAATACGACCGGTCACCAGTGGTGACGGCAAACAGCGTCCTCACGCTGTCGAAGAAGCAGACAGGGATTGGGTAGACGAACGTCTCGTTTCGACGTCCGCCCTGGTGGTGAGCAGCAGGTCTCTCCTGACGCTTGCTGTGTAGCAGAACGAGGTAGAGTCTCGGAATAAATCGACGTGAGACAGGGAATCGAAGCGACTGCTCTTCCTCAATTCGGCTAAATCCACGCATCAGAGTGCCCTATACCGGATATAGTCTCAACTTCCCACGCTTCTGGGATATAGAGCGTCTACAAACGAATATCGACCGAATGAGACGAAATCAGAGGGATAGTCGGGGCGTGCTACCTATCAATCGCTGTCTGGTGCGAAAAGACGGCTCGAGTAGGAGATAGCAGCCGAATTCACGCGTAGAACGCGAGTCCTGCGGCTTGCCGCAGGCGAGCACAAGGGTGGTCGTCTCTTCAGCCACCTTCGCGGAGTGAGCGCCCGACCGCCCGGACGAATGTCCTGGCGGTCACGACTGGTGGTGAACGAATCTCTCGGTCCGTCCCGACCTTCACCAGGTAGTCGGTGAGCCGCCAGAGATTGTACAGCAACGCCGCGAACGTGAAGATGAACAGCCGCACGCGGTAGTCTTTCGACGAGGTCTTCGGCAGGAACGATTTTATCGACTTATACTGGTTTTCGATATCCCAGCGGCGGCTGTAGCTGTTGGTGACGTGCCTGATTTCGGCGGGATTGACGTGGTCGCGGTTCGTCACGAACACCGCGTAGTTCCCATCAGCGTCGTCACTGGTCGCTGGCACGTACAAGAACTCCGCAGTGTGGTGGAGTTCGCCATCGATGGCGAACGGAACCTTGTGTTTGACAGCCGCATCAACTCCGTCCCTGGTCTTGATCTCCTTGATTGACTCGTAGTCGTCCTCGTACTTCGGCACTGGCGTCGTATACACTAGTCCGCGGTCATGGATCGTCGCGTAGACCTCGTTGCTGTAGAATCCCCGGTCCAACAGCACTTCGTCCAGATCGACGTACTGCTGGGCTCTCTCCAGCAGTACGTCGACCACTTCACCCTTCGAGTCAGACGGTGCATCTTTTGGTTCCCACTCGGAATGTTCTTTGACTGGCTCGATACCCAAGATGAGTGGGACGTTGTTCCCGACGATCGTGATCGTCGCGAACGTGTACCCGTGCTTGATTTCCCCATCATCCTTGTAGCCGCTTACCATCGGCGGATACTCCGCTTTCGGGATCTTCTCGCCCTTGTCAATCCACGGCCAGACATGGTACGGCACGTGTGCGAAATCGACGGCCGCCACGACGTGGCGGTCGTCGAACGGGTCCTCGTGACGAACCGTCCTGAGGATGTTTTCGGTCGCCTCGTCGAACGACGTCATCACAGCGTCACGATATCGTTCGGTGAACGCAACGATATCCTCAATCTGTAGCTCCTGAACCGAGGCAGTCACCTCTTCGTTTGCTGGCGTCGCGAACTGCTTGATCACCCGAAGAAACGTTGAGTCGTCACAAACATCGTTCTCGTCAAGGAACCAGCCAGCTTCCCCTTCTGAGTGAGCGCTGCCTTGCGTGAGGCAGGCAGTGGCGAACAGATCGAGGATCTGTTCGTCCTCGTAGATCCTGTTGTCAGCTCTCCCGGAGTCGAACTCGCCGAAGCCGTGCCTTCGGGCGAGTTCGACCACTTTGCTTCCTTCTTCTCGCACGTGCGCGCGAGATAGTGTCTGCTCGGTCTCATCATCCTCGACATCGTCTTCATCTATGTCGATGGGAACCAATGCGTCGGAAATGACGTCGTTGTCCCGTGCTTCCAGCGCGATTCCTGTTGCGGCGGCGTCGAGCGTGGTCTTGGTTTGCTCACTGAACTGCTCCCAAGCGTAGGAGATGTTCTGTTGGGTCGGTGGCTTCTCCAAGCCGAGTCGTTTCAGCAGCGACGGGCGATTCGCGAGGCGATCTGCGACCTCGCTCTGGGCGAGGTCGTAGATCGTCTGGTAGAGGTAAACCCGTGCCATCGACTCGGTGCCGAAGGTCACCTTGTGTTGCTGTCGAGCGTCAGTGAGTCCGTCCGTTGGAATCGAGACTTCCGAGAGGACACGCCAGAGGTGGTCAGCAGTTTTGCAGAGCTTCTGGGCGTGGATGACGATCGCCCCCGCCAGGGCGGGGGCGTCGTCGGCGACCGCGGGTGTGAGTTCAGCTTCCATCGTGTTCGGAACTCGTGGGAGTGAGCGCCATCAGCGCTTCACATTAGTCGTCAAGAGAAACAGTTAGAAAATATTTGATATGAATAATAATGAAATAAAAACATTATTTATTGACATTGAGAGGATGTTTATTAATAGAAAGATATATTCGCGAAAGCCGATTTGAATCACGCGAGAGCTATTTTCGAAGCTATTCTATTCGTCATGAAGTAGGAAATGAACATGACACATCCGAATAATATAAACACGAACAAGTTTGCTTCAATTCCAACAGTAAATGGACGGATTAATAGTAGTGAGCCGTAGACGACGAGGAGACTGACGACGACGACAACAAGATGACGGGCTTTCTCATTCAGCGCTGCGTGGAAAGATAAGAGTAGACTAACCGCCGCTAGCAAGAGCGCCCAAACACTTGTTGGATCCGGAACCGGGAGCGTCGCTATGAGTGCTATTGGAACGCCAAACACGAGTCCCTTTAATATACTCTTCAGTGTTAGATTACCACTCTCAACACCTAGCTTCCCGGCCGTCACAGCTTTTATTATGTTCATTGGTACTGTGTTTAGCTTGATGAAAAATATGCTTTATGGCGGAGTTAGATACGCTCTATTCTTAACTCATTAATATCGAGTGTTCTGGTTCCGCTTGGGATGTTCCCCGTATAATAGTCAGTTGCTGCCTTGGCAATACCTGACGTTGAACAAGTGAGGCGCACGCCGATGTCGTAGAATGTGTTATCGCTCAGATTCAACTGGACTGCCTGTCTCTTCTGACCTTCTACTGGCCCTCCTACTGTATCCAGTTCGGCATACGTTCTGATGTCATCTTCTGGAGATATATATATATCTCATATAGCGCGCTCCCACCAGCCACGACACCGTTCTCGTAGTAGTCGCAGATGATTCTGTGATCTCCACCGTCACTAATGTAAACATTCCCGTCAGTTTCGACCCATTGCGACACTAACCCTGCGCCAGGAACCGCGGTGAGGGCCTGTAGTCGATTCTTGTCCACGTCGTACTTACTGTCACGGAGGCCAAGGACTCCGCTCCCGCCATCGCGAGCGTAGTTTAGGAAGACTCGCTGGTTGTCCATTGTACTCACCCCCTTGTCACTCGTCTGTTGGGCTGGTGTTGATTTGAGGTCTGATTTTGCCAACGATTCACTTATCTCGTCAGAAACCCGGTTGTAATGACTGAGTATTTCAGAATTTTGTTCTGCAACTTTGGAAATTAGATTGCGTAGTGCTTGTTGCTCCGACACTTCTTCATTGATGACCCGCCTGCAGAACGGCCGCCAGTTTTCCACAACTGCGACTTCCACTCTGGTGTACTTTGTATATCGAGATGCAGTTCACAGATTGTTGATTAGTAGATATTCTCATGTTCTAAGCCCTCTATCGCCGATATTCGAGTCTGGGAATCCACGTTGCTTTAGACCAGTAAAGTAAAGCAACATGATTTTACCAGCCTTAACGCTGTCTGCTCACTCACAAAGAACAACGCGTTGGGAGCGCGGCGATGAATGAGCAACCGACCAAAGAGATTGGTGCATCAGCAGACAGTTTTTGGCGACGATAGCCAACTCGAGGTAATCGAAACGAGCGTCAAAACCTCGTTCGAAGACTCCGGCGCAGAGGTCGATCATCGCGACTGCGAGTCACGACGCGACCAACCAGCGGCGAGCGAGTTCGGCATCGACGACCGACCGGAAGTGACCCGAGCATCTGAGGGCGACCAAGCGACGCTCTTCGCCGAGATCGACGAGAACCAACAGACGATCGCTGTCAACGAGGCGGCCGCTCGCTGCTTGTTCGAGGAGTAACCAACAGATCGGGGCTGGTTCCGGGGATGTTGAGTAACTCATCCCGCGGCGGTATTTGTCCGCCCCTCGTCACCCCCATGCGCCAAGATCGGTATCTAGTCTCAGCTACTCGTAGTAGGGTTTTCGCTCAATCACATCTGCGAAGCCGACTGACTCGCTCACATCAGTGACCTCAACAGTTACGCGTTCACCTTGTTCAGTATCAGGGATGATGAGAACGTATCCACGATCAGTACGGGCAATGCCATCGCCCTGTTCTCCGATATCTTCGATATCAACGGTCCGCTGATCTCCTTTCTCGACCGGTGCGAAGTTCTCCCGATTCTGCACCGCTTCGTGGGTTGACGGAGTGTCATCGGTGGTGTCAGTCGCAAAGACAGCCACGCGGTGAACATCACCCACTTGGACATCGCCTGTTGTCACTTCCTCTTTCGGCACTTCGAGAACGTATGAGCCTCGCTGCTCATCTACTCGGGCGCTGAAGAGGCAAAGTAAGTCATCTGGAATTTGCATATGTAACGCTCGTCTGTGAATCTTGTTGCTCTCTCATCTTAACCTGGTGATTAGCAGTACAGAGGACTCGTCTGCGGCAGCTTTGTGAGCTCAGAATATAGGAACCTAACCAAAGACTGAGAAACCGCTGCTCGCCGGCGAGTTTTTCTGCCCCCGAAGGGTGCGGGGCATTCCAAACTGGAGTGCTCGCGAGAAATTCATGGCGACGAGTGACTACACAGCGGTGTCGTTCGACGACTCCGACACCCGACGTGACGAGATGCACAGTATCATCAAACAGTGGATCAACGACCTTGTCGACTCCGTCGACGACGCACAAACGAGTGTAGAGTTCCAGGAGTGGCTTGACGTGCAACGACAGTTCCACGATTACTCCTACCGGAACACACTGCTCATCAAACAGCAGTGTCCCGAGGCCAGTCGCGTCGCTGGGTACCGAGCGTGGCAAGAGGAGTTTGACCGCTACGTCGAGGAAGGTGAACAAGCCATCTGGATCTGGGCACCCATTATCACCAAGCGGTGTCCCGAGTGTGAGAACTCACCGAGCTACCACGCCAACACCGACTGTGAGTACGACGCAACACCACCTGAAGAGTGGTCGAGAGGACTCGTCGGGTTCAGACCCGCACCGGTATTCGACATCTCGCAGACCGACGGCGAACCACTTCCCGACCTCGAGACGGCCGCGACAGGTAACGCTGGCAATCTCGTGTCCCAGC
The DNA here is from genome assembly GCF_900110465.1 of Halogranum amylolyticum. Lineage (GTDB taxonomy): Archaea > Halobacteriota > Halobacteria > Halobacteriales > Haloferacaceae > Halogranum > Halogranum amylolyticum. Next base: position 73,477 of record NZ_FODV01000016.1, read on the forward strand.
TGACTGACGCCGCTGATGAACTTGGTGTGACGGTCCGAATTGTCCCTGAAGAGGAGTGGTCCCACGGGAGTGCACGGGGTATTTGCCAACGACTGAGCCTCATCGACGTCCAGCCACTTGTCGAGGTCAAGGATCGGGCGAACGAGGCCGACCTTGCACGGACGTTGGTTCACGAGTACGCGCACGCGCTGTTGCATTTCGAGTGTGTTGGCGACGGGAGCAACGCGACGGGAAGGCGACGAAGATTCCGGTAGTGCCTGGGGTGGGGTCGTTTGCGTCGTCAACGGACCCCGAAACGTGGGCAGACTTCGAGACTGCAGTTGCGTATCTCGAACGTGGCCGGGCCGATGGAGTCGGCTTTGTGTTCACCGAGGAGGACCCCATCGTCGGCGTCGACCTTGACGACTGTCGTGATCCCGAGAGTGGTGACGTCGACGACGATGCACAGGACATCATCACTCGGTTGGAGTCCTACACGGAAGTGTCGCCGTCGGGAACCGGGTATCACGTCTTGATTCAGGGTGCACTACCCGACAGACGCAACCGACGAGGGAAGATCGAGTGCTACGACACAGCGCGATTCTTCACCGTCACCGGCGACCGAGTGACAGGGACACCAACAGCGGTGTCGCAGAGACAAGACGCCCTGGAAGCAATCCACCGAGAGTACATCGCTGAAGAGTCGACGCAAGCGACGGACACCCTGACGGGTGTAACAGAACACGAGGAGTCCTCATCCAACACCTCACTGAACGACGACACCCTCCTCGAGAAAGCGAGCAACGCCTCGAACGGAGCGAAGTTCGATCGGCTGTGGAACGGGTCGACGAGCGGCTACGACAGTAACTCGGAAGCGGACATGGCGCTGTGCTGTCTGCTGGCCTTTTGGAGCGGCGGCGACACGGCTCAGATGGACCAGCTGTTCCGCCAGTCGGGGCTGATCCGCGAGAAGTGGGACGAAGTGCACTACGCCGACGGGTCGACGTACGGAGAGAAAACGATCGAGCGTGCGGTCGAACGGACGTCGGAGTTCTACGAACCACGGTCGAAGGCGGAGGCAGAGACTGACACACCCACCAGCGATGGCGACGACGTCGACAACACGCGTAGTCGAGCATACCTCGTGGAGAAAAATCGGTTGTTGCGAGAGCGTGTGAATAGCCTTGAGGCATCGCTCGACAAGCGAGACGAGCGTATCGAGGAACTCGAGGCAGAAGTAGCACGGCTCACCAATGTCGATACAGCGCAGACCGGAACCTCCGATGTTGTCGACGTCGACGACGATAGACGCACGGAGGCGACCAATGACGAGACAGAGTCAGAGACGTCGTCGCTGTGGGGACGAACGAAGCGATTGCTTGGAACAGATTCTGAGTAACTCCACGATAGCGCCCACAGACGTTTAAGTTACCACAGCGCAATCCTTTAGCTATGGCCACGGATCTCACCGAACGGGTGCAAGAAATCGCCGAAGCGCGGGGCCTCCCCGAGTCAGAGATCCTCGAACAGGCGTTAGAACGCGGCGTCGAAGATCTCTGGGTCGACCTCGTCCTCTCGCGATACGTGAACGACGAAATCGACCGCGAAACAGCGATTGGTCTCGTCGGCCGTGACCGTGTCAAGCGGGCAGAGCGGGAGTTACAGGCCGTCGAAGACGACGTTCGGTGGGGACTGAATGCGTGATTCTCGCGGTTGCTGATGCAGGCCCCGTTATTCACCTCGATGAGATAGACGCACTTGCGTTGCTCTCGGCCATCGATGAATTACTGATTCCACAGACCGTCTACCAAGAGGTTGAGGCAGGCACGGTTCCACCTGCGCTCGAATCCGTTGAGTACGAACTCGTCGAGAGCGACGCAACTAACCTTGACGTCGATTTGGACCCTGGTGAAACAGCTGCACTCGCGGTCGCATCTGAACGCGCTGCAGTACTCCTGACGGACGACCTGGCAGCGCGAGACGCTGCGAACGACCGTGATGTCGAAGTACATGGATCGATTGGTGTTCTCGTACTCGTATACGCCCGTGGAGAACTCGAGAAGGCAGAAGCGGCCGAGCTGATGCGGGCACTTCAGACCGAAACGAGTCTGTTCATCACTGACGCTGTCGTTGAGCAAGGTATTGCACTGCTCGATGAAACGTAGCGTGAGCAACCATTAGAGCAAGTCCGGCAACGGAAACAAGGGACACGATGAGTGAGAGAATAGCGGCCTTGTGGAAGCAAGCGATGGAAGCCGAGAGTGACGCAGCCGAAGTGCAAGCACAGCTCGCGGAACTCAACCACGAACTGCAGTGGGATCGCGAAACCTTGCGTGAAGACAGTTTGTCCGACTGAACACCGTAGGTATCGGAAGCGAACAGGTACACCAAGACACTGACCAGGCTAAACTTCAGTCCCCGGTGTGAACTCGGTCAACTCTTCGATTCGGCGTTCGAGTGCCTCGACTTCCTCGCGTAACTGCTCGGCTTCCGGATCGTCACTTGCAGTGAGTCGATCTTTCAGCCCTTGGAGTCGCGTTTGCTTGTGTTCGTCGTCGACGTCGGCTTTCCGGACGTACGCCCGTTCTTCGATATCGTACACTGCCGACTCCGAACGGTCGGTCACGTCGAGTGCCTCATCGACTTTCCCGCGATCGACATCCAAAACCTGTTCGCGAGGGACCCTGCGTCTTCGAGAACACGCAGCACGTCCTTGTCGTCCTTGAGGCTACGATTACGTCGCGTTGTTCGTTGGACGGATCCGTACTGACCGTGGACGGGCTGGTCGTGATGGAGTCGGTCAAGCAGGAGTTCCCGGACCGACTGACGGAGGTCACCAGCGTTGCGCTGGACATCCGAACACAGCGTGTAGAGATTGATGACTACTCTGTTCGAAGCCGAGAACTGTTTTGATGATCCGAGTGAAATACGGCAGCTGTTTCACTTCTCTCGTACTACGCGATCGTATGGAGTACGATATCGGGATGGACGAACCGGTGAGCATGGCCGTGATCCGAGCGGTGAGTGCCGTTGAAGGACGAGACCCACTCTCCCTCCCACCGCTCGCGAACGTCATCGATACCGATGCGTTAGATGCCCTGTTCAACCCCCGATGTGACGGCACGGCACGAACCGGTGGACGGCTCTCGTTCGTCTATAGCAACTGTCGGTTCACCATCGACAACGGGGAGTATCTCACGTTCCAACTGCTCGAAAATCGTTCCTCCCCAGACGAGTACTCACGACGGGGATAGCGGATACACTACGTGCCGGTGGTCCGAACCATCTCACAGGGGCTCAGGAAGCTGGGTCACGAACGGGTATGAGACCCTGAGCCATGAGCCGGCGAGCAATCACAACGAGCCCGTTCCCGAACCCTTCGCCGAAAATCGCTTGTTCCTCCTTTGTCTCGGGCATAATCGAACTCACCAAGATCGACCCACGGTCAACCAACAGAAGCCGACCGATTGCCGTGTCATCTTCGGTGGCGTTCTCGCCGTGCAACCATTCCAGGCCCGAAACGAACGTCATGGCGGCCGGCACAGCCGCGTGAACCTCCTCTTGCAGTGACGGCGTCAACGTCCCGATGATCAACTCGATGTCGTCCTCAACCTCGTTGAGGGTCTCGATGAGATCCTCTGTCAACAGCGATTCATCACCGATAACGAGCACGATCTCGTCCGTCGCCGTCCCGATGAGTTGCTCCGTCCGGTTCTCGATCGCGTCCTGCCCGGCCATTGACCACACTTCTTGGACGGACGACTCATCGTCCTCATCCACGATTTCGACCGTCGCGAGGGCATCGTGAAGGCGCTCGACACGCTCCTCGTACTGGTCGCGGAGCGTTTCGGTTGCCTCCTCCAGCGAGACTGCACGAAACTGCTGTGGACTCGAATGCTGAATTTCGACCAGCCCCTGGGCCTCGAGGACTCGTATCGCATCATAGACCCGAGTCCGGGGAACCTCAGTTAGATCGCTGAGTTTCTTGGCGGTACCCGTATTGAGACGAGTCAATCCGACGAAGCATCGGGCCTCGTATTCTTTCAAACCGAGTTGTTGGAGGACCTCGATTGCTTCCTCCACGTTTGCCTCTGTATCCATGTGTCCCAACCTCCTGGGGAGTCCCAGGCGTTCACTACTTATTCTCTCCCGTGACGGATAGGTATTGTCACTCCCGATATGACGGCCTGTCGTCTCGGTATTGCTAATCGCTGGTCTGAAAGTGATTTCCAGTCCCTTCTCATGGACTCGCTGCTATCGGTGTAACAATTATAGAGACAACAATAGACTCACTGGATTCACTATATGAGTGTCCAAGAAATCCGATAGCGACATTGTAACCCGTTTAATCACAAAAGAGATATACGGAATGGGGGATAAGCATTTAACCGGCACGTAGGCCAGTTCTGTGTCCCAACCACATTACGCTGCGTGTCGGTTCGGCCACCTTACGTGGCCGATTTCGTGTGACTGGACAGAAGAAACACAATGAGTATCGATCCAATCGAGGACCAACAGTCTGCAGCGGTCGAGCAACTCGAACGGTTCGGGTTGAGTGCCTACGCCGCACGGACGTTCGTCGAACTCATATCTACACTAACGTCCGGAGGCAGATACGTCACCGGCCCCAGTCCTCGGCATAGACTGCTCGCGCTCGCCAACCGTACCGATACCCCGCCGTAATTCGAGTGCGCTCGCGTACTCGGCCTGCAGAGCATCCCGACGATTGCGCCGTCCTCCTCGACGAGGGCGTACGACGTTTTCGCAGTGCCGAGTTCGACGAGTGCGTCGAAGGCGTCCGCCGTCGCCTGCACGGCTTCTTTCGCGCACGGACCAGTCAGCACGGCGTGCTCTGTGGCGCGGAATACGGGTCGATCTCTTGCGTCCCATGCTTACTTCACGCTCTTCTGAGATAGCAGCGTTTCCATCGAGTCAGCAAACGCTGGATATTGGATTCAAACCCCGTCGAGTGGAAACCCCGGTACAGTAAGTGGGCAATTCGCACTCGACTCGAATCCGATGAGCCAGTGCATAATTACAGATCAACGGCTCTGTTGAATCCCTTCAGCGTTGACATTCGGGAGGGGCGCTCTTCCCCTCGGTTTTACTGACTGCAGTTAGAAACTAGCTTCTCAGAAAATCGCAAGACAGCGAGAGGTTTTCAACAAAGCCGGCGCGTTCTCAATTGGACCAGTGGACGAGAAGTCCCGGATGGAAGCGTACACTGAACTGTTCGAGGGTGACGACCCCCTCCTCTCCCCCGAAGAGGTGCAACTGCTCGATGCGCTCGACTCCGAACTGGAGCGGGAGGGCGGCGATGGTGTCTGGGGAACCGATCGGTACGGCATTCACACGGCGGGGACCTCGAGTTCGGATACCTCACTCGGTGTGGTCTGCGTGTATCATCCGCAGATCACCAAAGATTCTGTCCTCCGAGGGGCCGACGAACTCGACGACGAGACCGAAGAGCGACTCAACGCTGCACTCTGGCAATACAGCGAGCGCGTCGCGACACTCATCGAAACGAAACTCGACGAGTTCGTCCGTCAGGCCCAGCGGTAAGCCCCGATCAGATCCACTTCGGGTGATCGCGCACATCTATCTGGATCCAGCTAGAGTGCCCTGCCGTCGACAGCGCGGCGGAGATTACACGCTTGCGACGGACTCGTTCATGAATGCGAACGCCATCTCCTTCGCTGTCTCCAGGTCGACGGCGGTTCCAAGGTCGCCGTCCCGCCCGAGTGATGCACGCTGTATTTCCAGACGTTCTCTCCGTCGATGACTTCATTAATGTACACTGCACTTCTGGTGTGTTCCTGGCGATAGCGAACCGTAGTGTAGTCTCGACCCATGACTTCGTCGTGTGTCGTCCGCTCGGTTTCCAGCACCAAACCTGTCGGGAGGTTCTGTTCAGAAGTCATGCTCCGTCACCGGCGTGGGCGGCACCCTCGGGTGCCCCGTCCTTGACCGCCTTGGCCTGTTGCTCTAGCTCCTCGATGTCCAACTCAGCGGCCTGGTCGATTTCGCCGAGGATCTCCCTGATATCGTCGAGCCCGATGAGTTCGCGCGTCTCGGCGTCGAATTGCAGGCTGTCTAGCTGGTGTCCGTTGGCCGCCACGTCACTGCCCGTGAGGTGCTTGCCGTAGCGACCCACCAGCGAGGTGAGTTCCTGCGGGAGGACGAACGTCGTCGACTCGCCCTGCCCGATCGCCTCGAGCGTGTCCATCCCTTTATCGATGATGGCGCGTTCGCCCATCGACTCAGCGGATTTCGCGCGCAGCACCGTCGAGATCGCGTCGCCCTGTGCCTCGAGGATCTGGCTCTGTTTTTCGCCCTGCGCTCGAATGATGTTCGACTGCTTGTCTCCTTCGGCTTTCTCGACGGCACTCCGGCGTTCGCCCTGTGCTTCGAGGATCGTGGCCCGGCGTCTCCGCTCCGCGCCGGTTTGCTGTTCCATCGCTTGCTGCACCTCCTGGCTGGGGTTGACCTCCCGAACCTCGACTGACTCGACGCGAATCCCCCATTCGTCGGTGGGTTCGTCTAGTTCCTTGCGGATGCGAGCGTTGATCTCCTGGCGCTTGTTCAGCGTGTCGTCCAGTTCCATGTCGCCGATTACCGCCCGGAGCGTGGTCTGGGCGAGGTTCGAGACTGCCGTCTTGTAGTCTTCGACCTCGAGGAAGGCCTTCTTCGCATCCATCACGCGGAGGTAGACGACGGCATCCGCTGTCACAGGCGAGTTGTCCCGCGTGATCGCCTCCTGTCGGGGCACGTCCATTGTCTGGGTACGCATGTCAAACGTGTACGTGCGCGAGACGAACGGGGGGATGAAGTTGATTCCCGGTTCGAGCAAGCCGCGGTACTCGCCGAACACGGTGAGCGCCTGTTTATCGTAGGCATCGACGATCCGCACCATCTGCCAGACCGTTACCACTGCCAGCACCAGTACGAGCAGGCCAACGATCGTGAATACAGGAGTGGCAATCTGCAGTGGGGCCGAGTCGTACATGTGTTCCACATTCACTCCGTGGCTGTATCAAAGGACGATATTTTCAGATGCATCCGATTTTTCATTATGTGAGTTACAAACCCGGCCAGGGCAGGGCTGGCAAAGCGAACTTCGACAATCCACTCACAACCCTGTATGGACGGAGAACACTTGAGGTGTGATAGCATATGATACGATATGTCGGCGACGGATTCGATCAGCGTCGGGGTGTTGAGCCTGCACAATAGCAAAGAGACGAAAGCGATCCTCAATGCAGTCGAGGATCTCGGACACGAGCCAGTCTGGCTGCGCGAAGAGAACAGCACCATCCGAATCCACTCCAACCATGTCAATCCGGAACCCGCTGTCGATGTGCTCGTCAACCGACTCCTCCTGACGAACACTGACCTCCCTGAGGAACAACTGGGATTACTCCAGAGCTATGCTCAGTACCTCACAAAGCATCCTCGGCTAGCTGTTTCTGAAGCCTGAGTTCTGTGGCGGAGCGGTTGCACTGGCGGTCTCGACGAGAGAATCTTGGGCGAACCGACGGAGAGCCGTCGCTGTCGGCGGCGGCTGCCGCCGACGCGACAGCGTCGCCACTCCCGCTGGAGGCTGTCTGGGTGGTGATTACCGGACAAACCGGTCGTCTGGTGGCCGGTTTGCGGGGACGGCCCGACGCGTCGCGAGGGCCGTCCACACTGCCCGTTGGACCATGTTGATGAACTCCTTGAACGGCCACCACCAGAGGCGACGCCCGCCTCGGCGGGGCGTCGCCACGAACTCGTAGTGGAGATACCGCCACACGTTCTGCAAGAGTAAGCTCACCACAACGTACAGCAATCTCACCGCCGCATCTCGTGTTGTTGTCGTCGCTATCGCTTGCTCCGACAACCGATAGCTCGACTCGATACCGAAGCGTGTCGCGTAGTGGTATCGAGCGTCTCGCGGTGTCTCGATGAACGGCGCGTCAGCGGCGTAGCCGTGACGCGCCACGCCGTGGTCGTCGTACCGTCCATTCAGGTACGTGCAATCGATGTAGACCGGAAACTCGACGGTCCAGCTGTGACCGTCGAGTTTCCCTATCAGATCGTGCTCGATGACGCGGCTCCACCCTTTCGAGAGTTCTTGCTGAATCGTTTCACCCCACTGAATGATCGGGACAACGTAGGCGTAGTTGTGCACCTGTAACAGCGTGAGACACTTGCTGTCGTAGAATCCGCGATCAAGGTAGACGGCCTTGACCTCATAGTGAGTAAGAGAAGTATTGCAACTACGAATCCATCGATTCGTACTCCAAAAGGGTCGGAACGGGCGCTTACAATTGGCCTACTCCCAGGACTTAGCTTGCGAACTAAGTGTCAAGGCCGTCGAGGAGGCCAAGAAACTCTGCGAGGACACTGCTGGCGGTGTCGCCGTCTGGAGACGGCACACCGCCAGGGTGTAGCGTTTGTTCTTCACGCGTGCGTAGAGTGTGGCGGAGGCGTGGAATGCAGTTGTTCCACGTTTCGCTTGCGAGTTCGCTGTGAGGACGAACGAAGATGTCATTAGATACACAAGATCAGGAGTGTACAATAGCGAGTCTCCAGACGGTCCACCACCGTTCGATGACGCGTTTCGTGGTGACGACGTCGAGCAGCGCGTCTATCCTCCAGACTCGTGAACGTCTCATGCTCGCCCGAGAGCTTAGGAAACAGTGGAGTTAACCAACGGAAATTGCACAATTCCGGTACTGTTGGTTAACAGGATGGCAAGCGCTCAATGTCTCGATTTTTATGGCCCTTGTCGGGACGCGTCACGGAGTGAGTCGGAGCCCGTTCGTCGATTCATAGACGTACCCCTTCAGCAACAACTGCTCGAGAAGGTCCTCCGCCTCTGGCCGCTCGAAGCCACCATCAGTGAGGAGATCGACAGCTGCGTCGTGCGTAATCGTCCCGTCCTCATCGCTCCCCTGCGTGATCAGTTCCAGCGCAGTTTGCTGTGACGGCGTCAACGGGGTTGACGAATGCCGCATTATTCGTGT
>NZ_FODV01000046.1 GCF_900110465.1 Halogranum amylolyticum
ATAGTGAGTAAGAGAAGTATTGCAACTACGAATCCATCGATTCGTACTCCAAAAGGGTCGGAACGGGCGCTTACAATTGGCCTACTCCCAGGACTTAGCTTGCGAACTAAGTGTCAAGGCCGTCGAGGAGGCCAAGAAACTCTGCGAGGACACTGCTGGCGGTGTCGCCGTCTGGAGACGGCACACCGCCAGGGTGTAGCGTTTGTTCTTCACGCGTGCGTAGAGTGTGGCGGAGGCGTGGAATGCAGTTGTTCCACGTTTCGCTTGCGAGTTCGCTGTGAGGACGAACGAAGATGTCATTAGATACACAAGATCAGGAGTGTACAATAGCGAGTCTCCAGACGGTCCACCACCGTTCGATGACGCGTTTCGTGGTGACGACGTCGAGCAGCGCGTCTATCCTCCAGACTCGTGAACGTCTCATGCTCGCCCGAGAGCTTAGGAAACAGTGGAGTTAACCAACGGAAATTGCACAATTCCGGTACTGTTGGTTAACAGGATGGCAAGCGCTCAATGTCTCGATTTTTATGGCCCTTGTCGGGACGCGTCACGGAGTGAGTCGGAGCCCGTTCGTCGATTCATAGACGTACCCCTTCAGCAACAACTGCTCGAGAAGGTCCTCCGCCTCTGGCCGCTCGAAGCCACCATCAGTGAGGAGATCGACAGCTGCGTCGTGCGTAATCGTCCCGTCCTCATCGCTCCCCTGCGTGATCAGTTCCAGCGCAGTTTGCTGTGACGGCGTCAACGGGGTTGACGAATGCCGCATTATTCGTGTCTCTGTCGGCGACCACCGAGACTGTTGGGGTTGTGTCGACTTCGTGGGCTTCTGTTTGTTGTGTGAGCCCGGCGTCACTGATTCTTCATCCTCGATGTCGGATTGTCTCATATCAGACAATATATACTGGCAAGACACGAAGTCTGACCAGATTTCGATTCCCTCCAACCAACACGACGACTGGGAGAGTGAATACTGATGAGACGCCGTAGGGTGCTCACATCGCTAGCGTGTGGGGCAAGCATGCTGGCTGGATGTGCAACTCGCGAGAGAGACAACCGCAGTCCGGTCTCAACGTCTCAACCCACACCGCCACCAGATGTGACGACATTCACCGAGACGAAACCACTCCCCGAACCGAGTGACGTGTCTAACCGTGCAGTTGCTCAATCGTTCGTTGAGACATACGAACAGCGCTACGTGTATAACGAACTTGTCGGCGGATTCGGGAGCTCAGGTGTAGCGACGAAGATTACGGTTGAGCCAGCGCGTGTCGCTGTCGTCCACACGACTGACTCGGGGTACTACGTGTTGTCCTCCTGTCGGGGATCCGCACGCTACTTCGACCCAGATGGATCGCCAAGTAGCGCAACCCGTAACGCTTCGAGTGTTGCCCACTTCGTGAGCGATGAACTACACCGGCGAATCCCGTTCAATGCCTATCGGTGTGAGCAGCCTGTCGTTCAGACAGCCACTGTGAACAACAGCGACGAGCCACTCGCCCGGTTGCAGATCTACGACTTCGAGACTAAGCCCGATTACGAAGACCTTGAGCAGGGTGGACGAACAGTCGACGTCACCGTCCGGAACGCCGACGAGGAGGTCATCCTCGAGCAAGCATATCAAACATCGCTTCCGTTGACGGTCCAGCCCGCAGTCACCGAGACACCGGGGTCGTATACACTCGCTGCCTCACTTGCCGATGGGCCGACGGTTCAGTATGAGTGGGACCTCTCAACATCGGGTACTCCCAGCTGGTGGGCACTCTGTCTAGTAATCACGGCTGGTGGCACGTTGGCTATCGAACGGTGGTACCCAAATGAGGAGGTTGGCGTGCCGCCGAATGGCGTCTGTAGACACTAGCGTGAGAAGTTCCCACCTTGTCGACGTATTCGGAGCGTTTGTTCGCTTCCGTATCAAGTCTGGAGCGATCATCGTCAACCCATCTTGCTGACGTTCTGTTGCGAGGTGTCGAACCGATAAATGAATTACTTCGCCATTTTGCAACGGTCAATCGGTGGCCCAACTGAGACGGCCCACCGAGACTGTTGGAGTTGTACTGACTCAGATCCGCCCCAAGAACATCATCTCGAGCCAACAACTGTTACCCAAACATTCTTTATTGATTCGCTGTAAACTGTAATCACTACAGAAACCCCATGTCACGCACCTCAAAGCAGAACACAGGTGACATCGTCCGCGACTTTCTCTCGGTTGCGGATCTTCTCGAAGAGCCACAGCTGGCTCAGTTGTATGCATATCTCGCCCGCAGTGACGAGACATCTGTCAAAGACGTCATGGACGCACTCGACCTCGCACAGGGGACAGCCTACACCTACGTCAACCGGCTTGTTGATGCTGGCGTCGTCGAGGTGACCCGCGATGAGCAACCCCGGCTGTACACTGCTCGCCCGATTAACCTGACCGTGACTGCTGATGGCGACCGTGAGTACACGATTACGCCGGCGCTGATCGATGCGGTCGGTCGTCGTGAAACCAACGGCGACATCGACACCTACATCGACCGTCACGGAGTTGCTGGCCTCGCGACGGCACTCTCCTACGCTGTCGCCCGTGAGCGCGGTGAGGTGACGCACCGCCTCATGGCCCGTGACCTCGATATCTCGCCACTCGCAGCCGAGATTGTCCTGCAGGCGCTCCGGCCCGTGGTTCTCGAACACTTCGATGTCGAAACGTCGGGTGCGTCACTCGCGGATATCGAAGGCGTTGACGAGGACGTCGACGACGCGTGACTGCGATTCATATCGCAGATACCGGCTTGTTCGTCTCGATGGGCCAACCGTCGAACCGTCGGTATCAGGCTGTGCGCCGGTTTGCACGGCGCAACGATATTACGTTTGTCCTCCCCGAGCGAGTGTACGAGGAGCTGACCGTCAACGCTTCTGAGCCCGAGACACCGCCGATCGATACGGCAATCGAGGAAGGGTGGTCACAGGTTGCAGCGTCACTGGATTACTCGCATGGAGTGGTCTCACGAACGATGGACGGCGTCCAGCGGTACATCGCGAACGCGGATGATCGCCCAGCCGACGAAATCGAGCGTGCCGACCCAGCGTTGGCAGGCGTCGCCGCTCACGCGTTCGTCGACGGGACTGCGGATCAAGCGTATATCTACACGACAGATACCGCTGCTGGCGAGGGAGCAGAGGCCGTCCTCGCTAGTGAGGGGTATGGCGACTCGGTGACGTACGTGAACGGCTTCCGCTTCATCGATGATTTGCTCGAGTAGCCGACTTACAGGTGGGTATCCTCTCTATCTAGCAACAGTTGTGAGCAAGACACTCCGAAAGCCCCCGGACGCTCGACGGCTGCGCCTCGCTGTGGTCCTCGCTCCGCTGTGGTCCTTACGTCGGCTCGCTCGCCGAGCGCCCGGCCCCTTTCACTCCCACCCGGTGTGGGGTGGTTAGCGTCGCTTCATCACTGTCTGTCAGGTGTGATGACTCGGTACGCCCGCTCGCCGTCCGGTCAGCCGGCCGCGCACGCTCGGCTCACGCTGTTCGCCTCGGCACGCCGCGGGACTCCCGGTGGTCGTCCCGCGCGTCGTTCGCTTCTCCCGAAGCGCCAGCGGGTTAGTCAGTCGACGCCTGCGCGCCAGTAGGTGCTCGTCGTCGACGAGACTAACTCCGCTGGCCACTCGGGCCAGCCTGTCCGGCGCGCGTGCTTGTCTGTGTCCGCTGTATAGGCGCGCTCTCGCTCGCTCCCGATGGTCGCTCACGAAGGCGCGAGCGAGAGCGCGCGAAGAGTGAGTTGGTCGTTGTGGACAGCCACGGCTGGAGAGTCGTGGTGTCGGAAGAAGACGCCGAGTGAGCGCCTTCAAGGTTTCAGCAATGTCGAGTAACAACGCAAGCGGAAAAGTCGTTTCGGTGGATGAGCAGGCATTCGAAAACGCGGACGAAGCGGAAGTCGACGAGGACGGCTTCGAGGTCGTCGATGAGACGCCGGAATTCAGAGCGACGGTGCAGATGGAAGTGCAAGCAAAGGTGGATGCGAACCACCCGGACGGAATCGTCGACAGTAGCGACGAGCGCATCTACGGGGCGACCCTCGAACAGGAAGAGCGCATTCGAGGCCGCGAGGAAGAGCTGGAGCGCATCAGTGCCAGAGCGACGTTCGGAACGCAAGCGGGACGAGAAGAGCGGTCACGAGTTGTGGCGGCGAAACGAAGTTCGGAGCGACGGACGACGTTCCAGAAGCGAGCGGCGAGCGTGGATGTGTGGGCTGACCCAGAGCGAGCAGATCCGCGTGAAGAACTGTCCCAGGAGCAGTTGGCGGCGGTGAACACCCAGGCGGTGCGATTGAGCGAGAAACTCGATGGTTGGTCGCGAGCGGCGATTGGGCGGCGACTCGGTGAGGCCGTCGTCGGTGGCAAGGACATGATGAGCGCGGTCGTCAGTGTGTTCGAGGAGTTGCAGACGGCGCCGGGACAGGTGGTTCCGATTGGGAAGCTTGCGGACGTCAATCGCAAAGAGGTGCGTATCGAAGGACGTGTCGAGACACTGTGGGTTCCCTCGCATCCGAGTATCGCTCAAGTGGGTCTCATCGCCGATGACAGTGGAAAAACCAGAGTGACGGTCTGGAAGGCGTCGAATGCACCCCTGATGGACGAGGGTGAGCAGGTGCGCATCGATGGCGCGGCGCGAAACTGGTACGAAGGGCGCGTTTCACTGGCCGTCACTGGGTGGTCGAGTCTCACCTTCCCTGAGCGCGGTCGGTGGTGGGAATAGCCGGACAACGTGGCTTTCTTTTTTGCTACGTGCCCGTTCGCCCGCTTCCCGCCGCCCCACCCAACCTCCACGTTCCGGGCGGCTCGCGAGCCGCCGGGCTTTCGCTATTGTTTGGTGGTGGGTTCGTTCCGTAAAGTGCTCTTGGACGATTCTGAGTCGGAACTCACCGTGAGAGGTTCGCGATGACAGCCGGAAGGAAGCCAACGACTAAGCAGACACTCTGTTATGTCGCTATCATGAGTGCCCTCCAATTGAACCGCCGCGCAGTACTCGCCAGCGCCGGGGCGGTGTTCGGACTGGGGAGTCTCACCCAGCTGAGCACGTCGACGTCGCCACCAGTAGAAGGGTCGTGGCCGCTCGGTCGAGGCAATCCAGAGAACACGGCCTATACGACCGACAGCGGGCCAACAGACTCGGTGAGTGTCTCATGGCGGTACGACAAGCATCTCAGCTCTGTCAAAGCTCCAGTCATCACAGACGGGACGGTCTATCTCGGATTCCACGACGAGGTATCCGCGTTCGTTGCACTGGACGCAGCAACTGGCGCCGAGCAGTGGCGTACCAAACTCGGTGACGGGTCAGCGGTCGACTTCCCAGATGCGGCTGCCGCTGTCGTAGACGATCTTGTTCTCGCTCCGTTTGGGAACCACCTGTTCGCGTTCGATCGCGAGAACGGAGAGATCCAGTGGGAGCGGCAATTTGAGGACGAAATCGATGCTTCGACTGTTGTCGACGGTGTCGCTTACTTCGTCATCAGAGGCAGTGGTGTCCTCATCGCGCTTGACAGCAAGACAGGTGAGACGAGGTGGGAACAGTCAATCGGAGCGTGGGCCGACGGTGCAGTCGCCGTCTCCGAGAACCGGGCGTACGCAGTCGCCACGACGGAGGACGAAACCGGTGCAGTCGTCGCCCTCGATACGACGACTGGCGAAAAACACTGGCAGTATACGAGTTCACACCGGTTCGCGGGGACGCCGGCCGTCGCAGAAGGGACTGTCTACGTCAGCGACGCCCGCGGTATCCACGCGATTTCGAGTGAGGATGGCTCCCGTCGCTGGCGGTTCGAGGGCCGGCCGATCGAAGACCACGAATGGGGGAATTTCAGTTACGATGGGTCTGCCCCTGCAGTCGCCAACGGGACGGTCTATACCGGTGCGGCCGATGAGCGCGTGTACGCACTTGACGCCGACTCCGGTGAGAAACGCTGGGAATTCTGGACGTGGAACAATGTGACCGGCGAACCCATTGTCACGGAGGACGCAGTCTATGTCGGGAGTGACGATTCACTCATCTACGCACTCGACGTTAAGACGGGGAAACGGCATTGGGAGTTCGACACCACGGGACGCATTAGAGGAACTGGTGGAGCAGTTGTCGACGGCCGACTGTACATCTCGACGTTCTCCGATGGGCTCTATGTCTTGGAGGAAGCATGAATCGCCGTTCGTTCATTGGTGTACTTGCGGGAAGTCTCACTGCCACGGCGGGCTGTCTCGGTGGATCAGGTGTGACGGGGTCAAGCGCCGAGCACATTGAACCGCGCCGGAACCGCGAGCAACGGCCGACTATCGTCGCATTCGACGAAGCTGAGAGTGCTATTTACATCACCGGCCACATGGCCTACGGGTCGAGTAGTTGTAACAAGGTCGGGATTGCGTCGACGGCGTACGATGCGGAGACGAACTCGCTCCGTGTCGTCATGGAATCGCAATCCGAGAATTCGATTCCCTTCCTCCCGTTCGCCTGTACCGCAGACATGGCCGCAACGTGGTACCGTGCGACTGTCCAATTCGCGGGTGAGTTGCCACAGAAGGTGACCGTCGTCGAACAGCGTGGCTCCAACGAGGACGTACGGGTGGTTAACCGCCGTGAGCAACATCAGCTATGTACTACGGATCATCCTCCAGATTCGACCGAAGCGAAGGAAGCACACTGGACCTGTCCCGAACAGTATGTGGCGAACTCTACGAACCAGTAGTCGGGCAGACGGGCGATTTGACAACCAGTGTTGGGGCGAGCCCTACGGTAGGCAGTTGCTCAATCTGTGACTTCTAGCCGCCATCGATGACGTTTCAGTTGTCGTGCTGTAATAGAACGTGCGAGTCTTTCAGACCAGAGCAGATCGGATTACCTGCTTGGAAACCACCCGAGACGAGAGCGTACGTATCCTCTCGTTGATACTTCCACAAAGCATATTTTCACTGAATAGGTTGCCAGTTGTATGAATCGTGTTCCACAGAATCAAACAGTCCCTCAATTGAATCGTCTCGGAGGAATACTGATTGTATTCGCACTGGTAACTGTCATCATTTCCTACCCACCGCCCGCTACCGGAATCAGGCCTCTTTTCGGCTTTGGGAATCTGTTCCTGCCGCTCTTCATCGCAGCAGGTTCGCTTGTGATCGCCACCGTCGGTGGCATACTTCTTGCTCGTAACATTGCGAGTGCACAAACAGAACGGGGCCGACGACTCGCTATCAGCGCCTTGATACCAGCTAGTGCTGTGGCTGTTGTTGGTGCGTACCTCGCTGTTGTAGCTGGGTTTGACCCGAGTACTCCCATCATCATCGGCGTCTTGACAATCGCAGCTGTAGGTGGCTTAATAAGCGAGCTTGTCAATTGAACGTCCGCACCGTATCTGTTGATGTGCTGGTTTCACCCTCGATATTCAGCACGCGGCATCTGACAGCGTTCGGTGAGGTTTCTGTGGCCGTGCTGAACTCACAGCGCATATGCAGCACGCGAGGGGGCGCGAACCTGCGGGAGACAGTTCGTTAGATACAGTGCGTGTATCGGTCAAAACCAATCAGTTGGTTCTCTCTGTGAACTCGCTTTCAAACCACCATGAGACGATTCCCAAGAGTCCGAGTATGCTGATTAGGATGTACATCCCGTTCTGGCTTCCAAGATTATCATTCCACATCTCTCCATCAGCGAATGCTGGAGTTGGATTGTATGCCAGTTGATTTACTGCCATCAAGCTAGCGAGAATGATGAACATCGTTGCATTCCACTTCGTGAGACGCTCGCCGTGGCGTGTGAGCAGGAGCATACCGTATAGTAGCGCGACCACTCCCAGCCCGAACATTATCTCTTCACCTAAGATTCGAGAGAACCCTCCCATTGACCCAAGAATAGAGTAGCCACCAGTGCAGATGGCGATAAATCCACTCACTTGCCGGAACGTGGCGGGTTCCATACCGTTTTCATCCGAGAAGTGCCCTTGCTATAGGTCTTTCAATGAGCGGGGTTGCTGAGAGTGACCGAGTACTGCTAGACTCGCACGAACTTCCTAACAGATGGTTCAGGGCTGCGTGTCTGAAATAAACAGATTCGTCGTGCTGAATACACCCTCTAAGTTCAGCACGCACCTTCTGTCAGACTCTGAGGAGTTCGACGAGACCGCAGTGTTGTTTTTCTGCCCCTGAGGGGTGAGGGGCGCAAAGAGATTCGCGATTCGTCTAGTGTCCCTCGTGAGTACCATGGCAACGAGAGATATCTACGAGACGACCTTCGACGAAGACGTCCAGTGTGAATCCAGTTCGAACACCTGTCCCGAATGCAACGGCCACGTGGCGACCAACGCAGTAGAAACAGTCTGTGAAGACTGTGGACTCGTCATCGCAGACCAGCAGATCGACCACGGCCCCGAGTGGCGCTCGTTCGAAGACGACGATAGCAACCGTGAACGGACGGGCGCTCCACTCACGGCGGCCCGTCACGACCGAGGGTTGTCGACCACGATTGGGCGCAGAACCGATGGGAAGGGGAGGGAGCACGCTCTCTGGGTCGAAACGACGTCAGCTCGCCCGGATACGGCGTGAACACAGTCGTAGCCGGTTCCAATCGAAAGCTGAGCGGAACCTCGCACACGGGTTAGGTGAGGTTCGAAGAGTCGCAAGCGCTCTCGGACTTGGAGGTTCAGTTCGCAACCAAGCGTGTCAGCTCTTCCGGAGTGCCCAACGCGAGGATCTCTTGCTTGGTCGGTCAATTGAAGCGATAGCCGCCGCCAGCGTCTACGGTGTCTGTCGGTGTCACGGGCGGCCAGTCGCCCGTGATGACCTCGTCGACGTTGCTCGAGTTGATCACTCGAGTATCACGAACGCGTACAAAACACTCAACAGAGAACTGGGACTCCCGACACAGCCCGTCGCTCCACAATCGCTCATTCCGAAGCTCGCCTCGGAACTCAATGTCAATTCACAGGTTCGTCGTCGAGCGCGGACGCTTGCCGAGCGTGCGCATGAGACGTCCATTACGAACGGCTATCAGCCGTCTGGGGTTGCTGCAGCCTGTCTCTATCTCGCCAGTCGTGAACACGGGCAGTCGTTGACACAGACACAGGTTGCAGCGGCCGCTGGAACGACGCCGACGACACTTCGAGCACGACGTGCAGAACTCGCCAAACAGATCGATGGGGAGGTTCGAGTTACATCGGCGTAGGGATTCTTCGGGTGAGGTCAGCGCCCACGGACAAGACCCATCTGCTGAGTCCGTCTCGATATTGAAGTACGATGCCGGGCGAAATCGAGACAAGCCGATGACTGACCACTACGCCGACTACGAAGCATTCCGTCCGGTGGGTGAAGCAACCCGGACGCCGGATCACGAACTCGATGCTCGTTTCGACGCGCAGGACAACGGGCGTTCCATCGCAGGCTACCTAGCCGAAGATCACCAGCGCGAGACCAACTGTTCCTCCTGTGGGACGTCGATTCCTCTGGACCAGCCAAAGTGCCGGTTCTGTCTCACCCACCATCTCGATCCATCGAACGAGCAGCGTCACTCGGATACCGAGCTGTCGCTCCTGCACGTCGTGCACCTGTTCGTCGAGTCGTCGACGTACTACGGCGCCGTCGCAAAAGGAGCCGCTGCAGCGAGACTGCTTGCAACGAACGGGACTGACCCCGCCGTCGATGAGTGCCAGCTGATCTACGACTTCGACGAGGAGCCTGCCGCACAGGTGACCGACGAATGGCCAGCCCTTCCTGCTGCAATGCGAGCCACCTCCGAATGCGGTAAGGAGACGCTTGCGGTCGCCCGTGAGCGGACGATTTGGGGAAGCACGACTCGTTCACCGACTGAACACGCGACGTACCTCTACGACGAAAGCGGGAGCACCATGCAGGATGAAGCGCACCTCTCGACACGCCTCGAGAACGCAGGCGATGACGGCTGGTTGGTGCCAGCGATTGCACTCCAACGCTCTCCCATAGAGACGCGTTCGGAGTCTCGGGAACATCGGGTACCAACGAAGACGCCGCTGCAGTGTTGGGAGTGTGACCGAGAGACGACACATCGGTTCTCGGCGTTCGAGGAAAGTCCCGACGACGGGTGGAGTGGACAGCCAATCTGGGAGTGTACTCTGTGTGGAGCACCGTGCTTTGGGCCTGAGCCGGGAGTGAGTCAGTAAGCTCACACAGAGCGATGTCGGGAGAATATTGGTTGCTGTCGGTCGCCTCTGAGAGATTTTATCCGCCCCCGAAGGGTGCGGGGCGCTAGAGATGATCGTCCCGTGACTAAACGATGAGAACAAAAGACACCATCAGTCAGGCACCTCTTAAGAGCAACCACCGTCTCCTCTCAGCAACACCGGATGTCAGATGAAATGCGTCGCACGGCAGGGTGTGGGTCGATGAAACGGCTAATCGCGCATATATTCGCTACTGACGAGACTGTTATCCACGAGTGTCGTCACTGTGGAACGACACTCAACAGCACCGACGACTCGTGTTCAGCGTGTGAGTCGGCCGACGTCGCGACCTATAAATTCTGACTCCTAGTGTGCTAACTACGACTTTGAGTACACTCGAAGCGTGTTGGATTCTAGCCCAACACACTTTTTCTGTTGGGAATCATCCCAACAGGTAACGGATGGGTCAGGAACTGACGCGTCGCTATACACACGTCGAAGCCGGACTCGTCGAAAACGTCGTCATCCGGCAAACAACCGATACAGATGCCTACCCATCCGGATGGAAGTACACACTTCACCTTGGAACACTCGAAGACCTCACGCTCATCCGGTACGACAATGCTCACGAGGATACGAAAGGCCACGAACACCATACCGCAGCTGGCGATACTGACGTCGAGTTTCCGGGTATGGAAGAACTCCTCGTCGAGTTCTGGGCCAGCGCTGACGAGTACTGGGATGCCATCGGGGGCAGCCCACCACGGTCGTACTGAAACACAATCACCACTCCAAAAAAACCACCATGACGACACTCCACATTACCGTCGGCGACCGAGCACAGCTCCGTGAGGACACCCTGCAGTTCGTCCAAGACACAGAGTCCAACGAGGGAACGACGGAAGATGACCGAGCAGTCCTTCAGTTCGGATCCTACGACGACCTCGTCGACAGCCTCACTCCACTGCGTCTCGAACTCATTCAAGCGATCGCAACAGAACACCCTTCAAGTATGCGTGAGGCAGCCCGACTCGTCGACCGCGACGTCTCTGATGTCCACGCGGACCTGAAACACCTGGAAGTGCTGGGTATCCTCGAACTCAAAGAAGGCGGTCCCGGTGGAGCGATTCAACCAGTCGTCCCCTTCGACAAGATCGAGATGCACATCGACTACCCGCTCCTCGATGACGTTGACGCAGACAGTACTCCCGCTAGCGCTGATTAGTCCACGAACCTGAAAAGGAGTGGAGTGACCACGTTCGAGAGGTCAAAGAGGCTCATTGAGGTCAGAACTCGGCAACGCTAAACGCCACGGGTTTTTTTCCACCCCCTGAAGGGTGCGGGGCACTCGAGAGGTGCCTCGTCAACCCATGACGAACGCATTTACACACCTTGATACAACCCGGAGAGTCGTCAAACGAGCCCAGTATGAGGCGTTCGAGTTCGAATGCTGTGATGGTGGTATTCGCGTCAGAAACTGCAGTCACGCCGAGCCAGCAGAGCACGAGTACCACGTCACCGTCGACGATGGAATTCCGGTGGCTTGTGAGTGTCCAGCCGACGCGAAGTACTCGTCGGCGTGTAAGTACCGTGTTGCAGTTGCGATTCGGACCCCACTCCTCGATGCCGCTGCAACGCAGGCAGTCGCCGACGGCGGAACCGTCGTAAGCGACGGCGACGCTGCGGAGACAGACGAGTGCGACTGTACAGACCTTGGCGACGGGTTTCCCTGCTGGGAGTGCTATCGAACGGGGAAGCGAACGCTGCCGGAGTAGTACCGACTCATGGCTCACGAAGCGAGCAGCTATCGGTCTATTTCTCCAAGTGGTGACAGAAGCGGCGTGCTGACTCGATGGAAATTCTGCTACCCATAGAGCGCGTGAACAAAGTATGGGGCGCAAGAGACCGACCTGAGTTCCGTGCCCGAGAGCACGTCGTGCTGACTGGTCCGAGTGCGTAGGAAGCCGAGACTTGGGCGAGACAGCCCGGATGCCGCGAGGCGCGGCATCCGGGAAAGCCCGCATAGGTGAATTTCTGTTCACGCACCGGCGTCCCGGAGGAACGAACCATGTACCTCGGAATCGACTTACACAAGCGGTACGCGCAAGTGGCAGTAATCGATCAGGCTGGTGAGCTTGTCGAAGAGGTTCGCGTCAAAAACGCGAACCTCGACGACCTCGCCCAGCGCTA
>NZ_FODV01000048.1 GCF_900110465.1 Halogranum amylolyticum
TTCTTCCTTGCCATGATCTCCCCCGAATTCCTGCATCTAAGACGCTAGCAGAGGAGATAGCCTTAGCGAATGAGAATTGACGGAACACTAGTGACGTCGTCCATCTTCGCAAGCGACACTATCCACCATCCGCCGAACTTTCCTCAAACGTGATCAGTCGCCCGCCGCGCCTTGCGAGCTCGACCTCATCTTCGCCGGGTTGCTCATCCCTTCTTTCACACCGAAGTGGACGAGTGCGACATTGACGGGCCACGCGACGAGGAAGCCGATAGACAGTGAGAAGGCGAGTGCAGACCAGAACAGCAGATCACCCATGTGTGCCTCGGCAGCAAGCAAGAGGTCGGTTCCAATGGCGAAGATTTCCATGATCGTGATCGAAGGGGTCTCGCTTAGGAGAGCGTCCCACATCGCTTCTTTGAAACTTACCCTATCCTGCATGAGTGGACCGATCGTCAACGCGTAGCCGAAGAGGTACGCGAACCCGAAGGTGATCGCCGCGACCCACCCGATAGTGAGCGCGAGGATCCCTGTGCGAGCGTGATCCCGACGACTTCACCGGCTCCACAGCCGGAGTAGCAGTGCGCGGTCGAACGGAACCCACGTCGCCACAGCGAATCGTAGGAGATCTGCGTCCGTCCCGCGTACCAGTAGATCGCCAGCCCTCATCCGTGGTGGAACTAACACCGGATGGATCATCCAGCACGTTCCAGCTGTTCACGCCGTCGTTCGAATTCGTCGGCGGAAAGTTCACCACGGGCGTAGCGCTCTCTGAGGACCGACAGCGGCCGTTCGTTGGTTCTATCGTCCCGACGCCTCGCGAGCGCGAATACGAGGTAAAGCGGGATCGCGAGCAGTAACCCCATCCAGAGGAGACCCCACAGCCCCATCACGCCGCCGAAGAGTCCCCCTCCTCCGCCCATCATGCCGCCGCCGTAGCCTCCGCCCATAGCGACAGCTGTGCCGGTCGTCGCGACCAGCAGCGGGACGGCGAGTAGCGTGAGTCGACGAGCAAGGCGTCCGATGGGAGCAGTGAGTTGTGTCATTATCTTGAGTTTGTGAATCGTGGTGTTCTGTCGAAGCGATCGAAACGGTCAGAGCCGTCAGCAGTGGCCCCGCCCGTACATCCCGCCGTTGTAGTCGTCGTCAGCCATCTCCTGGGCCATCTCGTCGACGGACACACCCATGTGCGACTCCATCCACTCAGCAGCACCGGGGCCCATGTACTCAGTCATGTGCGACTCCATCCAGGTCGCCCAGTCGGCAACCGTCCCATGATACGGGGGCGCGTCGTCAGCAGCCGTCGCATTACCGTGTGCGCTGACCACAGGAGCGACGAATGCGAGTCCGACGATCGCGAGCGCCACGAGCAGCCAGCGGCCGAGTGTGAAGTTGGTCATTGTCTTTCTCCTCGGTTAGTCGTAAGACCGCTCGGGAGTTATCGCCATGGGTGTGAATCCGCACGGGAGAGCGTTCGAGAGCGTTTATAGATCGATCTAATCGTTCTTCGCGGGAGAAATCGTTCACTGCGGGCGTATTCGGCAGACTGTGACCTCACCCGCTCCCCCAGTCACGGGAGGTGGTGAGTGGGCTCACGCTACTGTGGTTCTGGGGGAACCATCCCCACGCCCGATGGAGCGTCGATAGATACTCGCCGGTGAGATTCCCAAACCTCCGTACCCGGGCGGAGCTGCAAGCACCACGCATCTAAGACAGCACGACCACTGCCATACCTGTGTCGAGCCGCTCCGCCAGTGCGCAGAGACCTGCCGCTCGATGGCGTAAGTAGACGAACACAGCTGCGGTTCGGTGATTTTTCTTCGCTTCTAGCTACGGTTCATAAGGGGATTACATCGTATCAGCTTGGGGCCATGGCCGGGCATCAGCGTCCGTGATCCCGTGGAGCCTGCGTCGTCGGGTCTCGATATCACGTAGTGAGTCAGCAAACTCCTCGTCAGAGACCGTCGGAACTCCAGCCTGACGGAGTGCATCCAACTCTGGCGCAGTTGGGGCGTCGTCCGGTGGGATAAACATCTCGTCAACCATTTCCAGATAGGTCTCGACACTGGATCGGGCGTTCTTGAGGACGGGGGCACTCGGTTGGATATCCGCCGGGACACCAAATCGCAATAGTGTGAGTGAATCGTCGAGAACAACGACGTTGTAGACTGGCGCGTATTGTCGTCGTTGCGTGTAGAAGTAGTGGAGAACTGGATACGCCATGTGGTTGACTGTGAGCTGGTTGAGCTCGGTTGTAATCGTATTAAGAGGGAGATCAAAGCCATCGAACTGCTCCCCGTTCCAGCCGGTTGCCACGATTTCCTCACTTCGTCGTCCGAGTCCGCTTACGGTACTGGCGAACAGTTTCTTCTGAGTGACGGCGCCGAGAACCGAGAGCACGTACGTCACGAGCAGAGTAACGACGAGCATCCCACTCGCGGTCATGAACACGGTCGCAATCTGCCAGACACTCCCCTTCGGACTGAACCCGCCGTTGCCGAGGGTGAAGAGCGAGTAGCCGACGAAGTAGAACCGTTCGACCCACGAAGCGGCGCTTTGACTACTAGTTTCGATAACTGCGGTCTCGGAGCCAGCGAAAACGAGTGTCCAACCGAGCCACAATAGAACAATCCACGTCGCTAGGCTGGCGACGAGAATCAGCGGCCCAGCCAAGGTGAGGAGCTGGGACTCTCGGCTTGTGGCTCGCCGAAGTGGTTTCCAGATTCCACTCATCAGTCGCGTCGTGAGCGGCCCTGAACCCCCTTCTGCCCAAATCGTCGTCCACAGGAGGTCGATGATCGTTCCGCTCAGGACTATCACGCCCAGAGCGGCGTATAGAGGGGCCGTATCAGGCATCGTGTTCCCACGGTACGAGTCCAGTTAGGAGTACGAATTCCCAGCGGTCCATTGCGTCTCACGGTTCGATTGGAGTTCCGAATTCAATAGGGTTCTGGCCTGGGAAGTGAAGTCAAACCGTTCAACTGCGTTGTATTCAAAAAGAGAAAACGGCACCAGAGTAAGGAATCTAGTCGCGCCGATCCAGTAGAGACTCGAGACTACAAACGACAACAAGACGAGCGTCGCCGAGAAACCAGGTGGACGACTGACAGCATCTGAAGACAAGACAGCTGTCGCCGTATCCGTAGCCGTAGTCGTAGAAGAGTGGGTCGTTTGGACCCTTACCTGTGTAGTATCTGGTTCGTCGTTCGTTAGATCTGTCTGGGGTGCCGTCGCTGTCTACCGCTTTCGGTTACGCCCTTTTTCAGGAAAGGCGTTCCCACGGGGAATCATGGCCGTCTCACAGTAGGCCTCACCGCCCTGATAATCGACGCCTGGTTGGATGAACGGGTAGGGTCCATCTGCGGGCGTGTTCTGGGCTCGGCCGCCGTCGTCCGCGGTCTCGATCAGCCCCATCAGTTCGTAGTCGACTGGTGAGTGCTCTTCGAGGTACTCAACGATAACGTCGACCGGAATCGCCCCCTCGTCGACCTCAACGTCCTGGAACGGGAACCCGCAGTTGCCGAGGTCGCGTTCGGGGTCGCCCGGCCGTCGGAACGTCGCCACCGAGTACGTCTCTTCCGGGTCGACCGGTTCGCCGTCGATGCGCATCTCGACGAGGCGACGGCCACGCTTGGCGGTCGGATCGACGGTCACCTCGACGTTCGAGGAGAAGTTGCGGACCCGACCGTCCTCCTGATCGTAGGGGTACGGCGTAAAGTTATCTTCAAGGAACGCCTCCATGTGGCTCGTGAGTTGCTGGCCGTACGCGACGCCGCGGGCAACGGGCGTCGCCATCGGGAAGAACGTGTATAACTGGCCGAGCGTGACATCGCCCGGCGGGATCGCGGTCCCGTACCGGAATCCATGTGAGACGGCCAGGTCGGTATCGAAGTGTGCTTGCAGTGCGTCGTTGAACAGCGTGTTCCAGGCACTTTCGAGGAACGACTGCCGGTAGAGCGGTGTCTTCGTTCGCCCGACGACCGTGTCGAGCGGTCGGTCGAGCGTCCCGGCCCCCCGCTCGAACTCTGGATTTTCCTCGAAGAACGGCGCACGCACCGACTCGACGGTCTCCGCTGCATCGGCGTCCGGGTCCGGCGTGTACTCGCCGTCTTCGGTGAGGCAGTAGAGGTGGTGTCTGAACTGTACTTCCCCGTCTCGAACTCGGAGGTCGACGCGGCCGAGCGCTTCGCCCATGCCGGACTCGATGACCACCGTTTCAGTCTCCTCGACGACGATGGGATCGTACGTGTACTCGTGAGTGTGGGCACTGAACATCACGTCGACGTTCGCACAGTCCTTCGCAGCCTGGACCATCCACGGAAGACCGATTTCGGTGACCGCCACGACGATGTCCGCTCCCGCCTCACGGGCGGCGTGCGCTGACTCTTCGAGGAGTGCGGGGTGCTTGCCGAAGCGGTACTTCCCCTCGTAGAACGCAGGGGCCATCCGGTCGACGTAGACGTTCGTCATCCCGACGACGCCCACCGAGAGGTCGCCGATGTCGAGGACCCGGTACGCGTCATACAACCGCTCGTCTGTCTCCCAGTCGTAGAGGTTGTTCGCGAGGACGGGCGCGTTGAGTGCGTCCATCAGGTCGCGGAAGTTCCCGTCTTCGGCGGCCTCGTTCGAGTAGTCCCAGTTACCCGGAACGTAGATGTCCGGGACGAGGTGCTCGTTGATCGGTTCGAGCATCGCTCGCCCGTTCGTGTACGTCGTCATGGCGGAGCCGTGGAACGTATCGCCGCTCATCAGCGTACACACCTCGTGGTTGGCCCGAAGCTCGGCAAGTTTCGCCGCGAGCACGGGAACGCCACCCCCTCGCTTGACGGTGCGGTCCGCGTCCCCAAACTCGAAGTCGGGTCCCGACATCGCATTGTCGTAGTAGATCTGGTGTCGAGCCGTCAGCTGTCCGTGAAGGTCACTAACATGTGCGAACACCAGATCAGGCTCACCCGCTGTATGGTGAGCGGCACTCCCGTCGAGACGTCGCCAATCGCCAACCGTTGCCTGCTGTTCGGTCATACTAACGTTGACAGCGTACGAGAGCCTCTAGCTCAAAGGTTGTGGGCAATAATCGAAAGTAAGCACACAGCTGATGACTCTCCTGATTTGGGCCGAATCAGCGGAAGGGTTCGATAGAAGGAATGGATGTGGTTTCAAAATCAAACAGCACGCCCCCTCGATAGTGTTGTGATTATCGTTTTGCCCCCGATATTTCCCTACTATCTGAGCGATAACTGTGGTATGTCTGTGTCTCGTACTGAAAGCCAGAGCGATGAATCGTGTGGATTATGAAGAGGTATCATATCGATGATGATGAACTGGGTGACAACGGGACTCTCTGCGGCCGTCATTCTAGTCGCCTCTGTCCTGCACGGGATCGCCGGGTTTGGATTCGCCCAGGTATCGATGGGGCTGATGCCACTGTTCCGGTCGCCCTCAAGCGCGTCCATCATTTTTACGGCGACTGCAGTCGTGAGCAATGCTCGCGTCTGGTGGAGCGTTCGGGAGGTGTTCGATTGGCAGAAGTGGATCGTTCCCGTCGCAGGACTCGCCGTCGGGATGCCACTTGGTATCTACGTATTCAGCCAGTTCAACGAGGCACAGATGCGCGTCACCATTGGCTCTATCCTCGTGTTGGCAGTCATCATTGTGGGCGTGACACAACAAGTCGATGTCGTCACGGATTGGATCGAAGCGCGGGACTTCCGACCGGGGAAGATAACCGGTGCAACTGCTGGGTTGCTCGCCGGAATCTTCGGCGGTGCCGTTGCCGTCCCTGGTCCGCCGATGATCATCTACGGTACATTCATGTCCGCCAGCGGCTTCTGGAGCGACGAGGAGATGAAGGCAACGTTCACGGCCTTCTTCGGGACGCTCATGCTCTACCGACTCGGGAGTCTCACCTACACAGGATCAGTGACGGCACCGCTCATGATCGAAGCCCTCGTAGCGATTCCGATGGTGTTTCTCGGTGCCTGGGTCGGGGTATACATTTTCGACAATATTCCCGAACGGATTTTCCAGTGGCTCGTCCTGACCTTACTGACCGTGAATGCCTTCGTCCTACTGTTCACGGCTGTTCCGGAACTCTGACCGCCTTCAGCGGGCACCCGGGGGATACAGCGGCTTTCCGGGTGTCCTCAATGCAGGGCAACGATAGCTATTGTGCCTGGTTCTGCTGCAGGTTGTCACTCGGATAGATACGATACGTTCGCCCCTGGCGCTCGCGGTACAACAGCCCACGTTTCTCGAGGGCACTCACGGTCTGACTCACCTTGCTCTTCGAAAAGTCCGAGCGATCCCGGAGCTCAATCTGCGTGATTCCGGGTGAGGAGAGGACCGGTTCGAGGATGCGACGTTCGTCATCCGGCAGGAGGTCCAACACGCGAGCTTGCGGCTGGGTTTCTGGATTGACTGCCGCAGTCGGTTCCACGGGGCTTTCTGGCGAGTCAGGCTGCTCTCGATCAGTCGGGTTCGAGATCTCCTTCTGTGGATGGGCAGTGACGTCTGTGCTGGTGAGATCACCCCGGGTTGTGAGATAACCGCCACTGATGATGGCCGTGACCAGGAGGGTCCCGAGGACGTACCAGAGCGGGTTCGTTCCGTGAACCGCTCCCATCGACGTGCCCATCATCGATCCCATCTCCTGGAAGGCCTGCTGTTGCTGGTACGCTCGCCAGCTGAGCGCCCCACCGGTGATGAGGACCGCAGCGACGAGAAGACCGACTACTGTATCGGCTCGCCGTTGAATCATCCGTCCCACCTCGATCGGCTGTTATATTCGTTCATGCCTGATGGTTGGCGAGACATCGGTGTAGCAGTTTTGATTGGTTGAAGCACTGCGCGGGACTGCTTGGCCGCGAAACTCGATATCGGGTGACAGCGTTCAGTGATGCTCATGGCTCTGGGAGGTTCCCCTCTCTGGGATTCTTGAATGGTGATGTGCAAATTCGGATGGATGCTTCTCGAACGATCGTTTGCACTGATTCGAACAGAAGTAGTACGTCTCGCCGTCGTGGGTGAGACTCGGCCCGCTATCGTCGGTCCGCATCCCACAGACTGGATCACGGTACTCGCCTGGTGCACCGAGTCCACGCCGGTAGACGTAGAGGAGGAATCCCGAGAGGGCGACCCCGACGATGTTGAGGTAGAACGTGTAGTTGAGTTCGAAATACGTCTGTTCGCTCGCGGTCTGTCCGCCAGTGAGGTCCGGGACGATGTCGAGGGCCTCGAACAGTTCTTCCATGAGAAAGCCCGTGAAGGCCATCGTCACGAAGAAGACAGCAAGAATGTACAGCATCACTTTCCAGCCGTAGTACTTCCGGTAAACGTTCAGGACGGGAATCGTGATGAGATCAGCGTAGACGAACGCGATGACTCCCGCGAAGCTGATGCCGCCGCCCCACAGCGCGACGGCGAACGGGACGTTGCCCATGCTGCCAACAAAACTGATGACAGCGATTGTCACACCCATGATGGCGTTCTCTGCGCTTACCAATAGCCCCTCACCCTGGAGGAAAAGCGTGTTCCAGACCCACTGCGGGACGAAGACGATGACGAACCCCGAGATGAGAAAGCCCGCGACGACGTCCTTCCAGATCATCGACCACTCCTTGCGATACTGATTCCCGACTTTGTACCACCCGCCCCACGAGAGGAGTTCGTCACGCCACCCGCCACTACTTGCAGCCTCCTGCTGGTAGGTTTCCAGACAACCCTTCGAGCAGAACTTCAGCGTCTCGCCCCCGTCGGTCACCAGCGAGTACTCGTCTTTTCCTTCCATCCCACAGGTCGGGTCTTCAGTGATTCCCTGGTCGTGGTCGCGTTGATTCAGTTCCTGCCGTACTTGCTCAAACAGGTTCTCAGGGAGCGTCAGATGGACGAGGACCGCCATCACGGCGATGAGAATGACACCCCCCAGGAGTTCTGCAACCAGGAATTCCCACCCGAGGAGGATGAATATCATCAGACCAAGCTCGACGATGAGGTTCGTCGAGGCGAACATGAACGCGAGGATGTTCACCGCGTGCGCACCCTTCTTGAACAGTCCTTTCCCAATAGCGACTGCACCGAAGCTGCAGCCGCTACTCGCGGCGCCGAACACCGTCGCCTTCGTGAGGCCACTCAGATTCTCATCTCCGAGGACTTGGGCCATCCGCTCTTTCGAGACGTAGACCTGGACGAGACTCGTAATGACGAGCCCCATGATGATGGCCCAGGCCGCCGTCCAGAGGAACCCGACGCCGATCCGTAATGACTCGAGGATTCCGTCGACGAGGGCTGCTTGCATATCTATACTAGGTGGCCATCGATTATGCCGATTGCCCTCAAGAAACTGAATTTTTGACGGCTCTCAACCGTATATTCGAAGGGAGCTTCATCCTGAAATCGTCTTTCGTTGTTCGGACTTCTATTATCTGACTTCACCGACTGTTCGAACACTGGCTCCGGTGAGCGGGTACTTCGAGTCGTTTCTACAGACAGGCAAGGCGAGTGCCTCATGCCTGGCTTCGTGGTGGTTCACAGCGACCACACAGACACGAGTTCCACAACCGCGTTCGTACGTTCTCTCAGTTCGTCCTTATCGGAGAGAACACAACGCTAAGCCATGAGATTACCAACATATAGATATGCCTCATCCAGGAATCGGCTTTCACGCCGTATTCGGAGAGATTTCTGCCGTTCTCTTTCTCTGGACGTTCGTCGAAGTGTATCGAGGCATCGATCAAACGAATGTCGTCCGTGTTAGACGTATCTCTCTCGTAGCACTGATATCGCTCGCGTTGGCGTGGGTCATCGGCGGCAATTACTATCTCACTGGCTATCAGCAGGTTAAGGAACTCATCGTTGAGGGGCCGCAACCATGGAGCCATCTCGTCTTCATGGAGGCTAAAGAGCACATCTTTCTCTTCTTACCCATCCTCGCTATTCTCCAGACGATGGCGCTACGAGCACACGACGAGATATCCGGCGACGCTCGATATGCTCTACTCGTGACGACAGGACTGTTAATTCTCGTCGCGTTCCTCATGGCCGGAATGGGGTATCTGATAACGAGTGGGTTCCGAGCAGCAACGGAGCCAGCACTACTTCTCAAAGGAGGCCCCTGATGGCAATGGATTCGCTGTTCCGGTACTATGTTGCGACAGTCGCTTCGATATGGTTCGTCACTGCAGTTACACTCGCGGCGGAACTGTTCCCACCGCTCAAAGCCTTCATCGCGACCATATTCTTGCATCACTGGCTCGGCAAGAGCGTCCTGACGCTCGTCATGTTCGGACTCGTCGTCATAGCCACGCCACAGCGTCGATGCGACGAGCGGCGGTGGGCGAACTACGCGCTACTGAGTGTCGTTACGGGAGGTCTTCTTATCCTCGGGTATTTCTCGTTTCATTATTTCATGACGTGAATTGCCTCAGGGTCAAGTGGTTCGAGAGAGCAGAGCTCTCTCGTCATCACGAGACGGCTTCGCCGTCTCGGACGACCTCGAGGCTTCCTGCGTCGATGACGCGCTTTACAGACACCGAAGTGGTGTGCGTAGGGAGCGCAGTCTCCACAGGCGTGTCTTCGGGCCATTCTAGCTCAGAAAGCCGCGTTGCAGGGCATTCATCGCCGCGTTCGCGTCCCGGTCACACTCGAACCCGCACGGGGGGCAGGAGTGTTCATGCACCCAGATGGAAACCGGTCGTAGATGCAAGGAACACCGCACTGATGAGTACCACTGGAGCAAGCAAATATAACGCCCACAACTCCCGAGTAGCGGGATCGGGGAGTGCAGTCTCGACGCGTCGGGTGGCGGTACTCACGACTCGCTCGTCTCAACTCGCCACGTCGTGCTCTTCGAGCGACTCCACTGCTCAAGCGACACATCGACAAGTTCGTCCTGAAGCTGGCTCAGATACTGTGCGACAGCTTTCGGCGAGCCGTCGAGGTCGCCGGCAATCTCACGAGCCCGCAGATACGTCGGTTCTGTGCCGGCCCTCTCGACGAGGTACGCGCGCACTGTTTGACGGGAAACGTTGGACATAATGAATCGGAACGTCTAGCGGTTAGCGGAGCTTTCCAAGCAGTTTGTAGTCGTGGTCGGGAGTGTACCGACGGAACAGCAGGCTATTCGTCAGCACCGATACCGACGAGAACGCCATCGCGCCTGCCGCCAGCACCGGCTGGAGCAACCCGAGAGAGGCGAGCGGGATCATCGCTGTATTGTAGCCCAGCGCCCAGACGAGGTTCTGCTTGATCTTCTGGAGTGTCGCGTCCGAGATGCGGATCGCCTTCACGACGTCGAGCGGATCATCGCGCATCAGCGTCACGTCGGCGGCTTCGATGGCGACGTCTGTACCTGATCCGATGGCAGTCCCGACGTATGCGACCGCGAGGGCGGGGGCGTCATTGACGCCGTCACCGACCATCATTGCTTTCCGGCCTTCGTCCTGGATAGATTCCACAGCGTCCGACTTGTCCTCGGGCAGGACCTCCGCACGGACATTCT
>NZ_FODV01000043.1 GCF_900110465.1 Halogranum amylolyticum
GAAGAGGAAAAGGAGATGAGAGGGGTCTGGGGAGAGAAGAGGAAAAGGAGATGAGAGGGGTCTGGGGAGAGAAGAGGAAAAGGAGATGAGAGGGGAGGCTCAGAACGTCAGGAGAGGTTCGGCGCGACCTCGTCGCCAAGGCGTTCGATACACTCCACCATCCGCTCGGTGCCGATACCGGGGTGGTAGGTCCGGAAGATGAAGTGGACGTCGTCGCCGAGCGCGTCGCGGTAGGTTTCCAGTTCCTCGGTCACCTGCTCGGGCGTGCCGAAGATGGCCTGCTCTTTCAGTTCCCGTTTGCGCTCCTCGGAGAGTTCGGAGACGGACTCGCCGGAGAAGATCTCGGCGTAGCGCCGCTGGAGGTAGAGGTAGCCGTCTTTCATCGCCTCCCACGCCTCCTCGCGGGAGTCCCCGACGAAGCCGTGCTGGAGGACGTAGACGGTGAACTCGTCGTCCAGCCCTTCCTTCTCGCGGACGTTCCGGATGTCGTCGACTCGTTTCTTCACGCCGCCGACCGAGAGCGACGAGGGGGCACACCAGCCGTCGGCGGTGCGGGCGGCGCGGCGGACGGCGGGTTTGGCCGCCCCGCCGAGCATGATGGGGAGGTGGCCGTCGGGTTTGGGCGTGATCGAGGTCTCCGGCGAGACGTCGTTGAACGGCGAGTCGTGGTCCAGCGGGCCGTCGGACCACGCGCCTCTGAGGAGGTCGACCGTATCGGCGAGGCGTTCGACGCGTTCGTCTTCGGGGACGCCGAACTCCGCGAACTCCCGTGGGTTCGAGCCGATGGCGAGACCGAGCGTGAGTCGGTTGTTCGAGACGAGGTCGACGGTCGCGGCGTCTTCAGCCAGTCTGACGGCGTTGTAGAGCGGTGCGAGCGCGATGCAGGAGCCGATCTCTATCTCGTCGGTCTCGGCGGCGAGTGCGCCGAGTGCGGGCATCGTCCCCGAGAGGTAGCCGTCGTCGAGGAAGTGGTGTTCTGAGACCCACGCGCTGTCGAGACCGGCGTCCTCGATGGTGTGGGCGAGCGTCAACATCTCGTCGTAGATCTCGCTCGTCGATCGGTCGTCGTCCGGGCGACGCTGGCAGGTGAACAAGCCCGTGCCGAGTTGCATGGTTGAGGGTCGGACGGGCAGAACTTAACGGTTTGTCAGGCGGAGTTCAGGCGCGCGTTTCGGGAGTCGAGAGCCGACTCGAGAGCGTCAGTAGTCGATAGTCGTTATCTCCTCGACGGGCCACTGACTCAGAACTTCTACTCCATTTTCGCGGACGACGACCATCTCCTCGACGCGGACGCCCTGTCGCTCCGCTGGCTCTTGGGTCTCGACGGCCATCACCATCCCCTCTTCGAGTTCGATGGGGTGGTCTTCGGAGATGCCGCGCCAGATGAGCGGCACCTCGTACAGCTGGAGGCCGAGCCCGTGCGCCCAGTGGTTGGTCGTCATCTGCCAGTGGTCGTCGGCGTCGTACCAGTCGGCGTGTTCGCCCTCCATGTCCGGGAACCCCTGCGAGACCTCGTCGGTGGTCGCCCCCGGTTCGATGCGTTCGAGCACGTCGTAGAGGTTGTCGCGGGCGGTCTCGTAGGCGTCCTGCTGGGCTTCGGTGGGTTCGCCCAGCGAGAACGTCCGGTAGTAACAGGAGCGGTAGCCGAGGTAGCCGATGTTGTACATGTCGGCGTAGACGAGGTCACCGGGACGCATCATCCGGTCCGTGGTGTTGGCCTGGTGTTTGGGCCAAGTGTTCGGCCCCGAAGTGAGGTAGCCGCCGCCGACGAACGCGCCGTGTCGCCAGAGTTCGCGCGTGACGTCGCCCCAGACCTCCGACTCACGCTTTCCGGGACGGGCGTTCTCGACAACCTGCTGGAAGCCTGCCTCGGCGATGGCTGCGACCATCCGCAGACACTCGATCTCGTCCTCAGTCTTGACCTTTCTTGCATCTTCCATCACGGCCCCGCACGTCTCGGTGTCGACGTCAACCCCCTGTCGCTCCAAGGCGTCGACGAGACCGGCGTTGCCGACGTCGAGACCCATCGACTCTCCTTTCAGGTCGTAGTCGTCGAGCGCCGTGGCGACCGTCTCGGCCATCTTGTCGAGGAGGAACCGTCGGGCCGACCGACTGCCGGAGGCGCGCGGCACGTTGCCGAGGCCGGGACACGCGTAGCGGATATCGTTCAGCCACGGGCAGTTGAACCGCTGGTTCGAGGCGTGGTCGGCCGTGTCCCAGTGGACGACGTTGCCGTCCTCGAGCAAGAGCGAATAGTGGTCCGCGCCGCTGCCGCCGGTCATCGCCAGCCCGGTGACGTAGCGGATGTTCGGGTCCGAGAGGAGCAGCATCGAACTCAGACCGGCGTCTCGCATCCGTTCGAGCGCGCGCTCCTTCCGTTCGTTGCGCATACGCTTCGTGTCGATGCGCTCCTCCCAGTCGACGGCCATGGTGCCCCGGGTGCCCTCCATGAAGTCGCGTTCGTAGAACGTCATGTTGGGCTGTGCGTCGCGTGGTCTCTTAATTCCTCCCTCATGATTTATGCTCACGAACCGAGTGGGTAGGGGTGAATGAGTCTCTACAAGCACATCGCACTCCTCGTCCGTAAAGAGGGGATGACGCACGACGAGTTCGTCGACTACTGGCAGACCAACCACACCCCCATCGCCCGCGAGATCGAAGGCGTCGTCAAGTACGCCACCGTCCAGCCGGTGACGCCCGAGGCGGCAGAGTTCGACGGGCTCGCAGAGCTCTACTTCGAGGACTTGGACGCACTGCACGACGCACTCGGCAGCGAGGGCTCCCGCGACTACGACCCCGCGAAGGGGAAGGCCAGGGAAGCACGCGAAGATGTAGACAACTTTCTCGACGTCGAGAAGCGCCCGCGGTTCATCGGCGAGGTGAAGGTCCAGAAGGACGACGTCGACGGCGATACTGACGGCCTCTACAAGCACTCGGCGTTCCTCGTCCGCAAGGAGGGGATGAGCCACGAGGAGTTCGTCGACTACTGGCAGACGAACCACACCCCCATCGCCCGCGAGATCGAGGGCGTCGTCAAGTACGACACGGTGCTTCCGACGACCCCCGAGGCGGCGGAGTTCGACGGCGTCGCAGAGCTCTACTTCGAGGACTTGGACGCGCTGCACGACGCACTCGGCAGCGAGGGCTCCCGCGACTACGACCCCGCGAAGGGGAAGGCCAAGGAGGCCAGAGAGGACGTCGACAACTTCCTCGCCATCGGCGAGCGTCCGCGGTTCATCGGGCGAGAAACCGTCCAGAAGGACGAACTCCGATAGCCATGGCGACCGAGTTCAGCGACCTACGGGTGCAGGTCGAAGACGCGTTTCCGGAACTCGACGAGATCGACGACGACGAGTTGCGCGAGCAGGTCGTCGAGGCGTGGTGTCTCGGCCTCTCTCGTGGCGGGTGGCGCGACGTCCACGACATCCCCTACGCGTGGAACATCCACGAGACAGACAACGTCGAACACGTCCGCGGCGTGACGCGCATCGCGCTCAAGTCGGCCGAAGAACAGCGCGAGTTCCACGGCGCGGAGCCGGATACGGACGTCGTCGTCGCCGCCTGCCTCCTGCACGACGTCGGCAAGTGCTACGAGTACGTCGACTTCGTCGACGACGAGAAGTTGGACGAGCCGAACCCCGAGTATGCTTCCGGAGAAGTGCCGCACTCCATCTCCGGATACGCGCTGGCCCACGAGGTCGGCTGCCCGCTGGCGGTCCAGCGGGCGATCCCACACTTCCTCGGCGAGGTGCCGACGCGGACGCTGGAGGCCGAACTGGTCAAGAGTGCGAACTCGGCGTCGTCGAACGCGATCACCTACGCGACGATGGGGATCAGTCTGAAAGAGTGGGTGCAGGAGTACTCGCAGACGCAGAGTTGAGTGAGCGAACTGTGAGGAGTACAGTGTTCCCCCGATTCGGGTTCGGGGGGTGGTGAGCATTGGAGGGATCGAGACGTGGCTCGGGACTGCTCGACAAACGAGATAGCCACACCCTCCCCAACCGATTCCCTGTGCGCCTCGCTCGCTTCGCTCGCTCGGTACTCGGCCATTCCTCGCACGCTGACTGGCGTGACACGGAGATCACGCCAGCGCGCGCCACGGCGGAAGGTCCGCTGGACGCACCTTTTTCCGTCTCTCGTGTGAAGCGCCACCGATGCACGAACGACTCAACCTCGACGAGACGGACGCTCGCGACCTCGAGGAGTTCGACCCGAAGCTGAAAGCCGTCGGCTACGAACTCCGTCCCGAACAGATGCGCCCGAGCGTCTGGGTGTACGAGGAGGGCGACGCGTCGAACCGTCACTACCACGAGGAACAGGAGGAGCTGTACCACGTGCTCTCGGGGCGCTTCGAGCTGCGCTTCGACGGGGAGACCGAGGAGTTGACTGCGGGCGATATGATCGTCGTCTCGCCCGACGAGAT
Organism: Halogranum amylolyticum; assembly: GCF_900110465.1. Lineage (GTDB taxonomy): Archaea > Halobacteriota > Halobacteria > Halobacteriales > Haloferacaceae > Halogranum > Halogranum amylolyticum. The sequence goes on from NZ_FODV01000043.1 coordinate 4,424, forward strand.
CCGCCAGCTGGTCTGCGTCGAGGCGGGCGAGGTGTTCGTCGTCGGCGCGCCGTCGGTGAAAGACGACGGCGTCGTCGACGACGAGTAGCGTCGGAGACTCGTCTCAGACCGCCTCCAACCCCGCCTCCTCACGTAGCACGTCGATGTACTGCCGGAAGCCGGCTTCGAGGTCGTACTCGGGGTCGTAGCCCAGATCCGCCTTGGCCTTCGTCATGTCGAGTTTCTGCGTCCACGGGAGTTCCCCCTCGTCGGAGACGGTGAGATCCGCGTCGGGGAGAATCGCTTGCACCGTCTCGGCGGCCTCGCGGATCGTCGCGAGTTCACCGCGGACGTTGTAGATGCGCTGCGTCAGGTCCTCTTCGGGGGCGAAGGCGGCACAGCGGAACGACTGGGCGATGTCGCGGACGTGCTGCCAGTCGACGTGCTGGTCGCCGTACTCCACGGAGAACGACTCGCCGACCGCGGGTTTCTCGACGATGTTCGCGAGGAACGCGGAGCCACCGGTCTCGCGGTAGGGACCGTAGGCGACGGTGGGGCGGACGCCGACGTGCGAGACGTCGAAGTCCTCGTGGTAGACCCTCGCCTGGTGTTCGTTGTACTCTTTGGTCGCCCCGTAGAGCGTGTCGGGGTAGACGAGGTCGTCCTCCGTGACCCACCAGTCGCCGCCGTCGTCGTAGTTCGTCGGCGGTGCGTAGACCGCGGCGCTGGAGGCCCACGCGACCCGCTCGACCTGCTCCGAAAGCGTCCGAGCGGCCTCGAAGACGTTGTTCGTCCCCTGGACGTTGACGTCGAGAGCGAGTCGCGGGTTCTCGCGGGCGGTCGTCGTCAGCAGTGCGGCGAGGTGGACGACGTGGGTCGCACCGGTCTCCTTGATCGCGCGGATCACGTCCGTCGAGTCGGAGACATCACCGCGGCGGATCTCCACGTCGTCGGCGATGTCGAGTTTCTCCAGGATACGGGGGTCCGTCGAGAGGTCGTAGGCGACGACGTCGTGGCCGTGTTCCAGCAGGTCTTCGGCGACGTAGGAACCGATGAACCCGGTCCCGCCAGTTACCAACACTGTAGACATGCTCGAAAGAGGTCGCGTCGCGAGCAAAAAGGTTTCCCAGGAACGTACGTGTGGAACCGCGGTCGCGACCGATGTGACGGACGTGACGGCCTCAGCAGTAGCGCTGGAACAGCCACGCACCGCCGGCGCCGACGCCGAGTGCGACGCTCCCGAACGTGACGAGGCCGAGAACGTGCGCGAACGCCTCGATCACCGGCCGCGCTCCCGTGGGCTCTTCGAGACGTTCGAGATGGGTTTCGCCTCCCGCTGCGCCCGTTGGCGGGCGTTGGCGGCGACGCCGGCGACGAGCGAGACGCCGAGACTCGACAGCGCGAGCGCCGCGACCGGGAGCGAGAGCAGGACGCCGCGGACGTCGTCGGTGACGTAGAAGTACGGGAGCGACACGCCGAGGGCGAGCACCGTGGCGATCGCCGCGTTGGCGGCGAGCCACGAGGCCCGACTGCGGACGCGTTCGGCGGGGGTCTGGGTGGGCATGGACCGGGGTGGCCCCGGTCTCATACATAAATATTCAGTGACGAACGACGGTGAGGCTACTCGTGCAACCCGCCGACCTGTGCGTAGAACGACGACTGCAGCGTCTCGGCCATGTCCTGCTCGCGGTCGATGCGGACGTCGACGACCGTCGGCACGTCACTCGCCTTCCCCTCGCGCAGGGCGTCTGCGAGGTCGTCCCCGGTCGTGACACGGCGACCGACCGCGCCGAACCCCTCCGCGACTTTCACGAAGTCAGTGTCGTGGAACTCGACGCCCGAGATGTCGTCCGGCCCGTGCTGCATCTGTCGGACCATCCCCAGACTCGTGTCGTTGAGCACGACGAACGTCGGGGCGACGCCGTACTCGACGGCCGTCTCGACGCTCGTCATCGTCATCGTGAACCCGCCGTCGCCAGCAACGGCGAGCACGTCCTTGTCGGTCGCGAGCGCCGCCGAGACGGCGGCAGGAGTAGCCCAGCCCATCCCGCCGACGCCACCGCTGCCGAAGTAGGTGCGGACGGCGGGCGTCTGGAGGTAGTTCAAGAGCCAGAAGCGGTTGTTCCCCGAGTCGGCGGTGACGAGGGTGTCCTCGTCGACGACCGCCTGAATCTCTTTGGCGGCACGCTGCGGGAGAATAGGCGAGGCGTCGGAGTCGCACTCCGGGGCGGTGAACGACTCGCGGGCCTCGCGGGCGCGCTCGAGCGCCCAGTCGTTCTCGCCGCCGCCCGCCTCGACGAGTTCGCGCAGCGACTCTTTGGCGTCGCCGATCAGGCCCACGTCCGCCGGGTAGACCCAGCCCGCGTTCCGGGTGTCGACGTCGGCGTGGACGATGGTCTGCTCGTCGGGGCGGATGAACGTCGGCGCCTGCCAGTTGGTGTCCATCGGGTTCATCCGACAGCCGACGACCAGCAGCGCGTCGGCCTCGCTGACGACCCGGTTGGCCCCTTCGTGACCGAACGACCCGATGACGCCCGCCGCACGCTCGTCGGTTTCGGGGAACGTCGACTTGCCGAGGTAGGAAGTGGCGACGACGGCATCGTACGCCTCGGCGACGGCCGCGAGTTCGTCGTAGGCCTTCGCGGCGTGGACGCCGTTGCCGGCGACGATCACCGGGCGCTCGGCGTCTTCGAGAGCGTCGACGGCGGCGGCGACGTCCTCGGCGGTCGGCCGCGACAGCCACGTCCGGGTCTGCTGGACCGGGTCCCAGACGGGCGGAACCGGGTCGTCGGGGACGTCCTGTGTCACACCAGTCCCGTCGAGGACGACGGCGGTGGGGCCGGGGCGACCCGCGACGGCGTGTTTGAACGCCAGTTGGACGCTCCGCAGGGTCTCTGTCGGCGTGCGCGGGAACCAGTGTTCCTTCGTCACCCCGTCGAGGATCTTCGGCAGATCCAGCCCGCCGTAGTCGCCGCGGGCTTGCTGGTAGGGCGCGAGCGTCGAGTAGTCGCCGCGCTCGCTGGCCTCCGTGAGCACGACCATCGGCGACGACGACAGCCGCGCCTCCATCTGGCCGATGACGCCCAGACTCCCGATCCACGGCCCCTGGCCGGAGAGGACGCCGGGTTGGCCGGTCAGGCGGCCGTGCATCTCGGCCATCACGCTCGCCTCGCGCTCGTCGCGCGGACGGACGAGGTCGACGTCGGAGTCGGGAAGGTGGTCGAACAGTTCGATGACGCGCCCGCCGGGGTAGCCGAAGACGCGCTCGACGCCGAGCGCCTCCAGCGTCTCGACGATCGCTTCGGCGGTCGCCGTCATGCGACTGACTCCGGGGTGCGGTCGGTAGGCGTCTCGGCGTCGCCGTGGCTGGGGCCCTCCCACTGGAGGACGCAGTCGGCCGTCTTCGTCATGCTACCGGATACCACTCCGTTCGGGTACTTTGCTCTGTTGGTGGTCGAACTTCCCTGGGTCGGTCCGTCGACCGCAGAGAGGAGAGTGGGGCGTTCGTGTAGCTCGAACAAGATTTATGTGGTCGTGGTACAGTCGATGACGTATAATGATGAACGAACCACAGACACGGCCGGTGAAGACGGCCGAGACCTCGTTCGCACTCCTCGAACAGTTGAGCGAGGCCGAAGGTGACTCGCTCGGCGTCACGGAACTGGCCGAGCAGGTCGGGTTGGCGAAGAGCACCGTCCACCGACACGTCGTGACGCTCGAATCTCTCGGATTCGTCGCCCGCGAGGGCAACGAGTACCGGATCGGCCTCCGACTCCTCGACTTCGGACTCCGGGCGCGCGACCGACACGACCTCTACCACATCGCCCGGCCGAAGGTCGAAGAGCTGGCCGAGGTGACGGGCGAGAAGGTGTGGTGTATCACCGAAGAACAGGGCCGAAGTGTCCACCTCTACGGTGCCTCGGGGGAGCACTCCGTACAGACGAGCGCCCGAGCAGGCGCGTGGGGCTACCTTCACCAGCACGCCGCCGGGAAGGCCATCCTCGCCCATCTCCCGGCCGACCGCGTCAGACGGATCGTCGACGGTCACGGACTGCCGGCGAAGACGCCGGACACGATCACCGACGAGACGGAGCTGTTCGAACAGCTCGAACAGATCGTCGACCGGGGCTACGCGTTCAACCGCGAGGAGTCAATCGCGGGGCTGCACGCTGTAGGTGCGCCCGTCACCGACGACGAGGGGGTCGCTATCGGCGCGATCAGCGTCTCGGGGCCGGCGAACCGCCTGAAGGGAACGCGACTCACCGACGAACTCCCGGACCTGCTACTCGGCGCAACCAACGAGATCGAGATCAACCTGAGCTTCTCGTAGCAAGTCCGTTCGAACTATTCGCACAGACCAAGTGCTGTTACATGACTATGTGCGTAACGACCGGAAACGAGAAGTCCGAAGCCGGAGACGGAGACGGAACGCGACCGCGACCGTGCGTGACTCGACGGGCGACGACAGGAGAGAGGGAGGACGGTGCGGCCGCGACACGGCGGGGGTCGCGGTCGGTCGCTCAGATGTCGGTGACGCGGGCGTATCGGTCGTCGACGGCGGCGGCGTCCTCCGGGAGCAGCGCCACGACGAGGTAGTCGGCGTAGTCGGTCATGTAGTCGATGAGCTTGGCGATGCGCTCGGAGTCGATCGCCTCCAGCGAGTCCAGGAGGATGAACGGCAGCGTCTCGTAGACGTCGTGGGCGAGGTACCCCGCGAGCGCGAAGATGAGTCCCGTCACTTCGCGTTCACTCTCCGAGAGGTGGTCGACGGTGTCTTCGTAGGTGCGGCCGTCGGCAGCGCTGCGGATGATGTGCAGATCGAAGTGGCTCTTGGTCACCTTGCGTCGACCCTCGCGGACCTCGCGTTCGGTCCGTTCGATCCAGATGCGGTCGATGTTCTCGTAGGCGAGTTCGCCGAGCACGGCGTCCATATGCTCGTTGAACTCGTCGACCATCTGCTGTTCGATGCGCTCGATGCGGGTCCGCAGCTCTTCGAGTTCCTCCTGGATCTCCTCGCGGCGCGTCTCGAGCTCGTCGCGCTCCGCGAGTCGGTCCTCGACTGAGCGGATCTCGTCTTCGACGGAGGACAGCTCCTTCTCGAGTCGCTGGACCTCGAACTCGAGCTGGTTTGCCTCCTTGTGTCGGTCGAGCACCTCGCTGTACTCCTCGGTCTCGAGTTCGTCGACCTCGGTCTCGAGCTCCGCGAGCTCGTCGATGAGCTCGTCCTCGCGCGTCTCGAGGTCCTCGACGGTGTGCTCGCGGCGACGGATCTCGTCTTCGATCTCGTCGAGCCGTCGGTCGAGCCGCTGTTTCTTCTTTTGGGTCCCCTCGAGCGACCGCTTCTTCGACTGGAGATCGTCGATCTCGGAGGTCAGCTCGTTGCGGGTCGAGAGCTTCGAGGAACGCAGCTCCCGCAGGCGGTCGAGCGTGTCCTCGATCTGGCCGGTCTCGACCTCCGAACCACAGGTCCAACAGACGGTCGTGTCGGTCTCGACGAGCTGGTCGGTGACCGACCCATTCGACTCCGGCTGGAGCGCGCTCTGGAACTCGTTTCGGCCGCCCTCGAGCATCTCCTCGTTGAACTGGATGAGCGACTGGAGTTCGCTGACGACCGAGTCGATGGTCTCGGACTGCCCGCGCAGCCGCTGGATCTGTTTGTCGAGCTCCTGGATCTCGTCGTCGGGTGCGGTCGGGAGCTCCGAGCGTTCTTCGGAGACCTCGTCGCGGTCGGCGCGCAGCGCCTCGAGACTGTCGCGCTCGGTGTCCATGTCGAAACGGACGTCCTCGAGCGCCGACTCCGTCTCGCGGAGCTCCTGGAGTTTGGCGTCCAGCTCCGACTGTTCTTCGCGGGATTCCTCGACGTCGGCGTCGAACTCCTCGAGCGCCTCGCGCTTCTCCTCGAGCTCGGCCCGCTGGTCGTCGATCTGGGACTGCAGTTTGGTCCGTTTCTCCTCGAGTCCGGGGAGACGACGTTTCAGCCCGTCGAGGTCGTCGAGTTCGGCGTCGATGTCGCGTTTGGTCGACTGGAGTTCGCTGATCTCCGCCTGGATCGCGTCGGTGTCGACCGGCCGCATCACCAGTTCGTGGAGGTCGTCACCGCGCGCGACCGCCTGTCGCGCCTCGTTCATCTCGAGGAGGAACGCGAAGAGGTCGCCGAGTTCGGGGTCTTCGAGGAACGGAGTGCCGTCGGAGACGATGGAACCGTTCCGTCGGCGGAGCGTTCGAGAGTACGTCTCGTCGCCGAATTGGAGCTCGACGTGCGCCTCGTCGGCGTCCCGTTTGATGGAGACGTTGTCGCTGCCGAGCGCCGCCATGATCGCCTGTAGAAGCGACGTCCGGTTCGTCGCGTTACGCCCGGTCAGCGCCGTGACGCCGTGTTCGAGTGTGACCGCCGTCTCGTCGATGCCGCCGATGTTCCTGACCTGAAGTTCAGCACGTTCGGCCGAAAACTGCCGAGATTCCATTAGTGTTCGGCATATGGTGCCCCTGGTATTTACGTTTCGGGGTCTCGCTGGAAGCGTTCTCGAAAACCGAAAACGAGGGTCGTGATCGACCTGATCGTCGCCTCAGTCGGTCGAGCCGTCCTCGTTCGACCGGGTCGGCGTCGTCACTCGACCGGGTCGGCGTCGTCACCGTCGTCACTCCGTCACTCTGCCGTGTCGGCGGCGTCGACGTCGGCGGCGTCGACAGCGTCGGCGTCGGTGTCGACGTCGCTCGCACGTTCCTCGAACAGTTCGCCCACGTCGTACGTCTCGCCGGTCGCCGTCTCGATGACGCGCACGTCGACCATCACGTCGAAGTCGTCGACGTCTAGACGGCCGGTGTCCCGAAGGTTCTCGATGATGTTCGTCGCGACCGCGCGCGTCCGCCCCTTCAGCTGCTGGATCGTCCGTTGGTTCTTTTCGAGTTTCGCCCGGTCGTCTTCGGGTTCGGTCTGCTTCGAGACGCCGCGGTGTTTCGTCAGGTAGGTGTGGACCGCCTGGTGGGAGACGAAATCCCGGAGGACGGTCTCGACGTCGACCTCGTCGCGCTCGAGGGAACGCTTCGCCTCGGTCCGAACACCGCTGCTGACGTCGTCGCCGGTCAGCAGTCGGTACGTGTTCTCGACCTCGCCGTCGATAGGGTTCAACCCGGCCTCCCGCATCGCGCTCGCGAGGACGCGACGGTTGAACACGTCCGCCAGCGACCGGAGACTCTCCCCCTCGTCGACCCACTGCTCGACCAGCTCGTCGCCGAGTCCGTCCAACGAGTACGCGTCGATGACGCGACTGACCTTGCTGTTCATCGGATATCTCCTCCGCTTCGAGTCGCCGCTCGTTCGCACGCATCGGCCATTGTCGACCGTTAGTCGGAGAGCAGTAAAAACCCTCGCTCTGAGACCCGAGAGTCATGAGCGAGGCCGAGAGCGACCCGGAGCGTCGCCGACGAGTGCGTCTCGACGGGACGAGCACGGCCGAGACGGCGTGTTACACGAGTAGACGTGTAATCCGCAGCGGTCGTCGGTCTCGGCGAGGAGTCGGACGCGGTCGACACGTCAGATCATCGGCGGTGGGGGTCCGCCTCGCGGTGGTAGGAACCCCGTACCGACCGCCGTCGCCGACCACGATGTGGTCCTCCAGATGGCGGTGATGATCGGCGTCCACTGGACGCTCGAGAACCCGCTGGGCGTCCGCGACGTAAACATGGATAGGACGCACAACGTGCTGACGGCGGCGGCCGACGCCGACGTCAACCGGGTGCTGTTCGCGCCGACCTCAGAGGAGTACGGCGACCTGATCGACCCGCCCTACCTGGAGACCACGGACGTCTCCCCGAAGACGAACTACCCGGTGGCGAAACTCGCCGACAAGATGTGATCCCGGGATCGAGAGCCGACAGCCACGAACGCGATACGGGTCGACACTGCGGACACCGTGGACGTTTCAATCGGTTGAGTCCTCGTGAACACTCCGGAAGCCGCAGCCTGTCTCCGAATTGTGAAAATTCTTGCGTCTCATTTACTTCCTGTTTCTCTAAAGTATTCATTTAGAAGACAATCATCGAGGTAAAACTGCCGAGATTTTAAAAAATTCTGTAATGTTTAGAATGTTCGTCTGCGCAACCGCGCGTCGACCGTTGCCTCAGTCGTCGCGCTCCTCGAGGATCAGGTCGGCGACGGCCTCCGGGTGGGAGGCGACCGCTCGAACGAGCGCGTCGTGGAACTCCCGTCCGGTCAGATCACGGACGTCGTGGTTGCGACGGAGGATAGACTCCACCTCGAACTCGACGTCAGCCAGCAGTTCCAGCGTCTCGGGGCGGACGTAGATGCTCTTCGCCCGGGTCGCGTCGAACTCGAACGCCGGTCCGGCAGCGTCCGCCGGGTCCACGTCGTCGATGGACGTGTCGGCGGAATCGTCGGGAGCGTCCACACCGGCGTCGTCGCTAGCGCCATCGCTGTCGGTAGTGGTGTCGACGTCGCCGTCGGTAGTGGCGTCGACGTCGTCCCCGGCGTCGTCGGCGTCGGTCGTCTCCGTGTCAGTGTCGGCGTCATCAAGCTGGTCGCCGAGGCCGGCAAAGCGGTTCTCGTCAGGCATCGACGACGCCCCCCTCCTCGACGATGCGGGCCAGTTCGTCGAGGCGATCGAGCATGTCGTTGTCGGAGTCGTACTCGCGGAGCGTCTGGCCCTCGCGCCACGCGCGACTGAACGCGATCCGGTGGCGGAGTCCCGGCCCCGGCGACTCGTCGAACTCGTGGCTGCGGGCGAACGTCGGCAGGAACTGCGCGAACGGCGACTCTTCGAGGTCGGCGATGATGCGCTTCTCCTCGTTGTTGCCGCTCAGGTCGTTCGGAACGATGGCGAGCAGGTCGATGCCGACCTCGTCGCGGATCGGTCGGATCTGCTGTTCCCACATCCGCTCGAACCCGCTGACGCTCGGTTCGCTCATCAGCAGCGGGACGATGACGTGACGGGCACCGATGAGCGCGGCGTCGGAGAGGGGGCCGAGACTCGGTGGGGAGTCGACGACGATGTAGTCGTACCGCTCGTCCAGGAGCGGTTCGACGATGCGGCGACGCACCCAGAGCATCCCGAACGTCGAGTTGCGGATCCTGTCTTCGACCTCGTCGAGGTTAACGTGGGCGGGGAGGACGTCGAACGCGTCGCGCTCGTGGATCACCGCTTCGACGTCGACCGGGTCGGTGTCGGTCAAGAGATCCCCCACGTGGGGGGACTCCCGTTTGTAGAGGTGTTTGAGTCCGACGCCCTCGGTGGCGTTCCCCTGCTGGTCGAGGTCGACGAGGAGTACCTCGTGACCGCGCTCGCTGAGCGCGTCCGCGAGGTTGATCGCGAGCGTCGTCTTCCCGACGCCACCCTTCTGGAGTGAGACGCTCACCGCGCGTCCCATTCAGACATCACCCCTGTCCATTCTACAAATTGTGGAATATGTGGACACTGCTCCCTGTTCGCACCGTGTTGCCCGTGTGCGCCGTGCGGACCGCGTGGACTGGCTCATTCGTATCGGGTGACTCAGTCCGGTCCACCTTAACGCTATCCCACTTGTGAAATGTCTCGATTCTGCAGGACGTGTAGAAACTGTACAAATTGTGAAAATCGTATTCGCGCTGAGAAGGTGACGCTCGATCGGAGCGAGACGGGTCTGCGAGAACTCGGCGACGAACCCGGTGGTTTTTGTAATCAACCGTCGTTTCAGATGAGGAAGATGAACGACGCGACACGACTCGCCGCTCTCTCTGATATTTCGGTGGATGGTTCGCTCCTCGTCACGGTTCGTGAAGCCGACGGCTCCGAGGAGGAAGTGATCGTCGTCCGAACCGACGACTGCGTCGCCGGCTGGAAGAACTTCTGTCAGCACGAGACCGACCAACGGCTGGATCGCGGGTTCGGGGCGGCGATTCGGGGCGGCGAGATCGTCTGTCCGAAACACGGATCGATGTTCGACGGCTGCTCCGGCTACTGTGACAGCGGGAAGGCGGCCGAGTCGACACTCGTGGAAGTCGAAGTGGCAGTCGAAGAGGGCGTGATCTACCTCACCGACGACCAGTGTTCGTTCCTCCACAAAGGCGGGATCGACGAGGACGACGGAACGCCGGGGTCGTCTTCGCACCTGACGTTCTGACGACGTTCTCGGTCGAGCCGACGGAAGCGCCCACCTTCGCGCCGCCAGGCGCGATGGTGGGCCTGTCTGCTGATGCTGTGCCGTCGCTGCCGCGGTACTGTCGTTGCTTGACTGACTGTTTCGTCGCAGACGCGGTGCTGTCGGTAGCTCGTCGCGGACGCGGTGCTGTCGCTGTCCGGTGCTGCCGCTCGTCGCTACAAATGAAATAAGCCCCCGAGCACCGGGTGCTCGGGGGCTGAGATATGAGTGGAGGCGGCGAAGAAGTGTTTCCAGAGGGTCTCCCACTCCAGTACTTGCTTCCACGCTGGTGAGCTTAACTTCCGTGTTCGGGATGGGTACGGGTGGAACCTCACCGCTGTGGCCGCCTGAACGCCGACCTACGGAATCGAACCGTAGTCATGACCACGATCGGTATGTGGCGTGATGACCGATATGTACGTGCATTCCAGTTAGCACCTGGACCCGTGTATC
>NZ_FODV01000044.1 GCF_900110465.1 Halogranum amylolyticum
TGCTGTGTTGAATAGGGGTACGGCGTCGGGATAGACCGTCAAATCAGTAAGGATGAAGCCGAGGAGGTCGGGTATGGTGGAAGTCGATCTCCTCGACTTCGTTGAGTGGTTCAAGCGCCTAGCCAAACAAGCCTTGGGAAAGCACGCGGGCGAGCCCGCCACCGGCGGGTTCGCCCGCTGGAAGCACGTCGTTATTCATGGGTTTCGGCTCGAAGAGGAGCATAGCTTCCGAGAAACCGTAAATCGGCTGAAGTACATGGGTGACATACGGGACGTCCTTGAGTTGAACAGGAGCGACGTCCCAGATTACACGACGCTGAACAAGTCGTTCGATCGGTTCAAGATGTGGGTGTGGCGGGCGTTGCTGCGCGTTTCAGCGCAGCAACACCCGCAGTCTGGATTCGCCGCTCTCGACAGCACGTTTTTCGATCGAGGCCACGCCTCTGCGCATTATCTCGATCGGTCGAACCAGACGGTTGAGACGATGAAAGTAACGACATTGACCGATACAGTGTCACTCGCTGTTCTTGACGTGCAGTGCCACGCGCAGTGGCCGCATGATACGAAATCAGGGCCGCAGGTCGTCCGCCGGAACGCGGACGACCTGCAGACGGTCGCTGCCGATAACGGTTTCCAGGATTGGCACTCTGAATACGAGTTCTACAGCCTCAGCGTGGAACCGTTGATTCACTACCGTGGATCGTCTGCGAACGCGGTCAGCAACAACGCGCTCATTCGAGAACGTGGCTACACCCAGCGTTGGATGGCTGAAACGTCGTATTCGTCCGTGAAGCGCTCGCTCGGCGATGCCGTGCGAGCGCAAACCTGGTATCGAGAGTTCCGTGAAATCGTCCTGATGTTCGCCATCATCAACATCGAACAACTCTGTGATCCGCTCTGATCCCGACGCCGTACCCCTATTCAACACAGCAGACATAAGGGGAATAGAACCAACGAACTTCAATGAATATTTCTCGGATGACTGCCTACTCTGTAGTGAGCAATCGGTGTAGCCGTACTCAACAATTCCACGGTGTTGGCTATACGTCCTTTATGCTGCACAGCAGTTAAGTCCTGAATTACTCTCAACTCATTGTAGCAACAATCATCAGGGCCTCTCGGTAGTTCGCTAGCGCCAGTAATACGAGTCCTGCGACAAGGACGAGGGCTTCACGACGCTCAATAGTCCACTCCCGAGGACCTTGAACCCGTTCGAACTCTTCGCGCCACCGTGGCCCCGACGCCTGGTGCCAAACCATGACACCGCGAGTTGCGACTGCGATGGCGACGAGAGCTGTGAGTTCGTAGACACCGCTCCGGTTCAGGATGACCGACAGCGAGGGAGCGAGTCGCCCTGTCTGGATTGTAAGCGAGTTCGTGCCCCAGATAATTGACCCCTGAACCCACATGACGAGGACGACCAGATACCCAAGTGGTGTCCGAATCGACCGAAACGTGTTCGCCGCGATTACGATGAGACTGAACCCCAGATTCCAGGCGAATATCGACAGGAATTCCATCGTGACCGAATCGGCTGTCGTCGAAATTGGTCCAGGACCGCCCGAACGGCGGAGCAGGCCCTCGGGGAGGAACAGGTACGAGACCGTCCATGCGGCAAGAAACAGGGCAAAGCAGAGGCTCCAGAAGGCGACGAACCTGACTACGACAGAATCGTGATTGACGAGGGCCCCCAGACGACGTGTGGCCGAAGGTGACTTGGAGACGTGTGATCGGCCCGACATAGGTTTACATTTTCACCGACACTATTTAAATGGCAGATTGATGAAGACGATTTGTACACCCAGGACGATATCGCCGGGAAGACGGGCAATTTACCCTTCACACCCCTATTTACGGCTGTGTCACACCAGGTTGTCTTCTTCGAAGAACAACGGTTCCGACAGTGGTGGCTCTGGGTCCTGCTTGGCATCGTCGGTCTCGTAACCGTCGTTGGAAGTGGGCCGCTCGGGATGGCCCTCACCGGAGCAGTTGGTGGGTTCATGTGGTCGCTCCGACTCGTCATCGAGGTCCGAGACGACGGCCTCTACATCAGGTTCGCTCCACTTCACCGCTCGTTCAGACGAGTGCCCTGGCCGGCGATCGAGTCCGTCGAGGCGACGACGTACCGACCCCTCCGGGAGTACGGTGGGTGGGGAATCCGCTGGCGTCTAGGAGCGATCGCGTACAACGTTCGTGGTTCGCGCGGTGTGTTCCTGACGCGGCCCGACGACCGAGATCTGCTGGTCGGGAGCCAGCGCTCCGACGAATTGGCGACGGCGATTCGAGAGACCATGTCCGAGGCGACTCGCCGAGAATAGTTCATTGGGCCAGTGACGGCACCGAGATTCCTGCCGCACTGACTCTGTTGAAATCCTGTGCCGATGATCGTTCTGAGCGAAAGGGTGAATGCCACCACACGGAGCTCCCAGTTGGACCGGTCGAGATTTTCGGCAGTGAACCGGCCTGCGAAGCCCCCTAAGACGAGTCCGCCGATCATCCCGAATCCAGCGACGACGGCGAGTTGCTCACCCACCCCCGAGAGTACCGCCGCTCACGCACCGATACCAACACCGAACGGGATTCCACTCCCCGTCCCGTACTGTTCGAACGCGGAGGTCACGGGCGGGGCAACGACCGAAGCGGCCAAAGTCTCTGGGGTCCGGCTTCACTCACCTACCTCTCCGGATCCGAGGGCCTATCAACCACGAGCTGCCGAGATGCCGACCTCCTCGTGGGAATTGCTCCGGCATATCACGTCGGCGGCGAGTAGCTGTCGAACCGCCGCACGGCCAAGCGGTACGAAACGACTGCGACGACGATCCCGCCGATCACGAGCAGTCCACTGGCCCCAAGCTGGAACCTTTCGACCCCGATGGCCTGCACCCTGGTCCCGATGCCCTGAAACCACGTCCCAAGGTCCGCGAGGACGCCTCCGTCACGCCCGGCAGCGAGTATGAGAAGCGCCGCCGGGAGAAAGCCCACGATACCAGCGACGAGCGCACGGGCGAGTTGGGCGTCGATGAGGAGGAGGGCCAGCAGTGTCCCTGGGCCCGTCACGACGAGGAAGTGGAGGGCCGTCGTTAGCAACCGTGGAGGAATCACGTCACGGCTCTGTCCGATGCTGATCGCGCTAAACCGGGGAAACCACATCCCGACTGCGGGGGCGGTGGTGACGGCGACGAGCGTGACGAGGACGCTGACCGCGACGAGCCCGGCGGCGACCGGGAGTTCGAACGGTCCGGCCAGCGCGGCGCCCGCTGTCCCGAGGACAACGAGTGGGAACCCGAACAGGAGGCCGGGGAGCATCAGCCCACGGACGTACGCCGAGCCGGAGATGGCGATGAGCGTCGTCGAGAGGACGGGCCCCTCGTCCCCGAACGGGTTCATGGCGAACGTGGCGCCGGCCATCCAGGAGAGCAAGACGGCGGCAGCTGGCGCGAGGAGGGACCAAACCGAGTCGAGCTGTGCGCTCGAACTGATCAGCCCGCTTCCGACCATCACCACGGGGAGCAACAGGAAGTTGAGTCGTCGGGGGTCCCGACGCGTCCGCAGGACGCTCCACTGGGCCACGCGACGAACCGGCTGGGGAATACTCCGGGGAATCCCGACCGGAGCGATAGCGTCGGCAAGCGCAGTCCGCGTCCCATCGGTGTCGGAACGGTCGGGGGACGCTGTCGTTTCCTCTTCGCCGCTGACGGGGTCGATGAACCAGAGCCGGGTCGCCTCCCACTCGACGAGAGCGATGCCGACGAGGACGACGACGAGGCTTCCGCCCACGATGACGCCAGCCCGGATCGTCGAGCCACGAACGGGACTCCCGAGGACGGCGAGGTCCACGAACCACCCGACGGGGAGGACCGCGAGCGTCTCCTGGCCGATGCCGCCGAACTGAGGGAGCATCACCAGGAGGTAGCCCCCCATGGCGAGGAGCACGGCGACGCCCCCGAGGATGGTCTTGTGGCGGGCGACGAACGGGGAGGTGGCGATCAACAGCGCGACGGCGTAACCCAGCGCCATCCCCACGAGGACGGCGGTGAGACCGAGGAGAACTGCCGCTAGCGGAATGAGGACGGCACTCACTGGCGAGGCGAAGAGGTAGACTGCACCGCCCGTGAGGACCAGCACCGGCAAGCCAAGATATGCGAGCACGCGGAGCGTCTCGGCGACCAACAGCCCCCCAACGACCGTCCGGGCGGAGACGGTCGTGAGCATAAGCGGTTCGGCGTCGATGCGCGGGCGAGCGGAGACGACGCGCTGGGTGGCGATGAACACGCCGAACAGCCAGAGGAGCGCGACAGTTCCGCGAGCAACCGGGGGGAGCGTGAATGATCCGGCGCCCCGGATTGCATCGGCGAATAGGTAGAGGAAGCCGACAAGCATCAGCGACGGGAACACCAGGCCTGCGGCCATGAGGAACGCCCGGGACCTGTCCTGCCAGATGGCCCGAACCGTGCGCCGGAACTCGAAGACGCCGACCTGGATGGCGTGTCGTGGCCAGCCGGATTCAGCCATCTCTCGCCTCCACGGACGCCTCCGCTGCCGGGTCGGTGCTCGTGAGTTCGAGGAACGCGTCTTCGAGGGTCCGCGTCTCGCCGGTCTCGGCACGCTGAGTCAGTTGGTCGGGCGTGTCCTCGGCGACGAGTCGCCCCTCGTAGAGGATGCCGACCGTGTCGGCGATCTCCTCAACCACCGGGAGGATGTGGGTCGAGAGGAAGACCGTCGTCCCGTCATCGGTGAGTTCGCGGATGAGCTCGCGGATGGTCCGAGCCGCGCGGGGATCGAGGCCCGAGGTGGGTTCGTCGAGGAAGGCGATGTCGGGGCTGTGGAGGACCGCCTGGATGTAGGCGACCTTCTGGCGCATCCCCTTCGAGTAGTCGGCGATGCGGGTCGCGGCGTCCTTCGGCGACAGCCCGAGTCGGTCGAGAAGTTCGTCGATGCGATCCTGGGTGTCCTGCTGGGGAAGGTCCCGGAGTCCGGCGACGTACTCGAGTTGTTCGTACGCCGTGGCCTGCTCGTAGAGTGGTGGTTCCTCTGGGAGGTAACCGATACGTGGGCGGAGGACGTCACGGTCGGTGACGGAGACTCCGGCGACAGTCGCGCTGCCGCTGGTCGGCGTTGTCAGGCCAGTGAGCATCCGCATCGTCGTGGTCTTGCCGGAGCCGTTCGGGCCGAGAAAGCCGTAGACTGTCCCCTCGGGAACGGCGAGATCGAGGCTATCGACGGCGATGGTCTCGCCGTAGTGTTTGGTCAGGGCGGTGGTGTCGATGGCTGTCATGGAGGGCGTTAGGGGCACTATCGACCCCCTTCCCGAAATATGTCATCCCCTCATAACGGCAGTCCAAGTGAGACACAACGGACACCCGATAGGAAGCGTCAGTGTGATTTGACCGATAAACTGGGCCCATTGCTCGTCTCCATTTCTTGCGCCGAGTATCGGAGAGAGGTGATGAAATCGTCCCATTACGTTATTGTCTCAGAGGTTATCTCGAACGTATGGAGACGTAAGTACGGATGTATCTCGCAGGATCTATTGCCGCAGTAGCTGCGTTTCTATTCGTCTCGCTAGCCTTCTCGGGGCAATTCAACTTCTTCCATGGGGGGTGTTCCTCGTGTTCTTCATCGTGGTGATGATCGTCTTCGCCAACTTCGTCGAGTGGGCAGAGTCGCTCGACTCGAACTGACGGAGTTATTCGAAACACCTGACGCATCCCCGTCGTCGACCGGTCCTTCTGGTTCGTGGCGACCTTTTCTCGTGGCCTAGATGGGAGATTCAGCCAGTACCAGCAGTCCACAGGGTCGGAGGCTGCCGCAAGCCGTCGGAGTCCGAATCACGCCCTGGAGGCCCTCGTTCTGACCGCGAAAACGCCACTCGTAGAATCACCTAACGGCTGATGGTTTGCCAAGGCTTAGGGGCCTCGTCGTTCGTCGTCCAGTATGGGAGCAACCTACCAGTCCCAGTCCGGGCCGCGGACGGTGCTCGAGATGCTGGGGCTCACCGTCCTCACGTTCGTGATTGCGCTCGTCGCGGGCGTCGTCTTCATCGCACCGCTGATCGCGCTCGGCTACGACATCGAGACCACGTCGATTCTCGTCGGGGCCACTGCCGTCGGACAGCTCGGTATGTTCGGCGTCGGATACCTCTACTACCGCTACCGGGACCTCTCCGTGCCGATCACACTCCCCTCTCTCCGAGAATTGGGGTACGTAGTCGTCGGGGTGGTCGCAGCCATTGCCGCGGCGGTCATCCTTTCCGTGGCACTCACGACCCTCGGCCTCCTCCCCTCCTCGGTCATCGGAGACACTGCGGCGACGAATCCGACGTACCTCCTCGGGCTCGCCGCCCTCTCGATCGTCGTCGTGGCGCCGGTCGAGGAGTTCGTCTTTCGGGGTGTCATTCAGGGTCGGCTCCGTGATCGGTTCGGGTCGGCTCCTGCCATCGTCGGGGCGAGCCTCCTCTTCGGCTCGTTGCACCTGGCGAACTACTCTGGGAACCCTGTCGCGATCATCGCCGGGGCGCTCATGATCGCCGTCGTCGGGAGCATTTTTGGGACACTCTACGAACGGACGGGCAATCTGGCGGTCCCAATTCTGGTCCACGCTACCTACAATACCATCTTGCTCGGGCTGAGCTACGTTGCACTCTCGTCCGCCTAGGCCGGACATGGGGCGGCTGTAGCGACCGACCCAGCAGGCTCGCTCAACGTCGGTCGCTCACCGCCGATCTGCACAGTGCGGCTCTGTTGGAAACTCTAGTAGTGCGACACTCTCTCTACTGCAACAGCCGTTAGGTAGCTGTACGGGTAGTGAGCGTATTATACTCAGCAATGCCGAGGGAAAGCTGATGCCCGGCAGGTCAATCATGACGCCAGACGTATAGTGAGAATACGAGCAGAGCGATTGCAGCGACCCAGCCACCAACAGCGAAACTATCCGGTAGTGTCCACCCAATCGTCACCCCTCCCCCTATCAGAACCGCGGCTAAGACAGCGTACGCCTTCATGCCATACAGAAACACAAATGGGAGATAGTGGACGCCGACGACAACCATGAACGCAGGATAATACCAGTTGATGTTGTAAAGGGCCGCCGCACCGATAACCGGAATCAGCAGCGGGACGATGAAGGCGACCTGCATCGCAAGCCCGTCAAGCGGATTCTCACTACTGACCGTGGCCGATCGACCACTGAGCCGGAGTGCGACTTGTGTGAGTGGAAAAATGAACATCCCACCGACAAATAGTGAAATCACCCCAGCTTGAACGGATAAAAAGGTCCCGAGACTAGCCGACAACAACCAAATCACTCCAGAGACAGCTTGCCCGACGGCACCGTTGATATACACCGACCGGATCTCTCGTTGAGCTTTCGTGACCTCCATACAGGCGGTATACTAGTATAATCTCAAAATAGTATCCGTCCACAACGCCGTCAGAGCAGCGCGACCTGTACGAGCGAGAGCATCACGAGAGGGACGTGGAACGCGGCGTGGCCTACCATCGCTGCCTCGAGGCTCCGCTGCCAGTACAGCCACCAGAGGAGGACACCTGCGATCGCATTCAGCAGGACCGTTCGGGCGATGAGTGCCGGAGTTAAGCCGACGGATTGAGCAAGCGCCGGGAGATGACCGATACCGAACAGCACGGCAGAGATCACGATCGCGGTCCACATGACCCCCGAACTGGGACCGTCCGACCGACGACCAGTAACGTACCAGCCGACGAACGCGAGCGCCGACATGAGCCCGTACCGGAGCAGGAGCTCCTCCGTGATACCACCGTAGAGAAAGCGGACCGGGGCGTACGCGAGGACGTTCGCCACGGTTGGTTCGGTCGTCCCGATTGCGGATTGGGGTAGGTCCTGAGCGACGAACGGCGCCAACACAACGTCGAGAACCAGAATGAGTATGCCCCCGAGGGCGCCGACGCCGACGGCGAGGCTGACCTCGGGACGGAGGCGTCGCCAGATTCGGTCACCTGTCCCCATTTGGTCGGTGAGGTACGATTGTAATCCCACTCGTGGGCCCGCATACGTACCGATCAGACACATAACGACGAGTATGAGGAGCGAATTGACACCAGAGGATACAGCGAAGAGAGAAAGCGACAGTCCGGCAGTGACTGCCGTCGGCGGCGTCGTGAGGTAAAGGTACCCCATGAGGGCGAGGATTCCGGGAATGCCAGCGAGCAGCGTTACGCCGAACCGCATTGCGAAGGAAGAGGTGCGCTCGGTTTGAGACACACCGGTGCTGGAGATCGGACCCGCTAAAATAGTTGTGTCACTATCGTCTCGCGTGTGGCCCGCGTCGAGAACCGTACTCGTTGTATCCACCGCTGACCGACTCGCGCGTTGAGTTCAGCACGCCCGCAGAAACCTCACCGGATGCTGTCAAAAGCGACGTGCAACACTTAGAGGGTGTAGTCAGCAAACGATACGAGCCCATCTGAGTGGGTAGGTCACCTGTATTTGGGGAAAGTTCTTGTATCTACCCACCATAGATGAGAGTATGTCTGAGGCAACGCTGGACGGTCGTGGTCGTCTCACGCTTCCTAAAGAAATTAGAGAACGATATGGGGAACACTACCATATTGTTCAACTTCATGACGGTATCAAGTTAGTTCCAATAGAGGACGATCCGCTCAATGCCCTCCGTTCTGAGTTCGCGGACGTTGAGAAGACGGCAGACGAACTCCGGCAGGAAGCACGTGACGCAGCGCTAGACGAGGCTGGACGCTAAATGTACGCAGAAACGGACTTCCTTCTGGCACTCATCAAAGACGAAGACTGGCTCGGTGACGCCGCAGAGGCGGTCTACCGAGACCATCAGAACGAACTGTGGACGTCCCAGTTCACACTCATTGAACTTCTCATGGTTGCGTACCGTGAAGGAAGAGATACTGAACGAGTCATCACAAATGTGGCTGCCCTGCTGGAGGTGCGCGGTGACGTGGATACAGTCGTCGCAGCTGCGACCTACGTCGAAGATCACGGGTTTACACCCTTCGATGCGCTCCATCTCGTCGAATCTGATGGTGACACTATCGTCTCGAGTGACGAAACGTACGAATCGTTTGCTCCACGACTTGACCTGAAGGCAGTCCAAGACGAGTGACGACGTTCCACTGGACGTGACGCAGACGTGTTCTTGACTTCTTGGTGTGGTGACATCCACGATTGCTGTCATATTTCGCGTGTAACACTCAGAGAGTGTATTCAGCAGCGTGGCTCAGTTAAAACGCTGACCTGATTATGTGGCATCCATCCACTCGATATTCACCCCTGTTTCGATTGTAAGCTTGAGAATGTTGAACCCGTCATCTCTGACGTGCGAATCACTCTTCGGGATGCCATCGTTGAGTCGAACGGTCACGTGGTATCGTTGTCTCCCTGAGGGTGGAGGCAGTGTTTCCTTCAGATCTATCGACTCACCAGCTTCAAGTTGAACCATCTTCGAGACGACGGTCTCCTTGGCGATTCCTGCCTCAACCTCTACATGGTGAACCACGTCGTCTTGATTAGCTATCCGAATCGTGGCTCGTTCTCCCGGGCTATCCGTCATGCCAACCGGTTCTGAGCACCCAGTGATCGAGATGATAGACAAGGTTGTACTGGCGGGGAGGAGGGCGAGCACTGAACGGCGACGCATATCTAGAGATAGCTGTCATAGAGAGCATAAATCCAGTTGTCAGAACAACCGGTAGTCTCGTTGGTTACCCATCAACAACAGAACCACGTCGTTCGTTGGAAAAATCGAAAGTTGCGAGACATGCGCACTCTATTCAGCACAGCTACTGAAACCTCTCACCGATTGAAGATTTCAGTCCTGCCTACTGTGGGCTCTCTGAGCGATCGTCGAACAGTGAGGTAAACCGTGTCAGCAGTGCAAGCGCGATGGCGATACCGAGCATCGGATATTCGACACTGACGACTATCCACTTCAACGCTTCAGAGCTGTTCATGAGACTGATCAGGATGGTCGCGTAATCGTCGGGATTCGTGTAGATGAGGATGACCCAGAGGTTCTCCAGAGAATCGAGAAGTCGAGAGACGACTGTCAGGCCCATCCCTATCTTCGGTATCAGGACTAGCCTGTCGTAGCCTGCCAGTGCCTTCAGGGAGATCGAATGGAGTGAGAAAAACAACAAGAACCCTGCGACGATGAAGACGTAATCGAGGACGGAGAGAAGCATCACCGATTCCATTACTGGGTCGATGGCCTGCAATATCGTGTCCACTTCCGCCCGGGTCATCGCGGCCTGCAAATCTGCAGTGGAATAGCCGGACGTCTCGATTCGGCGAGTTACCGGAACGAACCCCAGAGCAATTACCCCGACAAAGATGCAAAACGACACAAAGGCGACGATACCGTGATTTTTAGCGGAGAGCGCATCCGCATACCGTTCGAGAGGGCGAACGAGTGCATCCAGCCATTGCATACAAGAACCAGACTGTACTCGCGTTTCAGTTAACCGATAGTCTGTCTTCACGGTCCCGCTTCTCAGTAGAAACTAGGTAACCGAGATGCGCTCTCGGCCTTGTTTAGACGCGTGAAATTGCAGGATTCAGAGTCTCACTGCCCGTTCAAGGTTCCGGACAGCTGCCTTTAGGACAATCTCTCGAAACTGCCCAAATTACGTTCATCGACGCAATTGTCGGTGAAGCGGGCGAGTTGGGTGGGCATACTCAACTCACTCCCGCTTCATTCACTCATAATCCTCGGCAATACCGCCTCTCGCTAGCGTCTAAACACGGCCCAAGGCCGAGGAACACGGCATCCTCGTTGATCGTGTAGATGAGGAGAACACGAGTAAGACGTGTTCGTGTTGTGGGCAGATTCGTGATAGCAACCGTCTGGAGCGCGGTCTATACGTCTGTTCGTCGTGCGAGACAACGATGAACGCGGACGTGAACGGTGCGGTGAACATCCGCAGAAAGATAACTCAAAGTCCTCCGACAGGGGATATGAGTAACGGCTAGTTGGCACAGCCCGGAGTCTTCCTGTTCGACCGCGAGAGCGGGTCGTTCAACACGAGAGAGCAGGGAGACTGCAAATCGTAATATCCCAACGCTCGGGATTCCTCCGGCTTTAGCGCGAGAACCGCACTCACGGTCCGACAAGAGGGTATACCCGAAGCTATCCCGCCCGAGGATTCCCACGCTGGGTGGACCGACTCGCTCAAGCAGCTCGCAGGATTGGTAGAGGGGCCACGCCCGACGTAGAGACGATCGAGTAGGCTGCGACCCTTCGTCGAGCGTTTTACGGACGCAAACCCTGTGATATCGACGACGGGACACTCGTATTGCTGTAGACGATGGGGGAGTATTCTCTAGTGGATACTTGATGAGTTGTCGCTGTATGAACGCCGAGTCTGTTATGTAGCATCGTCACCTCACTACCGACGTGATGCTGACCTACGTCGATAACGGGGGGCTGATTCGACGAAAGCGACCACTTCTCCTGATCCTCGCGGGTGGTCTTCATCCCAATCGTCACACGAATCGACAATGAGACGTCGATATGCCATTGCAGTCGGTGTTCTGGTTGAGATGCTGGCGATCCTCGTGGCGACCTTCGTGTCACTCCCGGGGGCACTCATGTGGGTAGGAGTTGTTCTGTCCCTTTTGACTGGGCTGATTGGGGGACTTGTGACTGGACGGTTTACTAGTGGGGGATGGCACACACGCGCGATTCATGGCCTCGTGACTGGGCTTCTCGGCGGGTTTCTCTTCGGCGTCACTCTCTGGTTCAGTATGAGTTCTGTCGTCCCGCGTATCACCTACAGTATCTTCTGGGGATTCAACTATCTGCTCGCTACCAATCCCATTGGAATCAGCCAGCTGCCGTGGCTGTACACAGGAAACACGCTCATGGTGCCGCTTATTCTCCTTTCGATGGGCCTCTTTGCCGTGGAAGGATACATTGCGAGTGGAGCGGCATCAAGGAGTCATCGCGCTTCAGTACGTGTTTACCTCGAAGGTTCAACCGCAGGCACAGCGTGAGTTCGTGAAATCATCTCGTTGCTTTTGACGACGCGCTTGAGTTCTTCGTAGGGGTTGCGTCCCTGCTGGCGCCACGTCGCCAGCAGGGACAGCAACGTCTCATGGACGAACATGCCACGCTCATTCCGGAGCGTGCCGATAATTTTCCGAAGGACGACTGGTTCACGAAGCGCGTTCTCTGCGGCGTTGTTCGTTGGCGAGATCGCTGGCTCACCGACGAAGGTGAGCCAGTGATCGATCCCGCCTTCGATCTTTCCGAGCAGTGTTGCCACTGGCTCGTCCGCTACTGATCGCTCAACGAGCGATCTGAGCCCGCTCTCGCTTGATCGGTGCATCTGTGCTCGCTCACGAGTAGTTGGGTCGGTCTCCAGCCAAGCCTGGAGACCGACGTATGTCTGCCTGAGCTTCCGGTAAATCGGTTCTGCGTCCTCAAAATCCTCAGCTGCGTCTTCAGCTTCTCGGAGAATGTGTGCCCAACACCGCTGGAGGTTGCTGCTGAAGGCCGGATAGGCTGTCCAGCCGTCACAGACAACCGTTCCCGGGAAGTCCTCGCCGAGGACTTCCACGGGAACATCATGTCCGCGACTCTCTCTGACCGCATATAGCGTATGATCCTCGGTCCTGAACGTCCAGATCCACGCCTGTTCACCGTCGCGTTTGACGCCCGTTTCGTCCACGTGGACGACGTCAGCGTCTTTGATTTGCTGGCGGATCTGTTCGTACTCGCAGCGACCGGCGCGCGCAGCGCGCTCGGTCGCGTGCCACGCGGATGCCCCCGAGAGTTCGAGTCCATGCAGTTGCTCGAAGCGATCAGCGATCTTTCGGTAGGGAAGACGATAGTCGTACCGAGAAAGTGCTGACTGAGCAATGACGTTCACCCCGAACTGCCCCTCATCGGGGCAGTCGGGGTGTGAAGCAACAGTCTGGGTTCCACAGGAGTGGCACTCGTAGTAATGGCGGTTGTACTGGGTGACTTCGGGAGGCTGTGGATTAGGAACCTCCTCGACGAGTCGGGGGCTGACGCCCGCCGACTCGTCAAAGTGTTCGCCACACTCCGGACAGCAATCACAGGTAACCTCGAGCTTTTGATCTGGGTTCGGTGCGGTTCGCCACTCGGGATCGTGTCCGAGATTTCGACCAGGACTCCCACCGTCAGTACGCGGTTGTTCGTCGTCCTCGTCCCCATCGGACGAGGACGACTTCTCTTGATCTGATTGTTCCTTGCTCGGTGGTGTGTGTGGCCCTTCGTACCACCGGAGTTTGGCTCTCAACCGCTTGTTCTCCTGTCGCAGCTGTTCGTTTTCTTCTCGGAGCTGTTCAACTTCTTCCTCGAGTGAGACAAGGCGGGCAAGGATCTTCTCCTTGGTAGGATCAGAGGAGGTCATGAGCAGGCAGGACGGGATGGTCTCCTGTCCGGAGACCATCCCTTGGTAGTGGACTCATTTGCCTGCTGCATTGATCTACTACACCAGTTGGGTGGCCTCTCCGAGAGACTAACGAAATCGATCCGGGGCTAAACACATACGC